>CAVUKA010000008.1:0-196727 GCA_963741945.1 uncultured Gemmatimonadales bacterium | reverse complement strand
ATCGAGCCGCCCCGCACACCCCGGTGTGCCGGGGCGGCTCTCTTTTTTCCCACACCACCCCACCCCACCGACGCGGGAACCCCGGAGTCCCGGGAGCGCCGCCCGGTCAGATCTGGACCGGCGTGCCGCGGTTTTCATGAGGTCCGGGGAGGCGGGGCGGGTCGGGACAGCCTAGATTGGGAGCATGGAACGAGAGCAAGAGGGTGCAGGGACGCGGGCGGGGCTGGTGGCGCTCGTGGGGCGGCCGAACGTGGGGAAGTCCACGCTGCTGAACGCGCTCATCGGTGAGAAGCTGAGCATCGTGACGGCCCGGGAGCAGACCACGCGCGAGCGGGTGCTCGGGATCCTTACGGAAGACTCGGTGCAGATGGTGTTCGTGGACACGCCGGGCCTGCTCGAGCCGCGCTATCTGCTGCAGAAGTCGATGCTGTCGGAAGCGCTGATGGCGATCGCGGACGCGGACGTGGTGTTGCTGCTCCTGGACCCGACGCGCGCGGATGCGCCGGTGCCCGAGGGGGAGGCGCTGGAGCGGCTGCGGGCGCGCGGGGACGCGTTGCACGTGGCCATCAACAAGGTGGACGCGGCGGATGCCGCGGCGGTGGACCGGCTGGTCTCATGGAGTCGGGCTTCCCTGGGCCGGGAGCCTCACCGTGTCTCGGCGCTCACCGGAGAAGGGCTTGAGCCGCTGGGCTCGACGCTGGAGCAGGGGCTCCCGCTCTCGCCTTTTCTGTATCCGGCGGAGGACATGGCGGCGCAGCCCGTCCGATTCTTCGTGGCCGAGCTGATCCGCGAGACGATCTTCGAGGAGTACGAGCAGGAAATCCCGTACTCGAGCGTTGTACGGGTGGAGGAGTATCGGGAATCGGAGGTGCCCGTGTACATCCGCGCGCAGGTGTACGTGGAGCGAGCGAGTCAGAAGGGGATCCTGATCGGCAAGTCGGGCGCGGCCATCAAGCGCCTCGGGATGCGCTCCCGGGAAAAGATCGAGGCGTTCGTGGGCGAGCGCGTTTACCTTGACCTCTGGGTGAAGCCGTTGCCAGGCTGGCGGAAGAAGGCGGCGTCACTCCGTCGCCTGGGATACCACGTTCCGGAAGAGGGCGCTGATGCTCGATGACGCACTGCTGGAGATCCTGGTCTGCCCGAAGTGCAAGGGGCGGCTGGAGCACCGGGCGGAACCGGAAGAGCTGATCTGCCGGGCGTGTGCGCTGCGCTACGCCGTCCGCGACGACATCCCCATCATGCTGGTGGACGAGGCCCGGCCGCTGGAGCGGGACGATCGCTGACGTGGAGCACCGGTTGCAGGCGCCCCGGCGGTCCGGCAGACGGCGTGTCCGCGCGCGGACGCGGCGGCACGGCCAGGCGGCCATGGCCGTGCGCATCGCCCTCGTCTGCCTCGGGGCGCTTGCCGCATACCCGGGTGCCGTCCGTGCCCAGGAGTCCGGAGAGCCGGAGGGCAGCACGAACGACTGCTGTCCGTTGCTGCTGCTTCCGGTGGGCGCCCGGGCCACGTCCATGGGTGGGGCAACCGTGGCGCTGGTGGGCGCGGACGCCGTGTTCGCCAACCCGGCGGGGCTGGCGCCCATCGAGCGGACCACGTTCGTGGTGCACCACTGGGACGACCAGAGCGTGGGCCCGCAGATCGACGCGTTCAGCCTGCTCGTCCCCGCGCTCTCGAGTGTGTTCGCGCTCTCGTACGAGCTGTTCGACAACGGCAGCATCGTGACCACCGACCCCACAGGACAGCCCACGGGGGAGCTGACGTTCCGTGACCACCTGCTGGTGGCTTCCTTCGGCACGACCATCACCGGCGGGATCTCGGCCGGTGTCAACTATCGCATGTTCCAGCAGCGCATCGATTGCCGCGGGGCGTGCGGCAGCGAGGAGAACGTCGCAACCACACACGGGGCCGACTTCGGGATCCTTTATCAGCCCTCGTGGAACCCGGCACTCACCCTCGGCATCTCGGCCTCCAACGTGGGCTTCGGGCTGCAGGTGGAGAACGCCGCCCAGGCCGACCCGCTGCCCACACGCGTTCACGTGGGTGCGTCGTACGACCTTCTGGCGAATACGCCGACCGACAGTCTGCTGGCCCTCCGCGTCTCGGGAGAGATCACGGACGAGCCGCGGCGGTCGGGCCACTACACGCCTTCGGTGGGGTTGGAGCTCGCGATGCAGGACCTGATCTTCCTGCGCGCCGGTTACACGCCCGGCGAAGGGCTCGCCACGGGCGCGGCGGTGGGAATCGAGCTGCACTACAATCGTTTCGACATCGCCGTCTCCCGGTCGTTCGTCAATTCGAGCCTGGCGGCGGACACCGAACCGTACCAGGTCTCCTTCTCCATTGCATTCTGACGCGGCATTCCCGGCCCGCCCGTCCGGGCGACGGAGCGCAGGCGCGCGGCGCCGGGCCATGGCCGCGGCGCTCCCCGCCCCGGCAGTGTTCGTCGCCTGCGCGGCGATCCTGGCCGCGGCCTGTGGGGCGGCGGCGCAGGCGTCCCACCGGGGCGGCGCGGTCCCGGGCCCGCGCCCCTCGGCGCTGTGGGCGACGCCCTCGTCGCGGACGCCGGAGGGGAGGCACGGGGCCGCCGCCCCCGCGCGCGGCGGCCAGGAGCTGGTCGCCGTCTTGCGGTCCCCGGTGGGAGCGTTCAGCGCATCGCTGCTGCTTCCGGGCGCGGGACAGGGCGCGCTCGGACTGCGCCGATGGGTGGTGTACGGCGCGACGGAGCTGGCGTTCTGGGGGGTGCGCGTGGACGCGGTGCGTGACGAGGCGCGATTCTCACGAGCGTATCGAGACCTGGCGTGGGATGTGGCGCGGGAGCCTGGCGGAGCGGCGCGCGAGGATGGGCCCTGGGGCTACTACGAGGCCATGAGTCACTATGCCGAGAGCGGTCGTTACGACGTGGACGGTTCGAACCCGGGGCTTCAGCCCGAGTCGGACGCCGGGACGTACAACGGCCAGATCTGGGCGTTGGCGCTGTCGCTCTATGCCCCGGGAGGTAGCGCGGAGCCCGGGACGCCGGGGTATGCCCGCGCCCTGGACTACTACGGAGCCCATGCCATCGGTCCCGCGTTCATCTGGAGCTGGACCGGACACGAAACGGAGCTCGCCCGCTTCCGTGGGCTGATCGACGACGCGGACGGCCGGGCGCGCCAGGCGGGATTGGCGGCCGGCCTCATCCTGGCCAACCACCTCGTGTCCGCGGTGGATGCGTTCCTCGCCGCCCGCGTGCTCGCGGGCGACGTGCGGCTCGAGAACCGAATCGACCCCGACCGGGCCGGCGTGCGCTGGCGGGTCGGACTCCGAATTCCCATACGACAGGCTCCATGAACACCACCGCCGAAGCGGTCATCCGGCACCTCCAGGACGAGGCGCGGCGCCCTCTCAAGACCAAGGAGCTGGCCCACGCGCTCGACGTCGGCCAGGAAGAGTACGCCGAATTCAAGGACTTCCTCGACCGCCTGGTGGAGGACGGGGTCCTCTATCGGGTCAAGGGTCAGCGATTCGCGCTGCCGCAGCGGATCAATCTGGCGGTGGGCCGCCTGCAGACGATCCGGAGCGGCGCCGGGTTCGTGGCACGCGAGGAGGGCGATGGCCCGGACATCTACGTGCCCGGTAACGCCCTCGGGTCGGCGGTGGACGGCGACAAGGTGGTTGCCCGGGTGGAAAAGAGCCCTCGCGGCGGGCGCCCCGAGGGGCGGATCATCAAAGTCCTGGAGCGCGCGCGCAGCACGATCGTGGGCGTATACCACCCCGCGCGGAGCTTCGGCTTCGTGGTGCCGGAGGACCAGCGGCTCGCGCGCGACGTGTTCGTGCCGCCCGGCCAGGATGGCGGTGCGGCGGACGGCGATGTGGTGGTGGTGAAGGTCGAGAGCTGGGGCGACGTGCACCGGGGCCCTGCGGGATCGGTGGACCGCGTGCTCGGCCGGCTCGGCTCCCCGGGCGTCGACGTGCTCACGGTCGCGTTCGGCCACGAGCTTCCCCTGGAGTTCCCGGGGGAAGTAGAGGCGGAAGCGGAGGCGCTGCGCGACCGGGGTATCCGCCCGGAGGACCTGGAGGGCCGCCTCGACCTGCGAGGGCGGCTCGTCTTCACCATCGACCCTCCCGACGCGAAGGACCACGATGACGCGCTATCGATCCAGAGGCGCGAGGACGGCCTGTGGGAGGTGGGGGTGCACATCGCGGACGTGTCCCAGTACGTGGAGGAGGGCGGTGCCATCGACCTGGAGGCGTTCCGGCGGGGCACGAGCGTGTACATGGTGGATCGCGTCATCCCGATGCTTCCCGAAGCACTCTCGGGGGACCTGTGCTCGCTGCGGCCCCACGAGGACCGGCTGGCCGTCTCCCTCCTGCTCCGGCTGGATGACGACGCGGAAGTGCGCGGCCACGAGCTGGCCCGCACCGTGATCCGGAGCGCGCACCGCCTCTCCTATGATGACGCCCAGAACGTCCTGGACGGCAAGGCGGGGGTGAGCGGGGAAACGGAGGAGGCACTCCGCTTCCTGGTCGCATTGAGTCGGAAGCTGCGCGCGAAGCGGGAGGCCCGGGGCAGTATCGATTTCGACCTCCCGGAAGCGCGCGTGGTGCTGAACGCGACGGGGGAGCCGACGGACATCCAGCGAGTGCTGCGGCTGGAGAGCCATCGGCTGATCGAGGATTACATGATCCTGGCCAATGAAGTCGTGGACCGGGATGCCGGCCGGCGCAAGCTGCCGTTCCTGCACCGGGTCCACGAGCCGCCGGACCCGGAGCGGGTCGAGCAGCTGCGCGGCTTCCTGGCGGGGCTCGGGGTCCGGATCCCCGAGAAGCCCACGCCGAAGGACCTTCAGGGTGCCATCGCCCGGTTCGAGGACCGTCCGGAGGAAACCCTGGTCTCCACGGTGGTGCTGCGGTCGATGAAGCGGGCAAGGTACAGTGAGAAAGCGCTGGGCCACTTCGGGCTGGCCACGGACTTCTATACGCATTTCACGTCACCGATCCGCCGCTATTCGGACCTCGTGGTCCACCGCCTGGTGATCCAGGCGCTGATTCGAGGCGAGCGCGTTTCGGAGGAGATGCGCACGGAAACCCTGCCGGCGGTGGCGAGGCAGACCAGCGAGAGGGAGCGCGTAGCCGTGGATGCGGAGCGGGACAGCGTGGACCTGAAGAAGGTCGAGTTCATGGAGCAGCATCTCGGGGACGCGTTCACCGGAACGGTGAGCGGAGTGACGTCGTTCGGGCTGTTCGTGCTCCTGGACCGGTACTTCGTGGACGGGCTGATCCACGTGAGCTCGCTGGACGATGACTATTATGTATTCCAGGAAGACCGCTTCGCGCTCCTGGGCGAGCACACGGGCCGACGCTTCCGGCTCGGGGACCGCCTGACGGTGCAGGTGGCCGGTGTGAACCTCGAGGAGCGGAAGATCGATTTCCAGCTGATCGAGTCGGAGAACCCCGGAGCATGATGGCGGCCTTTGACATGCTCGTAGCCGATCGGGTACCTTCTCCCTCCGGTTCTCCCCAACTGGCATTCCCCTGACGTACGGCGATGCACTCCAAGCCGGTGGTGGCGTTCTACTCGCCCGAACAGCGCAGGCCGCCCGCGCTGGTGACGGCGTTCGTGGACCGGAACGGGCTGAGCCTGGTCGAGATGGACGACTGCGAATCCATCATCGAGCTGGTGAACCGCAGCTTTCCGGCGTGCATCGTCATGGGCAGCCCCATCGACGACCAGGCGATCGCCACCTGCCGGGCGCTCAAGCGGGACGCCTTCAGCGCCGTCATACCCGTGATCTTCATCGACGAAGCGGATCGCGGTCATGGGCTCCGGGCCATGGAAGCCGGCGCTGACGAGCTCCTGACGCCGGACATGTCGTCGGAGGAGCGTGCGATCCGGCTGCAGGTGACGCTCAACCGCGCGGAACGGGACGTGAGCGTTCACCCATCCACGCGGCTGCCCGGCACGGCCCAGATCGAGCGCGACATCACCGAGCGGATCCGGAGCGGCGAGAAGTTCGCCGTCTGCTACGCCGACCTGGACCACTTCAAGGAGTTCAACGATCGCTACGGCTACAACCGGGGCGACAACGTCATCACGCTGCTTTCGCGCATCCTCCGCGACGTGGTCAAGGCGCACTCGCCCGCCGGCTTCATCGGGCATATCGGGGGCGACGATTTCATCTTCAACGTCCCGCTCGAAGTCATGGAGGGCGTGTGTCGCGAGATCCTCGAGATCTTCGACACGCTCATCCCCTTCCAGTACACGGATGACGATCGCCGCCGGGGCGGCTACATGGCGCGGGATCGCCGCGGCGAGCTCCACGAGATCCCGCTCATGACGCTCTCCATCGGAGTGGTGACGAACCGCGCGCGCACGTTCACGCATCCCGCGCGTGTGAGCGAGCTCGCCACGGAGATGAAGTCGTACGCCAAGACGCTCCCGGGCTCTCTCCATGCCGTGGACCGGCGCGCGGATCCGCCCATGGAACGGCTGCCGGGGTCCGCCGATCACCCCGCGGACGGCGACGGGGGTGATGGGAGCGCGCAGCCGTGAACGTGTCGTGCCCCGGCTGTGGCAGCATCTACCGCGTGGACCCTGCGCGCGTGCCCGCGGCCGGCGTGGTCACGCGCTGCCGTGACTGCGGCGATCGCTTCCGCATCGGCGGGGTGCTGGAGCTGGCGCCCGGCGAAGTGGCGGCCGGCGAAGCGGTGCCGCACGACGGAGGCATGGGGGTGGGGGCGGGCTCTCCGATCTTCGGCCCGCAGGATCCCGACATCCGGGCGAGGCGGCTGGCGCGTGCGCTCGTTTCCGACATCAAGGTGTATCATCCGGAGCGTTGGGCGGACGGTTTGCGGCTGGGAACGCTGCGCCGGGAATTCCGCGATGAGATCCTCAGGAGCTGGGACGAGTTCGTCGACCAGGTGGGGGAATCGATGGCGAAGCGCACGCCGTACTTTCGCGACGCGCTGAACGAGATCCTGGCCGACGGAGCGAAGGTTTTCTGACCGTCCGGCCGTGTTGCCGGTGGCCGGAGCCGCCGTTATGTTCGGCGTCGTGAGGAGAACATGGGGCCGTCCCGTTCCGGGCGGCCCCTCGCATTAGGAGAGAAGGCATGTCGGAAGCACTGGAACGGCTGGAATCTCAGCGAGAGCGGGTGGATTCGCTCGGAGGCTATCTTTGACGTAGCCGCGAAGCGGAGCCGTCTCGAGGAGCTGGAATCGCAGATGGTGGAGCCCGGGTTCTGGGACGAGCCGGACCGGGCGAAGACGGTCAGCATCGAGGTGAACGATCTGAAGGGCTGGATCCAGCCCTGGGACCGGGCGCGCGCGAAGGCGGCCGACCTGCTGGAGCTCGCTCAGCTCCTGGACGCGGACCCGGATGGCGACGCGGAGCTGCGTGCCGAGATCGAGGGTGAGTCGGAAGCGCTGGAACGCGAGATCGAGCGACTGGAGCTGCGGAACATGCTGCGCGGCCAGGACGACCACCGGGACGCCCTGGTCACGATCCACCCGGGCGCGGGCGGCACCGAGTCGCAGGACTGGGCGGAGATGCTCATGCGCATGTACAGCCGCTGGGGCGACTCGCACGATTACGATGTCGAGGTCCTCAACCTGATGCCCGGTGAGGAAGCGGGGATCAAGAGCGTGACGCTGGAGTTCAGGGGGGCGTACGCGTACGGCTATCTCAAGGCGGAGAAGGGGGTTCACCGGCTCGTGCGGATCTCCCCGTTCGATGCCCAGGGCCGACGCCACACCTCCTTCGCGAGCGTCTTCGTCTATCCCGTGGTCGATGACGAGATCGCCATCGACATCCAGGACAAGGATCTGCGCGTGGACACCTTCCGGGCCTCGGGGGCCGGTGGGCAGCACGTCAACAAGACCAGCTCCGCCGTTCGCATCACGCACATCCCCACCGGGATCGTGGCGGCGTGTCAGCAGGAGCGGAGCCAGTTCCAGAACAAGGCCACCGCAATGCGCATGCTGAAGGCGGCGCTGTACGAGCGTGAGGTGGAGGAGCGCGAGGCGGAGCGGCAGAAGCTGGAATCGGAGAAGACGGAGATCGCGTGGGGGAACCAGATCCGATCGTACGTGTTCCAGCCGTACACGCAGGTGACCGATCACCGCACGGAGCTGAAGGTCGGCGATGTCCAGCGCGTGATGGACGGAGACCTGGACCCGCTGATCGAAGCGTATCTCAAGGAGTTTGGCGCGAAGGTGGCATGAGCACGGGGACGGAAGCGGAGGGGCGGAGCCAGGTCGAGCGCGACCGGCGAGAGAAGCTGGAGGAGCTGCGGCGGTCCGGGACGGAGCCGTACGCGTACCGGTACGCGCGCACGCACGAAGCGGCGGAGGCCGTCCGGGCTTTCGATGCCGCGGAGGCGGACGGGCGCCTGGACGAGAACGTCCTCGGTCCGGACGTGGCGGTGGGGGGCCGCCTGGTGTCGCTGCGCGGGCATGGGAAGGCCACGTTCGCCGATGTCGAGGACCGGTCCGGCCGCATCCAGCTGTTCTTCCGCCAGAACGTGGTGGGAGAGGAAGCGTATGCCCGGCTCCGACTGCTGCACATCGGCGACTGGGTGGGGGCGCGCGGGCCAACCATGCGCACGCGGAGCGGGGAGGCCAGCGTCAGGGTGGACAGCTTCGAGCTGCTGGCGAAATCGCTCCGGCCGCTCCCGTTCGGCAAGGTGGAGGAGGACGAGGCCACAGGCGAGCGGGTGGTCCACAGCGGGTTCGCCGACATGGAGCAGCGCTATCGGCAGCGCTACGCCGACCTGGCGGTGCACCCGGACGTCCGGTCCCGGTTCGTCACCCGCGCCAGGGTGGTTCGCGCCCTTCGCGAGTTCCTGGATGAGCGCGGCTACATCGAGGTCGAAACCCCGGTATTGCAGCCGATCTACGGCGGCGCACTGGCGCGTCCGTTCACGACGCAGCACAACGCCCTGAACATGCGGCTCTATCTCCGGATCGCCGACGAGCTCTACCTGAAGCGGCTGATCGTGGGCGGGCTGGAGCGCGTGTACGAGATTTCGAAGGACTTCCGGAACGAGGGGATCGACCGTACGCACAATCCCGAGTTCACGATGCTCGAGTTCTACGAGGCGTTCGCGGACTACGGGGACATGATGGAGCGCGTGGAGTCCATGATCGCGCACGTGGCCGAGCGCACCACCGGAGCCGCCCGGGTGCCGGTGGACGGGGATGCCGTGGATCTCGCGCCGCCATACCGCCGTGTCACGTTCCTGGGCTCGCTCGCGGAAGCGGGAGTGGACGCGGCCTCCATGGATGACGACGCCCTGCGCGCCGCCGCTGCCCGGGCGGGGATCGACGGGGTGGAAACCATGGGGAGGGGCAAGCTCCTGGACTCGCTGTTCAGCGAGCTGGTGGAGCCGACACTGGTGCAGCCCACGTTCGTCGTGGACTATCCCCGCGAGCTCTCGCCGCTGGCCAAGCCGAAGAGGGGCGACCCGCGCCTGACGGAGCGATTCGAGCTCATCGTGGCGGGTCGCGAGATCGCCAACGCGTTCAGCGAGCTGAATGATCCGCTCGACCAGCGCGAGCGATTCGAGGCGCAGTCGCGAATGCGCGAGGCAGGCGACGAGGAGGCGTTCATGACGGACGAGGACTACCTCCGGGCACTGGAATATGGCATGCCGCCGACCGGTGGCGTGGGGATCGGCGTGGACCGCCTGGTGATGCTGCTGACGGACTCGTCGTCGATCCGGGACGTGATCCTCTTCCCCACCATGCGGCCGGAGGAGGGCGGTTGAAGCGCCTGGACTGGTTCATCGCGCGCCGCTACCTGGCGTCCCGGCGAAAGGGCCAGTTCGTCTCGCTGATCACGCTGATCGCCGTGGGCGGCGTGTTCGTCGGCGTGGCCGCGCTGATCATCGTGATCGCCGTGATGACGGGCCTCCAGCGCGACCTCCAGGCCAAGATCATCGGCCTGAATCCTCACATCTACGTGTTCGAGCAGTCCGGTCGACACGGGTTCCGGATGGAGGACTGGGCCGCAGCGGCCGATTCGGCCAGAGCGACGGAAGGCGTGGTGGCCGCGCAGCCGTTCGTCATGACCCAGGTGGGCCTGCTCGTCCCCGGGACGGACTACGCCCAGCCGGGGATGCTCTACGGCATTGTCCCCGGGGGTGACCAGCCACCGCTCACGCAGATCGAAGCAGAGATCCGGTCGGGGAAGCTGGACTTCGGGACCACGGCCTCCGGGTATCCGCCCCTCCTCGTGGGCCGTCGGCTGGCGGAGAAGATGAACCTGTTCCCGGGTGACACCGTCCTGGTGGCCTCGTTCGAGAACATCAAGACGCCCGCCTCCGCCGGGCAGCCGGTCCCGGCCATGCGGAAGTTCGAAGTCACGGACCGGTTCAGCACCGGGATGTACGAGTACGACTCCAGCTACCTCTACACGTCGCTCTCGGCCGCGCAGGACCTGCTGGACCTGGATCATGCGGTGAGCGGCGTTGGCGTGAAGGTCACCGAGCCGTGGCGAGCGGAACAGATCGGCCTGCGGATCGAGCGCAAGCTGGGCTTCCCCTTCTACACCCAGGACTGGCTGCAGCTGAACTCGTCCCTCTTCTCGGCACTGAAGCTGGAGAAGATGGCCATGGCCGTGATCCTCTCCCTCATCGTGGTGGTGGCCGCGTTCAACATCATCAGCACACTGATCATGGTGGTGGCCGACAAGACGCGCGAGATCGGGATCCTCAAGTCCATGGGCATGACGGACCGGCGCGTGCTCCGCATCTTCATGCAGCAGGGACTCGCGATCGGCATCGTCGGCACGGGCCTCGGGACAGGGCTGGGGCTCTTCCTCGTCTGGTTGCTCGACACCTACAAGTTCATCTCGCTCCCGGGCGACGTGTACTTCCTCGACACGCTCCCGGTGGCCCTGGACTGGATGGACCTGGGGCTGATCGTGGGAGTGAGTGTGCTGGTGGCGTTCGTGGCCACCATCTATCCGGCGAGGCAGGCGTCGCGGCTGCTCCCCGTGGAAGCGATCCGTCATGAGTGAGCCGGAGCGGATGTCGGCCCGCGCGAACGCCGGCGCATTCCATTCGGGCGCGGCACCGGAAGCGTTCGAGTGGGCGGTCGACGTCCAGGACCTCCGCAAGGTCTACATGGGCGGTGGTGGGACCGAACTCACCGTTCTGGCTGGTGTAGACCTGCAGGTGGCGGCGGGGGAAGCCGTAGCGATCACGGGGGCGAGCGGCGCGGGCAAGTCGACGCTGCTCCACCTGCTCGGCGGTCTCGACCGGCCGACGGCCGGACACGTCACGGTGGCCGGCTGGGACCTGAACGCGCTGGTGTCCGATGAGCTGGCGGCGTTCCGGAACGAAGTGATCGGCTTCGTGTTCCAGTTCCACCACCTGCTGCGCGAGTTCACGGCCGAGGAGAACGTGATGATGCCCCTGCTCATCGCCGGCCGGGATGAGGCGGTGGCGCGGGCGCGTGCCCGGGCGCTGCTGGGAGAAGTCGGCCTCTCGGAGCGACTGATGCACCGTCCGATGGAGCTGAGCGGAGGGGAGCAGCAGCGCGTGGCCGTGGCGAGGGCGCTGGCGAACGAGCCGGGAGTGATCCTGGCGGACGAGCCGAGCGGGAACCTGGACACGCACACGAGCGAGCAGCTCCACGATCTTTTCTTCCGTCTGCGCGCGGAGCACGGCGTGGCACTGGTGCTCGTGACCCACAACCGTGAGCTTGCGGATCGGACGGATCGCGTGCTGCGCGTGCGGGATGGAAAGCTGGAGAGCCTGTACCCGGATTGAGCCATGCTTTGCGACAATTGCGGTGAGAACGAAGCGGTGATCCATCTCACCCAGATCGTCGACAACAAGATGGGCACGTACCACCTCTGCGAGGCGTGCGCTGCCGAGAAGGGACTGGAACCCGAGCCGGGCGCGGGCTCCAGCTTCCCGCTCACGGACTTCCTCGCCCAGATGGGCCAGGAGTCTCGTCCCCACAAGTCCTCGTCCATCACGTGCGACTACTGCGGCCTGACGCTGCAGGACTTCAAGAAGACCGGGCGGCTCGGCTGCTCCCACTGCTATGTCGCGTTCGAGGAGCACCTCCGCGGCCTGTTCCGGCGGCTCCACGGCGGGACGCAGCACGTGGGCAAGGTCTATCTCCCGCCGGACCCATCGGATGCCCAGCGGCACGAGCAGATATCTCGCCTCCGCAGGAAGCTGGACACGGCCGTGAAGCGGGAAGAGTTCGAGCGCGCGGCCATGCTCCGGGACCAGATTCGTGAGATGGAAGGAGAGGGGGCGCGTTCATGATGGAGCTGGACACGCTCGGCGACTTCGGCCTCTCGTGGCTGGAGGCCGCGGGCCCGCACGCCGACATCGTCCTGTCCACCCGGGTCCGGCTGGCCCGCAACCTCCAGGGCCACGCGTTCAGCCCCCGGATCGACGACGACGAGCGGCTCCAGATCCTGGCGGCCGTCCAGTCCGCGGCCGAGCGGACCGCGCTGCTGCGCGATGGCGTCAGCCTCGACGTCGCCGCCCTGCCGCGCCTGTCGCGGCAGGTGCTGCTGGAGCGTCACCTGGTGTCGCGGGAGCTGGTGGGCGAGGGCGCGCCGGGGCCCCACGCCGGGGCAGGGCTGCTGGTGGGCCCGGCGGACGAGACGGGCGTCATGGTGAACGAGGAGGACCACCTGCGTCTCCAGAGCCTGCGCTCGGGGCTCTGTCTGCGGGAGGCGCACGCGCAGGTGGATGGCCTGGATGAGGAGATGGGCGCCCAGCTCCCGATGGCCTACCACCACGAGTTCGGCTATCTCACGAGCTGTCCCACGAACGTCGGGACGGGGCTGCGGGCCTCGATCCTGATCCACCTCCCGGGCCTCGTTCTGACCAAGGAGATCGGAAAGGTCCTGCAGGGGATCGGCCAGGTGGGCCTGACCTTCCGGGGGCTCTACGGCGAAGGGTCCGAAGTGGTCGGCAACTTCTTCCAGGTCTCGAACCAGACCACGCTCGGGAAGCCGGAGGAAGATCTGATCGATCACCTGCAGAAGATCGTGCAGCAGGTGATCCAGTACGAGATGCAGGCGCGCTCGGTCCTCATGCGGGAAGCCCCGGCCGTGATGGAGGACAAGATCTGGCGGGCGTACGGTCTCCTGCGTTATGCTCGCAGCCTGTCCTTCGACGAGGTCATGAATCTGCTGAGCGGGGTGCGCCTGGGCGTGAGCATGAAACTGCTGTCCGAACCCAGTGTATACACGCTCAACAAGATCATGATCTACGCGCAGCCGGCCCACCTGGAGCAGGCGGCAGGCCGCTCACTGACGGAAGCGGAAGCCGACCTGCACCGCGCCGCGTTCGTCCGGCGCATGCTGGCGGACGATGAGGCGAGCCCGGAGCGAAGTGGTGGGAACGGCTCGGAAGTTGAATAGAACGTCGTCGCAAAGACGACTCCCGCTATGAGGCACCAATGAATTACAACTTCACCGACCGGGTGCGGAAGGTACTCGCGATGGCGCGTGAGGAGGCGATCCGTCTCCAGCACGACTACGTGGGCACCGAGCACATCCTCCTGGGCCTCATCCGGGAGGGCGAAGGCGTGGCGGCCGCCGTCCTCATGAATCTGAACGTGGACCTGGAGCAGATCCACGAGCGGATCGAGGAGTCCGTGAAGAAGGGGAAGGCCACGATCGCTCTCGGCGAGCTGCCGTACACATCCCGCGCCAAGAAGGTGCTGGAGTACGCCATGGCAGAGGCGAGGGAGCTGAATCACTCCTACGTCGGCACCGAGCATCTGCTGCTCGGGCTGCTGCGCGAGGAGAAGGGGATCGCGGCGCAGGTCCTCAACTCCCTCGGTCTCACACTGGACGAGGCGCGATCCGAGACGCTGAAGCTGCTGGGCAGCGACGTAAATCCGGGCCAGCCGTCCGTGCCCGGGAGCGCGGGTGGCGGCGGCGGCGCCAGCTCGAAGGGGGAGAAGAAGTCGAAGACCCCGGCGCTGGACCACTTCTGCCGTGACCTGACGGAGCTGGCTCGCAATGAGGAACTGGACCCGACCATCGGCAGGGAGTCCGAGATCGAGCGGGTGATGGAAGTGCTTTCGCGCCGGAAGAAGAACAATCCGGTGCTCATCGGCGAGGCCGGCGTCGGCAAGACGGCCATCGTCGAGGGGCTGGCGCAGATGATCGCCAGTGGCGACGTCCCGGACAGCCTGACGGGCCACCGCGTGCTGGCGCTGGACATGGCCGCGGTGATCGCGGGGACGAAGTACCGCGGCCAGTTCGAAGAGCGGCTGAAAGCAATCATGAACGAGATCGCGCAGAACAAGAACGTGATCCTGTTCATCGACGAGCTGCATACGCTGGTCGGAGCGGGCGCGGCGGAAGGCGCCATCGACGCATCCAACATGCTGAAGCCGGCGCTGGCCCGGGGCGAGCTGCAGTGCGTGGGCGCTTCGACGCTGAACGAGTACCGCAAGTACATCGAGAAGGATGGCGCCCTGGAGCGGCGCTTCCAGACCGTGATCGTGGACCCGCCCACCGTGGAGGAGTCCATCGAGATCCTGAAGGGGCTGCGCAGGCACTACGAGGATCATCACCGGGTGGAGATCCCCGATGACACGCTGAGCGCGTCGGCCAAGCTGAGCGAGCGCTACATCACCGATCGGTTCCTCCCGGACAAGGCGATCGATGTCATCGACGAGGCGGGGGCACGCGCGCGCCTGGCCACGCAGGTCCCGCCGCCCGAGGTCACGGAGCTGAAGGAAGAGCTGGAGGAGCTGGCGGAGAAGAAGGACGCGGCGATCCGCGACCAGGACTTCGAGCGCGCGGCGGAGCTGCGCGACAAGGAGCGGGAGCTGCAGGGCGAGATCCGCAAGCGGCAGGAGGAGTGGGAAGAGGAGCGGAAGCAGCACCGTCCGGTGATCGGCGTGGAGGATGTCGCCTTCATCGTGAGCCGGTGGACGGGGATCCCCGTGACCCGGCTGAAGGAAGCGGAGACCGAGCGTCTGGTCAACATGGAAGCCGAGCTCCACAAGCGGGTGGTCGGACAGGACGAGGCGATCCATGCCATCAGCCGCGCCATCCGGCGGAGCCGTGCGGGGCTGAAGAACCCGAACCGGCCCATCGGCAGCTTCATCTTCAGCGGACCCACGGGTGTCGGGAAGACGGAGCTGGCACGGGCGCTGGCCGAGTTCCTGTTCGCCGACCGCGACGCGCTGATCCGCGTGGACATGAGCGAGTACATGGAGAAGTTCTCCGTGTCCCGCCTGATCGGTGCGCCTCCGGGCTACGTCGGCTACGAGGACAGTGGCACGCTGACCAAGGCCGTGCGCAGGCGGCCGTACAGTGTGGTGCTGCTGGACGAGATCGAGAAGGCGCACCCGGACGTGTTCAACATCCTGCTCCAGGTGCTGGATGAAGGCCACCTGACGGACAACTACGGGCGCGTGATCGATTTCAAGAACACGGTGCTGATCATGACGTCCAACCTGGGCGCGCGGGACATCAGCACGGGGAAGGCGGCGCTGGGGTTCCATCAGCGCGACTCGGAGACCACGTACGAGCGGATGCAGGCAAAGGTCACCGAAGAGATCGAGCGGGCGTTCAACCCGGAGTTCCTGAACCGCGTGGACGACACCATCGTCTTCCACCCGCTCAGCCGGGAGCAGATCGGCGAGATCGTGCACATCATGATGAAGGAAGTGCACGCGCGTCTTGCGGATGAGGAGCTCACGCTCACGGTCACCGACGAGGCGATCCGGTTCCTGGTGGAGAAGGGCTACGACGAGAAGTTCGGCGCCCGACCGCTCCGCCGCGCGATCCAGCGGTATCTGGAAGACCCGCTGTCGGAGAAGATCCTGGTGCAGGAGTTCTCGCCGGGAGACGAGATCGAAGCGGATGTGACCGAAGAAGGGGACGCCCTGGAATTCAGGGTGCCATCGTCCAGCAAGACATGAGTCGAGTGACAGCAAAGACGATCATGGGGGCGGCCGCGGTCGCGGTCGCCTCTTTTGTCGCACTCGTCGGTCCCGTGCCCGCGTCGGCCCAGCAGCCGACCGGGCAGGAGCCGATGGGCGCGGTCCAGCCCGTTCGGGTGGCGGCGGTGGATGTGCGGGGGAACGAGCGTCTCTCCGATGACATCATCACCTCGACAGCCGGCATCCGGATCGGGGACGAGATCACCTACCGCGACATCCAGGACGCCATTCACCGGCTCTGGGTGACGCAGCAATTCTCGGACGTGCAGGTCTACGCGGAGAACCTGGAGCCCGCGAACCCGGAATCCGGCGTACGGTTGATCATCGAAGTGAAGGAGCAGCCGTTCGTCTCCTACGTCGACATCCGCGGGCTGGAGCACATCCGGGCCAAGACGGTGCGCGACAGCGCGAACCTGGCTGCGGCCCAGCCGTACGACCCGGCCCGGGTCGCCCGGGCCAAGTCCGTGATCCGCGACCTGCTGGCCGAGAAGGGGATCCGGGTGCGCGACATCGAGGAGCGGCTGGAGCCGCTGGCGGGTACCGAGGGCGAGTACCGGCTGGTGATCGATGTCCAGGAAGGGCAGCGCGTGGCCATCTCCGAGATCCACTTCGTGGGCAACGAGGTGTTCTCCGCGGGCGAGCTCGAGGGTGCCATGACCACGAAGGAAGAGGGATTCTTCTGGTATCGCTCCGGGCTCTACGACGCCGACGCGTTCCAGGCCGACCTGCGACAGAACCTCCCCACCTTCTATGGCAGCCACGGCTACATCGACTTCGCCGTCACCCGCGACACGCTGGTGGTGGACCCGGAAACGGGGAAGGGTCGGATCACCATCTGGGTGAATGAAGGGCCGCAGTATCGGCTGGTGGACTTCGAAGTGCGAGGGAACCGGCAGTTCCCGACCGAGGACCTGAAGCGCTACTACGAGAGCGCGCGGGGCGGGCTGCTGGCCAGCTTCGGGATCGGCGGGATCGGGGCGGAGCAGGGCCAGGTGGCCGCGAATACGCCCGTCTTCAACCAGGGCCGGTTCGAGCAGGCCACGCAGGACGTTCGGCAGGCGTACAACAACCAGGGCTACCTCTACGCACAGGTGGTCCCGTTCGTCGAGCGGACCGAGACGGAGTCGGGCGAGCCCGCCGTGCAGGTGGGTTGGAACATCAGCGAGGGCGAGCCGGCGTACATCCACCGCGTGGCCATCGCCGGCAACACGTACACCCACGAGGACGTGATCCGCGAACGGATCTTCCTCCTCCCGGGCGACGTGTACAGTGAGGACCTGCTGATCCAGAGCTATCGAAGCATCATGGGGCTCGGCTTCTTCGAGAGTCCCATGCCGACGCCGCAGCTCGAGCAGCTCGACAACGGCGACATCAACGTCACCTTCGAGGTGAAGGAAAAGCAGACCGGGTCGGTGAACTTCGGCACGACCGTCGGGGGATGGGGCGGGATCGCCGGGTTCCTGGGCTACGACCAGCCGAACCTGTTCGGCCAGGCCAAGTCCGGCCACCTTCGCTGGGAGTTCGGGCGCGCGTACAACAACTTCCAGGCGAGCTACACCGATCCCGCCATCGAGGGATCGCAGGTGAGCGGGTCGATCTCCCTCTTCAGCACGAAGCAGAACCGGTTCTTCAGCTTCCCGGAAGGAGAGCGCCGGAACACGGGCGGCTCGCTGCGCTTCGGCGTGCCGTTCCCACTGGACCGGCGGCGCTCCCGGGTGTTCCTGGGATACCAGCTTTCCCGGACATCCTACCGCAACTTCGGCGACAACGCCGATGCGCTCTTCGGGCTGCCGCCAGGCGTGCTGAGCACCGTCTCGCTCTCGCTGCTGCGCAACACGCTGGACAACCCGATGTTCCCGACGGTCGGGACCCGACACGAGCTGGAGGCCGACCTCAGCGGGGGGCCTCTGGGCGGGGACGGGAACTTCCAGAAGTACACGGCCTCGGCCCAGTGGTGGACCCCCGTGACCCAGTTCGGCGGCGGCGCGCCGGGGGTGCGCCCCGTTCGCACCTCGCTGGGCCTCACCCTTGGCGCCGGTGCCATCATGGGCGACGCGGGCGGGTTCCCGTTCGAGCGCTTCTGGATGGGCGGCGTGCAGTTCGGTGAGCAGCTTCGCGGCTACGACGAAACGACGATCACGCCGATGGGGTATCTGCCGCGTGGGAGCGGCTCGCTGTCCGACCGGCTCGGCAATGCGTTCGTGCGGCTATCGGCGGAGTACGCGGTCCGGTTCAACGACAACGTTTCCGTCTCGCTATTCGGGGATGCGGGCAACCTGTGGAGTGGCCCGCTCGATGTGAACCCGGCGAAGCTGTTCCGCGGGGCGGGGATCGGAGTGCAGCTCGTGACGCCGTTCGGACCGATGGGGCTGGACTATGCGTACGGTTTCGACAAGACAGAGCCCGGGTGGCAGCTCCACTTCAAGTTTGGGCAGACCTACTAACGCGTGAAAGGTGGTTTTCGGATGAAGTTCAAGGCGAGTTTGGCCCTGGCACTGGGGCTGGTGCTGACGGCGGGTGGCCAGCTGGCGGCGCAGAGCGCGAAGATCGTGTTCATCGATTCGGAACAGCTGCGCAACGAGGCGCCCGGCCTGCAGGCTGCGAAAGCGCAGATCCAGCAGGAGATGAGCCGGTTCGAGGCGCGCGCGGACAGCACCCTCGCCCCACTGCAGCAGGAGCTGCAGAACGAGGTGCAGCAGTTCCAGCAGCAGCAGAGCATGATGACGGCTGAAAAGCGCCAGGCGCAGCAGCAGGCGCTCGCACAGAAGCAGCAGCAGCTGCAGCAGCGTGGCCAGGAGCTCCAGCAGCAAGCACAGGCAAGGCAGAACGAGATCCTGCAGCCGGCGCTCGAGCACATCAACCAGGTGATCGATGGGCTCCGGCAGGAGAAGGGCTACAGCTTCATCCTGGATGTCGCCTCGGGCGGCGTGATCGCCGCGGACCCGTCGCTGGACATCACGGCGGAAGTGCTGAGTCGGCTCAAGGCAGGGGCCGGGCAGGGCTAGTTTCCGGCCCCGGAATCCACTCGAGAGCAGGGGAGCGGAGCCGGTGAAGGCTTCGGCAATCGCGCGGTTGCTCGACGCGGAGCTCGTAGGGGGGACCGACCCGGAGATCACGGGGGCGGCGCCCCTCGATCGTGCCGGCCCGGGGGAGCTTTCGTTCGTTGCTCAGGCCCGATACCTCCCCTACCTTCAGGCCTCTCGCGCGGGGCTGCTCCTGGTGGATGCGTCGGTTGTGGAGCGGGTGGAGGATGAACGCCCCCGCATCGTGGTCGCGGACGTCCATGCGGGACTGGTCCGGGTCCTTCCGGCGCTGTATCCGGAGGCGTCCGTGCCAGCCGGGGTCCACCCGACGGCCGTCGTGGCCGCGGACGCGCAGCTGGGGGATGGCGTCGCCATCGGTCCCGGCGCGGTCATCGGCGAGGGGTCGAGGATCGGGGACCGGTCGGAGATCGGTGCGAACGTGGTGGTGGGGCCGGGGTGTGATCTCGGCGAGGACGTGATTCTGCACCCGCACGTGGTGCTCTATCGCCGGACTCGCGTGGGCGCACGCACGGTGGTCCACGCGGGCGCCTGCCTGGGCGCGGATGGGTTCGGCTTCGTCGCGGTGGATGGCGTTCCGCGGAAGATCCCGCAGGTGGGGAACTGCTGGATCGGGAGCGACGTGGAGATCGGCGCGAACGTGACGGTCGACCGTGGCTCGATCGGATCCACCGAGATCGGCGATCACGTGAAGATCGACAACCTGGTGCACGTGGGTCACAATGTGAGGATCGGCGCCGGGTCGATCATCGTCGCGCAGGTCGGAATCTCGGGAAGCACACGGCTGGGCCGCGGTGTCACGGTCGGCGGGCAGGCGGGGCTGAACGGCCATATCGAGATCGGGGATGGAGCGAAGATCGCGGCGCAGGCGGGGGTCTTCGGCGACGTTCCCGCGGGCGAGATCTGGAGCGGATACCCGGCCCGACCGCACGCTGAAGCGATGAGGACGCAGGCCGGCCTGGCGCGGCTCGGGCGGCTGCGCGAGCGCGTCCGGGACCTGGAACGGGAAATCGAGGGGCGGCGCGGAGCGGAATGAGCGTACCGAACCAGCAGACCATTGCCGGCGAAGCTTCGCTGGAGGGAACGGGCGTCCACACGGGCCAGCCCGCCCGGGTCCGCTTCCTGGGCGCGGAGCCGGGGACTGGCCTGCGGTTCCGCCGCACGGACCTGGAGGGTGCGCCGGAGATCCCGGTGTCGCTCGAGAACGTGGTGGATACACGTCTCGGCACCACGCTGGCGTTCGGGGAGGTGCAGGCGAGGACGGTGGAGCATGTGCTGGCAGCCGTGGGCGCCCACCGTCTGGACAACCTCGTGATCGAGATCTCTGGGCCGGAAGTGCCCATCGCCGATGGCAGCTTCCTCCCGTTCTACGATCTGCTGGAGGGTGCGGGGATCCAGTCGCAGAACGCGCCAGTCAACATCTTCCGACTGCAGACGCCGTTGAGCGTGGACGGCCCGAACGGCGGACACTACGTGTGTGCGCCGGCCGGGGACCTGCGGATCTCGGCTACGATCGAATTCGACCATCCGCTCGTTCGCAGACAGTTCGCCTCCTTCAACATCGACGACAGCTTCGCCCGCGAGCTCGGGCCGGCGCGCACGTTCGGGTTCCTGCGGGACAAGGAAGCTCTGCACGCGAAGGGGCTGGCGCTGGGCACGAGCCTGGAGAACACCGTGGTCCTCGATGAGGATGGTGTGGCCGACGGTCAGGACCTCCGATTCCCCGACGAATTCGTGCGCCACAAGATCGGCGACCTGGTCGGGGACCTGGCCGTGCTGGGCGGGCGCGTGCTGGGCCACGTGGTGGCGGAACGGCCGAGTCACGCCGGCAATTTCGAGCTCGCGAAGGCGATCCGGTCGTCGGCGCGCCGGGGCGGGGCGGGCGTGGTGGACATCACCAAGATCCTGCAGTACCTGCCACACCGCTTCCCCATGCTGCTCGTGGACCGGATCATCGACTTCGAGCCCGGCAAGCGGATCGTGGGGATCAAGAACGTCACGATCAACGAGCCGTTCTTCCAGGGCCATTATCCGGGGCACCCGATCATGCCGGGTGTCCTGATCATCGAGGCCATGGCGCAGGTGGGAGGGCTCCTGCTTCTGGACGCGATCGAGAAGCCGGAGGAGAAGGTGGTCTACTTCATGACCATGGATAAAGTGAAGTGGCGACGCCCGGTCATGCCGGGGGATCAGCTCGTGTTCGAGCTCGAGATGCTGCAGTTCCGGGGGCACACGTGCCGGATGAAGGGCCAGGGCTACGTGGACGGGGATCTGGCGGCTGAAGGGGAGTTCATGGCCCGGATCGTGGATCGTTGATGAGCGACAATACCATGGAGGCGGCCCTGCCGCAGGGGCAGGGGATCCATTCCACTGCGCTGGTGCACGACCTCGCGGAGCTGGGCACCGGCGTAACCGTCGGGCCGGGCACGATCATCGGGCCCGGCGCGGTCGTGGGTGATGGTACCGAGATCGGATCGAACGTCCTGATCGAGCGGAACACCGTGATCGGTCGGGATTGCCGGATCTTCCATGGCGCCGTGCTGGGTACCGAGCCGCAGGATCTGAAGTACGAAGGGGAGGACACCCGGCTGGTGGTGGGCGACCGGACCACCATCCGTGAGTACGGTACGCTGAACCGCGGGACCCGGGCGTCCGGGCGCACGGTGGTGGGGAGCGATTGTCTCCTCATGGCGTATGTCCACGTGGCGCACGACTGTCACATTGGCGACCACGTGATCCTCTCCAATGCGGTCAACATGGGAGGGCACACGACCATCGGGGACTGGGCGATCGTGGGCGGCCTCACGGCCATCCACCAGTTCGTCCGGATCGGTCCCCATGCGTTCGTCGGCGGGGCTTCGCGCGTGCCCAAGGACATTGCCCCCTATGTCCGCTGCGCGGGGAACCCCCTGGCCATGGCGGGGCTCAACAGCGTGGGTCTGCGGCGGCGCGGCTTCAGCGAGGAGACGCGCGTGGCGCTGAAGCGGGCGTATCGGCTCTTCTTCAACTCACCATACAACGTCTCGCAGGCGCTGGCGCGTGCGCGCTCGGAGCTGACGCTCACACCCGAAGTGCAGGCGTTCATCACCTTCTTCGAGGAGAGCGAGCGGGGCGTCTCGCTGTGAGAACATGAGGGTGCGAATCGGAGTGGTCGGAACGGGCAGCCTCGGCTTCCACCATGCGCGCATCGCGCGCGAGCTTCCTGGCGTCGAGTTCGCCGGTGTGTACGATGCCGCGCCGGCGCGGCAGGAGGAGGTGGCGTCCAGGCTCGGCGTGGCGGCGCACGCGTCGCTGGACGCGCTCCTCGACGGTGTGGATGCGGTGGTGATCGCGGTGCCCACGCAGTCGCACGAGGCGGTGGCCGTGCGCGCGCTGGAGCGCGGCGTTCACGCCCTGATCGAGAAGCCCATCGCTCCCACGCTCGAGGCGGCCGACCGGATCCTGGAAGCCGCCGAGCACACCGGTGCGCGCGTGCAGATCGGGCACGTCGAGCGGTTCAACGGCGCCATCCGCGCGGCGGAGCCGTACCTGGATGAAGTGCTGTTCGTGGAGAGCCACAGGCTGGCGCCGTTCGGGCCGCGCGGAACGGACGTGGCCGTGGTACTGGACCTGATGATCCATGACCTGGACCTGGTCCTGAGCCTGGTCGGCCGGCCCGTCCGGACCGTTGCGGCCACCGGGATCCCGGTGCTCACGCCCAGCCCCGACATCGCGAACGCGCGGCTGGAGTTCGAGGGGGGCGGCGTGGCGAACCTGACCGCGAGCCGCGTCTCGATGGAGCGGATGCGGAAAGTCCGCTTCTTCCAGCGTTCGGGCTATCTCAGCCTGGACCTGGCGGCAGGGAAGGGAGAGTTCCTGCGGCTCCGGGAGGGGATCATGCTGGAGCCGGGGGCGCACCTGGAGGCCGAGAGCCTGCTGAGCGTGGTGGAGAGGATCGAGCTGACGGGCGACGGGAGGGAGCCGCTCCGCTGCGAGCTGGAGGCGTTCGTCGCCGCGCTGCGCGGCGAAGGCCCGGTGAAAGTCTCGGGAAGCGACGGACGCAACGCGCTGGGCGTCGCCCTGGAGATCGTGCAACACATCGAGGACCATGTCGCTGCTTCGTATTCGACGCGAGCGTAAGTCGGAGGCGATCGGCCCCACGCGCCCGCCCCGCCTGGGGCGCCTGATCGTGGGGCTCATCATCGTGATTCTCGCCATCTGGTATCTCTCGAGCCTCACGTGAGCGGGACGGCTCCCACCTTCTTCCTCTCCGCCGGCGAGCCCTCGGGGGACCTGCACGGCGCCGCCGTGGCGCGGGCGCTGCGGGAGCGCTGGCCCGACGCACGTCTCCTGGGGCTGGCCGGCCCCCGCATGCAAGCGGAAGGCGTGGAGCCGATCGCGCCGTTCGACCGCCTGGCCGTGATGGGATTCGCGGAAGTGGCGAGGCACCTGCCATTCTTCCTCCGCCTCCTCGGCCGCGCCAGCGGCGCGATCCGCGAGGCGGGGGCCGACCTCGTGATCCCGATCGATTATCCCGGCTTCAACCTGCGCCTCGCCACGCGCTGCCGACGGATGGGCGTGCCGGTCCTCTACTACATTGCCCCTCAGGTGTGGGCCTGGCACAGGAGCCGCGCCCGCAGACTGGCGGAAGTGACCGACCGCCTGGCCGTGATCCTCCCGTTCGAGGAGGAGGTGTTCGCCCCGTACGGCGGCGATGTCCACTTCGTCGGGCATCCGCTGGTGGACCGGGAGGACGTGCAGGCGGATCGGGAAGCGTTCTGTCGCGACCTCGGGCTGGAGCCCGAGCGACGCATCCTCGCGCTCTTCCCCGGCTCGCGGATCCAGGAGGTCGAGCGGCACCTGGAGCCGTTCCTCGAGGCGGCCCGGCGCGTGGTGGCGGCCCGCTGGCACATCCAGCCCGTGGTGGCGCGATCGCCGGACGTGCCCGCCTCCGCCTATGCCGACATCGAGATCCCGGTGACCACGGACGGCGCGGCGCTGCTGGCGAACGCCCACGTCGCACTCGTGAAGTCCGGCACCACCACGCTGGAGGCGGCGCTGGCGGGCGTCCCCATGGTGATCGCGTATCGCACCCATCCCCTGACGTTCTGGCTCGCCCGCAAGCTCGTGGACGTGGAGCACGTCGGCCTGGCCAACCTCGTGGCCGGACGCCGGATCGCGCCGGAGCTCCTGCAGGACGACGTCACGCCGGCGAAGCTGACCGCGGCGCTGATCCCGCTGGTGGACGAGGGGCCGGCGCGGCAGGCCGCGCTGGCGGGCGTGAGGGGCATACGCGACGCGCTCCGGCCGGCCGGCGACGGGAGCGCTGCCGCGCGCGTGGCCGGGTTGGCCGCCGACATCCTGGAGGCCGGATGAAGCGCCTTCGCTACGCGGTGATCGGGCTGCTGGGCCGCTGGCTCATGAACGCGCTCATGGCCACGGTGCGGTTCACCACCGAGCACCGGGAGCGGTTCGACCACGCCATGGCGGCGGGGGAGGGCGCGATTTTCGCCCTCTGGCATGGGAGGCTGCTGCCGCTGACGTACTACCACCGCCACCGGAACATCGCGGCCCTGATCAGCCAGTCCGGAGACGGGGAGTACATCTCTCGGATCGTGCGCGGATGGGGCTATGAGCCGGTCCGCGGCTCCACCAGCCGGGGGGGCGACGAGGCGCTCCGGGCCCTCGTTCGCCGGGCGCGGGCCGGACGTGGGCTGGCGATCACGCCGGACGGCCCGCGTGGACCCCGGCAGCGGCTGAAGCCGGGTCTTCTCCGCATCGCCCAGCTGTCCGGCGCGCCCATCCTCCCCATTGGCATTGGGTGCAGCAGAGCGTGGTGGCCGGGGCACTGGGACAGATTCTGCATCCCGAAGCCGTTCGCGCGCGTGCGGATCTTCTACGGCGAGCCGCGCTACGTGCCAAGGGACGCGGATGAGGCCGCGTTCCAGCGCCACCTGGAAGAGCTGGAGCGGGACATGAACGCCATGATCGACGAACTGGATAGTGATGGCGGACCGCAGCGATAGGGGCGGCGACCGGCTTGGTCCGGCGGACGTGGTCCAGCGACTCTGGGAAGGGGAGGCGGGGCTGACCGGCCGGCTCCTCGGGGCCCTCCTCACGCCCGCCGAGCTCGGCTACCGCGCGGCGATCCGGGCACGCCAGGCCGCATACGACGCCGGGGTCGCCGACGCCGATGCACCGCCGGTCCCGGCCATCAGCGTGGGCAACATCACCGTGGGCGGCACGGGGAAGACGCCGATGGTCCGCTGGGTGGTCCGGCAGCTCGTGAAGCGCGGCTTCACCCCCGGGATCCTCCATGGCGGGTATGCGGAAGACGAGCCGATGCTGCACCGGCTCTGGTTTCCCGACCTGCCGGTCGTGGCCGAGAAGGACCGCCTGCGCGGCGCGGGGAAGGCCATGCACATGGGCGCCGACGTGCTCGTCCTGGATGACGCGTTCCAGCACCGGCGCATCGGGCGGGACCTGGACATCGTGCTGGTCGCGGCGGAAACCTGGACCCGACATGCCCGTCTGCTCCCCCGTGGACCATTCCGTGAGCCGCCGCGGGCGCTGAAGCGTGCCGACATCGTGGTGGTCACGCGCAGGACCGCCTCCCCGGCCGATTCCGCGCGCGTGGAAGTGGATGTGTCACGCATCTCGGGGCGTCGCACGGCCCGGGTGCTGTTGCGCGCGGCCGGGTGGGTGGACGCGGCGGGGCACGCACGCGAGGGCGGGCCGCGGGGCCCCGCGCTGGCCGTAGCGGGGATCGCGCGCCCCGACGACTTCTTCGACCAGGCCGAGGCGCAGGGGGCCGAGCTGGTGGATGCCATCGCGTTCCCCGACCACCATGCCTTCACGGAGGCGGAAGCGCGCGAGCTGGCGCGGCTCGCCGGTGATGGACCGGTCGTGCTCACGGCCAAGGACGCCGTGAAGCTGGCGCCCCTCATGGCGGCGTCGGACCTCTGGGTGCTCGAGCAGAGGGTAGGATTCGAGAGCGGACGGGACTGGGTGCTGCGGGCGATCGAAGAGGTGGTATCGTGAATCAGAGGACCACGGACGTCCTCGTCATCGGGTCCGGCATTGCCGGACTCACGTTCGCCCTCAAGCTCGCCGAGCACGCCGAAGTGGTCGTCGTGACCAAGAAGCTGCGGGCCGATTCCAACACGAACTACGCCCAGGGCGGAATCGCGGCCGTGATGAGCCCGGCGGACAGCTTCGACCTGCATGTGCGGGACACGCTGGAGGCGGGCGCCGGGCTGTGCCACGAGGATGCGGTCCGGGAGCTCGTCCGCGAGGGACCGGCCAGGGTCCGCGAGCTCATGGATTGGGGCGCGCGCTTCACGCGCGAGGGCGGCACCCTGTCACTGGGGCGGGAGGGTGGCCATTCACGCCGCAGGATCGTGCACGCCCAGGACCTTACCGGCCGGGAGATCGAACGGGCGCTTCTGGATGCCGTGAGCGAACACCCTTCCATCGAAA
The DNA here is from genome assembly GCA_963741945.1 of uncultured Gemmatimonadales bacterium. Taxonomy (GTDB): domain Bacteria; phylum Gemmatimonadota; class Gemmatimonadetes; order Longimicrobiales; family RSA9; genus CAVUKA01. The sequence goes on along the minus strand of CAVUKA010000008.1, from coordinate 170,309 downwards.
CACTCGAGGACCACCTCGCCATCGACCTGCTCGTCGGCCGCAGCGGTGATCGCGACTGCTGTGGTGGGGCGGTGGTCTTCGACCACCGGCGCGGCATCGTGACCGCGATCCGGGCCCGGCGGACGTTCCTGGCCAGTGGCGGGTTCGGCCGCGTGTATCGCCACACCACGAATCCCGATATCGCCACGGGAGACGGCGTGGCCATGGCGTTCCGCGCCGGCGCGCCCGTGGCGAACCTGGAGTTCGTCCAGTTCCACCCGACTGCGCTCTACCCGGCCGAGGACCAGGCGGTGCTCATCTCGGAAGCGGTGCGAGGGGAGGGCGCAGTGTTGCGCACCCTCGATGGGCGCTCCGTCATGGAGGGGCATCCTCTGGGCTCGCTCGCCACCCGGGATGTCGTGGCACGCGCCATCGACAGCGTGCTCAAGGAGACCGGGGCGCCGCACGTGCTGCTCGACCTCTCCGCGATACCCCCGGACAAGATCAGCAACCGGTTCCCCAACATCCTGGAAGCGTGCGCGCGGCGGGGCGTCGATGCACTCGCGGAGCCGATCCCGGTGGTGCCCGCCGCCCATTACGCATGCGGCGGCGTGCGCACGGACCTGGACGGCCGCACCGGGCTCCGCGGACTTCTCGCCGCGGGCGAAGTGGCGTGCACCGGCGTACACGGTGCGAACCGGCTGGCCTCCAACTCGCTTCTCGAGGCCGTGGTGTTCAGTCACCGTGCCGCGCTCGTCGTGCGGGAGGAGCTGGAATCCCCGGCCGTGGACGCCCCCGTGCCGGATCTTCCGGAGCCGGGGGCACCGGGCGCGGAATGGCGGGATGTCCAGCACCGGCTTCGCACGCTCATGTGGTCGAAGTGCGGCATCGTGCGCACGGATGCGCGGCTGGCGGAGGCAGAGGAGGAGTTGAGGCAGCTGTCGGCGCGCGCACGGTCGCTGTGGCTGGACGGCCCCCTGGATCCGGATGTGGCGGAGACCCGCAACCTCTGCGACGTGGCCACGCTCGTCACCTCCGGCGCGAGACGGAGGAAAGAGAGCCGCGGGCTCCATTACAACGTGGACCACCCCGAGCCGCTGGAGCGCTTCCGCGCCGACACGGTCCTGTCCCTCGAGCCCGGGGCGGCGTGATGACCACGCTGCCGGGCCGGGCCTGATCATGGACATCCTGCTCATCACCGTCGGGCGGCCATCCTCGCTGATGGCCCAGCCCATCGCCGAGTTCGAAGCTCGCGCCGCACGCTACTGGAAGATGGCCACCGCCGAAGTGAAGGCGGCGCGCGCCTCGAAGAACCGGCCGGTGGGCGACGTCCTCGGAGAGGAGGCGGAGCGGATCCGGGGGGTGGTGGGGGCCGGCCACGAGATCGTCGTCCTGACCCGTGTCGGCGATGCGTGGAGCTCGGAGCAGACCGCCCGCTACCTCAACCGCATGGCCGTGTCGGGGGGAGCCGGTGTGAGCTTCGTGGTTGGCGGAGCGTTCGGCCTGGATGCCCGGCTCGTGCACGAGGCCCGGCACCGCCTGTCGCTCTCCTCCATGACCCTGCCACACGACGTGGCGCGCCTCGTTCTCGCCGAGCAGCTCTATCGGGCCGGCACCATCGTGCGGGGCGAGCCGTATCACAAGGGAGGCCCGTGAACCTGGATATCCGTACCGCCATCGTGTCCGGCAACCGCCTCGTGGACGACTACGCGCGTGCCGAGCCGGCCCTGGCACCCTTCTTCCCCGGCCACCCCTTCGACCCCGGCGCATACCGCCGGAAGGCGGAGGAGGTCCGCGGCCGCTTCCCTACGGAAGCGCTGCGGCACATGGCCACCGCCGTTCGGCCGTCCAACGATCAGGCTGCAGCTCGCCTCGAGCAGATCGCCGGCGGGACCGGCTTTTTCGTCACCACCGGTCAGCAGCCGGGACTCTTCACCGGGCCCCTCTACACCATCTACAAGGCCCTGTCCGCCGTCGCCCTCGCCCGCACGCTCGAGCGGCTCCTCAATGTCCCCGTCCTCCCCCTCTTCTGGATCGCGTCCGACGACCACGACTGGGAGGAGGCCAGCCACACCCATCTCCTCGACACCGAGAACGCGCTGCGCAGGCTCGAGATGGCTCCGCCTCCCGGCGACGCGCAGCCCGCAATGGGTCGGATCCCGCTGCGGGCGCCGGGGCGCTCGGGTCTGGTCGAAACAGCTTTGGATGAACTGGCAAATGTGCTTCCTGCATCGGAGTTTACGCCAGCCCTGCTCGAGCGCATTCGCCACGCCTACCAGGACGGCTCCGTGGCCGACGCCTTCTCACGTGCGCTGATGGGCGTGCTCAGCCCGTTCACGCTGGGATTCGTCGATGCGGCGGACCCGGTCGTGCGGGAGCTGGCGGTGCCGGTGCTGCGCCGGGAGCTGCAGGACGGGACGGCGGGCGAGGCGGCGCTGATGCGACAGACGGAGCGGCTGGAAGCCGCCGGATACGGGGTGCAGGTACCGGTCCTGGCAGGTGCGGCCAACGTGTTCCTCGAAGACGAGGAGCACGGACGCGAGCGGCTGGTGCGGGACGGGGGTGCGTGGGTGCTGCGCCGGTCCCGGCGTCGCCTGACGGACGCTTCCATGATGGAGCTCCTGGAATCGGACCCGCAGCGTTTCTCGCCCAACGTCGTGCTGCGGCCCGTGGTGGAAAGCGCGGTATTTCCCACGCTGGCGTACGTGGGGGGCCCCGGAGAAGTGCGCTACCTGGCGCAGACGGGTTGCCTGTTCGCGGCGCACGCGGTGGGAATGCCCCTGGTGTTCCCGCGCTTCTCCGTGACGCTGGTGGAGACCAAAGTGGAGAGAGTGCTGGAGCGGTTCGGGCTGGAGCCCTCGTCGTTCGAGCGCCCGACGCAGGAGCTGGTGGCGGACGTGGTGCGCGAGGAGGTGCCGACGGAGGTGCAGGAAGCGGTTTCTGCGCTGCGGCGGAGAATCCAGGAGGGGTACGAGGCGGTCTATGAAGCGGCGCGGGAGATCGACCCGACGCTGAAGGGGCCGATCCAGCATGCGCGCGGGGAAAGCTTCAAGGGCGTGGCGGACGTGGAGCGAAAGATCCGACAGCACCTGAAGATGCGGAGCGAGAACGAGCTGGAACAGCTGGAAAAGGCGGCGGCGAACCTGGCGCCGCTGGGGAAACCCCAGGAGCGGGTGTTGAATGTTCACCATTACCTGGCGCGCTACGGGCCGGAGCTGCTGCCGGCGATCCTGGCCACCATGCGGGTGGAGCTCGGGGCCGCGGCGCCGGAGTGGAAGGGCGTATCGTGTGACTAGGTCTTGGCGGGTGGGTGCGCCGGGCTCTATCATGGCGGCATGATCTGGCTGCTGCTGGTCCTCGTTCTCATGATCCCGCTCCTGGCGGTGGTGCTGGATTCCCAGCTGGGACAGGCGCTGGCGCGTCGCGTGGAGCGGCGGGCGCTGCAGGACCCGCGCGTGGATGCGCTGGAAGCCGAGCTGGAGCGGCTGGGAGCGGAGGTGGAGCGTCTCACCGAGCGAGCGGAGTTCGTGGACCGTCTGCTCGCGGAGGATGCGGACCGTGACGAGCCGCGGCTGCCCCCGGGGAAGTCGCTTGGCTGAAGGCGGCGGCGAGGGGAAACCCAACCGGTCCGCGCACTGGGTGGCCGCGGGGATTCTCCTCAGCCGGATCACGGGCCTGGTGCGGCAGCGGATCTTCGCCCGCTACTTCGGCACGAGCATCGCCGCGGACGCGTTCACGGCGGCCTCGCGCATGCCGAACGTGCTCCAGAACCTGCTGGGGGAAGGCACGCTCAGCGCCTCCTTCATTCCTGTTTACAGCGAGCTGCTGGAAGAGGGGAGGGAAGAGGAAGCCGGGCGCGTGGCCGGCGCCGTGTTCGCCCTGCTGATGGCGCTCGCGGGCGTCGCGGCGCTGGTCGGCGTGGCCGCCGCGCCCCTGCTGGTGGACATCCTCACCACCGGTTTCACCGGCCTCCAGCGCGACCTCACCGTGATCTGCGTGCGGATCATCTTCCCCATGACCGGGATCCTGGTCCTGTCCGCGTGGGCGCTCGGGGTGCTGAACAGCCACCGCCGCTTCTTCATCCCGTACGTCGCGCCCGTGCTCTGGAACGCGGCGATGATCGCGACCATGGTGCTCCTGGGTGGGCGCATGGCACCCGACCGGCTCGTGATCGCGCTGGCCTGGGGCGCGCTGCTCGGCGGCGTGCTCCAGTTCGGCATCCAGCTGCCGTTCGTGCTGCGGCTCGAGCCGCGGCTGAAGGTTCGCTGGGACACGCACCTGCCCCGGGTGCGCACGGCGGTGGCGAACGCGGGGCCGGTGATTCTCGGGCGGGGCGTCGTCCAGCTCAGCGGGTACCTGGACATGTGGCTCGCGGCGTTCCTCGCCACCGGGTCCGTGGCCATCCTGCAGTACAGCCTCACGCTCTACTTCCTGCCGATCAGCCTCTTCGGCATGGCCGTGGCCGCGGCCGAGCTGCCGGAGCTGGCCAGGCAGCGCATGGGCGAGCGGGAGGTCATGCGACAGAGGGTCAACACCGGTCTGCGCCAGATCGCGTTCTTCGTGGTCCCGGCGTTCGTGGGATACCTCGCGCTGGGCGACATCGTGGTGGCCACGCTCTATCAGAACGGCGACTTCGGGCCGGCCAACACGCTCCAGGTCTACTTCACCCTGGGCGCACTCACGCTCGGCTTGCTGGCATCCACGTCCACACGGCTGTTCTCCTCCACGTTCTACGGGCTCCAGGACACGAAGACCCCGGCGAAGATCGCGGCGGTCCGGGTGGTGCTCTCGGGCGTGCTGGGCGCGGGGCTCATGTTCCCGTTCTCCCGCCTCCAGGTGGCGCCCGGCGCCACGCTCGGCGTGGTCGGGATCGCCCTGGGCGCCGGCGTGGCCGCGTGGCTCGAGTGGTGGCTGCTCCGGCGATCGCTCGTGCGCATGCTGGATGGCCGCGTCGGCGCCGGCCGCGATCGTCTGCTGCGCATGTTCGCCGCGGCCGTCGCCGCCGCGCTCGTGAGCCGTGGCATCGCCGCCCTCCTCCCGGAGATCCACGTGGTCCTGCGCGGGATCGCAGTGCTGGTGCCGTTCGGGGTAGTCTACTTCCTCGTCGGGGCCGCGCTCGGCCTTCCCCAGGCCAGACTGTGGATCGGGCGGGTGCTGCGGCGGAACGGGTGAGGGTGCGGGGGTAAGACGTAGGACGGCGCGACGTGTACGGCCCGGGGTGGGCACGGGGGCGAGGGAAGCGTGAACGAGAAGCTGGAAAAGAAGCTGAAGCACCTGCCGACGCGGCCGGGGGTCTATCTCTTCAAGGACGCCCGGGGCGGGATCATCTACATCGGGAAGGCGAAATCGCTGCGGTCGCGCGTGCGCGGCCACTTCTCCCACGACGCGGGCCACGGGGTGAAGCAGGAGGAGATGGTCCGGCGGATCCGGGATGTGGACACGATCGTGGTGGGGAGCGAGGCGGAGGCGCTGCTGCTGGAATCCAACCTGATCAAGACGCACCAGCCGCGCTTCAACATCCGCCTCAAGGACGACAAGCGGTACCCGTACATCAAGGTCACGGTCCAGGAGCCGTTCCCCCGCGTGTTCGTGACCCGGCGCGTGGAGAACGATGGATCGAAGTACTTCGGGCCGTATACCGAAGTGTCGGCCATGCGCCAGGCACTGGAGGTCGTGAAGCGGGCCTACACGGTGCGCAGCTGTCGCTACGACCTGCCCGAGGACGCGCCGCGCAGGCCGTGCCTGGACTACCACATCGGCCGCTGCCAGGCGCCCTGCGTGGGACTGCAGTCGCAGGCGGACTACCGGTCCATGATCGACGAGATCCTCCAGGTCCTGGGGGGCGACGTCTCGGGCGTTCGGAGCCGGGTGAAGGCGGAGCTGGCCCGGCGCGTGGAAACGCTGGATTTCGAGCGCGCGGCCACGCTCCGCGACACGCTGACCGGGCTGGAGTCGATCGAGCGACGACAGCGTGCGTTCGACGTCCGCGGGGGTGATCAGGACGTGCTGGGCGTGGCCCGGGACGGCGACAACGCCAGCGCGGTCCTGCTGCGCATCCGGCAGGGCAAGCTGCTGGGGCGGGAAGTGGACCACTTCACGAACGTGGAGTGGGAAGGCGACGCGGCGCTTGTCGCTGCCGTGGCCATCCGCTTCTACCTGGGCCGGGGCGAGGCGGGGATCGACGACCTTCCCTCGGAAGTCCTCCTGCCCTCCGATTTCGAGGACCGGGAAGCGCTGGAGGAGCTGGTCGATGAGGCCGCGTCGCGGCGAGTCCACCTGCACGTGCCCCAGCGAGGCGAGAAGAAGCGCCTCGTGGAGCTGGCCGCCCAGAACGCCAGGCACCTGCTCGAGGAGCGCGTGGTGCTGGACGAGGCCGTGCGCTTCCGCGCGGATGATGCGCTCTACGAGCTGCAGGAGGCGCTGGATCTCAAGATCGTGCCGCGCCTCATGGTGTGCTTCGACATCTCCCACACGCAGGGGACAGAAGTGGTGGGCAGTGCCGTCGTTTTCGAGAACGGTGAGCCGAAGAAGAGCGAGTACCGCCACTTCCGCGTGCGCGGTGAGTGGGGGAACGACGACTTCCGCTCCATGCGGGAGGTGGTCTCACGCTACTTCGCGCGCCGTTCGGGCGAGGGTCTCCCGCTCCCGGACCTGGCCGTGATCGACGGCGGGAAGGGGCAGCTCTCGGCTGCGGGAGCCGCGCTGCACGATGTCGGTGCCCTCGATGTCGCACTCTGCTCGTTGGCAAAGCGGGAGGAGGAGGTCTATCTGCCCGGCCGTCGCGATCCGGTGCGCCTGCCGCGCTCACATGCGGGGCTGCGCCTGCTGCAGCGCATCCGGAACGAGGCCCACCGCTTCGCCATCGGATACAACCGTACGTTGCGGGGGAAGCGGACGCTTTCCAGCGAACTGGCCGAAATCCCGGGCATCGGACCGAAGCGGCAGCGGCTGCTGCTGTCCCGGTTCGGCAGCGTTCGCGCGCTCCGCGCCGCGTCGCCCGCGGAGGTGGCCGCAGTTCCCGGCTTCTCCGAAACTTCCGCCCGCCGGATCCTCGAGCACCTGGCTCGCCCATGACCCGCGTCCGAACGCGCTTCGCACCGAGCCCGACGGGGAGCCTCCACGTCGGCAACGCCCGGATCGCCATCCTGAACTGGGCCGTGGCCCGGCATCATGGTGGACAGTTCGTCCTGCGCATCGAGGATACCGATGTGGCCCGGAACGTGTCCGGCGCCGAGGCCGAGCTCATGGCCGACCTCCACTGGCTGGGGCTCCGCTGGGACGAGGGACCCGGCGAGGGTGACGCCACCGACACCGGTCCGCAAGGGCCATATCGGCAGAGTCGGCGGCTGGACCACTATGCCGCGGCCGCGGAAGCGCTCCTGGCGAGTGGACGCGCATACCGCTGCTTCTGCTCTCCGGAGACGCTGGAAGCGGAGCGGCAGCGCGCGCTGGCGGAGCGGAGGAGCCCTCGATACGCGGGAACGTGCCGGGTGCTCGACCCCGGGGAGGCGGCGCGCCGGGCAGCCGCGGGCGAGCCGTCGGTGGTTCGCCTGGCCACCCCCGCGCAGGGGGAAGTCCTGGTGCGGGACGTGATCCGCGGAGAGGTCCGGTTCGATGCGGCCGAGATCGGCGACTTCGTACTCGTGCGCTCCGATGGCATCCCCACCTACAACTTCGCCGTGGTGGTGGATGACGCCGCCATGGAGATCAGCCACGTGATCCGGGGAGCCGGGCACCTCAGCAACACGCCGCACCAGGTCCTGGTCTATCAGGCCATCGGTGCGCCGCTGCCGGTGTTCGCCCACGCGCCCACCGTCCTCGGGTCCGACCGGAAGAAGCTCTCGAAGCGTTCGGGCGCGAGACCGCTCCGTGCGCTTCGGCGGGAAGGTGTCCATCCCGACGCGGTGGTGAACTACCTCTCGCTGCTCGGCTGGTCCAGCCCCTCCGGCGACGAAGTCCTCGAGCCGGAGCGGATCGTCCGGGAGATCACGCTGGATCGCCTCGGCGCGGCGGACGTCGTGTTCGACCCCGAGAAGCTGGCGTGGCTCTCCGCCCGACACATCGAGCGGATGCCGCTGCCGGATCTGGTCCGTGCCACGCGCCCCTATGTGGAGGGGACCCGCTTCGCACCCCTCCTCGATGGACGTTTCCCCGACGTCGTCCACGCCGTTCGCAGCCACCTGTCCGCGTTCTCGGAAATCGTCGACCACCTCGCGCCGTTCCTCGGACGAGACCCCGCGCTATCACCGGCGCTGGACCGGGAGGGGCTACGGGTGGTGGCCGCGCTCCACTCGCGGCTGGAATCGCTCGAGTCCTGGGAGGAACCCGACATCGACGCGGCGGTGCGGGCGGTCGGAAATGAGCTGGGTGCCCGGGGACGGGCCCTCTTCATGCCCGTTCGCCTCGCCCTGACGGGGGAGGAGCACGGACCACCACTGCCCGCGGTCATCCGCCTCCAGGGCCGCGCGCGCTCTCTCCGACTCCTGGCCGATGCGGCGCGAGAGGGGGCGGATGGCGTTTGACCCGTGGCCGAAGCGCCGCATACATTGCACGCTTATGCCGATTGCTGGAGGCACGCCATGCGCGCGCTGATCTTCGACCCGTTCGCGGGCATCAGCGGGGACATGGTTCTGGGCGCGCTCACGGACCTCGGGTTGTCGGCGGACTGGCTCGAAGGGCTGGTGGAGAGCCTCGGCCTTTCCGCCACCGTGGTGGTGGAGCGGGTGGACCGCAGCGGGATCGCCTGCGGCCGTGTCCATTTCGAGCTGCCGTCGGAAGACAGGCACCGGCACCTGGCAGATATCCTCGAGATCATCGGGGGCAGCGGTCTGAAACCGGATGTGCAGGAGCGAGCCGCGGCGGTGTTCCGGCGGCTCGCGGAAGCAGAGGCGGCCGTTCACGGCGTCCCCGTGGAGCGGGTGCACTTCCACGAAGTGGGCGCGCTCGACTCCATTCTGGACGTGGTGGGAGCAGTGGCGGGGCTGGACGAGCTGGGCTATGACCGCTTCTTCGTTCGGCCCGTGGCCGTGGGCTCGGGCACAGTGGACATGGACCACGGCCGCTTCCCGCTGCCAGCGCCGGCAACGGCTGGGCTGCTCCGGGGGCTCGCAGTCCGGGAGACCGGGTGGGGAGAAGAGTGCACCACCCCCACGGGCGCTGCGCTCGTGGCCGTGCTGGCGGAGGGACCGCCACCGCGGGAGGTGGTGTACGGGCGGGCGGGCTATGGCGCGGGGACGCGCGACCCGAAAGGCCGGCCCAACTGCCTGCGCGTGATCGAATGCGCGCCGGTGGAGGGATCGGTGCCCGTGCACGTGATCCAGGCCGACCTGGACGACATGTCGGCCGAATACGCGGCGGCGGCGAGCGCGCCGCTGCTGGAGGCCGGAGCGCTGGACGTGGTGCTCGTGCCCGTGCTGATGAAGAAGGGACGGCCCGGGATCCGGCTCGAGGTCCTCGTGCCGGAAACGGTGTTGGGAAGGGTAATTGAAACCGTGTTTCGGGAGACGCGGACAATCGGTCTCCGCCACTGGCCCGTGGACCGGGCCGTGCTGGCGCGGGAGGAGGAAGTGGTGAAGTGGCGGGGGCAGACGGTCCGTCGCAAGCGGGTCCGTCTCCCGGATGGTACGACCCGGGCGAAGCCGGAGCACGACGATGTGGTCGCGGCGGCGCGGGCGCTGGGGCTTCCAGCCCACGAGGTACATGACAGGTTGGACGATGTGTAGTTTGAACCGATGCGGCAGGAGAGAACAAGCTCATGATCAAGGGAGGATTTCGGATGAACCTGGGTAAGGGGCTCATCCTGGCACTCGTTGTCTCGTTCGTCGGCGCGTGTGCGAGCGCGGGCGGCGTCGCGACGGGGGAGGCGGGCGGTGGGAACCGGCCGCGGGACACGGAGAACACGCGGGCGGCGAGCGTGCACCTGGTGCAGGCGGCCACGGCGCAGGGCGAGCAGGCCCAGACGCACTTCCAGCAGGCGCTGGACGAGGCGACGCAGGCCATTGCCGCGGACTCGACCAATCCGAAGGCGTACCTGCTGGCCGGACAGGCGGCCGTGGGACTGGAGCAGTGGCAGAAGGCCGACAGCATGTTCACGGACGCGCTGGAGCTGTATCCCGGCTATGCCGACCAGATCGTTTCGGAGCGGGAGCAGGCGTGGGTGAACGCGTACAACCAGGGCGCGGCCGCGCTGAACGCCGGGAACACCGATCAGGCGTTGGCCTATTTCGAAGGTGCGGACCTGATGTACCGCGAGCGCCCGGAGGCCCTCGTGGCGCTCGGCTCCATCTACGCCCGCACGGGCGAGGCGCAGAAGGCGCTGGACGCGTACACGGGCGCGCTGAAGATCCTGAACGGGCCGGTGCCCGAAGGACTCGGCGACGAGCAGGCCGCGAACTGGCGTGAGGATCGCAAGGGCGTGGCCATGAGCGCCGCGCAGCTGGCGGCGCAGACCGGGGACTTCAGCAAGGCGGCCGACATCCTGGGCAACCTGCTGACGCAGTCCGACTCCCTGGATGAGAGCACGAAGCTCAGCGCGCTGACGGCTCGCGCCGGCTACATGGCGCAGGCCGGGCAGCCGGACTCGGCCGAGACGATCTACAACGAGGTGCTGAAGCGCTCGGACCTGAGCAGCCAGGACTACTTCCAGATCGGGATCGGCTTCTTCAATACCGGCGACTACGCCCGCGCGGCGGACGCCTTCGAGAAGGCGGCGGAGCTGAACCCGTATTCGCGCGATGCGCTGCTCAACCTGGTGCAGTCGCTCTACTCGGAGGCCGTGGACGTGGAGAAGGGCGAGGCCACGCCCGAGCGCAACCAGCAGCTGAACGCCATCTACGATCGGATCCTGGCGGCGGCGCAGCAGGTCCGCGATTTCGACCCGCTGAACCGAAACCTCCTCAGCTTCATGCTGCGGGCCTACCGCGGGAAGGCCGAGATGGCGAGCGGTGCGGAAGCGCGCCAGCTGACGCAGAAGACCCAGGAGCTGTTCCGGGCCTACCAGGCGCAGAAGTATGAGGTCGAGAACATCGCGCTCGCGCTGCAGCCCAACGAGACGGCAAAGGTGACCGGCGACTTCACCAACCTGTCCGGCGAGCCCGGTCAGAACGTGGAGATCCGATTCCAGATCCTCGATCGGGATGGAAACGTGCTCGACACGAGCATGATCACCGTGACCGTGCCGGAGAAGAACGAGTCGGTCGGGTTCCAGACTTCGGTGAAGCTGCCGAGTGGCAAGTTCGGCGGGTGGAAGTACGAGGTCGTGGGCTGACCCGCCACGCCATCCTGTGGAGTGAAAGCGCCGGGCCCCCGGGTCCGGCGCTTTCCATTGCGGTCCTCGCACAGCGTATGTTTCTTGCACCTGGCCATTGATCCGGCAGAACGGTGCCATCGAACCTGAACAAGGCGAGCCATGAACGAATGCCCGGAGTGCGGGGCCCTGGTCCGAGAGGGCCACGCCACGTGTCCCTCGTGCGGGCACGACCTGCGGGAGGAGACGCGCCGCTGCGAACATTGCGGTGAGACCATCGCCGCCGGCGCCCCGGTGTGCCCCATCTGCGGGCACCTGGCGGAGCCGGCGCGCTGCGCCCGCCATCCGGACCGGGAAGCCCCGGGGCAGTGCGCCCTCTGTGGCACTCCGGTGTGCGAGGAGTGCGACGCCGGGGATCGTCGCTATCACCGCTGCCCCGACCACGCAGGTGTCCGCATCATCGAGGGCTGGGCCGAAGTCCACGCCATCCCGGACGAAGTGGAAGCGGGGCTGATCGAGGACAACCTGCGGGCGGAGGGGATCGACTCCCGCATCCTGTCCCAGAAGGACCATTCGGCCTTCCCCGTGGAGTTCGGCGACCTGGCCCGGGTCCGGATCCTCGTGCCGACGTACGCGTTCACGGAAGCGGAACGGATCATCGCCGCGCACAGCGATGCGGCCGGCGAGGTGAGCTTCGGCTGCCCGAACTGTGGTGAGCCATACGACGAGGGGCAGACCGTGTGTGCGGCGTGCGGCGAGGCGCTGATCTGAACCCGCCGGGCCGCTCGGTGTACAGTGCGGCATCGGCGCGCTCCGTCGGTTGAGGCGGATCGGGTCGGCCACTATCTTGGCGCCACACGGCGCGCGCAGAGAACACGGGGGCGGTCCGCGGGCCGCCCTTCGCCGTGAGAGGACTGGATGATCCGGATTGCCGAAATCCTGCCGGACAGCATCGCCGAGGAGCTGCAGCTCCGGATCGGCAGCCGAATCGTGCGTATCAACGGCGAGCCGGTGCGGGACACCATCGACTTCCGCTTCATGGAGGCGGACGGTCGGCTGGAGCTGGAAGTCCACGAGGCCGAGGGGCGGAACGGCGATGTCGTCGTCTACGACATCGAGAAGGACGCCGCCGAGGGGCTGGGTGTGATCCCGGCGCCCGATACCGTCCGCGAGTGCGCGAACAAGTGCGTATTCTGCTTCATTGATGGCAATCCGCCGGCGGCTCGTCGCTCGCTCCACCTCAAGGATGACGACTTCCGCCTCTCGTTCACCTACGGCAGCTACGTCACGCTGACGAATCTCGGGCCGCGCGGGTTCCAGCGGCTGCTGGACCAGCGGCTGTCGCCGCTCTACGTGTCCGTGCACGCCACCGAGCCCGCGGTGCGCATGAAGCTGCTGGGGGTGCCGCGGGGAGGGGACATCATGGAGCGCCTCGACGAGCTCACCTCCGCGGGGATCGAAGTACACACCCAGGTGGTGCTCTGTCCCGACTGGAACGACGGGGTTCACCTCGACCGGACCATCGACGACCTCTGGTCCCTCGGCCCCCGGGTCCTCTCCCTGTCCGTTGTCCCCGTGGGGCTCACGCGCTACAACCTCGGGCGGCCCGCCCGCCTGCTGACCGACCGGGAGGCACGAGACGCCATCGCACAGGTGGAGCGTGCCCGCGTTCGGTCGCGCCGTGCGCGCGGCGCGGGCTGGGCCTACGCCGCGGACGAGATGTTCCTCCTCGCCGACCGCCCGGTGCCGGACCCGGCGTACTACGACGATTGGCCGCTCACCGAGAACGGCGTCGGGGCCGTGCGGGCGTTCCTCGAAGACATCGATGGGATGCTGCGGGAGCCTCCGAGCCTCGAGGGTCGCCGCATCCGCGTCATCACCGGGTGGCGAATGGGCGGGGTGATCGCGCCGCTCCTGTCGCGCCTGGAGACAGCCACGGGCGCCTCCTTCACGCTGGTTCCCGTTGAGAACCGGTACTTCGGGCCGAGCGTCACCACCGCTGGACTGCTGGCTGGTGCGGACATCCTCGACGCGGTGCGGCGCGCCGCAGGCCCTGAGCCCGCCGACGTGACCCTGGTTCCGGCAGAGGCGCTGAACGATGATGGGGTCCTGATCGACAGCATGGCGTTCGAGCACCTGGCTGGTGAGCTGACCGGCGATGTCATCCCCGCCTATTCTCTGGGCACCGCTCTGAGGAACCTGTGAGCCTAGCGCTACCGTCGGTGGCCATTGTGGGCCGCCCGAACGTGGGCAAGTCCACGCTCTTCAACCGGGTGGTCGGGCGACGCCAGGCCATCGTGGAGGACGTCCCGGGCGTGACGCGCGATCGGAACTTCGCCCGCGCGGAATGGGCCGGCCGCGAATTCTACGTGGTGGACACCGGCGGCCTGGAAGTGGACGTGGATGAGCCGATGGCGGTGGCCATCCGCCGGCAGGTGGAAGCCGCGGTGGAAGAGGCCCAGGTCATTGCGTTCGTGGTGGACGTCAAGGCGGGGGTCCAGCCACTGGACCGCAAGATCGCCGACCTGCTGCGCCGCAGGGACGTCCCCGTGGTCCTGGTGGTCAACAAGGCCGACAACATCCCGGAAGACCTGTCGTATCTGGACTTCTGGGAGCTTGGCATCGGCGAGCCGCAGCCGGTGGGGGCGCTCTCCGGGAAAGGATCGGGCGATGTCCTCGACCTGATCGTCAGCCATCTCCCGGAGCGGGAGGAGGTGCCGGAGGACGTGCTGTCGGTTGCGGTGATTGGAAAGCCGAACGTCGGGAAGTCCAGCTTCATCAATCGTCTCCTCGGCGAGGAGCGGCTCGTGGTGAGCGAGGTCGCCGGAACCACGCGCGACAGCATCGATACGCCCGTGCGCTATCACGGGCGCACCGTCATGTTCGTGGACACGGCGGGGCTGCGCCGGCAGGCCAGGATCCACGAGAGCCTGGAGTACTACAGCGCGCTGCGCACCGAGCGGGCCATCGAGCGGGCGGATGTCTGTCTCCTCCTGCTGGACGGAACCGAGCCCGTGCACGTCCAGGACCTCAAGATCGCCGAGAAAGCCTGGGAGGCTGGCTGCGGCCTGATCCTGGTCGTGAACAAGTGGGACCTCGTAGAGAAGGATACCCGCACCGCCGCCAGCTTCGAGAAGCAGCTCCGCGAACGGGCGCCCACCATGCGCTGGGTTCCCGTGGTGTTCACCTCCGCGCTCTCGGGTCAGCGCGTCCAGCGGACGCTGGAGCTCGTGCTCCAGGTCGCGGACGAGCGCCAGCGACGCGTCTCGACGGCCGAGGTCAACAACGCGATCCGTGAACTGGCGGCGCGGCAGCCGCCGGGGCATTTTCGAGGTCAGGCCATCAAGCTGTTGTACGCCACGCAGAGCGGTGTGAATCCGCCCACCTTCGTGATCTTCGCGAACAACCGGAGCGGCGTGACCGAAAACTACCAGCGCTACCTCTACAACGGGTTCCGGGACCGCTGGGGGTTCCTGGGCTCGCCGCTGCGCCTGAAGCTGCGCAGCCGCCGCGAGGCGGAGCGGTGACCTGGCTGCTGCTTGCGGCGGCGTACCTCCTGGGCGCCACCCCCACGAGCTACCTCCTGGCGCGCGTGGCCTACGGTGTGGATCTACGTGAAGCGGGAAGTGGTAACCTGGGCGCCACCAACACGTTCCGGGTGCTGGGCTGGAAGGCCGCACTGCCCGTGATGGTGGTGGACGTGGCGAAGGGATGGGTGCCGACGGCCCTGTTCCACCGCTGGGATGCGGCGGGTCCCGAGTGGGCTCTGGCATACGGGGCGGCTGCCATCCTGGGCCACGTCTACTCGCTCTACGTGGGGTTCCGCGGGGGCAAGGGCGTGGCCACGAGCGCGGGCGTCTTCCTGGCGCTTGCCCCCTGGGCCGTGCTCATCGGCTTCGTGGTCTGGACGACCACGGTTTCGCTGACCCGCATCGTCTCCCTGGGTTCGCTGCTGGCTGCGGTCGTGCTTCCGGTGGCAGTCTATGTGACGAACGAGCCGCCCGTGGTAGTGTGGCTGTCGCTGGGGCTGGCGTTGTTCGTGATCTACGCGCACCGGGAGAACATCCGGCGGCTGCTGAGAGGTGAGGAGAACCGGTTCGGACGTAGCACGGAGGGAGCGTCATGACGGATCGCGTGGCCGTGGTGGGAGCGGGGAGCTGGGGAACGACGATCGCGAACCTGCTGGCGAAGAAAGGGTCGGAGGTCCGGCTGTGGTCGTTCGACGAGGACGTGACGCAGGCGATCAACGAGGAGCGTCGCAACACGGCTTATCTCCCGGACGTGGAGCTGAATTCGCGACTCAGCGCCTCGTCGGACGTCGCGGAGGTGGTGGAGGGGGCGGAGGTGGTGGTCAGCGTCAGCCCGTCGCAGCACGTCCGCGCGGTCATGGGCGCGGCCGCCGGGGCGATGTCGCCGGACGCGCTGCTCGTGAGCGCGTCCAAGGGGATCGAGACCCGGACGCTGGAAACCATGGCCGAAGTCCTCGAGGACATCCTCCCCGAATCGACGCACCGACGCGCGTGCTTCCTCTCGGGCCCCAGCTTCGCCACCGAAGTATCCGGGGAAGAGCCGACCGCGGTCACGATCGCGAGCCGGGACACGGAGGCGGCGCGTGTCGCCCAGGAGCTGTTCCAGACCGACTACTTCCGCGTCTACACCAGCCACGACGTCACAGGCGTGGAGCTGGGCGGTGCCCTCAAGAACGTGATGGCGCTGGCGGCCGGGATGATCGTCGGGCTGGGGTTCGGGCACAACACGCGCGCCGCGCTCATCACACGAGGGCTCGCGGAGATGAGCCGGCTGGGCATCGCGCTCGGGGCGAACCCCCTCACCTTCGCCGGCCTGGCGGGGATGGGGGACCTGATCCTGACCTGCACGGGTGAGCTCAGCCGCAACCGCACGGTGGGCGTTGCCCTGGGGGAGGGAAGGAAGCTGAGCGACGTGCTGGGAGAGATGCGGATGGTGGCGGAAGGGGTGGAGACCACGCGGGCCGCCCACGCGCTGGCGCAGCGGGAGGGGATCGAGATGCCCATCGTCGCCCAGGTCCACGCAGTGCTGTTCGAGGAGCGTTCGCCGGCGGAAGCCGTGCGGAACCTGATGCAGCGGGAGCCGAAACCGGAGCTGTGGCGGTGACCGAACGGCCGATCATCCGGAAGGAGTACTACTCCATCGGTGAGGTCTGCGACCTGGTGGGGCTGAAACCGCATGTGCTGCGCTACTGGGAGAGCCAGTTCACGCCACTGAAGCCCTCGAAGAACAGGGCGGGGAACCGGGTTTACCAGCGCAAGGAGATCCGCCTGATCCTGCTGGTGAAACAGCTGCTCTACGAGGAGAAGTACACGATCGAAGGCGCGCGCCAGCGGCTCGATGAGCTGCGCAAGGGCAAGGGTCTGGAGGCCGCCACGCGGCGAACGCTGGACGAAACGACCGTGGACGAGATCCGCACCGAGCTGCGCTCGATCCTGGCTCTGCTGCGCGGCGACTCGGGGGAATGAAGCAGATCCTCATCACGAACGACGACGGGTATCTCGCCGCGGGGCTCAGCGCGCTCGTCCGCGCGGCGGAGCCGCACGGGGACGTGCAGGTCGTTGCGCCGGACCGGGAGCAGAGCGCCACGAGCCATTCGCTGACCATGCACCACCCGCTGCGGGTCCGGACCGTGCGCGAGGCGCGCGTGGTGGACGGGACTCCCACCGACTGTGTGGTGCTGGCCCTGGGCGAGCTGCTGGACAGGCGGCCGGACGTGGTGCTCTCCGGCATCAACCAGGGGGCCAACCTGGGCGACGACGTCCTCTACTCCGGAACGGTCGCCGCGGCCATGGAAGCGACTCTCCTCGGGATCCCTGCCGTCGCCATCTCCTACGCGTCCAGGGACCCGGAGGGGATCGAGGGGTGGGTTCCGACGGTCTCGTCGCTGCTCGGGCAGATCCTGGACCGGGATGCCTTCCCACGGGAGACCCTGCTCAACATCAACCTGCCGCCGCTGAGCCCCGACACGGTGAAGGGGGCGCGGATCACCCGGCTCGGGCGTCGCGCGTACGAGGGCTCGCTCACGCGGGCGCGCGACCCGAACGGGCGCGAGTATTTCTGGATCGGAGGCGGTGAGACGCGCTGGTGGGGGGAGGCCGATTCAGACTTCCAGGCGCTGGAAGACGGCTACGTGTCCATCACGCCGCTCCACCTGGATCTCACGAATTTCGACCTCCTCGAAGATATCCGGCGCTGGGGGCTGGCCCTGTGAGCGATCCGTACGTACGCAAGCGGCGTCAGCTGGTGGACCGGATCCGGGAACAGGGAATTCGGGACCCCCGGGTCCTGGCCGCGGTGGAGAGGGTGCCGCGACACCGGTTCGTCCCGTCCGCCGTGGTACGGCGCGCCTACGAGGATACCGCGCTGCCGATCGGATTCGGGCAGACCATTTCGCAGCCGTCGCTCCAGGCGCTCTATCTCGAGGTGCTGGCGATCGGCGAGGACGACCGGGTCCTGGAGGTGGGCGCGGGGAGCGGGTACCAGACTGCGCTCCTGGCCGAGCTCAGCGGCAACGTCTACGCCGTGGAGCGCATCCCCGAGCTGACGCAGCGCGCCCGGGATGCGCTCGATGCCCTGGGCTACCGCAACATCGCGCTGGTGACGAAGGATGGGACGCTCGGCTGGTCGAAATACGCTCCCTACGACGCCATCCTGGTGGCCGCGGCGGCCCCGGCCGTGCCCCGGACCCTGGTGGACCAGCTCGCGCCTGGCGGACGGCTGCTCATCCCGACCGGCGATCGCCACCAGCAGCAGCTCACACTCGTGGAGGTCACGGACGAGGGCACCCGGGAGAAGGCCGTGACCGGCTGCGTGTTCGTTCCCCTCATCGGGCGCTTCGGGTGGCCCGAGTGATGACGGGCTCTCCCGAGGCGCCCGGAACGACCCCCAGCCCGTACCCCGGCGACGGCCCCGAGCCGCGGCCGGGGCTGTTCCGACGGCTGTACGACTGGGTGCTCTCGTTCGCTGAACGGCCCAGCGGTGAGAGAGCGCTCTTCGCCTTCGCTTTCGCCGAATCCTCCTTCTTCCCGATTCCGCCCGATCCGCTCCTGATCGCCCTCGCCCTCGGAGCGCCACGACGGGCGCTCCGCTTCGCGCTCGTCTGCTCGCTGGCCTCCATCGTGGGCGGCCTGGCCGGCTACGGCATCGGATGGGGACTGTGGCACGCCGTCGACCAGTTCTTCTATGCCTACGTTCCGGGCGTCACGCCCGATGCGTTCGCGACCGTCCGGGCGCTCTACGACCGCTACGATTTCTGGAGCATCTTCGCGGCGGGATTCACTCCGATCCCGTTCAAGGTCTTCACGCTCTCGGCAGGGGTGTTCCGGATCTCGCTTCCCGTGTTCCTGGTCGCGTCCGCCATCAGCCGGAGCGCGCGCTTCTTCCTCGTGGCCGGGCTCATCTACTACAAGGGACCGTCCATCCAGGGCTTCATCGATCGCCACTTCGACCGCCTGGCCTGGCTCTTCCTGGCTCTGCTCATCGGCGGCTTCGTGGTCATCAAGCTCGTGCTCGGCTGAATCCGGTGGCGCTCCCGTAAAGGCCGCCCTATCTTGCCGCCAATCCTAGCTTTGCACGTTCCGGCCAACCAGGAGTCGGGGATGAGCGACGAAGGCCAGCGGGGGACCGGGCCGGGCGACGCCCCCACGCCGCCGACCACCACGCGCCGCGCCGAAGGCCAGGCGGCGGACGTCACCGGACTGGTGCCGCCCTTCATGCCCGCGCGCGACCGAGCATCGGCGAGCGGTGCAGGGGTGGCGCGCGAATCCGGGACCGTGGAGCCCGTACCCATGATCCAGGCCGATGAGGCTTTCCCGTTCGACCGCACGGTGGACGGCGCCGAGCCCGACCAGGGCCTCACGTCAGGGGAACCGGAAGCGGCGGCCAACGACCGGGCCGGGGATGAGTTCCCCTTCGACGTGTTCGACCTCGATACGGAGCTGCCCGACAGCAGGATGGCTGCCGACCGGGCCGGGGAGATGGCGCACGGCCCCTCGCCGGCAGTGGAAGCGCTGGCGGACCGTCTCGAATCGCTCGCCGCTCGTTTGCGGGCGCAGGGGACGGCGGCGGTGGAATCGGACATGGCGGCCTCCGATCGGCTGACCTCCCTCCTGGGTGCCGTGCTGGCCGGGTATCTCGCTTCATCCCGCCACTGACGGGGCAGGGAGTTTGCCCTAGATTGAGGGCTTCGAGCGCCCGTAGCTCAGGTGGATAGAGCACGAGTTTCCTAAACTCGGGGCCGCAGGTTCGAGTCCTGCCGGGCGCATGAGCGGCCGGCCCCGCGCACGGGGCCGGCCGCTCCTCGTGCGCGAGTCCCGGGTCATCGGGGCCCCGGGCACCGCCCCAGGTCGGCCGCGGGCCGGGACGCGTCGACGGGGGAGAGGTTGTGGCCGAGGGGCACCGGCCCCATCATCCAAGGATCCAGTGATTACGGGCCGCGGCGCTGCCGTGCCCTTCTCCGATACCCTGCAAAGGATCATCGTGCGCCGACTGCCGGTCCTCGCCTTCGTCCTGCTCTCCCTGCTGGGCGGCACGGACGCATCCGCCCAGATCCAGCTGCCCCAGCCCGTGGGATACGTCAATGACTTCGCCGACGTGATCCCCGTGGAATACGAGCAGAAGATGGAGGCGATCATCGATGAGGTGCGGGCGAAGAGCGGGGGGGAGATCGTGGTGGTGACGCTGCCGTCGCTCGAGGGACGGACAGCCGATGAGGTTGCGCTGCAGATCGGGCGCGAGTGGAAGATCGGCCCCAAGGGGGAGGCGGGCGATCGATTCCGGAACACCGGAACCGTGGTTCTGGTCGCACCCACGGAGCGCCGGCTGAAGATCGAGCTGGGCACCACCACGAACACGTTCATCACCGCGGCGGACGCCGGGCGCATCGCGGACGACTACATGGTGCCGGCATTCCGGGCGGGCGACTACGGCCCGGGTATCTACGCGGCCGTGGGCGCGCTTGCCCTGCGGTACGCGGACCATTTCGGCTTCCAGCTCAACGGCAACTACGAACTCCCGCAGGAGCCCCATCGGGATTCCGGCAACTCCTGGCTGATCTGGGTCATCCTCGCATTCGTCCTGTTCAGCTTCTTCGCCCGCGGCGGGCGGCGGAGGCGGGGCCTTCCGCTCTTCCTCCCGTTCCCCATGGGCGGCTTCGGCCATCGCGGCGGCTTCGGTGGCTTCGGCGGCGGTGGGTTCGGTGGGTTCGGCGGTGGAGGGGGCTTCGGCGGCGGCGGCGCAGGCAGGGGGTGGTGACATGAGCGACCTGAGAGAAGCGGCACACGACTACGCGGTCCGGTTGACGGGGCTCCTGGGCGATCGGCTTCGCAGCGTGGTCCTCCACGGGTCCGTGGCCCGCGGCGAAGCGGTGGAAGGCGCGAGCGACGTCAACCTCCTCGTCCTCGTCGACGCCGTCGACGCGACGCTCTTCGAGCAGCTCGCTCCCGCGGCCCGCGACTGGCTGGACACCCGACGCTCGCTGCCGCTCGTCCTCACGTGGGACGAATGGAGCGCCGCCAGCGATGTCTTCGCCATCGAGACCGCCGACATGCTGGAGGTCCGCGACGTCCTCCAGGGCGACGACCCGATCGCCGGCGCCACCGTGGAGCGCGGCGATCTCCGCCTCCAGGCCGAGCGGGAGCTGCGGGGCAAGCTGATCCACCTCCGGCACGGCACCCTCCTGGGCGCCCGCGACCCCCGAACACTCGGTCGGCTGCTGCTCACCGCGATGCCGTCCGTCACGGCCTATCTGCGCGCTGCGCTCCGCCTGTCCGGCGAAGCAGTCCCGGCCGCGAGCAGCGATACGCTGGAGCGCGGCGCCAGTCTGGTCGGCGCAGAACCGGAGCCGCTGCTGGAGCTGTGGAAGCTGCGCCTCGATCGTTCCATTCCCGAAATGTCGGTGGCCGACCCCCACGTTCTGGCGGTGCACGGGATCCTCGAGCGCACGGCCGAATACGTGGACACCCTCGATGGAGACACCCCATGAAGCGTTCGCTGGCCGGAGTGCTGATGCTCGCCGCCACGCTTTCCGGCTGTGGCTACAACCGGATCCAGACGCTGGACGAGAACGTGACCGCTCGCCGCGCCGACATCGAAGCAGAGCTGATGCGGCGCAACGACCTGATCCCGAACCTGGTCACCACGGTCGACCAGGCGGCCACGTTCGAGCAGCAAACGTTCACACGTGTGGCCGAGGCCCGGTCCGGCCTCACACAGGCCCGCGAGCAGCTCGCTCAGGCCGTCCAGGGCAACGCCCAGCCCGATGACCTGGCGCGGGCCAGCTCCGCCGTGGGCGAGAACCTGCGCCTGTTCCTGAACGTCGCCGTGGAAGCGTATCCGCAGCTCACGGCCAATCGCAGCTTCGTCGCCCTCCAGGACGAGCTCACGGAGACCGAGAACCGGATCAATGTGGCCCGGCGCGACTACAACGAGGCCGTGCAGAATTACAACAGCTACATCCGCCAGTTCCCGCAGGTCATCACGGCCAGGGTCATTGGCGCCGACCGCCGCACGCCCTTCCAGGCTCCCGAAGGCGCCCAGACGGCGCCCAGGGTGCAGTTCGGCGGCCAGGACCAGGGCGGCTGAGCCGACGGGTTCCTGCCGCGGCCGCTCGCCTCGCTCCGCCCGCGGTCGGCACCGCGGCTCCACGGGAACGGAATTCGCACACGGAACGGACCCGGTGATCCCATGAGACGCGCCGCCTCACTCGTCCTCGGTTCCGTTCTCCTCGCCTCGCCGCTGGCGGCGCAGGGCGACCTCCTCTCCGCGTGCGGAACCATGGAGATCGCGTACGCGCCCGCACCGCCCGGCTCTCCTTCGCAGAGGAGAGCCGTTGACCAGCAGTTCCGCTTCCTCTGCGGGCAGGTGGTCGCGGCCATCACGGCCGCGCAGCCAACCATCGGCATCGCCCTCTCCGGAGGCGCGCACACTCCCGGCACCGCCACCACCATCGGTCTCCGGTTCGGCGTCCCACGCGTGAGCGTGGCCGCCCGCGTGAACGCCGCGCTGGCCGACCTGCCGAACCTCTACGATGGCTTCACTCCCGCGTTCGAGGACGGGCGACTCACCCCCATGGGGACCATCACCGTCCCCCTCGCCTCAATCGAGGGCAGTTTCGCCGTGGGCGTTTTCAACGGCTTCTCCGCGGGGCCCGCCATCGCCGGTCTGGGCGCCGTCGACCTGCTGGGCAGTGCGTCATTCGCCCCCGCCGTCGACCGCTTCGGGCTCACGGGGAGCCTCTTCAGCTGGGGCGCCGGCGCGCGCATCGGGATCCTCCAGCAGGGCCTCATCCTCCCCGGTATATCCGTCTCCGGGATGTTCCGCAGCATGGGCTCGGTGACGCTCGGGAGCCTGAATGCCTCCGATCCCCGCAGCGGCGATGTCGCCCGGTTCGACACCGACCTGCGCACGGCCAGCTTCCGCGCCGCCATTACCAAGGGGATCGGTATGATCGACCTCACTGCGGGCGGCGGCTACGACCGCTACAGCAGTGATGTCCGCTTCGATTTCGCCCTCCAGTGCCCACCCGACCAGTGCGGCGACTCGGGCACCACCATCCTTCGTCCCGACCCCGGAATCGCCGGACGGCTCCGGACCGGCGCCTGGAACGCCTACGGCGACATCGCCATCAACTTCCCCCTCCTGAACGTGGTGGGCGAGCTCGGGTATCAGAGAGCCATGGACGGCGTAACACCCGACGACCTCGCCAATGTCGGCCTGCCCAGGCAGATGCTGACCACGGACCCCCTCCGCGATGGCCGCTTCTTCGGCAGTCTCGGTGTCCGGGTCCTGTTCTGACGGCCGCGTGGTTTCGCGCGCTCCGTCGTCCGGCGAAGGGATCCAGGTGGGGGAATAGGATTCTTCTCTACACGGAACACGCGCGTGCACGTAGGGCATTGCCCGACATCGATTCGCGGGGCTGCCCGCACCCCGGAACGGGGCGTTTCCCCCGCGCGGAAGCGGGGTTTTCCGGGATTGAACGGGTCATGGGGCGCCGCTATGTTCTGGCCCAACGGAACCATGGGGGCTGCGAGGAGGAGCCGCTGTGAACAGGGATGGAGTGATCGTCGAAGGGATCGCGAAGCGCTTCGGGCGCCGGTGGGCGCTTGCGGGGGCGAGTTTCGCGGCCGCTCCTGGCGAGGCTGTTGCGCTGATGGGGCACAACGGCAGCGGGAAGACCACCCTGTTGCGGATCGTGGGCACAACGCTGCGGCCGACGCGGGGTGGCGGGCGGGTGTTCGGGCACGAGCTGGTGAAGGAGGCGGACCAGATCCGGAATGAGGTGGGTGCGCTGTTTCACGCGCCCGGCGTATACGGGGACCTGACGGCGGTGGAGAATCTCGAGTTCGCGCGTCGGATGTGGGGGGGTGCTACGGCGGTGTCGGTGGATGAGGCGCTGGAGCGGGTGGGCCTCACCGCGGCGCGGGAGGAGCGGGCGCAGGGGTTCTCCTCGGGGATGACGCGTCGTCTTGCGCTGGCGCGGCTGTTGATGCGTCCACCGCGGCTGCTCCTGCTGGACGAGCCGTACGCGAGCTTCGATGCCGATGGGATCGAGCTTGTGAACGAGATCATCCGGGAAGCCGTGGGGCGGGGTGGCATCGCGCTGGTGGCGACGCACGACCCGGAGCGGTCGGCGGCGGTGGTGGATCGGGTGATCGAGCTCGCGCGGGGCCGGATCGTGAACGGGAACGGAGCGCCGATGAAGCAGCCCCAGCTGAGGGCGGAGGTGGCGCGATGAGCTTCCGGGGCGAGCTGACCCGGGTGGGGGCAGTGGCGTGGAAGGACCTGACCACGGAGCGGCGGTCGAAGGCGAACTTCAACGCCGTGCTGTTCCTGGCCACGCTGATGCTGCTCATGTTCGGCTTTGCGCTCGGTCCCGACACGGCGGCGCTGCGGGCGTCGGCGGCGGGGATCGTGTGGCTGACCGTTCTCTTCAGCGGCAATCTGGCGTTCCACCGGTCCTACCAGGTGGAGCTGGATGGCGGGGCGCTGGAAACGCTGCTGCTGTATCCGGGGGCCCGGAGCTCGATCTTTCTGGGGAAGGTGATCGCGAACCTGACCTTCGTGCTGCTGGTGGAAGCGGTGTTGATCCCCATCGCGCTGGTGCTGTACGACATCAGGCTGGCGAGCGGTTCGGCCATGGTTCTGCTGGTGATCTTCCTCGGGACGGTGGGGTTCGTGACGCTGGGGACGTTCTACGGGTCCATGGCCAGTCGGAGCCGCGCTCGGGAAGTGCTGCTCCCGCTGCTGCTGTTCCCGATGCTGGTGCCCGTCCTGGTGGCGGCCGTGGAAGCCACCTCGGCGCTGCTCCAGGGCGACCTCATGGGCGAGAGTGGGCGCTGGCTGCGGCTGCTGCTCGCATTCGACACCATTTTCGTGGGCGCGTCCATTATCGCGTTCGGAGCCGTAATCGAGGAATGAGATGGCAATGGTGAGAGCACGGAGGGGAGAACGTTCGCCGATGTGGCTTGTGGTGCTCAGCCTCGCGGCGCTGGCGGCCGTCCTGGCGGGACAGTACTACGGGTTCTTCGTCGCTCCGGTGGCGGAAGACTACCAGGCGTCGCAGAAGATCATGTACATCCATGTGCCGGCCGCGTGGAATGCGTTCCTGGCGATCTTCATCGTGTTCGGGTCGAGCGTGGTCTACCTGTGGAAGCGGACGGAGCGGGCGGACCTGCTGGCGGCCTCGGCGGCCGAGGTCGGCACGCTGTTTCTGGGGCTGACCCTCGTCCTCGGCTCGATCTGGGGCCGCTGGGCCTGGGGGGCGTGGTGGACGTGGGATGCCCGGCTGACCTCGACGGCCGTGCTGTTCATCATTTTCGTCGGCTATCTCGCCCTGCGCTCCTTCACCGAAGACCCGGAGCGGCGGGCCACATGGAGCGCGGGCGTGGGGATCTTCGGCGCGCTGAACGTGCCGATCGTGTACATGTCGGTGCGCTGGTGGCGCACGCTGCACCAGGTGCAGTCGTCGCGCACCACCATGGATCCGTCGTTCAAGTGGGGGCTGCTCATCAACGCCATCGGGTTCATGCTGCTGATGGTCGTCTTCGTGGCGTGGCGCTTCCAGGCGGCCAGGCTCGAGCGGGAGGCCGAGGCGCTGGAGGAGGAAGCCGTTCTGGAGGGGGGAGAGATCCATGTCTGATGCGGGGAACGTCTGGTCGTATGTCATCGGAGCCTACGCCGTGGCCTGGGTGGTCCTGATCGGCTACTCGGTTCGGCTGATGGCCCTCACGCGCCGGGCCCGCCGGGCCCTGCTCGACCTGGGAGGTGAGGAGTGAATCGGAAGCTGATCGGCATCGCGGGCGCCGTTCTGGTGCTGGCGGGCTTCGGGTATCTCGTCTGGGGCGGGCTCGGGAGCAACCTGGTCTACTTCCTCACGCCGTCGGAGCTCATGGCGAAGGGGAACGCGGCCTACGACATACCGGTGCGGCTGGGAGGGCAGGTGGTTCCCGGCTCCATCCAGTGGAACGCAGACGCGCTGGATCTCCGTTTCCGCGTTACAGATGGCAAGGATACCCTCGCGGTCCACTCGAAGGGGGCACCGCCGGCCATGTTCAAGGACACCATGGGGGTGGTGGTCGAGGGGACGTACCACGAGGCGGGCATCTTCGAGTCGACGAACCTCATGGTGCAGCACTCGAACGAATACAAGGCGCCGCCGGCCGGCCATAAGCCGGTCGACGCATACAAGACGCTGATCAGAGAGGACGGATAGAGGCGTGGTCAGGCTTCTCGGGTTCAGTGCAGTCGCGTTCTCGCTCGGCCTGGCGGTCTACGCCGCGCTGGCCGCGTATTGGGGCGCCTACAGGAAGGCGCCGGAGCTGATGGCGAGTGCGCGCGGTGCCGCGTACGCCGTGTTCGGGCTCATGCTGGTGGCGAACCTGTCCATGGTCTACGCGCTGCTGACGCACGACTTCAGCATCTCGTACGTGGCGCATGTGGGCAGCCGGGAGATGCCGACGTTCTACACGATCATCTCACTCTGGGGGTCACTGGAAGGCTCGATCCTCTTCTGGGGCTTGATCCTGACGGGGTACGCGGCGGTGGTCACGTTCCTCCATCGCGACCGGGACAACGCCATGGTCCCCGTGGCGCTGGGAACGATGATGGTGGTGGCCACCTTCTTCCTGGCGCTCCTCGTGGGGCCGGCCAATCCGTTCCACGAGATGTTCCCGGTGCCCGCCGATGGTCCGGGGCCGAACCCGCTGCTGCAGAACCACTGGCTGATGGGCGTGCACCCACCTCTGCTCTACCTGGGCTACGTGGGGATGACCGTCCCGTTTGCGTTCGCGGTGGGGGCGCTGGTCACGAAGCAGACGGATGACCGCTGGCTGCGGATCACACGCCGGTGGACGATCACGGCATGGGGCTTCCTCAGCCTGGCCATCATCGCCGGCATGTGGTGGTCGTACGAAGTGCTGGGCTGGGGCGGCTACTGGGCCTGGGACCCGGTGGAGAACGCGTCCTTCATGCCGTGGCTCACGGCGACGGCGTTCCTCCACAGCATGATGGTGCAGGAGCGTCGTGGGATGCTGAAGGTGTGGAACGTGAGCCTCATCATTGCCACGTTCCTGCTCACGATCCTGGGCACGTTCCTGACGCGTAGCGGAATCCTGTCGTCCGTCCACGCGTTCGCCGAGGGGGACATCGGGTACTGGTTCCTGGGCTTCATCGGGTTCGTGCTCCTGGCCAGTCTCGCACTGGTGGCGGGACGGAGCGAGGAGTTGGCCAGCGATGGTCGCATGGAATCGGCCGCGTCGCGGGAGACCGTGTTCCTGCTCAACAACCTGGTGCTGGCGGCGTTCGCATTCACCGTGATCCTGGGCACACTCTTCCCGCTCGTGGCGGAAGCGCTGCGCGGCGTGAAGGTCACGGTGGGCGAGCCGTTCTTCAACCGCATGACGCTGCCCATGGCGGTCCTGCTTCTGTTCCTGGTGGGTGTGGGACCCGTGCTGCCCTGGGGGCGCGCCGACGAGCGGCATTACCGACGGCTCCTGATTCCGGTCGTGGTCGGGCTGGCGGCCGCCGTGATCGGGTTCACCGCGGGGTTCCGGGGCGTCCTGGCGTTGCTGGGCGTGGCGTTCGCCGGCTTCGCCCTGGCGGCGAACGTGGGCGAGTTCGCGGTGGGGGCGCGGGCGAGGATGCGGTCTCAGGGGGAGAACGTGGCGCTCGCCATGGGCCGCCTCATCAACAGCAATCCCCGGCGCTTCGGTGGCTATCTCGCCCACATCGGCATCCTCGTGGCGGCCGTGGGGATCATCGCGTCGTCCAGCTTCAAGGTGGACCGGGAATTCACGCTGTCGCCGGGCCAGACCGCGGAGGTCGGGGGCTACACGCTTCGCCTGGATGAGGTCTGGGGCAGGGAGGAGGCCCGCCGGTTCGTGGTCGGGGCCGACATGGCGGTGCTGAAGGGGAGCCATCAGATCGGCACTCTGGCCCCGCGCCTCAACTACTACAACAGCAGCGAGCAGCCGATCACGACGCCGTCGGTGCGCAGTCGGGCCCATGAGGACCTGTACCTCACGCTGATGGCCTTCGAGCGCGATGGCTCCTCGGCGACGATCCGTGCCATGGTGGAGCCGCTCGTGAGCTGGATCTGGATCGGCGGCCTGATCATCGGGATTGGCGCCCTGATCTCGCTGCGCTATCGGAGCCGCAGAGCGGACGACATGGTGGTGCGTCAGCCGGGCGGTCCCGGACGGTTGACCAAGGAGGTGGTTGCGTGAGCTGGAAGCGCGCGGGGATCGCCATGGTGGTGGCCATCCCACTGATCATGCTGTTCACGTTCGGACTGCGCCGCGGGGATCCCCGGCTCATCCCATCACCTCTGGTGGACCAGCCCGCCCCGGACTTCTCGCTGCCGATCATGAACCTGAGCAGCACCGGGCCGGCCACGACGGGCGACACCATCCGGCTGACCGAGCTCCAGGGCGACGTGGTCGTACTGAACTTCTTCGCGTCCTGGTGCGTCCCGTGCCGGATCGAGCACCGCAGCCTGAACCGCGTGGCGAGCGCGTACGCGGACCGGGGCGTCCATTTCTTCGGCGTGGTGTACAACGACAGCGCCCCAGCGATCCGGAGCTATGTTCGGCAGCTGGGCGGGATGGTGTACCCTGCGCTGGCGGATGAGGGGCAGCGCGTGGCCATCGACTACGGCCTCGTGGGCGTTCCGGAGACGTTCTTCATCGGCCGCGACGGGCGCGTGCGGAAGAAGGTCTTCAGCGCCGTATACGACGATCAGCTCATGTCCGAGATCGAGGCGCTGCTCGCGGAGCCCCGTCCGGGCGGCGAGCAGCCGGAGGAGGCAGGAAAGTGATGCGGCTTATCGCAGGAACCATGGTGGTGATGGCGATCGCTGCGGCGCAGCTGACCGCACAGCGAGAAGGGCTGTCCCGTAAGGGGCCGCTGGAGGACCAGGCCATGGAGGCGGAGGCCAGCCGGATCTCCTCCGAGCTGCGCTGTCCGGTGTGCCAGGGGCTCTCCATCCAGGACTCGCCGTCGCCTCTCGCCCAGGAAATGAAGGACGTGATCCGGACACAGCTCGCGGCCGGTAAGTCCGAAGCCGAGATCCGCGGCTACTTCGTCAGCAAGTACGGGGAGTGGGTGCTCCTCGAGCCCCGGGCCGCCGGCTTCAACCTCCTCGTCTATCTCCTGCCCGCCCTCGCTCTCGTGGCAGGCGCAGGGGTGATCGTGTTCTCGGTGCGGCGCTGGACCGCCGCGGCGCCGGCGGATACGGGCGCAGGGCAGAGCTGACCGGGCCCGTTCCCGCGACGCTGTTCCTGCCCCGTTCCCGCAGGTCGGGCCTCGCGTCCACGCGGGACCTGGACTACCTTTCGCCGCTGTCGAGGGGGCGGACCCTGTGCGTCCGCCGACGGTAGAAGGGCCGTAACGACAACGCGCGCGAGACTCCAGCGGAGCATCGGATGTATCCCCATCTCTTCACGATCGGTCACTTCACGGTGACCTCGTTCGGCCTCATGATGTTCCTCTCGTTCGTCGTGGGCGCCTGGGTCCTGGCGCGCCAGTTCGAGAAGCGCGACGTGGACCCCGAGCTCGCCTGGGACATGCTCCTGTGGATCGCGGTCGGCGGCATTCTCGGAGCGAAGCTGTACTACATCGCGCTCCACGTCGATGACCTGATGGCGAACCCGCTCCAGGAGCTGACGAACCGCGGCGGGCTGGTCTGGTACGGGGGCTTCATCGGTGGCGTGGTGGCGTTCTACTGGCAGGCCCGCAAGCGGAAGCTCCCCCTGGCGCGCACGTTCGACGCCACGGCACCGGCGCTGGCGATCGCATACGCGGTGGGTCGGATGGGGTGCTTCCTGGTGGGGGACGATTACGGTCGGCCCACGGATTCCTGGGTCGGAATCGCGTTTCCCAAGGGGTATCCGCCGAGCACGGCCGGCTACTTCCGCTCCATAGGGACCGAGATCCCTGCCAACATACCCGACTCCGCGGTGCTCGCGGTGCACCCGACCCAGCTGTACGAGATCGGACTGGCACTCATCATCTTCACCATCCTGTGGCGGCTCTCGGGGAAGCTGCGCGACGGGCGTCTGTTCGCCGTCTACATGGCGCTGTACGGGATCGAGCGCTTCGCCATCGAGTTCGTCCGCGCCAAGACGGACCACGTGCTCCTCGGCCTCACGACTTCGCAGCTGGCAAGCGTCATACTGCTCATCGGCGCCGCCGTGATCTGGCAGCGCACGGCCAACGCGCCCGTGACCGCGCCAACCGCGAGCCGCGCCGGCTCCCGCGGGGGCGCCCGGCCGGCCGCCCCACGCTGAGCCCGTGACTGCGTGGCGGCTCCTCGGCCTGAGCGTCGCGCTGACCGCGGCACTCGTGCCCGGCGCGGCAGGTGCGCAGGAGCCGGCGGACACTGCGGCCCCTCCGGCGTCCCCCACCGATGCGGCCGGGGATACGCTGCCCTCCGGTGCTCCCGCGGACAGCCTGGGGACGGACACGATCGCCGCCGCCGTCCGTCCTCCTCGACCCGTTCCTCGCCTCCTCTTCGCGCTGTCCGGCGGACTGGCGCGCTTCACGGACCTTCAGACCCAGGCCGCCGACCTCGCCAGCTGGAGCGCGGGTGGTGAGCCTGTCAGCACCACGGTGCGCCGCAGCATCGGCGTGGAGGCCGGCCGCGCGATCGGTATCTCGGCGATCTTCAATACCACGCCACGGTGGGGCGTGCGAGTGGGGGTCACCATGGCGACCGGGTCGTTGAAGGCGGAGTTCGCCGCTGACGACACCGCCAGCGCGAACCGCGCGGCGCGCCTCCCCGTGGCCGGGGAGCGGGCGGTGCGGATCACGACCTGGGAGGCAGCGCTCCAGTATCGGATCCCATCGGCCGGCCGCCTCCGCCCGTACGTGGAGCTCGGCGCCGCAGCGCTGAACTGGGGGATCGACGCGGGGCCAGGCACCGTTTTCCCGGGCGCCGGCGACCTCGTGCAGTCCCGCATGCGCGCTGCGGTGCAGGCAGCCGTGGGAGCGATGGTTCCGCTGAGCGACCGCGCGGCGGCACGGGTCCAGGCGACCACTCAGCTCTTCCGGACCCCTCTCGGCACCGCTCCCGCCGGTGGTCTGCTGGCCGCGGGCGACTCCTCGTCGCTGGCGTTCGGCATTCCTCGCTCCGCACACTACGCCGACGCAGCCGTCGAGCTCGTGCGTGCGGTCCGTCTCGAAGTCGGCCTCACCTATGGTCTCGGCCGGGTGCCCACGGCGCCCCCGCCCGAATCCGCACCAGCCGCGACGTCGTCGCCGACGCCCCGCTGACGGCATCGGTGACTTCCACGGTCACGCGCTTCAGCCCCTCCCGTGAGCTGGAGAGATCGAGCGTGAACGCCACCACCACGGGGTCGTCCGGGGAGGAGTCCTCCCACGCCACCGTCACCGGTCGCTCCCGCTGCGCCAGCCCGAGGCGCCGTCCCAGCCAGCGCACGGCCCGTCCGATGGCGCCGGCCTCGTCCACGGACTCGACCTCCCAAGCCACCGAGTAGCGTGCCTCTCCGGCCACGCGGGGCAGGCCGTCCACCTCGACATACAGGCCCACCGGCTGATCGGGAGGGATGACCAGCGAGGGCAGCGGCCGGAGCAGGTCGTCGCCGCGGCCGTCCGGCGCTTCTCCCGGCGGGAACGGGCGGCAAACGAGCAGGTCGGAGAGCGACAGGCCGCGCCTCGCCGGCACGTCCGCGCGGAACTGCGCCAGCCCGCCGAGACCGGTGGAGTCGTCCGCCACTTCCACACGCACG
Organism: uncultured Gemmatimonadales bacterium; assembly: GCA_963741945.1. GTDB lineage: Bacteria > Gemmatimonadota > Gemmatimonadetes > Longimicrobiales > RSA9 > CAVUKA01. Next base: position 138,812 of record CAVUKA010000008.1, on the reverse strand, counting down.
ATGTAGCTCCCGGGCGCCACGGGGAGGGCGCCGGTGAGCACCGTGCCGAGCGTCGAATCGACCCTGACACCCGCTTCGATCCGGGCGATCTCCGTTCCCATGGTGTCCAGGATCGCGAGGAGCCCGCGCGGCCGCTCCGGGAGGAACGGACGGGAGGTGTCGGGAGGGAGCAGTGCGTCCACGCGGAGCACGGGGGACGGGCCCGCCAGCACCGCGCTCTGGAACAACAGCGCGTGCATGCGGTGCAGGCGGACGGGCGCATACTGGGAGTGGGCGGTGTCGCGCTCCAGGTCGGGGCGCCACCCGGGCGGGTAGGGGAACGGGATGCCCTCCGTGGCCAGGTGCTCCGGGACGAACGACACCATGTGAGGATCGAACCACTCGACCATCGAGAGCCTCGGCTCCAGGCTCCGCACGTATTGATGCTGCCGTTCCCGGCGCACTGGCCGTCCGAATCTCAGCAGGATCTCTTCCTGGTCCGATCCCCAGCTCTGCATACCCGCGGCCTTCGGCGTCCGCGACAGGATCGTGGCCCAGGCATGCCGGGCGTAGTGGGCGGACCGCCGCTCGTTTCCCGGCTCGAGAAGCGACGGATCGGAGAATGCCCAGAAGCGGGCGAGGTACCGCCGCCGCTCCTCCGGACCGAGACGCCGGTACGCCTTCCGCTCGTCCCCGTCGAGCAGGACGGAAACGTCATCGAGGGCTTCGCGGTCCTCGTCGGGCATGGCGACGAGCGCGCGGTCGAATGCCGACTCGGCTGCGGCGAACTGCCCGGCCTCGTGCAGCGCCAGCCCCAGCAGCATCAGGCTTTCGGGCGCATTCTTCGCCGCCCAGGCGTGCGTCCTGGCCGTGGCCACCGCCTCCGAGGGCCGGTCATCATCCACCAGGTACCCGATCACCCGGCCCGCGGCCACCGGATCCGCCGGATCGGCCGAGAACCAGCGGCGGTGCGCGCGCAGCGCCGCAAGGCGCGCCTGGACGGCCGGCGCCGGGGGCGGGGCGGGGGCCGGTGGCGGCACGTCCGGATCATCGTAGGTGAAGCAGAAGCGGCCGATGACCTCATCGCACCGGCCCTCGTGGGTGCGGCCGTACATCTCGGGCGCCAGCCGGCGGAGCAGCGACTCGTAGTAGAAGGCGGCGGACTCCGCGTGCCGCTTCAGGGCGCGGACGGAGTCCTGCGGCGCCGTCTGGCCGGCGGCCACGGAAAAGAGCACAAGAAGAGTGGCTTCAAACACGGAATCACGTCGACGTGGAACGCGGATTGCCTTCGCCGTCGTCCAAAGAACGCGGTAAACTCCAAGAAGAGGACAGGAGGGCTCTGGTGCGCAAGGCCGGATCACTCGTGCTCGATCGCCTGCGGGAGCGAATCCTCGTGGGGTTGTACTTTGGCACATGGGCGCCGGGCGACCGGCTGCCGAGCGTGCGGCAGGTGGCGGCAATGGAGGAGGTGGACCGGAAAACGGCTGCGGCCGCGTATCGTCGCCTGGCGAAAGAAGGACTGGTGGCGGTGGAAGCGCGTTCGGGCGTGTACCTGTGCGGTCCGCGCCAGGCGGAAGCGCAGGATCCGCTGGGCAGCCTGCACCGGCAGTGGCTGGAAACCACACTGAACAGCGCGTTCGAGTTGGGGCTGGACACGGATTCCGTGTCGCGACTGCTGCAGGGTGTGGCCGTGGTGCAGGAACGGCCGATCCCGGTCGTGGACGGAGATCCTGGCCACGCGGCGCTGCTCGCCAACGAGATCAGGTCGCTCGTGGACGTGGATGCGAGGCCCTGCTCGCCCGAAGGCGCGGGGGATGGCGCGGGCGTATTCCGGGAAGCCCCCTTCGTGATCGCGACGCCTCTGGCCGCCGCGCTTCTTCCGCGGGGGCTCCGCCGGAGCGTGGTGCGACTTACGCTCTCGCCGGGTCTCTTCGCGGATCTCCGGAGGTACGCGGAGCAGCAGCCGGTGACGGTGGTGGTGGGGACGCGTGGCCTCGAGCTGGAGCTGCGGCGCGCGCTGCGCCGGGGCCTGGCAGGCCCTGCCGGGCGTGTGCGCGTGCTCCGCCCGACGGACCCGTCCACCTTCCAGGTGGAAGGCGACGGCCCGGTGCTGGTGTGGCCGGGAGCGCCAGCGTGGGTGCGGGAGCGGCTCGATGGTCGCGGCAGGGACGCCCGCGGCCTGGTGTCGGCGCGCACGGTGGCGGAGGTCCGAGGCCACGTGGCGCGCGCGGCACTGGAATGCGTCAATAGGTCCAGCGCCATCGCGTCGCGATGAAGAGCTGCCGTGTGGACACCAGGTACTCGCTGGGCACGGGGCGGCCGGTCGTCACATTTCGCAGGCTTTCGGGCGGGGCGTAGCTCGCTTCCAGCGTTCCGCTCGGGTTGAACTGCCATTCCAGCGAAACGGTGGAGTACGCGGCGATGTTGTTCCCACTGACCGGCGACTCGACGTTCACCCAGAAGTCCTGGAGGAACGGGATCTCCTTGCCGGCCACGACGTAGAGCTGGTCCAGGCTGGCGCCGGGGCGGCTCTGGATCTCGAAGTAGTCCAAGCCCAGCTGCGGACCGATGCGGGACGCGAACACGTCCGTGATCCCGTACAACGCCGCGGCCTCCCCGAACAGCGACTGGCCACCGGCGTTGGCCACCTCGGTGCACGATCGTCCCACGGCCAGGAAGCACAACAGCTCCGACTGGGGGAGGGCGCCGCCGTTCGCCGATGCCAGGCTCACCTTCAGGTTGTCGATGGTGCCGGTCACCCGGATACGCACGTCCACGCGCGTGTTCGGCCCCGTCCGCACTGTGCGCGAAGCCGTGATGTCCAGGGATGGGTTCGGCGCGGGGCCACCATAGAAGCGGACCGTGGCGTCGACGAGCTGGAACTGCCGCGTGATGCCGGGGCCCGCGCTGACCGTGAACCTTCCCTGGTCTCCGGTCAGGCGGCCCTGGATGCTGAAGTCTCCAGCCGATCGGTCGATCGTGAGCGTGCCGGCGAGCTGCGCACGCCCTTCCTTCATCACGAACCAGAGATCGTTCCCGGCGGTCACGTGGAGATTGTCGATGCCGAACCCGCGGGTTGCGGGCTCGGCCATCGTGAGGTTCCCCTGGAGCAGGTCGAACTGCTGCGTCGCCCCGAGGAGATCCTGTCCGAAGCTGGCCTGCTCGACGGGGGCGAGGCTGAGAGCGCCGTCGCGGAGAGTCACGTCCCCTGAGATGGTCGGCCGGGTCATGGACCCCCGAACGGCGAGAGATCCCCATGCGCCCGCATCGTTCTCGCCGCTCACGCCCTGCGGCTGGAACCCGTTCAGCTGCACCGAGATGTCCAGCTGCGGATTCGTGAGCTCCTCGAGGGTGACGCGCCCCGAGGCCACGGCCGTACCGCCGCTGGAGACGGAGATGTCGTGGAGCGTCACAACGCGGCCGGTCAGTGTCGCTGTCCCCTCGACGTTCTCATAGCGCTGGTCCAGGAGCGGCACGGTGGCGGCGCCATCGCGGATCTCCATCGACCCACCGAGCTCCGGAGCGGTGGGGGTCCCGCCGAGGCGCATGTCGGCAGAAAGCTGCCCGGCGATGTTCGTGATCGTTCGGACTCCGGGGTCCAGCGTCGCCAGCGGGAAGCGCTCCGTCGTCAGGTGGCCCTGGACTGGCGCACTCCGGTCCAGGCTGAAGGACGGCGGCAGGCCGAGCGTCATGGCCGCGCCGGCCGCGGCCGTCACGTCGATGCGCGCGGAGTCACCGAGGAGGCCGGTGGCACGGAACGTCACGCGACCGTCTCCGTAGCCCACATCGCCCGTGATCTGTCGCACGGTCACCCCACGCACCGACCCATCATCCAGCCGAAGCTGGAGTGAAACGCTGGGGCTCTGCGTCGGACCCTGTACGGAGCCTTCCAGGCTCAGCACCCCCTGGACCGGTATCGTGGACCCGGTCAGTGCCAGGATCTCGCCGATCGGAAGCTGCCGGATCTCCACGTTGAAGTCCGTCTGGTCGGCCGGGGCGAGGACGCCGTCCACACGTGCCATCCCGTCCCCCTTCACCTGCTGGAACCGGAGGTCGTTCACGTGCACGGCCTCGCCCTCCTGCCAGGCGATGCGGGCGGGCTCCGGCAGCCGCCAGCGGTTGCCGTGCAGGTCCATCTCGGCTTTCCGGATCAGGATCTCCCGCGCGCCAGTATCGTCCAGGCGCCCGTTCGCCTCGAACTGTACGACGCCGCCCCCGGTCTGGGTGGCGTCCAGGACGATGGCGAGAGTGGGTTCCGCGAAATCCACATCCAGGTCGACCGCTTCGAAGCCGCCGCCAGGAGTGCGAATGCCTTTGCCCGACAGCTTGGCGACCACGTCGGGGAGCGCGGTTTCGGTCCGGACATCGTAGCTGCCGCTCAGGTCTCCCGCCGCCCACGCGCCGTAGCGGAGGTCGTGGGCTTGGACCGTCCCTTTCACGGCTGGCTTCTGGAGCGTCCCGGTGATGGTCCCTCGCGCGCTGACGTCGCCTGTCACGAACGGGCGCACACCGGCGGAATCGGCGGGGAAGTAGGGTGCCAGCGGCTGGAGCGAGGCGATGGCGACGTCGTACGACAGCGCGCCTCCGGTTCCGTTGGCGAAGCGCCACTCGCCGCTGGCGGACAGTGTTATCGGACCCAGGTCGACGCGCGCCGTTTGCGCCCGCAGCAGACCGTGCGTCGCTTCCGCCACCAGGGCGAGGGTGTCGCCCGGCTGACTCCGCCATCCCGTGAAGCCGCCGTTGACCTGTACCGTGGCGTCGGCGATCTCCGGCTGCAGCCCCGTGCCGGAGAGCTGGAAGGTGCCGTGGACCTGGACCGCGGGCACCGCCGGAGCGATGAGCTGCCGCATCTCCACGCCGACGAGACGGCCGTGCAGATCGTAGGACGGAACGGGCTGCTGGAGGTTCACCATCCCCGCAACCGTGATCACGCCGCCGCCCGCTTCCAGCCGCACGTCCAGGTTGAGCGGCCCCTGTCCGGGGGCGCCGTTCAGTGTGACCGTGCCACTCATGGCGCCGGCTACGGGCAGCCCGGGGGCGAACTGTCGCAGCATCGAAAGCGGGACCTGGTTGAGCTCGGCCGTGAGCTGTCCCAGCTGAACCTGCCCTCCCGCGACACTGGCCGTTCCCGTCAGGTTGGTCGTGAACGCCTCCCCGGTCCCTCCCTGTGCCAGGCGGCCCTGGAGGTTGAACGCCACCTGTTCACCGGTCCCGTGAATCCGGCCCTGCAACTCACCGCCGACGGGAAGTGGCCCGGTGAACGCCTCCACGAGCGATAGTTTGAGCGGGCTCACCCGCATGTCCACGGACTCCAGAGTCGGGCCGCCGGCGCCGAACGCCGCCCGGAGCGAGCCGGTGGCGTGAGATCCGGGCGCGCTGAGATCCAGGTCCGTGACCGCGATGGCCGTGCGCTGCGCACCGATCGGCCGAATGGCCAGATGCGCGCTGCCGTGCGCCCCTTCCGGAACCTCCGTTTTCAGCCACGGGATGTCCGCCAGCTGGAGGTTCGTGACCGCAATATCGGCGCGTAGCCCGATGCCGCCGAGGGAAGGGCTCCAGCGGCCGGAGGCGTTCGCCATCGTGGATGTGCCCAGGCGCAGCCGCCCGATATCGAACTGGACCCCATTCGCCATCTCCAGGCGCGCGTCCCGGATCGCGATCTGCCGCTCGACCGTTCCCGAGCTGTCGGGGAGCATAAGCCGCGCGGCCGCGCGCTCGATCTGAAACACCGGATGCTCGACCTGCGGGCCGGCCAGCCGTGCCGACGTGAGCGCCACGACCAGGCTGTCGGCACGGTAGGTGCCCCCCGGCATGCGCAGCGTCACGGCCCCGTTCTGGACGGCGAAGTCGCGCAGCGTCACGGCAGCACCGGGCCCGCTCCCGCCGGCTCGATTGAGCAGCGGCGCCAGGATCTTCTCGTAGTTCCAGCTCCCGCCAGCCTTGATGAGGTGGATCTCCGGGCTCCGGATGACGCCGTTCGATGCCACGATCTCCCCGCTCGTGGCGCCTGGAACGCTGACGGAGAACGCGAGTGAGCTGACCCGCAGGAACGGGGGACCCGAGCCGTCCTTCCAGGCGATGGAGCCGCCCCGGATCCGCAACGTCTGAACCGGTTGGATCTGCACGTGCCCCAATCGGCTCTCCACGTGCGACTGGAACCCGGCGATCGTGCCGCTCGCCAGTCCCTCCGCCGTGCCCGAGGGCTGCCCTCCCCAGAGCAGCCAGTAGAGCATGCCCAGGGAGGTGAGGATCGCCGTCGTCGCTGCAATGCTGATCCACGGAGTCCCCTTCAGCCGCTCGACCATCAGAACGCCTGCCCGAGGGCAATGTGCAACTGCAGCCGGCTCCAGAACGAGGGCGGCGGAGGCTGATAGACGTCAGTCACCCGTTTCACCACGCCGGTGGCGAAACGCTGCTCATACAGCGGCGCCTTGGGGCTCGGGTACGGGTTGTAGGCCACATCCAGCCGCACTGGCCCCACCGGCGTCCGGACACGCAGGCCAACACCGGGCGTCACTCGCAAGCCGGAAAGGCCCCGCCACAGCGGATCGAGCCCGACCGCGCCCGCGTCGACGAACGTGGCAAGATCGAAGCGCTCCGGCATGAACGGGGCAGGGAAGCGGAGCTCGGCACTCCCCACAGCCACCGACGTTCCCCCGGTGGGGAGGAAATCCACGCTCAGCGTATCACCTGCCGCGTCGGCGGCGGAGAGGCTGTCCTGGCTCCCCGTGTACAGCCACACTCCAGGCCCCAGGTTGTTGCGGGCGTACCCACGGACGCTGTTCGCACCTCCCGTATAGAAGCGCTCCTCCGGGGGCACGAACCGGTTGGAGCCGATGCTCGCCTGCGTAAGAAAGCTCCCGCCCCGGAGGAAGAACGCCGCCACCCAGCCGGGGCGGAGCTCGTGGTAGAGCGCGCCTTCCAGGTTCGCCCTCAGGAAGTCGTAGTCCGACGCGAGAAGCGGCGACGCCCACATCAGACTGCTGCGCAGTGTGTATCCCCCGGTCGGGTCCACCACCCGGTTCCCATGGTCCCGAACCCAGTTCCCGGAGAGCGCGTTCCGCCAGCGGACGCTTCCCAGCTCCGCCAGATCGCTCGGCGTGCATACCGCGAACGCGGCACAATAGAACGCCGGCGCCGCTTCCGTACGACGCCGCTCGACATCCAGCGACGTGCTCAATAGTTCCCTCCTCGCCAGGTCGCGCGAAAAGACCAGCCGCGCTCCCTGCGACACCCGACGGAAGATCCGCGCTTCCGACTGGCGCTCGGCGAAGACCGTTGCCACCACGTTGTTCGCGGGCGCCAGGAAGTACGGCTGGCGCAGCTCTACCGCCGCATGATAGTCCAGCGTCTGCCCGTACGGCAGACGCTGGTCCGACCCCACATTCACCTGCTGTGCACGGCCCGTCGTGCAGATCCGGCTCACCGAGGTCGACACCTGCAGCAGCCTCGCGCCGCCGGCGAAGCTCCGGTCCGTCCACGTGCCTTCCACGCGCCCGCAATCCTGCGTGCCCCAACCCACGAGCGTGCTCACCACATGCTCCGCCGCTTCCGTCACCTGCACGGAAACCGTGGCCTGCGTGCTGTCTTCCGGCGTTCGCTGCAGCGAGTCCGGAGCCACGGCCACTCCAGCCAGCCCGACCATGTCCAGATTGTACAGGTTGCGTTGACTCGTCGTCAGCGCGCTACGGCGGAGAAGGTCGCCTTGATGGAACGTGAGCTGCCGCAGGATCGTGTTGCGGTCCAGCACGTCATTCCCGAACACGAGGATTGAATCCACCACCACCCGGGGACCGGGGACCGCCACGAGCTGAGCGGTGGCGCGGTCCTGCACCGTATCCACGGAGTAGTTCTGCAGGACTTCGGCATACGGGTGCCCACGGGTCCGGAGGATGGCCGCGATCGTGTCCGCGGACCGCACGAAGTCCCCGATATCGAAGAGATGACCGGGCTGGAGGGGGACGACGCGCGCGAGCGAATCGGGGTCAGCGATCCCCTGGGTTCCATCCACGATCACCGAATCGAGCACAACACCATTGGCGCGGTGGACGACGAAGTGCAGGGTGATGGGAGCGTCATGGCCGCCGGGTTCATCGATCACCGGGACGACGCGGGTACCGAAATACCCGGACTGCCGGTAGAGCAAGGACAGGCGCGCCAGGTCGGACCCCAGCGTCGAGAGATCGAGATGATGGACGTGGAGCCCCCAGTCGGTACCGGGGAAGCAGAAGGGGAGGAACCCGAGGCTACAGTTCGTGGCCTGCGTCTCCGTCAGCGTCGCCAGCGAGTCGGTGCTGAACGGCGCCGTGTTCTCCCACGTGATCTGTCCGATCTCTCGCCCCCGGTACTCCAGGACCTGCGGGTAGACCTGGGCGACGCGGGGGCGGGCGCATCCGGCGGCACCCCCCAGCCCGAGGCCGAGCAGCACCAGCCGCACCAGCCGCCGTGCCGCGCTCCTTTGCATCCACCGTCCTTTGCCGTGTCGGGAACCTGCCGCGCTCGGGCTCCGCGCAACGCAAGCGCTGCGCCAGAGACAGCCGCGGGGCAGGGGAGCGGAGTGGCTGGAGCGCCGCCCTCGCACGCCGCTAAACCGCGCAACCGCACGACGTTGACGCGGCCCCGGGTGTTGAATAGCTTTCACGGCTCATTACGACTGCCGCGCGCGTGCGTCGCGGCGCACTCGGTTCTACACTTAGGAAATGGCGAAACATCCGACGTCGTCCCGGGTCCACCGGGAGGAGAAACGGCCCGACGACGCGTTCGTCACGGCAATCCAGAAGGCCAGTGCCTGGGCCACCAGCAATGCCCGCGTCCTGGTCATCATCGGTGTGGTCGTGGCAGTGCTCGCGGTCATAGCCTTCTACTGGATCACATCGCAGCGCCGCGTCGAAGCGGAGGCCGCCACCCGGCTGACCGAAGTCCAGCAGTCCGTGGCCAGCGGCAACACCCAGCTCGCGATCCGCGATCTGCGAACCTACCTCGACACGTTCGGAGGAACGGAATCGGCCCACGAGGCCCGTCTCGTGCTCGCCGACCTGCTCATCAGCCAGGACTCCACCCAGCAGGCCGTGGCCACCCTCGGCAATCTGGGGCAGAAGCTCGACGACCCACTCGGCCTCGCCGCCGCCCGCCTCCGGGCCGCCGCCTATGAGCGCATGGGCCAGACCGATCAGGCCGTGGCCGAATACGTCCGCATCGCCGACCACGCCCGCTTCACCTTCCAGAAGCGCGAAGCCCTGGCCGATGCCGCCCGCGTCCGCATGCAGAACGGCGACCCGGCCGACGCGGTGCCGTACTACGAGCAGATTCTGGACACGTTCAAACCCGGCGAGAACGGACGCGACTATTATGTCATGTGGCTCGCCGAGGCACGGGCGCAGGCCCGCGCCGGCGCCACCACCGTGAACGCCGCCGAATCCGCGCCTCCCGCCGCCGCCAACCGAACCGGCACGGACACGATCGGAAGCTGACAGAAAGCGGGCGCCCTCACCGGGACCCGCGCCGAGGTCAGGCTTCCAGCCACGACGTCGGTCAGAGCGCGAAGGCGACGCCGGTCACACCGGCCGCCTTCGCGCTCTTCGCACAGGTAGCTGCCGGTTCGCAGAGATCGGCGGCTCCGGCTCAAGCCTTCGGATCGTTCCAGCTGGCGCTGCACGATTCCGATCCGCCCGAAATGCGGGGAACGCCTCCTGGCAGCACTCCCGTTCTGCCTGTCCGGTCCGGTTCGTATAATAAGCATTATGTAAACTTTGGGGATGAGCGTGGCTATCCGCACATCGCCGGACGCTGCCCTGCTGGCTTCCACCACCGGGTGGATGGTCGGAAATGGCCGGAACCGTCAGTGCGGTCGGGTGGACGCGGAAGGCGAACGGGCGAGATCGGCGAGGGCGGTCATGAGCCGGTGGCGGGCGGCGCCCAGCTGAGCTTCCCGGGCGCGGCGGTCGTCAAGGCGCGGAAAGCGCAGCTGAGGCCCGAATCGGATGCGAACGGTTCCCCGTCGGAGTTTTCGGTCCCAGCGTGGCCAGACGTCGTAGGTCCCCGCGATTCCGCACGGGACCACTGGAACGCCGGCCTTCAGGATGAGGCGGATAGTCCCGAGTCTGGGCTCCTGCAGCCGGCCGTCCCAGGTTCGCTCGCCTTCGATGTAGATCCCCACCCCGTGGCCCTGTCGCAGGTGCCGCAGGACGATGCGGACGGCCTGGGGGTCGATCTCGAACCGGCGGACCGGGAAGGACTTGAGGCGCTTCATGAGGGCCCCGACCAGCGGGTCGGAGAACTGGGTGCTCTTGGCCATCGTGTAGATCGGTCTGCGCAGCACCGACTGGATCAGGATCGGATCGAGATAGCTCTGGTGGTTGGCGATGAGCAGGAACGGCCCCTGTTCAGGGGTGTTTTCGAGCCCCTGGACGTCGAGGCGACCGAGCAACGGCCAGAACGTCCGGACGAGGCGCTGCGCGATTCCGTAGAGCATCAGGGCGCGGTCACGATTCGCGGCTGGAATTCTACGATCTCGCCCCGCCCGGTTCGCTGATAGAACCGGCGGAGCGCGAGGCCCACGAGCATCTCCCAGAGGAGAACCGAATCATCCGGGAAGCGGAACGAGGTCAGGGGGTGACCGGTGGCGTTGATCTGGAGTGCGCTCGAGCTGCCCTGAACGGCCGTGAGAGCCTCGAAGGACCACCACCGGGGATCCTCTTCCCCTCCCTCGCCTCCCGGTCTCCACCGCAGCCCCTGGGAGGTCAGCTCCAGCGTTCCCGGGCGCTCGGGACCGTACCGTTCGATGCGATTCAGGTATCTGCCCTCTCCGTGCACCGCTTCGACGCCTTCCACTTCCCGTGCAACGACGTGCGCGGTCCGCACCGTTTCCCCGTCCCTCACCTCTCGGAGCATCGTTTCGAGATCCGGCAGACGATCCACCCACTCGGCAGCCGGGCGGACCACCGTTCGGCCGTCCGGGAGAACGCACCGGATGGATGCCCCCGGACCCCTCTCGAAACGTGCGCCGCACGCGGCGCACTCACCCGGGCGCCCGCCCTCTCGCAGAGCCCCCATCTCGCCGCACTCGGGGCACGCCCAGAGGAGGTCCGAGAGAGCCACGGCCTCAGAGCCGTCCGAAGAGGTCGAGGACACGGAGCGCCCAGACCCGCCAAACGGCCTCCCAGATGATCCGCTTCGACATCTTCGACTCCCCGACGTCCCGGTCCGCGAACACGATCGGGATCTCCCCGATGGAGAACCCGTTGCGCCAGGCTCGCAGACTCATCTCGATCTGGAAGGAGTAGCCCTCGGACCCAACGCGGTCGAGATCAATACCCCTCAAGACGTTGGCGCGAAAGCACTTGAACCCTCCCGTAGCATCCGTTACTGGAAGTCCAGTCGCGACGCGGGCATAGAGATTGGCGAACCAGGAGAGGAGGAGGCGGGACATGGGCCAGTTGACCACGGTGACGCGGCCATGGAGATAGCGGGAGCCCAGGACCATGTCGAACTCGCGGATGGCGTCGAGGAACTGGGGGAGATGGCTCGGGTCGTGGGAGAAGTCGGCGTCCATCTCGAAGAGGATGTCGTAATCCCGGTCGAGCCCCCATCTGAAGCCTGCGATGTAGGCGGTGCCGAGGCCGAGCTTGTCTGTGCGGTGGAGGACGTGGAGCCGGGGCTCGCGCGTGGCGAGCCGGTCGGCGATCTCGCCGGTGCCGTCGGGCGAGTCGTCGTCGATGATGAGGATTTCGAGCCGCGGATCCTGCTCGAGAACGAGAGGGACCAGGCGATGGATATTGTCGCGCTCGTTGTACGTCGGCACGACGACGAGGGCCTTCTCCAGCTTATCTCCCATGCAGTCTTGAAGTTAGCGGAGCCGCCCGGTACCTTGCGGCGACTGCAAAGTTACCCCCTTCCCGGGCCGTCTACAAGTGAGGGCGCTCTACATCGTCACTGCGTACGATCGCCACGTGGGCGACGGCATCACGCCGTGGCTCGTGGAGACCATCGCCCGGCTGGGCGCCGCAGGCGTGGAAGTGGAAGTGCTGGCGCCCTCGTATCGGGGGCTGGCGAGCGGGCGTGTAGGGGGCGTGATGGTCCACCGGTTCCGCTACGCCCCGGCCCGGGTCGAGGACCTGACCCACGACCAGACGGCGCCGGACCGGGTCCGCGAGCGACCCCTCTACCTCGGGCTCCTGCCCGGCTTCCTGGCGAGCGCGTCCCGAGCAGCGGCCAGCGTGGCGCGCGCGGGCTCCTTCGACCTGGTCCACGCCCACTGGCCTCTCCCCATGGCCATTCCCGGCTGGGCCGCACGCCGGGCGGCGGCGATCCCGTTGATCTGCTCGTTCTACGGCGTCGAGCTGACGTTCGCGCGCAACGCGCCCGTGCCCTTCCTGGTGCCGTTCCTGCGACGCGCCATCCGGACGGCCGATGCGGTGACGGCCATCTCGACGTACACGGCCGGGCTCGTGCGGGCGCTGCACGACCGTCCGGTGGCGCTGATCCCGTTCGGTGCGACGACACCCGTCCCAGCGGCGATCCCGCCGCTCGACCTTTCGGGGCCTCTTCGGCTCCTCTTCGTGGGTCGGCTGGTCGAACGGAAAGGGGTCCATTACCTTCTCGACGCGCTCCGCCTTGCACGCGGGCGAGCCGAGGTCTCGCTCGAGATCGTGGGCCAGGGTCCGGAGCGGGAGCGGCTGGAAGCGCGTGCCCGCGAGCTGGGCGTCCATGACATCGTTCGGTTCCTCGGCTTCGTCACCGAAGAGGAGCTTGTCCAGAGCTACGTGCGAAGCAATGTCTTCGTGCTCCCCGCGGCGTACGACGCGAAAGGGGATGTGGAGGGGCTGGGGGTGGTTCTGATCGAGTCGCTGGCCCACGGGCGGCCGGCCATTGCCAGCGCCGCCGGCGGGATCACGGATATCGTGAAGGAGGACCGGAGCGGTCTGCTGGTGCCTCCGGGGGATCCTGCGGCGCTGGCGGAGGCGATCGTGGCCCTGGCGGGAGATCCAGCCCGGGTGGAGCGGCTGGGCCGCGAGGGGCGCGCTTACGTCCAGGAGCGCTTCGGCTGGCCTGCGGTGATCGAGCGGCTGGTGGCCCTCTATGAAGGTGTGGTTGGCCGCTGAAGCCGGAGGGAGCGGAGCGGAATGCGGAAGGGGAAACGATGACACGTCGGGCGCTGATCACGGGCGTCACCGGCCAGGACGGCAGCTACCTGGCGGAGCTGCTGCTCGAGAAGGGATACGAGGTATTCGGCCTGATCCGCCGGGCGAGCACCATGAACTTCGAGCGGATCGCCCATCTGGAGGGCGAGATCGAACTGATCTACGGGGACCTGACCGACTACCACTCCCTCGTGTCGGCGGTGAAACACGCGCGGCCGACGGAGCTGTACAACCTGGCGGCGCAGTCGTTCGTGCACACGTCCTGGACGCAGCCGGAGCTCACGGGCCAGGTCACGGGTCTCGGCGTGGTGCGAGTGCTGGAGGCGATCCGGCTGGTGGACCCGAAGATCCGGTTCTACCAGGCCTCGTCGAGCGAGATGTTCGGGAAGGTCCAGGAAACGCCGCAGACGGAGCGCACGCCGTTCTATCCGCGAAGCCCGTACGGGTTCGCGAAGGTGTACGGCCACTGGGCCACGGTGAACTACCGGGAGAGCTACGGGATCTACGCCGTGAGCGGGATCCTGTTCAACCACGAGAGTCCACGCCGCGGACTGGAGTTCGTGACGCGGAAGATCACGGACGGCGTGGCGCGCATCAAGCTCGGGCTGAAGACGGAGCTCAGGCTGGGCAACCTGGCGGCGCAGCGGGACTGGGGCTATGCCGGCGACTACGTGGAAGCGATCTGGGCCATGCTGCAGGGGGAAGAGCCGCGGGACTACGTCATCGGCACCGGGCAGGCGCACAGCGTCCAGGACTTTCTCGAATCGGCGTTCGGCGCCGTCGGTCTCGACTGGCGCGATTACGTGGTGCAGGATTCCGCGTTCTTGCGACCGGCGGAAGTCGAGCACCTGATCGCCGATCCCGGCCGCGCACGGGAGGAGCTCGGGTGGACCCGCCGGGTGGACTTCGAAGAGCTGGTCCGCATGATGGTGGACGCGGATCTGGATCGGGTCCGGAAGTCGACTCCGACGGACGCCCGTTGATGCGGGTTCTGGTCACGGGCGCCGACGGCTTCGTCGGGCAGCACGTGGTGGCGGAGCTCCTTTCCCGCGGCCACGACGTGGTGGCCGGGATCGCCGGGGATCGACCGTCCGCCGGTACGCTCGAGACCGGCGCGTGGAACCGGGTGCGGCGGATAACGTTCGACCTGCGGGACCACCGCTCCGTCGACGACCTCGTCGCCCGGGCCGTTCCCGACGCCGTGGTTCATCTGGCTGCCTCGTCGTCCGTGTCCCGGAGCTGGACGCAGCCACGGGCCACGTTCGACGTGAATGCCACGGGGACCCTCCACCTGCTGCTGGCCGTGGAAGCCCTGCCGGCGCCGGCCCTTCCCCGCCCCGTCCTCCTGGTTGGGTCGGCGGAAGCGTACGGGCGCTCGGGGACGGACGCGCAGCCGCTCACGGAGACGATGCCGCTGCGCCCGTCGAATCCGTACGCGGCCAGCAAGGCGGCGCAGGAGATGCTCGGCTGGGCGTTCGCCCACGGGGAGGCCGTGCGCATGATCCAGACGCGGACATTCCCTCACCTCGGGCCCGGACAGCTCCCTCCGTTCGTGGCTGCGGACTGGGCCACACAGCTGCTGGCCATTGCGCAAGGCGATCATCCGCCGACGCTGCGGGTCGGGAACCTGGACGTGGTCCGTGACTTCATGGACGTGCGGGATGGCGCGACCGCTTACATGGACCTGCTGGACGCGGAGGCCGCGCGGGGGGTGTACAACGTCTGTTCCGGGCATGGGACTTCGCTGGGTGACCTCCTCGAGGCCCTGCGAACAGCCGTCGGTGTGGACGTGGCCATGGAGACGGATCCGGCCCGGCTCCGCCCGGTGGACCTTCCTTCACTGGTGGGCGACCCCGGCCGGCTGATGGCGGAGACGGGCTGGCGGCCGCGTCGTCGGCTGGAAGAGAGCGTGCGAGACCTGGTGGCCCACCTGACGCGTGTTGCCGCGGGGGCGGGCGAGGCGCAGAGCGGGAGCGAGACGTAGCCATGAGCCTGAAGGGGAAGATGGTGCTCGCCCTCCGAGTCAGCAGGAACGTCGTGCTGGGGGGAAATCTCGCGTCCGTCCGACTCCTGGGGCGGCCGCGGGCGCTGTTACGCTACGCGTCGGAGACCCTGTTCCAATACCAGCTCGAGCACGGGGGCGGTCTGCCCCGGAGGCCCGTGTACGAGGCTTTTCCGCTCCGGGCCGCGGATGTCCGGCTCGGCGGGCTGAATGGATACAACTGGCTGCACAGCGAGACGGCGCCATTCGCCCTGGACCTGCTGAGCCTGGTGCTGCTGTGCAGGGCGCTGGCGCCGCAGACAGTGTTCGAGATCGGGACGTTCGTGGGCTACACGGCTCTTCACATGGCGCTCAATACGCCACCCGATGCCCGCATCCACACCCTGGATCTGCCGCGGGAGGACCGGGGCACCACCCTCCGCACGACGGCCACGGATCACAAGCTCATCGATCGTGACGTCGGGCCCGCCCTCTTCGAAGGGAGCGATGTCGCGCACAAGGTGGAGCGCCATTACGGCGACAGCGCTGCATTCGACTTCTCGCCGTGGCACGGGCAGGTGGACCTGTTCTTCGTCGACGGCGCTCATTCGTACGATTACGTCCGCTCCGACACACTCAATGCCATGCGTTGCGTCCGGCCCGGAGGCGTGGTGGTGTGGCATGATTACGGCCGGCTCGAGCAGAGCGGCGTGACGCGCTGGCTCCATGAGTTCGCTCGGGATCACGACGTCTACGCCGTCCCCAACGGGTCCGTGGCCTATCACCAGGTGCCATGATGGTCAGGAGAACTGAAGCGAATGGTGCCGCGAACGCGGCCGGTGACGAACGGGCCGACGTCGCCAGCTGGCTTGGCGGTTGGACGGCGGCGGCCATCTATTTCGGGCTCGCGTTGATCTACTTCCTCCCCGCGTTCCTCCCGGGACGGCACATCTTCGGCACGGATTACCTGGCCGGCGCGTTCTTCGCCCACGACTTCATTTCCCAGCGCTTCGCCGCCTGGGCCATGCCGAAATGGGATCCGTTCCTCTACGGCGGCGTGCCGATGTTCGCGAACCCGGGGAGCGCCTTCTATCCGTTCCGCTTTCTGGCGGATCTGGTCTTTCCAGTCAGCCGGATTTTCCCCGCCATGTACGTGATCCAGTTCACGCTGGCGGGCATGGGTGCGTTCGCCCTGAGCCGTGAGCTGGGCGCGCGACGCTGGGTGGCGTTCATCGCGGGGCTGGCGTTCGAGTTCACGGGCCTCACCATGTCGTTCGTGTTCGCGGGCCACGAGGGCCGGATCATCGTGGCCACGTTCGCGCCCCTCTTCCTCTTCTTCCTTCACCGGGGAGTGCGGACGGGCAGCCCGGTCTCGTTCGCCGGGATGGGGGCGGTGCTGGGGTTTTCGCTGCTTTCGTTCCAGATCCAGAGCAACTACTACCTGCTTCTGGCCGGTGCGGCATGGGCCGTGTTCGCCCTCGTGCGCCAGCGGCGGCGAGCATCCCGCGGGGCGCTCGTCGCCCGGGCCGCCATGGGGCTCGCGGCCGTCGGACTGGCGTTCGGGATGGCCGCGGTGAACTTCCTGCCATTCGCCGGCTACGTGGACGCGTCGCCCCGCGGAGGCCCGGGCCGCGGCTACGAATACGCCACCTCGTGGTCCATGCCGCCCGCCGAGCTCAGCGGGCTCGCGCTCCCGGAGCGGGCCGGCATCCTCGAGAACTATCGGGGCGAGAACCCGTTCAAGCTGCACACGGAGTACGTGGGCGCCGTGATCGTGCTGCTCACGCTGGTGGGCGCCTGGGTGTCGCGCCGCGACCCCTTCTGGTGGTTCTTCCTCGGCCTGACGGTCTTCGCCCTGACCATCTCGTTCGGCGGGTACACGCCGATCTACCGGCTGTACTACGACGTGCTGCCGGGGACCTCCAAATTCCGGGCACCCTCCATCGCGTTCTTCCTGGTGTCCACCTCTCTGGTGATGATGGCGGCGCTCACGCTGGAACGCCTGGCCGCGCTGCGCGATGACAGCGCCCGCGAACCTGCGGATGCCGTCCACGCCGTGCCGTGGATCCTGGCGGGCGCTTCGGCGCTCGCACTCATCGTCCTCCTGTCCGCCGCCGGCGGCGGTGCTGGCGACGCGCGGGCTTCGGCCCTCGCCGGCGGAGCGTTCCGGGTGGCCATCGTCACCTGGCTCGCCAGCGGCGCTCTCTGGCTCTGGCTCAGGGCGTCGATCCCGTCCGGAGCCGTCGCCGCGGCACTCGCGGTGCTGGTGGTGGTGGACCTCTGGGTGGTGGACCGGCACTTCTTCGAGACGGTGGCGCCGCCGTCGTCCATGTTCGCGGCGGACGGCGTGGTCCGGACGCTCGCAGCAGAGCCGGGCCCGTTCCGCGTCTGGGCGCTGCCCATCAGCGTCGGGAACGCCCCCCCGTACCGCAACAACACGAACTACCTGATGTATCACGGCATCGAGCAGGCGGGCGGGGAGCATGGCAACCAGCTCCAGCGCTACAACGAGTTCGTGGGCGCAGGCGAGACGTCGTACGTGGACTGGCACAATTTCCTGGCCGACCTCCAGCGCCTCATCCAGGCGCCCGGGGGGGCCGCGTCGGCGCGCGCCAACTTCCTTCGCGCGGCCAACGTCCGTTATATCGTCAGCACGGCGGGGATCCCGGGGCTCCCGGTGGTCTACCAGGGCCCCGAGGCGGATGTGTATGAAGTCCCGGGCGCCCTTCCGCGCGCGTGGCTGGCCGGCGCGGTAGTGGTGGCGACGGAGCCGGGCGAAGCGCTCCGACTGTTCGACGATTCCACGTTCGACCCGGCGCGCACCGCGGTGCTGGCGGAGCCACTTGGCACGCCACTCCCCGAGTCACCGCTCGAGGGAGCGGCGCGCGTGATCGAGCACCATCCGGATCGCGTCCGGATCACCACCGAGGCGAGCCGCCGCGCCCTCCTGGTTCTGGCGGACAACTACTATCCGGGCTGGAAAGCCACCGTCGACGGCGCCGAAGTCCCCGTGCACCTCGTGGATCACACGTTCCGTGGCGTGGTGGTTCCCGAGGGGGACCACGAGGTGGACTTCGTCTTTCACCCGTCGGCGCTCTACACGGGCGTGGTCGTCACGCTCGTCTCGGCGTTCCTCCTCCTGCTGGCCACTGCCGTCCCGCCGCTGTGGCGGAGGCGTCGGGTCTGAACGGAGGGCACAGGATGGCAGCGACGCGCCGGCCCCTGCTGCGACGCCTGCTGGCGGCGGTGCTCGTGGCTGCCACGGCCGTGTTCCTGGGCCTTGCCATAGGCAGGAACTGGAGCCATCTCGCCTCGATCGAGTGGCACGTGCGGCCGTTCGAGCTTGCGGCCAGCGTGCTGGTCCTGTTGGCCGCGCTGGTCTGGGGCATCTTCGTCTGGGGCCGGGTGATCGCCCGGTTCGACGTGCCCGGGCCCCGCTTCCGCACGCTCGGCTGGATCTGGTTCCTTTCGAACCTCGCCCGCTATGTCCCCGGCAAGATCTGGCAGTTCGTGGGCGTGGTCCAGCTCGGCGGCCGGGCGGGTGTCCCGGGGCCGGTCCTGCTCACCTCCCTGGTGATCCAGACGGGAATCACCCTGGTTTCGGCCGCCATCGTGTCGCTCTTCGCGCTGCCGGCCATGGCCCGCGGGCTCGGCACGTACGGCGACGCCGCGGTGGTGGCGGCGGCAATCGTCGGGCTCGCGGCGGTGCACCCCCGGGTGCTCAATTTCGGGCTCAGGCTCGTGCCTCGGCGGCTCGCCTCGCTGGAGCTGGCGTGGACGGGGACATGGCTGCAGGGGATCGTCCTGCTGGCGCTGGGCGTCGTCGCATGGCTGATCTACGGGGTGGCGTTCGCCCTCCTCGCCGACGCCATGGTGGGAATCCCGCTCACGCTCGTGCCGGCGCTCGTGGCCGCCAACGCTCTCGCCTTCCTCATCGGCTATCTGGTCTTCATCGCGCCCGGCGGACTGGGTGCGCGCGAGGCCGCGCTCACGCTCATCCTGGGGCCGATCGCTTCCATTGGCGTCGCCGCCGTCATCGCGGTGTCCTTTCGCCTCTGGCTCATCGTTGCCGAGCTCCTGGGCGCCGGTCTGGCCGTGGCCATTGCCCGCCCCCGCGACAACGATGTCAGCGGGCCGTGAGCTCCGACGCGGGGAGTCGGTAGCGCTTCAGCAGCGCCAGCGCGTCACGGGGCGACGCCGGCGCCGCGCGCCAGAACCGGCGGCGCGCCCGGAGTGTCCCCGGGAGCCGCACGACCGCGGCTCCCCATGCCTTCAGGATCGTGGTCACGATCACGCCCTTCCCGGGCAGCTCGGGCCGGGAGGCACCCGGTCGCGCGCCCGCGCCCGTCTCCCCTGACAGCGATCGGGCCAGCCGCGCATACCGCACCACGCTGTGCGCGAGCGAGATCGGCCAGTACCACGCGGGGAGCAGCTTGAACACCGTGGTCAGCCGGTTCCGCTCGCCATAATAGAGCTTCAGCGGTGAGTATCGGCGTGTGGACAGCGACCGCTGGTGATACACCACGGCATCCGGCGCCAGGATGGTGCGGTGGCCCAAGAGCGCGAAGCGGAGGAAGAAGTCCGTTTCCTCGAAGAAGAGGAAGTAGCTCTCATCGAATCGCAGCCCCTCCAGCGCGGGGCGTCGGAAGCACATCACGGCGCCGTACGCACCAAATGCACCGCGACTCCGGCTGGCCACCTCTTCGGGCCGGTACGGCTCACCGGATCCCGCATTCTGTGCGTGCAGGTCGGCGTAGAAGCGAATCCCCAGCGAATTCACCACCGGAGGATCGGTCATCTCCACCACCACGCTGGCGACGGCATCCGCTTCCGGGTTCCCCGACAGCGTGCGCTGGATCGCCATCGACCATCTGCGCGGAAACCGGAGATCCATGTTGCAGAGCACCACCACCTCTGCGTCCATCCGCTCGAGCAGCCGGTTCAACGCGCCCGCATATCCGAGGTTCCGCCTCGAACGCACCACCGTAGCGCCCGGACAGCGCTCCGCCACGGCTTCGGCCGAACCGTCCTCCGATGCGTTGTCGAATACCCAGGCCCGGGCCTCCACTCCCTCCTGCTCCAGGATTGAGGCCACGCATTCCACCACCTGTTCGCCGCCGTTGAAGTTGACGACACCGAAATCCACCCTCATCGGCGGCCTCCCTCCGGCGCGGTCGCCTCGCGCAACCGCCTCGCGCCCCTCGTCCCGTTCCCAGGCATCGGTCCGCTCCTGGCAGCTCCAGGTACCGCGCGGGCCGCTATAAATCGGGTTATATAAATGGTCGTAAGATGCTGTTGTATAGCGGCGTGGCCACAATCACAAGATGCCCGGGTCGAGGCGTGCGCTGGCGCGAGCGCGATCCCGCTCATGCCGCCGGAGGTGCCGGGGTCGAAGGGGTATTGGGCGTATCGGCGTGCCGTCGGATGGCTTCGATCTCGGCGCGCTGCTGGGCGATCATCTCGGCCACCAGGCCGAACCCGAAGAGGAGGAACCCGAGGGTCTCGAGGAGGATGACGAGGTAGAGGAGCGGCCGGAAGCCGAAAGGTGGCATGGCGTGAGCCACGCGGAGTCCGATGGTGATCAGGCCCACAATGACACCGAGGCCGGCCATGACCAGTCCGCTGAGCCCGAAGAAGAGCATGGGCTTGCGGGAGAACAGGAGGACGAAGGCCACCGAGACGAGGTCGAGAACGCCGACCACGATGCGGCCGCGTCCGGAGTACTTGGCCTCGCCGTGCCGTCTCGGGTGGAGAGTGATGTCGATCTCCGCGACCGTGAAGCCGCGGTCGTAGGCGATGACCACGAAGAAGCGGTGCCAGTCGTGGCGGAGAGGGATCTCGGAGAGGACCTCGCGCCGAAATCCCTTCATGCTGTTGAGGTCCGAGACCGGGACCTTGAAGAGGAGCCGGCTCAATCGGTTGTAGGTGCTCGAGACGGCCCGCTTCTCGTATCGGCCCACCTTGCGGCCCGTGACGATGTCCCAGCCCTCCGCCAGCTTGTCCAGGTAACGGGGGATCTCCTCGGTGTCGTGCTGCAGATCGGCGTCGAAGAGGACCACCCACTCGGCGTCCGTTGCGCTGGCACCCGTAACCATCGCCTCCGTCTTGCCGAAGTTGCGGCGGTGGCGGACCACTTTGAAGCGGTCCCAGCCCTGGGCCGCGGCAAGAGCGCGGGTGACGGTGTCGTCGGAAGAACCATCATCCACCAGGACGACCTGGCCCTGGAGGCCGTGCTTCTCCCACGTAGCTCGCAGCTCACGCAGGAGGTCGGGCATGTTGTCCGCTTCGTTGTACGCGGGGATGACCACGGCAAAGCGGCGCCGCACCTCCTCGGGAGGCACGGCCCGCTCCATCACGCGGCTCGGAGCCAGGACGTCGCTCATGGGGCAGGATTATGCCGAATGCGTCGGGGAAACGCCACCGTGGGAAGGGAGCCGCGGGGAACGCCCCGGCGGGCGAAGGCGCGAAGAACGTCGGGCACGCGAAGCCGCGAAGATCGCGAAAGGCTTTCCGGGCGAGTTCGTATCCTCGCCCGGAAGCTCACTGGGCAACGTCTTCCCTCTTTGGCCGGTTACCTTGCCTAGCCGTCGAGGATCGCGCCGCCGATGAAGCCCTCCGCGATCTTCGCGGCTTCGCGAGAGAAGGTTCTGACGTTCCGCGCGCGCCTCCAAGCTCCAAGGTTCCTCCGCTCTGCCGCGCCTCCCGCGTCTCCTACACGCGTTTGCGCATGCGGGCGGAGAGGATGCCGAGCTGGTCCCGGTACTTGGCCACGGTGCGCCGGGCGATCTGGATCCCCTCTTCCTTGAGGAGGTTCACGATCGACTGGTCCGTGAGCGGTTTCTTTGGATTCTCCTCCTCCACCAGCTTCTCGATCTTCGCCTTGATCCCGCGGGCGCTCACATCCTCGCCCGAATCGGTGGAAAGACCACTGGAGAAGAAGAACTTGAGGGGCAGGACGCCGCGAGGCGTCTGCACGTACTTCTCGTTCGTCACGCGCGACACCGTGGACTCGTGCATGTCGATGACCTCGGCCACTTCCCGGAGCGTGAGCGGCTTCAGGTACTGCACGCCCCGCTCGAAGTACTCGCGCTGACGGTCCACGATGAAGTTCATCACCTTCAACATCGTCTGCCGCCGCTGCTCGATGGCCTGGATCATCCAGTTGGCGCTATTGAGCTTGTTGGAGATGAACTCCTTGTTCTCCCCCTTGAACTTGCTCTTGTCCCGGGCGATCTCGCGATAGGTCCGCGAAAGCTTGAGACGGGGCAGACTGGTGTCGTTCAGGAAGACGTGGTACGCGCCATCGATCTTCTCGACGATCAGGTCGGGCGTGATGTAGTTGTCCGCGGGGGCGGCGTACTTGAGCCCGGGCTTCGGATCCAGCTTGGCGATCTCGTCGGCGGCCGTCTGGACCTCGCGCGGCGTGATGGACAGCTCCTTGGAGATCTCGGACCAGCGGTGATTGATGAGCTGGTCGAAGTAGTCGCGCACGATGGTGTAGGTGCGAGAGTCCTCCATTTCCAGATCGCGCAACTGGAGCAGGATGCACTCGCGCAGGTCGCGCGCTCCGATCCCCGGTGGATCGAAGCGTTGGATCTTCTCCACCATCTCCTCGGCTTCGGCCAGGGAATAGGGCTGAATGTCGTCGTCCTCCCGCGCCCAGGCATCGCCGTTCTCTTCGAGCCACTCGTTCAGCGATGTGACCACTTCATCCAGGGAGCAGGCAAGGTAGCCCTCGTCGTCGATGTTGCCGACGATCTCCTCGCCCAGCAGCACTTCCCTCGCCGACAGCCGCATCAGCTTGAGCTGATCCAGGAGATGGTCGGAGAGGTCGCGCGTCTCGACGCGGACCGGCTCGTAATACTCCTTCTGCTCGTACTCCTGTTTGCGGCCGCCCGCATCGAAACCGTCCAGGAGGATCTCCTCCCAGTCGATCTCGTCTTCCTTCTCCTTCTCCTTCTCGTCCTCCGCCTTGAGATCCTCCGGTTCCACAAGAGGATCCTCGAGATCGAGGAACGGGTTGTTCAGCATCTCCTGCTTTATGTGCTGCTGGAGGTCCATCAGGGGCATGTAAAGCAGGTCCATCGCCTGGTAGAGGCGAGGATTGATCTTCATCTCCTGCTTCAGCTGTGTGCCCTGGTACAGGCCGGTTCGTATGCTCATACAGTATCAGGCTTCAGATATCGCTCGCGCATGCGCTCGGTCAGTGTCGGACCGAAGTAGATTTCTGCCACGTCGTCGTTCCAGACCAGCTCGCCCACGGTGCCGGAGACGCGAACACGTCCATCGTACATGATATAGGCGCGGTCCACGATCTCCAATGTCTGCTCCACGTTGTGATCGCTGATGATGACGCCGATCCCGCGGTGGCGCAGGTCGCCCACGATCTGCTGGATGTCGTGGACGGCGATGGGGTCGACGCCGGCGAACGGCTCATCGAGGAGCATGAACTTCGGCTCGCTGACGAGGGCTCGCGTGATTTCCAGGCGTCGGCGTTCCCCGCCGGAGAGGGAGTAGGCCCTGGCTTTCCGTAACGGCTTCAGCCCGAGCTCATCCAGAAGCCGTTCCAGCCGTCGTTTTCGCTCGGCCCTTGGGAGGTCCATCGTCTCCAGGATGGCCATGATGTTCTCCTCTACGGTCAATTTCCTGAAGATCGAAGGTTCCTGGGCGAGATAGCCCACACCGGCCCTCGCCCGCCTGTACATTGGCGTGTCGGTCAGCTCCCGGTCATCGAGGAACACGCGTCCCTCGTCGGGTCGGATCAGCCCCACCATCATGTAGAACGTGGTGGTCTTGCCCGCGCCGTTCGGCCCGAGCAAACCGACGATCTCGCCCTGCGAAACCTCTACACTGACTTCATTTACGGCCTTGCGTTTACGGTAGACCTTGATCAGCGATTCGGATCGCAGCGTACTGCCCGTTCGCTCACCGCTCGTCGGCAGGGTGCCCGGTCGGGCGGCCGCCTGCCACTCGTGGTCTAACAAGTTTCGTACCGCGCTGTCGAGGCGGTCCAGCAGCACTTCCCGCTCGGGGCTGATCCGGGTCCAGAGATCCGGGTCGATGCGGACACCCTGCCAGTCGTCCATGCTCGGGAACGGCGAGGCGAGGCCGTGCTCGGCGGCGCGGCTCAGGACGTGGTCGCGCAGGTAGCGCGCGAGTTGCTCCGGGGAGTCGCCTTCATCGGCGAGCCCGGGCCGGATCAGCGCCTGGTCGGGCGTGAGGCGGGCGAAGGCCATGCGCACGGCAGCGACCCAGTCGCTCCGCTCGACGGCGCCGTCTGCGTCGGCGTAACGGAGCAGCTCCAGCAGCGCGAGCGCCACGGACCCGTCGTGGCGGGAAAGTGTGGCAATGAAATCGTCGAGTTGGGTCACGGTCGTCATGGTCTCCCGACCGGGGCGGACGTTGTGTCGGCTGCCGCGGGCTTCGGGGGGACGGGCTCCAGGTATCGCCCTTCGATGGGCCCCTCCGCTTCCACGCGCTCCACGTCTCCGTGGGTCAGGAAAAGCTCGATCTTCTTCGCTCTCATGAAATTGACCGGGCGAGGGCCGCCCGGGTGCTCCGGCTCGAGACGATAGAGGGAGAGCGCCGGAGCGGCGGTCCCGATCACCACGATCCGCTCCAGGACCGTTTCGAGGCTGTCCGGATCGGCCCTCTCCGAGCCACGCCGGCGCAGGTCATCGGCGGCCACGTCCCCCTCCGGAACCGTCTTCATGCTGTCCAGGCCGCCACGCTCCAGGGCACTGCGGCGCCGGGCGGACGTGTCAGCGGGCCGAGCGGCGGTCGGCCGCTGGTCGAAGTAGCCGATGATGGTATCGCCCTGGACCCAGTCCCGGGCGACGATCCCCGGCACCCGTGCTCCGGTGGAGTCCGGTTTGCGCTCCCCCCGGGCGCGCCCGACGGCCCGCACTTCCCGGACCGCGCCGGAGTCGGCGCGGGCATCGATGGAGTCGGCGCTCAGGCGGAAGTCCTTCGCGATGGCCAGCGCCATCCCGGGCGGCGGGCTGGCGGGCGAGGCAGCGCTCCCGGAGGCGCCTGGCGCGGGGGGAACGGGTGCAGGCCGCGGCGAAGCGCGCCCGGGTTCGGCCGGGGCGGTTCTGGACGTCGAGCTGACGCGGTCACCGGGCGTCCATGCTTCCAGACGATCGATGTCGCCGCCAATGAACCCGATCCGGAGCTGCTGCGAGAGGATCGTGAGGTCTTCCGAGACCAGGCGCGCCGCGCTGTCGGCGCGGACCTCTCGAAGCGTGTCTCCCTGCAGCTGGGCGTCGATGCGCTCGCCTTCCAGCCGATACGCATCGCTCTCGACGTGGGCCTTGCCCCTGAGCGTCAGGTGCTCCTCCGCGTCGCTGTAACGAAGCGACTGCCCGGCGCCCCGCATGTCGCCGCGCAGGAGCTCGACGTCCCCGCGGGCGCGGAAGATGTTCTCGTTGTCGATCTCGATCACGCGCCCCCATACTTCGAGCGGCTGCGCCGTGTCCGGGGGCGTGGCCGCGGCGGAGTCCGGCCTCGGGGGAAGGACGGCGTGCGGGCGCCCTCCCTGAACGATCATGCGGGACTCGGGCCGCTCCGGCGTGGCGCGCCGATAGTCCAGTGTCTCGCCGGTGATGCGGGCCTGGGTGTCGAGCTCCCGGAGCACGACGTTTCCCCGGGCATAGAGCTGGTCGTCCTTGCCCATGTAGTTGGCCCAGTCGGCGGTGAGCTCCCGGGCCGTGTCCCGGTACACCACTCCGCCCACCAGCTCGATCGTGCTGACGGCGCGGTTCATGACCGCGCTATCGGCCTCCAGCAGGATGCCGCCCGTGCAGACCCAGCGGACCGGGTCCTTGAAATACAGGAGCTCCTGGCCCCAGGCATTCACGATCCGCTGGAAATCCGATGGGCGCGTCTGACGGCAGGTACGCGTCTGCTGCGCAGCGGCGGCCGCAGGGAGGGCCGCCAGGACCAGGACCGTCCCGATTGCACCGACCCACGACCGCCGCATCTCAGAACTCGATCTCGATGTTCTCGCCCGTGCTCTTGAAGACCTCGATGTTCTTCATCTGGTCGTCGGCCCGGAACCCCTTCCCCTCCACGCGCGAATCGCCCTGGAACATCACCGTGGGGAGATCGCTCCAGATCCGGCCCTGGTGCGGATCATAATGGAGCTCCTCGGTGAGAATGCGGCGATCACCGTCGGCGGTGACGAGAACCACGTTTCCGCGGGCCGTCATGCGGTTGTCGCGGGCGTAGTGCGTGCCCTCATCGGCGGTCAGGTGCGCCGTCTCCGCGCCGTCATCATCGTAAAGCTTGAGGTCCACCGGAACCATCAGGGTCTTGGCTGAATCTTCCCAGATGTAGGCGGTGTCCGCGTGCAGGCGAGCGCGCACGACGCCCATGTCGTTGATGTTCATGCGCAGGTCGAACACCACCTGGTCGGCCGGGAGGTCGCGCAGATTGCTGCCGCCCGTGGGATCTTCGCCCCGGCCGCACCCGAACGCCGCGATGGCGAGCAGCGCGGCAATCGCGCTCGCGGCCCGCCGGCCCGGTCTCCGGATCCCCCTGTTCGGCACGCTGTTCATCCTCACCGGCTCTCGATCCCTTTCCCTGTTCCCGCTCAAACCGCGCCCGCGCGCATCAGGTCGTGCAGGTGCACCACGCCGAGCAGCCGCCTTTGATCGTCGACCACCGGCAGCGCCATGATCCCGTGCTTCTCCATCTGGAACACCGCCGCCGAGGCGAGCATCTCCGGCCCCGTGGTCTTCGGACCACGGTTCATGACATCGGCCACGGCCACGTCCAGAACATCGTCGCGCCGCTCCATCAGGCGAGTCAGGTCCCCGGCAGTGACCACGCCGATGACGCGCCCCTCAGCATCCACCACCGGGACCGTCCCCCGGCGCTCCGCCAGCAGGACCACGCAGCGACGCATGGGCGCATCGGGGGCGATGCTGGGCAGCTCGTCCTCGCCCGTCACCATGACATCGCCCACGCGCAGCGTCAGCTTGCGACCGAGCGCGCCACCGGGATGCAGCCGCGCGAAGTCCTCGGGCCCGAAGCCCTTTCGCAGCAGCAGCGCCACAGCCAGCGCATCCCCCAGCGCCACTGTCACCGTGGTGGACGTGGTGGGTGCCAGGTCCATCGGGCACGCCTCCTCCTCCACCGAGCAGTCGAGGACGATCTTCGCCCCTCGGGCCAGCGAGGAATCGAGGCGTCCCGTCATCGCGACAATGGATACCCCCGAACGGCTCAGAAAATCCATGAGCCCGAAAAGCTCCGCCGACTCGCCGCTCTTCGAGATCAGGATGGCGACATCGTCGCGCCCCACGATCCCTAGATCGCCGTGCAGCCCCTCGAGTGGGTGGAGGAAGATGGCGGGTGTGCCGGTGGACGTCAGGGTCGCCGCGATCTTGCGCCCGACGATCCCGCTCTTGCCGACGCCGCTCACGATCACCCGGCCCGAGGCCCTCGAGATCAGGGAGACGGCTTCGAGGAAATCGTCGCCGATCCGCTCCTGCAGTCCGGCCACGGCGGCGGCTTCCGCCCGCACCACGCCCCTGGCCCGCTCGAGCAGCTCGTCCCCGTTCTCCACAGGCCCTCGCGCAGTCCCGTCGGGACGAACGATCGGTCGATTCATTCGCGCTCCATGTGTTCCCCCACGTCACCACCCCGCTCGCGCGACTGCTGGTAGGCAGCCACCAGCGACGACCACTGACCCCGGGCTTTCAGCAGCGCTTCGGCGAACTCGCGCACGGCGCCGCTTCCGCCCGGCAGCGACGCCACCCAGTGAGCCCGCGCCTTCAGCTCGGCGGCCCCGTTCGGCACGGTGCCGGGGAGACCCGCGCGATCGAGCAGCGGGAGATCGGCCAGATCGTCGCCAATCACGGCCAGCGCCTCCCACCCGATTCCGTCGGTGTCCAGGATCTCCTGCACGGTGTCGAGCTTGTACCCACCCTCCACCTGTCGGGCTTCGATCCCGAGCTCCGCGGCGCGGAGCTTCGTAGCGGGGGATTCGCGCCCGCTGACCAGCACCACGTGCAGCCCCGCCCACTGCAGCATCTTGAGCCCGATCCCGTCCATGATATGGAAGCGTTTCAGCTCGACCCGCTCGCCGGCGGCGGTGGCACCGATGTAGACGCCGTTGTCGGTCAGCACGCCGTCCACGTCCAGCACCACCATCCGGATCCGGTGCGCCAGGTCACGGGGGATCGGACGGCTAGCCACGGGCGGCCGCGTCCCGCTCGGGCCCGTCGTCGCCATCTCCAAAGAGCATCGCCCGGAGGTCAAGCACCTGTTCGAGAAGAGGGCGGAACGACGCGAGGGGGAGCATGTTGGTGCTATCGGAGGGAGCTTCCCTCGGCGTCGGGTGGACTTCCATGAACAGTCCGTCGGCGCCCGCCGACACGGCGGCGCGCACCAGCGGGGCGATAAACTCGGGGTCGCCGCCGCTCACGCCCGGTCCCATGCCGGGGCGCTGCACCGAGTGGGTGCCATCGAACACGGCCGGAGCGCCCGTGGCCGCGCGGAGACGGCTGAACGAGCGCATGTCGACCACCAGGTCGCCGAAGCCGAAGAACGTGCCTCGCTCGGTCACCGCCACCCCGTTGTCGCCGGCGCCACCCGCGTCGCGCCTCGCGCTCCGGACCTTGGCGGCGGCTCCGGCCATCTCCTCCGGGGCCATCCACTGTCCTTTCTTGATGTTCACGGCGCGCCCGGTGGCGCCGGCGGCCTGGAGGAGGTCGGTCTGCCGGCATAGGAATGCCGGGATCTGGAGCACGTCGCAGACCTCGGCGGCGGCGGCGGCCTGTGCGGCCTCGTGGATGTCGGTGAGCAGGGGAAGGCCGGTGCCGCGGCGGACGCGGGCAAGACGCTCAAGGCCGTGGTCGAGACCCGGGCCGCGGGGGGAGCCGAGGCGGCTGCGATTGGCCTTGTCGAAGGAAGCCTTGAAGATGATGGGGAGGTGCAGGTCATCGGCGATCCGCGCCAGCGCCTCGCCCACGCGAAGGTTCAGCGCGTCATCCTCCAGGACGCAGGGCCCGGCTATCACGAAGAATGGCCCGTCCGCCCGGAACCACTGCGCCTCGCCCCCAGCGGCGGCGCCCTCGATGGTGGACCCCATGCTACGGCGAGACGGACGCGGGCTCACTGTCCAGCTCACGCTCGCTCCGGTCTCGGCGTTCGGCATCACTCTCACCGGCACCCCGACGCTCCTTCGCTGCCCCGACGAACGCGGAGAACAGCGGGTGTGGCCGCATGGGGCGCGACTTCAGCTCCGGGTGGAACTGACAGCCCAGGAACCAGGGGTGGTCCGGGAGCTCCAGGATCTCCACCAGGTTGCCATCAGGAGACAGCCCGCTGAAGACCATGCCGCGCTCCGCCATGGCCTCGCGGTAATTGTTGTTGACTTCGTACCGGTGCCGGTGTCGCTCGCTGATGTCCAGGGTGCCGTATGCCGCCTCCGCGCGGCTGCCCTCGCGCAGGCGGCACGGGTAGGCTCCCAGGCGCATGGTCCCACCCATGTCCGTCACCTGGCGCTGCGAATCCATGAGGCAGATCACCGGGTTGGACGCTTCGGTCAGGAACTCCACGGAATGCGAGTCCGAGAGTCCGCACACGTTTCGGGCGTACTCGATCACCGCGCACTGGAGACCCAGACAGATGCCGAAGAACGGCAGGTGGTGGGTCCGCGCCCACTGGATCACGCGAAGCATTCCCTCGATGCCGCGCTCACCGAATCCGCCGGGGATCAGGAGACCGTGATAGTCGTCGAGCCATTCCAGCGACTCGCCGTTCTCGAAGTCCTCGCTGGAGCGCCAGTCGATCTGCACGCCCACGTGATTGGCGATGCCGCCGTGGATGAGCGCCTCCTGGATCGACTTGTAGGCGTCCACCAGCGCAGTGTACTTCCCCACCACCGCGATGCGGACCTGGCCGTCGCGCGGAGCGCGGATCTCCTCCACCATGGCCGACCAGGGCGCGAGGTCCGGCTCCCGCGGCTCCAGGCCCAGCTTCTCCACGGCCAGGTCGTCCAGCTTCTGGCGGTGGAATGCCAGGGGTACGCCGTAGATCGTCTCCACGTCCCGCGCTTCGATCACCCCAGCCACGTCCACATTCGTGAACAGCGCGATCTTCCGCTTCAGATCGCCGCCCAGCGGCCGCTCCGTTCGGCAGATCAGGATGTCCGGCTGGATCCCGATCTCCATGAGCTCGCGCACCGAGTGCTGCGTCGGCTTCGTCTTGAGCTCGCCAGCGGCGGAAAGGAAGGGAATCAACGTGAGATGGATGAAGAGCGTATGCTCCCGGCCCACGTCCTGACGGAACTGCCGGATCGCCTCCATGAACGGCAGCGACTCCATGTCGCCCACGGTTCCGCCGATCTCCGTGATCACGACATCGTGGTTCGGAGCCAGCCGGCGGATCGCCATCTTGATCTCGTCCGTGATGTGCGGGATCACCTGCACCGTGGCGCCCAGGAAATCGCCCCGCCGCTCCTTCGTGATCACGTCCCGGTAGATGCGCCCGGTCGTGATGTTGTTGGCCTGCGAGAGACTCTCATCGATGAACCGCTCGTAGTGGCCGAGGTCCAGGTCCGTCTCGGCCCCATCATCGGTGACGAACACTTCGCCGTGCTGGAACGGAGACAGCGTCCCCGGATCCACGTTGATGTACGGGTCGAACTTCTGGATCGTGACCCGGAGCCCGCGCTCCACCAGCAGGCGCCCGAGCGACGCGGCGGCGATCCCCTTCCCCAGGGAGGAGACCACGCCGCCCGTGATGAAGATGTACTTTGTCGGCTGGCGATTCTGCTCGCTCATTCTTGCTCTTCCCGCCTCGTTTGACGTGCGTTCGCTCCCAGACGATCCGCGGCCCGGCGCGCATCCTCCGGAGTGTCGATCCCGCCTTCCGCCCCAGCCACCACGGCCACGCCAATCCGGAGCCCGGCGGCGAGGGCGCGGAGCTGCTCGAGGCGCTCCATTCGCTCCAGGTCGCCGGGGGCGAGCGCCACCCACTGCCGGAGGGCCTCGGGCGTGAACGTATAGACCCCAATATGCCGCAGAAACCGATCGGACGCGAGTTCTCCCGCCGATGGATCGCGGCCCCGCACGTGGGGGATCGGGGCCCGGGAGAAGTACAGCGCAGCGCCCCGGTCGTTCCGCACCACCTTGACCACGTTCGGGTCGCGCCACGCTTCCAGTGAGCGGACCGGCGAGGCCGCCGTGCCCACATCCCATCCCTGTCGGATCATGGCAATGGCGCCCTCGACCTGATCGCGGTCGATGAACGGCTCGTCGCCCTGGATGTTGGCTATGAAATCGAACCCACCAAACCCTTCCATGGCAGCCACTTCTGCAACGCGATCGGTGCCTGACTCGTGACGGTCGGACGTGAGGATCGCAGTGGCGCCGAAGCGCTCACACGCGTGCACCACCTCGTGGCTGTCGGTGGCCACGACCACCCGATCGAGCAGGCCGAAGGCGGTCACTCGTCGCCACACCCATTCCACCAGCGGACGTCCTGCGATGACGTGGAGCGGCTTCCTGGGGAGCCGTTCGGAGGCGAGACGCGCGGGGATGACGCCGAGACCGCCGCCCGTCATCGTTGCCACGGATGTCGGGTGCCGAAAGGCCACGAGAGAGCGAGGTCGAAGCGGCCTACCGCGAGGTCGGTCGGCTGAATCATGTAGCGCACGTACACGCCGGGGAACTGGAGTCTTGCGCCGACTTCCTGCTGGAAGTCGCCTTCGCCATGGGAGGTCCACGCGGACCCGGCTGCGTGGATGAGCTCGAAGTCGGGGGCGCCGAGAACGGGGAGGGCGAGAGTGCGTGGAAGTGGAATGATGTAGCGGGACTCGACGAACACCACATGGTCGCCGATCTGGGCGGCGACCGGGAGCGTGAGGAGGGTGCCCGACCCACCGACGAAGCTCCAGCGCTGGGGGGGGAGTGGTCGTCCGCCGATCGGCGTCTGGACATACGTCTCGATCTCGAGGGTGTGCCGGAAGAGGGCGTGCATGGCCCACTCGCCGCGCACGGCCACGCGATCGAAGGCGAAATCGCCACCGACCACCTGTTGTGCGCGTTCGTATTCGAGGCGCCCGTCGAACATGGATTGCTGACCCCGCCATTCCAGGTCCACGGCCGCGATGGCGCTGGTGGTCCGACCCTCCAGGATGGACGGATTGGCGCGGGCGCTGTCGCCCCAGAGGGTCCACGGCTGCCCGCCCTGGAGGGACCGGGCATCCTCGGCCTGGCCCGTGACGGAGAGGACGGCGTAGAGGCTCTTGTCCACATCTCCGAACTCCTTCGCCACCCGGCCCCACGCGCGGTTGACGGCGTAGTAGTCGCGAAGGTCATCGCCGTCCCAGAGGAAATCCAGGGAGTTCTGGAGATCGCCCCTGATCCACCGGTCGTGGGTGGCCCACCCGTGCTCGTATCCGGCTCCGACGCGGGCGCCGACCCAGTGCGCGGAAACGTCCGCTTCGTACTCCGGCTCACCCCTTCCCGTCATCCACCCACCCTGCGCGTGGACGGACGGCGTGACATTGCCCAGGAGCGGGAACCGGTATCGCGCTCCCCACACGGCAGTCACGCCGTTGACGCGGTCGTAGTCGGGGACGTGAAGGCCCATGTAGCCGTCGAGCTCGATGGGCGAGGGTCTGGCGGACGCCCGGATCACGATCCGCTGGTGCTCGGGCTCCCGCACCACCCGGTAGGCCGCGGCGGGGAGGTCGAGGATCCTGCCGGAAATGCGCGACAGCTCGGAGCGGTAGAGGCCGCCGGCGATGTTCACGATGTCGCCGCGCACCACGGCGCTCGGGCGCACGAAGGCGCCGCCATCGACGATGACGAGATCGCCTTCGATCACGCCCTCGACCACGATCGTGGCATCGAGCACGAGGACCGAGCGCCGGATCGTATCGTTCGGCGGCAGGCGCACGTCCGTGGTCACCATGGCCGGGTGCTCGCGCAGCAGCAGGGCGAGGCGGCGGTCGAGCGCGACGTCCGCGGCGCCGCTGAGCACGACCGTGACGGATTCCTGGCGGGCGACACCGGGGTGAAACGGGACCTGCGCTCCTGCGGCGTGGGGGACCGCGCCGGCCGAGAGGATGGCGGCGAGCGAAGCCAGGCCGAGGGCGGCGGCCCGGGTCACGTCGTCAGCTCCAGGAAGTTCCGGATCATCCGCTCTCCTGCCTCACTGGCCACCGACTCCGGGTGGAACTGAACGCCCCAGACCGGATGCGTGCGGTGCCGGATGGCCTGGACCTCATCCCGCCAGCCGGGCTCGTCCGTCCACGCCACCACCTCGAGGGAGTCGGGGATGGAGTCGGGAGCGAGGACCAGGGAATGATATCGCATCATCGAAACGGGCGAGCGCACGCCGTCGAAGAGTCCGCGGCCATCGTGCGCCACGGGGGACGTCTTGCCGTGCATGAGTCGTCGCGCCCGTACCACGCGGGCGCCGTAGGCCGCACCGATGGCCTGGTGCCCGAGGCAGACGCCAAGCACCGGCGTCCGGGCCCCGAAGCGGCGTACCGTCTCCACGGTGATGCCCGCGTCGGTGGGCGTGCCGGGGCCCGGCGACAGGACGATGCCCGCGGGCGCGAGGGTGGCGATGTCGTCCATCTCCATCTCGTCGTTGCGCCGTACGACCACACCCGCGCCCAGCCCGCCCAGGAGCTGGACGAGATTGAAGGTGAACGAGTCGTAATTGTCGATGACGAGGATCATGCCCGGGGATGATAGCGCCGGTGGACGTCTCTGAGATAGTCTCGATCCACATGCGTGTAAATCTGGGTAGTGGCGATGTCCGCGTGCCCGAGCATTTCCTGGACCGATGCCAGGTCCGCACCACCCTCGAGAAGGTGCGTGGCGAACGTATGCCGCAGCGTGTGCGGCGTGACCCGCCGCTCGATCCCCGCCCGCTCCACGTGCTTGCGCAGGATCTTCCACACGCCCATGCGGGACAGCGATCCGCCCCGGCCATTGAGGAAGAGCGCGCCGCTCCCCCTGCCCCGCCCCGCCTCCAGCCGGGGGCGCAGCTCCCGCAGGTAGGTGCGGATCGCCCGGATCGCGACGCCGCCCACGGGCACGAGGCGCTCCTTGCGCCCCTTCCCGTACACCGCGGCGAGCCCCTCCTCGAGATCCACGTCCCGCACGTTCAGGCCGATCAGCTCACTCACACGAACACCGGATGCATAGGCCAGCTCCAGCATGGCGCGGTCGCGGAAGAAGTACCGGTCTCCGGGGTCCGGCGCGACCATGAGCCGCTCGATCTCCTCCCGGGTCAGCACTTCCGGCAGCCTGCGCCAGATCTTCGGTGATTCGATCTGCTCGGTCGGATCGCTCTCCACGAGCTGTTCGGTGAGCAGGAACGCGAAGTACGTCCGAATCGCCGAAAGCGCTCTGCGGATCGAAGTCGGCGCCAGCCCCTGATCTCGAAGGTGGTAGGTGAACTCGCGCAGGTCGGTGGGGGAGGCGCGGCCGGGATCATGGATGGCGCGAGACTCCAGGAACTCCTGCAGCCGCGTGATGTCGCGGGCGTATGCGTCGAGCGTACGGGGGCTGAGGCCCCGCTCGAACGCGAGGTAATCGTGGAACTGCTCGGTGTGGAAGCTCATCGCTCCGCCGGGTGACGGCGGGTGCGCCACCACCAGATCGCCACGGCCGCGATGACGACCAGCGCGGCCCAGAGGAGAATGTTGTTGATGCGGCCGAAGATCCGGGCGATAGCCCCGAGGTTGTGCCCCATGAAGGCGCCGAGATAGACCAGGAACCCATACCAGAGCCCGGAGGCCAGGATGATCGGCGGGATGACCCAGATCGCCCGCATCCGGGAGACGCCGGCGAAGACCGGGGCCATGGCGCGGAAGGCAGGCAGAAAGCGA
This sequence comes from uncultured Gemmatimonadales bacterium, assembly GCA_963741945.1. Classification (GTDB taxonomy): domain Bacteria; phylum Gemmatimonadota; class Gemmatimonadetes; order Longimicrobiales; family RSA9; genus CAVUKA01. Next base: position 103,852 of record CAVUKA010000008.1, on the reverse strand, counting down.
CTGAAGAAGATGGCCGGGATCCCGAGGCGAAGATAGAACGCCTTGATCCCCTCGAGCTGGTGCTCGCGGAGGAGCCACCGCGCCACCGGCATCTTGAAGAAGGCGCGTCCGTAGCGCCGTGCGAGTGCGTAGACCGCGATGGCGGACACCACGTTGGAGAGCCACGTGACCAGGAACACGATCCAGACGTTGGCCGCGCCGCCGGTGGAGAGGAGAGCCCCCACCAGGACGAAGGTATCCGCGGGGACGGGCGGCACGATGTTCTCCGTGGCGGCGCCGACGCCCAGGATGACGTAGATGAGCCAGCCGGGGAGGGCGGCGAGCGTTCCGAGCACCTCCTGCAAGAGGTCCACGTCGACTTCCTAGTGGCACCGGATCGTCGCAACGGCCAGGGCGGCGACCCCCTCACCGCGGCCGATCCAGCCCATTCCCTCGTTGGTCTTGCCCTTGATCGAAACGGCGCCGGATTCCACCGCCAGAGCATCGGCCAGCCGCGCGCGCATGGCCGGCACGTAGGGGGCGATCTTCGGCAGCTCGCACAGCACGGTGACATTGACGTTCACGACCGCACAGCCCCGATCCTCGAGCCATTGCACCGCCTGGCGAAGCATGGCCATGGAATCGGCATCGCGCCAGCGCTCGTCGTCCGCGGGAAAATGCGAGCCAATGTCGCCCATGGCCGCCGCGCCCAGCACGGCGTCCGTCACGGCGTGCGCGACCGCGTCCGCATCGGAGTGACCCGCGAGTCCACGGTCGTGCGGAATGCGCTCCCCGGCCAGCACGAGAGGCCGGCCTTCCACGAAGCGGTGCGAGTCGTAGCCGATGCCTGTGCGCATGTCACCTCCCAAAAGAAACCGGGAGCGACGGCTTCGCTCCCGGTCCACCGCCACTCCCGGCGTCGCTGCCCGGCCCCGGCCCTATTCCTCCCATCGGCGCAGCGCCAGGCACACGTTGTGGCCGCCGAACCCGAACGAGTTGCTCAGCGCGGCATTGACCGCCTTCTCGCGGAGCTCGTTGTGCGCGTAATCCAGGTCACAGGCCGGGTCCGGGGTGGAGAAGTTGATCGTGGGCGGAATCCGCCCCTCCCGCAGCACGAGCGAGGTGATGATCGCCTCCACACCCCCGGCGGCGCCCAGCAGGTGGCCGGTCATGGACTTCGTGGATCCCACCACCACGCGTCTGGCGGCGTCTCCGAACACCGCTTTCACGGCCAGCGTCTCGTTGAGGTCGTTGGCGGGGGTCGAGGTGCCATGGGCGTTGATGTAGCCGATGTCGCCTGGCTCGAGCCCGGCGTCGCCGAGCGCATCGCGCATGGCCAGCTGCGCCCCCGCCCCCTCGGGCGCGGGGGCGGTGATGTGATAGGCGTCGGCGCTCTGTCCGAACCCGACCATTTCAGCGACGATCTCCGCTCCGCGATCCAGCGCGTGCTCCAGCGACTCCAGGATCACGGCGCCAGCGCCCTCCCCGAGGACGAAGCCATCGCGCGTCGCATCGAACGGTCGGCTGGCCGTCCCGGGCGAATCGTTGCGGGTGGAGAGCGCCTTCATGTTGGAAAAGCCCGCAATCGCCAGCGGACTCACCGTGGCCTCGGTGCCGCCCGAGATCATGACGTCGACGTGCCCTTCCTGGATGAGGCGGAAGGAGTTGCCCAGGGCGTGCCCGCTCGACGAGCACGCCGACACGGTGGCGTAGTTCGGGCCCCGCGCGCCAAAGCGCATGGAGACCAGCCCCGCAGCCATGTCCGGAATGAACATCGGCACGAAGAACGGGCTCACCCGACGGGGCCCCCGCTCCAGCATCACCCGCGTCTGGTCCTCGAACGTGGCGATCCCGCCGATCCCGCTCCCGATGATCACGCCCACCCGCTTCGGGTCGGCGGGCGAGAGGTCGCCGCCGAGGCCGGCGTGGTCTACCGCCTGCTGGGCCACCGCCATGGCGAGCTGAGCGAACCGATCCGCGCGCCGGGCTTCCTTGCGATCCATGTACTCCTCCGGATCGAAGCCCTTCACCTCGCAGGCGAAGCGCACGTCGAAGCGCTCATCCGCCTCGAACTGCGTGATCGGCCCGGCGCCGCTGGTGCCCGCCAACAACGCGCTCCATGCCGTCTCTACGTCATTGCCGACGGGCGTCACCAGGCCGAGCCCGGTGATCACCACGCGGTGGCCCGTGGGGGTGCGGGTATCCATGTGCGACTCCAGCGACCCTACTCCTTGTGCGCCTCGATGTACTTGATGGCGTCGCCCACCGTCTGGAGCTGCTCCGCGTCCTCGTCCGGGATCTCCATCCCGAACTCCTCCTCGAAGGCCATGACCAGCTCGACCGTGTCCAGCGAGTCCGCGCCGAGATCCTCCACGAACGATGCTTCCGGCGTCACCTTCTCCGCCTCGACGCCCAGCTCGTTGACGATGATCTCCCGGACTCTCGCCTCAGTGTTCTCCGCCATCCTGTCCTCTCTGTGTGGGTGTACCTTCAGATGACCATGCCGCCATCGACCACGATCACCTGACCGGTGATGTAGTCCGCGTCCGGTCCCGCCAGAAACGCCACCACGCCCGCCACGTCCTCCGGCGAGCCCAGTCGCCCGAGCGCGATCCGCTGCTGCAGCGACTCCCGCGCCACGTCCGTCAGTGCGGACGTCATGTCGGTCTCGATGAAGCCGGGCGCCACGGCGTTGCACAGCACGTTCCGGGACGCCAACTCCTTCGCCACGGACTTCGTGAGCCCGATGAGACCGGCCTTCGACGCTGCGTAGTTTACCTGTCCCCGGTTCCCGGTCAAGCCGACCACGCTACTGATGTTGATGATCCGGCCGCTCCGCCGCTTCATCATTCCCCTCGCCACCGCCCGGATCATCAGGAACGCGCCCTTGAGATTCGTGTCCAGAACGCGATCCCAGTCCTCGTCATCGAGGCGGAGCATGATATTGTCCGCCGTGACGCCCGCGTTGTTCACCAGCACGTCGATCCCGCCCAGCTCCGATTCGACCCGCTTCGCCAGCGCGTCGACCGCCTCGCGGTCGGAAACGTCGCAGGCCAGCCCGAGATGGCCGGTTCCCGGAAGCGTCGCGGCGGCCGATGCCGCGGCTTCTGCCGAGCGCGCGGTGACAACCACCGTCGCCCCTTCCTCTGCAAGCCGACGCGCCAGCACACGACCGATGCCGCGGCTGCCGCCGGTGACGATCGCGACCCGCCCGTCCAGCCTTCGCTCCGTCATCTCAGCCTTCCAGAAACGCGTTCACGTCGGCTGCCGTGCCGAGGCTCACGACCTCGGCGGCACGATCGATTCGCTTCATCAGGCCGGCCAGCACGGAGCCGGGGCCGAGCTCGAGGAACCTGGAGACACCGGCGTCGAGCATGGCGCGCATGGACGCGGCCCAGCGAACGGGGGACGTGAGCTGCTCCACGAGCAGGCGTCGCGCGTCCGCCCCATCGGTCACCGGCTGCGCCGTCACGTTCGAGACCACCGGGAACAAAGGGTCCCCGAACGGAACCGCCTCGAGGTGCTCGCGCAGTCCCGCTTCCGCCACTTCCATGAGTGGGGAATGGAACGCGCCGGACACGTTCAGCGGCAGCGCCCTCCGGGCGCCCGCCGCCTTCGCCAGCGTGAGCGCGCGCTGGATCGCCGGTGCATCCCCACTGATCACCGTCTGGCCGGGCGCGTTGAAGTTGGCGGGGACGCACGCGCCACCGTCCCGCGAAGCGCGGCGGCAGACGTCCTCGAGGAGGTCATCTTCGAGGCCCAGGATGGCGGCCATGGTCCCCGGGCGCGACAGGCCGGCTTCGTACATGAGCTCTCCCCGTCGCCGGACCGCGCGCACCGCCCGCTCGAACGAGAGCGATCCTGCCGCCACGTAGGCGCTGAACTCACCCAGCGAGTGGCCGGCGGCGAACCGGACCCCGCTCAGCCGGTCGCGCACTACGGCGTGGACGGCCACGCTGTGGGTGAGGATGGCGGGCTGCGCGTTGTGCGTGGCCGTGAGCTCCTCCTCCGGCCCCTCCCACATGGTCCGTGACAGGTCGACGCCGAGGGCGGTGTCGGCGCGCTCGAACACGTCGCGGGCGGCCGGGAACGCTTCCGCCAGCTCACGCCCCATGCCCACGTGCTGGGCGCCCTGGCCGGGCAGGAGCAGCGCTACCACTGGAGGACCGCCGAAGCCCAGGTGAAGCCGGCGCCGAACGCCGCCATGAGGACGCGGTCGCCGCGCTTGAGCCGCCCCTGCTCCAGCGCCTCGTCCAGCGCCACGGGAATGGTGGCCGAGCTCATGTTCCCGTAGCGGTCCACGTTCACGTAGACCTTCTCCATCGGCACGTTGGCGTACCGGGCGGTGGCTTCAATGATCCGCGTATTCGCCTGGTGCGGGATGAAGAGGTCGATATCGTCCCCCGTCAGGCCGGCGCGGAGCAGCGCCTGGTCGGCGGCTTCCGCCATCGAGCGTACGGCCGCCTTGAAGACTTCCCGCCCGGCCATCTTCACGAGGTGGTTGCGCTCATCGAGCACCGCCATGTCCATGGGCATACGCCCGCCGCCGCCCGGACGCCAGAGCAGCTCCGCCAGCGTGCCATCGGAGCGGATGAAGCTGGAAATCAGGCCACGCCCGTTCTCGGATCGCTTCACCACTGCCGCTCCCGCGCCGTCGCCGAACAGCACGGCCGTGGAGCGATCTCCCCAGTCCACGATCGAGCTCATCTTCTCCGTGGAGACCACGAGAGCGATCTCGGCACGGTTGGCGGCCAGGTGGCCTTCCGCGATGGAGAGGGCGTAGATGAAGCCGGAGCAGGCCGCAGCGATGTCATACGCGGCCGCGTTCTTGGCACCAAGCAGCGCCTGGAGGTCGCAGGCCGTGGAAGGGAGCAGCCGGTCCGGTGTGGCCGTGGAGAGCACGATGACGTCGATCTCACCCGGGTGCACGCCCGCTCGCTCCATGGCGATGCGGGCCGCGTCCGCCGCCATGTCAGCGGCGCCCACGTCGTCCCCGGCGATCCGTCGCTCGACGATTCCGGTTCGCTCGCGGATCCAGGCGTCGGAGGTGTCCAGCTCCTTCTCCAGATCGTGGTTCGTCACCACCCGGTCGGGGAGGCAACGTCCCGTCGCCACGATCTCGACGACCGGTTTCGGTACTTTCATGCGCCGCCCGGGTGGATGCCAACCTCCTCACGGATGTGGCCGACCATGTGTGCGTTCGATGCCGTGACGGCCACCCGGATCGCGTTCGTGATGGCACGCGGGGGGGAGCCGCCGTGGCAGATGATGGAGATCCCGTTCACGCCCAGCAGCGGTGCGCCACCATACTCCGCGTAGTCCAGGATCCGGGTGACCCGTCCGAGGTTCGCCCCCGCCGCCGGATCCCCCAGCTCTCGACGCAGCAGCCCGAACACGAAACCGGCCACGCTCTCGTAGAACTTCAACAGGACGTTACCCACGAAGCCATCCGTCACCAGGACATCGCACGCGCCCGCAATGATCTCGCGGCCTTCAACATTCCCGACGAAGTGGAGGCCGCTCTCCTGCAGGCGGCGGTGCGTCTCCACCGCCAGCTCGTTCCCCTTTTCCGGCTCCTCGCCGATGTTCAGGAGGCCCACCCGGGGATGCTCCCGTCCCAGCACGTCCCGGGCGTACACGATACCGAGTCGCGCGAACTGCACCAGATGGTCGGGTCGGCAATCCACGTTCGCCCCCGCGTCCAGCATCACCATTGGCCCCGTGGACGTGGGCAGGAGCGTGGCGATCGCGGGGCGGTCCACTCCCGGCAACGGCCTGAGAATGAACAGCGAGGCTGCCATGACGGCTCCCGTGGAGCCCGCGCTCACGAACGCGTCCGCCTGCCCTTCCTTCTGCAGGTTGAGCCCGCGCACGATGGAGGAATCCGGCTTGCGGCGAACCGCCGTGGCCGGACCCTCGTGGGGGTCGATGCGCTCCGAAGCATGGACCACCTCGAGGCGCTCGGTTTCCGCCTCCCCGAGCCGCTTCAGCTCGCGGTGGAGAAGGTCCCCGTCTCCCACCAGTACGAGCTGAAAGTCGTCCGGAAGTGCCCGCAGCGCTTCGATAGAGCCTTCCACTTCGACCGCCGGGTGACGGTCCGTGCCCATGGCGTCTACCGCGATGCGCAACGCCGGCCCCTCCCGTTAGAGCTCTTCGACCTCGATGACCTGCTCGCCCTTGTAAGTCCCACACGTCGGGCAGACCCGATGCGACAGCTTCGGATCTCCACAGTTCGGACATGCCGACAGCGTCGGGACGGGCGCCTTGTGGTGCGTCCGCCGCTTGTGCTTCCGCTGCTTCGAAGTCCGCTTCTTCGGTACGGCCATATTCGCCTTCCTCCTAGTCCTCTCGCTTCAGTCGACGCAGCGGCGCCCAGCGCTCGTCCACCTCTTCGGTCGTGCACTCGCACGTCCCCTCGTTGAGGTTGGTCCCGCACTTCGGACACAGCCCGCGACAATCTTCACGGCAGATCACGTACTTCGGCACTGCAACCAAGACCTGCTCCCGCACCGCCGGGCCCAGGTCCAGCGTGGCCGTGTCGGGGAGCGGAAGAACGTCCTCCGGCTCCTCCGCGTCCACGTCGCCGGCCCGGAACAGCAGCCCCAGCTCCTCGTCGATGCCGGCCACCACCGGCTCGAGGCAGCGGCGGCATTCGAGCCGGAACTCGCCGGCCACCCGTCCGCGGACCACCACGTCCGGACCCGCCTGCTGCGCCTCCAGGCGCACATCGAGCGGCGTCTCGGGCCGCAGCTCGAGACCGCCCCAGAACGGGTCATCACGCGGAACGTCCGCATCTATCCTGGCCCGGCCATCACGCGCGAGCCGGTTCAGGTCGACAAGAAGCATAGCATGCAAAGATTGCCAGATCGGACCGGGGTGTCAACGTCACGCTGCCGTTGCCGCGGCAACGAGCGAGCCGACAGGGTCAACGGGCGCCGAGCTCGTCCGCCTCGGAGAAGAAGAAGCGGATCTCCCGCGCGGCCGTCTCCGGAGCATCGGAGGCGTGGATGGAGTTCCGCTCCTTGGACTCGGCGAAGAGGGCACGAACCGTGCCCTCGCGCGCTTCCGCAGGGTCGGTAGCGCCGATCACGTCGCGGAGGGCGGCCACGGCGCCCTCGCGCTCGAGCAGAACCGGAACCACGGGGCCGGATGTCATGAACGTGACCAGCGACTCGTAGAACGGGCGCTCGCGATGGACGGCATAGAACTCCCGGGCCTGGGCCTCGGACAGGTGAAGGGTACGGAGGGCGCGGATACGGAATCCGGCCTCCTCGACGCGGGCAAGGATGCGGCCGGTGAGGCCGCGCTCCACGGCGTCGGGCTTGATGATGGCGAGCGTCTGATCCATGGGCTTCGCGGTAGAGGGTTCAGGTTCGTCCGAACAGCTTCCGGATGATGTCCCCGCGGGAAACCATGCCGGCGATGGCGCCGGCGTGGACCACGGGGACCTGCTCCACATCCTTGTTGATCATCATGCTTGCGGCCTCACTGACGCCGAGGTCTTCGGAGACGCAGAGGACGGAGCGGGTCATGACATTGCGGACGGGGCGATCGGCGAGGTCGTCCGCGTGGGGGTCGTCGGAGCCGGCGCGCGGGATCTTGGGCAGGAGCGTTCGCATGAGGTCGGCCTCGGTGACGATGCCCATGACCTCCCCCTTGCTGCCGACCACGGGCACGGCTTGCAGGCGGCGCCGGAGCATCAGGTCGAGGGTGCTCCTGAGGGTGGCGTCCGGCGGGACGGAGTGGATCCGGTGGGTCATGACGTCGCGCACGGTGAGGCTCGGCTGGATACGGAGGTCCTGGAGCTCCGGGAGCGCCAGGATAGCCTCGGCGTTCGGCTGCGCGAGGAGCCGGTCCACGATGTCGGGCGAGCGGAGCACGCGTGCGAGGGTGGAGGTTGCCTGGAGATAGAAGCTCGCCGCCTCTAGGGGGGCGAGGATGAGGGCCACGACGCGGGGGCGGATCTCGAACCCCGGCTCCCGTGCGGGAACCCCGTCGGGAGCGAGGCCGAGGGCGAGAGTGAGGCCACTGACCGCGTCGGAGCGGTAATGCGGCAGCACCACGTCCTCGCTGATGGCCACCACCTCGCGTATCGGTTCGGTCCGGATCCGTCGGTGGAGCGCTTCCGACGGAGCGACGGTGCCGGTCTGCTCGAACCGCGCCTCGAGCTGCTCCACCGCCGCGCGCAGGTCGTCCGCCCTGAGCGGCACGATGATGTGCTCGGGGCGGAGCAGGTCCAGGAGGTCCATGGCCAGGCAGCGCTGCGGCTAGAGAGCCGCGCGGATCAGCTCCACGACGTCCGAGGGGCGCTTCATCACGGCGATGCCGTTGTCCTCGAACGCCTGCATCTTCTCGGCAGCGGTGCCGGCGGAGCCACTGATGATGGCGCCGGCATGCCCCATCCGGCGGCCGGGGGGCGCCGTCTGACCGGCGATGAAGCCCACCACCGGCTTGGACATGTGCTGCTTCACGAACGCGGCGGCGTTCTGCTCATCGGTGCCTCCGATCTCGCCGATCATGACCACGGCATCCGTCTGGGGATCGGCTTCGAAGGCCGTGAGAGTGTCAATGAAGTTGGTCCCGATGATCGGGTCGCCCCCGATCCCGATGCACGTGCTCTGCCCGATTCCGGCCTGGGTGAGCTGGTAGACCACTTCATAGGTGAGCGTGCCGGAGCGGGACACCACTCCCACACGCCCCTCTCGCACGATGGAGCCGGGCATGATCCCCACCTTGGCTTTCCCCGGCGACAGCGCGCCAGGGCAGTTGGGCCCGAGCAGGCGTGCGCCGCGTTCCTGCACATACGGGTAGACGCGCGTCATGTCCAGGACCGGGATTCCCTCGGTGATGGCCACGATGAAGTCGACCCCTGCATCGGCCGCCTCCATGATGGCGTCGGCCGCGAACGCGGGCGGAACATAGATGACGGTGGTGTTGGCGCCGGTCTCCTTCACGGCCGCGTCGACGGTGTCGAAGATCGGAACGGGGGCGGGCCCATCATCGAAGGTCTGCCCGCCCTTCCCCGGCGTCACGCCGGCCACCACGCGGGTCCCGTACTCCATCATCTGCTGTGTATGGAACGACCCATCACGGCCGGTGATCCCCTGGACGACCAGGCGCGTGTCATTATCAATGAAAATCGCCATCGCGAACCATCCTCAGCGTGCTTGGGGTGGTGCCCCAATGAATTTCGAGTGTCGATCCCCGTTCGGCTCGCTGCGCTCGCTCGCGGCCCGCGGCGCGGAGCGCCGATTCGACCCCGACCAGCGCGATTCCACCGGTCGGTCCGCGGAGCCGCCAGAGGCGGCGGAGCCATCGACCTGCGTCATGCCGCCGCCACCTCCACCGCCCGCTGCACCACTTCGTCCATGGACGTCGAAGCGCTGATGCCGGCCTGTTCCAGGATCCGCACGCCTTCCGCCTCATTCGTCCCGGTGAGGCGGATGACCAGCGGAAGCTCGAACTTCATGCGGCCGATGGCCGTGACGATCCCGTTGGCGACGTCATCGCAGCGCGTGATCCCGCCGAAGATGTTGAACAGGATCACCTTCACGTTCGGATCGCTGGTGATGATCTCCAGCGCACTGACCACTTTCTCGGGGCTGGAAGATCCGCCAATGTCGAGGAAGTTGGCGGGCTCGCCGCCGTAGAACTTGATGAGGTCCATGGTGGCCATGGCGAGCCCCGCGCCGTTCACCACGGCCCCGATGTTCCCTTCCAGCTTGATGTACGTCAGGCTCGCGCCCCGGGCCTTGGTCTCCGAGCCCGGCTCGGCGGACGTGTCCCGCATCTCGGCGACCGCCTTGCGACGAAACAGCTCGTTGTCATCGATGTTCATCTTGGCATCGATGGCCCGGACCTCACCGGCGGGCGTGGTGATGAGCGGGTTGATCTCGGCCAGCGACGCGCCGCTGTCGACGAACGCCTCGTACAGCTGGCCCATCGCCCGGGCCGCCGCGCGCTGCTGCCTGACATCGTCGTAGAGGCTGGCGGCGAGCATGTACGCCTGGAACGGGAGCAGCCCATAGCGCGGATCCACGCCGAGGCGCATGATCGCGTCCGGGTTCGTGGCGGCCACCTCCTCGATGTCGATCCCCCCTTCCCGGCTCACCATGAACACCGGGCGCTTCGATGCCCGGTCCACGATGACTCCCACGTAGGACTCGCTGGCGATGTCCTCGGCGGGCGTGACCAGGACCTTCTCCACGGTCAGCCCCTTGATCTGCATGCCGAGGATCTTCTCCGCATGCGACTTCGCTTCGTCCGCCGACTTCGCCAGCTTCACGCCGCCGGCCTTCCCCCGGCCCCCCGCGTGGACCTGCGCCTTCACCACAACCGTGCCGCCATACCGTTCAGCGATGGAGCGCGCTTCGTCCGGTGTCCGCGCCACCTCTCCGGGCGGCACCGGGAGGCCGTGCTCGCGGAAGATCTCCTTCGCCTGATATTCGTGGATATTCATCCTCTGCTTTCCCTTCGCAGATTGCTCCCGCCGCCGTGCCCGCTACGGCAGGATGGTCGTTCCCGTGCGTCCTTCCACCACTTCCAGACCGGCGTCCAGGCGGCCGATGTGAGCGGCGTCTCCGCCGGCTTCCACGAACGCCACACACGCCTCTACCTTGGGGGCCATGCTCCCCTTCCCCAGCTCGTCCGATCCCAGCAGACCCCTCGCCTCGGCCACCGTCAGCCGGGGAATCAATTTCTGATCCGGCTTCCCGAAATCGCTGTATACACCATCGACGTCCGTCAGAATGACGAACTCGGTTGCGTCGATGTCGCCGCCGAGCACCTGTGCGGCCCGGTCCTTGTCGATGACCGCATCCACGCCCTCGATCCCGAGCTTCGGATCGATGTAGACGGGGCAGCCGCCGCCCCCGGCCGCGATGACGATCGTCCCTTCTTCCACCAGCCGCCGGATCTGCACGTGCTCGACAATGCGCAGCGGCAATGGCGATGCGATGAGGCGGCGCCAGCCATTCGGTGTCTCCCGGACCGGGATCCCGCTTCGCTCCAGGTCGCGCGCCGCGTGCTCGTCCATGACCCGTCCGATCGGCTTGACCGGCTCCGTCGTGGCGGGGTCATCGGGGTCCACCACCACCTGCGTGACAACCGTGACCACGTCACGCTTCACGCCGAAACGCTCGAGCGCGTTCTTCAGCGACTGCTGGATCATGTAACCGATCCACCCCTCGGTACCCGCCACCAGCACGCCAACGGGGAGCGGAGGGAGGGACTCGCGCGCCATTTCGTTTCGCCGGAGGTCATCCCCGATCTGAGGCCCGTTCCCGTGCACCACGGCGATGCGCCAGCCCTCACGGGCGAGGGCCACGAGTGGCTCGAGGCTGGACCGGGTGTGGGCGAACTGCTCGTAGATGTCGCCCTTCCCGCCCGGCGGCTGGAGCGCGTTCCCGCCGAGCGCGACCACGATCGTGCGGGCCTGTCTCGGGCGCCGCGCCATCATAACCGAGCCACCCGGGACCGGCAACCGAGATTCGCGTCAGGATCCGCGTAGCGCCGCGACTTTCTCTTCATCCCGCCCCCGTCGGGGCCCCCGCCCCGTTCACCGCCTCGAGGATGCGCCGGAGCTCCTCCAGCGCCTGACCGTAGCCGGCCCAGTCGCCGGCCCGCAACCGTTCCTGCGCCCGATCCAGGGCGTCCAGCGCCTGCCGGGGCCACGCGCCCATGGCCGGTGCCGCCGAATCGGCCGCAGCAGGCTGGCCGGTGGAAGGTTGCGGCGCCTGGCCGAGCCCGGCGAGCGCGTCGTCGAGCGTTCTACCCATGCTGACGGCACGACCGTCACTGACCACCATCCGCCAGAGCTCCGGGATCGGATTCTCCTCGGCGCTCAGGAAGAGTGGCTCAATGTAGAGCACGGCGCTGTCCATGGGGAGCACACGCATGCGGCCCATGTCCACGCCGCTCCCGCGCTGCCTCAGCAGCGAGAGCTCCGGGGAGATCACAGGGTCCTGTTCGATCATCGCCTGCACCTGGCCCGGCCCCGGGATCTGTTGATCCCGCGGAAGCTCCACCAGGCCGAGTGAACCGTAGCGAGTCGGATCGTTCCGGACGAAGAGGACCGCCGTCATGTTCTGCCTGGACTGCGCGATGAACGGGAGCAGTCCCAGGAACTCCACCGTGCCCGAGCCGTCCGGTGTGGGCACCAGGGCGTACATGGGCTGCTGCCCGCTCTGCTGCGCGCCGGCGGCGGTGCTGCGAGCCCGCTCCCAGACGTCCTGGCGGGCATAGAACGTCTCGACCCGCTGGACGTGGTATTCCTGCAGCACCTCGGCCTGTGTGAGGAGCGCGAGCTGGGGATACCGGAGGTGGCGCCGCAGGACCGGCGGCATGTCCGAGAGCGGGTGGAACAGCGCCGGATAGATGCGGGCATACGTGGACAGAAGCGGGTCGTCATCGAGCACCCGGTAGAACGTCACAGCGCCCGTCACGGCGTCCACGGCGGCCTTGACGGAGGGCCGGAGGTAGCGGATGCGTCCGCGGCGGACGGCCACTGCGCGGGCGAGGGGGAAGGAGGAAGAGGCGGTGTAGCCGTCCACGAGCCACACGATCTTCCCATCGGCGATGACCGGGAGGGGGTTTTCGTCCCACGACAGAAATGGCACGATTTCGGAAACCCGCTCGCGCACAGCGCGACGGAAGAGCAGACGGCTCTGCCGGTCCACGTCACCCGAGAACAACAGGGTCTCATCCCCGAAGCGCCAGGCGAACGCCAGGACGCGCCAGAAGGAGCTCAGCCGGATCCCCGATGGGAAGTCCACGCCCGGCGTCCCTGTGAGCATGCTGTCCCGCCCCGGCACCACCACCGCATACTCGCCCGTAGCCTGTCCAAAGAACACATTGGGCCGCTGGAGCGATACCGACGGCGGCGCGGTCGGATCGGTGATGACCGGATTGATGTTGCGGACCCACAGCTCCGGTGCTCCTGCGCCGCCACTCTGCGGGTGTGCGGCCGCGACCACGGCCCCCAGCCCTTGAATGTACGAGGGATTCAAGTGAAGGCTCTGCCACGTCCGGGCCGCGGGATCGAGTCCGGACGGATGGAACTCGCGGACACCGATCACCACCTGCCGCTCGCCCCCCTCCGGGCCGTAGCGATCGTACTCGACGTTCGGGAACGAGTAGTAGGGAAACAGGCTCTGCATCTGATTGAAGGCCCGCTGCAGCGGCTCCGGATCCCAGAGCGGGACCCGGGCCAGGAGCGGACGGACCCTCTCCGGGGCGGGAGAAGCCGCAGGCCGGTAGGGGAAGCGCTGCCGGGCCATGCTGTCGAGCCCGAAAGCGCGGCGCGTGAACTCCAGGTTCCACCGGATGTAGGGCGCCTCCCGGCTCAGCTCGTTCGGCTCGACCCGGAACTTCTGTACCGCGCCCGGATAGGCCACGCCGAGCAGGAACCCGGTGAGGAGGAGTCCGCCCAGTGCGACGATGGGCGGAAGCAGCGCTTGTCGCACGGCGCCGTAGACCAGCGCCGCGCCCGTCCCGAGGGACAGGACCGCGAGGGCGGCATAGGCGGGCAGTCTGGCCTTCACGTCCGTGTAGCCCAGCGCGCCGCTCACACCATGCCCCTCCACGACCAGGAGGTAGCGGGCGAGCCAGTAGCGGACGGCCAGGAGGAGGAGCAGAGCCGCCAGGAGTGCGGCGCCATGCAGCCGTGCGGCGCGCGCCATGTCCAGACGGTTCTCCTGCCAGCGTATCCCTCCGGCAAGCACGTGGCCCAGCACCACCAGCGTGAGGCTCCAGACGGTCACCAGCACGAGGAAGCCCAGGGCGTCCAGCGCGAACGGCAGCGTGAACACGTAGAACCCGACATCGTGACCGAAAAGCGGGTCCTGCAATCCCCAGGGCACCCGACGCACCCAGCTTGCTGCCGCCAGGATGGCGTTCTCGTCGAACTGCAGGACCGCCAGCCACCAGCCGCCGAGGAGCGCCACGGCGATGGACAGGAGCATCACCCAGCGGTGCGGGATCCGCTCGGCGAACTCGAGGTTGCCGTATCGCCGCCGCACGCGGACTGGCCCCAGGTGGCGAGCCACCACCCAGAGGTTCAGGAAGATGAGGATAGCCCCGATCAGCGCCGCCACTCCGCGAACCCCCAGCCGCAGCCAGAGCCGGGTCCAGAACGTGCCAAGGTATCCGACCTCGCCGAACCAGAGCACGTCCGTGTAGAAGCCCACGCCCGCACGCCCCGCCACGAGCAGGACGACCATCGCGGCACCGATCCCGATGAGGGTGCGGACAGCGCGGCGGCTCATGTTACGGCTCGACCCCCTGCGAACGGAGCCACGTTTCCATGGTCTCCCGGATCCGGTCGAGCTGCGCCTGCGTGCGGGCTTCGTAGCGGAGGACCAGGACGGGCTGGGTATTGGAGGCCCGCAGCAGACCCCAACCACCGTCGAACAGGACGCGCGCGCCGTCGACGGCGATCACTTCGTGATCACGGGAGAACGCGTCCACCGCCTTCGCGACGATCTCGAACTTCCGCTCCTCGGGGACTTCGATCCGGATCTCGGGAGTGGAGACGTACTTCGGGAAATCGGCCGTGAGCCCGGACAGCGTGCGATCGCTCCGGGCGACGAGGTCGATCAGTCGGCAGGCGGCGTAGAGAGCGTCGTCGAAGCCGTAATAGTCGTCCCCCAGGCAGATGTGGCCGGACAGCTCGCCGGCCACCGGAGCGCCCGTCTCCTTCATCTTTTCCTTGATGAGGGAGTGCCCCGTCTTCCACATGATGGGCTCTCCACCGTGGGCTTCCAGCACCTCCGGGAGCACCTGCGAGCATTTCACATTGAAGATGACCTTCTGCCCGGGACCTTTCCGCTCGAGCAGGTCGAGCCCGAACAGGAGCAGGAGGATGTCGCCCCGTACCACCCGGCCATTCTCGTCCACGGCGCCGATACGGTCGGCATCCCCATCGAACGCCACCCCCAGCTCGGCGCCCTCGCGCTTCACCGCTTCGATCATGTCTGCGATGTAGGCGTCCACCGTGGGGTCCGGGTGGTGGTTCGGAAACGTGCCATCGGACTCGCAGTAGAGCGGGATCACGTTCGCCCCGAGCCGCTCGAGCAGCTCCACCGCCACGAGGCTCCCCGTCCCGTTCCCGCAGTCCGCCACCACCTTCACGGGCCGCGGAAGCTGGAACCGGCCGGCGATATCCTCCACGTAGTCTTCGAGCGCGGCGCGCTCCTCCAGCGATCCATTCCCGGAGCTGAAATCACGGCCGACGATGCGACGCTTCAGCAGCTGGATGTCATCGCCAAAAAACGACTTGCCGTTCGCCAGCATCTTGAAGCCGTTGTATTCCGGCGGATTGTGAGAGCCCGTGATCTGCAGCCCCCCGTCCGTGCCGAAGCGCTGGACGGCCCAGTAAAGCGTGGGCGTCGGGACCGTATTCACCAGGACCACGTTGACGCCGGCTTCGCGCAGGCCGTTCACCACGCCCGCGGCGAGCGCGGGCGAGCTGGGGCGGTTGTCGTGGCCGACCGCGACCGTCAGGTCGCCGCGGCCGCCGTTGCGGGCGCGGAGCTCACTCCCGAAGGCGCGACCGATCCAGCGCGGCACGTCGCCGGTGAGGTCTTCGGCCACCACACCGCGGATGTCGTACTCGCGGAAGATGTGCTCGTTCAGGGCCATGTCGTCGTTCCGTTCAGGTCCATGCCACCAGCGAAAACGGTCCGCGGACCCTGCGCAGGGTCCGGGACCGTCCTCGGCCGTTGCGGGAGATCAGGGTGCCGCGATGCCGGCCGTCAAAGGCGACCCGGTCAGCGCGGCCGCGCCGGCCTGCGCGAGATTCAGCAGCCAGCTCGGGAAGATCCCGATGAGCAGAACGGCCACGGCCGCTACCACCAGTGCCGCGGCGACACCGGGCGAGACGTGAATCGGCTCCGGTTCGCGCTCGTCGGACGGCTCCTTGAACCACATGTACCACGCCACGCGCAGGTAATAGTAGTACGAGACCAGAGAGGCGAGGACCAGCGTCACCGCCAGCCAGATCTTGTCGCGCTCCACGGCGGCCCGCAGGATGGCGAACTTTCCCCAGAACCCGCCCGTCGGGGGCACGCCCGCCAGGCTCAGCAGGAAGATCGTCATGGTCACACCGATCAATGGCGCCCGCCAGCCCAGCCCCCCGTACTCGGCAAGGCCGAGGCGCAGCTCGTGCTTCTCCGCCACCAGGAACACCACCGCGAACGCGCCCATGGTCATGAGCGTGTAGGCGACGAGGTAATAGAGGAACGCCGCCGACCCCAGCACGTTCGCGGCCGCGACCGCCACGAGCAGATAGCCCGCGTGGGCGATGCTGGAGTAGGCCAGCATGCGCTTGACACTGTCCTCGCTCAGGGCGGTCAGGTTCGCGAACACCATGGTGATGAACGCGAGGCCCGCGACCAGCGGCAGCCACGTCTCATACAGCCCGATGAAGCCGGTCATGAAAACGCGCAGGAAGGCCGCGAACGCCGCCGCCTTCACGCCCGCTGCCATGAACGCGGTCACCGGCGCGGGAGCGCCCTCGTACGCGTCCGGCGTCCACATGTGGAACGGCATGGCCGCCACCTTGAATGCGAAGCCTACGAGCAACATGGCCATGCCGGCGGTCAGCATCAGGCCTGCATCCACGCCGTCCACGCCCACGGCCGCCCGGATCACACTCAGATTCACGCTTCCCGCACCGCCATAGACCATGGCGATGCCGAACAGGAAGAACGCGCTGGAGAATGCACCGAGGAGGAAGTACTTCAGTGCCGCTTCAGCCGAGCGCCGATCCCGGCGGTTGACGCCAGTGAGCACGTACACGGCCACGGACATCAGTTCGAGACCGAGGAATATGAGCATGAGGTCGCGTGTGCCCGCGAAGAACATCATGCCCACGGTCGCGAAGAGCGTCAGCACGAAGATTTCGCCGTGCCGCATCTTCTGCTCATCGAGGTAGTTCCACGAGATGGGCACGAAGAGCAGTGCCGCCGCGAGGAACAGGTAGTTGGCGTAGATCCGGAACCCGTCGAGCGCGATCGGGCCGGCCACGCCGGCCTCATGGACCGTGAGCAGCCACGTGTTGGCCCCGGCGGCGCACAGGATCCCGATGACAGTGAGCCACGCCACGACCGGGCGAGCGGACTCCTGCCGGTCGCCTCGCTGGAAGACGTCGACCAGGAGGATGATCAGCGCCCAGGCGGAAAGGACGATCTCGGGCGCCAGCGCCCAGAAGTAGTCGTACGGAGAGGCGTAGCTAATCAGCATTCGCCGCCTCCGCGTCGTTCATGGCTTCCACGTTCACGGTGCTCATCTCTTCGGCGCCGAAGCGTCCCATCATCGGGATTCGGTTCTGCTCCACGGTGGCCACCAGCTGGGTCACACTCTGCTCGGTGCGCTCGAGGAACGGCTTGGGGTAGACGCCCATCCAGAGCATCACCACCACGAGCGGGGCCAGGACGGTCAGCTCGCGCGGGCTCAGGTCAGGCAGGTTCTCGTTCTCGGGCTTGTCGAGCCCGTTGTACCAGATCTTCTGCACCATCGGCAGCATGTAGTACGCGGCGAAGATCACGCCCGTCGCTGCCACGAGCGCCACCCAGGGGTGTGTCTCGAAAGTCCCGATCAGGCTCAGGAACTCCCCGACGAACCCGCTCGTCCCGGGCAGCCCGATGCTCGCCAGCGCCGTGATCACGAAGATGGTGCCGAACATCGGCATCACGGCGGCCAGCCCGCCGAACTCGGCGATGGTGCGCGTGTGCCGCCGCTCGTACAGCATTCCCAGCAGGAGGAACATGGCCCCCGTGGAAGCGCCGTGGCTCAGCATCACGATCATCGCCCCCTGCACCCCCTGCACCGTGAGCGCGAAGATCCCCAGGACCACGAATCCCATGTGAGCCACGGACGTGTAGGCGACGAGCTTCTTGGCGTCCGGCTGCACCGCGGCCACCCACGCCCCGTACGTGATGCCGAGCAGTCCCAGGACCATCATGGTGGTGACGATCGCGCCGTCCGTGGCCGCAGCGGGGAAGAACGGAAGCAGGAAACGGAGAAACCCGTACCCGCCCATCTTGAGCAGGACGGCGGCCAGGACCACGGAGCCGGGCGTCGGCGCCTCCACGTGGGCATCGGGCAGCCAGGTGTGGAACGGGAAGAGCGGCACCTTGATGGCGAAGGCGAGTGCAAAGGCGCCGAAAAGCCAGAACTGCTCGTGATAGGTCAGCGAAACCTGGAGCAGGTCCATGTAGGCGAAGCTCACGCCGCCGGTCAGCGTCCGGTACTTGAAGAAGAGGTACAGGATCGCCACGAGCATGAGGAGGGAGCCCACGGCCGTGTACAGGAAGAACTTGATCGCCGCGTAGATCCGCCGCTCGCCCCCCCAAACGCCGATGATGAAATACATCGGCACGAGCATGAGCTCCCAGAAGATGAAGAAGAGGAAGAGGTCCAGGGAGACGAACACTCCGAGGACGCCCACCTGCAGCAGGAGCATCATTCCGTAGAACGTCCGCTCCCGTGTCCGGATGTAGCGGAAGGAGCCGAGGATGGCGAGCGGCATGAGGAAGGTGGTGAGGAGGACCAGCAGCATGCTGATGCCGTCGATCCCCACCCGATAGTAGATGCCCCAGCTCGCGATCCACGGCACCGCGGCGCCGAACTGGAAAGCTGCCGTTGCCGTGTTGAACGCCCACCAGAGTGGCACGCTCACCACGAACTCGATCACCGCAACACCGAATGCCACGTGCTTCGCCCGTTCCTCCGGCGCGGCCATGGCCAGCGCCATGCCGAGCAGGGGGAACCAGAGAAGGAAATGGATCACCCAGCTGTCGTATCCGATCGCTTCGAGGAATCCCATCTCTCTAGAACCCCACCACCACGTAGAGGATGACGAGCACGCCCAGCACAATGGCGAAGGCGTACGCATTGAGGTTGCCCGTCTGCAGGCGCGAGCTGCCGCGTCCGATCCACGCGGCCACGGCGCCCGCGCCGTTGACGGTCCGGTCGATGATACCCACGTCCACGAAGCGCCACAGCGCGCGGGAGCCCTGGATCACGGGCTGAACCACGAGCGCGTCGTAGATCTCGTCGACGTACCACTTGTCGTAGAGCACTTTCGCGAAGCCGCGGTAGGCTGGTGTCTCCGAAGCGGGCTTCCGCTCGATCGTGCCGAGCCACATCGTGGCCCCCACGATCACGGCCACCGCCAGCGCGAAGGAGGCCATGGCCCAGAACGCCTCGCTCCCGCCGAACGGTCCGGCTTCCGCCAGGGCGCCCACGTGCGTGCTGAAAACGTGGTCCGCCTCGGCCATGAGCGGGTGGAGCCACTCGTGCAGCCACTCCGTGTGCGGGAGCCAGCCGAGCACCGGAGTGTGGCCGATCACTTCAGGGACGTTGATCCAGCCACCTACCGTGGCCAGCAGCGCCAGGACCCCGAGCGGGATCCACATGACCGCGGGCGCGGTGGGGATGTGCTTCCCGGCCGCACCGCTGCGGTTCTCCCCGTGGAACGTCAGGACCATCAGACGGGTCATGTAGAAGGCCGTGAGCAGCGCGGCGGCGAGGGCGAGGACCCACACGAGCGTGAACCACCCCCGGAACGGACCGACGGCGCGCGCGGCAGCCTGCCAGATGATCTCATCCTTGGAGAAGAAGCCCGCGAACGGCCACACGCCCGAAATGGCCAATGTGGCCACCCACATGAAGATCCACGTCTTCTTCATGTGATGCCGGAGGCCACCCATGTTGCGCATGTCCTGGGCGTCCCAGTCCTGGTGCGTGTGGTGGAAAGCCTCGTGCATGGAATGGATCACCGCGCCCGCACCGAGGAAGAGCAGCGCCTTGAAGAAGGCGTGCGTCATCAAATGGAAGATCCCGGCGGCGTACGCTCCCACCCCAACGCCCACGAACATGTAGCCGAGCTGCGAAACGGTGGAATAGGCCAGCACCTTCTTGATGTCCGTCTGCACCAGGCCGATCGTGGCGGCGAACAGCGCGGTCAGCGCGCCCACGACGGCCACGGTGATGCTGGCCGCGGGAGCCAGCGCGAAAAGGACGCTGCTCCGCGCCACCAGGTAGACGCCGGCGGTCACCATCGTCGCCGCGTGGATCAGGGCGCTGACGGGCGTGGGACCGGCCATGGCGTCCGGCAGCCAGATGTAGAGCGGAATCTGCGCGCTCTTGCCCGTGGCCCCGAGAAAGAAGAAGAGCGTGATGGTGGTGATCACGGCACCGCCGTACGTGAACGCCTGCGGGGCGGCGGCGAATACGTCCACGAAGTTGAGGGTGCCCAGGTGCGCGAACAGGAGGAACATGGCGATCAGGAATCCGAAATCGCCAATCCGGTTCACGATGAACGCCTTCTTCCCCGCGTCCGCCTTCTCGCGATCGGAGAACCAGAACCCGATCAGCAGGTAGCTGCAGAGTCCCACGCCTTCCCAGCCGACGAACATGACGGGGTAGCTGGCCCCCAGCACGAGGGTGAGCATGAAGAAGACGAACAGGTTCAGGAAAGCGAAGTAGCGGGCGTAGCCCGGGTCTTCGCGCATGTACCCGATGCTGAAGACGTGGATCAGGAACCCCACGCCCGTGACCACCAGCGCCATGATCATCGACAACTGGTCGAGCTGGAGCGCGGCGTCGATCCTGAGGTCGCCCACGGGCATCCACGACCAGTAGGTCTGTACCACGGGCTCGTGCAGCTCGACACCGAGCATGCGCACGAAGTTGATCGCCACGATCACGAACGCGAGCCCCACCACCCCCGGTCCCACCAGGGTGGGAATGGTCTTCGCGGCAGGCGCCCGGAAGGCGGCCGCGGCGTTTACGAGAAAGCCGATGAGCGGGAGGAGGATGATCCAGCCCAACAGCGTCGGTTCGAATCCGTGCATCTCAGCACCCCCGCCCGAAGGCGTGCGCCCGGTCCGCTTCCCGCGCCTGGCGGTTCGTGGTAGTCATCACCACCGGAGCAGGTTGAAGTCTTTGCTGTCCACCGTCTCGAGGAGGCGGAAGATGGAGATGATGATCGCGAGCCCCACGGCCGCCTCGGCCGCCGCCACGGTCATCACGAAGAACACGAATACCTGTCCATCGATCCCCACCTCCTTCGAGAGCGCCACGAATGCCAGGTTGGCGGCATTCAGCATGAGCTCCACACACATGAACAGGATGATGGCGTTGCGGCGGATCATCACACCCGCCACACCGATGGCGAACAGGATCGCTGCCAGCACCAGCGACAAGGTCACCATGTCACACCCTCCGCTTGGCCAGGAGGATCGCCCCGATGATCGCTGCGAGGAGCAGCAGCGACGTCAACTCGAAGCCCACCACGTACTGCCGGAACAGCGGGAGCGCCACGGCGCCGACCGCCCCGTACTCCGCCATGGCGGAGTCCGGGAGCATGCCCGTGGGCACCGCCACGATGGCAGCGGGGCTCGTGAAGGAGCGGAAGATCAGCCAACCGATGAGCCCCGCCACCACCGACCCGCCGACGCGCCAGCCCCAGCCGCGCAGGTCCGAGTGGTAGTCGTGCCCCAGGTTGAGCAGCATGATCACGAACAGGAACAGCACCATGATCGCGCCCGCGTAGACGATCACCTGCACCGCCCCGATGAAGTCGGCACCCAGCAGGATGAACAGCACACCCAGGCTGAAGAGCGTCACCACCAGGTTCAGCAGGCTGGCTACGGGGCTCTTCGCCGCCACCATCCCGATGCCCCCGAGGGTGGCGAGTGCCGCGAAGATCCACCAGATGATATCGGTCATTATTCCGAGAGTGGATCACTGGGATCCCAGAGCGCAGTGACCGGGTGGTCCTGCGCCATCAAACGATCCAGATCGTAGACGAAGCGCTCGCGCGTGAACTCGGAGGCTTCATAATCCTGCCCCACGTGGATCGCTTCCACAGGGCAGACTTCCTGACACATTCCGCAGAAGATGCAGCGGAACTCGTCGATCTCGTAGACGATGGGGTAGCGATTCCCCTGGTCGTCCTCGCCCGGCACAAGACGGATGCAGTTGGACGGGCAGATCGTCGGACACAGTCCGCATGCCACGCACTTCGGGCGGCCGTCCGCATGCACTTCCATCCAATGCGTCCCGCGCCAGCGCGGGGCGATATTCGGCTTCTCGTCCGGATACTCCTGGGTGACCTTGTGCGGGTTCACCATGTGCCGGAACGTGAGCGCCATCCCCTTCAGCGCCGCCCGCAGATACGAGGAGCCGCCCTCCGGCCGCCGCACCCTCTTCACTCCTATCGCCATCCCTGCTCCTCTCTTGTCTCTGCTGACGCTACGCGCCGGTGCCCGCCGTGACGGTCGGGTGCTGCTCTTCGACCGCAGCTTCCCCGTCCGGCGGGGTCGATGGCGTTCGTCGCGATCCCCCCGTGATCACCCGATTGCTGTCGATCACCCAGAGGAAGACGAACAGTGCCACCAGGTCGACCGCCGTCAGAATGAGCCCGTAGCCGATGCCGAACGGCACGCCGATGCTGTCCAGAACCAGGATCGTGCTGGCCATGACGGCAATGAAGCCGAGCGCCGTGGGCAGCATGGCCTTCCAGCCCAGGTCCATCACCTGGTCGTAGCGGAACCGCGGCACGGTCCAGCGCACCCAGATGAAGACGAACGCGAAGAACAGTGTCTTGATCCCGAAGGACAGGAACGTCAGCAGCGTCTTCCACCACGCCGGGTCGGCCCCCTGGACGATCCCGTTGGCGACCATGCGCATGTTGTCGCCGTGCCAGAAGGGGATGTCCCAGCCGCCGAAGAAGAGCGTGGCCATGAGCGCCGACTGCGTGAGCAGGTGCGCGTACTCGCCCATCATGAACATGCTGAACTTCATGGACGAGTATTCGGCGTGATAGCCGGCCACGAGCTCCGACTCGGCCTCCGGCAGGTCGAACGGCAGCCGGTTCGTCTCCGCGAACGAGCTGATCACGAACAGGAAGAACGAGAGCCCGAGGGGGAGCGCGAACCAGAGGCCCAGCCCTTCCTGCTGCGTCCACACCATTTCCGTGATCCGCACGTTGCCCGCAAGCATGAACACCGGGATCAGGCTCATCCCCAGGCTCACCTCGTAGCTGACCATCTGCGCCGAGGCGCGGACGCCGCCCAGCAAGCTGTACTTGTTGTTCGACGACCAGCCGGCCAGGAAGAGGCCGTACACGCCGAGACTGGACAGCGCGAGGATGAAGAGGATCCCGATGGGTGCGTCAGCCACCACCATGTCCACCACGCCCCAGGGCGTGGGGAGCGGCGAGGCCCATGGGATCACGGCGAAAAGGACGAACGCGGGCGCGAGCGAAAGGATCGGAGCCAGGACGAAGAAGAAGCGCGAGGCCTCGCCCGGGAGCGTCTCCTCCTTCACGAAATTCTTGAGCCCATCGGCGATCGGCTGCAGAAGACCCCATGGGCCCACCCGGTTCGGGCCCAGGCGGTCCTGGATGAACCCGGCGAATCGGCGCTCGAAGAGCGTCATCATGGCCACGGTGAGCAGCACGACCACGAAGGCCACGACCACTTTCGCCAGGCTCGCCCAGACGAACGCGGCGTCGCTCAGCGCCTGCACCTGGTGCAGCGTCTCCATCACCC
This sequence comes from uncultured Gemmatimonadales bacterium, assembly GCA_963741945.1. Lineage (GTDB taxonomy): Bacteria > Gemmatimonadota > Gemmatimonadetes > Longimicrobiales > RSA9 > CAVUKA01. The sequence continues at coordinate 80,312 of CAVUKA010000008.1, read as the reverse complement.
TTCCTCCCCGGCAGCCAGCCGGACCGGCTCGTTGAGCAGCGCGCCGCGGGTGCCGAGCTGCGGATAGCTCAGCCCGCTGAACGGATCATAGAGCTCCGCCAGCCTGAGGAAGGCATCGCCCGCCGTGCCCGGGGCGGCACCATCGTTCAGCCCCGCCAGGAGCACGCCCAGAACCTGCCACGCCGGGCGGGCCATGGGCGGCGGGTTGAGTGCGGGCCAGAACCGCTGGACGCGCCCTTCGAAGTTCGTGAACGTCCCTTCCTCCTCGGCGAAGCTGGTCACCGGGAGAACGAAGTCCGCTTCGCTCATGGCCGGTGCGCTGACGGTGCCCAGGTAGACCAGCAGAGACGCGTTGGCCGCGAAATCGGCAGGCAGGTCGGCGAGCGAGTCACCGAGCACGAAGAGCGCGCCCGAGGGCCGCTCCAGCCCGCCATTCCCGGCGTCGTCCCCGACGCGCTCGAAGCCGAGCAGCTCGAGCCCGCGGGCGTTGGCCGAGAGGTCGCGCCTGCGGGTCAGCTTCGGATAGCCGGGGAGCGGCTCCTCCCGGTCTGTCCGGCGCGACCGGTACACCGCCATGTCGCCGCCCAGGACCTCCTGGACGCGGCGCAAGAGGCCATTCGACTCGTTCGAGAAGTACGGGGAGCCCACGATCGTCATGCCGCCCTCCGTCGCCCTGAGCCGCTGGAGGAGCGCCGTCACGGCCTCCTTCCAGGTGGCCCCGCGCAGCCCGCCGGCGTCACGGATGCGTGGCTCGTCCAGCCGCGACGGCGCTCCGGGGCCGTCATCGCCCAGTGTGGCCGGCGCCTGGGGCCCCTCCGGCGGCGTCGCCGCGCGGGGCGCCGGGTACGGCAGGATGTTGGCGCCCTGATTGATCCACTCGTACTCGTAGCGCCCGAAGTCGCACATCCAGTAGGAGTTGACGTCCGGGTTGTGCCGGGGCTTCAGGCGCTGGACCAGGTTGTCGCGGGTGTCCAGCGTGATGTTGCAGCCCTGTGAGCAATTGGGGCAGATCGATGGAGTGCGGTCGAGGTCCCACGCCCGCGCCTTGTGCAGGAAATCCTTCGACAGCAGCGCGCCCACGGGGCAGATATCGATGATGTTGCTGGCGAAGGGCGAGCCGGTGAGCCCATCGTCGAAGAACGTGTCGATCACGCTGCGGTCGCCGCGCTGGACCACGCACAGGCGCTCGTCATCGGCCACTTCCCGCATGAAGCGGACGCAGCGGGTGCACATGATGCAGCGGTCTCCGTCGTAGACGACGTCGCCACCGAAGTCATCCTGGCCGAGCACCCGCTTCGGCTCATGGGAGCGGCCGTGCTTGGGTCCCTCCTGGTGGACGTAGTCCTGGAGCTTGCACTCGCCGGACGCGTCACAGATCGGGCAATCCAGCGGGTGGTTCACGAGGTAGAACTCGAGCACACCCGTGCGCGCGTCTTCGGCGTTGCTCGTGTCCGTACGGATCACCGATCCGTCCTGGATCTGCGTCACGCACGCGGGCTGCAGCTTGGGCGCGCCTTCCACTTCCACGAGGCACATGCGGCACATGGCCGGCGCCGAGAGTGACGGGTGGTAGCAGTAGTGGACGATGCCGATCCCCATCTGCTCGGCGGCCTCGATGATCCGGGTCCCCTTCGGGACCGTGACCTCGCGCCCGTCGATGGTGCAGGTGACGGTGTTCTTCTGCTCTCCGTTCGCCATTCGCTCTTCCCCGCCCCGTTCAGACCGACGCCGGGGCCGCCGCCCCGACGCCCACTCCCGCGCGACGCCCCTCGCCTACCAGGCGCTCGACGTCCTCCGGGAACTTGTTGATCCAGCTCGTGATCGGCGCGCCCGCAGAGTCGCTCAGCACGCAGATCGTGGTGCCGGTGGCATTCTTCGCGACACTCAGCAGCGTCTCCACGTCCGCCCGGGTGCCCTGGCCCGCCTCGATGCGGCGCAGAATCTTCGCCATCCACGCCGTCCCCTCCCGGCACGGCGTGCACTGGCCGCAGCTCTCGTGGGCATAGAACTCCACCATCCGCCGCACCTGGGTGACCATGTTCGTCTGGTCATCCATGACGATGACGGACGCCGTGCCCAGCATGCTCCCCGCCCTGGCCACGCTCTCGTAGTCCGAAGCCAGGCCTTCGATCTCCTCGGCCGTGAGGATCGGGACCGAGCTGCCGCCCGGGATCACCGCCTTCAGCGTTCGGCCGTCGCGGATCCCGCCGCAGACATCGTAGATCAGCTCGTCCATGGGAAAGCCGAGGGGGAGCTCGTAGTTGCCTCGCCGCACCACGTGGCCGGATACGTTGAACAGCTTGGTCCCCGGGCTCTTCTCCGTCCCCCACTGCCGATACCAGGCGCCGCCGTTGCTGATGATGTGCGGCACGGCAGCGACGGTTTCCACGTTATTGATGGTCGTGGGGGCGGCGAACGCACCACTCGCGGCCGGGAACGGCGGCTTTATGCGCGGTTGCCCCCGCCGCCCTTCGAGCGAGTTCATCAGCGCCGTTTCTTCGCCGCAGATGTACGCGCCAGCGCCCAGGTGGATGGTGACGTCGATGTCCTGGCCCGTACCGAGAATGTTCTTCCCGGCCAGGTTCCGCGCGTAGGCTTCCTCGATGGCGCGGCCCAGGATCTGGGCCGTTTCGAAGAACTCGCCACGGATGTAGATGTAGACGTCCTGGGCCCGGATGGCGTGGGCCGCGATCAGTGCCCCTTCGATGACCTGGTGCGGCGTCCAGCGCATGAGCTCGCGGTCTTTGAAAGCGCCCGGCTCGGACTCATCCGCGTTGATGAGCATGTAGTGCGGCCCCTTCTTTTCCTTGGGCATGAAGCTCCACTTCACGCCCGTCGGGAAGCCGGCGCCACCACGTCCCCGGAGCCCACTCTCCTTGACGACGTCCACGACCTCTTCCGGCGTCATTCCCAGAACCTGCTCCAGCGCCGTATAACCGCCCAGCTTCTTCCAGCCGTCTACGGTCCGCGTAGCCGGGTCGCCGAAGCCCCGGGAGAGGACGCGGACTTCCTTCTCGTGCGTGTACGGGTAGGCCATGCTAGTCCACCTCCTGCGCGCCGTTCGAGCCCCGACTCGATTCCGGATCCGGAGCCGAACCCGCCCCCGAAGTGGCATCGGCGCCATCGACCGGGTCGACGCCGTGCTTCCTCAGCCGGTCCAGCAGGGCCGGGACATCCGCAGCCTCGACGTTCTCGAAATAGCGATTGTTGATCTGGACCACCGTGGGGAAGCCGCAGGCCCCGAGGCATTCGGCCGCGATCACCGTGAACTCGCCGTCCTCACTCACCTCGCCCGGCTCGGTGCCCGTGTGCTCGAGGAAGGATTCGAAAACGTCGTGGCCGCCGCACAGGTTGCACGCCACGTTGGTGCACACCTGAATAAGGTGTCGACCGACAGCGCGCTTGTTGTACATGGTGTAGAACGTGGCCACCCCCCGGACCGTCGCGGGCGACTCGCCCACCACCTCGGCCACGCGTTCCATGGCTTCCTGCGAGAGGTGCCCCCGGATCTCCTGCGCCAGGTTGAGGACGGGGAGGAGTGCGGCGCGCGGATTGGGATATCGCGCGAGGATCTTCTCCAGCCTCGCCTTGTACGGCCCCTCGAAAAGCGGCGCCTCCGGGTCGCGGTCCGCCCGCTGATACGGAACTGCATTCACGCCGCCGTGATCCCACCCCTCGGGCGGCTGGGTCCCGACGTAGTCGGTGCCGCGGACCTCCGCTTCGGTGAGCTCGAATTCGCCGGTCTCACCGGCCCACCCAGGATTCTTCACCGGTCAATCTCCCCCAGCACGATGTCCAGGCTCGCGTTGGTCGCGATCACGTCGGAAAGGAGGCTGCCCTCCACCATCTGCGGCAGCACGCTCATGTTGACGAAACTGGGACCGCGGACATGCCAGCGAACGGGCTTGGACCCACCGTCGCTCACGACATACATCCCGAGCTCCCCTTTGGAGCTCTCGACACTGAACCAGCTTTCTCCCGGAGGCGCCTTCACGCCCTCCATGACCAGCTTGAAATGGTGGATCATGGACTCCATGTCGTTCATGAGGTCCGTCTTGGAAGGCAGGATCACGCGCGGGTCATCCACGTTGATCGGTCCGTCGGGCAGACGGTCGAGCGTCTGGCGGACGATGCGCAGGCTCTGGCGCATCTCCTCCATGCGGCAGAGATACCGGTCGTAGTTGTCCCCCTTCTCGCCCACGACCACATTGAAGTCGTAGCTGTCGTAGTCGTAGTACGGCCGGTCCCTGCGAATGTCGTAGTCCACACCGGTGGAGCGCAGGTTGGGCCCTGTGAGACCCGCGTTGATCGCCGCTTCCGCGCTGATGGTCCCGACGCCCTGGTTCCGCCCCACCCACAGGTTGTTCGAGGTGAGCAGCACCTCGACCTCATCCAGTGTGCGCGGCATCTGCTCGTCCACGAACCAGCGGAGCTCATCGGTGAAGCCCGGAGGCAGGTCAGCCATCATCCCGCCAACCCGCGTGGACGACGTGGTGATCCTGGCACCCGTGAGAGCTTCGTGGAGGTTGTAGATCTCCTCGCGCCGCTGGAACGTGTAGAGGAAGACCGTGAACGCGCCGATGTCGATGGCGGTGGTTCCGATCCAGAGCAGGTGGCTGAAGATCCGATCGAGCTCCATGAGCATCACGCGCACGACCTTGCAGCGCGGTGTGATCTCGATGCCCATAAGTTTTTCTACCGCAGCCACATACGCCACGTTGTAGACGAGTGGCGTGAGGTAGTCCATACGGTCGGTGAGCGGGACGATCTGGTTCCAGGTCCGGAACTCGCCGAGCTTTTCGAAGCTCGAATGGAGGTAGCCGATATGCGGGGTGCACCGTACCACGGTCTCCCCGTCCAGCTCGAGCACGAGTCGGAGCACGCCGTGTGTGGCAGGGTGCTGCGGGCCGATGTTGATGAGCATGTGCTCACCGTGGAGGTCCGGCTCGATGCCTTCCGGCAGCACCGGCGACGCGGGGGCGCGACCTTCCACGCCTCCCATCGGGCTCCGACTCAGCTGATACTCGACGGTCCGCTTGTTCATCCCTGCTCCTCGTCTTCTCCCGCGTCGCGCGGATCCCGCGATTCCGCGGTGTCCGGAGGGAAGCCGGCCTCGTCGGCCGCTGTCCGGTCTGCTCGCTGCTCCGATTCCTGGTGTGTCCCGCGGCTGGCCGCCTCCATCTCGGAGGGGGCGTAATAGTCGGCGAGATCGAAGGCCAGTGCGCGGCGCGTCTGCTCGGCCCGGCTGAAGCGGCCTCGGAGGGGAAAATCCTTCCGCAGAGGGTGACCCTCGGCGTAATTGTCGGGCATCATGATCCGACGCAGGTCCGGGTGCCCCACGAACTCCACGCCGAACAGGTCGTAGACTTCGCGCTCCAGCCAGTTCGCGGTCTGCCAGACCGGGACGACGGAGTCGATGCGCAGAGCGTCCAGCGGCAGCTCGGCCTTCAGCCGCAGCGCCTGCTTGTTGGGGATCGACCAGAGCTGGTAGACCACCTGAAGCGGCCGCCCGCCACCGTAATCCACGGCCGTCAGGTCCGCCAGAAAGTCGAAGCGCTGGTCCGCATCCTCGCGCAGCCAGCGCATGATCTCCAGAACCCGCTCCGCCGCCACAAAGACCACGTGCTCATCCCCCGCGTGGAGCTCGTGGCGCAGGATGGCGTCACCGAAATGGCCGCGCAGCGCGTTCACCGCCGGATGCTCGACGTCCGTGGCGGGCCCGCGCTCGGGCGCAGCACCGCCCGTCTGCCCCGGGCCCGATTCCAGGCCGCCGAGGCCCTTTTCGAATTCGTCTGCCATGGTTCAGGGCCGCCGATCTCTGGGTCGCGCGAGGGCACGCGTGCTCACGAGGCCACTCGGCTTGTTCTGTTTGGTGGAGTTGCCGAACGGACCGGCGATCTGCTCGATCACGTCCGCCGGCAGATTGGGCTTGCCCGCGCGCTCGGGATCCTCGTGGCGCGTGACGGAGTGGATCTCCCTGGACAGGGACTCGCCCTTGATCTTTTCCTGGAGCATGAGGATGCCGTAGATCAGCCCCTCGGGCCGCGGCGGGCACCCCGGCACGTAGATGTCCACCGGGATGATCGTGTCGATCCCCTGCACCATGGAGTAGACGTCGAACACGCCTCCCGTGGATGCGCACGCGCCCATGCTGATGGCCCATTTCGGCTGCGGCATCTGGTCCCAGATCCGCCGGATCACGGGCGCCATCTTGTACGGCAGTCGCCCCGCGCAGATCAGGAGGTCGGCCTGGCGGGGACTGAAGCTCATGCGCTCCATGCCGAAACGCGCCACGTCGAAGCGGGAAGCGTAGCTGGCCATCATCTCGATCGCGCAGCATGCCGTCCCGAACGGCATCGGCCAGAGGGAGTTGCGACGCGCCCAGTTCACCACGAAATCCAGCTTCGTGGTCAGGAAGCTCGGGTTCCCGTCCTTCCCCGAGCCCACGACCGGTAACTGCGTTCCCGTGCCGGCCCCTTCTAGTCCCATTGAAGCGCCCCCTTCTTCCACGCGTACACCAGCCCCACCAGCAGCACCACCATGAACAAGAGCATTTCCACCAGCCCGAACAGCCCCAGCTGCCGGAAGTACACGCCCCACGGGATCAGGAAGATCGTTTCCAGGTCGAACACGATGAACAGGATCGCCACCAGGTAGAACTTCACGCTGAACCGCTCGCGCGTGTTCCCCAGCGGGAGGATCCCGCTCTCGTAGGGCATCGACTTGGCTGCCGTCGGCCGCATCTCGCTGGCCATGCGAGACAGGACCACGATCCCGATCGCCTGGAGCCCGGACAGACCCAGGAGGAACAGGATCGGCAAGTATGAGCGCAGCATCGAAAGAAACGCCTTTCCGGGCCTTGTGAAAACCGTCACAGCAACAGCCGCAAGAAGGTATCGGGACGGCCATGCATGGTCAACCCGGTGGAGGGTTGGCGGAGATCCCGGACGTGCCCTACTTTGCGCGGTCCCGATCGGGCAGGTTCCAGACCACCACTCCAGCGCAGGCGAGGCCCCGAGGATGTCGATTCTCAGTGACCACTGGATCCGTGAGATGGCCGAGCAGCATGGCATGATCGATCCGTTCGAGCCCGGCCAGGTGCGCGACGGTGCCATCAGCTATGGCACATCCTCGTACGGGTACGACATCCGGGTGGCGGACGAGTTCAAGGTGTTCACCGATGTTTACTCCGTGGTGGTGGACCCGAAGAATTTCGATCCCCGGAGCTTCGTGGACATGGGGGGTCACGGCCACTGCATCATCCCGCCGAACTCCTTTGCGCTGGCCCGCACGCTGGAGTACTTCCGCATCCCCTCGGACGTGCTCGTGGTCTGTGTCGGGAAATCCACGTACGCCCGCTGCGGCATCATCGTGAACGTGACCCCGCTGGAGCCCGAATGGGAGGGCCACCTCACACTGGAGATCTCCAACACGACGCCGCTGCCCGCCAAGATCTACGCCAACGAGGGGATCGCTCAGCTCCTCTTCTTCAAGGGCGACCGCGTCCCCAGCACCACGTACGCACAGCGTGGCGGGAAGTACCAGAAGCAGCGAGGCGTGACGCCGCCCAGGCTGTAGTGGCGCGCTTCGCCTCCTCACGGGCACCATGATCGAAGGGCCGGAACGGAAACCCGTTCCGGCCCTTCGATCGTGACCGCCGGTGCTCTGCGCGCCAGGGGGCGCGCAGAGCACCGCTGCGTCAATCCACCAGTGATCCCGGCCGGTGAATGCTGGCCCGCATCAGGTCCCGATTGAGGCGCGCGATGTAATCCACGCTGATCCCCTTCGGGCAGGCTTCCTGACACGCGCCGTGATTGGTGCAATGGCCGAAGTTCTCGGTATTCATCTGCACCACCATGGTCCGGGTGCGCGCTTCGCGCTCGGGACGGCCCTGGGGGAGCAGGTTGAGGTGGCTGACCTTGGCCGCGGTGAACAGCATGGCCGAGGCGTTCGGGCACGCGGCCACGCACGCGCCGCAGCCGATGCAGGTAGCGGCGTCGAAGGCGAGGTCCGCGTTCTCCTTGGGAACGAGGATGGCGTTGGCATCGGGGGCCGAGCCGGTGCGAGCGGAGATGTAGCCGCCCGCCGCAATGATCCGGTCCAGCGCGCTACGGTCCACGATGAGGTCCTTGAGGACCGGGAATGCATCCGCACGCCACGGCTCGAGGACGATCTCATCACCATCCGTGAACGCGCGCATGTGAAGCTGGCACACCGTGGTCTCCTTCCAGGGACCATGGGCGATGCCGTTGATCATCATGCCACACATGCCGCAGATGCCCTCGCGGCAGTCGTGGTCGAACGCCACGGGGTCCTTCGCTTCCTCGATCAACTGAGCGTTCAAGACGTCCAGCATCTCGAGGAAGGACATCTCGTGCGAGACGTGGTCCAGATGATACGTCTCGAACTTCCCTTTCGCGGTCCGGGACGCCTGTCGCCAGATATGCAAGGTTAGTTTCATGTGCGTCCCTCTACTTGTAGCTGCGCTGAGACGGCGTGACGTACTCGAACTCCAGCTCTTCCTTGTGCAGCGTGGGCTTCTCACCCACGCCATTGAACTCCCACACCGCCACGTACGAGTAGTTCTCGTCGTCCCGCTTCGCCTCGCCCTCGGGCGTAGTGTGCTCCACCCTGTAATGGGCGCCGCACGACTCGTCGCGGTTCAGCGCGTCGTACGCCATGAGCTCGCCGAACTCGAGGAAGTCGGCCACCCGGCCCGCTTTCTCGAGCTCCTGGTTGATGTTGGCCGCATCGCCCGGGATGCGGACCTGCTTCCAGAATCGCTCGCGGAGCTCGGGGATGAGCGTCAGCACTTTCTCGAGTCCTTCCTCGGTCCGGGCCATGCCCACGAAGTCCCACATCAGCTTGCCCAGCTCCTGGTGGAAGTGGTCCACTGTGTGGCTGCCGTTGATGCCGAGCAGCTGACCGGTCCGGTCCTTCACGCGCTGGACCGTGTCCTTGACGGAGGGATGATCGGGCCCGATGTCCGAGTGACCGGTGCGCGCCAGGTAGTCGCTGACGGTGGCCGGCAGGACGAAGTATCCGTCCGCCAGCCCCTGCATGAGCGCGCTGGCGCCCAGGCGGTTGGCGCCGTGGTCGCTGAAGTTGGCCTCCCCGCCCACGAACAGCCCGGGAATCGTGCTCTCCAGGTTGTAGTCCACCCACAGTCCGCCCATGGTGTAGTGCGGCGCCGGGTAGATGCGCATCGGAACCTTGTACGGGTTCTCCCCCGTGATCTTCTCGTACATCTCGAAGAGGTTCCCGTAGCGCTCGGAGATGACGCTCTCTCCCAGGCGCTCGATGGGGTCCCGGAAATCCAGGTAGACCCCATTCTGAAGGGGGCCCACGCCGCGCCCCTCATCCACCGCCTCCTTCGCCCGGCGCGACGCGATGTCGCGCGGTGTCAGGTTCCCGAAGCTCGGGTACAGGCGCTCGAGGTAGTAGTCCCGTTCAGACTCCGGGATCTCGTTCGCGGCCCGCGTGTCCCCCGGCTCCTTCGGCGCCCAGATGCGGCCGTCGTTGCGGAGCGACTCGCTCATGAGCGTGAGCTTCGACTGGTAGTGTCCGCTCGGGGGGATGCACGTGGGGTGGATCTGTGTGAAAGCGGGATTGGCGAAGCCGGCACCCCGCTTGTGAGCTCTCCACGCCGCCGTGACGTTGCACCCCTTCGCGTTGGTGGAGAGGAAGAAGACGTTGCTGTAGCCTCCGGTGGCCAGGACGACCACGTCGGCCACGTGGGGCTCCACCTCTCCCGTGACCATGTCCCGGGCCACGATGCCCACGGCGCGTCCGTCCGCCAGGATGACGTCCAGCATCTCGTGGCGGTTGTAGGCGGTGACGGTTCCTTCCGCGACCTGCCGCTGCAGCGCCTGGTAGCAGCCCAGCAGCAGCTGCTGCCCGGTCTGACCTCGAGCGTAGAACGTCCGCGCCACCTGCGCGCCACCGAACGAGCGGTTGTCCAGCAGGCCGCCATACTCGCGAGCGAACGGCACCCCCTGGGCCACTGCCTGATCGATGATGTTCAGGCTGAGCTGCGAGAGGCGGTAGACGTTCGACTCCCGGGACCGGAAGTCGCCACCCTTCACGGTGTCGTAGAACAGCCGGAAGACGCTGTCCCCGTCGCTGCGGTAGTTCTTCGCCGCGTTGATGCCGCCCTGGGCGGCGATGCTGTGGGCTCGCCGCGGGCTGTCCTGATAAAAGAAGCACTTCACGTTGTAGCCCATCTCGCCGAGGGTGGCCGCGGCGGCGCCCCCTGCGAGTCCGGACCCCACAACGATGATCTGGTACTTCCGGCGGTTCGCCGGGTTCACCAGCTTCATCGCGAACTTATGATTATCCCACTGGTCGCTGATCGGTCCCGGCGGGATCTTGGCATTGAGTTCCATCAGGAAAGCACCCCCATCGCCACGGACAGCGGGATCGACAGGTATCCCAGCGTGATCACGATAGCGATCGCGGCCGCCGTCGGCCGACGGTAGCGGTTGTATTTCGGATTGTTGATCCCGAACGTCTGCGTGAAGCTCCAGAGCCCATGGTACAGGTGCATCCCGAGCGCGATGACGCCGATGCAGTAGAATCCCGTCACCCACCAGACGTGGAACCCCATGATGGCGTTCTCGTACGGATTCGCTCGCTGGAACTGGTAGGAGAGATCCGGCCGGATCGTGCCGGTGGTCAGGTGCAGCAGGTGGAACACGACGAACGCGGCGATGGCGATCCCGCCCCACATCATCGCGCGCGACATCCAGCTGAAGACCTGCGGATCGAACTTCCGGTAGCGCGTGGTGCGCGCCCGCCGCTTGCGCAACCAGAGGAGGTAGTATTCCCAGACGTGCACGAAGAGCGCGATGATGAGGATGACCCGTACACTCCACAGCGCCGCGCCCGCGGGGAACAGCGGCCCGCCCATGGTGCGGAGCCATTCCGCGTAATGGTTGAACGCGTCCGCACCGAGGAAGACCTTCAAGTTCCCGGCGAGGTGGAGGACGATGAAGAGGAAGAGGATCACCGATGCAGACGCCATCAGCAATTTCTTGCCGATGGACGTCTGCCGGATCGGGACAGCGGTCGCCGGTTGGGACATGATTACCCTCAGCCCAGGGCGGCTATCGTCTCGCGCACCGCCGCAGCGCTCTTCGACAGCGCGGCCTTCTCGTCGTCGGTCAGCTGAACCTCGATGATCTCCTCGAGGCCGTTCCGCCCCAGCTTGCACGGGACGCCCAGGAAGATCCCGGACTCACCGTACTCGCCTTCGAGCCACGCAGCGCACGGGAGGATCCGCTTCTTGTCCAGCACGATGGCCTCGGCCATCTGGGCGGACGCCGCGCCGGGAGCGTAGTAGGCGCTGCCGCTCTTGAGGTGCGCCACGATCTCGCCGCCGCCCTTCCGTGTGCGCTCAACGATCGCGTCCAGCCGATCGGGCTTGATGAAGTGCGTGACAGGGATCCCACTGACGGTGGTCATGCTGACGACGGGCACCATGCTGTCACCGTGGCCGCCGAGCACCAGCGCCTGGATGTCTTCCACGCTCACATCCATCTCCATGGAGAGGAACGTGCGGAAGCGAGCGGTGTCCAGCACCCCCGCCATACCGATCACCCGCTCGCGCGGGAAGCCGGTGGTCTCCTTGGCGACGTAGGCCATCACGTCCAGCGGGTTGGAAACCATGATGATGATCGCGTCCGGCGACGTGCGCTTCACGTTCTCCGAGACTTCCCGGACGATGCCGGCATTCGTCTTGAGCAGATCGTCCCGGCTCATGCCGGGCTTGCGCGCGATGCCCGCCGTGATGATGACGATCTCGGAGCCAGCGGACGGCTCGTAGTCGTTCGCGCCAATCACACGCGCGTCAAAGCCTTCAATGGGGGCGGACTCGTACATGTCCAGCCCCTTGCCCTGGGGGATCCCCTCCGCGATGTCGACCATCACCACTTCGCGGGCGAGGTGACGACGCGCGATGCCCTGGGCGGCGGTTGCGCCGACGTGGCCCGCACCTACCACCGTTATCTTGCCAACCATGGTTCTCGCCTTTTCCACATGGAAATTGGGACCAGCGCGGGCAACGTAGGAACGCCGTAACCGGGTGTCAACGAACGGCGGCGGGTAGACAGGTGGGCGGGGATGCGGGGCCGGCGAACGGGGGGTCCGACCTGCGCGTCGACCGGGGCCGGAGCGTGGGGTGCGGTGGACGGGGCGGTTGGGGCCGGTTGGGGGCGGAGGCGACCGGAGCTGCCGTGAGCGTCGAGGGGCGCGTCAGCCGCCGATCTGCGAGAGGGCGAGGAGACCGCCGGAGCCATGGTCGCTGCCCCGGACCAGGTGGTGGCGCTCGGGCTTGATGTGGAGCGCCTCGCGAACGAGCGGCTCGATGGGCTGTCCAGCGCGGAGGGGGTCGCGGAGGCCCACGTGGAGGTCACCGAAGAGGCAGGGGCGCAGCCGCCCGTCGGCGCTCAGACGCATGCGGTTGCACGTCTCGCAATAGTTGTGGCTCATGGGCGTGATCACGCCCACCGAGCCGGCGCCTCCCGGGAAGCGGAAGTACGTGGCCGGGCCGTTCCCCAGCGGACCGACACCGGGCTGGATCTCACCGATCTCCCGGACGCGCTCCAGAATCTCCGGGGCGGGCACGTACTGCCTGGCGGAGACCTCCAGGTTCTCCCCCACGGGCATGACTTCGATGAACCGGACGTGCAACGGCCGGTCGAGCGTGAGGCGGGCGAAGTCGGCGATCTCATCGTCGTTCCGGCCGCGCATGACCACCACGTTGACTTTGATGGGATCCAGCCCCACGCGCTCGGCCGCGGCCAGCCCCTGCATGATCTGCCGGAACGAGCCGGGTCTGCGGGCAATGGCATTGACGCGGTCGGGGCGGAGCGAGTCGAGGGAGATATTGACGCGGTTCAGTCCGGCGTCGCGGAGCTCGTCGGCCATCTCGCCGAGGAGGACCGCGTTGGTGGACAGAGCCAGATCCTCGATGCCCGGGATGGCAGCGAGCATCTCGACGAGGCGCGTGACGTCACGCCGGACCAGTGGCTCGCCGCCCGTGATCCGGACGCGCCGCAGGCCCATGGGGGCCATGACGGCGATGATGTCCCGGATCTCCTCGTAGGACAGCAGCTCGGAGCGCTTCAGCCAGGGGAGCCCGCGCAACGGCATGCAGTAGACGCACCGGAGGTTGCACTTGTCCGTCACCGAGATCCGCAGGTACTCGATGCGGCGGCCGAACTGGTCGCGCATTGGCGGGTTACTCACCTGCGGCCTCCGCGTTCGGTGTGGCGCCCCCGATCCACCGCGATTCCCCTTCCAGGTAGTGCTCGCGTTTCCAGACCGGGAGTCGCGTCTTGATCTCCTCGATGACGTAGCGGACGGCGTCGAACGATTCGGCGCGGTGGGGACTGGACGCGACGATCGCCACGCTCACGTCACCAATGCCCAAGTCCCCGATCCGGTGCAGCACGGTCAGCCGGTCGGTCCCGAGCCGTCGGGCCGCTTCGTGGGCAATGACGGTGAGCACGTTGCGGGCCATGTCTTCGTAGGCGCTGTAGCCGACCCCGCTCACCGGCCTCCCATCGTTGTGGTCCCGCACGGTGCCGAGGAACAGGAGCATGGCGCCGTCGGCGCGGTCACCCACGTCCGCCAGCACGGCCGCCGGGTCGATGGGGGCGGCAGTGATCCGGGCGACGACGGTCACCCGCCTGCCACCGGCGGAAGGAGCGCGACTTCGTCGCCATCCGAGAGCGGCGCCGAGAGGCTGGCGTATTCCTGATTCACCGCCACCACCGGCTCCGCCGGCAGGCGCGCCAGGTCGGCCATGCCGCGCAGCCGACGAACCAGGTCCGCGGCCGTGGCCCCCGCCGGGAGATCGAGGGAGACCTCTTCGGCGCCGGCCAGGTCGCGATAGGTCGCGAAGAACAGTGCACGAATGCGCATGCCGGAAGATACCCGCAGTTCAGCGCGGGGTTCAGCGACCGCCCGGCGCGGACCCGCGCAGCGCGTCGCCGGCTGCTTCCGCCCGGATCTCTCGCACCAGCTGGATCGCCCCCTGGTTCACCGCGATGTCGCCCAGCGGCCGGCGGCGCGGCCGCAGCTCCGCGTCGCGGAGCGGGATGAACGGGGGCGCCGAATGGAGATAATCGGTGAGCCGCTGGTTCTCGATGAGCAGCAGCCCGGCCGCGAGGAGGTATCCACCCTCCAGCTCCACCTGAACGCGTCTCGCCGTGGCCCCGGCCATGGCGGCCGTGAGCGGGAGAGTCCCGTCCTCGGAGGAGACCCACAGGACGTGGTCCACCTTGAGCGCCATGTGCGGCACGGCCGAGCCTGTCCCCACCCAGTCCACAGCCGTCAGATTCACATAACGGCTCCGGCTGGCCAGATACATGGCCAGCGACTGGCCCTCGGGAACACGGGCACTGGCGTCGAGGACGCGATGGTCCCGAAGGAAGATCCGCAGCCGCTGCGGCGCGTTCGATTCAGTGGGATTCACTGCCGTTCCTGAAGTGGAAGCGCTTCTCAGAGTAGGGGCCACCGCCGCAAAGTACAAGGTGGCACAGGCATTTTCCGCCGCTCAACGCCAGCCCGTGTCCCGCCACCGTGACCGCCGCTGCTCGCCGTCGGTCGCGGAATCCACGCGACTCACGGAGCGTCGCTCCCGCTCCTCTTCGGCGAGCAGGGCGGCGGCGAGCGCGGAGACCCGGAGCGACTGCCCGTTCGGCTCGCCGTTCAGGAGATCCGGGTGCCGCTCGATGTAGCGTATGTCGATGCGCCCCGCGCCGAAGTCCGCTTCCCGCAGCACCCGTCGGTGGAACGGGGCGCTGGTCTCGACGCCGACCACGCGCAGCTCGCCGAGCGCCCGCAGCATGCGCGCGATGGCGAGGTCACGGGAGGGTGCGTGGACGATGAGCTTGGCGAGCATGGGATCGTAGAAGAGCGACACCTGGTCGCCCTCCTCCACCCCGCCATCCCAGCGCACGCCGGGGCCCGATGGAATGTGCAGCCGATCCACGCGGCCGCTCGAAGGCAGGAAGCCGTTCGCCGGGTCCTCGCTGGTGATGCGGCACTCGATGGCATGCCCGGTCCAGCGGACATCTTCCTGCGCGAACGCGAGCGGCTCACCATTCGACACCCGGATCTGCCACTGGACCAGGTCGATGCCGGTGACCAGCTCCGTGACCGGGTGCTCCACCTGGATCCGCGTGTTCATCTCGAGGAAGTAGTACTCCCCGTCCCGGAACAGGAACTCCACCGTACCCGCGTTCCGGTAGTCCACCGCCCGCGCGGCCGCCACCGCGGCCTCGCCCATGGCGGCCCGGAGCTCCGGCGTGATGGCAGCCGACGGGCACTCCTCGATCATCTTCTGGTGGCGCCGCTGGATCGAGCATTCGCGCTCGCCGAGATGGATCACGTGACCATGGACGTCCGCGAGGACCTGGATCTCGATGTGCCGCGGGCCCTCCAGGAACTTCTCGATGTAGACGCTGTCGTCGCCGAACGACGACCTGGCTTCCCGCGACGCGGCCCCGAATGCCGCAGTGAGCTCGCCGGCCTCGCGCACCACCCGCATCCCCTTCCCACCCCCGCCCGCGGCCGCCTTCAGCATGATGGGGAAGCCGATGTCGGCGGCCACAGTGGCGGCGTGGGCGGCGTCGCGCAGCGCTTCCGTGGTCCCCGGCACCACCGGCACGCCGGCTTCCCGCATGGCCTGGCGCGCCCGCGTCTTGTCACCCATGGCCTCGATGGCGTGGGCGGGCGGGCCGATGAAGACGAGACCCGCGTCCTCCACCGCCCGGGCGAACGGGGCGCGTTCGGCCAGGAAGCCATAGCCCGGGTGGACGGCGTCGCACCCTCGCTCGAGCGCCGCTGCGACGAGCCGCTCCCCCAGGAGATAGCTCTCGGCGGCGGGCGGCGGTCCGATCCGGACGGCCTGGTCGGCCGCGAGGACATGGGGAGCCAGGCGGTCCGCGTCGGAATAGACGGCCACGCTCTCCACGCCCAGCTCGCGGCAAGCGCGGATGACCCGGAGCGCGATCTCGCCCCGGTTCGCGACCAGCACGCGGGTGATCACAGCGGGATGTTCCCGTGCTTCTTCCACGGATTCTCGTCGCGCTTGTCCCGCAGCATGTCCAGGGCGCTGATCAGGCGAGGCCGGGTCTCGCGCGGATCGATCACGTCGTCCACGTACCCACGCGCCGCCGCGATGTAGGGATGGGCGAACCGCTCACGGTACTCCGCTTCCTTCGCCGCGGCCTCCGCTTGCGGGTCATCGGCCTCGGCGATCTGCTTCCGGAACAGGATCTCGACGGCGCCCTTCGGCCCCATGACCGCGATCTCGGCCGTGGGCCACGCCAGGTTGATGTCGCCGCGGACGTGCTTCGAGTTCATGACGTCGTACGCCCCGCCATACGCCTTGCGGGTGATCACGGTGATCTTCGGCACCGTGGCTTCCGAGAACGCGAACAGCAGCTTCGCGCCATGGCGGATGATCCCGCCGTGCTCCTGCGTCACGCCGGGGAGGAAGCCCGGGACGTCTTCGAAGACCACCAGCGGGATGTTGAACGCGTCGCAGAAGCGGACGAACCGGGCGCCCTTGTCCGAGCTGTTGATGTCCAGCACGCCCGCCAGCACGGCCGGCTGGTTCGCGACGATCCCCACGCTCCGGCCGCCCAGGTGCGCGAATCCCACCACGATGTTCTGGGCGTACTCGGCATGCACCGCGTAGAAGTCGCCGTCGTCCACCACGCGCCGGATCACGTCGTGGATGTCGTACGGTTTCGTGGGCTCGTCCGGAACCACGTCCAGCAGCTCTTCATCCTGGCGATCGAACGGGTCGTCCGCCGGCCCGAGGGGCGGGTCCTCCCGATTGTTCTGCGGGATGTAGTCGAAAAGTCGCCGCACCGCTTCCAGCGCCTCCATCTCGGAGTCGTGAACGAAGTGCGCCACGCCGGAGGTCCCCGCGTGCACGTCGGCGCCGCCGAGACCCTCCATGTCGATGTCCTCGTGCGTGACCGTCTTCACCACGTTCGGCCCGGTCACGAACATGTAGCTCGTTCCCCGCACCATGTAGACGAAGTCGGTGATGGCCGGCGAGTACACCGCGCCGCCCGCGCACGGCCCCAGGATCGCGCTGATCTGCGGCACCACGCCCGATGCCAGGGTGTTGCGCAGGAAGATGTCGGCATAGCCGCCCAGGCTGACCACGCCCTCCTGGATCCGGGCGCCACCGCTGTCGTTCAGCCCGACCAACGGCGCGCCGTTCTTCAGCGCCAGCTCCTGGACTTTCACGATCTTCTCGGCGTGGGCTTCCGACAGCGACCCGCCGAAGACGGTGAAGTCCTGGCTGAAGACGTAAACCAGGCGGCCGTGGATGGACCCGTAGCCGGTCACCACCCCGTCCCCGAGATACTTCTGGTCTTCCAGGCCGAAGCCCGTGGTCCGGTGCGTGACGAAGCGATCGAGCTCCACAAAGCTGTCCTCGTCCAGCAGGAGCTCGAGTCGTTCCCGCGCGGAGAGCTTCCCGCGGTCGTGCTGGGCCCGCAGGCGACCCTCGCCACCCCCGAGCTTCGATTTCCGCCGCAGCTCCTCGAGTGCCTTGACTTTCTCTCGCATGCTCATGGCGCCGATCCCCCCATGGTGTCCGGCGGCCTCCCTGACCCGGGCGCCCCGTACTCCCACGGCGCCGGCGCTGTCACCAGCTCGCCGTCGTGGATCGCCACCAGGTACGGAGTGTGGATCACCTGACCATCGCGGACGGACAGAACCCCCGTGGCGCCCGCGACGCCCGCCAGGAAGTCGAATCGCCTTGCCGTCATCTCAGGCGTGAGATCGCGGCCCGGCAGCGCCTGCAGCACGAGATTCGCCGCGTCGTAGCCGAGGGCGGGAAGCTGGTTGTTGAGCGAGTGGCGATACGTGTCCTCGTAGAGGCGAACGAACGACGGGCTGGCCAATCCGTCCGCCTGGCCGGGCGGAAAGTGCGAGACGGCGAGCACGCCTTCCAGGTCGCGGGCCGGCACGATGCGCCGGACGGCC
The DNA here is from genome assembly GCA_963741945.1 of uncultured Gemmatimonadales bacterium. GTDB lineage: Bacteria > Gemmatimonadota > Gemmatimonadetes > Longimicrobiales > RSA9 > CAVUKA01. Next base: position 62,294 of record CAVUKA010000008.1, on the reverse strand, counting down.
GCCCCCGTCCAGCTGTCGCCGCCGAGCACCTGGACGCCGAGCGAGTCGAGCCCGTAGAAGGAGACCTGTGGCGCGATCTGCGGGACGTCGCGCGCCGGCGAGGCCACGAAGAGCGCGAAGGGACGAGACCCGGCCTGGGCGCCCACGGCATTCAGGACACGGTCGAAATGCTCGCCGAACGTGGTCGTCCCCGAATCGTAGGGGACCGACGCAACCACCCGCCCGCCGCCCTCCCCGAACCCCAGCGCGAACGCGCGGGCCTGGGCCTGGAACTCCGGTGTGTTCAGGTAGAGCACCGCCGCGCGACCGAGCGAGAGCTGCGCGGCGTACTGCCCCAGGTCCTCGGCTCCGCGTACGTCGCTGCCGCTGATCGTGTACGTCCTCGGCGGCCGAACCGCCAGGACGGGAATGGTCGGACTCACCAGCACCATGCGGTCATCCCGGCGGGCCCCCGCCGCCACCGATAGCTGCTGCGGCATCAGGGGACCGACCACCGCAACCGCGCCGCGGCCCTCCACTTCCGCCATCGCCTCCCGGGTGCGGGCGCCGCCCGCGTCGTCCGCCACCACGAGCTCGATTCTGCGGCCCTGCCTCCGCTCGGCTTCCTGTACGGCCAGCCGAATGCCGTCCAGAACCCAGTCGGCGTAGCGAACCAGGATCCGGGATCCGGTCCGGGGAAGCACGGCGCCCACAACGGCGGGGCCCGTCGGCGGCTGCATGGCGTCACCGGCGAGCGTGGCCAGCGTTCTGGCCGTATCCGCGGCTCCTTCCCGCACGCCCCGATCATCGGCGTAGCGTTCCGCGAGCGTGCGCGCTTCCGCGTACCGGCCGAGGGAGAACGCGGCCCGGGCCGCGACCCAGCGAGCTTCGGCCGCCGCGGGCGTGCCGCCGTACGTCACCATCACCCGGCTGGCGAACTCCAGCGCCGAGTCCAGGGCGGCGTGCTCGTACGCGGCCCCGGCCCGTTCCAGCAGCGACGCTGCCGCCCGGACATCGTTCGGCGTGGCCACCCTCTCGGCCGCCGCCGTGTCCACGGCACCGGCGCTGCGGGTGTCCGGCTCCGGCCGTCCACCCGCGGCAGGCTCGCCCACAGAGCAGGCTAGCGCCACCACCAGGGTCGCGGCGGCCAGCATCATCATTCGGCTCAAGCCTCTCCTCGATCTGCTGCGTTCGCGCTCCATCGGTCGCGGGAAACTACCCGCGTAACGCCGACGAAAAAAGGGAGGCGGGCCACACGGACCCGCCTCCCCCACTCTCCAGAGCAACGAAGAGAGCTACTTCTCCTCTTCGGACTCCTCCACCGGCTCCGGCTCCGGCGCCTCCGCTTCCGCGGTCGCTTCGGACGGCGCCTCCGTGCCGGTCGGCTCCGGAGCGGCCGCGTCCGCCGGCTCTTCGGCTTCCGCCTCCGCCTCCACGTCCGCACCACCCTCGGCTTCGGCTTCGGTCTCACCCTCCGCCTCGACCTCCGTGCTGGCTTCGGCCTCGACCTCGGTGGCAGCTTCCGCCTCGACCTCGGATTCGGCTTCGGCTTCAGCGCCACTCTCGGCTTCGGCTTCAGCGCCACCCTCGGCTTCTGCGCCACCCTCGGCTTCTGCGCCACCCTCGGCTTCTGCGCCACCCTCGGCTTCAGCTTCGGCGCCACCCTCGACCGGGTGGATCTCCGTCACCGCCAGGACGATCCGGCGGTTCACGGCGTCCGACTCCAGCACGCGCAGATCCACGCTCTGGCCTTCCTGGACGGCATCCCCGGCCTCGCGGACGTTGCCGGGGAGCTGGCTCACCGGGACGAACCCTTCCACGTCACCCCCGAGGTCCACCACCGCGCCATCCTCGAGAATGCGGGCCACCGTGCCCGAGGTCTCCACGCCAGGCGAGTACTGGTCCACCAGGCGGTACCAGGGGTCGTCCTGCATCTGCTTCAAGCCCAGCGAGATACGTTTGTTCTCCGCATCCACGCCAAGCACCATCACCTCCACCTCTTCGCCCTTGCGCAGCACCTCGGACGGGTGCTGGATCCGCTTGGTCCAGCTCATGTCCGAGATGTGGATCAGGCCGTCGATGCCGGGCTCGATCTCCACGAACGCGCCGAAGGAGGTCAGGTTCCGGACGATGCCCTTCACCTTCGTGCCCGTGGGATACTTCACCGGCAGCGCCAGCCAGGGGTCCTCCTCGATCTGCTTCATGCCGAGCGAGATCTTCTCCTCGTCGCGGTCCACCTTCAGGACCACGGCCTCGATCTCGTCGCCGATGGAGACGATCTGGGACGGGTGCTTGATGTTCCGCGTCCAGCTCATCTCGCTGACGTGGACCAGCCCCTCGACGCCCTTCTCCAGCTCCACGAAGGCGCCGTAGTTCGTGATGGAGACCACCCGCCCGATGACGCGCGATCCCACCGGGTACTTGTCGACCACGTCCTTCCACGGATACGGCAGGAGCTGCTTCAAGCCCAGCGAGATCCGCTCGCGATCCCAGTCGATGTCCAGGACCTTGACGTCGATGGAGTCGCCGATGTTGACGATCTCCGACGGGTGGCCCACACGGCCCCAGCTCATATCCGTGATGTGCAGCAGCCCGTCCAGCCCGCCCAGGTCGATGAAGGCGCCGAAGTCCGTCACGTTCTTCACAACGCCCTCGCGCACCTGGCCGACCATCAGCTCCTTCACCAGGTACTTCTTCTTGTTCTCCCGCTCCTCCTCCAGGATCACCCGACGGCTCACCACGATGTTGCGACGCCGCTTGTTCAGCTTGATGATCTTGAAGCTGTACTTGTTCCCGATCAGGTCCTCGACATTCGGGACCCGGCGGAGCGCGATCTGCGAGCCGGGGAGGAACGCCTCCACGCCCATCAGGTCCACGGTCACCCCACCCTTGATCTTCCGCTTCAGGATGCCCGGGACCTCCTCATCCTCCTCGTGCGCCTGCTTGATCTTGTCCCAGACGCGGAGGAAGTCCGCCTTCTTCTTGGACAGGACCACACGCCCCTCATCATCCTCCAGTCGCTCCAGGAAGACCTCCACCTCCTGGTCCGGCTGCAGCTGGTCGGGATCGCTGAACTCATCCTTCGGGACGGAGCCTTCGCTCTTGAACCCGACGTCCAGGATCACGGCGTTTTCCGTCACCCGGAGCACCCGCGCCCGCACGATCTCACCCTCCTCGATCTCCTTGAGGGTGTCCTCGTACATCGCGAGCATTTCCTCGTACTCGTCGAGGCTGTACTCGTTCTCGTCGAAGAGCTCGGGCTTGATGCCTACTTCCCGCGCCCGACGGTCGATCTGGTCCTGCGTGAATTCGCGCTCGGCCAGTGCCGTCTGCGGATTGCCAGCCTGCACCGTCGCGTCTTCGGCCGCGGTCATCTCCGCGCTCGACGCCTCTTCCGTGGCGGTGGGGGCCTGCTGTTCGGTGGTGTTGTCTGCCATGTCCTGGATGCCCTCATTCGTCGCTGGGCCGAGAAGACCCCCGACGGTTCACGTGTAAAAAAGGGGCGCGCTTCCCGCGCCCCGCCCCATTCCGTAGAATGGTAGCCCATAAATCTATCCGCCCGCCCGTAGCCGGTCAAGCGCGCGCGACACCGGCGAGTGGGGCACCGGACATGTCGGCCGCCGGGCGCTCCCGTGGCTCCGGCCGTTCCGCATGGGGCGGTGGAACGGTTCACCCGGTGGTCGGGGGGAGGTCGGCGCCCCGGCCCCGGGCCAGCTCCAGGATGGCACCCACCTGCTCGTCGAACGTGAGTGCGGTCGTGTCCACGCGCACCGCGTCGTCCGCCACCCGCAGAGGGGCGACGGCCCGCTCGGTGTCCTGTCGGTCGCGCTCCCGCAGCCGCTCGATCTCCGCCAGCAGCGAATCGCGGTCAGGCTCGTCCTCCCCCTGCTCCCGCAGACGGCGTCGTGCCCGGATTTCCGGGGACGCGAGGAGGAACACCTTCAGCTCGGCATCCGGAAATACGACAGTACCGATGTCGCGGCCGTCCGCCACCACGTCCTCGGCGCGAGCCAGCTCGCGGAAGCGCTCCAGCAACCAGTCCCGGACGGTCGGGATGCGGGCCGCGTGCGAGACGCGGGCGTTGATCTCCGGCGTGCGCAGCTCCGGGTCGAGCAAGCGCCCACCGGCGCGCAACCGGAGCCGGCCGCCCTCCCGGACCGCGTCCACGGCGAGCGCGTCCAGTTGTCCGCCGGAGATGCCATCCCACGCCTCCTCCGGTATGCCCCCGGCCAGGAGCGCGTAGGTGAGGGCGCGGTAGAACGCGCCGGAATCCACGTGCAGCATTCCCAGACGCCTGGCCACTTCCCGGGCCGTCGAAGTCTTCCCGGATCCGGCCGGGCCATCGATGGCAACGATCAACACTCCTCCATTTTGCGTGCGGCGCCGTCCAGCGCGCGCCAGAAACCTGGATAGCTGATGGCCGAGGCCTCCATGCCGCGCACGGCGATGTCGTTCCCATCGAGGGCGCCGACGACGCCGAACGCCATGGCGATCCGGTGATCGCCATGGGCATCCACCTCACCACGAAGCCGCCGCCCGGGCAAACCCACCACCGTGAACGCGTCCTGCTCTTCCACCGCTTCAACGCCAAGCGCGCGCAGATTCTGGCACAGCGCCGCCACGCGGTCGCTCTCCTTCACGCGCAGCTCGGCCACGCCCTCGAAGCGCGTCTCCCCTTCCGCCAGTGCGGCGACAACGGCGAGGACGGGCACCTCGTCAATGAGCGACGGGATGGATTCCGGACCGATTCGCACGCCCCGCAGACCCTCTCCGGGCGCCGCCTCCACGACGCCCACAGGCTCACCCGCTCGCTCCTCGGTCTCGCGCGTCTCCACCGTGCCCCCCATCCGCCGCAGCACGTCGAGCGCGCCCGTCCGCCCCGGGTTCAATCCCACCCCACGGATCCGGACGGCACCGATCAGCACACCGAAGCCCACGAAGAAGGCCGCCGCGGAAAGGTCGCCGGGCACCTCGAGCTCGAGCGGCCGCAGAAAATCGGCCACGCCGCTGACCACCCGCTCCCCCGCGTCACCGCCGGTGGTCGCCCGCTGAACCCGAACGGGCGCACCCATGGCCTGCAGCATCCGCTCCGTGTGATCCCGCGATGGCAGCGGCGAGATGACCTCCACGGGGGCATGCCCCGTGAGGCCGGCCAGCAGCAGCGACGACTTGACCTGCGCGCTGGAGCGGGGGTTCCCGGTGCGGATCGGATCCAGCGGGGAACGCCCTCGAACGCGGATCGGGAGCCGCCCCTCGTCGCCCAGCTCATCGAAGTGCGCGCCCGCCACGCCCAGCGGTCCGATGACGCGGTGCATCGGCCTGCGCCGGAGCGAAGCGTCGCCGGTCAGGACCGCCTCCACGTCACTGCCGGCCAGGAGCCCCAGCAGGAGCCTGGCCGTGGTTCCGCTGTTGGCGCAGTCCACGGCCAGGTCGCGCCCGCACACGCCGTCCAGACCGCGACCCTGGAGCCGGATCTCCCCGTCGAGCCGTTCCGGGAGGGCGAACCCGAGCGTCCGGAGCGCACTGGCCGTGGCGCGGGTGTCGCCGGCGTCGAGCAGGCCCCGGATGCGGCTTTCGCCCGTGGCCAGCGCGGCCAGCAGGAGGGCGCGATGGCTGATGGACTTGTCGCCCGGCACCGTTATCTCCACCGGTCCTGCACGAGCGGTCACGTCAATCCTCGCTCGCGGCATCGCGGAACGGGACTTCGATCTCCATCCCGTCGCGCGCGATCTGCGTGTCGGGGAAAACGGCGCGGGCCTCCTGCTCCAGGACGGTCGGATCCAGCCCGTAGCGCGGCGAAAGGTGCGTCAGGACGAGCCGCCGCACGCCGGCATCACGGGCGGTGCGTGCCGCCTCCCGCGCGGTCGAATGCTCCGTTTCCCTCGCGCGAGCCGCCTCCTCCTGCGCGAACGTCGCCTCGTGGATGAGCAGGTCGGCGTCGTTGGCGTTCTTCACCGTGCTGCGTGTTGGACGGGTGTCGCCGGTGTACACCAGCCGGCGCCCGGGCCGCGGCGGGCCAACCACCGCATCGGGTGTGATCACGCGACCCTCCACCTCCACCGGATTCCCGTGATGGAGACGCCCGAAAAGCGGACCCTCGGGGACGCCCAGCTCCCGGGCCCGTTCCGGGTCGAAGCGGCCGAGACGCAGGTGCTCCACCAGCGCATAGCCGAGGGAAGACCGTCCGTGGCGCGTGCGGTAGGCGACGATGTCGTAGCCGTCCCGCTCCACCGCCTCGTCGGGCTCCAGCTCCCGTATGCTGACCTCGAACGGGACCCGCTCCACCCCCAGGTGGACCGCTTCGTTCACCGTCTTCCCTTCGCCACGGCTGCAATAGAGCCGCATGGGCGCTTCGCGCCCCTGGAGCCCCATGGTGCGCAGCAGCCCGGGCAGCCCCAGGAGGTGGTCCGCGTGCATGTGCGTGAAGAAGATGTCGTTCACGGCGAAGCCGGTGCCGTAGCGCATCATCTGTCTCTGCGTACCCTCGCCGCAATCGAACAGCAGCGCCTCGCCCAGACGGTGCACCAGCACCGCACTCACGTTGCGCGACACGGTGGGACGGCTCGCCGCCGTGCCCAGGAACACCACCCGGATCACTGGCGGCCCCCATCCGAGGATCCGGCGCGTCCCCGCGACGGACCGTCCCCATCGCCACGCCGCCGGTGCATCAGCGGCACCAGCCAGAGCACTGCGCAGGCTGCGTACACCGGTCTGGCCCACGCCGTGAACGAAGGCACGACGACGAGGGCGGCCCACGCAACGGAGGCCGCGGCCGCGCTCGCACTCCCCCGCCGTGCCGCGCGGCGCTCCCGCTCCGTCTCCCGGAGCGCTGTCAGGTCGCCCCGTCGGGCCTGCATTCGAGCCATCTCGTCCGTCCAGATGCCGGTCGCGCCGTGACGCAGGAATCGGAACGCCGCCCGCAGGAAACCCCAGGCGGCGGCCGCGATCCCCGCGACCGCGAGGATGTCCAGAGTCGTGTCCACGGAGGGCAACCTACCCGCGGGCGCCGGACCCCGGCAAGCGCGGGCAACGGTGCTGGCGGGCGCGCGCATCCAAGAGTCGAGCGGTCACAACGGCCGCCGCACCAGCGATCCGAAAAGGAGCACGAACATGTCCGCCGCCTCTCTGCGAGCGATTGCGCGCGCCCTGCCCGCAATCGCCGTCATGACTGCGATCACCACCGTCCAGGCCCGCGCTCAGGAAGCGGACACGGTGCGGGAGAGCCAGACCTGCATCTGCACGCCCGGCGCCCCACCGGCCCGCGGCATGCCCGCCCTGGTCTCGCCGGGGGCGCTGCCCTTCCCTGTCACGGGGAACCGGGCCCGGCTGGGGCTGGTGCTGGGCGATGACGTCCAGGTCGACGGGCGCAGCGGCGTGCGGGTGGATGAGGTCGTGACGGGTGGACCCGCCGAACGTGCCGGGCTGCGCGGAGGCGATGTCATCACCGGCATGAACGGGAAAGCGCTGGGCGACGAGCCCGCGGACGCCATCGTGGATCGGATGGGCGACGTGGAGCCCGGCGACACCGTCGCCATCTCCTACCGCCGTGACGGCCGCACCCTCGAAGCCAGCGTGGTGGCCGCACGCACCCCACCCGGCGAGCTGATGGTGCGCGCCCGGCCGGACCTCGACCGGATCCGCGTGGCGCCCGGCGCGCCGGGACGACCGGGACAGCCGGGCGGCGTCTGGGAGCTGCGCTCGGGCCACGACGCGCCCGGCATGCGCTTGTTCTTCGGCGGGCGCGCCGGAGGGCTGGAGCTGGTGGACATGAATCCGGAGCTCGGCGCCTACTTCGGCACCAGCAATGGCGTGCTCGTGACCGCGGTGCGCGCCGACAGCCTCGGACTTCGGGCGGGCGATGTGATCCTCTCCATCGACGGCCGCGACGTGATGGACGCAGAACACGCCCGGGAGATCATGGCGTCCTACCGACCGGACGAGACCATCCGCTTCCAGATCATGCGCCAGAAGAAGCGGACCACCGTAAGTGGCCACCGGGGGGCACCGGGGGAGTGAGACCGCCGGTCCGCACCCGGGCCTCGACGGACAAGGGCCGCAGCGGCGTAAACCGTTGCGGCCCTTGTAGTGCCGGGGGTGGGGGTCGAACCCACACGGGCCGAAGCCCAGGGGATTTTAAGTCCCCCGCGTCTGCCGTTTCGCCACCCCGGCGGGGTCATAGGATGGCACGCGCCTTCCCCTGCCGCCAGCCCCTTCTCCCTTCCGCGACGGCGCGCGGCGTGACGTGCGTCCGCGGGCCTCGTGCGTCCCCGGGCCTTGCCCCTTAGCTTGGTCAGGAGTTCCGCGGAGCGCGGAACGTAATGAACGCGACGGCGCGGGAGCTTCGGTACCGCCGCGTTCGCCGGCACGTCTCCGGAGTCACCCTCCCGTCCTTCCCCGGACATCCTGGAGGAGATGATGCGCGGAACGAGCGCTGTGCGGAGCGCGCTGTCCCGGTTCCTGTCCATGGCGGTGGCCCTTGTGGTCGCCGCCACCCCGGCAGCGGCCGAGCGGCCGCCGCGGTCCGTCGCCGCCGGTACGGCGGCATTCTCTCGCCTGCTGGAGGCCGCCACGCCCACGCCAACGTTCGCCCGCCAGACGGGGATGGCGTGCAACATGTGCCACACCCAGTTCCCCGAACTGACGGCGTTCGGCCGCGCGTTCAAGCTGGACGGGTACACCCTGCGCCAGGGTGAGACCGTGGAGGCGAAGTCGGGAGATCGGACCCTGCTCCTCATCGGCGCCATCCCGGCGCTCTCCTTCATGGTACAGACATCGTACACGGTCACCGCCGCCTCGCAGCCGGACAGCCGCAACGGCGACGTCCTGCTCCCGGACCAGCTCAGCCTGTTCCTCGGTGGCGAGATCACACCGCGCCTCGGTGGCTTCGCGCAGGTCACCTACGACGGGGTCGAGGGCGACTTCGGCCTGGACAACGCCGACCTGCGCTTCGCTGACCAGACGAAAGCGTTCGGTCAGCCGCTGCACTGGGGCTTGTCGCTGAACAACGCGCCCACGGTGCAGGATCTCTGGAACAGCACCCCCGTCTGGGGATTCCCCTACGCGAGCTCACCCGCGGCGCCGGCACCGGCCGCATCGCCGCTGCTCGCCGGGAACCTGGCCCAGGAAGTGGCCGGACTCACCGTCTACGGCCTGTGGGCGCAGAAGGTCTATCTCGAAGCCGGGGCCTATCGCTCCGCTCCCACCGGCGTGGGCAGGCCGCTGCCGGACAACGCGAGTGGCGACATCAGCGGCGTCGCCCCCTACTGGCGCATCGCCCTGCAGCACAACTGGAGCCGCGACTACGCCCACGTCGGGGCGTATGGCATGGTCGCGGACCGCATGGCCGAGGACCCGGCCCCGGCCGGGACCACCGACCAGGTCGACGACATCGCGCTGGACGCCTCCTGGCTCCACCACGTCGGCAGCGCCGACGCCCTCTCGACCCATGCGACCTGGATCCACGAGAACGTCCACCCCGGCTGGGTTCTGGCCGGCGGCAGCGTCAACGAGCGAAAGCTGGACACGTTCCGCCTGGATGCCACGTTCTTCCGCGAGAGCTGGCTGGGCCTGACACTGGCCCCGTTCAGGACCACGGGAACCACTGCGCCATCGGTGTACGCGGCCGGAGCCGTCGACGGCAGCCGGACGGGATCGCCCGACAGCAGCGGGCTGATCGGCCAGGCGAGCTTCACGCCGTGGCTGAACACGAAGTTCACCGTCCAGTACACGGCGTACTCCCGCTTCAACGGGGCGTCCACCGACTATGACGGCCAGGGCCGGAACGCGTCCGACAACAACACGTTCTACCTGGTGGCCTGGATCCTGTTCTAAACGCCTTTCTCGCCCCTCCCGGTCCGGTTACTTTCCGTGCGGCCGACCGCTGGCCGCACACCACCGGGGGGGGGATTGAGGGCTTCGAGGCGCACGCTCACCGTGCTCGCCGCCACGGTCTGGTACGGAGGCGGGATCGCGCTCCTGCTCAAGGGGAGCAGCTACGTCCTTGCCGCCGCCGACCTGCACGTCCACGAGGTGGTGCCCTGGCTCGTGGCCGGGGTCGGCCTCGTCGTGGGCAGCCTGCGCGGACGCGCGGCGTTTGCGCGGGGGTGCCGGAAGAATCTCGCCCGCATTCACACTCTCGACGACCCCCGCGTCTGGCAGTTCTTCCGTCCGGGCTTCTTCCTGGCCCTGATCCCGATGGTGGTCGCGGGGATCCTCCTACGGACCCTGGCCGATACCGGTGGTTTCTGGGCTGAAACAGCGGTCGGGTCGCTGGAGCTGATGATCTCGCTCGCGCTCCTCACCAGCAGCGTGGAGTTCTGGATCTGGAGCCGGAACCGACCGGCGCCCGGCGCCGTGACCGAACGGGAGTCGACGACCTAATCGGATCGGTTCAGCCCGCGAGGTAGGCCAGGATCTCCTTCGCCTGCTGGGGCGCTTTCTCGAAGCAGGCATTCATGCTGATGCCGTAGAAGGAGCTGCCTGCCACCCAGATCCCCGGGTTCTCACGGAGTCGGCCGTGGATGCGGTCCAGCCGATCCTGGTGCCCGGTGGTGTACTGCCCGATACCCAGCGGCCAGCGGTAGACGCGGGTGAGGGCGGGCTCGACGCGGGCCGGGATCCCCATGGTGGTCTGGAGGTCGTGGCGCACGCGCTCGAGGAGCGCCGGCTCGGGAGTGCGGACGGCTTCGGGGTCGTGCGCTCCCCCGATCATGCAGCGGAGGAGGACCTTCCCTTCCGGCGCGCGTCCGGGGAAGACGCTCGAATCCCACAGGCAGCCCAGGATGTCCGGCCCCGTGTCGCGGGGAACGAGGAATCCGAAGCCGTCCAGATCGATATCGGGGAGCGCGCGCCGGCGAAATCCGAGGGCCACCACGGCCAGGCCGGCGGTCCGGATCTCGTCCACTGTCGCGGCGAGCGTGGGGTCGACCTGCTGGAGCAGCGGCGCGGCGATGGGAGCCGGCGTGGTCACGACCACGGCATCGGCGCGGAGTGTTTCGCCGTTCTCGAGCACGACATCCCAGTGGCCCTGGTCCGCGCGCTGGACAGTGCGGACGGGACTGTCGGTGCGGAGGCGGTCACCGACTGCGTCGGCGAGACCCTGGACCAGCGTGTCCAGCCCATCGCGGAACGAAGTCAGGGTGCCGCCCGGCCCGGCGGGACCGCCGGGGGCGGTGAGCTCGGCCACATCCTCACCGCGGGCGCGTCGCTCGGCCGCTTCCTTCCTGGCGGACCGCCGCTTCTTCATCCCGGCGATCATGGCCTTGACCAGTCCGCCGTGCTCGGCCTCCATGCGGGCCATCTTCGGGAAGCTGCTCTGGAGACTGAGCTCATGGACGTTGCCGGCGAAGACGCCGGAGACCATGGCATCCACGAGAACGCCGGCCGCTTCCGGCCCGATGCGGCGGGCGGCGAAGTCGAACACCGTTTCGTCCATATCGTCCGGTCGCGATCGAGCGAACGGCTCACCGAACACCCGCAGGCGACCCGGCAGGCTCAGCACCTGGCTCTTCAGAAAGCCCGCGGGCCCCGTGGGGACCTCGTGCAGTCGGCCGTTGCGGTAGATGAACCGTCGCGCGGCGTTGTCGTTGGCGCGCTGCAGCCGATCGGTGAGACCTATGCGGTCCACCAGTGCGAGCGTGGCCGGCGCGTTGTCGAGGAACCCGTTGGGGCCCATCTCCACCCGGAACCCGTCCGGCCGGTCCGTCTGTATGTTGCCGCCCGGCCGCTCCCGGGCTTCCAGGACGACGACGTCCAGACCGCCCGGGATGGCGTCCGCCCCGTCGTTCAGGTGCACGGCCGTGGACAGTCCGGTGATCCCGCCGCCGATCAGGACGACGCGCTTCATGGGACCCGCCTCAAACCGTTCGGGAGAACACCGGCTTTTCCGCGGCCTTCTCCTTCGCGAGCTGGTAGCGGTCGAAGGCCATGCACACGTTTCGGACGAACAGCCGACCCTCGGGCGTGACCCGCAGCTCGTCGGGGCCGAGCTCCACGAACCCGGCTTCCTGCACGTCGCCGAGTCGGGCGAGAGAGTCGGCCAGGTAATCGTCGAAATCGACGCCGAAGCGGGCCTCCACGTCCGCTTTCCGCACCCGGAAGTTGCACATGATCTGCTGGATCACGTGCTGCCGGATGCGGTCATCCTCGTCCAGCAGGTAGCCCCGCGCTACGGGGAGGCGGCCGGCATCCAGCGCTTCGTAATAGGTGCTCAGCTTCTTCTCGTTCTGGAAGAAGCCGTGCTGCACCTCACCGATCCCGCTGATCCCGACCCCGATCATGTCCGACGCCGGCATGACCGTGTAGCCCATGAAGTTGCGGTGGAGCCGCCCCTCGTGCGCTGCCACGCTCAGCTCATCCTCGGGCAGCGCGAAGTGGTCCATCCCGATGGGCTGATAGCCCGCGGCCAGGAAGCGCTCCATGGCCATGATGTACAGCTCCAGCTTCACTTCAGGGCTCGGCAGCTGGTCCCGGTCGAGCTTCTTCTGGTGCCCGCGGATCCAGGGGACATAGGCGAAGGAGTAGACGGCTACCCGGTCGGGCCGCATCGCGATCACCTGGTCCAGGTTCCTGCCGAACGTTTCGGGCTCCTGCTTCGGCAGGCCGTAGATCAGGTCGATGTTGATGCCGTCGTTGAAGCCGAGCTCGCGGGCGGTCTCCACCAGTCGCGCAGTCTGCTCGTACGTCTGGTTGCGGTCGATGGCCACCTGCACCTCGGGCGTGAGGTCCTGCACGCCCAGGCTGAGTCGGTTGAAGCCGAGCTCCGCCAGCGTCGCCAGATGATCGCGGCTGGTCACACGCGGATCGACTTCCAGCGCCCGCTCGGCCCCGTCCACGAACGTGAAGTACTTCTGGAAATGCGCGAACAGCTCCTCGAGCTGCGCCGGCGAGTAGTACGTCGGGGTCCCGCCGCCCCAGTGCATCTGGACCACGCCGCGCCGGTCCGGGAGGTGCTCGGCCAGAAGGTCGATCTCCCGCTTCATGTACGCCATGTACTTCTCGGCCACGGGCATGTGCGGCGTGATCACCACGTGGCAGCCGCAGAAGAGGCAGCGGTGCTCGCAGAACGGAAGGTGCGCGTACAGGCTGAGCGGCGCGTCGGCCTTCGCGTTGGCCTCCGCCAGCTTCGCATGGTAGGCGTCCACGCCCACCGCTTCCGTGAACTCCACCGCCGTGGGATACGATGTATAGCGCGGCCCCGGCCTGTCGAAGCGCTTGACCGTGTCGAAGTCCACGTGGACGGAATGCTCCATGACTGCCTCTATCGCAACGTCTGCTCGTGTACACGGTCGACGAGGAACGCCACCGCATCCGGATCGGTGGTCCGCTCGATTCCGTGGCCCAGGTTGAACACGTGCCCCGGCTCGGGGCCCGCGGACTCCAGCACGCGGTCGATCTGGCGCGCCAGCTCCGCCCGCGGCGCGAACAGCGCCGCCGGGTCCAGGTTACCCTGCACGGCCAGATCCGGTCCCAGCAGCGCCCGCGCATCGGCCAGGGGGAGCCGCCAGTCGATGCCGAGGACGTCGGCGCCCGACTCGGCGGCCGCCGGCAGCAGCGTCGCGCCCTGATGCGGGAAATAGAGTAGCGGCACGCCGTGCTCCTTCAACGCCGCCGTGACCCGCTGCACGGCCGGGAGCGCGAACGCGCGGTATTCGTGAGGCGCGAGGATGCCGGCCCAGGAATCGAAGATCATCAGGGCCTGCGCCCCGGCCTCGGCCTGCGCGCCCAGGTAGCGCGCGGTCGTGTCCGCCAGCTTTTCGAGCAGCCGCTTGGCCGCGGCCGGCTCGCTGAACAGGAACGCCTTCGCCTCGTGGAACGTCTTCGAGCCCTTGCCCTGCACTGCATAGCAGTACGTCGTGAACGGCGCCCCGCCGAAGCCAATGAGTGGTGCGCTCGCCGGCAGCTCGCGCCGCAGGATCCGGATCGTCTCCAGTACGAACGGCGTGGTCTCCTCCGGGTCGGCCACGCGCAGCCTGTCCACATCCGCCGCCGACCGGATCGGGGCGCGGATCACCGGGCCGGGATCGAACTCCAGATCGATCCCCATCCCCTCGATGGGGGTCATGATGTCGCTGAACAGGATGGCCGCATCCATACCGAACCGCCGGATCGGCTGGATCGTCACCTCTGCGGCGAGATCGGGTGTCTTCGTCAACGTGAGGAAATCGACCTTGTCCCGGATGGCCCGGTACTCCGGGAGGTACCGCCCCGCCTGGCGCATGATCCACACGGGCGTGTGCTCCACCGGCAGGCGTCGGCACGCACGCAGGAACACGGGCTCCGCCCCGGACACCGGCCGTGAGCCCGTGGCCGACGCGGCCGCAGCGTTCTGCCCCGCCCCACCGCTCACGCCAGCACCTCTGCCAGTGCGTCGGCCGCGGCGTCCACCGTGGCGTCCACATCTGCCTCCGTATGTGCCGCGGACAGGAACAGCGCTTCGAACGGGCTGGGAGGGAGATAGAAGCCCCGGTCCAGCATGCGATGGAAGTAGTCCGCGAACGCGCTTCGATCCTGGTCCTTCGCGCTCGCCCACCCCGTGACCGGGCCCGCCGTGAAGAAGAGCGTGGCCATGGTGCCGACCCGGTTCCAGGACAGGCGATCGGCATGGGCGGCGATGACGGCGCGGAAGCCGTCCTCCAGCCTCGAACCGAGCGCCTCCAGACGGTCATAGATTTCCGGGTGCGCCCGCAGGTGCCTCAATGTCGCAAGCCCGCCCGCCACGGCCAGCGGGTTCCCTGACAGCGTGCCGGCCTGGTAGACGGGACCGTCCGGCGCGATTCGCCGCATGAGGTCGTCGCGGCCGCCGAACGCGCCCACGGGGAGCCCGCCCCCGATGACCTTGCCCAGGGTCGTCAGGTCCGGCCGGACACCAAAGCGCGCCTGGGCTCCGCCCTCGGCCACCCGGAAGCCGGTCATCACCTCGTCGAAGATCAGCAGCATCCCGTGCTCGTCACACAGCGATCGCAGCCCTTCCAGGAAGCCGGGCTGCGGCGGGACGCACCCCATGTTGCCGGCCACCGGCTCCACGATGACCGCGGCGACGTCGCCCGGCCGATCCTCAATCGACGCGCGCACCGAATCCAGATCGTTGTACTCGGCCACGAGCGTGTCGCGGGCCGCACCCTCGGTGACGCCCGGACTCGACGGCACGCCCAGCGTCGCCGCGCCGGAGCCCGCCTCCACGAGGAATGCGTCGGCATGGCCGTGATAGCCGCCCCGGAACTTGATGACGCCGGCCCGACCCGTGGCGGCCCGGGCCAGCCGGAGGGCGCTCATTGTCGCCTCCGTCCCGCTGTTGACGAACCGGACCACCTCGACCGACGGCACCATCTCCACCACCAGCTCGGCCAGCTCGACCTCGCCAGGCGACGGGGCGCCGAACGATGTTCCGTGTTCCAGCGCCCCGGCGAGCGCGGCCCGCACCGCCGGGTGGTCGTGCCCGAGGATCATCGGGCCCCAGGAGCCGACGTAGTCGATGTAGGTGTTGTCGTCCACGTCGACCATGCGGGCACCCGACGCGCCCGCGATGAAGCGGGGCGTGCCGCCCACGGCGCCGAACGCGCGGACCGGGCTGTTCACGCCGCCGGGAATGACCCGCTTCGCAGCACTGAACAGCCGCTCGCTCTCGGTCGTCCGCATCACCGCCCCCGCATCGGTCCCCACTGGCGTCCCCCGCCGCTCATTCACCCGGGCCCTGCCGGAGTGCCCGCGCCACGTCCTTCGCGAAATAGGTGAGGATCAGGTCCGCGCCGGCTCGCTTCAGTCCCAGCAGGCTCTCCATGGCGATGCGCGGCTCGTCCACCCACCCCTTCTCCGCCGCTGCCTTGATCAGCGCGTACTCGCCAGATACCTGGTAGGCGGCCGTGGGCATACGGAACGTCTCCTTCACGCGCTGGAGGATGTCCATGTACGGGCCCGCGGGCTTCACCATGACCATGTCGGCGCCCTCCATGATGTCCAGCTCCACTTCCCGCAGCGCTTCCTCGGCGTTCGCCGGGTCCATCTGGTAGCCCTTGCGGTCACCGAACGAGGGCGCCGAGTGGGCCGCATCGCGGAACGGGCCGTAGTAGGCCGAAGCGTACTTGGCCGCGTAGGCGACGATCGGGACGTGCGACAGGCCGGCGTCGTCCAGCTCTTCCCGGATGGCAGCCACGCGGCCATCCATCATGTCGCTGGGTGCCACGGCGTCCGCACCCGCTTCCGCGTACACGCGGGCCGCGCGAGCCAGCAGCATGAGCGTGGGGTCGTTGTCCACTTCGCCCTCATCGGTGAGCAGGCCGCAATGCCCGTGCGACGTGTACTCGCACATGCACACGTCCGCCCAGACCAGGAGATCCGGCACTTCCTTCTTGAGCGCCCGGATCGCCCGCGGCACGAGTCCTTCCGGATCGTAGGCGCCCGTCCCTTCAGGATCTTTCTCCTCGTCCGGCGGCACGCCGAACAGAATCACACCCGGGATCCCGAGCTCCGCCACCTCGCGGCACTCCTTCACCAGCTCGTCGACCGACAGGTTCTCGATCCCCGGCATGCTCTTCACCGGGATCCGCACGCCCTCCCCGTCCACCACGAACATCGGGTAGATCAGGTCGTTCACGGTCAGCACGGTCTCCCGCACCGCCCTCCGCCACGTCTCGCCCCGGCGCAGCCGCCGCGGCCTGTTTATCGGATAGCTCATGTCGCTCCTCTTCCCCGTCCCGCGGCGAAGTGCCGCGCAACGGCCTCCGCCAGTCCATCGAACGAATGCTCTTCTGCCTCCACCACATCCTTCACACCGAAACTCCGGAGCGCCGTGGCCGTGGTCGGCCCGATGGCAGCGAACGGCACCGTCTCCGCCAGGTGCCGGAACAGCGCTTCACCCACTGCCGCGATGAGGTTCTCGCCGGACGACGGGCTGGTCACGCTCACCACGTCCACCTTCTCCTCCTCCACCATTCGCCTGCATGCGTCCGCGTCCAGCGCGGCCGGCACGATACGGTACGCGGTCACCCGCTCCACCGCCGCCCCCGCCCGCTCGAGCCCCGCGGGAACCGTGTCGCGCGCGAGATCGCTGGCCGGGAAGAGAACGCGCGCCCCCCGGGCGAGGCCCTCGCACTGGAAGGCGGCGACCAGCGCCTCGCCGGTCTGCTCGCCCGCCACCAGGTCCACGCGCCACCCGCGCGCCTCCGCGGCCTCGCCCGTTCCCTCCCCTACCGCTGCCAGCCGGACCCCGGACGGGATCTCCCGTACCCGCTCTGCCAGCGCGGCCACCGCCCGTCGGCTGGTCAACGCTACCCAGTCGTAGCTGGCCAGCTGCGATGCCGCGGAATCGAGCGGTCGCGGATCTTCGGGTGGAGCCACGGCGATGACCGGCCAGTGGATCACGTCGGCGCCGCGCTCTCGCAGCGCGGCCGTCAGCGGCCCATCGCCGCTCTCGTCCCGGGTCACGACCACGCCGACCCCGTGCAGCGGCCGGTCAGCCCTCTCCGACACCGGTCCCCATGGCGGAGCGGATCCCATCCATGATCTCGCCGCCTCCGCGCTCCAGGAGCGTGCGGGCAAGCCGCCGACCCAGAGCCTCGCCGTCCCCGGGGTCGCCGGAAATGGAGCCGGATACCGCCCGGCTTCCGTCCAGCGCGGCAATGGCGGCGCGAAGCGTGAGCCCGGCATCGTCCAGCTCCGCGTGGGCGCCCAGCGGGACCTGGCAGCCGCCTTCCACCTCGTGAAGGAGCGCCCGCTCGGCCAGCGTACACCGACGCGTCGCCCCGTGGTTCAGCGGCTCGATCCAACGGGTCACACGCCGGTCGTCCCGCCTCGCCTGGATCCCGATGGCGCCCTGCGAAACCGCGGGCAGCAGGATCCCGGCGGTGAAATAGTCAGTGATGCGGGCGCCCAGCCCCAGCCGCTTCACGCCCGCGGCGGCAAGGACGATCGCATCGTAGTCGCCCTCGTCGAGTCGGCGGATACGGGTCGGCACATTGCCGCGCAGGTCCATCAGCGCAAGGTCGTCGCGCCAGGTGCGCAGGAAGGCGCGCCGTCGCAGGCTGCTCGTGCCCACGCGCGCGCCTGCCGGCAGATCGGCGAGCCCGAGGCCATCGCGGGCGATGAGGACGTCCCGCGGGTCCTCCCGCTCCAGCACTGCCGTCAGCGCTAGCCTCTCGGGCATCGAGGTCGCCAGATCCTTCAGCGAGTGGACCGCCAGGTCTACCCGGCCGTCCAGGATCGCTTGTTCCAGCTCTTTCGTGAAAAAGGCCTTGCCCGGGAGCGCCGAAAGCGCCACGTCCTGGACCCGGTCCCCTTCCGTCTGGATGTGAACCAGCTCGACGCCGGGCGCGCCGGGCATTGCCCGGATCCGTGCCGCCACGTGCTCGGCCTGCCAGAGTGCCAGCGCCGATCCCCGCGTCCCGATCCGCAGCATCCCCTCGGTCACTCGTCGTCCCCCTCGTGATCGTCGACGCTCCCGTTCTGGTACCGCTCGGGTTCCAGCTCGAACAGCTCCTGCACGGCCACCAGCTTCGTCAGCCCGTGGTACGTGTCCGCGTCCATGTTCCGGATCCGCGTGGTAGGCTGATGCAGGAGCTTGTTGATCAGCGACCGTGTGAACGCCTCCAGCACGTCGTCATCCGTGCGGCTGAACCGCCGCCCCTGCCGCGCCACCTCGTCCCGACCGATCTCGTGGAAGCGGTCTCGCAGCGCACGCAGCACCGGCACCACCTGGAGCGAGTCGTACCAGGAGAAGAACGCATCCACCTCCTCGTCAACGATCCGCTCCACGCGCGGGATCTCCTTCGCCCGGCGCGACCGGTTCTGGTCCGCGATGCTCTCCAGCGCGTCCAGGTCGTAAAGGAAGATGCTGTCGATCTTGCCCACGGCCGGATCGATGTTCCGCGGGTTCGAAATGTCGATCAGCACCAGCGGTGAACGACCCCGCTTCTTCACCACCGCGTTCAGGTGATCGCTCTGCAGCACGGGCTCCGGCGATGACGTGGCCGTGACCACCACACTCGCCTCGCGGAGAACATCCTCAAGGTCGCCGAACGGCCTCGCCTCGCCACCCAGCTCCGCGGCCAGCCGCTGCGCCCGCTCGAGCGTTCGGTTCAGCACGATGAGCCGACCCGGCTTCTGCTCCGCCAGGTGCTTGGCGGCGAGCGTGCCGGTCTCCCCGGCCCCGACCACTGCCACCGTATGCTTCTCCAGCCCGTCGAACACCTTGAGCGCCATCTCCACGGCCGCATACGCCACCGAGACGGTGCCCCTCCCGATCTCCGTCTCCGTGCGCGCCCGCTTCCCCACGTGCACCGCCGAGTTGAACAGGCGCGTCAAAACCGCCCCAGCGCCCCGGCTCTGGTCGGCCATCTTGTGGGCATGCCGCACCTGCCCCAGGATCTGCGGCTCGCCTACCATGAGCGACTCGATCCCCGCGGCCACCCGGAAGAGGTGCTGTACGCCCGACCGCCCCTTCAGAACGTAGGTGTAGCGCCCGTTGCCCATGTGCGGCACGCCCTTCTGCAGCGCCACCGCTTCCCGGATCAGTCCTTCCCCGATCGGGGGCTCACGGACCAGCGAGTAGATCTCCGTCCGGTTACACGTGGACAGGACCGACACCTCGAGCACGTCTTCGCGCCGCCCACGCAGCCGGCCGCAGAACTGCTCCACATCCGTGGGGCTGAACTGCACCTGGTCCCGGATCTCCGCCGGGGCGGTGTCGTGGCTGGTGCCGAGGACGATCAGCTCCATGGCCTTACGTGAAATCGTGGAACGACGGAATCAGGAGCGTCACGGTGAGCGAAGACGCCACCATGAACGCGAACGCCATCACCGTGATCGACGCCAGCGTGCTCTTGGGCCACCGGAACAGCCAGAGCCCGACCAGGCAAGCGCCATACACGACCCAGACCGCCACGGTGAGCAGGAACTTCGGGTCGACCAGCAGGTTCACGTGGAGCTGGCCCGTGTGTTCGAGCGTCAGCGCCCACACTGTCCCGGCGAGGATCGCCACGGTGAGCGCCGTCCACCCGAGCGCCAGCGCCCGGACGTTCAGCCGGGACAGCGTCTCGAGGTTGGGCAGGCGCTGGAAGAGCAGCCCCACGTGCTTCCGCTTCAGCTGGCGGTACTGCAACAGGTACATGACCCCGTACACGGCCGACACCGCCAGTGCCACGTACCCGATCATCGCCGTGGTCACGTGGATTCCGAACATGGGCGAGCGCAGGATGGCCGGGACCTCACGGCTGTGCGTGATGAACGCCGTCGACAGCATCTGCAGGAAGAGGACGCCCGCCAGGAGGAAGACCCCTGTCGCCCGATCCCGCATCTGCCACTCCAGAACGAGGTAGACCAGCGCCACCGCCCACGCGATGAACGTCAGGCTCTCCCAGGTGTTCGCCAGCGGGATGTGGCGATACGAGACGCCGCTCAGCGCGAGGTAGACGACGTGCACCCCCACCACCACCCACGTGATCAGCGGCGCCACCCACGCCGCCCGGGCCTCCGGCTGCGCGAACACCACGATGTACGCGAGCAACGCCAGCAGGTATCCCACCGGCAGCAAGCCGTTCAGGACCGCAAGCGTGTTCAACATGGCGTCACACCTTCAGGGGCGTCCGATCGAACGGCGCCACCGGATTCAGGATGTTCCGACACTGCGGGTTCTCACACCCGGGGCAGCGCAGACCGTACTGCCGCGAGCACGCCTCACCGCTCCGGAGGTGCTCGAGAACGATGTCCGCGAGGGCGTCCTGGAACGCGGGGTCCCCGTTCAGCGACGGCGCGCGCCGGAATTCCGTGATCCCGACCTCGTGCGCCAGCTCGCCGTATTCGATGTCGATCTCCGACAACGTCTCGATGTGGTCGCTCGTGAACGCGATCCCCACCACCAGCACGTTCTTCCGCCCCTTCGCGCCCAGGTCCCGGATCACCTGCTCCGTGCTCGGACCCTGCCACCGCACCGGCCCCACTTCCGACTGGTACGACAACATGTACCGGTTCGCGAAGCCGCCCGCCTTCATCACCTCGTGCACACTCGCCCCGACTTCCTGCGGGTACGGATCACCCCGGTCGATGATGGACAGCGGTAGCGAGTGCGCGCTGAACAGAAGCAGCACGTCGTCTCGCTCTGCGGCCGGCCATGTCTCCAGCCCCTCGCGCACCTTCTTCGCCATCGCCTCGACGAAGCCGGGGTGCGTCGGCCAGCGATCGATCACGCTCCACCGGAAGTCCTGGTCCATCCCGAGCCGGCCCGCCGCCCGCCACAGCTCGTTCAGGCTCGAGCCCGTCGTCGCGCACGAGAACTGCTGGTACTGCGTGAACGCCACCGCCCGCTCCACACCGTCCGCCTTCATCTGCCGCAACGCATCCTCGCTGCGCGGATGGATGTAGCGGAACGCCACATAGAACCGGTGCGGCGCCGTCGCCGGAGACAGACGGTCCAGGCGCTCCACCATCCCCGCGCCCTGCTCCCGTGTCCATTTCAGAATCGGTGAGCCCCCACCGATTCCCCGATACAGCTCCTGCACTCCCTTCGTCCGCCGCTTCGCGATGAACGGGCCCAGCCAGTCCTGGACCGGCAGCTGGATGATCTCACGGTCGGCGAACAGCTCCAGCAGGAACGGCCTCACGTCCTCCAGGGTCTCCGGCCCCCCGAGGTTCAGCATCACGATCCCCGTTCCTCCTGACTTCCCGCCGCCGCTCATCCCCATCTCGCCCCTGTCTGCGGTTCCGGCCACACGGCCCCCGATGGCCGAAACCTCGCACAAGCCCTGGAGTGCAACAAGGCACGGCACCGCACCCTTCCGCGCCCCTCGACCTCCCTGCTCGCGCGCAATTTCGCTCACTCCACGACCGCTTACCACCCGGAGTTGCACCATTGTGACGTCGGGACGGACCGGGAGCATCGTGTGGGAGCTTCCCTTACGCGTACGTCCGCGGGACGGCGGGGGACAACCCGGCGCGATGCTGTCCGGGGTTTCCCCCCCCAGCGGGCCGGGGCTACTCCCCGGCCGCGTCGCGAATGGCCTGGATGTTCTCGGCGACGGAGCCGGTGCCCCGGAAGATGGCGGCGCCGGCGACGAGGACGGTGGCCCCGGCGGCGACGACGTCGCCCGCAGTGTCCGGGGCGATGCCACCATCCACCTCGATCTCCGCGTCATCGCGGCCGGCTTCCCGGAGGATTTCCGCCACCCGGCGGATCTTGGCGGGGGTGCCGGGAATGAAGCGCTGCCCGCCGAAGCCGGGGTTGACGCTCATGACGAGGACCATGTCCAGGTAGGGTGCGATGTCCTGCAGGAGGATGGCGGGAGTGCTCGGGTTGAGAGAAACGCCCGCGCGCATCCCGCGGTGGTGTATGGCCTCCACGGTGCGGTGGAGGTGGATGACGGCTTCCTGATGCACGGTGAGCATGTCGGCGCCGGCGTCCGCGAAGGCATCGATGTAGCGCTCGGGAGCCTCGATCATGAGGTGAACGTCGAGCGGCAGGTCCGTGGTCTTGCGAATGGCCGCCACGACGGGTGGCCCGATGGTGATGTTGGGGACGAAGTGCCCGTCCATCACGTCGACGTGGATCCAGTCTGCGCCGGCGTCTTCCGCGGCCGTGATGCCGTCGGCGAGCCGGGCGAAGTCGGCGGAGAGGATGGACGGTGCGATCTTCACGGTCATCGCGTGCCTTCCCTGTGGATCAGTCGGATTTCCCGTTCACCGCCGACCACGATGGTATCCGCCATGCCGATGAACAGGCCGGTCTCGACCACGGCCGGCAGGCGCTGAAGCTCCCGCTCCAGAGCGGGCGCGTCCAGGCGGTGATCGAAGGCGCAGTCGAGGATGAAATGGCCGCCATCGGTCCGGAACGGGTCGCCATTGCGGTCGTTGCGGAGCGCAGGCCGGGCGCCAAGCCGCGAAAGCGGCGCCAGGAGCGTGCGCCAGCCGAAGGGGACCACTTCCACGGGTACGGGCGAGCGGGCACCAAGGCGGTCCACGAGCTTGGTCTCGTCCACGACGATCACGACCCGGTCGCTGGCGGCGGCCACGATCTTCTCCCAGAGCAGCGCACCCCCCAGGCCCTTGATCAGATTCAGGGCCGGATCGACCTCGTCGGCGCCATCCAGGGTGAGATCCAGGCGCGGGAGGTCGTCCAGCGTGCTCAACGGGATCCCCAGCTCCCCGGCACGACCGCGAGTGTCGCGGGACGTGGGTACTCCCACCACGTGCTCGAGCTCGCCGGCGCTCCTCCGGACCGCGATCGCTTCGAGCACGTGCCGGGCGGTGGACCCGGTGCCGAGGCCGAGCTTCATCCCGTCTTCGACCAGCTCCACCGCCCGTTGCGCTGCGCGCCGCTTCAGCTCGTCCTGAGTCAACGCGGGCTCCACCGGCTCAGGCCGGGAAGTCCACGAGCATCTCCTTCACCCGCCGGGTGGTGGCCAGCGCCTCGTCGTACGGCCGCTGCCACATGTTGCGCCCGAATATGAGGCCGGTGGCCCCTTGCTCCATGACCGAGCGCGCCTTGCTCATGAGGTCCTCGTCGCTCAGCTTGCTCCCCCCGCTGAACAGGACCATGGAGTTGCCCGCACTCTGGACCACCCGCCGTATGCCGCTGTCGTAGTCCCACTCGATCTGCTGGTACTTCTGCGGCATCTGGCCGTCCTTCTCGCCCTTCTTCGGCACGTTCAGCTTGATGATGTCCGCGCCGAACTCGTGGGCCAGGCGCGCCGCATAGTCCACGGCGTAGAGGCTGTCGCGCCCCCCCTTCGCCTCGATCGCCGCGCCCCGCGGGTACGCCCACACGATCAGCGGCATGCCCCACTTCTCGCAGGCGTCGCGCACGCCCATCAGGCGCGCGAAGTCGTCGTCCTGGCGCGGAGACCCCACATACAGGGTGTATCCGACGGCGTCGGCCCCGAGGCTGACGGCGTCCTCCACCGTGGCCGTCGGCGATGAGAGCGCTTCGTCGTCATTCGGGATGGTGGTCTTGCCGTTGATCTTCAACACCAGCGGCACCTTGCCCGCGTACGCCTTCATGTAGCGCCGCGCCATGCCCCAGTGGCAGGCGATGGCGTTGTAGCCGCCCTCCACCGCCAGGCGCCATTGGTAGTTGGGGTCGGCCGACGGGGGATTCGGCAGGAAGTCCACGGGGCCGTGCTCGATCCCCTGATCGATGGGGAGGATCAGCAGCGTTCCGTTGCCCACCCCGCCCTCGTAGAGCAGTCGGTGCAGACGAACGCGCTTGCCCACCGGCAGGTCGAGCTGGTCGAGCGTGGGCCGCGTCGTCACTTCGGCGGTGACCGCCGTACCATTCGGGCTCATGTCTCTCCTCCGTGTTCCTTGCTTGCCGATTGCCCGCTTGCGGCGGCGGTGGTCCGCCGGAGCCGGTGTGTGCGTCCTGAATGGGTGTCCGCTTCAGGGCCGGGTTCGTGCGCCCTGTGGAGGGGGTCCAATCTACTGTCGCGGCCAGAGCCGTGCAAAAAGGAAGAGCGCCCGACCGGCCGGGCCGATCGGGCGCTCTCTGCTGCCTCCCGGGCGAGGCGTCAGCTATCCTTCTTCCTCACCTGCTCGACCTGTCGGACCGTCTGGAAGACGCACCCCGTCGGGCGCAGCGGCACGTACAGGTACTGGGCATCCTCGAGCGCATCGCGCAGATCCGACGACTTCATGAGCATGCCGCTCAGGTCGTTGTCCGTCTGCTGCGCGCGAAGGTCGGACAGGCTGCTCGCCACACCGGACACGTCCCCCGTCGAGGCGTAGACCGGGACACCGCGCACGTTCCCCAGATACGTGAGGTCGTTCGCGTTGATGACTCGTGCGGACTGCCACGTGGTGTATTCCAGGTTCACGTTCGGCGCCATCTTCAGTGTCAGCGGCTCACCCTGCACGAACCAGTCGGCCTCGTTCGCCATGGTCACCGTGGGCAGCGTGCTCGCCAGCGGCTGACGCTGACCGGCCACCATCACCACCGTGTCCCGCGTTTCCGGCAGGTAGATGGCGTTCACCGTCTGCAGGCCACCGGGCGCGCTCGGGTTCACCACGCACACGCTCACGTTCTCCTCCACCGGCTTCGGTGCCGGGGCGGGAGCGGGCGCAGGCTTCGGCGCTGGCGGCGGCGGTGCCGGCGCAACGGCCACCACCTCGGGCTCCTTCAGGCCCATTATGAACTGCAGCCCCGCCTGTCCGTAGATCATATGCGCGACCTTCGACACGTTGTCCTCGAGGTCCGCGGTCCCACCCTTGAGCGGGAACTTCGAGATCCGATCACCGACTTCGAACCGAAGCCCGAAGTGGTCGGCGAGGCGAACGTCCGTGCCGAGCGCCGCCAGCCCCATGAACCGGGGCTTCTCGATCAGCGCCACCGACTTCGTGCCGCCTGCTGCGGGAACCTGGAACGTCGCGCCCGTTTCGGGCTCCGCCGACGTCGGGTTCGCGACGACGTTGCCGGCCGGGTTCGTCCACATGGCACCGGCGCCGAGCGCCAGGTACGGGCGCCACATGGCGCCGGTGTTCCCGGTCAGCCGGAAGAGCAGGTCGCCCGACCCCGTCCACAGGTTCACGTCGTCGACCAGGTTGATGTCCGATGCCGTCCAGTCGCCGGTGAGCGGCCGGTCCGTGTACGTGCCGTTGGCCCGGATCCCTACGCGGTCAGTGGCCCACCACGTGAGCTGGGAGCCCACCAGCCACCCCGGATCATAGGTCACTTTCACATCGTCGGTACCGGCCGCGCTCGCGTCCAGCGCGTTGCTGTACCAGGCATACCCGCCGTTGATGCCGAAGTCCAACCGGTAGCCCGGGAACTCCTGGGCGTTCGCGGGCGTCGCCGCGAAAGCGCCCGCCAGCGCCACTGCGCTGGCAGCCAACAGTGTCTTTTTCATCATCTGAGGTCTCCCCGATAGAAGGATTCCATAACAATCGTTTCTACTCACGCACGGATGCCGTCGGCGGCATCCGGCGCTGGACTCCTGCAGGCTGCACCACCACCCCGGCGGCGGTGCTGGTCCCGCGTCCGGGCCAAGGGGTTCGCAATCCCAATGCCAAACCTCTGAGTGTGACCCGGGACAACAAGAAATTTCGTCCCTCCGGGCGGACGGGCGAAGTCGCGACATGCGAACGTGAGGCAGCCAGCACCGACGCGTTCGGCTTCATTCCTGGGCCGGCGGCCCCGCAGCCTCCTGGCGCGAGCGCCGTGCCTCGGCCTCGCGCGCAGCGGCGAGGCCAGAGCCGTGTTCGGGCAGCACGGTATCAGCGATGCGCGAGAGAGCGAGATAGTAGGTTACCTCTGCCACGGATTCCCGTACATCCAGAGCGTCCAAATATAGCTCCACTGCCTTGCGATCTTCCAGTTCCTCGCCCAGGAAGTCGGCGAAGTGCAGCGCGTTCTTCATGTGAGTCTCGATCAATGCCACCTCGGCGCGGGCCGCGACGAGCTCGACGCGCCAGCGCAAGTCCTCATTGACTCGCCCGCGCAGGCGGTCTCGGAGCAGTCCGAACAGGGAGTGCCCGTCCCCACGGCCGATTTCGTCCGGCGCCTCGGTCTCGCCCTCTGCAAGGGTCTCCCAGTCCTGCCCGGATTCCGCGCGTTCGCCGAGAATGGCCAACGCCCGGGAGCTCAGATTCTGCGCCTCGTCGTCGTCGAGACGGAGAAGCCGGGCATAGATTTCCAGGGCGTCGATGAAGCTGACTTCGTCATTGACCAGCGCGATCAGATCCAGCGCGTGATCCACATGTGTAGAGAGCAGCTTTTCCTGGGCCACCGCCACGGCGAGCTCGACGCGTTTCTGCGCTGCTTCCGACAGGCCCTTGGAAAACACGGCGTCACTCCCATCTGCCGGGACTGGCTGGGGCGCGAGCACGCCCGGGAACGGCCGGGACGGGGGCGCAAGTTCCATTCCCGCCGCAGAGTGCCCGCGGAGCCGGGGGGCCGCCCGGACGCGGGTTCCGCTGGCCCTTCGGCCGAGCTATCTTTGCCGCCATGCTCGACGAGATCATCGCCAAACTGGAAGCAGAAGTCGCGCACCTGCAGCACGAGCTGCAGGTGGAGCTGCCGCAGCGGATCAAGACGGCCGTGGAGCACGGCGACCTGCGGGAGAACGCGGACTACAAGTCCGCGCTCGAACGGCAGCAGTTCGTACAGGCGCGCCTCGGCCATCTTACGAACCGGCTGCGAGAGCTCTCGAACATCGATGTGAAGGGCATCCCGCGCGATCGCGTGGGCTTCGGGAGCTGGCTGAAGGTGCGCGACGGGTCCGGCGACGAGTACGAATACACGATCGTGGCCGGCGACTTCATGGACCTCGATGCCGGGCACATCAGCATGGCTTCTCCGCTCGCCCGCGGACTCATGGGTGCCCGGGAGGGCGAGACAGTGGCGGTGCAGCTACCGGCCGGCGAGCGGACGTTCGAGATCGTGGAGCTGCGGACGCTTCCCGAGACGCTCGATTAGCCGACCATCTCGCGGTCGCTCGCCGGGTACTTGGCGGCGCTGTCGTCGCCCCATTTGATGAGTGTGTGGCCCAGCGGCGCCGTGGCCACGAGCTCCCCCTCCTCGCCGTTCTCGTCGGTGGTGTAGATCTCCACCACCCCGACTTCCGCGTGCAGGCGGACGAAAACGTCCTGATAGTCGTCCTGCTCCGCCTCGAGCACCACCACGCGCACTGCTCGTCCCGATTCTCTCACCACGGCCTCCCTCGCCACCGGCGTCAGCGTTCCCCCCGTTCGGGCTCCTCCCGGAAGATGGCCGATCGGTGGCGGGGGCGCGAGGGGCCCCACCCGCGGTTTCGCGCGACCTGACACATGCACCGCGGAAACGACGAAGGCCGGGCGCCCCGTGCGGCGTTCCCGGCCTCCGTCGAAGAGGGCCCGGCCGGATTCGAACCGGCGTTCAAGGATTTGCAGTCCTCTGCCTGACCACTTGGCTACGGGCCCGATCAAACGGCCCCGGCGCAGACCGGGGCCGTCCAGAGCGGGACACCGGACTCGAACCGGCGACCTTCTGCATGGCAAGCAGACGCTCTACCAACTGAGCTAGTCCCGCGCAACTCGGCGATGATCGAGGATCCCGCAGAACGTCTCGCGCCCCCGGGCAGCGGGGCGGCCGCGTCGCTCTCCGATCCTGCCTTGATGCGAGCAAGAGTCTACCCGATGCGGTGCCGCGCGTCAACCGACCGAGCGGCCGCGCTACGTCGCTGCGAGCAGCTCCCGGGCGTGGTCGAGGCTGGTGTCGCTCTCGGGGTCCCCGCCGAGCATCCGGGCGAGCTCCTGCACCCGCCGCTCCCCATTCAGCTCCTCGAGCATGGTTCGGGTCATCCCGCCCGACTCCTCCTTGCGGACGAGGAGGTGATGGTCCGCCCTGGAGGCGATCTGGGGCAGGTGCGTGATGGCGAACACCTGGTGGCGCCGTCCCACTTCCGCGAGCCGCACACCGATCTGCGCGCCCACGCGCCCTCCGATCCCCACGTCGATCTCGTCGAAGACCAGCGTAGGGACGGCGTCGACACGGGCGAGGATCGTCTTCAGCGCGAGCATGATCCGGGACAGCTCGCCACCCGAGGCCACCCGGGCGAGCGATCGCGGCTCGAACCCGACATTCACGGTCACCAGGAACTCCACGCGCTCCGCCCCGCCCGGCCCCGGCTCGGGGAGCGTGCGCAGCGCCACATCGAAGCGGGCCCCTTCCAGCCCGAGCGCCGGGAGGACCTCCTGCACTTCCAGGGCGAGGCGATCGCCCGCAGCCCGACGGGCAGCGGTCAGCTCTGCGGCAAGGGCGTCGAAGGTCGCGCGGGCTTCAGCCACACGCTTCTCCAGTGTCTTCCGCTCGAAAGTCCCGCGCTCGAGCAGCTCCAGCTCACGGCGGGCGGCGCGCCCCGTCTCCACCACGTCGGCGAGAGTCGGGCCGTACTTGTTCTTCAGGCGGTACAGGAGGTCCTGCCGCCGCTGGATCGCGTCGAGCCGTCCGGGATCATGTTCCACGCCGCTGGCGTAGTCGCCCATGCGCCGGCCGAGCTCATCCACGTTGTAGTACGCGGTTTCCAGCAGGTCCCTGGCCCCAGCCTGCCCGGCATCGATCTCGACCAGCTGGTCCAGCGAGCGGCGCAATCCTCCCAGCACCTCGGCCACCGAGGTCTCGCCCTCATAGAGCGCCTGGTGGAGCGTCTCCGAGAGCCTGGCCAGATCCTCTGCGTGCTCGAGCCGGCGACTCTCCTCCTCGAGTCGCGCCTCCTCGCCCGCATCCACCTGCGCGGCCTCGATCTCCTCTGCCTGGAATCGGAGGAAGTCGGCACGCTGCTCCACCTCGCGGCGGCGAGACTCCAGCGAATCCAGGGCTTCGCGCGCCTGCCGCAGCTCGCCATATGCCGCGCGCAGCCGCTCCGTCGCATCGAGCTGCCCCGCGAAGGCATCCAGGATGTCTCGCTGGGCCTCGGCTCCGAGCAGTGCCTGGTGTTCGTGTTGCCCGTGGAGGTCCACGAGCCGTCCGCCCAGCGCCCCCACCAGGGACGCGGTGCTGGCCGCGCCGTTGACCCATGCCCGGTTCCGCCCCTCCGCCGCCACTTCGCGGCGAAGGATGAGGAGACCGGCCTCGGTTTCCAGTCCCTGTTCCCGCAGCAGCGCGTCGATGTCCGCCCGGCCGGCCACGTCGAAGACACCTTCCACGACGGCGCGCTCGGCGCCCGCACGGACGGTTTCGGAGGAGGCGCGCTCACCCAGGAGCAGAGACAGCGCGCCCACGATGATGGACTTTCCTGCCCCGGTCTCACCCGTGAGGACGGTGAGTCCCGGCTGGAGGCGGGTCGAGAGGTGCTCGATGACGGCGAAGTTCTCTATCCTGAGCTCTATCAGCATGTGCGATGATAGGCCGGCGCGGCGGGGCCGATCAATAGCTGCGCCGGCCGCTCACGCGTCGGCGCCGCCGTCCCAGTACCCCTCCCGTCCGCCATCCCGGTTGGTGGCGCCGGCGCCCCAGTGGAGCTTGCGCCGCAGCGTCGAGAAGAAGCTCTGGCCCGAGAAGCGGACCAGGGGTACCGTGGCGCGGCCGCGCTGGACCACCAGTCGATCGCCGTTCACGAGCGCCTCGCCCGCCTGGCCATCGATGGTGAGCACGACTTCGGCGTTCGGGTCCCGTATCTCGACTTCCACACGCGTGTCCGCGGGAAGGACCAGGGGCCGGACGGCCAGGGTGTGCGGCGAGATCGGTGTGGCCAGCAGGCACTCCATGGACGGGGCGACGATAGCGCCCCCCGCCGACAACGAGTATGCCGTGGAGCCGGTGGGGGTGGCCACGATGATTCCGTCGGCCGCGTACGCGGCCACTTCCTCCCGCTCCTCTCCCACGTAGACGCCCAGCTGGATGACGCGGGCGAACCCACCCTTGTGCAACACGGCGTCGTTGAGCGCCATGTACTCGGTGCCCGCACTTCCGTTCCGGCCGATGACGCGGGCCTGGAGCGTGAAGCGGACATCCAGCCAGTAGTCGCCCCGGACCAGGTCATGGAGCGCCCGCTCCGCTTCCTCGGCCCGGATCGAAGTGAGGAATCCCAGGTGCCCCATGTTGATGCCGAGCACAGGCGTGTGGTGGACGGCCACGAGACGGGCGCCGCGCAGGAGGGTCCCATCCCCGCCCAGGCTCACGAGCAGGTCCATGCGCCCCGGGACGAAATCGCCCGCCGCGCTGAACAGGTCCCGGAGCTCCGGCTCGGGACAGAGCTCCAGCCCCAGCGCGGAGCCATGCTCGTCGAGAGTGCGGGCCACCTCCTCGAGACCGGGATCCCGGGTCTGGCCCACGATCCCGATCCGGCGGAACGGCCGCGGCTCCGCCATCACGCCGACTCACGGGCGCCCGCCACGCCCAGCCCGGTCAGCTCCGTGGCCGCTGCCGCAATGCCAGCCGACGTGAGCCCGACTTCCTCCAGCTGCTGGGCCCGCGTCGCATGCTCGATGAGGCGGTCCGGGACGCCGAGGACCCGAAGTCGCGGCCGGGGCCGGTCGAGAGCGGCGACGCGCGTGCCAACGGTCGCCCCGAAGCCGTTGACCACCGCCCCCTCTTCCACTGTGAGGATCGCCCTGTGCGATCGGAGCGCCCACTCCAGCGTCTCCTCGTCCAGCGGCTTGAGGAAGCGGCAGTTCACCACGGACGCCGAGATGCCGTGCGCCTCGAGCATCTCCGCAGCCGCGACGGCGGGGAGCACCATGGTGCCGGTGGCGAGCAGCGCCACGTCGCGACCACGGCGCAGCACCTCCCACGTCCCGAACGGTACCTCGGGGATCTGGTCCAGTGGCGGAACGTCCGCGGGAACGGAATCGCGCGGATAGCGGAGTGAGAATGGGCCTTCCGTCCAGGAAACGGCGAGCCTGAGCAGCGCCAGCATCTCGGCGCCGTCCTTCGGCGCCGTGACCACGGTGTTGGGGATCGTGAGGAGGTAAGCGATGTCGTACAGCCCCATGTGCGTGGGACCATCATTCCCCACCAGTCCGGCGCGATCCATGGCCAGTACCACCGGCAGCTTCTGGATCGCGGCATCGTGGATGATGGAATCGTAGGCGCGCTGCAGGAACGTGGAATAGATCGCGGCGACGGGCTTCATCCCTTCGGCCGCCAGCCCGGCGGCGAACGTGACGCCGTGCTCCTCTGCGATCCCGACGTCGAAGAAGCGGTCCGGATACGCCTGGCTGAAGGCGGACGTGCCCGTTCCGTCGGGCATGGCTGCGGTGATCACCACCAGCTCGGGGACCCGGGCCCCGAGCTCGACCAGACCCCGGCCGAACACCTTCGTGTACGCCGGCAGCCCGTCCTTGCGCGTCATCACGCCGCTGATCTTGTCGAACGGCTTCGCCCCGTGCCAGACGACGGGGTCCTTTTCCGCCTTCTCGAACCCCTTCCCCTTCTGCGTCAGCACATGGACCACCCGCGGACCACGCATGTCCCGCACGTTGCGGAACGTTTCCACGAGCCCCTGCACGTCGTGGCCGTCCACCGGGCCCACGTAGCGGAACCCCATTTCCTCGAACAACATGCCCGCCACGAACATGTTCTTGACGCTGTCGTCCAGGCGCACGGCGGCCTGCTCCATACGCTCCGGCAGGAGGTGCAGCAGCGTTTTCACGTCCTCGCGCATCCGGTTGTACAGCGGGTTGCTCCGGATCCGGGTCAGGTACCGGTTCATGGCACCGACGTTGGGCGCGATGGACATGGCGTTGTCGTTCAACACCACCACCAGGTCGCGATCGGTGTGGCCCGCGTTGTTCAACGCTTCGTACGCCATCCCGCTGGTCAGCGACCCGTCGCCGATCACCGCCACCACCTTGTGCTTCTCGCCGCGAAGGTCCCGGGCCGTGGCCATGCCGAACGCCGCCGAGATGGAGGTGGCCGCGTGGCCGGCGCCGAACGTGTCGTACGGGGATTCGCCGCGCTTGAGAAAGCCCGAGATCCCGTCCTTCTGCCGGATGGTTGGGAACGCGCCGTTGCGTCCGGTCAGGATCTTGTGCGGGTAGCCCTGATGGCCCACATCCCAGACCAGCCGATCCGCGGGTGTATCGAAGGCGTAATGCAGCGCGATCGTGAGCTCCACGACGCCCAGACCGGGGGCGAAATGGCCACCGAGGCGGCTGATGACATCCACGAGCCGCTGCCGCACTTCCGCGGCCAGCGGCTCGAGGTCGGACGCGTTGAGGCGACGGATGTCTTCCGGCGTCCTGATCTGCTCCAGCAACGACAAAGGCACCTCCCTCACCGGTCGCGCTCCACGGCATAGCGCGCCAGCGCATCCAGCTCTTCGGACCGAATCCCGACCGCCGCGAGCGCCGCCACGGCGGCGGCGGACTGCTCAGCGGCCAGGGATCGCGCGCGCTCCACTCCCAGCAGGCCCGGAAACGTCGCCTTGTCCAGCACCGAATCCCGGCCCGCCGTCTTCCCCAGCACCTCGGTGCTCCCGGTCACGTCCAGAATATCATCCGCGATCTGGAAAGCCAGCCCGACAGCGTGGCCGTAGGCTGTCAGCGCGTCCAGGATCAGACTGGCGCCTCCGGCAGCCCGGCCTCCGAGAACGGGCGCGGCGGCAAGGAGCGCGCCGGTCTTCAGCCGGTGAATCCGTGTCAGGGCGTCCAGGTCCATGGGCCTGCCCTCCGCTTCCAGGTCCAGGAGCTGCCCGCCGATCATGCCGCCCCCGCCCGCGGCCGCGCACAGGAGCCGGACCAGCTCCGCGCGCTCGGCGGCGTCCACTCCCAGCTCCACGGCACCCCGGGACAGGACGCCCACGGCAATGGGGATGAGCGCGGCTCCGGCGAGCGTGGCGGGCGCAACGCCGTGGGCCACGTGCGTCGACGCCCGTCCCCGTCGGATCGGGTCGTCATCCATGGATGGGAGATCGTCATGGACGAGTGAATAGGCGTGGATCAGCTCCAGGCTGGCCGCCAGGGTGTAGGCGCTCTCGGGCACATCGCCGCGCACGGCCCGGTATGCGGCTATGCAGAGGATCGGCCGCAGCCGTTTCCCTTCCGAGGCCACCGCGTAGCGGACGGCGTCACCCACGGGCCCGGAAGCGTTCGCGACGGCCGCGACACCGGCGAGCGCGGTGTCGACCCGCTGCCGCTCCATCGCCAGGAACGACCCCAGCTCGAAGCTCACTCGGCGTCCGCCTCCGCCTCCACCGACACCGCACCGTCCATGTCGACCACGAGCTTCTCGACCCGGATGCGGGTGTGCTCCATTACGGTGTAGGCCTCGCGCACGTGCGTCACGCCCTCCTCGAACAGGTCCAGCGCCTCCTGGAGCTCCAGGTCGTCCTGCTCCAGGCGATCCACGATCGCTTCCAGCCTCCGGATCCGCGCCTCGACGCCTTCCGCCGCCTGTGACTCATCCATCCGTCGCCTCCTCCACCACGCAGTCCACGCGTCCGTCCGCCACTCGCAAGCGGAACCGGCTCCCCGGCCGGAAGTCCGCCACGCGCCGCAGCACCCGTCCGTCCTCGCCCTGCGCCACCGCATAGCCGCGGCTCAACGCCGACAGCGGGGACAGCGCCTGCAGCTTGTCGGTGCTCCGGCCGAGTGCGGCGGCGCGTCGCTCCAGGAGTGTCTCCATCCAGCCACGCAGCGACGCCCCGAGCTCGTCCACTTCGCGACGGCGGCCATCCGCCAGGCGCCCGAGCGCGCCCCGCAGGCGAACGCGCGCCGCCACCAGCTGCCGCCGCAGGTCGGCACCGTCCAGCACCACCCGCTCAGCGGCCGCGGAAGGCGTGGCGGCTCGGGCATCGGCCACCAGATCCGCGATGGTGACATCCACTTCGTGGCCCACGGCGCTCACGACGGGAACCGGGCAGCGGGCGATCGCACGCGCCACTTCCTCGCGATTGAAGGCCCAGAGATCTTCGACCGAGCCACCGCCCCGGCCCACGATGACCACGTCCACGCGACCGTGCTCCACGAGACGGTCCAGTGCGGCCGCGATTTCCGATTCCGCCCCATATCCCTGCACGCGCGCCGGGCTGAGAACCACCGTGGTCCACGGCGCCCGTTGCTCGATGACCCGGATGACATCGTGGATCGCCGCGCCCACGGGCGACGTGACCACACCCACCCGCATCGGGCTGCGCGGCAGTGGCCGCTTCCGCCCGGGCGCAAGCAGCCCCTCCCCGTCCAGCTTCTCCCGCAGCCGCTCGAACGCCAGGCGCCACAGACCCCCCGCGTCGCTGGCTTCCACCTCCCGGACCACCAGCTGGTAGTCGCCCCGGGCCTCGTACAGCGTGACCGTCCCGAAGACCCGCACGCGCATTCCCTCTTCCGGCTCGGTGGGGAGGCGACGGGCGTCGCCGGCAAACAGCACGCAGCGCACCTGAGCGTCCGCGTCCCGGAGGGAGAAATAGCAGTGGCCGCGCGGAGAGCGCTTCCAGTTCGCCATCTCACCGCTCACCCAGAGCGGCGGGAGGGAGGCATCCAGCACTTCCCGCACCAGCCGGTTCAAGCTGCTCACGCCGTAGGCGACGCGGGTCTCGCCCTCGCCCGCACCACCCCGGCCTGCGCCGCCCGGCCGCGTCTGGCGCTCGGCTTCCGCGGCGGCGAAGAGGTCCAGCGACCCGCTCACCTCGACTCCGCGCGCTCCGGCACGTTGCCCGATGCCACGCTGCGCTTCGCGGCTTCGAGGGTGTTCTTGAGCAGCATCGTGATCGTCATGGGGCCGACGCCGCCGGGAACCGGAGTGATGGCCTCCGCCACTTCGGACACACCATCGAAGTCGACGTCGCCGACCCAGCGGTAGCCACGCTCGTCGCTCGGGTCGTCGATCCGGTTCGAGCCGACGTCGATCACCACCACACCGGGCTTGACCATGTCGCGCGTGACCGTGTTCGGGCGGCCGACCGCGGCCACGACGATGTCGGCCTGGCGCGTCATGGCGGCGAGGTCGGCCGTGCGGCTGTGCGCCACCGTCACGGTGGCGTCACCGCCGCGTCCCTTGCGGAGCAGGAGCAGAGCCAGCGGCTTGCCCACGATGTTCGAGCGGCCGACCACCACCACGTTCTTCCCCTTCGGGTCGTAGCCGTTTCGCACCAGCATCTCGACGATCCCCGCCGGGGTGCACGGAGCCAGGACATCCGGGTCGCCGATGGCGAGCCGGCCGACATTCACCGGGTGAAAGCCGTCGACGTCCTTGGCGGGCTCGATCGCCTCGATGATGGCGTCCTCGTCGATCTGGGAGGGAAGCGGGAGCTGCACCAGGATCCCGTGGATCTCCGGATCGGCGTTCAGCCCCTGGACGAGGCCGAGCAGCTCATCGTGCGGCGTATCACCCGCGAGCGTGATCTGGCGGGAATGGAAGCTTGCCGTGTCGGCGGCCTTCCCCTTCATGCGCACGTACTGGTGACTGGCCGGATCATCCCCAACCAGAACCGTGGCCAGCCCCGGCTTCACGCCGGTCTCGGCCGTGAACGCCTCGGCTTCCTGCCGGATCTCCTCCCGCATCTCCTTCGCCAGCGCCCTGCCATCTATGATCTTCACCATGGATCCGTCGGTTATCAGGTTCGTCAGCGCGCGAAATCCACCGCGCGGGTTTCCCGGATCACCACCACCTTGATCTGACCCGGATACTGCAGCTCCTCCTCCAGCTTACGGGCGATCTTCTCGCTCAACTGCGCCATCTCCTCGTCCCGGGCCTGCTCCGGGTCGACCATGACCCGGATCTCGCGGCCCGCCTGGATGGCGAAGCAGCGCTCCACGCCATCGAAGCCCTGCGCGATCTCCTCCAGCTTCTCCAGCCGCTTCACGTACGTCTCGAACATCTCGCGACGGGCGCCAGGGCGAGCTCCGCTGATGGCGTCGCCCGCCGTCACCAGGAAGGTCTCCGGATACCGATGGGGCTCCTCGTCGTGGTGCGCCCTGATGGCGTTCAGCACCGGGTCCGGCTCACCGTAGCGACGGCACAGCTCCCAGCCCAGCTCGACGTGGGTCCCCTCGTGCTCGTGCGTCATGCCCTTGCCCACATCGTGGAGCAGGCCCATACGCTTCGCCATGGTGGCGTCCAACCCCATCTCCAGCGCCATGTTCCCGGCCAGAATGGCCACCTCCTTCGAGTGCAGCAGCTGGTTCTGGCCGTACGACGTACGGAACTTCAGACGGCCCAGCACCTTGACGATCTCCGGCGCCACCCCGTGGACCCCCAGGTCGTAGAGGGTCTCCTCCGCGGCCCGGATCATCTCCGCCTCCACTTCCTTCTGGCTCTTCTCCACCACTTCCTCGATCCGGCCGGGGTGGATGCGGCCATCCGCTACCAGCTTCTCCAGCGCGATCCTGGCCGTCTCGCGGCGAACGGGATCGAAACCGGACAGGATCACGGCTTCCGGCGTGTCATCGATGATCACATCGATCCCCGTCGCCTGCTCGAATGCCCGGATGTTGCGCCCTTCCCGGCCGATGATCCGACCCTTCATCTCGTCGGACGGGAGGCTCACCACGCTCACGACGCTCTCCGCGGTGTGGTCCGCGGCGATGCGCTGGATCGCCAGGCTGATGATGTTCCTGGCCTCGCGCTCCGCATCCCGTTTCGCCGCCTCCCGGATCTCCCGCAGCGTGTTCGCGGCTTCCGCCTTCGCCTCATCCTCCAGCGTCGCGATCAGCTGCTTCTTCGCTTCCCCGGCCGACAGCCCGGCCAGAGACTCCAGGCGCGCACGGGCTTCGCCCTCACGCTGCCGGATCGCCTCCTCCGCCTCCTCCAACGCACCCGCCCGCCCTTCGAGACCCCGCTCCCGCTCTTCCAGCGCCTTCTCCTTCGCCTCCAGCGCGTCGAACTTCCGGTCGAGATTGGTCCGCCTGTCGTCGACCCGGCTCTCGGCCCGCTCCAACTCCTCGCGGCGACGCCCTTCTTCGCGCTCCCATTCCTCACGGGTCCGTACCGCCGCCTCCCGACCTTCGAGGTCCGCTGCCTTCCGGATGCGCTCCGCGTCTTCGGCGGCCGTTCGGCGGATCCGCTCTGCTTCCTCCTCGGCTCCCGCCCGGGCGCTCCGCAAGCGCATGCGCTCCCCGAGCCAGCCGATCAGCAGGCCGACAGCGGCGGCCGCGACCGCCACCAGGAACAGGTTGTTCATATGGGCACTCCAAAAAAAGGCGCGACGGGGCGCCTCGGAAGGCAATAACTCGGTGCCGCCGGCCCGGCGGCCGGGACTCCGATGGACCCACTGCCGAAACAGGAAAAGTTAGGGCGTGTCAATCGCCCGATGCAAGCCCGGAAGCGGGAGCCCGCCGTTCGATCTCGTCCAGGAGCCGCGTCGATTTCCGCCGCAGCTCCTCTTCCATGGCTTCCACGCCCCGCCTCGCCTGGAACAGCTCGTCCGCCAGCGCGAGGGCGGCAAGGATCGCCGCCTTGTGGACTTCCACCAGGTTGCCGCGCGACATGATCTCCGACAAAGCCTCGTTGACGTAGCGCGCGCACTCGCGCGTGTACTCCTGGCTCGCGTGGGATCGGATCGTGTACTCCTCGCCCGCGATTTCGACCGTGGTGACCGTCCGCTCCTCCGTCACAGCTCCTCCCGCAGGAAGTCGAAGCGGGCGATGAGCTGCCGAAGCCGGTCCTGGGCTTTGGACATCCGGTCTCGCAGGGTACGGTTCTCCACCTCGAGGCTGCGCAGGGACTCCTTCATCTTCAGAGGGTCCAGCCCCCCTTCGTGCACGTCCCGGAGCGTGCGCTCCAGCTCCGACGCGCGCGTCTCCGCCACCTGCGCGCGTGCCCGGTAGCCGGCCACATCGTCGAGCAGCTGTCGCACCGCGCGCTCGAGCCGCTCGTACTCGGCCGGCAGCGCAGCACGCTTCTCCGTGTCAACCGCGTCGTTCGACACCGTGGACTTCCCTCAAGCGGTCCAGCACCCGGTCGATCGCCTGATCGACCTCTTCGTCCTTCAAGGTACGCTCCGCGTGACGGAAAACCAGCCGATACGCGATACTCCGCATCCCCTGCGGAACACCCCGCCCCCGATACACGTCGAACACGGCCACCCCCTCCAGCAGCGGCCCGGCCGCTTCCCGGAGCGTCGCCTCCACCCGGGCCGCCGGCAGCGACTCCGGCATCAGCAGCGCCAGATCGCGGTCGCTCGCGGGCTGCGTGGGCACCGGTGTCAGCGTGGGCCGGCGGGGGACGGCCATGGCATCCGTGAGCCGGATCTCCAGGGCGAACGCGGGGGCGGCCCACGCGGGGGAATCCACCGCGTCGTCGGCCACCTGCCCCGCCACCCCGACCACGCCTTCATCGGTCTGGAGGGCCAGGATGGTCCCCGACCGGAGAACGCCCGGGAGCATGAGGCCGCCGGTGTCGCCCTCGGTCAGCGGGCCGACCACGGAGCGCCGGGGTGCCAGCAGATCGCCCAGATCCGAGAGCAGCCCGCGTACGTCCCAGAGGTCGTGGTCTTCTGCCGAGCCCGACCAGTGGGGCGGCTCGCGGAGGCCGGTGAGGACCGCGGCGACCCGTCGCTCCTCCGCGGGGCGGCCATCGGGGCCGTTGGAATGGAACGTCGTGCCGATCTCGAACAGACGAACGTCGCGCACGCCGCGGGCGTGATTGAGCTCCGTCGCCCGCAGCAATCCGTGGCTCAGGGTGGAGCGAAGGACGCTCTCCTCACTGGAGAGGGGGCGCAGCAGGGGCACTTCACCCGCGGCCTGTACCGTCATGGGGACGCTGCGCGCTTCCATCAGGCCGGCACCCACCATGAACGAGCGCACGCGATCCTCGAGCCGCAGGCGGGGCGAGTCGGCGATGGCCGTGGGTCGAAACGGGCGCGGCTCCGCATCCAGACGGTCGTAGCCGTGGCGTCGGGCTACTTCCTCGATCAGATCCACTTCACGGGTCACGTCGTGCCGGCGGAAGCCGGGGATCGAGAACTCGAGGAGGTCGTGGTCGCGGCCGCGCAACTCGAAGCCGAGCGCCTGAAGCAGGTCCTCGATCTCAGCCGCGCTCAGGCGCTCACCGAGCACGCGCTCCACGCGGGACGGCCGGATCGGAACCACCGGCGCCTGCTGCGGCGCGGGATAGACGTCCAGTGCCGCTTCCGCGCGGCCGCCCGCGGCCGTTGCGATCAGGTCGATGGCCCGAAGCAGGGCGCGCTCCATCCCTTCCACGTCGATGCCGCGCTCGAAGCGGTAGCTGGCGTCCGTGGAAAGCCCCAGCGCCCGGGCCGTTCCTCGCGTCGAGCGCGGATCGAAATACGCGCATTCGAGCAGGACACGACGCGTCGACGCCGTGACTTCGCTCTCCGCCCCGCCCATGACGCCCGCCACGGCCACCGGGGTTTCCGCATCGGCGATGACCAGCATGTCCCCGGTGAGCTTCCGCTCCGCGTCGTCGAGCGTGGTGATCCGCTCTCCGGGGCGCGCCCGCCGCACGACGATCGCGGGGCCGCCCAGCCGGTCGAGATCGAACGCGTGCAGCGGCTGGCCCAGCTCGTGGAGGATGTAGTTCGTGGCATCGACCACGTTGTTGATCGGCCGCTGGCCGATCGAGCGCAATCGGGCGGCCAGCCACGGCGGCGACGGCGCCACCGACACATCGGCGATGGTGGCGGCCATGTAACGCGGACACCCGCCCGCATCCTCGATCGTTATCCGCACGCCTCCGACATGCCCTTCCCTGCTCTCGCGCCGAACCGCCGGGGCGGGAGGGCCCGCGCGCACGCCGTCCCCGCGTCCCGGGAACGGCGGGAGGTGCACCCCCTGCTGCCCCTCCGGCGCCAGCTCGCGCGCCACGCCCACGTGCGACAGGAGATCGGGGCGGTTCGGCGTGATCTCCAGCGTCAGGCGCGCGTCATCGAGCCCGAGCGCTTCCACCAGCGGCGCGCCGACGCGGTGGCCATCGGCCAGCCGCATGATCCCCGACTGGTCACGCCCCAGGCCGAGCTCGCGCTCGCTGCAGAGCATGCCGTTGCTGTATTCGCCCCGGATCTTCGCGCGCCGGAGCTCCAGCCCGCCGGGCAGCGTCGAGCCCGCGGGGGCGAACGGATAGAGCGCCCCCTCCTCCACGTTCGGCGCTCCACAGACCACCTGGAGCGGTTCGCCGCTCCCGGCGTCCACGTCGCAGAGGGAGAGGCGGTCCGCGTTCGGGTGAGGCCGTGAGCGCAGCACCCGGGCCACCACCACGTCGCCGAGCCCGGCACCGGGGCGCATCAGCTCCTCCACGGGCGCACCGAGCATTCCGAGCCGGTCGGCCACGGCCTGCGGCCCCTCCTGAATCCCGGGTGCGATCTCGCGCAGCCAGCGATAGCTGATGTTCATGAGAACTGCTCCAGGAAACGCGTGTCGCCCTCGTACCACATCCGGATGTCGGGAACGCCGTAGACCAGCATGGCGATCCGACCGGGGCCCATGCCGAACGCGAATCCGGTGTACCGCTCCGGGTCGTAGCCCACGTTCTCGAACACGGCCGGGTCCACCATCCCGGCTCCCATGATCTCGAGCCAGCCGGTGCCCTTGCACGTGCTGCAGCCTTTCCCGCCACAGATCGCGCACGTCACGTCCACTTCCGCGCTGGGCTCGGTGAACGGGAAGAAGGAGGGGCGGAAGCGCGTCCGCGTGGCGCTCCCGAAGAGCTTGCGGGCGAACTCCGAGAGTGTGGCCTTGAGATCCACGAGCGTGATGCCCTCATCCACCACGAGGCCCTCGATCTGCTCGAACGCGGGCGCGTGCGATGGGTCCCAGGGGTCGCGACGGTAGACCAGCCCGGGCGCGAGGATCCGGATCGGCGGCTCGCTGCCTAGCATTGTACGCACCTGCACCGGAGACGTGTGGCTGCGCAGGAGGATGCCATCGCCCAGATAGAACGTGTCGCCGGGCGCCGCGGCCGGATGGTCGAGCGGTGTGTTCAGGGCCTCGAAGTTGTGCCAGTCCGTCTCCGCTTCCGGGCCGGTGGCGCGAACGAAACCCATGTCCCGGAAGATCCCGTAGATCTCGTCCATCACCTGGGTCACGGGGTGTCGCGCGCCGCGCCAGCGATGGCGGCCCGGCAGCGTGAGGTCCAGCGACGGCGCGCCGCCGCCTCCGCTGGCCAGCTCGGACTCGCGAGCCTCGAGCAGCGCGACGACGGCCTCCTTGACCTCGTTCGCGCGCTTCCCCACGGCGGGGCGTTCCTCCGGCGGCATCTCGCCCAGACGCCGCAGCACGCCCGTGAGCCGCCCCTCCTTCCGGCCCAGCAGCTCCACTCGCAGTGCCTCCAGAGCCGCTGAATCCTCGGCTCCCGCAACCCGGTCCCGGGCCTCCCGCTCCAGCGCGTCCAGCGCTCCGACAA
The DNA here is from genome assembly GCA_963741945.1 of uncultured Gemmatimonadales bacterium. GTDB lineage: Bacteria > Gemmatimonadota > Gemmatimonadetes > Longimicrobiales > RSA9 > CAVUKA01. Next base: position 20,626 of record CAVUKA010000008.1, on the reverse strand, counting down.
GCTCAGTCGCCATTCCACTTTCCCGAAATCGAATCGCCCCCCGGCCCGTTGCTCGAGCCGAGGGGCGAAGGTGCTGTACGCAGACAGCAATCGCAACTAGTCGAGCTGGGCCTTGGCCTGCGTCACCAGCTCACCAAACGCCTCCGGCTCCCGCACGGCCAGGTCCGCCAGGACCTTTCGGTTCACTTCGATCCCCGCACGCTTCAGCCCGTTCATGAACCGGCTGTAGCTCAGGTCGTGCTGCCGCGCCGCAGCATTGATGCGCGAGATCCAGAGCCGCCGGAACTCCCGCTTCTTGTTCTTCCGGTCGCGATACGAGTACTGCCAGCCGCGCTCGACCGCGTTCTTCGCGATGCGCCAGAGCTTCGATCGCCCGCCGAAATAGCCGCGGGCCGCGCGGAAGTACTTCTTCTTTTTGCGGTGTCTCGGCACCGCGTTCGTTGATCTCGGCATGCCACTACCCCTGAAGCAGGCGCTTCATGCGCTTCTCGTCAGCCTTCGACACGAGCGTCGGCGCACGCAGATGCCGCTTCCGCTTCCTGTCCTTCTTGGTCAGGATGTGCCGCCGGCCCTGCTTGCCGCGCTTGAGCCGGCCGCTCGCCGTGCGCTTCAGACGCTTCGCGGCGCCCTTGTTGGTCTTCATCTTCGGCATTTCCTACCTCCCTCGATTCACCTGCGGGGCGCCAGAACCATCACCATGTTCCGCCCTTCCAGCACAGGCTGGGACTCCATCTTCCCCACGTCGTCCAGTTCGCCCGCAACCCGCAGCAGGACCTCGCGGCCCAGCTCCGGATGCGCCATCTGGCGGCCGCGGAACATCATGGTGGCCTTCACCTTGTTGCCCTCCTCCAGGAAGCGCCGGGCGTGTCGAAGCTTGAAATCAATATCGTGCTCCTCGATCCCCGGCCGGAACTTCACTTCCTTCAGATGGACGTTGTGCTGCTTCTTCTTCGCCGTCCTGGCTTTGCGCGCCTGCTCGTACTTGAACTTGCCATAGTCCATGATGCGGACCACCGGCGGCCGCGAGTCGGGCGCCACTTCCACCAGGTCGAGACCCTTCTCCTCGGCCGTGGTCAGCGCCTCGTCCACTGGCATGATCCCGAGCTGCTCACCGTCGTCGCCGATCACCCGGACCGGACTGATCCGGATCTGACGGTTGATGCGCACCCTCTTTTCCGTAGCTATCGCTTCGCTCTCCTGTGACGGACGAAAAAAAGGACCCGCTCTCTCTGGCGGGTCCACGGTACACCGCGCCCCTGCGGGCGAGGCGGCCTGTGAACCCGGCGGTACCGCGGAGCGGACCGAAAGGTGGAGGGGCGGCCTGGCTGCTCCCTCTCTTCCTCAGTTTTCCAAGCCGTAGTATAGGGCCTGCACCCGCAATGGTCAACGCCCGCCGCCGGGGGACGCACCCGCACCCCGATCCCGGTCAGACGACGCCGACCGTTCGGCGAGACCGGAGCGCGGAGGCCGCATCGAGCGCTGCCCTCCTCATCCCAGCGACTTCGACGCCACTTCGTCGCGGAGCCGGGCCAGGAACTCGTCTCTGGCCAGAACGTCCTGCTTCCTCCCAGCCCCGTGTCTGCGCACCGCCACGGTGCCGCCCTCCACTTCGCGTTGCCCGACCACGGCCAGGTACGGGACCTTCCGGGTCTCCCCATCCCGGATCTTGTAGCTCAGCGTCTCGGAGCGATCGTCGAGGAACACGCGGATGCCGGCGTCGGCCAGGCGGTCGGCGAAGGCGCGGGCGTCGTCGACCTGGTCATCGGTGATGGGCAGGACGCGCGCCTGCTCGGGCGCGAGCCAGAGCGGGAACGCGCCGGCGAAGTGCTCGATCAGGATCGCGATGAAGCGCTCGAACGAGCCGAATATGGCGCGATGGATCACCACCGGCCGGTGCTCGCTGTTGTCCTCGCCGGTGAACGCCAGGTCGAACCGCTCGGGCGCCGCGTAGTCCAGCTGGATCGTGCCCAGCTGCCACGCGCGCCCGAGGGCGTCCACCACGTCGAAGTCGATCTTCGGGCCGTAGAACGCGCCGTCCCCCTCCTTCAGCTCGTATTCGAGCCCGATGGCCTCGAGCGCGCTGCGAAGGTTGCTCTCGGCCTGGTCCCACATCTCGTCGGTCCCGATCCGCTCCGGTGGACGTGTGGCGAACTTGGCCGTGTACTCCAGGCCGAGCGTGCCGTAGAAGTAGTCGATGAGGCCCACCATCCGCCGCACCTCATCCCGTATCTGCTCCTCGGCCAGGTAGATGTGGGCGTCATCCTGCTGGAACTGGCGCACGCGCGTCAGGCCGCTCAGGGCACCCGACACCTCGTTGCGGTGAAGCACGTCCTGAGTGGCGAACCGGAGCGGCAGCTCGCGGTAGGATCGGTGCTTCGACGCGAACAGGAGGTGGTGCGACGGGCAGTTCATCGGCTTAATGCCGAAATCGTGCTCACCCGACTCCTTGTCGAGCACCAGGAACATGTTCTCCTGGTACTTGCCCCAGTGGCCCGACAGCTCCCAGAGCGCCTTGTTGTACAGCAGGGGGGTCTTCACCTGCTGATAGCCGTTCTCGCCCAGGACGTCCCGCATCCACTCCACGAGCGCGTGATAGATCGTGGTCCCGCGGTCCGTCCAGAACGGAGCGCCCGGCGCCCACGGGTGAAAAGTGAACAGGTCGAGCTCGCGGCCGAGCTTGCGGTGGTCCCGGCGCCGGGCTTCCTCAATCCGGACCAGGTACTCCTGGAGGTCCGCCTCCGTGAACCACGCCGTGCCGTAGATGCGCTGCAGCATCTGCCGCTTCTCATCCCCGCGCCAGTACGCGCCCGCCGTGGACAGCAGCTTGAAATGCTGCACGGCCGACGTTCCGGGGACGTGCGGGCCGCGGCAGAGATCCAGGAACGGGCCGTTGCGATAGATCGTGATCACGTCCCCCGCCCCGAACTCCTCCAGCCGCTCGAGCTTCAGAGGGTCATCCGCGAACAGCTCACGGGCTTCTTCCTTGGTCACGATCCGCCGCTCGAACGGGTGGTCTTCCGAGGCCACTTCGTGCATGGCCGACTCGATCCGCTCCAGCTCCTCCGGAGTGAACGGCTCGTCCACTTCGAAGTCGTAATAGAAGCCGTTCTCGATCGCGGGGCCGAAGCCGATCCCTGCCCCCGGACGCACCCGGCGAACGGCCGTGGCCAGCACGTGCGCCGCCGAATGACGCAGCACCTCCAGCGCTTCGGGGCTCCGTCGGGTGATGATCTCGATGGCGACATCCTGCTCCAGGGGCCGCCCGAGATCGACCACGTCCCCGTTCACTTTCGCGGCCAGAGCCGCCCGCGCGAGTCCGGGGCCGATCCGCTCCGCCACGTCCCGCGGCGTCGCCCCCCTGGGGAGTTCGAGCACCTTGCCGTCCGGCAACCGCACCTGGATCGCACCCTCTTCGCTTCCCGTCATCGATCGCTCCCGCTCTCGTCTCGTGGCACTGCTCGCCCGAACGCTACCGCAAATGGAAACGGCCTCTCCGCGCGCCGGAGAGGCCGTCCCGTCGAACGCGGGCGCGCCCTACGCCCGCAACCGGGTAGACCCTCGTCGCGCCTGGCGGGCGCATCGAGTCTCGACCTCGGTTGGAGTGGGCGTTCGTTCGCGCATACGCCTACCATAGCCCCGCCCCGCCGCCACAGTCAATGTCCGGTGGCGGCGGCAGGGCGTTTGCCCGGAGGCTCGGACGGATACCCCGCCGCCATGGCTTTTCACTACTGCCGGGCGGCTCTACCTTTCAGGGTTGCCATGGATATTCGCGTGAACCACACGAGAGGCTGACGCCGTTGACGATGACGCTGTTCGAACGCCTGGAGGACCTCGCCTACAACCTGCGCTGGGACTGGCACCCACCCACGCGTCAGCTCTTCCATGATCTGAGCCCGGAGTTGTGGGGGCGCCTGGACCACAACCCCGTGGCGCTCCTCCGGCGCCTCGATCGGGAGGCGCTGGCGAGGGTGGAAGGACTCGACGAGCGGGTGGACCGCCTCTGGCACGACCTGCGCGACTACCTCGGCGACGAGGCGACGTGGTACGGCGAGACCGACCAGCCGCTGGACCGGCCGCTCGTCGCCTACTTCTCCGCGGAGTACGGCCTCACCGAGTGCCTCCGCATCTACTCGGGCGGTCTCGGGATCCTGGCGGGAGACCACCTCAAGTCGGCGAGCGACCTGGGCGTACCGCTGGTGGGCGTCGGGATTCTCTATCGGGAGGGGTACTTCAGGCAGAGCATCGACGCGAGCGGACTGCAGCAGGAGACCTTCCCCGCAGCGGACTTCGACGACCTCCCGCTGCACCGGGTGCGGAGTGACGATGGCTCCCACGTCCGGATCACGATCCCGTTCCCTGGCCGCCAGGTCGTCGCTGGCGTCTGGCGTGCGGACGTGGGACGTGTTCCGCTCTACCTCCTCGACACCGACCTCTCGGAGAACGCGCCGGCGGACAGGGCCCTGACTTCCCGTCTCTACGGCGGCGATCAGGTCATGCGGATCGCGCAGGAAGTACTCCTGGGGATCGGCGGCTACCGCGCGCTGGATGCCATGGGCGTGAAGCCCCGCGCGTTCCACATGAATGAAGGGCACTCCGCCTTCCTCGGACTCGAGCTGCTGCGGGAGCTGATGACCGAGGAAGGGCAGTCGTTCGAGGAAGCCGTGGCCACGGCCCGTGAGCGTACGGTCTTCACCACCCACACGCCGGTGGCCGCAGGCCACGACCGCTTCGCGCCGGCCCTCATGGAGGCGCATTTCGCGCCCGTCGCCGATGCCATGGGTCTCTCCATGCAGGACCTCCTGGCGCTCGGTCGGGTGGACCCGGCCGATGACGCCGAGCCGTTCACGATGACGGTCCTGGCGCTGCGCCTTGCCGCGCAAGCCAACGGGGTGAGCGAGCTGCACGGCCAGGTGTCGCGGGAGATGTGGCAGTCGCTGTGGCCGGAGCGCCGGACGGACGACGTCCCGATCGGCCACATCACCAACGGCGTCCACCTGCCGAGCTGGGTCCATCCGGACGTGGCCGGAACCTGGAGCAACGCTTCTGCGGCAGACCTGGGGATCCGCGGGCTGGCGCCCGAGCCGGACAGGATGGCGCTCTGGCGCGTCCACCGGCAGCGGCGCCACGGCCTGGTCCAACAGGTGCGGGAGCGCACGGGCGTCGAGCTCAACCCCGAAGCGCTCACCATCGGCTTCGCCCGGCGTTTCGCGACGTACAAGCGGGCCACGCTGCTCTTCCGTGACCCGGAGCGGCTGGCCCGTCTCCTGGGCGATCCCGAGCGGCCCGTTCAGATCATCTTCGCCGGCAAGGCTCACCCCAAGGACCAGGAAGGCAAGGCGCTGATCCGCCGGATCGTGGAAGCCGCCGGGGAGGACCGGTTCCGGAACCGCATCGTCTTCGTGCCCGCGTACGGGATCGATCTCGCCCGCATCCTGACCCAGGGCGCCGACGTGTGGCTCAACAACCCGCGCCGCCCGCTGGAGGCGAGTGGGACGAGTGGAATGAAGGCTGGCGCCAATGGCGTCCTCAACGTCAGCATCCTCGACGGCTGGTGGGACGAGGCGTGGTCCGGCAGCGCCGACGCCACCACTCGCCCGGGGTGGGCCATCGGCGACAGCGTCGTGGCGGGCTCGCCCGAGCCCATGGACGCGTTGGACCATCACGCGCTCTTCCAGGTGCTGGAGGAGCAGGTCGTCCCCGAGTTCTACGACCGCGGCTACGATGGCATCCCGACGCGCTGGACGGCCAGAATGGCCGAGAGCGTCACCCGGATCGCTCCCGTCTTCAACACCCACAGGATGGTCCGCGAGTACGTGGAGCGGTACCGACGCGCCGCCTCGCCCGCAGGAGCGAGCCGGACCCCGTAGCTCGGCGGTCGGCGCGGGCGGCGGATGCGGCGGGGGAGCGGTGGCCTGCCCCCAAAGAGATCGGGCCCCCTCGCCACATGGCGAGGGGGCCCGACTCGTACCGCGTCATGCGACGGACGATCAGTACATGTCGCCCATGCCGCCGCCCGGCATACCGCCACCAGGCATCTTCTCGTCCTCGGCCTTCTCCACGATCACGCACTCCGTGGTCAGGAGCAGGCTCGCGATGGACGCCGCATTCTGCAGCGCCGTGCGCGTCACCTTGGTGGGGTCGATCACGCCCGCCTCCACCAGGTCCTCGTACGTGTCGGTCTGCGCGTTGTAGCCGAAGTTGGAGTCCTTGTTCTCCTTCACGCGCTCCACCACGATCGAGCCTTCCTTGCCCGCGTTGTTCGAGATCTGCCGGATCGGCTCCTCGAGCGCGCGCAGCAGGATGTCCACGCCGATCTGCTCCTCGGCCGTGTCCGCCTTGAACTTGCCCATCTTCAGCTTGGCCCGCAGCAGCGCGACGCCACCACCGGGGACGATGCCCTCCTCGACGGCAGCCCGCGTGGCGTGCAGCGCGTCCTCGACACGGGCCTTCTTCTCCTTCATTTCCGTCTCGGTTGCCGCGCCCACGTTGATCACCGCAACACCGCCGGCCAGCTTCGCCAGCCGCTCCTGCAGCTTCTCGCTGTCGTAGTCGCTGGTGGACTTGTCAATGGCCACGCGAATCTCATCGATCCGGCCCTTGATCTTGTCCTCCTCGCCCGCGCCGTCCACGATCGTCGTGTTGTCCTTGTCGATGACGATCCGCTTGGCCTGGCCCAGGTCGCCCACCACGGCGTTCTCGAGCTTGAAGCCCACTTCCTCCGAGATCACGGTCCCGCCCGTCAGCACCGCGATGTCCTGCAGCATCTGCTTGCGACGATCCCCGAAGCCAGGCGCCTTCACGGCGCACACCTTCAGCGTGCCACGAAGCTTGTTCACCACCAGCGTGGCCAGCGCCTCCCCCTCGATGTCCTCAGCGACGATCAGGAGCGGCTTGCCCATCTGCGCCACCTTCTCCAGCACAGGCAGCAGGTCCTTCATGTTGCTGATCTTCTTGTCGTGGATCAGCACCATGGCGTCCTCGAGGATCGCCTCCATCCGCTCCGGGTCCGTCACGAAGTACGGCGACAGGTAGCCCCGGTCGAACTGCATCCCTTCGACGGTCTCCAGCGTGGTCTCGAGACCCTTCGCCTCCTCCACCGTGATCACGCCATCCTTGCCGACCTTCTCCATCGCGTCCGCGATCAGGTTCCCGATCTCCTGGTCGTTGTTCGCGCTGATGGCGCCGACCTGCGCGATCTCCTTCTTCCCCTTCGTCTCCGTCGAGAGCCCCTTCAGCTCTTCGATCACCTTCTCCACCGCACGGTCGATCCCCCGCTTGATGCTCATCGGGTTCGCGCCCGCCGTCACGTTCTTCAGACCCTCGCGGAAGATCGCCTGCGCGAGAACCGTCGCCGTCGTGGTGCCGTCGCCGGCCAGGTCGCTCGTCTTCGTCGCGACCTCCTTCACCATCTGCGCGCCCATGTTCTCGATCGGATCCTCCAACTCCACTTCCTTCGCCACCGTGACCCCGTCCTTCGTCACGGTCGGCGATCCGAACTTCCGGTCCAGTACCACGTTCCGGCCCCGCGGGCCGAGCGTCACCTTCACCGCCTCCGCAAGCTTGTCCACGCCCTTCTTCAGCTTGGCGCGGGCTTCCGTGTTGAACTGAAGCTCCTTCGCTGCCATTGCGAGCTCTCCTTGCCTATCTCTTAGTTAGCCTTCTGTTCCCGAATGCCTGGGCCGCTCAGCCGATCACCGCCAACACGTCCGATTCCCGCAGGATCAGGTACTGCTCCCCGCCCACGGTCACTTCCGTGCCGCTGTACTTCCCGTACAGCACCTTGTCGCCCTTGCTGAGCTCCATCTTGATCTGCTTGCCCTCGTCGCTCACGCGACCCGGCCCCACTGCCATGATCTCCCCCTGCTGGGGCTTCTCCTTCGCAGTGTCCGGGATGTAGAGCCCGCCCCGCATCTCCTCGCTCTCGTCGAGCGGCTTCACTACCACACGGTCTGCCAACGGCTTGATGTTCACCGCGGAAGCAGTGGCCATGGATCTCCTCCGTTCCTGGTTTGATGATTCACAGATGGTTCTCCGGCTGTTAGCACTCCCATGTAATGAGTGCTAACGAACTCGCCAAGAGTACGCGGGCGCTCGACCAGAGTCAAGGCCCGCTCACGGAAGGACGGCGCGTGCAGAGGGCGTGCCCCGGCTCCCTGTCAGCGTGGCCGAGGGGGTCGGCCGTTCTGACAGGCAAGGGGGGCGTGGGCCGGCGAACATTGAAGGTCGGGCGCGCAGCCGCCAGGCGCGGGGAGCATGGTGGCCTCCCCCGGGGTGTGATCCGAGGGTCGGGTGCGACGGGGACCCCGGGAATCTCCGTGTCCCCGGGGCCCGTCCTATGCTTCTCCGCGCATCTCTTCCCAGGCGATGCGCAGGCCGTGCAGGGTGAGGAACGGCTCGACGCGGTCGATGGTGCGGCAGTGGGGGGCGAGGAGGGTGGCGAGGCCGCCGGTGGCGACGACGAGGGGGGCGTTGCCCCATTCCTCGCGGATGCGGCGGACGATTCCGTCAATGGACTCGACGGCACCGAAGAAGATGCCGCTCCGGAGGGCCGTGTCGGTGCGGCGGCCGATGACGCGGGAGGGCGGCTCCAGGTCGACGCGCGGCAGGCGAGCGGTCCTGCGCGTGAGCGTCTCGGCACCCGTCTGGATCCCGGGGGCGATGATCCCGCCGATGAACACGCCGTCGCCGGAAATGCAGTCGAATGTGGTGGCGGTGCCGAGGTCGACGACGATGGTGTCGGTGTGGAAGAGGCGAGCGGCGGCCAGGGTGTTGGCGATGCGATCGGCGCCGACACTGAGGGGCTCGTCCACGTCGAGGCGGATCGGGAGGTCGGAACCGGGGTCGATGACGAGGGTTTCGCAGGCGAGGTGGCGCTCGCAGGCGCCGAGCGCGGCGGGAGTGATGGGAGGAACGACGGATGCGATGGTGGCTCCGCGCACGTCGCCGGGCTCGATCGCGCTCTCGCGCAGGACAGAGCGCAGCATGAGGCCGTACTCGTCCACGGTGCGCTCGGCGTGGGTGGAGAGTCGCCAGTGACTGACGAGCTGGTCACCGCGGAAGAGGCCGAGCACGGTCTCGGTGTTGCCGATGTCGAGGGTCAGGATCATGGCTCGGGCGTTTCGGCTGAGGTGCGTACGGTTCCTGAAACTACGGTCCGGATCCCTCCGCCGACACGGGCCAGGAGCGCACCGTCCCGAGCGATACTGGCGGCGATGCCGGCGGGGGCATTGTCGACGGTGATGGGCCGGCCGAGGAGGGCATCGCGACGGTCGAACTCCGCGATCTCGGTATCGGAGAGGCCGGCCGGGTCCCGTGCCGCGGCCCTGAGCCATTCCTGGACGAGGGCCCCGGCGAGGGCGGCACGGTCGACGGTGTAGCCGGCTACGGCGAGGGACGTGGCGGTGCCGCGGAGGTCGGGCGGCCAGGCGACGTCTGGCTGGGAGAGGTTGAGGCCGATTCCGGCCACGACATACCCCGGCTTGCCCGGCTCGACGGCGCCCTCGCAGAGAATTCCTCCCACCTTCCGCTCCCCGATGAAGAGGTCGTTGGGCCATTTCAGGAGCACCGACGCGCCCGCCACGCGCTCGACGGCGTGAGCGGCGCCCAGGCCGAGGCGCAGGGTCAGGACGCCCGGCGCGGTCGGCTGGTCCCCCCGGAACAGCATGGACAGGAGAAGACTGGAACCGGGGAGGTCGGCCCACGCGCGACCCCGCCGCCCTCGCCCGGCGGTTTGATGGTCGGCGATGATCGTGGTCCCGCCAGGGGCACCGTCATCCGCGCGGCGGCGCAGCGCATCGTTGGTGGATGGAAGGGTCCGGTGGATTTCGAGTGCGGGCAGTCGCCAGCTGGCACGCCATTCGTCGATGGTGCGTGCGTGCCACTCCGTGACGCCGTGGGGGAGGTCCACGGCGGTCAGCGCGGGCCGGGGCCGGTCGCGCGGGCGTCGTCGCTCACGCGCCCAGCACTTTCTCGTAATAGGCTTCGTAGCGGGGCACCACGGTGTCGGCGGAAAAAGCGTGGGCGCGCTCTCGTGCGGCCTCGCTCGCCCGCTTCCAGGTTTCCGGCTCGAGCATGCGAAGCGCCGCCGCGGCCATGGCATCCACATCGCCCACCGGCTCCAGGACGCCCGCGGGCGGCGTCACCACTTCCGGGAGGCCGCCGACCCGGCTTCCCACCACGGGAACGCCGCATGCCATGGCCTCGAGGGCGACCAGCCCGAACGCCTCGCTTTCGCTGGGGAGCAGGAAGAGGTCCGAGCACGCCAGGATCTCCGTGACCGAATCCTGCTTGCCCAGGTAGATCACGCGGTCGGCCACGCCCTCGTCGGCGGCCACCTGCTGGGTGTGTCCGCGTTCGGGGCCATCGCCCACGAACAGGAGCTTCGCCGGAATGGCCCGCGCGATCCGTCCGAAAATGCGGACCACGTCGGTGACGCGCTTGACGGAGCGGAAGTTCGAGATATGGACGATCACCTTCTCGTCGTCGCTGGCGAACTGGCTGCGGTGACAGGGCTCGACGTCGCGTCGGTAGACGGAAAGGTCCACGAAGTTCGGGATCACCTCCACGCGTTCCGCGGGTACATCGAAGCGCTCCACCGTCTCCCGTTTCAGGTACTCGGAGACAGCCGTGAGGCCATCCGACTTCCCGATGGAGAAGCGGGTGATGGCGTGGAAGGAAGGATCGCGCCCGACCAGCGTGATGTCCGTGCCGTGAAGGGTGGTGACCACCCGCGGTGCACGTCCCCCGAGCAGCTCCTTGGCCAGCCAGGCGGACGTGGCGTGGGGGACCGCGTAATGGACGTGGAGCAGGTCCAGGCCGTGCCGCTCCGCGGCGTTCTGCATCGACACGGCCAGGGCCAGGGAGTAGGGGGGGTATTCGAACAGGGGGTAGATCGGGACTTCCACCTCGTGGTAGTAGACGTTCTCCACGAAGCGCGAAAGGCGGAACGGCTGCGCGTACGTGATGAAATGGACTTCGTGCCCGCGCTTCGCCAGCTCGAGGCCCAGCTCGGTGGCCACCACGCCCGACCCACCGTACACGGGGTAGCCGGTGATACCGATCTTCAACTTCCGCTCACCCATCCCCACACCTCTTCCACCAGTTCCGGTTCCGATCGTGAGCCATCCAGCCACACTGCGCCCTCGGGCAGCTGATGGCGCAGCCATGTCAGCTGCCGACGGGCATAACGGCGCGTGGCGCGGCGGATCCGGTCCGCCGCTTCCTCCAGCGTCAGCTCTCCCGCCAGGTGCGCCATGACCTCTGGATACCCCGTAGCGCTGAGTCCCGGTTCCCCGGGCTGGTGCCCCGCGGCGATCAAGCCGCGCGCTTCGTCCACCAGTCCCGCCTCGATCATGGCCCCGACCCGATGATTGATGCGGTCGTAGAGCCGTTCGCGGGGCAGGTCGATCACGAAGATCATGGGCTGGAGCGGCTCGACCGCACCCGGGCGATTCGCGTGCCACCATGGCAGGGGTCGGCCCGTGAGCAGAGCCAGCTCCAGCGAGCGCAGCCGCCGCTGCCGGCCACCCCCGCCACCTTCCAGCCGGCGCGCACTCACCGGATCCAGCGCGCGCAGCCAGCGCGCGAGCTCGTCGTCTCGGAGACCCGCCAGGTATCCGCGGAGCCGGCGCCGCCGGTGCGGCTCCATGGGGGGCTCCTCGAAGAGAGGGTCCGTGAGCGCGCGCAGGAAGAAGCCCGTCCCACCCACCAGGAGAGCGCGCCGCCCCCGCTGGCGGATCCCGCCGAGCCAGCCCCGGGCGTCCCGGGCAAAGCGGCCGGCACTGTATCGCTCGCCTGGCGCCACCAGGTCGAGGCCGTGGTGCGGGATGCGCGCGCGCTCGGCCGCGTTGGGCTTGGCGGTGCCGCTGTCCATCCCGCGGTAGACCTGGCGGGAGTCCATGGAGATGATCTCGGCTCCGAGGCGGGCGGCGAGGGGGAGAGCCAGCGCACTCTTGCCGACAGCGGTGGGACCGGTGAGGACGATGACGTCCCTATCCATGCCGACCGAAGCGGCGCTCCAGCTCGCTCAGGGAGAGGCGGATGACGGTGGGGCGCCCGTGCACGTCGTGATACGGGAGCTGTGTCGAGAAGAGCTCATCGAACAGGCGCTGCATCTCCCGGGCGGACAGCCGCTGCCCCGCCTTGATCGCTCCCTTGCACGCGAACGTCATGGCGAGCCGCTCGTACTGGGTCCGTGCCGAGCGGGTCAGCTCGCTCCCTTCGGCCAGCTCCGCCAGCATGTCGCGCAGGCACCGCTCCGCATCGAACCAGGGGTGAGGATTCGGCGCGGCGTGGATGATGACCGTGCGGCCGCCGAACGGCTCCGCCTCGAAGCCCGTCTGGGCCAGCAGAGCCTGCGTGTCCTCGACCACCGCATACTCCGCGGGGGAGAGGCGGAGCGTGATCGGGAAGAGCAGACGCTGGCTGGGGCGGCCGCCCGCATCGAAATCGCGCATCAGCGCTTCGAACAGGATCCGCTCGTGCGCCGAGTGCTGGTCGATGATGAGCAGGCCGCTCCGTGTCTCCGCGAGGATATAGCTGTCGTGCATCTGCCAGAGCGCGCTGCGACGCCCGGGATCCACGCCTGCGGCCTCCGCCCCGTCCACGGGCTCGGCGTCCGGCGCGCCTCCCCGCTCGCCCCCCGCGCGGTCGGCCGCGCGGTCCGGCGAAGCCGAGACGAAGAACGCCAGTTGCCCCGGATCCACGGCATCGCCCCGGGTGGCACTCTCATTGCCACCACGCGGCTCCGTCCGCGGCACGCGGATCTGCGGCGGTGCCGGTCGGGAATCCAGGGTGGCGGCGCTGGCGACCGTCGCCAGAGCGTCGCGCACGGCGCCCTCGACAGCTTCCTCCACTTCGCCGTGCGCGTTGAACCGGACCTCGGCTTTGGCCGGGTGGACGTTCACATCCACCCTGCCGCCCGGCACGTCGAGGTAGAGCAGGAGCGAAGGCCGGGCGCCCCGCGGGACGGTGGTCCGATAGCCGCGCTCCGCGGCCGCCACGAGCGTCAGGTCCCGGAACGGGCGCCCGGCCACGAACAGGTGGACGCGCCGGGGACCGCTCACGGCCGCGTCCGGGCGCTCGACCAGGCCCGCCACGGCGACATCGCCCCCGCCGCCGGACACGGGCACGAGCCCGCCTGCGAAGTCGTCGCCCCAGAGCGCTGCCGCCCTCCCGGCCAGGTCCCGTGCCCCCGGAAGCTCCATGAGCACCCGACCATTGGATTCCAGGCGGAAACCGGCCGACAGGTTCGACAGCGCGAGCGCGGTCAGGACATCCGCCATGGCGCGCGTTTCCACGGCGGCGCTCCTGAGGAACTTCGCGCGCGCCGGAACGTTGAAGAACAGGTTCTGCACCGTGACCGTGGTGCCCGGCTGCCGAGCGCACTCCTCGGCACCGAGCACGCGCCCGGCCGAAACGCGAACGCGGGTGCCCACGCCGCGGGATTCGGCCGTCTCGAGCGTGAGGCGGGAAACGGAAGCGATGGACGGCAGCGCCTCGCCGCGGAAGCCGAAGGTGCGCACCGCGCGCAGGTCGTCCTCGCTCGCGATCTTGCTGGTGGCGTGGCGGTCCAGCGAAAGAAGCGCGTCCTCGCGGCTCATGCCGTGCCCGTCGTCCGAAACCCGGATCTCCGTCTTGCCGCCGTTGCGGACGAGCACGTCCACGCGCGTCGCCGCCGCGTCGAGGGCGTTCTCCACGAGTTCCTTCAGCACGGACGCCGGCCGCTCCACCACTTCGCCCGCGGCGATCTGGTTGGCCAGCGTGTCGGGGAGGATGCGGATGCGCCGGGGCATCAGAGCACGATCGCCTTCAGCGCCATGAAGAGGGCGGCGCCCACGACCGCGGCCGCCGGCACCGTGGCCAGCCACGAGTTCACGATGTTGCGGATCACGCGGATGTTCAGGGCGGCCATTCCCTGGGCGAAGCCGACCCCGATGACGGCGCCCACCAACGTGTGCGTGGTCGAGATCGGCAGACCGAGACGGCTGGCCACCAGGACGGTCGTGGCGGTCCCGAACTCGGCACTGAAGCCGCGGGTGGGTGTGATCTCGGTGATATCCTTCCCCACGGTGGCGATGACGCGGTAGCCGAACGTGCCGAGGCCGAGCACGATTCCGGCGCCGCCGCCCACGAGGATCCAGCGCGGCACCGGAACGCTCGTCGCCAGCTCGGTGAAGCCGTTCTGGGTCAGGTTCACGACCGCGGCCACCGGACCGATGGCGTTGGCGACGTCGTTGGCTCCGTGGGCGAAGGCCACGTAACAAGCGGTGATCACCTGCAGGCTGGCGAACGTGCGCTCGACATAGGCGTAGGGGTCCGCATCGACGGGCGCCGGACGCCGTCGCACGCCGAAGAGCGTCAGCGCGCCGGCCAGGAGCCCGGAAGCCAGGGCAATGGCGAGGGCCAGGATGAAGGGCGGCTCCGACAGGACGTTCTTGAGTGCATTGAAGATGAACGACAGGACGATGAGCGTGATGACGGTGCCCACCATGTAGGGCGCGACCTCGCGCGTCGCCTGGACCGGAGTCTCGCTGCGCAGCACACGACGGCGGACCACCATGAACGTGAGATAGGCCAGAATCCCGCCCAGCAGCGGCGACACGATCCAGCTCGCCACGATCCGGCCCAGCATGGCCCAGTGCACGCCCGCCATTCCGAACGACACGAGCCCCACGCCGATGAGCGCGCCGACAATGGAGTGGGTGGTGGAGACGGGCAGGGACAGGAACGTGGCGAGGTGGAGCCAGAGCCCCGCGGCCATGAGCGCCGCCAGCATTCCGAGGGCCAGGATCAGCGGCCCGTTCGCACCCAGCGGTCCGCCCGCGCCGAACGCGGCCACGTCCACGATCTTTCCCCGGATCGTGGCGGTGACGTGCGAGCCGACCAGCACGGCGCCGAGGAACTCGAACGTGCCCGCCAGCACTACGGCGCGGGCGAGGGTGAGCGCACCCGAGCCGACCGACGTCCCCATGGCGTTGGCGACATCGTTGGCACCGATGTTCCACGCCATGTACGCCCCTCCCACGATCGCGGCCAGGAGCAGCGCTGTGGCCGTGGTCATCGTCGGGCGAGCATGAGGCGAAGCAGGTCCGCCGTATTCTCCGCGTGGTTGGCGATGCGGCCGAGGGCCTGGAGGATCTGCATCCAGATCACCACGGACACCGCACCGATCTCAGTCTCCGTCTCGAACAGGGCACGGGAGCTGGACCACTGCATCTGATCCGCCTGCCACTCCATGTCCGCGATCTGATTGACCTGGCTGAGCGTCTTCTCCACTTCCGGGCCGGCGAACGACACCTCCTGCAGCAGGGGCAGATCTTCCGCCACCCGGTACCAGAGCTCGCTCGTGGTGACTACGTGCTCGACGAAGCGGCGGAACTCCGGCATCATCGCCCGGGGCGTGGGCGTCTCGCGCATCGCCATGAGGACGCCCAGGTCCTCCGCCGCGTCGGCAATGCCGTCCTGTTCCTTCAGGAAGAGCAGGATGTCGCCACGGTCCACCGGCATGAACATGGACTTGGGCAGGTGATCGCGGATCTCGTTCTTCAACTCGTCCGCGTTGTGCTCCAGCTCGGAGATCTGCTCATAGGTCTCCTGCGTGGCCGCCCAGTCCGCGCGCGTGAACGCGTCGGCCAGGTCCGGAATGAGGAGGACGGTCTCGTGCACCCGCTTCGCGTGCTCCGCGAGCGGCTTGAACGGAGAACGGCCGAACAGGCCAAGAACGTTACGCATGGTCTTCGTCATCCAGGCGGTAGAAGCGATTGGCGTTCGCGGTGGTCACTCGGGCCACCGCATCCAGCGACTCGTTCCTCAGCGCTGCCACGGCCCGCGCCACGTCAACCACATGGGCGGGCTCGTTGCGCTTGCCGCGGTGCGGCACCGGCGCGAGGTACGGTGAATCCGTCTCGATCAGCAGGCGATCCGGTGGCGTGGCCGCAACCAGCTCCTTCGTCGCGTAGCTGCCGAACGTGACGAGACCGGAAAAGGAGATGTACCAGCCGGCCTCGACACCGGCCTCGAACAGTGCGGGGGTCCCCGCGAAGCAATGCAGCACGCCGGTGACCCCGGCCGGGGCGTCGCGGATCATGGCGATGGCGTCGGCATCCGCTTCGCGGACGTGTACCACCAGGGGCTTGCCCGTCTCCTGGCCCAGCTCCAGGTGCCGCTGGAACGATGCGCGCTGCTCGGCGCGTGGTGAGTTGTCGTAATGGTAGTCCAGGCCGGTCTCGCCGATCGCCACGACCCGGTCCTCCACGAGGAGCTGGCGCACTCGCTCGATCCGACCGGGCTCGCCCGCCGCCTCGTGCGGGTGGATGCCCGCGGTGGACCAGACGCCCAGCGAGCGCGCGAGCGCGAGGGCCGCCATTGCGTCCTGGTCGTTCGAGCCGATGAGCACGAAACGCCGTACGCCGGCGGCCCGGGCACGCTCCGCCGCCGCGGCCGCCTCCCCTTCGAAGCGTTCGTCGGTCAGATGGCAGTGCGAATCGAAGTACATCGTCTCCTGCATGCGAAGAAGGCCGCGCGGCTCAGTGCCGGCGGCCTTCATCCGATCGCCGAGGTTCAGGCGCGCGCCTTTCGAGCGCCAGCAGCCTTCGCGTGCTTCTCTCCCGAGCGTTCCTCGATCTCCAGCAGCGCGGGAGACGCAACGAAGATGGACGAGTACGTCCCCACCACGATGCCCACGATGAGGATCAGGGCGAAGCTGCGAATGATGGTTCCGCCGAGCAGGAACAGGGCGAGCAGCACGGCGAACGTCGTCCCGGACGTCAGGACGGTGCGCGGCAGCGTCTCATTGATCGAGCGGTCCAGGACGGTGAGGTACGGCTCCCTGCGACCGGAGCCCTTGAGATTCTCGCGGACGCGGTCGAACACGATGATCGTGTCGTTGAGGGAGTAGCCGATGATGGTCAGCACGGCTGCCACTGTGGGGAGCGAGACCTCGATGCGCAGTCCCGAGATCACCCCCAGCGTGATGATCGTGTCGTGGATCGTGGCGATGACCGCCGCCACGCCGAACCGCCACTCGAAGCGGAACGCCAGGTAGATCAGGGTCAGGCTGAACGAGAGGAGGATGGCGATCAGCGCCTTCTCCTGGAGCTCGCTCCCGATCTTCGGGCCCACCGCCTCCGTGCGCACCACATTGAACGTGCCCTCGCCGTAATGCGTTCGCAGGAGGTTCGTGATCAGGTCGGCGGTGTTGGTGCCCTCTTCCGCGAACTCAGGCACGCGCACCAGGAACTCGTTCTCCGCTCCGAACCGCGTCACTTCGGGCTTCTGGAGCTGGCCCACCACACTGCGCAGCTCGCCCACCGTGGTCGGCTTGGAGAACTCGATCTGGACCAGCGTGCCACCGGTGAAGTCCACGCCGTAGTTGACCCAGCCACGCCCCGTCACGGAGAAGAACAGCATGGCCGCGATGCTGGCGGCGATCACCGCGGCGCTGATCATGTAGGCGCCCCGGCGCCGCTCGATGAACTCGTAGTTCGCGTTCTGGAATAACCGCATCTATGCCTCGGTGCCTTCCTCAGATGCTGATGGGGGCGGTGGCCTGCTTGCGAGCGAGATAGAGCAGGAAGAACGTGCGCGTGACGTACACCGCCGAGAAGAACGATGCCACGATCCCGACGGAAAGCGTCACGGCGAAGCCGCGGACGGGACCGGTACCGAACTGGAACAGGATGAGCGCCGTGAGCAGCGTGGTCAGGTTCGAGTCCACGATGGCGGACATGGCGTGCTTGAACCCCTCGTCGGCCGCGGTGCGCGCGACGCGCCCCGCAGCGAGCTCCTCCCGTATTCGCTCGAAGATCAGCACGTTCGCGTCCACGGCCATGCCGACGGACAGGATCATGCCGGCAATGCCGGGCAAGGTCAGAGTGGCGTTGAACGCGGCCAGGCCGCCCATCACCAGGATCACGTAGACCGCCAGCGCGCTCACGGCCAGAAGCCCGGACACGCGGTAGTACGCGATCATGATCCCGACCACCAGGATCAGCCCCACGAGGCCGGCGATCTCGCCCTTGTCGACGGAGTCGGCGCCGAGCGATGGCCCGACCGACCGCTGTTCGATCACCCGGAGCGGCGCGGGGAGCGCGCCAGCACGCAGCACGAGCGCCAGGTCCTGCGCCTCCTCGAGCGGCGCCTGCCCCATCTCGATCTGCCCGCGCGCGCCGATCTGGCTCCGGATCACGGGCGCGCTCACCACCTCGTTGTCGAGGACGATCGCGATCCGCTCGCCAATGTTCTGGCCCGTGACCCGCTCGAACGTACGGCCGCCGCGGCGAGTCAGGGTGAACGAGACGATCGTCTGGTTGTACTGCTGCTCCTTGCCCGCCTGCGCATCCTGCAACTCCTCGCCCTTCAGGAACGGGCGCTCCTGCAGCACGTAAAGCGGACGGTACAGCTCCGCTCCCTGCGCCGTCGGCTGTTCACCCCAGCGCAGGATCATCCCCCGCGGGATGGTCCGCTGCACCTGAGGATTGGAAAGCCAGCGCTGCACGGTGTCATAGTCCCGCTCGGCCACCAGCATCTCCCCGCCACCACCCTGCATCAGCAGATCGCTGAACGGGCGGCGGTTCAGGGTGGGCGGCGCCGTGGTATCCGACGCGGCGTTCCCGGCCGCGCTGTCCGCGGCCGCCTGGGCCGTGTCGCCCCCGAAGAGGAGGTTCTGGACGGTCTCCCGCCCCGTTTCCTCCGCTGGTCCCCCGGGCGCAAGGCCCGCACTGTCGCCGAACGCAGCGAGCACGGCGCGGTCGATGCGCGGGAGCGAGGCGGTGAACTGCTGGAATTCCTGCTCGGATGCGACGAGGTAGAACTCCAGGAAGGCGGTCTGCTTCAGGATGGACTTGGCACGCTCCTGATCCTGGATCCCCGCGAGCTCGACAATGATCCGGTCGTCGCCCGCCTTCTGGATCAGCGGTTCCTCGACGCCGAACTGGTCGATCCGGGTGCGGATGATCTTCAGCGCGCGGTCCGTGGCGTCCGCCCGGCTCTGCGGCGTCATGGTTCCCGCCTGGTCCTCAACCTCGAGCACCAGGTGCATACCGCCCTGGAGGTCGAGGCCGCGCTTCAGCCCATTATGGTAGATGTACCAGCCACTGGCGAGGACCACCAGGACGATCAGGGCGACACGACCCTTCAAGCTGCCGAGCATGGCTCCCGATTTCTCCCGTTCTGCTGACGTGTGGGCAGAGCGCCCGCAACCCGTCGAAAGACGGCGAAAAGTGACGGCGCCGCCGGTCCCTGTCAACGTCGACCGGCGCCGCCCCCCGCCTCAGCCGCGGTAGATCACCCGCCAAATCCTGCCACCGGCGTCATCGCAGACGTACAGCGAGCCGTCGGGGCCCACGGTCACGCCTGTCGGGCGGTGCGTCCGGGTTTCCGCCCAGTTCTGCTGCCCGTGGGCGAAAACGGTATGGCCGGGTCCGAATTCATTCCCATTCCGTGGCACGAAAACCACGTACGCACCCTCCTGCGGCTCCGGCGCGCGATTCCAGGAGCCGTGGAATGCGATGAATGCACCGCCACGGTACCGCTGCGGGAAAGTGAACTCGCCGCCCGCGGGCGGCTCGTAGAACGTGAGGCCATCGGGCGCGAGGTGGCCGGGGAAGCCGATGATCGGCTGCGTCAGGTCAGCGCACCGGTCCGCGCCGGCCTGCGGGCCGCCGTATTCCGGGGCCAGGATGTAGCCGCCCTGCCGCTGGTCGTAGTAGCAGTACGGCCACCCGAAATCGGCGCCCTGCGTTACGCGCACGAACTTCTCTGCGGGGAGCTCCGCACCCTCCTCGGCCGTGTAATGCTGCCCCCAGTTCTGGTACAGCTGGTCGCGGCCGTGGATCGCGGCGTACAGGTCCCCATCGGCCGGGTTCAAGGCCAGCGCCACCGTGTTCCGCATCCCGGTGGCATAGCGCTCCCCGTCGTCGAGCGTCTGTCCGGGCGTGCTCGCGTCGAAGCGCCAGATCCCGGCATTGTCGTTCAGCTCCTGGCACGGGTCCTTCCCGGGCGAGCCGGGCTGCCGATCCCGCACCTGGCACGAGTTGGAGGGTGAGCCCATGTTCACGAAAAGGTCGCCGCCCGGAGTGATCACCAGCGACTTCGCCACGTGACTCCCACGCGCCCGAAGCCCGCCCACGATGACCTCGGGGCCTTCGGCCGGCTCGAGCGAGCCCTCGGGAAGACGGTAGCGCACCACCGCTCCATTCCGTCCGAAATAGAGCCAACCGCGCCACAGGCCGATTCCCGTACCACCCTCGGTGTCGAACCGCTCCCGGATGTCCGCGCGACCATCGCCGGTGGTATCCCTCAGCGCGATGACGCCGCCCGCGTCGTCGCCCGCACCATCCAGGGCGACGAACAGATCACCGTTCGCGGCCACCACCATGTGCCGGGGCGCGGGCAGCCCGTCCGCCACCACGACGGCGCAGAACCCGTCCGGGAGGACGAGTCCGCCGTTGTCGCCGTCGCACACCGGATCCGACGCCGCCACGCCATCCGCTTCCATGCACCCGAGAGAAGTGACCAGCGTGCCGGCGGCAAGGGCGGCGGCAAGCAGGTGCGTCCGCTTCATGGAGCCTCCTGATTCGAAGGGGAGTGGGCCCGGCAGGACTCGAACCTGCGACCGTTGGATTAT
>CAVUKA010000007.1:0-125584 GCA_963741945.1 uncultured Gemmatimonadales bacterium | reverse complement strand
CGTGAGGACCCCTCGGGGGGGAGGGTCAAAGATTTCGGACGCTTGCCTCCTGACCGACGCCCCATTAGTCACACCGCCTACCATCACCCCGACGGACCCTGTTTTGGAGGACGGACATGACGAAGCGACCCCAGACCCCCACCCCGATGGCCGGCAAGCAGCTCATTGCCGCGGTCGAGGCCGAGTTTGACGTGGAGGACCACCGCCGGCCGCTGCTGGAGGCGGCTGCGGTGCAGGCCGACCGGGCGGCCGAGTTCCGACGGGTCATTGAGGCTGAGGGAGCGGTCATCGAGAACCGCTTCGGCGCCCGGATTGTCCACCCGGCGGTGGACGCGGAACGGAAGGCGCTCGACTCCATGCGGCTGCTCCTGCGGGAGCTTGGGCTTTCGATAGACGAGGACGAGGCCAGGCCGCCCTACATTGCCGGCCGATACGTGCAGGAGGGCTGAGGCCATGCCGCGGAGAAAGAAGAGCACGAAGGGCCGGCCGTTGCGCTGGACGTTGGGGGCGTCCTGGGCCGCGCTGGAGATGTCCTGCTGGACCGAGTATTGGGGTTCGGAGGCCGAAGCCCGCCGCGCCTGGCTCGCGCTCCGGGCCGAGGCGCCGGGCAGGTTGCAGTACTGCGAACCGTTCTGGTACTACGAGCCCGGCGTTCCCGACGACCTCCGCACCTTCGAGGCGCTCCCGGCCGACGACGACGGATACGTGGACGATGACGCGCTGATGCCCTCACCGAGAGTCGCCGCGCGTGGCTTGAGGCCCACCGATGACTGAGCACCCGACGCCGCCCCGCCAGGACGAGGAGCCGCCCGTGCGGCGGTGGCCCGGGCCGGGCTGGTCCGCGAGCCCGGTGAGGTGGTGCTCCTACGGGCCCCATCGCTGGTTGTGCCTGTTGCCCACGCCCGGCAAGCCGTCCGACCGTGCCACGCGCTTCTGGAAGCGGTTGGACTGAGATGCCTCGCCGCGCCGCACCCGGTGACCGGGCCGCCATCGAGGCCGTGCTATCGCCGTCGCTCCTGGCGGCCCTGGAGGAGTTGCGCGAGCTGCTGGACCTGCACGACTGGAGGCGCACCCCCGTCGCCCCGCCGTTCCAGGCTGCCGCGTGCATTCTGGAGGCCGCCCGGCTGGTTCGGCAGGGTTCGCCCCCGGTGAGGCGCTCCACGCCGCCGCGGACCGCCTGGGGCTGGAACGGGAGACGGTGCGGAGCTGGGCTCGACGCTGGACCGCCGCGAGCCGCGAGAAGGTGCATGTTGCACGCGCGGGGAAGGGTTCCACTCCGGCATCTTTGGTTCGTGACGCTGCTACGGACACCCGAACCGAAGAGGCCGCCGCATGACCCCCACCGCCAACGACCTGATCGAACGCCAGGCCGCCCGCACGCTGGGCACGTTCTCCGGCATGGTCCGGGCCCTGGCGCTGGACAAGGACGGCATTGCCACGATGCGCAAGGCCGCCGTCTCGGCCGGCAGCTCCACCGGGGAGACCTGGGCGGCGCCGCTCGCCAGCCTGCCCGGCGCCGGAGCGTTCCGCGAGCTGGTGGAGCGCCGTTCACTTCTGGACCGGGTGCCGTTCCTCCGCGCCCCGTTCGGGGTGCCGACGCCCATACAGACGGCCCGGCCCACTGGCTACCGCATCAGCACGCCCGGGGCGCTCAAGCCGATTTCGTCCATGCCGTTCGACACGGTGACGCTGTCGCCGGGCGTGGTGGGCACGATCATCGTGATGACGGCCGAGCTGGTGCGGTCCACGGCCCCCGGGTCCGATGAGGCCATCAACCGGCAGCTCGCGTCGGCGCTCGGCACCGCCATCAATACCGAGCTGCTGTCGTCTCTGACGAACGGCATTGCCGCGATTCCGGCGACCGGGACCGATGACGCTTCGCTCCTTGAGCATTCGGTGGACCTGCTGGCCGTGGGAGACGAGCCGGTCATCATTGCGAGCTTGCCGTGGGCCGTGCGCATCGTGGCGGCGCTCCGGGGAGCGGATGCCCTGGTGCCGGTCGTGGTGACGCCCGAGGCGGAAGACCTCATCGTGGCCGTGGCCCCGGATGGCGTCGTCGTGGCGGAAGGCGGGATCGACATCCTGCCCGGCCCCGATGCCACGTTGGAGATGAGCGACGACCCGGCCGGCTCCGGCGAGCTGGTTTCGATGTTCCAGACGAACAGCGTGGCGTTGCGGGCTGAAATCGAAGCGAATTGGGAGCGGGTCCGAGATGACGCGGTCGTCGTGCTCGACATGGGAGGGAGCTGAACCGATGGAATCGACCGAATGGGACCGCGCCAGGGCGCGGTATGAGGGCGCCTACGGGGAGCCGTTCGACGCGGCGGATCCGCAAGCCTGGGCCGGCATCATGCCGCTCTACGGCGAGGAGGTGCGCGCCGCCGCGCTGGCGACCGCGGACCACTCCGACCGCATCGCCGCTACACCCGTAGGCTCCTGGAGGCGATCATGACACAGATGAAGTGGCCGCGCTGACCGCGTATGTGGACGAGGTGGCGCGCGTGGTGCTGGATGTGCGCGACGAAATCAAGGCGGCCCGGGCCGAGACGATGCGATACAAGGGCATTCGGGCCGGCCAGGCCGTCAGCTACACGAAGGGCGACGCGGTGACGCGGGACGGCTCCCTCTGGGTCTGCGCTGCGCCGGAGACGAACGAGAAGCCCGGCACGGGCGACGCCTGGCAGATGGCCCACAAGAGCGACCGCTAGAGGGGGGCGCGGCAGGGGTTGGTCGAGGTCGCGGACCTCATTATCCCGCTCGATCTCCCGCCCCTGCGGCGCGGCCAGACGAGGTTTTGAATTTCGACGCCGAAATCAAGAACGAGCGCGGCCAGACCCGCCCCCGCAACCTACGCCCCCCGCGAGCCATCCAAGCTCCCCGACGCCAGCGCCTCCAGCTCGGCCGCCCGTTCGCGGGCCAGCTTCGCCACCGTGCGGTGCCCTCCCATGCGCCGTGGCCCTTCCGGCTGTCACACCGCCAGCGGTGACGCAACCGTATGAAAACCGCCGGGGGATCTGGTGTGCCAACGGTGTGCCAAATGTGCCAAACTCCGACAAACTGGCGACACCGGCAACAACAACAGGGGTGCCGGTTCGCCTACTGTCACAACGCTAAACCCTACGCCAGACAACAGGGGCCAACAGGGCAAAACAGGCGAAAAGGTGCCTTGAAAACCGCCGGGCGCAAGCCCATTGGGGTTCGAATCCCCGGCCCTCCGCTTTGCAGGCAACGGCGCGGGTTTCTGGCGTTTCGCCGTGAGCCCGCTCTCGCCGAATTCGTCGGCCGCCCCCCGCCGCGTCCGAGCCGCTGGCTCCGCCAGGCGGGCGGCGTCAGACGCCGAACGGGAAGGTCTCGGGCAGTCGCTCCAGCTCTGCCCGGTGCTCCTCGCCGATGGGCGTCACGGCCCGGCTCTCCTCGAACCAGATCCACTCGTCGAACTGGCGGGGCAGTGAAGCATCGAAGTAGTGGCTCTGGAGCTCGGTCTCGGGGCGGTAGATCACGCCGATGGCCCGCTCGAGGCGGTCCGCGAGCAGCCGCTCCCGGAGCGCCGGCTCCCGTGGCCGGCGCAGGGGGAGCAGGAAGTTGTCGGGCGCGGCCTGGTGCGCGAGGTGCTCGTAGCTGCGCGGGTGTGACGGATTGACGCTCTTCACTTCCATCGCCTCCCCCCAGTTCGACGCGGCGGCGACGGTGCCGGTGTGGGTGCCGAAGCCGATCAGGTAGGCTCCGCCGCGGTGGGCCTGCCGAACCAGCTGCCCCACGTTGTGCTCGCCGCGGGCGCCCATGGCGGTGGCGGAGGCGTCGCCGAGATGGGAGTTGTGGGCCCACACCACGCCTCTGGCCCCGGGGCCGTAGACCTGGAGCAGCACGGACAGGGTGTCGAACATGTGCTGGTCCCGGAGGTTCCACGACGAGACCGAGCCCCGGTACATGGTCCGGTAGTACTTCTCCGCGTTGGCCACGAGCCGGGCGTTCTGGATGGCGTCGACGAAGCGGCGGCCGTCGCGGCGGACGTACTCCATCCGCTTGGCCAGCAGGTCGTTGAGCATGCGGACGACGTCGTCCTCGCACTGGTCGAAGGAGCCAGTGAGGACAGCGCGGCCGTAGAGCGCGGGGTCGTTCTGCCAGGGCGTGAGGCAGGCGTAGCGGTCGCGGGCCACGGCCGCCGCGTCCGGGTCCACGTCATCGAGGTATTCGAGGACCGCCTCGATGGAGCTGTGCATCGAGTAGAGGTCGAGCCCGTGGAAGCCCGCCATGGCGCCTCGATCGGACTGCCCCTCGTTGTGGCCGCGAAGCCAGTGGACGAACTCCAGCACGTCGGTGTTCGCCCACATCCAGCGGGGAAAGCGCTGGAACGGCTTCGCCCCGGGGCGGTGGTCGGGGTCGTGGCGGACGTAGGCGTCGATCTCCGCGGCATCGGGCCAATCGGCCTCCGCCGCCACGAACCGGAAGCCCTTGCGCTCGATCAGCGCCCGGGTGATGCGGGCGCGGAACCGGTAGAACTCCGATGTCCCGTGGCTGGCCTCGCCGATGAGCACCAGGTGCGCGTCACCGATGCGCTCGAGGAGCGGGGCGAGGTCGGCGTTCGCCAGATCGTCGAACGGCTGAGCCGAGTCCGCGATCAGCCCGGGCAGCGACCGCGGCCGGCCAACCCGGGCCCCCTCCCGCGCTGCCGTGGCCTGGGTCAGGATCTCGCCCGGCTTCTCGGCTGGCTTCGCGGCCGGCGCCGTCGGGGGCGCGGCGTCCGGCTCGCCCGGCCCCCGCTCCGGCACCTCCCGCTCCGGCCTCCACCCGGCCGAGCCGATCAGCGGGACGAACCGGACGGCGCCGAGCGACTCCTCCTCGAGCTCTCCCCCCTCGGTGCGCCGCACCCGTACCAGGTCCTGCCCGGCCTGGGTGGTTCCCCGCGGAATGATCAGCCGTCCTCCCGGCGCCAGCTGCTCCGCCAGTGCCGGGGGGATCCGGCCCGGAGAGCCGGCGGCGACGATGATGGCGTCGTACGGCCCGTGCTCCGGCCAGCCGAGCGTGCCATCCCGGACCGCGACGCCGATGTTGTCGTAGCCCAGGTCCCGAAACCTCGCCTCCGCCTCCGCGGCCAGGCTGCCGTGGCGCTCCACGGTGAAGACGCGGCTGGCGATCCGGCTGAACACGGCGGCGGCGTACCCGGAGCCCGTGCCGACCTCGAGGACCCGGTCACCCTCCTGGAGCTCGGCCAGCTGTGCCATGAGGGCCACCACGTACGGCTGCGAGATGGTCTGCCGCTCGCCGATGGGAAGCGGCTGGTCCTGGTACGCGTAGCCGGCCAGCTCCGGCGGCAGGAACGCTTCCCGGGGCACCTCGCGCATCGCGTCCAGGACCGCCTCCTCCTCGATCCCCCTCCCCTGGATGTGTCGTTCCACCATCCAGTTCCTGGCCTGCGCGCCGCTTTCCATCCCGTCCTCCGTGACTCACGCTCGTCGCGGTAGCCCCGAGGCGTACGGGGCCCCGTGCGTGAGCCATGGGGAACGCATCGCGCGTGCCGCCACTGCCCGAGAGGCGACGGAGCGACAGCTTCGCAAGCGTCCTGGCGGTAGGAGCCCGTTTTCTCAGCTGCGGGCCCGCTCCAGGATCTCGTCCTGTCGGTGGTCGAGCCCGACGCGCATGATCGCGGCGAGCAGGCGCGGAAAGTCCTTCCTGGATACGAGGTCCGCGAGGCCGCGGGGGCTCCTGGGGAGCCGCAGCTTGCTCGCCTCCTCGAGCACCCTGTGGTCGGCGAACGGGTAAAGCTCGCCCCAGACTCCCTGGACCTCGCGGCAGAAGATGGCCGCACCCGCCTCGCCGATCCCGCTGAACGCCGTCAGCAGCTTCTGCACCTCGTCCGGATCGCCCCCGGCCTCCTCGCGGAGCTTCCGGAGGTCGCCATTCCAGCGTTCCAGGAGCAGGTCGGTGCTGTCACCGAGCATCGTGGCCGTGCGATTGTCGTAGCGCGCGTACCCTGCCTCGTTGAGGACCTGCGCCCGCCGCTCCCAGCTGGAGCGGGCCAACTTCTGCGGCGTGGTCCAGCCCTCGTCGAACAGTGCCTTCGCGGCAGCCACGGCGATGCGCGCGCTGATCCGCGCGCTCAGGAGCAGAGAGACGACGAGGGTCTGGAACAGCGGCGCGGGCGTGCCCCGATCCACTCGCGCTCCCGCTTCCCGCGCGTAGGTCCTGCCCGAATCTTCGAGAAGGACCGTCGCGATCTGCTTCGCTTCCCGCTGCCTCATGGTGGGCGCTCCTCCGACGATCAATGGCTGACTGCACGCCGACCGAAGCCCGGTACGGGGGCCGGAGTTCGTACGTTCCAGGCCCCTCGCAGGAGGTTTGTACAATGAACGGCATTATCTGCCGCCGATCGTTCAACGGCTCGCGACGATCCGATCCATTGCACGATCGACGGCAATATCCATGGTGAATCGTTCAACCGACGCCCCGATCGGAACGAGCCTCCAGACGACGTCACGCCGGTCCCGCCTCCGTCCGACCCCGCGGTCGCGGGCACCCCCGCATCCCGCGTCATGCGATCGTGAACTCCTCCGTCTCCGCATCGAGCGGGACCTCGCCTGGCCGGTTGCGGGCGAGGAACATGCGGATGGCGAGATAGACGATGGGGACGATGCCGCCGACGATGAAGAGAACGTCGCCAGGGAGCCGGATCCATTCGAACGCGCGCACCGCCCCCTGCTGGAAGAACTGTGCGTCGCGGGCGTGCCAGTAGCCGTACTTGACGCTGTCGTAGAGCTGCATGATGCCGATGGGGACCAGGTTGGCCAGGACCATGATCCCGAGGCCGATGTTCAGGCTCCAGAACGACACGTTCATCGCGCGGTCGCTGGCCCGGTCACGGGGTACGAAATAGCGGACCACGAACATGAAGAAGCCGGCGGCGAGCATGCCGTAGACGCCCATCATGGCGCCGTGGCCGTGGTTGGCGGTGAAGGCGGTGCCGATCTCCCAGTAGCTCACGATGGGGAGATTGATGAGGAACCCGAAGACGCCGGCGCCGAGAAAATTCCAGAAGCCGACGGCGATGAGGAACATGACCGCCCACTTGTGGGGGAACGCGGCGCTGTCGGTGCGGAAGGTCGGATCGCCGCGGGCGCTTCCCAGCTGCATGAAACGCCACGCCTCGTACGTCAGGAGCACGAGGGGGACCACTTCCATGGCGGAGAAGAACGCGCCCAGGGCCATGTGGATCGCCGGCGCCCCGCTGAAATAGAGGTGGTGCATGGTCCCGATGACACCGCCCACGGAATAGAGGATGATGTCGAGGTAGACCACGCGGGTCGCGACCCTGAGCGTCACCACGCCCAGCAGCACGAAGACGAACGCGACCATGATCGTGGTGAAGAGCTCGAGGAAGTCCTCCACCCACAGATGGACCACCCAGAAGCGCCAGAAGTCCATGACGGCGAATTCAGCGTTCTGGCCGAAGACCAGGCCGGCGGCGTAAAAGAGGGGGATGGACAGTGCGCTGTACAGGAACAGCCACGGCAGGTTGCCCGGGTGCTCGTTGCGGAGGGCAGGTCGCAGCCCTCGCACGAGGATGATGACCCAGAGCGCCATCCCCACCACCAGGAGGATCTGCCAGAGGCGACCCAGGTCGAGGTACTCCCACCCCTGGGCGCCGATCCAGAACCAGGGGCCCGAGCGCGGGATCACGTCCTTGATGCTCAGCGCTTCGCCGGCCAGGCTTCCCAGGACCACCACGACGAGAGCGGCGAACAGCGTTTTCGCCAGCAGCGCCTGACCCCGCGGCTCGCGCCGCGCGATCATGGGCGTGATGAAGATGCCCATGGCCAGGAAGCTGGCCGCGACGAAGAAGAGGGCCAGCTGGAGGTGCCACATGCGCGACAGGTTGTACGGCAGCCACTGGGAGATGTCGAAGCCGTAGAATCCCTGTGGCTCGGCATGGTAATGGGCGTTCACGCCGCCCAGGAGCCCCTGGGCGAGGAACAGACCGGCGACCACCAGGAAATACCACGGGATCGCCCGCTGCGACGGCGTCAGCCGCACCTCCTCCGGATGTCGGAAACGGAGCGTGCCCTCCCGCTCGTCATCCGTCCGATGCCAGCCCAGGAGGTCGAAGCGGCCGAAGATGTAGAAGATCACTCCGATCCCGCCCAGCAGGGCGACGAGGCTGAGCACGCTCCAGAGCAGCGCGTCCGCCGTCGGCGTATTCCCGACCAGCGGCTCGGGCGGCCAGTTGTTCGTGTAGGAGTAGTCCTTGCCAGGCCGGGTCGCGGTCGCCACCCACGTCGCCCAGGCGAAGTACGACGTGAGGCGCCGCACTTCCTGCGGATCCTTGAGGTAGAGGTGGCGGACGCCGGACTGGGAGTCCGGCTCCCCGAACCAGCCACGGTAGAAGGCCACCATGTCCCGGAACGCGGAAGCCTGGCCCGTCGTGAAGACGAGCGTGCCGGTGCCCGCGTCGTACCGGTTCTGCTTCACCTCCCGGGCCACGCGCCCTGCTGCGGCCGCCGAGTCCGCGCCGCCGTAGTACCCGGCCATGAGCAGCGCTTCCCGGTGCAGGTACTGGGCGGTGAAGTCCGGCCCGAGGTAGGCACCGTGGCCGAAGATCGTGCCGTACTGCATCAGGCCGTACTTCTGGAACACGTGCTGCCCGGCCATGATGTCATCGGACGTGAACAGCACCTCTCCGGATTCCGTGACCACGCGTTCGGGGATCGGCGGGCGCTCCGAATTGACGAGGTAGGCGAGAATGCCGAGCACGGTGAATCCGGCGAGGAACGTCAGCGCGGCGAACTGGAGCCATACCGACGAGACGGTCATCTCCTTGCGCATGCCGATTCTCCTGTGGCCGTAGTCATGGTCAGATCCAGCCATCCCGCAGGACGCGGCGGGCGTTGCCGGCGAGGAAGCGCTCCACCTGGACCGGGCTGAAGCCGTCGGAGAGGAGCGCGCGCCGGAGCCGGGGCCAGCCCGCGGGCTCGCGCAGCCCGTCGGGCGGGTCCGTCATGCCATCGAAGTCGGAGCCGACCGCCACGCACGCCTCACCGCCCAGGCGAGTCAGCTCGCGTACATGGCGGACCACGTGCTCGAGTGCATTGCCCACGCGGGTTCCGGTCAGCCAGTACTCATCCAGGATGATGCCCACCACGCCGCCCAGGTCCGCGATCGCGCGCACGTCCGCGGGACTGGCATTCAGCGGGGCGGGGAACAGGGTGGCCATGCCGACGTGCGACATCACCATCGGCCGCCCCCGCGGATTGGGCATGGCGTACGCGTCCTGACGCGCCCGCGGGGTGCTGTGCGTGAGGTCCACCAGCACCCCCGCCTCGAGCATCTCTTCCACGACTTCGAAGCCCAGCCGCGTGAGGCCGCGATCGAGGTCGTGCCTGGCGCGGAAACAGCCCAGGCGCCGGAGGAAGAGGTCGTGGGGAATCGCGTCGACCGGCGGCGCGATGCCGTTGTCATAGAAGTGGGCGAGCGTGATCGAGCAGACCCCGCGTGCCTGGAAGCGCCGGACGTTGGCGACGTCGCCGTTCAATACGTGCGCCCCTTCGAACGCGTGCAGGAGCGCCATGGACCCCGCCGCCTCGACCCCGTCCAGCTCGCGGTTCGATCGCACCACCTGAAGGAGCGTCTTCCCTTCGGCGCCGTTCACACGCGCGACTTCCCGCTCCACGTGGTCCAGCACGAGGTTCGCCAGCCGGAACGGATCGTCGCCGCGCAGCGGCGCCCTGAGCCGCGGCAGGAACACGGCCGCAACCGCCAGCGGCCAGCAATCCGAACGGAGCCGTCGCTCCGGGACATACACCGACGAGCACAGCGCACCGACACCGCCCGCCCGCATCGATGGATAGCTGCTGCGAAGCCGGTGCGGGGCGAGCCCGGCCCTCGCCCGCTGATGGTGCTGCAGGGTGCGGCCGGTGAAGTACGTCTTCAGGGACGGATGCGCGTGCAGATCCAGGACCCGGCCCGCGCTGTGGCGCGGCACGGGGCCCATGGCCCCCTCGTGGTCGGGATCGAGCGCGGCCGGTCTCATGAACAGGGCACCATCAGCGCGAGAGCGGCACTTCCGTCAGCTCCTGTATCTTCCGGAGCAATTCCGAATAATCGGGTGGCTTCGCGAGGACAGCATCATGAAGCCGCTGCGCGTCCGCCACTTCCTCGGGGAAGGCTCTGGTCGTGACGGCGAGGAACGGGATGTTCGCCGTCTCCGGATCCGAGCGGAGCGCGCTGCACAGGGTGTTCCCGTCGGAGAGTGGGATGGGGTGCTCACCGATGAGGAGCGCCGGCCTGCGTTCCCTGGCCTCCGCCAGCGCCCCATCCCCATGCTCCTGCATCATCACGGCATAACCCGCGTGGCGCAGAAACGCGCTGAGAATGACTCGCATGTCCGGGTCCTGATCCACGATCAGCACGAGAGGGCGTGGCATGGACGGCCATATCCGGTGGCAGAGACAGTCATCCCGTTTCACGGGATCTGGAACCTCGGTCAGCCGGGCCCATCGTCCACCGCTGATCCCCGGTCGCAGGCCCGGATCTCGGGTGAGGCGTCGACGATGAAAAAGGGCCTCCGAGGAAAGATTCCTCGCAGGCCCCGACGCCGCAGCTCGAACGGAAAGGGTATCACGCGCCTGCCCTGCCGTCAGTAGGGAACACCATGATCTTCTGTCGGGACAATCACCACGCGGCGACAGGTCATCCCCCGGGGATTCGCGCGGGCCCCGCCGCGTTCCGGAGCCCCGCGGTACACCATTTGCCTCCGGCCAGCCCGCCGCCGAGACGCTCATTCAACGACAGGCGCAGCCATGGACTGGAGCTTCCTCTACTTCCTCGGTCAGCCGTGGTTCGTGATTCCCTGGTACGCCGTCGGCGCGCTGGGCGCGGCCTTCCTCATCCACGACCTCCACCGGAAGAACACGGTGCTGAAGCCGGCGATGAAGTGGGCGTGGCCCATCATCGTGTTCTTCTTTTCCGTGATCGGTCTCTTCCTGTACTTCACCACCGCACGCGCCCCCGGCATCGGTCGGATCGAGGACCCGGACGAGAAGCAGGAAGCGCATGACGAGTACGA
The DNA here is from genome assembly GCA_963741945.1 of uncultured Gemmatimonadales bacterium. Taxonomy (GTDB): domain Bacteria; phylum Gemmatimonadota; class Gemmatimonadetes; order Longimicrobiales; family RSA9; genus CAVUKA01. The sequence continues at coordinate 114,528 of CAVUKA010000007.1, read as the reverse complement.
GCGGGCCATGTGGCGCCGGGCCAATGGGGCCGTGATCCACTGCGTGGCCGGCGATGGGTTCGGCATCATGACCGGGATGGTGATCGCCCGGGCTTCCGGCATGAGCTTCTGGCAGGAGTTCTGGTTCGAGTACCTGGTGGGCTTCGCCATCGGCTGGTTCATCTTCCAGCGCAAGTCCATGACCATGATGACCGACAGCATCCCGAAACAGCTGGCCATGGCGTTCCGCGGCGAGTTCTTCTCCATGCTCACGGTGATGGGCGGCATGGGCGCGGTCATGACGTACATCACGCCGCTGGTGGCCACCTCGCAGCCGAAGCCGCTCACCTACGCCTTCTGGGGATTCGGCATGTTCGGCCTGGTCGCGGGATTCATCCTCACGTGGCCGATGAACGCGATGATGGTCAAACTCGGCTGGAAGCACGGGATGGGGGGGATGGAAGGGGCGGAGCAGAAGCAGGTCGAGGGCACGCCCGCCCGCGCTGGACTGGTGGCTACCATGTCCGTGCTCGGCGCCGCCGCGCTCGTGCTCGTGGCCTGGCTCACCGAACTCCGCCAGGATCGCCGCCCGGACGGGCACGGCACCGAACCGTTCCCCGCACAGCTGGCCAGTCCTGCCCACGCACTGGGCCAGGGCATCCGCACCTCGCTCCACGAGGCGCTGGGTGCGCTCGGCCGCGGCGACCGGACTTCCGCCGCCGTCGCCATGGACGACGCGCATCGCGCGGCCGAGGTTGGAGGGCACTCCGCTCCGGGCGCGCTCCACGCCGTGCTCGACGAAGTGAAATCAGCGCGGCTTTCCTACCAGCAGGGGGACGAGGCCCGGACGGCGCGCCACCTCGAGCGGGCGCTCAGGGTGATCCGCCCCACGGCTTCCATCAGGCCCGCCGTGCTCGAGCTGCGACGCTTTCGGGGGGCCACCGTGATCAGCCCCGAGGGCGCCGAAATCGGCGAGGTCGTCGGTGTGGCTCCCGATTCGCTCCGGCTCGCGCTCGGCGGCTGGCGCGCGGCCTGGGGGTTCCTCGACTTCGGCGGAGGCCGCGAGCTTTCGGTCGCTGCGAACTCGCTCGGGTTCGGCCCGCCCCGCTCGGTGGGAATGACGCTCGTGATGCTGCCGCGAGCGGCGGGCACCGCCGACTGAGCGCCACTCCCGACCTCCCGGATGCAGAGAGGGGGAGGGCCATCATCAGCCACTCCCCCTTCCTGTTGCACGGAACGCTCTCCCCGGTTATCCCGCCGTCCCGTGCCTCTGTTGTGCCCTCCTCAATGGGCAAGGGAGGCGCCACTCGGTCGGCATGGCGCTCAAGCGGTTGCGGCGCAACCAGATAGCGGCAGAGGCGCAGTTCCGGGGAGTGCCGGAAGTCCGCACATGATTGCCCGACTCCGTCAATAATTGCGCGGGTCGCCGAGACGCGGCGCGGGCTGGACCGTATCTTCCGGTGCATGATCGAGCGAGGCGAGGGGTCGAGGGGGGAAGTGTTCCTTGGGGTGGACATCGGGACCAGCGCGGTAAAGGCGATCCTGGTGGCGCCGGGCGGGGAGGTGTGCGCCACGGGGTCGTCTCCGCTGTCGATGCGGACGCCCCGTCCGGGGTGGGCCGAGCAGGAGCCGGACGACTGGTGGGGCGCGGCGGTGGCCGCAATCCGCGCGGTTCTGCGCGCGTCGCCCGGGCCGGTGGCGGCGGTGGGCCTGTCCGGTCAGATGCATTCGTCGGTCTTTCTCAATGCGACGGGGGCGGTGGTGCGGCCCGCGCTGCTCTGGTGCGACGCGCGGACCGGGGCCGAGTGCCGGGAGATCACGGCGCGAGCGGGTGGGGAGGAAGGGCTTCGCGCCCGGGTCCTGAACCCGGCGGTCGAAGGGTTCACGCTGCCGAAGGTGCTCTGGCTGCGGAAGCATGAGCCGGCAGCGTACGGGCGAGTGGCCACGCTCCTGCTGGCGAAGGACTTCGTCCGCTATCGACTCACGGGGGAGCTGGCGACGGAGCCGTCCGATGCATCCGGCACCCTGCTGTTCGATCCCGTCCGCCGGTGCTGGAGCGAGGAGATGCTGGAGATCATGGAGGTGCCATCCTCGTGGATGCCGGCGGTCGGGGGGTCCGCGGAGGTCCTGGGGCGGGTCGGTCGCGACGCGGCGGGGGCCACCGGGCTGGCCCCGGGCACACCCGTCGTGGGTGGGGGCTCGGACAACGCGTGCGGTGCGGCCGGCGCGGGGGTGGTGCGGCCGGGGCAGGTCGTGGCGGGGTGGGGGACGTCGGGTATCGTCCTGGCGCCGGTGATCGAGCCGCGCGTGGATCCCGGGCTGCGCGTTCACACCTTCTGCCACGTGGCGCCGGACACGTGGTACAACATCGGCGTGGTGCTGTCGGCCGGCGGTGCCTTCGCCTGGTACCGTGATCGGCTGCTCGCGGGCGGCGTGGGGCCGGGGACGGCCGGGAATGCGGCGGCGGCCACGCTGGCGCTGAACGAAGAGGCCGCCGGCGCGCCGCGCGGCTCAGGCGGCGTGGTGTTCCTGCCGTACCTCCAAGGCGAGCGTACGCCGCACCGGAGCGGGGCCCTGCGGGGCGCGCTGGTGGGGCTGAGCCTGGCCCACGAGCGCCGGCACGTCTCCCGGGCGGTGCTCGAGGGGGTCTGCTTCGCCATGCGGGACTCGCTGGAGATCCTCCGTGAGCTGGGGTTGCGCGCGGACCAGGTGGTGCTGACCGGGGGCGGCGCCCGGAGCGCGTTCATCCGGCGGCTGCAGGCCGAGATCTTCGGCTCGCCCGTGGTGACGGTGGACCGGGAGGAGGGGCCCGCGTATGCGGCGGCGCTGCTCGCCGCAGTCGGAGCGGGCGCGTTCCAGGACCTGTTCGAGGCGGTTTCCACCACCCTCCCCCCGGGCACCGTGGAACGGCCGGATCCCGGGGCCGTGGCGGCCTACGGGGCGCCGTACGCCCGCTTCAGGGCGGCGTCCGCGGCCGCGACCATCCCGGCTCAGCCGAGCACGTAGCCGGGCAGCGTCTCGGGAACGTAACGCGATGCGGCGATCAGGTCCTCGTCATCGAGGCCGTCGAAATCGACGGTCTCCACCGCGCGTGAAGGGGCAATGGCGGCGCGCGGCTCGCCCACCACGAGCTGCCCCAGCGCGTGGTCCACGCCCACCACGCCCAGGTGCCGCGGACGGGGTGACGCCGCGCCATCGCCAGCCTGCTGACCGGTCGCCCGCAGGAGCGTCGAGAGGGTCCAGCCATCCAGGCACGAGAGCCGCGTTTCCAGCGTCGAAGGGTCCTCCTCGAGGACTCCCTGCAGACGGCGCCTCAGGCGCCGGACCATGGCCGTCTTCGCGGGTGGGACGCTTGCCGCATCATACATCGAGACCACCTTTCGGACGCCGCCCGTCTTCCGGGGAACGCAAAAACGGGGAGCCACCGAGCACCAGCGTCGGAAGCTCCCCGCATCCATCAACTCCAAGTTCACTCCCCCCGCGGGGCGCTGTCAATGCGCTCCTTGCGAGATTCAGCAACGGCGCGACGTTCATCCGGCGACGCCGTCGCGGCGGCCGCGCGGGTGCGCTCCGCCTCCAGCAGAGCCCGCGCGATCCGCACCGCTTCCGCGTACACGCCCGTGTCGTCGTTTCCCTCCACGGCCCTGAAGAAGCGGGGGGTCCATTCCCGGAGGTGGTCGCGGAGCCAGGCGGCGTCGGCGGCGGCCTCCTCGGAATGGGCAGTGCCGCCGCCGGTAGCGCGCAGGAGCCCGGCCAGGAACGCCGCTTCCACGGCGAAATGGTCGGGGATGTCGGCCGGTTCCACGCCCCATCGTCGGTAGAGCGCGCGCACCCGCGCCGTGACCTCGCCGTGGAGCGTGCCTTCCAGGTAGACGGAAGCGTAGGGCGGGCAGGGGACCTCGGGGAGGGCATTCACGAACAGGCGGACGAACCCGGCTTCGAGCCGGACCGGATCGGTCCCCGCCGCCCGGCTGGCCAGGTCGCCCGGCAGGGCTCCCGGGAGGTCCTCGCCCGGCCCACGGCCGAAAAGACGGGCGAGTCCGTCCCAGGCGGCCTCAGGCCGCACGGGCCCCCTCCCGCCGGACCACCGGCAGCGTCCGCACGCCGGCGATCACGAGCAGGACCACGAAGGCGAGCGACCCGGCGAAGATGCTCCACTCGACCCAGGTCGGGAAGTACTGCCACGAGGTACCGAAGACGGCGTCGCCCGGCAGGTAGCGGCCGGAGGCGATGGGCACGGACCACGTTGTCCCTGGCTGGCCCAGCGGCTCGATGGTGAGCGGCACGGCGTTCATGGCCGCGGGCATGATGAGGAACCGGTGCACGAGCACGCCCGCCAGGAGGAGCCCGGCCGAGCCCAGGAGCCCGGCGGCCGTGCGACGTACCGGAGCGATCAGGAGGAGTACGCCCGCGGCGAGAGGCGCCAGCACCTCGAATCCGTGGCCGAGGGGATGCTCGCCCCACGTCTGGTGCAGTAGCTCGCTGGCGGCTTCCGTCCTGGCCCACGCGTGGATGAAGAAGTCATTGAACATGAAGAACAGGTGCACGGCCACGGCGCCGAAGATGATGGCGCCCATGGCCCGGTACGCGGCCGCGTATCGTGGTGCCACACCGAAGGCCAGCACGGCGGCGATCAGGACCACGCCCGTTCCCGCGGCCACGGCCACCGCGATGAAGTCGGGGGCGAGCGCGGCGGTGAACCACCACTCTCGCGATCCCTGCGTGGAGAAGATCCAGGCCGTGACCACGTGGATGCTGATGGCGAAGACCAGGGCGAACGGTGCGATCCGACGGGACCAGCGCTCGGAGAACGCTTCCGGATCGGCCATCCGTCCGCGGACCCGCTCTCCGATGCGGCCGGGGAGATCGGGGATCATCATGACGAACAGGTACGCCAGCGAGACCACGGCGTAGATCGTCAGCACGCCGACATCCCACACGAGCGGTGATGTCCAGTTCGGATGCAGCAGGAGATAGATGAGGCGCTGTGGGCGACCGATGTCCGGGATCACGATGGCCATGGCGGCGGCCACGTTCGCGAACGCGGTCAGCGCACCCAGTCGGGCGAACGGCTTCAGCTCCGTGGCGCCGAACAGGTAGATCGAAGAGCTGAGAACGAGACCGCCCGCCGCATTGCCGACGAAGAAAGCCAGCGCTGCGATGTAGAGGCCCCAGGTGAAGCCGTTCTCCATGTCCGTCAGGACGAGACCCCGCGCGAGCTGGTACGCCCAGGCGACCAGCGCGGCGGCCACGATCAGGCCCGCGACGACCAGGGCCGTTTGCGTGCTCCGCTTCATGGCTCACACCTCCTTGCGCCGGGGGGGCAGGTAGTAGACCTTGGGCAGGGTCCCTTTCGCCGGGAGCAGGGTGAAGCCGTTGCGCTCCGCGATCTGGTGGGAGACTTCGCTGTCCGGGTCGTCCAGGTCGCCCACCGTGCGCGCTTTCCCCGTGCAGCTCTGGACGCAGATCGGATCCTCGCCCTGCGCCCGGTATTGCACGCAGAACGTGCACTTCTCCACCACGCCCCGGGGCCGCTTCGTCGCGTAGACCCGCCGCCCCTCCTCGTAGTGGTCGCGCGGATAGCCGTATCGGTACCCCTCCTCGTAGCCCACGCGCGCCATGGGGCGGTCGGGGCTTTCCCAGTTGAACTGGCGAACCCCGTACGGACACGCCGCCATGCAGTAGCGGCAGCCGATGCACCGGTCGAAGTCGATGAGCACCGCGCCTCCGTCGCCAATGAACGTCGCGCCCACCGGACAGACTTTCGCGCACGGCGGGTCGTCGCAGTGCATGCAGCTCACGGGGAGGAAGAACTCCTGACCGTGCTCCGGCGGCGTCAGGTGGCGGTGGCTGCCGGGCGTGAAGACGCGGTTCCACCACGTGCCGGGCGGCTGCCCGTTGTGCTGGCGGCACGCCACGGCGCAGGTGCGGCATCCGATGCAGCGCTCGAGGTCGATCACCATGCCGTATCTCATGCCTGCACCCTCCTCACGTCGACGAGGCACTCGTTCCAGCAGGTGGTGGGGGACCAGATCCCGGGCACGAAGTAGACTTCGTGCAACGGCTTGATCCACGGGTAGGTCAAGGAGTTGTAGGAGTCACCGTCCAGGTAGCGCGACCACCACCCCTCTTCGAACGTGCACGTCCCCTCGTGACTTCGCGGGTCCACCACCGCGAACGCCCGCACCCGCCCGCGCTCGTTGTAGACCTCCACGCGGTCTCCGCCCTCGATCCCTCGGCGCCCGGCGTCGCGCGCGCTGAGGAAGACTTTCGGACGGGAGTCCTGCAACTCCAGCAGCCACGGGTTGTTGGAATGCGTGGAATGGACCCGGTAGAGCGAGTTGCGCGTGACGAAGCGGAGCGGGAATCGCGTTCGCGCCGTCGGGTCCGCCGCATACTCGGTCTCCGCGAACGTCTCCTTCTGCAGAGGCAGCGCCTCGTCCGCCGCCAGGAACGCGTCCTCGTCCTTGTAGAACTCGATCCGCCCGCTCCGCACGAACTTCGACGTAGCGGCCAGCGGGGCCGGATAGCTCGGCGGCGGGAACGGCTTGCGCTCCTGGACCTGCTCCCAGAACGGGATCTGTCGGTCCTGCGGCGCCGGGGAATGGAGCCGGACGGGGCCGGCGCGGAGCCGCTCCACGGTGATCCCGCGGGTGGCGTCGCCGCCGTGCTCCAGGATGCGTTCCATGGCTTTCCACGCCGCCGCCTGCTCGTCCAGCTCCGGGAAGAAGTGGGCTTCCGCCCCCGGCTTCAGGCGCCGCGTCAGCTCCCGGGCGATCCACACCTCCGATCGGCTTTCGAACAGCGGTTCGATGGCCGGCTGCTGGAGCTGGAGGTAGGGGTGGAGGATCGTCGCCGTCAGGTCCACCTTCTCGTACCAGGTGGGGGCCGGCAACACCACGTCCGACCACTGCGCCGATGTGGTCATCTGGAAATCCGTGGTGAGGATGAACTCCAGCTCCCCGCTCGCGGCCCGCTCCTTCAGGATGTTGGCCATGTTGTGCTGGTCGAACGGGTTCCCCCACGCGCCCACCATCGCCCGGATGCCGTTCGCCGGGTAGCCCGGCCCCTTCCCCTGCAGGAAGTAGAGATACGGCACCCAGTTCAGGTGCGATCCCTCGGGCGACCACCAGACCCCGAGTGGGAACCGGATCCGGTACTGGCCGGCCAGCGTGGACAGCCCGGCGCCGCTCTTCCCCAGGTTTCCGGTGAGCACCGGCAGCAGCGCGATCGCCCGCCCCTTCAGATCCCCGTGGTACCACTGGTAGTCGCTGGCACCGTAGACGACGTGGACCGGGCCACCTTCGGCCAGCTCCACCGCCAGCCGCATCACCTGCTCCGCCGGCGCCCCGGTGAGCTCCGATACGCGCTCGGGTGAATACGCCTCGAGGCGCTGCCGCAGCTTGCGGAACACCGTGCTCGCCTCAACGGTGCGGCCGTCCACGAGCCGCACGGCGTAGCGCCCGTCCAGGTCCGCGCCGGTGGAGCCGAGGTGCTCCGGGTCCAGAATCCGGAAGCCGGCGGGCGTGTGGACCACGAGCTGGCTCCGGTAGGCCGGTACCCGCCGCCTGGCCGCGTCCGCAGAGAGCGCCGCCACGTCCCGGGCCAGGAGGCGCTTCCCCGTGTCCTCGCGCACGAGCACGGGCATGTCCGTGAAATCCTGCAGGAACGCCGCGTCGTAGAGGCCCCGGTCGATGATGACACGGGCCATGCCGAGCGCCAGGGCACCATCGGTGTCCAGCGCGATGCGCACCCACTCGTCGGCCTTCGCGGCCGTGGGCGAATAGTCCGGGTCCACCACCACCAGCTTGCCCCGCCGCTTCGCCTCCAGCAGGTGCTGCGCGTCCGGCAGCCGCGTCTGGGCGATGTTGGAGCCGAATACCAGCGTGTAGCGCGCGTTCCGCCACTCCAGGCTCTCCAGCTCTTCACTCTGCACGCCGAACGTCATCGGCCAGAACATGGGCAGGTCCCCGTTCTGGTCGTACCCGTGGTGGATCGTCCAGCCGTTCAGCCCCGCCATGGCCACAAACGCCCCCTTCTGCACGTAGCCGGTCCCCGGCACCTGCACCGTGATCGCCACGGCTTCGGGACCGTACGACTCCGCTACTTCCCGGAGCTTCGCCGCAGCGTGGTCCAGCGCCTCTTCCCACGTCGCACGCCGGAACTCTCCACTCCCCCGCGCTCCGGTCCGGATCAGCGGGTGCTTCAGCCGGTCCTTGCCGTACACCAGGTTCATCATGGACATGCCCTTCAGGCAGCCCCGCGGGTCGTACTCCGGCTCCGGGTAGTCCGCCGCCTGGACCAGCGTGGCGATCCGACCATCCGTCACCCGCGCCACGAATCCGCATGCCCCCGTGCAGTTCGGCGAGCAGGTGGAGCGGACGAACCGGTCCGATGCCGCCCCCTCCGCCGCGTTCAGCACCGGGTGGAAAAACCTCCAGTCCACCGTCGCGGCGCACGCGCCGCCCAGGCCGATCCTGAGGAAGTCCCTGCGCCTGATGGCCATCCGGTCGCCTCCCGTTCGCGCGGCCCGCGCCGCAGATGAACGAAGGGTCCCCGAGGAGTTGCCGCCGTCGGGGACCCTTGTGGATTGTCATGCTCAACGTGTCGGGCTCCGATCGGGAGGCGCAATCGGGAATACCGCCACACCCCCGGGAACCGGCGTGCGGGGCATTTCCCCACGCGCTCCCGGTCCCGCCGCCGTGGCATCGGACGTGCACCCGGGAGCGCACCATGAAGATCGTCGCCACGCGGAAGCAGGAGCAGAACCGGGCCGTCCTGGACCCGTGGACCACCGTGCACTTCGCCAGCGGCCTGGCACTCGGGCTCGTGAACGTGCCGGTCCACTGGGCCGCCGCCGCGTCGGTGCTGTACGAGCTGTCGGAGCAGGGATTCGAGCGGAAGGAGTGGGGGCGACGCTTCTTCGTGACCAGCGGCCCCGAGACGCTTTCCAACGCGTTCGCCGACACGGGCGTGTTCCTGCTCGGGCACTGGCTCGGCCGTGCATGGAACCGCACCGGAGACGTGCCCGGGCGCGCCGACCGCTGAGGCGGTTCGGAACGGGAACCCCCGTCGCCAGCGCGCTGCTTCGGCTCTACCCGCCGCTGGTGCGTGATGCCGGCGCGGGCGGAACCGCGCTCGTCTGGTTCGTCATCAACCAGACCGGCGCCAGAACAGGAGGAACGGGATGACCGAGCAGGACAGCAACGGATCGACGGGCCGCGAGGGCGGGCTGCGGAGCGGGTATTCGGACGAGTACACGCCGCTGGGAGGGTATGCGGCGCTCCTCGCCGTCTGGAGCACGATCTACGGCGGCGCCCTTGCCGCGGCAGCCGCCACGCACCGGCTGCCGGAGCGCCTCGACCCGCGGGACGTGGTGCTCCTGGGCGTGGCCACGCACAAGCTGACACGCATCGCCACGAAGGACTGGGTCACTGCGCCGGTCCGCGCCCCCTTCGTCCGCTATCAGGGCTCCGGCGGCGGCGGCGAAGTGGAGGAACGGGCGCGCGGCCGGGGGCTGCGAAAGGCCATCGGGGACCTCCTGACGTGCCCCTTCTGCACGGGGCCGTGGGTGGCCGGTGCCCTCGTGGCCGGGCTCATCGCACGGCCCCGGGTGACCCGGGTGGTGGCGGGCGGGTTCGCGGCCGTGGCGCTTTCCGACTGGCTCCACAACGCGTACGAGGGGCTGGAGAAGCTCAAGGGTTGAACGCCGGGGCGGCCCCGCCGTCGCCTGTCGCGCCGGGAGGGCGAAAGCCGTAGTATCAGCCCGTGTAGCCCGTCCATGAACCTCCCCGGAACGGAGGAGTCCGAATGACGTTCGTATCCCAGCTGGAGCCACAGACGCTCTGGCAGCATTTCGACAGGATCCTGACCATCCCCCGCGGCTCGAAGGAAGAAGACCGGATCCGCGCGTACGTGATCGAGGTGGCCGAGCGCAACGGGCTCGAGCACCGCACCGACGGCGCCGGGAACGTGGTCGTGCGGAAACCCGGCACGAAGGGGAAGGCGAACGCCGGTGTCACCATCCTCCAGAGTCATCTGGACATGGTGAACGAGAAGAATTCCGACGTGGAGCACGACTTCTCGAAGGACGCCCTCATCCCCGAGCGCGACGGGGACTATCTCACGGCCAGGGGGACGACGCTGGGCTCCGACAACGGCATCGGCGTGGCCGCCATGCTCGCCATCATGGAAGCCGACGACGTCGCGCACCCGCCGCTGGAGCTCCTCTTCACCATCGACGAGGAGACCGGCCTCACGGGCGCCGCCAGGCTCGATGCCTCCGACCTGCAGGGGCGCCGGCTGCTCAACCTCGACACGGAGGAGGAAGGCGCCGTCTACGTCGGCTGCGCCGGCGGCGGCGACAGCCACCTGTCCCTGCCCGTCACGCGCATCGCACCGCCGAGCGGCGCGAAGGGCGTGCGGGTCCGGCTGCGCGGCCTCAAGGGCGGCCACTCCGGTGTGGACATCCACCTGCAGCGGGGCAACGCCGTCCGCCTCATTGCCCGCATCGTGGGCGAGGCCGCGCGCGGCACCACGCTCTACCTGGCCGACATCCAGGGCGGCAACAAGCACAACGCCATTCCCCGGGAGTCCGAGGCCACCGTGGTGCTGTCGGCGGGCGACGTCGACGGCTTCCGCTCCCGCGCCAAGGCCGCTTTCGAAGCCGTCCGGGCGCAGTTCTCGCCCGTCGAGCCCGACATGGCCGTGACCATCGAGGATGCAGACGTGCCCGGGCAGGTGCTGGACACCGACAGCGCGTGGAAGGTCGTCCACCTCCTTGATGCGCTGCCCCATGGCGTGATGGCCATGTCCTACGACATCCCGGACCTCGTCGAGACCAGCACCAACCTAGCCACGGTCCGGATCGAGGGCGAACGGGCCACGGTCCTCATGAGCAGCCGCTCTTCCGTCGCCACGGAGCTCGAGGCCCTGCGCGCGCGCATCCGCGCCATCGCACACCTCGCCGGCGCCGACGTGGAGGAGGAGCAGCCGTATCCGGGCTGGAAGCCGAACCTCAAGTCCGACCTGCTACAGGTCGTGAAGGAGGTCTACACCGAGGAGCTCGGCCACGAGCCGGAGATGAAGGCCATCCACGCCGGCCTCGAAACCGGGATCATCGGGGAGAAGGTTCCCGGCATGGACATGGTCTCCATCGGCCCCCAGATCGAGTTCCCCCACTCCCCCGACGAGCGCGTGCGGATTCCCTCCGTCTCCGATTTCTGGCGGATGGTGACCACCACCCTCGAGCGCCTCGACTGAGCCCGTCACACGCACACGCGCGGGCCACGAAGAAAACACCCTCTTCCTCGTGGCCCGCGTGTCTCCGTGCCATCCCGTGCCCCGCGGTTTTCCGCCGCCGGATCCCCGGAGCCCGCTTCCCCCCGCCTCACCCTCGCCGCGTGATCACCTCGATCGCGCCGTTCGTGTGGTTCAGACCCCACTTCGCCTGCGCTTCGGGACCCGGATAGAAACGGATCTCCTGGATGTTCATCCGCGGGACGTTCTGGAGCTCGTCGATGTAGTCCATCCGCATCCCGTCGATGTACAGCATCACGGGATCGCTCCCCATGATGGTGGTGGGGCCGCGCGTCCGCAGCCACTGCGGCCGCATGCTCTTGATCACGTCCAGCGCGTTCGTCTGGTCCGAGCGCTGGAGCTCCTCGAACGTGATCCGGTTGTGCGTCGTGCGATGGCCGGCACCCGTCGAGGCACACGCCGTCGTCATCGCCACTGCCAGCAGTAGGGTCGCCACGGTCCGCATGGCTCACTCCAGGTTCGGGGTCTGTGGGGGGCTCGTCGCGGCGCCTCCGCGAGGCTGCCCACAAAGCTAACGTTCCGAGCCCCACGGAACCACACAGGCCGGCTCTGTCCCGAGACGCTGACCGCACCGCACCCCGGTCGCGCGGTCGCCCGCCTGTCTCCACCCGGCCGCGCTTGACGAGCGGGGGTCATTCATTTATCCATCCGGATCAATGGATGATACCCTCCGCCGCCTCGCCGCACTCACCGACCCCGCGCGGGGGCGGATCCTCCATGTCCTGGAGCGGCACGAGCTCGCGGTCGCGGAGCTGATGGCCGTGGTGCAGCTGCCGCAGTCGACGGTGAGCCGGCACCTGCGGATCCTGGCGAACGAGGGGTGGGTGGTCAGCCGTGCGGAAGGGACGAGCCGGTACTATCGGTTGTCCTCACGGCTGGCGCCGGAAGCGGCGCGGCTGTGGGCGGTGGTGCGGGACGCGGTGGCCGGCGCGGCCGAAGCGGCGCAGGACGCGGCGCGGGCGGGGGACATCGTGGGGCGGCGTCGCACGCGCTCACAGGAGTTCTTCTCATCGGCGGCGGGGCAGTGGGACAGCGTGCGTGCGGATCTGTTCGGGCCCCGTCCGGAGCTTCCGGCGCTGCTGGCGCTGCTGGACCCGGCGTGGGTGGTGGGGGACCTCGGGTGCGGGACGGGCCAGCTGGCGGAAACGGTGGCGCCGTACGTGGGGCGTGTGATCGGGGTGGACGAGTCGGCGGACATGCTGGCGGCGGCGCGTCGTCGGCCTGGTTTCGGGGAGGCCGCCGAGGGGGGCGGGTCCGCATCAGGCGCGCGCGCGGGTGGGGGGATCGAGCTGCGGCGGGGACGGCTGGAGGCGCTTCCGCTCGGGACGGGCGAGCTGGACGTCGCGATCCTGTCGCTGGTGCTCCACTATCTTCCGCGGCCGGAGCTGGCGCTGGCGGAAGCGGCGCGGGTCGTGCGGTCGGGTGGACGGGTCCTGGTGGTGGACATGGTGGCCCACGGCCGGGAGGAGTACCGGGAGCGGATGGGGCACGTCTGGCAGGGGTTCGAGGCGGAGCAGGTGACGGGGTGGCTGGAGGCCGCCGGGTTCGAGGCGGTGCACTACCGGCGGCTGCCGACGGATCCCGGGGCGAAGGGGCCGCTGCTGTTCGCCGCGGCGGCGAGGCGGGCGAGTGCGTGAAGGGCGGCTGCGAGGCCGGGATCGACGACACGAGATGGGGGAGATACGGATGGCAACGATGACGGAGACCGAAACCACCACAGAGAACCGGCCCGCCTACAAGGTGGCCGATCCCGGGCTGGCCGGGTTCGGCCGGAAGGAGATCGAGCTCGCGGAGCACGAGATGCCGGGGCTGATGGCGCTGCGCGCGCGTCATCGGGGCGAGCGGCCGCTGGAGGGCGCCAAGATCATGGGCTCGCTGCACATGACCGTGCAGACGGCGGTGCTCATCGAGACGCTTCTCGATCTGGGCGCGGACGTCCGCTGGGTCTCGTGCAACATCTTCAGCACGCAGGACCACGCCGCGGCGGCCGTGGTGGTGGGCCGCGACGGCACGCCCGAGGAGCCGAAGGGGTGCCCGGTCTTCGCGTGGAAGGGCGAGACGCTGGAGGAGTACTGGTGGTGCACGTCGCAGGCGCTCATGTGGCCGGACGGGAGCGGGCCCGACCTGATCGTGGACGACGGCGGTGATGCGACGCTCCTGGTCCACAAGGGGGCCGAGTTCGAGCGCGCCGGCGCCGTTCCCGCCTTCGACCCCGAGAACGACCCCGAGGAATGGGGCGTGATCCTCGACCTGCTGCGCCGTGAGCAGGAGCGCGATCCGGAGCGGTGGACGCGCGTGACCGCGGACATCAAGGGGGTGTCCGAGGAGACCACCACGGGCGTGCACCGGCTGTACGAGATGATGCGTGACGGCACGCTCCTCTTTCCGGCCATCAACGTGAACGACAGCGTGACGAAGTCGAAGTTCGACAACGTCTACGGCTGCCGTCATTCGGTGGTGGACGGGCTGAACCGGGCCACGGACGTGATGATCGGCGGCAAGGTGGCGGTGGTGTGCGGGTACGGCGAGGTGGGGAAGGGGTGCGCGCAGGCGCTGCGCGGCCAGGGGGCGCGCGTCGTGGTGACCGAGATCGACCCGATCTGCGCGCTGCAGGCGGCCATGGAGGGCTACCAGGTGGCCACGCTCGAGGACGTGCTGGAGACGGCCGACATTTTCATCACGGCCACCGGCAACCGCGACGTCATCACGGCGGACCACATGGCGCGCATGAAGGACAAGGCCATTGTCGGCAACATCGGCCATTTCGACAACGAGATCGACATGGCGGGGCTGAAGAAGCGGACGGAGAGGACCAACATCAAGCCGCAGTACGACCGCTTCGAGTTCCCCGATGGCCACAGCGTGATGATCCTGGCCGAGGGGCGGCTGCTCAACCTGGGCTGCGCCACCGGGCACCCGAGCTTCGTCATGAGCGCCAGCTTCAGCAACCAGGTGCTCGCCCAGATGGAGCTGTGGCGGAACGAGGCCGGCTACGAGAAGAAGGTGTACGTCCTGCCGAAGGAGCTGGATGAGGAAGTGGCGCGGCTGCACCTGGGGCAGCTCGGCGCCCACCTGACGGAGCTCACCCAGCGCCAGGCGAAGTACATCGGTGTGCCGCAGGAGGGGCCGTACAAGCCGGAGCACTACCGGTACTGAGGCGATCTGCCCGCGGCGCGGGGACAACCGCTCGCGCGGGCGAGGCCGAAGAGGTGGGACGACGGCGGAGCGCTTCCCCGGCGCTCCGCCGTCGCATTGCAGGCGGGATCAGGTGGCGGGCGTGCGGGCGCGGTCGACGGCTTCGATGGCGTAGGCGAAGCGCCAGTCGCCGAGCTGCTCGGGGTCCTTCTCGTCCTCGGAACCCTCGTCCCACGGGCCATGCTCGCCGAGCACGCGATCGAGCGGCCCCTCGAACACCCGCTGGTACGGGGTGAGCGGGTCGTTCGGGCTGAAGCGGTCGAGCTCCTCGCCGTTCGCTTCGACGACGAGCGTCTCGTCACCGGCCACTTCCCCTTCGAAGAGCACCTGGTTCAGCGTCACCCGGTTCATGGCCGGGTGCTCGGAGATCGAGAGGTGCGCTTTCGGATCCTCGGGGATCCGGGTCTCCACCACCGCCTCTCGCTCGGGAACCCCCGCGCGGAAGCGGAAGCGGAACTCGCCGTAGATGTCCACGTCCTTGCTGTCGAGGATCTCGATGTAGCGCAGCGTGACCCGGACGCGGCGAGCGTCTGCGGAGGCGCCGTTGGACTCACCATTCATTGCCTGTGACTCCTTCTGTGAGAGTGTGGTCGCGCGGGGGTCGCACGGGTCCGGGGGCGTCATCGGTCGTCGGTGGCCTGTAGCGCCAGCAGCTGCTGGAACGCGGGCACCGGCTCGAGGTCGCGCCACCACCAGGAGAGGCCGTCCTTCTGGTCGAAGTGGTGCCCCGGGTTCGCCACCAGGTACTTGCGCACGAGCGCCACCGCGTCGTGCGTGTCGCCGAGCCGGCTGCGGACGATGGCCTCGCGCAGCCAGAGATCGCGGTGCGGATCGATGCGCGGGTCGTCCGCTGTCGCCGCCACCCGGTCCAGCACCGCCCGCGCGCTGTCGGTGCGGCCGGCGCGCTGCAGGACGGCGGCGATGAAGATGCGATTCTCGACGTCGTAGAACGGGCGCTCGCTCTCCGGCATCAGCGAATCGGCCTCCGCGGCGAGGTGCCACGCCGAGTCCGCGTCGGCCGCTATCGCGGGCGAGGCCATGAGCCGGATCCCGCAGATGCGGAAGCGGTAGTCGCCCGGGAAGCGCTGGAGGCCTTCGTCGCAGGCCTTCACTGCCGGCGGGAACTGGCCGATGTCCAGGGCGGCGGTGTGGATGCGCCAGAGCACGTTCGCCGCCGAGGACAGGAAGGCGTCTTCCTCGTACGCCCGCTGCGCCGCCATCAGCACCGCCGTGAGACCGGGCGCGCTCGGGTCGTTGTAGTAGAGGTGCGACAGCGTGGCGAACGCGGAGGCCCGGTGCGGGTCCCGCTGCACCGCCGCTTCCAGGTCCTGCTTCGCCGACGTGATCAGCTGGTTCCTCGCCGCCCCCTCCAGCTCGGGATCCGTCAGCCAGCGCCAGTAGCGCGCCGTCCCGCGCGCTTCCAGTCCGCCCGCGTCCGTGGGGTCACGCGCCACCGCTTCGTCGCCGTACCGGATCGCTGCCAGCGTCTGCGGCAGACCGGCCGCAAGCTCCGCCGGGATCCGGGCCCGCTTGTAGGCGACTTCGGAGCGCAGCGCCATCGGCCGCGCCCACGCCGTGTCCAGCCGGGCTGCGCCCGCCAGCAGCGAGTCCGCCTTCTGGTACAGGACATCGGCACGATCGGTGTTGTCCGCGTCCAGCGCGTCCTCGGCATCCTTCATCGCCCGCTTGCCCTGCTGGAGCAGGCTCCACGCGGCCGTGTTGTCCGTCTCGCTCCGCGTCTCCCGCAGCGTGACCTCCTCGCCCAGCCGCTCGCGGAGCATGCGCGCCGCCTCCCGCGCCAGCCGCGTCCCACCCTCCACGTACGTGGGGAGCGGCACTTCCAGGCTGGCCCGCCGGAACACGGCGCCGCTGCCGCCGTCCACCAGCGCCAGATCCACGGCCACCCCGTCCTTGCTCTTGCCGACGGTCCCCTCAACCACCGTCCCCGCCTTCAGCGTGTCCGCCAGCGCCACCACGTCCGGGTCCTCCTCACCCCGGTACGGCCGCACACCGTTCGCGCTCACCACGTCCAGGTCCGGGACCCGCGACAGCTCCCGGATCAGGTCTTCCGTGAACGCGTCCGCCAGCGAGCCGAGCTCGCCGTCGTTCGTCCGGTCCGTGAAGTACAGCACCGCAATCCGGTTCGTCGCGAGACCGGCTTCCACGGCGCCCACCTTGGCCCGCTCCTCCTCCAGGTGCCCGTCCACCGTACGGGCCGTGAACCCCACCAGCCCCAGCGCGATCAGCGCCAGGAGCGCGATCTCGCTCTTTGGAACCTTCTGGCGTCCCTGCTCACCGTGGAACCACGCCACGATGCCCGCCGCCGGGATCCCCACCAGGAACCAGATGAGCGCCAGACGATACGCCAGCCCGGGGATGATGTTGTTCTGCGTCAGCTGGTCGAACGCCTCGATGATCACCCACCCGGCCGCCAGGTAGCCGAGGAGGATCTGGACGAATCGTCGCTGCTTGAGCTCGCGAATCGTGCTCATCGATGCTTCCCTTGGTTCAGAACGCCGAGCCCGAGCCGCCCGGGCACCGTGAAGCACCCGGGCGGCGAGGGGAGTGCTGCGGTCAGTTCGATTGCGGAGTAGGCTCCGTACCGCACGCGGCGACCGAGTTCACCAGGAGCGTCCGATTGCTGGCGTTGCCGATCTTGCCCGCGTAATTCCCGCCGAAGAACTGGTTCACGTCGCTGAAGGCGAACACGGGGCCCGAGCCAGCGCCGATCATGCCAGGCTCGATCTCCAGCGCGGCCGTCCCGCCGTCGTTGCTGGCGAACGGCGTTCCAGCACCGGTCCCATCGAACCACCCGGGGTAGTTCTGGAGGAAGCTCCCGACGCCGCTGACGACCGTGAGACTGCCACTCGTGGTCGCCGTCCGCTGATTGTTGAGCGTTCCGGTGATATCCAGGCCGAACGGGTCGATCAGGCTCTCGTTCACCGCGTCCGTCCCGGCCCCGCCGAACGAGTCGTTGTCCGGCAGCAGGATCGCGCAGCCGCCGTTCGCCACGTAGTCGTGCAGCGCGGTCTGTTCAGCCGAGCCCAGGGCGGTGATCGCTGACGTGTTGCTCTTCCCCGTGCCGAGCAGCGCCACGTCCACGTCCGGGTCGAAGAGCGATGAGCTCAGCGTCGAGGCCGTGTCGCGCCACACGTATCCGTAGGTATCCCGGAGCAGGTTCATCGCCTCGGACAGCGCGCCGGAGCGCACCGACGAGAAGCCACCCCGCAGCTCGCTGAACCCCGCTACCCTCAATCCCGGGTCGACCCACTTGATTGTGGACAGGTCGCGCACGCTTCCGCCCAGCCCCAGGTGCCCCGCGTACGCCGGCTCGCCGAGGAAGAAGTCCCGAACGCCCCGCACGGCTCGGCTCAGGAAGGTGATCTGCGTCCCGGGCGGCGTGTAGTCGTCGCAGCTCAGGGTCGTCGGGACATCCGTGTTCGGGAGCAGCTCGTACGTTTGGTTGTGCGGGTGGTACGCACCAAGCTGCAGTTCGTCCTCGTGCCCGGCCGGGATCTCGTTCTCCGCGCGGCACTGACCCACGGTCACCGGCGCCAGGAGGTCGACGTGGGTCTGCGGATTGCTCTCGTCCTCGATCGTGTACTCGTAGCACGAGTTGTATTCCGGGAGATTCTCGCTGTTGGCCGCCGAGTAGAGGTCTGCCGGGAAATCGAGCGTGCACGACTTCTCCTCGATCTTCACGTGATAGGGACCGCCCGACGGCAGCGCTCCATCCGGGATATAGAGCAGGGCATCGCCGTCCCGCGTCACGAACAGGTTGTCCTGCGCCGGATACGCCGTTCCGAGCTTGCAGTCGTTCCCCTCGCCGCACACATCGTCGTTCAGCGACGAGCCAAGGAAGAACTTCACCGGCATGGTACGGCCGTCCTTGAGCCCCACCACGTCATCGGTGCTCAGGTTCTTCGCCGACCCGCCATTGCTCCCGAACTGGAGATCGACGTGACCCAGGGCCACCGAGCCCAGGAACGCGGTCAGCCGGTAGGTCGTCGTGTCACCGGAGGACGTCGGCTTCACCTGATATGGGCTCTGCGTATCCCAGTCCACCTGATAGTGACCGCTCACGTACGAGATCTCCGAGGGGTCGAACGTCAGCACCGCTCCGTTCTCGTCGCAGGACCATGGGTTGGCACTCATGTCCACGATGCAGATCTCCACCCGCGGCGCGAGCTCCGCCAGCGGCGTCTGCCCACCCAAGTCGGGGTTGTCCGTCAGCGGCGGCAGGAACAGGAAGCCGTGATAAGCGCCGCCGTGCGCTCCATCCACGATCTGGGCATCCGGGCTCGCCGGGGCCGCCGGCGCGGTCGCGCCACCGGCGTCACAACCCGCGAGAGAAAGTGCAGCGACTGCGGCTGCGATTCCCGCGCGCAACGCCGATCGGGGGGGCACGGGTAACACTGCGGGTGAGCGCATCAAAGACCTCCGAACAGGGGGGGTTCCGGCACCGACGGAAGGTCAGCGCCGTTTTGGGACCTCGGTGTCGCATTTCAACAAGTATGGGACTACCTGACACCGTGCGCAAGGGAGATGTAGTTCAACTCCCTACGTCTCAACCCGGTTCAGGTAGGGGAATGCCCCACACATATCGCGCCGCGGCGGACCGGTCGGACAGCGGCGCGATGGCGGGTCCGGGTGAGGGGTGTGGCGCCGGCTTGGGATCAGGCGAGCCCGGGCTCTGGGTCGCTGACGGTCAGCAGGATTTCGTGCGCTACGGCGTCGATGTCGGGCCTGGAGAGGTGCGGAGAGGTGGGTGTCGATGGCGGCGCAGTCGATGGTGACGCCGAGGAAGGTGACGGGGACGGCGGCGAGGTGGGGATAGAGGCAGCGGAGGAGGCGGAGGGCGGCGGTGGGAGGCATGTGGTGGACGCTGCCGCCGTGGTGGTCGAGCTCTTCGAGGTCGCCGTCGAAGCGGAGCAGGCGTCCGGGCTCGCCGGGATCGAGGAGTGCGTCGACGAGGACGATCCAGCGGCGGTCCTCGAGGCGGCTCTCGAGGCGGAGGAGGTCGGTGCCGCCCTCGATGACCTCGACGTGCGGCGGGAGAGCGGGGTCGCTGGCGAGGAGGTGGGCGAGGGCGCAGCCGACGCCATCGTCGCCCGAGAGGGGGTTTCCGAGACCGACCACGAGGATGGGGCGTTCTGCGCTCATGCGTCTCCTCCTCCGAGCCATGCGACGACGGGCGTTTCCAGCTCCTCTTCGGCCGTGCCGGCGAACCGGGCGGCGACGGGGAGGCGGATGGTGAAGGTGGTGCCTTCGGCGACCCGGCTTTCTACGGTGATGGTGCCCTGGTGCTTGCTGATGATGCCGTAGGCGATGGAGAGGCCGAGGCCGGTGCCCTGGCCTTCCTTCCCGGTGCTGAAGAAGGGGTCGAAGATGCGGCCGACGTGCTCTTCGGGGATCCCTTTTCCGGTGTCGGCGAAGAGCAGCTCGATGAAGCTATCGTCGCCCGGGGCGCGGCGGGTGGTGATGGTGATGGTTCCCTGCTCGTCCATGGCCTGGACGGCGTTCATGAGGATGTTCATGAACACCTGCTCCAGCTGGGAGCTGTCGCCGAAGATCGGCGGCAGGTCGGGCGCCAGGTGGGTGTCGACCTGGATGTTGAAGAAGAGCGACTGGCGGCGGAGCAAAGCGAGCGTGCGCTCCAGGATCTCGTTCAGGTTGAGCTCTTCGGGGCTGACCTCGGTCTGCCGGGAGAACTCGAGGAGGTGCTTGACGATGTCGCGACAGCGCTCCGTTTGCCGGACCACTTCCTCCAGGTTCTCGCGCTCGGGGTGGTCCTCGGGGATCTCCTCGAGCGTGAGCGACGTGAGGGCGAGGATGCCGCCGAGGGGATTGTTCACCTCGTGGGCGACGCCGGCGGCGAGCATCCCCAGCGATGCCAGCCGCTCGGACTGCGCCACGCGCGCCTGCATCTTGACCAGCTCGTCCGTGCGCTCGCGGACCTTCTCCTCCAGCGTGAGCGCCCACTCCTCCAGGTCGCCGCGCATCTGGCGCAGCCCCTGGAGCATGAGGTTGAACGACCCCGCCAGCCGGGCGATCTCGCTCTCCGAGCGCGGGTCGACCTCCACTTCGTGGTCGAAGTCGCCGGCCGCGATGCTGCGCGTGGCCGCCGCCATCTGGCCGAGCGGCCGCGTCATGCGCTGGATCCCGATGTAGGTGACCGCGAGCACGAGCAGGAAGCCGACGCTGGCAATGCCGATGAAGGACAGGATCACGCGGTCGCGGGTGGCTACGTACGACGCTTCCGGCAGCCCCACGTAGAGCATTCCCACGATCCGGCCGGTGACGTCGCGCAGCGGCTCGTAGGCCGTGATGAACCAGTCATCCACCACGAACGCGCGGCCGTTCCACCGCTCGCCGCGCTTGAGCACCGCTTCGGCCACGGGCGCGGAGACCCGGGTGCCGGTGGCGCGTTCTCCTGTCGGCGTCCGCACATTGGTAGACAGCCGCACGTCGCCCAGGAACAGGGTGACCGTGCCGCCGACCTCGACGCTGTCGCGGGCGTCGCCCTCGTACAGCTCGTCCCAGACCGCGTCCACGATGTCGAAGTCACCGTTCAGGAGGTGCCCGGCGTAGACGGTGCCGATGACGTTCCCGTCCGCGTCCTTGACCGGCGCGGCGGCGGCGAGCACGAGGCCGGACGTGATCTCGCGCCGGCGAGACGGCTCGGCGCGTGCCGTGGGCATGAGCGGGACGCGCGCGCGTGCCCGCAGGGCCGGGTCCTCGCGCTCGAGCTCGGCCGCGCTCATGACCATGGTGCCGGCCTGCGGCCGTCCCGTGTCCAGCGCCTGCCCCACCACGGGGAGGCGGGCGGCGTCGTCGAGCCGGGCGCCGTCCGGGGCGGCGCGCACGCGAACGCGCCCGTCGGGGCCGGTCACGGCGAGGAAGTCCATCCGCCCCTGGGAGCGGATGTCGGCGAGGTAGGCGCGGACGGCTGCCGTGTCGTTCCGGGCCAGGAGGTCGCTCAGCTCGGACCCGGCCGCCGCCACGCGCACGGTTCGGTCCAGCAGCCGGACATCCTGGCGGTACATCGCGCGGGCGATGGCCAGGTCGTGGCTCACGGTGCGCTCGGCTTCGGCCATGATGGTGGAGCTCACGATGGTGGAGCCCACCACGGTGATGGCCAGCCCGCCGATCCCGAGAAAGACCAGATAGCTCGAGATCAGCTTGGCGCTGAGCGACAGGTTCCGGAAGAACGTGCGGAACACTCCTCCCGCTACCTCCTTTGCACGAGGTGGACCGAGCAGGAGATGCACGGGTCGTACGCCCGCGCGATCATCTCCAGCGTGTGCCTGAGGGCGTCCTCGTTGGCCACGCCATCACGGTGCACCGCCGCCTGGAAGTGCGCCTCGACACTCGCGGCGTTGAAGGCCGTGGGCGTGATCACGTCCGCCGCCGTGATGATCCCGGCGGAGTCGAACGTGTAGCTGTGCAGGAGGATCCCGCGCGGCGCCTCGCTCACCACCGTCCCGGTGCCCGCCCGGGGCCGGATGCGGAGCGGGAGCTGGGGCTCCGGTCCGCGGGAGAGGAGCTCGTCCACGAGCTCCACGGAGCGGTCGATGTCCATGACCAGCTCGATGGCCTGCGCCTTGTTGTTGTCGAGCGGATCGCGGGACGGGAGCTGGATCGCCAGGTCGTCCAGCAGCTCCCCGGCGCGGTCCGGCAGCCGGTCCCGGTTCACGGCCAGCCGCGCGAGCGCCCCCACCATGAACGGGCGCCCGTCCAGGGTGGTGTGCTTGGCGTGCGAATGGGACACGGTGTGCTCCGGCGCCACCTTCCGCAGGTCGTCCA
Source organism: uncultured Gemmatimonadales bacterium (assembly GCA_963741945.1). Lineage (GTDB taxonomy): Bacteria > Gemmatimonadota > Gemmatimonadetes > Longimicrobiales > RSA9 > CAVUKA01. The sequence goes on along the minus strand of CAVUKA010000007.1, from coordinate 92,229 downwards.
CCGCAACGCTGCGTCGCTCCCCGTCACGCAGGAAGACCACTTCCGAGCCCTGGTCGTAGCGGTATCCCCGGTCCGGGCGCAGCGCCGCGTAGACGGTGTCGCTGTCCAGCGGCTCGATGCGGGGCAGGGCGCGCATGAGCTCCAGCATCTGCTCCACGTCGGTCCGTGCCTCCTCGAGCTGGCAGCGCAGCTCGATGAGCGGCGCTTCACCCGGCACGCGCCCGAATCCGCCGGGGATCGCGTTCACCGGGTGGATCGCCCGCCCGCCGATGAGCTCCTGGATCCGGTTCCCCAGCTTCTTGAGCCGGAGCCCCAGGGCCACGGCTCCCGGATGGTCCGCGGCCATGGCCGTGGCGCTCGGGTAGCCGAGGTAGTCGGGGGCGGCCAGCAGGAAGATGTGGAGCGCGTGGCTCTCGATGTTCTCACCCCGCCACATGAGGTCGCGCAGGAGGTCCGTCTGGTGCGTGGGCTGGATCCCGAACGCGCGCTCCGTCGCCCGGATCGACGTCAGGGCGTGAGCCACGGAGCAGATGGCGCAGATGCGCGAAACGATCTGCGACACGTCGTCCCAGCTCCGGCCGCCCACCAGCCCCTCGATCAGCCGGATCCCTTCGAACACGTCGAAGCGCACACCCTCGATGTGATCGCCGTCCAGCTCCACCGTGATGCCGCCGTGCCCCTCCACCCGCGCCAGGTGGTCGACCTTGATGGTCCGCCGCCCGGCCACCGCTGTCGTGCTGCTCATGTCAGTTGCCCTCTCCCACCGTGGTCGCCGCGAAGGTCCTCATCTTCCTGGCGACGGCATCCGGCCGCATCCCGCGCTCGACGTACGTCGCCGCCAGTGACTCCGGATTGGCATCCATCGCCGGGCCCCGGCACCCGACGCACCCGATGCGCAGGGCGGGGCACCGCGCGCCGCAGCCGGCCGCGGTCACGGGGCCCATGCAGAACGCCCCGGGCTGTGCCAGGAGGCAGCTGGTCTCCCGGATCTTGCACTCGGTGCACACCGGGTAGCCCGCCGGCAGCGGCGGGTCGCCGTGCAGCAGGTGCGCGATGGCCGCCAGGAACTCCTCTTTCTCGATCGGGCAGCCGGGGATCCCCAGGTCCACCTTCACCACCTGATGCAGGGGCCGGGTCGGGTGCGTGTCGTATTTCGCCCCCGCGCTGCCGTAGATCCGGCGGATCAAGGCGTTGCGGTCGTGGTCCCGATCCATGATCGGCACGCCGCCGTGCATGGCGCACGTGCCCAGGGCCACGAGGAGGTCGGACCGCGCCCGGATCGCCTTCAGCGTATCCTCGTCGCGATCACTCAGCACCGCCCCTTCCACGAGGGCGATGTCGAGGTGGCTCTCGGTGTCGTTGCCGGAGCTCGCCATGAGGAAGTCCCGCACGTCCAGCAGCTCCACGATCTGGAGCAGCTCGTCCTCGCAGTTGAGGATGGCGAGCTGGTCGCCCGCGCACCCCGTGAGCCCGAAGATACCCACCGTCGGCTTGCCCATCAGATCATCTCCGGCAGGTTCATGGCATCCCAGTACGTGAAGATCGGACCGTGGATGCACGTGGTCTTGTAGCCGATGCTGCAGTGGCCGCACTTGCCCACGCCGCACTTCATCCGCCGCTCCAGCGACATGAGGATCCGGTCCTTGGAGAAGCCCAGCCCCAGCAGCCGCTCGAGCACGTACTTGTAGACCACGGGCGGCCCGCACACGCACGCGTGCGTGACCGCCGGCTCCAGCGACACGTGGTCGAACAGGCTCGACAGCACTCCGATGTGCCCCGGCCAGCTCCCCGTTGGATCCCGGTCCACCGTGAGCAGGCATTCCAGGTCTTCCCGGTCCAGGAGCGAAACCACTTCCTCACGGAACAGCATGAGCGCCGGCTCGCGGCCGCCGTACATCAGGATCACGCGGCCGAACTTGTCCCGCTCGTCCAGCGCGTACCACAGCAGTGATCGAAGCGGTGCCATCCCGAGCCCGCCCGCGGCCAGCAGCAGGTCGCCGCCCGCCATCTGCTCGACCGGGTAGCCGTTGCCGTACGGCCCCCGCACCCCCACCACGTCGTTCATGCGCAGGCGGTAGAGCGCGTTCGTGACGCGGCCCGTCCGCCGCACGCAGAGCTCCAGGTAGCCGCGGCGAGTGGGCGGCGAGGAGATGGAGATCGGCGCCTCGCCGACACCGGGCACGCTCAGCATCACGAACTGGCCCGGCCGGTGCTGGAACCCGTCCGCCACCGTGGCGTCCTCGAAGCGAAGCGTGAACACGTAATGGTCCGGGACCATCTTGAAGATGCGGACAATGCGGGCGTTCTCCGGCTGGTACGGGTTCGCCTCCCATACCGGGGCGGGCCGCCACCCGGAGGTCAGCGTCTCAGCCCTCATGGTGCACCCCCCTCAGCTCGTTCAGAACGTGGGCGATGTGGATTCCCACGGGGCAGGCCACGATGCAGCGGCCGCACCCCACGCAGCTCGGCCGCCCGTACTCCGCCACGAATCCCCGCTGCTTGTGGTAGAAGCGGAACTTGATGCGGTCCGCCCGGTGCTCCCGGAAGTTCTCCCCGCCTGCCACCTCGGCGTGGGAGGAGAACAGGCACGAGTCCCAGCACCGGAGCCGTGACCCGCTGCTGGTGGTCACGCCCACGGTGTCCTTCACGTCGTAGCAGTAGCACGTGGGGCAGACCATGCTGCAGCTGCCGCACGCCAGACACTTCTCGCCGAGCTCTTCCCAGATCTCGGCGCCGTACTCCATCTCGAAGATCTCCGGCAGGTCCCGGATGTCGACATCCAGCTGGAACGCGTCCGCTTTCTGCGATGAGCGTTGCTTGTACTCCGCCACGTCCTCGGGCGTCACCGGCTCGAACAGGGAGCCCGTGGCCAGCACCATGTCGTCCCCCAGCGCGGTCCCGACGAGCGTGAGGTAGTGGTCCCCGATGTCGTAGAAGAAGAGGTCGAAGCCGTGGTCCACGAAGTCCGCGCGCATGGACCGGCAGAAGCAGTGCTCATCCGGCGTGCAGTCGATCCCGATCACCGCCACGTTCCGGCGCCGCGCCTGGTAGTACGGGTCCGGATACTTCCCCCCGAACACCTCGTCCAGGATGTTGATCCCGTAGATGTCGCACGCGTGCACGCCGAACAGGATGATCCGCCGGTCCAGGTCCTCCGACGTCGCCTGGTAGCCCTTCACCGCATCGTACGTGAACAGCGTCTCGCGGGGCGGCAGGAAATACTTCTTCGGCGGAAGCACCGTCCGGTCGTAGTCCAGCCGCGCGTCCGACCAACGGCGGAGCCGCTGGAACGCGTAGCCGCCGTCCTGCTCCACCGGCGCGTGGATCTCACCGAACTGCTGCATTACCGATGCGAAGAAGTCGAGCCGATCCTTCGGCAATCGCAGTGTCTTCACGATTCTCTACCTCCGATCTCCGGCACCGTGTCGCCGAGGCGAGCCTCGATTCGGGCCAGGAACTCGTCCAGGTCCACCGGCTTCGCGAAAAATTCGTCGTGCGCCAGCCAGCCCCGGTCCGGCTCGACCCGGAAATCGGGCACCTGCGCGTACAGTGAGCTGGCCACGAAGATCGGCACACCGTCCAGCGACGCCTCGCGGCGCATCTCCTGGACTGTGAAGAACCCCTCCGTCCGCTCGTTCATGATCACATCCATGACGATCAGGTCCGGCCGCTCCATCCGGGCGAGCTTCAGCCCCTCTCGCCCATCGAAGGCCTGCACCACCCGGTAGCCGTTCGCGCGAAGGAACGTCGCGACCGCCTCCGAGTAGTCCCGGTCATCATCCACCACCAGGATGGTCCGTTCGGATTTCGTCATCCCGTCCTCACCTCCAGTTCGCCGGGCTCCGGTGCCGCGCGGTGCGCCGGCAGCCGCACCCGGAACGTCGTCCCCACCTCCACCTCGCTCTCCACTTCGATGCCCCCACCGAGCTCGTTCACGATGCGCTTGCAGATCGGCAGCCCCAGACCCGTGCCCTGCTTCTTCCGGCTCCGCCCCGCACCCGCACCCTCCCCGTCTCCGGCCCCGTCATCCCGGCTCGGCACGCGGAAGAACTCCTCGAAAAGCAGCCCCTGCGCCTCTCGCGGGATCCCTACGCCCGTGTCCCGAACCTCCACCACCACCTCGCCCGGCTCCTCCGTCGCCACCACGGTCACGCTCCCGCCCGCGCGGTTGTAGTCGATGGCGTTCGTGATCAGGTTCTCCAGCAGCACCACCACACAGTTCCGATCCCCCAGAACCGGGTACTCGCCATCGGGCATCTCCGACGACAGCGTCACTTCGGCCGCCTTCGCCACCTCCTCGTACGCCGCCAGGAGCCCACTCACCACCTTCTTCACGTCCACACGCTCACGGCGCCCCACCAGCCCGCCACCCTCCGCCTTCGCCAGCGTCAGCCAGTCGTCGATCAGCCGCCGCAGGTCCGTGGTCCGGCTCAGGCACCGGTCGATCCACTCCGCCCGCTTCTCCTCCATGTCGGCCGTGTCCCCGAGCCTCTTGAGCACTTCCAGGTACTGGTGGATCGCCGCCAGCGGGGACTTCAGCTGATGCGTCATGAAGCTCATGAAGCGCCGCTTCAGGAGCTCCCGCTCCATTTCCAGCTCGTGCGACCGCTGCTGAAGACGGCGACGCTCGAGGCCGCGCCCCACGATCATTCGCAGCTCGTCCGGCTTGAACGGCTTCGGAAGGAAGTCGTACGCCCCGCACTTCATCGCTTCCACCGCCGTGCCGATGGTGGCGTACCCCGTGATCACCACCACCACGATCTCGGGGTCGATCTCGTGAACGCGTCGGATCACGTCCATCCCGGAGAGGCCGGGCATCTTGAGATCCACCACCACCAGCGCCGGCTTGTGGCCCGCCACTCCCACCAGCCCCCGGGCCCCGTCCTCGTAGACCTCCACGTCGAAGCCCGACTTCGCGAGGATCTGGCGGCACGACAACCGCATGGCGTGATCGTCGTCGATCACGACGATCCGCTCGGCTCCTTCACGCTCTTCGGTCATTCCCCGCTCCGGACATCGTTGGGCATTCCCCCGCCTCGGCCCGCGCCCGACTAGGAGCCCGCCGCCGTTCTCCCCGCCGTCAGCTGCCCCACCACCTCGAGGAAGCGCGGGATGTCCAGCGGCTTCGTCAGGTACCGGCTCGGCCGCACCATCTCCACCTCACCCGCTCGACCAAAACGCTCGTCCGGGCTCTCCTCGATGCTGCTCACCATCACGATCGGGATGTCCGCGTACGCTTCGAACTCCGGCTGGAACTTGATCGCCTGGTTCACCACGTACCCTTCCACGATGCTCTCCATCATCACGTCCAGGACGATCAGGTCCGGTCGCGACTCCCGCAGCTTCCGCAGTCCCGCCTTCCCCGACTCCGCGAGCTCCACTCCGTACCCTTCGCTCTCCAGCAGCGATTTCACCGATGCCGCGAAGTCCCGGTCGTCGTCGATCACCAGTACCGTCTTCTCCGTTGGCATCTGCCTCTCCAGGGCCCATGTGGGACGTCCATTGCCGTGTCCGCCCGGCGCTCCGGGAGCCCGGCCGCCCCTGCCGGTTTCTCCCTCCCCACAACAATCTGTGAAAAGTTTCACAAAAGCAAGAAGGAGTTTCCCCGATTCCACTGCCCGCGGAACTGTCGGAGGCCGCCCCACAAGCGCGTATGGGCGCGGGGTCGTGACTCGGGAAGGGGCGTTTCGGCGGCGGCCGATGGGTTGTGACTGCGGCCGGAAGGCGTCGACGCCGGCTAGTTCAGCCGGTGCAGCGCCTGGGCGAGCGTTCTCGCGATTCGATGCCAGTCGTACTCGGCCACGGCAGCTTCCCGGAGGGCTGAGGTGGAATCGCCCTGGTAGTGGAGGACTGCGGGGACGTGGTGGGCGATGTCGTCGGCCGTGCGGGCGGGGTCGGGATCGAGGCGGAGCAGGGGCCGGAGCGCGGGGGGGATGTATGGCGCGAGACTGTCGAGGGAATGCCGCATGCCCGCGAAGTCGGTTCCCATGGGGAAGCAGCCGCACGCGGCGGCCTCGGGTACGACGAGCGGGGAAGCCTCGGCGACGCTGGACGGAAAAACGGCGATGTCGGCCAGGGGGAGCACGCGGGCCAGGAGCGGGTGCTGGAGGTAGCCGGTGAAAAGGACGCGCTCGGAGTCGAGGTACCGGTGCGCCGCGCCCACGTACTGCCTGTAGCGACCCGTCTCGACCAGGTGCTGGAGGAAGGCGGTCCCGGAGGGGCGGGCGCCTTCCTGTGCCCGTGCTTCCGCCCAATGGAGGACCCGGCGCGCCCGTTCGCCCTGGCCGGCGGCGAGGGTGAGGACGAACGCCTCCAGGTACTCGCGGAGCCAGCCGGCGCCGATCAGGAGAAGGCGCGTCTGGGGGCGCTGCTCGAGGATCAGGGGGAGCGCCGCGACGAGCGCCTGGGCGCCTTTGGCCGGAATGAGGCGGCCGACGAAGGCCACCACGTCTTCGCGCTCCCAGTCGACCTCCCGGAGACGCTCCTCCAGCCCGGCATCCGGGTGGGGTGTGTCGTAGGAGACGGGCGTTTCCAGGGCCAGGCGGAGGGGGTCGGCCCGGTCGTCGCCGTCATCGGTGTGCTCGCCCGGGGTCCGCGCCGCCGCGGCGCGACGAACCGGGGCGGAGTGCTCCGGCGTGTGCCCGCGGCGGGCGCCGTGCAGCGCCTCCGCGAGCGCTTCCACGCTCTGACGCCGTTGCGCGCGAGCCACCGGGTGAAACGCCGCCGTGTCGACGCCTACCGTGAGCGTGGTGGTACGCGGCTCGAGGTCGAGGTCGGGGAAGAAGCGGCGGAGCCGGTCGCGGATCTCGGGGCCGAGGGCGAAAACGAGGTCCGCGGCGTCCAGGGCGCGCCGCGCCGTGTCCTTCATGCGCGGATCGTGGCGGACCACGTACTCGAGCGCGCTCCCGTGGGGCATCACGGCGTAGGCGATTCCGTGGGAGTCCCTCACCTGCCGGAACGCCTCGGAGAGGAGAATGACGTGGTTCACGTGCCAGGCCCGGACGCCGTGCGCGGTGATCACGGTGCGGAGCGCGCGGGCATTCCGGCGGACGTAGTCGTCCAGGGCGTCATCGTCCAGGTCGAGGATGGAGCGGACGCGCTCGGACGGGCGGTCGGGGCGAACGTACGTGGGCAGGACTGGCAGTTCCGGCCGGTGCACGATGCAGCGGCCCGGGCCCGGGACGGCGCGATCGAGCGTGCGCGTGCCGGGTCCGGCGTCGTCGTAGCTCCAGACTTCTGCGACGAACGGATACGCCTCGGGGGAGCGCTCCTGGCACATGAGGTGCACGGTCTCGCCGGCCTCGCAGAGCGCGGCCACGACCTCACGGGTCCAGAGGTTGCTCCCGGAGCCACCGAGGCCGTATCCGTGTGCGATTCCGATCACAGTTCTGCTCCCGGGTCCTGCGTGTGAGCGTGTGTTCCGCGCGACGACCCGGTAGCTGTTTCAGCATGCGTGCCAGCACGCAGGGCGGGGAGGCGCGGATGGACGCAATGATTCTGGCGGCGGGCCTCGGGACGCGGCTGCGTCCCCTCACCTACGAAGTGCCGAAGGCGCTGGTCGAGGTCGGCGGCGAGCCCGTGCTGGAGAAGGTGGCTCGCCGCGTGGTGGATGCCGGTGCCGATCGCATCGTCGTCAACGTGTCCCCGCACGCGGAGCGGATCCGGGCATACATCGACGAGCGGGGCGGCTGGGGCGTGGACGTGCGCGTGTCGGAGGAGCCCGACGGTCCGCTCGAGACGGGAGGCGGCCTGCTGGCGGCGGCTCCGCTCTTCCGCGGCGACCGGCCGATCCTCCTCCACAACGCCGACATCCTCACCGAGCTCGATCTTCGAGCGCTGTATGGGGCGCACGACCCGGGCAGCCTCATGACCCTGGCGGTCCGTCCGGCCACGAGCGAACGCTACCTCCTGTTCGACGACGAGGGGCTGGTCGGGTTCGCGTACGACGGCGGCGAGCGGCGAGCCCGGCCGTCGCAGGGGGCCGAGCATCGCCTGGATTACCTGGGTATCGCCGTGGTCTCTCCCCGGCTCACCTCGCTGATGGAGGAGACCGGGAAATTTTCCATCTTCACGCCGCTGATGCGCCTGGTGGCCGCCGGCGAGCGCGTCGCACCCTATGACGCCGCCGGTGCGCGGTGGTGCGACATCGGCACCCCGGACGACCTGGAGCGAGCGCGCACCGACTGGTGTTGCTGACTGCTGCCGAGGCAGTCACTTTCTCCTCGCCGCGAGCACCCCGACCCGTGACCCTGACGAGAGGCTGGAGACAATGGCGGATGTGATCGACTACCGGATCATTGGCGACGACATGCAGCTGGTGGAAGTGGCGCTCGACAGGGGCGAGGCCGTGCGTGCGGAGGCGGGCGCAATGCTGTACGTGACGGACGGAATCGAGATCCAGACGTCCACGGGCGGCGGCATGTTCAAGGGACTCAAGCGCGTGTTCGCCGGTGAGAGCTTCTTCATCACGGCCTTCCTCCACACGGGCAGCGGCAAGGGCGTCGCTGCCTTCGCTGCGCCGTATCCGGGGAAGATCATCCCGCTGGACCTGAAGGAGTTCGGGGGACAGATGCTGGTCCAGCGCGATGGCTTCCTGTGCGCCGCGGCGGGGATCGAGATCGAAGTGGCGTTCACCAAGCGCCTGGGCGCGGGGCTCTTCGGCGGGGAAGGCTTCATCCTTCAGCGCCTCACGGGGGATGGCATGGCGTTCGTTCACGCGGGCGGAACCGTGATCCGGCGCGATCTCGGGCCGGGCGAGGAGCTGCGCGTGGACACCGGCTGCCTGGTGGCGCTGTCGGAGTCGGTCGACTACGACATCCAGTTCATCGGCGGGGTACGCAACGCGCTCTTCGGCGGCGAAGGCCTCTTTCTCGCCCGGTTGCGGGGGCCAGGGCCCGTTTTCCTGCAGAGCCTTCCGTTTTCCCGGCTGGCGGACCGCGTGATGCAGGCGGCACGCTTCACGCAGCGTGATGAGAAAAAGGGCGTTGGTGGACTCGGCGGCAACCTGCTGGGCGGGCTGATCCAGGGTGACAGGAACTTCTGATTGTTTTCCGGGCGACGCGGGGCGTGGCCGCCTCCTCGCCGGAACCGACTTCCAACAGAGGAGATGACATGGCCATTCGTACGGCAACGGCGGAGTGGGACGGGAACCTGGCAGAGGGCAGCGGTCACATGCGCTTCGGCGGCGGAGCGTTCGATGGCATGTACTCGGCCCAGTCCCGCTTCGAGGAAGGGGAGGGGACGAACCCGGAAGAGCTCATCGCAGCCGCCCACGCGGGGTGCTTTTCCATGGCGCTCTCGGCCGAGCTCGGCCGGGCCGGGTACGAGGCGAAGCGCGTGGCCACTACGGCCAGGGTCAGCCTCGTGAAGGGCGATGACGGCTTCTACATCAACCGCATCCAGCTCGAGACCGAGGTCGAGGCGCCCGGCATCGAGAACGACGAGTTCCAGGAGAGGGCCGAGGCCGCGAAGAAGGGGTGTCCGGTCTCCCGGGCCCTGGCCGGCCCCGAGATCGTGCTCAAGGCGAAGCTGCTCTAGCAGCCGCCGCACCGGTGGACGCTCCGGTCCGGCCCTGCCGGGCCGGAGCTACTGCTCTCCGTCGTCCGTCTTCCGGTGCGAGCGCGTGAACGCCAGTGGGAAACGGCGCCGCCGCCGCACGGGAGGGTCGGGATTGGACGTCGGAAGGAGCACCCGCTCGCCGGCGGCGCGCCGCTCCAGGATGTCCTCGAGCAGGTCGTCCGACGGCGGCCGGGCCGGTATCGAGCGGGCCACCTCTCCGGCGCGGCGGATGAAGGCCACCTCCTCCCGGCACCGGGCGCACTCCGCCAGGTGCCGCGCGGTGCGCTCCCGCCGCCGCCCGCTCAGCTCGCCATCCGCGAACCGGCTCAGCCGCGCGAAGGACGGGTGCCGCAGGAACATCCTCATAGCTTCCCCCCGAGCCGCTCTTTCAGGAAGCGACGCGCGCGGTGCAGGCGAACCTGCGACGCGCTTTCCGAGATCCCCAGCAGCCCCGCCACATCCTGGTGCGAGTAGCCTTCCATTTCCTTCAGGACGAAGACGGTGCGCAGGTCGTCCGGCATCTCTGCCAGTACGCGCTCCAGCGTCAGCTTCGCTTCCGGCGAAGGCGGGGGCGACGCCTCGACCCTCCCCTCCGCCGCTTCCCGATGCCAGCGCCCCCTGCGCCGCTCGCTTCGCTGGTACGCCAGTGCGGTGCGGGCGCCCACGCGCCGCAGCCAGGCCCCCAGCGAGCCCGTCCCGTTGTAGCTCCGAAGCGCTTCCGGCAAGCCCACGAACACGTCCTGTACCACGTCCTTGGCGTCGTCCGCCGATGCGGTGATCCGGAGCGCGACACTGTAGACCTGTGGACCGTACCGGTGGTACAGCGCCGTCAGCGCCGCGTGCTCGCCCGCGCGCGCCCGGCCGACCAGCACCGCTTCCTGCGGCTCCGGCGAGCTCACGGTCTCGCCGTCCATGCTCGATCCACGCCCGGCTCCGGGTTCATCCAGTAGATGCCGCTGGAGAGAAAATCCTTACAGACAACTTCCCGCCTCTCCGTTCCGGAGGTTGCGCCGCCCGCACCGAGCGGTCCAGATTCCGCCAACGTATCCATGCCGATCTTCGTGCATGCGCCCCTGCTGGCGCTCGTATTCCTGGTCGCTTCCATGGCCACCGGGCTCCCTCGCGATCCCCTGACGGCGCCCGGCATCTCCCGGGAGCTGGCGGCGCACCGTGCCGCCTCGATCTCCGACGTCCGCTACGCGCTGGAGCTGCGCGTTCCCGCCGCGCGGGATTCGGCGGTGGAGGGGCGGGTCGTGGTCCGGTTCCGGCTGGCGGAGCGGGCACCCGTTGTCCTCGATTTCGCCAATACGGACGGTGTCCGGGCGGTCCGCGTCGGGCATTCCGGGATCCATGCGGGGCTCGAGAACGGACACATCATCATTCCCGCCGGTCCGCTGATCAAGGGGGAGAACGAAGTTCAGGTGGATTTCGTGGCCGGGAACGGTCCGCTGAACCGGCGCGACGACTTCCTTTATACGCTGTTCGTCCCGGATCGTGCCCACGAGGCGTTTCCCTGCTTCGATCAGCCGGACCTGAAAGCGCCGCTCCGGCTCACGCTGGATGTGCCCGCGGAGTGGAAGGCGGTGGCGAACGGAGAGCCCGAGGCGGTCACGGTGGTGGGCGGCGTCGCCCGCTACCGGTTCGCCGAAACCCGGCCGTTGCCGACCTACCTGTTCGCCTTCGCGGCGGGTCGATTCCGGGTAGAGGAAGCGGTGCGCGACGGGCGCCGTATTCGCCTGTTCCACCGGGAGACCGACGCGGCGAAGGTGGCCCGGAACGTGGACGCGCTGTTCGACCTGCACGCGGCGGCCCTGAAGTGGCTGGAGGCGTACACGGGGATCCCGTACCCGTTCGGGAAGTTCGACTTCGTGGCGATCCCCTCCTTCCAGTACAGCGGGATGGAGCACCCGGGCGCCATCCTCTACCGCGCGTCCACGCTGTTCCTGGACGAGTCGGCCACGCGCAACCAGGAGCTGGGCCGGGCGAACACCATCGCCCACGAGACCGCGCACATGTGGTTCGGCGACCTGGTCACGATGCGCTGGTTCGACGACGTGTGGATGAAGGAGGTCTTCGCCAACTTCATGGCGGCGAAGATCGTGAACCCGTCCTTCCCGGATGTGAACCACGAGCTCCGCTTCCTCCTGGCGCACTACCCGGCCGCGTACGCCGTGGACCGGACTGCGGGCACCAACGCCATCCGGCAGGAGCTGGAAAACCTGGACGACGCGGGGTCGCTGTACGGCAACATCATTTACGAGAAGGCGCCCATCGTGATGCGGCAGCTCGAGAGCCTCACGGGGGAAGGCGCCTTCCGCACCGCGCTCCGGCAGTACCTGGCCGCGCACCAGTACGGGAATGCAAGCTGGAGTGACCTGGTGGCCGACCTCGACCGCGTCACGCCCATGGATGTGGCCGCGTGGAGCCGGGTCTGGATCGATGAGCCCGGACGTCCCACCATCGCCGTCGAGCGTGGCACCGACTCCGTCGCGCTGCTCCAGCTCGACGTGCGGGGCAGGGGACTGGTCTGGCCCCAGCGCACCACGGTCCGGGCGCTCGAGTCGGGGGCGTGGTCCGATCGGACCGTCACCCTTTCGGGCGACGAGGCCACCGTCGACCTGCCGGACGCTTCCATCCCGTCGCTCCCGGCCCTGCTCCCGAACGGATACGGCATGGGCTACGGCCTCTTCCTCCTGGATTCCGCCACCGTGGCCGCGCTGCTCGGGCGTCTCCCGGAGATGCCGGATCCGGTGGCGCGGGCGGCCGGCTGGATCGATCTGTGGGAGATGATGCTGGAGGGACAGGTCCCGCCCGGCGCCATGCTGGACCTCGCCGTCCGGCTCTCGGCGCCCGACCAGGATGAGCTGGTGGCGGAGGCGGCGCTGAGCGGTCTCGAGACCCTGTTCTGGCGCTACACGGGCGAGGCCGGCCGTCGCTCGCTCGCCGCCCGGCTCGAGCCGGTGCTGTGGTCCCGCATCGGACAGGCCGCGTCATCGTCGGCCAGGGGGGCGTACCTGGACGCGTGGCGCTCCATCGCCCTTTCGACCGGGGCCGTGACCCGGATGCGCGCCCTCTGGAGCGGCGATGACAGCATTCCTGGCCTTCCGCTCTCCGAGCGCGACCGCACCGACCTCGCCCTGGCGCTCGCGGTGCGTGAAGCCCCCGGCTGGGCGGAAGTCCTCCGCCGCCAGCGCGACGACATCGACAACCCTGACCGGCGCGCGCGCTTCGACTTTCTCCTCCCCGCCGTGTCGGCGGACACCGCCGTGCGCGACAGCTTCTTCCGCTCCCTGGCCGATCCGGCCAACCGAACCCACGAGGAGTGGGTGGTCACGGCGTTGCGCTACCTCCACCACCCGCTGCGGGCGCAGTACGCCCGCAAGTACATCCGGCCCGGTCTCGATCTGCTGGAGGAGATCCACGACACGGGCGACATCTTCTTCCCGGGTCGCTGGCTCGGGGCCACGCTGGGTGGGCACCGCTCGCCCGCAGCGGCGGCGATCGTGGAGGAGTTCGTGGAACGCCGCCCCGACCTCCCGCCGCGCCTGCTCGGCAAGGTCCTCCAGGAAGCCGACCCGCTGTTCCGCGCGGCCGCGCTCCGCTGACCCCGACGGCCGCGGCGGGTCCACGGGCCCGCAGAAGCCCGGCGGCAGCGAAGCCGTGGCTCAGCCCTCCGAGTACATCGCCTCCAGGTCGTAGACCGATCCGGCCGGGCCGATGAAGATGAGCGTTTCCCCCGGACTGATCGTCCGGCCCGCGCCTGGGTTCAGGTCGAAGGCGCCATCGGGCGTGCGGATGGCGAGGATCGAGATGTTGCGCACGCGGCGGAGGTCGCACCCCGCGATCGTCTGACCGGCGAACGGAGAGTGTTCCGGGACCGTGATCTGCCCCACGTCCACGTCCGGCTCCGCGCCGAGCGTGAAGATGCGGCCGAAGAAGTCGTGCACGGCCGGGCGGAGCAGCGCCAGGGCCAGGCGATGGCCGCCGATGGAGGAGGGAGTGACCACGCGATCGGCGCCCGCGCGGAGCAGCTTGCTCTCGAGGCTCTCCGTGCCCGCGCGGGCGATGATGAGGAGGTGCGGGTTCAGCTCCCGGGCCGTGAGGACCGTCAGCACGTTCTGCGCATCATCGTCCAGCGCCGCCACCATGCCCCGCGCTCGCTCGATGCCGGCCTCCAGCAGGACCTCCTCGTTGGAGGCGTCCGCGATGATGTGCGGCAGGTGAGCCTCGAACAGCTCGTCTTCCAGGTCGGCGTTCCAGTCGATGACGATGGACGGCTCGCCCCGGGCGTTCAGGTCACGGATGATCTGGCGGCCCAGCCGCCCGTACCCGCATACGATGTGGTGGTCCCTGAGATCCTCGACCATTTCCCTGTTCCTTCTGCGCTGGACGGATTTCCAGAATGTCTGACCGAGCATCACCTCCGCGGCGTTGCTGATGGCCCAGGCGGCCGTGCCGACGCCCACGATGACGAGGAAAGTGGTGAACAGGCGGCCGGCCGGGTCCAGGGGGCGGACTTCCTGGAAGCCCACGGTGGCCAGCGTGATCACCGTCATGTACAGGGCATCGATGAGGCTGTAGCCCTCGAGCGCCATGAAGCCGATGACGCCCACCAGGACGAGGCCCAGGAGGAGCAGGAGCGACAGCTGCAGCTGTCGGACCGGCTCCGAGAGGCCACTCCGGATCTGCCGGATCAGGCCTTCAACGGGGAGGGAGCGACGCCGCGGCATGGTTCCGGATCCGGTGCGCTCAGCGGTCGTCGTCCGCGGACGCGTCCAGCTTCTCCTGCGCCGCCTCGTCTTCGGAGATGATCCTGCGCTCTTCCATCTCGAGCTGGAAGCGCAGCGAGCCCACGCCTTCCCGCAGGATGTGCGTCTTCCGGCGCTGCGCCCCGTTGCGACCGGCCGCGATCTCCATGGCGGCGGCGAGCTGCGACATGCCATCGTGGCCGGCGCCCATGAGCTCGAGCTTGAGACGCCCGAACGTTCGCTTGAGCGGCTGAGCCATCATCTCGGCATGGCGTGGGTCGCGCGTGGCCGCGTAGCGCTCCACCTGCGAGTACGCGGACTGCACCAGCTCCGTGAGCGGCCTGAGGCCCGCCAGCCTGGCTCGAGCGCGGGGACTGAGTTTCGCTGCCATGCCCGGCAATGTAGTGCCCTCCGGCCCGGCTGCCCAAGCGCCCGATCCGGAAGGCCCACACTGCGGGCGTCCTGCGCTGCGAGCGCAGGGCGCACCCGCACGGCTCCGCAGCCGCGGCCGGTGCTCCGGTCGCGTCCCGTTACCCGCTCGCCGTCACCGGTTTCTCCTCGCCGACCACCCACCCGTCCAACAGCTGGATCACCCGACCGCCGTAGGCTGACATCTCCTCGGAGTGCGTGACCTGGATGATGGTGGTGCCTTCACGGTTGAGACGCGTGAAGAGCTCCATGATCTCGTGACCCTGACGGGTGTGCAGGTTGCCCGTCGGCTCGTCCGCGAGGATCAGCCGGGGGCTCGCGATGATGGCGCGGGCCACGCCCACGAGCTGCTGCTGTCCGCCGGACAGCTGACTGGGGAACAGGTCCTTCTTTCCGACGATATTGAAGCGATCCAGCGTGTCCGCCACGAGCGCCTGTCGCTCGCGCCGCTTGACGTTCCGATAGCTGAGCGGGATCTCCAGGTTCTCTTCCACTGTCAGATCATCGATCAGGTGGTACTGCTGGAAGACGAAGCCGACGTGCGCCTTGTTCAGCTCCATGCGCTCACGGGGCTTCAGGTCGTGAACGGCATGGCCGAGCAGCCTGTACTCACCCGTCCAGCCGTGATCCAGCATGCCCAGGATGCTGAGCAGCGTCGTCTTGCCGGCGCCCGATGGCCCCATGACCGTGACGAACTCGCCTTCCCGGATCTCCAGGTCGACGTTGCGCAGGACATAGGTCCGTCCGGCCTTGGACGCGAAACAGCGCTCCAGGTGCCTCAGCTCGATCATCGAAATCTCACTCCTGACGAAGGGCGGTCACGGGGTTCACCGCAGTCGCGCGGCGGGCGGGGATCCAGGTGGCGGCCAGCGCGGTGGTGCCCAGGACCCCGACCGCTGCGGCGAACGCCCAGGCGTCCAGCGTCCCGACGCCGTAGAGCGGGTGCGCCAGCACGCGTGTGCCCGCCACGGCTCAGACCTCGAACCCGGCTTCTTCGAGCACGTGCGCTTCGCGCCGGTTCAGGTCCTCGACGATCCGGCCATCGAAGAGATGGATCGCCCGCTCCGCGTGCTGCGCGTAGCGCGGATCATGGGTCACCATGACGATCGTGGCGCCGCCCGCGTGCAGCTCCTTCATCAGGTCCATCACGGCTTCGCCATTCGCCGAATCGAGGTTCCCCGTGGGCTCGTCGGCCAGCAGCATGAGCGGGTCGCCCACAATGGCCCGGGCCACGGCCACGCGCTGCTGCTGACCGCCCGAGAGCTGGCTCGGGTAGTGCTTCACCCGGTGCGCCATGCCGACCCGCTCCAGCGCCTTTTCCACCCGCTCCTTCCGTTCCTTCCCCGGCATGCCCCGGTACGTGAGCGGAAGCTCCACGTTCTCGTACACGTTCAGGTCACCGATCAGGTTGAATGCCTGGAAGATGAAGCCGATGGCGCGATTGCGGATGTGCGCGCGCTGGCTCGCCGTCAGCTTGGCCACCGGCCGCGCATCGAGGACGTATTCGCCCGACGTGGGCGAGTCCAGCAGCCCGAGGATGCTGAGCAGCGTGGTCTTCCCGCAGCCGGAGGGGCCCGCGATGGCCACGTACTCGCCGGGACGGATCTCGAGCTGAACGTCGTCCAGCGCGTGCGTCTCCACCTCCTCGGTGTAGAACACTTTGCTCACGCTCTGCAGCCGGATCATCGGCTCCATGGCCTGCATCGCGGCGCCATTGCCATTGGGCACGGGGATCGACGTGGGGGTCGGGGTCTCGGGCATCTCGCTCTCGCTCTCGTCCAGGGTGATCTACTTGAGTCGTACGCGGTCATACGTGTCCCACGCGGACATGTCGGACAGGATGACGACGTCGCCCTGCTCCAGCCCGCTCCGCACTTCCACTTCGTTCACCGACGTCTCGCCCAGCTGCACGGTGACGCGCACCGCTTCATCGCCGTTCACGACCTTGAACAGTCCCACGGAGCTGTTCGCCTGGCCGATGTGCGGCCGCGGCATGAAGAGCACGTCATCGAGGCGGGCCACTTCCACGGTGCCGTCCACGCTCAGGTCCGGTCGGGCACCCTTGGGCAGCTCGTCCACGTCCAGCGCCACATCGACGGTCACCGATCCGCCCTGTGCGGCGGGGTCGATCCGCATCACGTGCCCCTGAATGATGCCGCTCCGGATATCGATTTTCGCTGCCTGGCCCACGGTCACGTCCTTGGCCTGCACTTCCGGGATCCGCAGCACCGCCTTGAGCCGGCCCGGCTGCACCACCTTCGCCAGCGTGGCGCCGGGCTGCACCCACTGCCCCGCCTCGAAGTTCAGCTCCTGAAGCACGCCATCCGTGCCAGCCGTCACGTGCATGGACGCCAATCGATCCCGCTGAAAGTCCACGATCTGCTGCAGCCGCTCGACCTGCGACTTCTGTACGGCGATCTGCCGCTCGGTGTTTCGCTCCATCAGGTCGAGCCGCTCCTGCTCGATCTGGGCGCGCTCCGCCAGCTCCGCCACCTGGTCGCGCGCCTGCTGCAGGTCGTTCTGCGCCACCAGGTTCTTGGCGTTCAGCTCCTCGTACGACTTGAGCGTTCGCTGCGCCTGCTGATACTGCGACCGCACCTGGGCCACCATGCCGGCCTGGTTCAGCCGCCCCGACTGCAGCGTGGTCCCGAGCTCGACGAGCTGCGCCTGCGCCGACGCGAGCTGCCGGTCCGCCTCCAGCGCCTGCAGCTGCACATCCGGGTTCGACAGCTCCATGATGACCGTCCCCGCTTCCACCATCCCGCCCGGCTCGACCAGCCGCCGCTCCACCCGCCCCGCGGTCACGGCCGACACCCAGCGCACGTGCTCCGGGACCAGTGTGCCCGGGCCACGCACCTCCTTCAGCATCGTCCCCCGCGTCACGGCGCCCGTGAACACCACGTCCCGGTCCACTGCCGGGGCTGCCGGCTTCAGCCGCGCCAGCCCCACGGTCGCGCCCAGGAGCGCCACCGCGCCGGCGCCCCAGTACATCCACTTGCGACGCTTCGCGCCATCACGGCGAGGCACGTCCATGGAGATCCGGTGCGTGGGGCGGGGGGGACCGGCGCTCCCGCCCTCATCCTGCGACTCTGCTGCCATGCTCATCCGCGATCCACTTCCTCTCTAACGGGATGGGCGCCGGAGCGGCTGCCCCACCGCCGACTCCAGGTCCGCCAGTGCTTCGTGGAAACTGTAGACGGCCGCCAGGTAGGCCTGGTCCGCCTCCGACTTGAGCGTCTCCGCCTCCGTGAGCTGCACGAACGAGTCGAGACCCACGCGATACCGTTCCCTCGCCTGCTCCAGCTGCTCGTCCGCCACCGTCCGGTTCTCCGCTTCGAGCTGCACCGCCTGGTTCGCCGTGCTCAGCCGCTCGTATGCCGACGACACCGCCGTCTTCAGCCGCAGCGACTCCGCTTTCACCCGGTAGTCCGTATCCGCCGCTTCCGCCTCCGCCTGCGCCACCTGTCGCTGTCGGCTGAAGCCCGTGAAGATGGGGAGCGACAGCTGCAGGGACACCGTCAGTGGCTGCTTCTGGAAATCGAAGGGAAACGCCCGGTTGCCCGTTGTCACCGAGGCCTCGAGCGAGTCGCGCCGCGCCGCAGTCAGCTCGTAGGCGCTGCAGTCCTGCGGCGGGTACGGATCCGCCAGTCGGGCGTAGAGATCATTCCACGACTGGCAGCTCTCCATCGCCGACCGGAACCCCTGCTCCTTCTGCGCCAGCAGGAAGTCATCGCTCCCGACCTGGCGCGTGTACCCCGAAAGCTGCGCGTTCGCCGAAAGCGTGGGAAGATACGACGACCACGCCGTTCTCGCCGCCGCCCGCTCCGCACTCGCCGTCGCCTTCAGCGACCGCAGCGACGGGTGCATCTCCGCCGCCAGCTCGAGCAGGTCGCCCAGCGACCAGGGTGGATCGAAGACCGGGAGCTCCGTGGTCAGGACGATGGCCCCGTCCACCTCGATCCCGAGCTGCTCCAGCAGCGCCAGCTTGGCCGCCTTCTCATCGCTCTTCGCGGTGAGCACGTTCACTTCGGCGCGGCCGCGCTCCACGCGCGCCTGCTTCGCGTCCAGCTCGATCCCCACTCCCGCATCCGCCCGGGCCTGCGCCAGCGTCAGGTTCTCCTCCGCCCGGGACAGCCGCTGCTCGCCGAGCTCCACCCGGTCCCGAGCGCGCAGCGCCGCCACATACCCCTGCGTCACCGCCGTTTCGAGCGCCAGCTCCGCCGCGTCCACCGACGCTTCCACCGCCCGCCGGGTGGCGCGCTGTTCCGCCACGTTGAAGAAGGTCTGCCCGCTCAGGCTGAGCGACAGCCCGACGCCGTAGCTCGAGAAATAGTACGCGGGAGTGGACGTGAGACCGATGTCCGCCGATGTGAAGCTCCCGATCAGCGTCGACCCTCCATCCTCGTAGCGGACGCCCCCGGAGACGGACGCCCTCGGGAGGAGCGCCCCGTAGGCTTCCCGCACCGACCAGCTGGCGACGCCCTCGTCGTTCCGCGTGGCCTGGAACGTCGGGTTGCTCTCCCGCGCGATCGACAGCGCCTCCTCCAGCGACAGCAGGGTGGGCAGCCCGTTCGACACGGCCGCCTCCCCGCGCATCGCCGGCTCCTGCGCCACAGCGCCCCCCGCGGGCACCAGGCAGCCCAGCCCCACCACCGCCACCAGCGCAAGCCTCCGCCTTGCCGGCGCTACGGCCGCCCGTCCGCGCCCCTCGACTCGCCCGCGCTGGCTGCTGCCCCGCTGTCGCCCGCTTCCCCCACCGACTGCGGCCCGGCCTCCGTTCATCAGTGCCTCGGTTCTGTTTCCGGTCATCCCTCTCGCCCGCCCGTCCCTACGGCAGCACCGCCCAGAAGTTTTCAGCCACTGTGGCGACGACGACCATATCCATCACAAGGAACGCGTCAACCGACTGGCGCGCAACGACCTGTCGCATGATGGGGCCCGCGGGACCCACCGCTTTCGCAGCGGCGACTGTCCGATTCCCGACACTTCTGCACCCTTGGACACCGCCGCGGCGCCCAGAGTTGGGCGCTCCGATCAGGCGCGGACCCCGGCCGGCGGAAGGCCGACGCCCACCGCGACCCGCGGCGCGCCCTTGCGGGCGGCCGCGCGGAGCGGTAACGTGCATATGCACAGAATGGAGGCCACGTGCCGCGACCACGGAAGCAGCGCCATTGCCGGGAGTTCGACGGGGACACCGTATTCAAGCCCCGGAGCATCCCGATGCCGGATCTGGAGAAGGTGACGCTGCGGCTGGACGAGCTGGAAGCGCTGCGCCTGTGCGACATGGAAGGGCATGGGCAGGCGGCGGCGGGGGAGTTGATGGGGGTATCCCGGGGAACGGTACAGCGGCTGGTGAGTTCGGGCCGCGGCAAGATGGTGAGAGCGCTGGTGACGTCTTCAGCGCTGATAATCGAGAAAGGGGCGGATCGTGAAGCTTTGCATACCGAGCACGAATGAGGCGGGGCTGGATGCGCGCGTGTCTCCGCATTTCGGGAGCGCGCCGTGGTTCACGCTGGTGGAGGCGGAGACGGGCGTCGTAACGGCGCTCGAGAACGCGCACGCGCGGCACGAGCACGGTCAGTGTCAGCCCACGGCTGGGCTGGAGGGGCAGGGAATCGGGGCGGTGGTGTGCCGGGGTCTGGGTGGCCGGGCGCTGGCCCGACTGGAAGCGGCCGGGATGATGGTGTTCGCCACGGACGCGTTCACGGTGCGGGCGGCGGTGGACGCATTCCGGGAGAGCCGCCTTGTGCGGATGACGCCGGCGCAGGCGTGTCAGGGCCACGGCCACGACCATGGCCACGATCACGGCCACGTCCATGCCGGCCTGACCGAGCTGCATCGGCATCGCCCGGGCGAAGTGTAGTCGGCCGGGAGGGTGGGGGTGGTGCGGGGGGCCGCGCGGGCGCGCCCCTTGCACCTAATCGGGGGCCGTGGAGACAGCCTTCGGGGTCGGGAGCAGAGGGGGACGACATGCGCGCACGGTTGGCGGCGGCGGTGATCATGGCGTTCGGCTCAGTCGCTGCCGGTCCGGCCGCGGCGCAGGAGCCGCGGGCGGAAACGGCGCCCATGGTGGCCGCGGGGGAGTGGGCCCGGGACCGGCTCCCGGACGGCGCGCTGGGGCTGGATCCCACGCGCTCCGATGGCGGCGTGGGCGATGCCGTCGCCGGAGCGGTGGCGCGGGCCATCGGGGCCAGGCTGCTGAAGCTCGAGGACGCTCGCTTGTGCCGGGACGTCATGGACCCGTCCACATGCACGCTGTCGGTGGATGCGTTGCTTGCGATCTCGCCGCCCGTGCTCCACGGTGACCAGGGCATGGTCCGCGTCTACGCGTGGTACCGGGGCTCCTCCGCCGGCAAACCGGTGGAGGAAGCCACGTGGGATGTCCGCGTGCGCCGCTCCGGTGGGGCCTGGAGCGCGGTTGGCGGCGAGCCCCACTGACGCCGACGTAGCGTCGCGGAGCGGGCCGCGCTGGCCGGCGGGCTGCTGAAGGCTACTGCGTCTGACCGCCCCCGTCGCCACCATCGCTCCCGCCACCGCCCACGCCCAGGGCATACCCACCGAGCGTGACGAGCGCGACGAATCCGCCGGCCACGAGCGCAGTTTGCCAGACGGACAACTTCTTGCGCTCGACGCCGCCGATCCTCGCCCGCGGGATACTGACGGTTTCCCCTTCGGCGAGGAACTCGTATCCGCTTGCCGCGCGCAGGGTGAAGGCGGACATGATGAGGGTGTCCGTCTTGGCGCGCACCAGCTCACCTTCCACTTCCACGATGTCGTTCGCGGTATAGTTGGTGAGGCGATAGTCGGCGGGGCGGGTGAGGGAGGCGCGGATGGCCGTCCCCTGCGAAAGCTCCCCGCCCACCGGCACGGGCACGTAGGAAAAGCAGCCGCTGAGCAGCAGCGCGGCCGCGACGAGAAGCGTGTTCCGGATCATGCGAATAGGGTAGCGGGCGGAGCGCTCCGCGCCAAGACTGGCGCCAGGAAAGGCCTCGGGCCGGCCATACCGGCCGGCCCGAGGGTTGAAGAGTGGCGTCCGTGACCGCCGGTCACATCAGGTGGTGCACGGCGAAGCGTTGTCGATGGAGTACAGCGTGTTCCCGGTGGCGTCCGGCTCCGGCAGGTTCGGGTTCTGCTGCCGTTCGCCCTGCCCGTAGTACATGCGTACGGGGACCGGCGTGGCTGCCGTCGGAATCGCCCAGCCCTTGGCCGCAGAGTTGGCGATCAGGTCGGGGAGACACGTGCGCTTGTAATCGTTCCACGCGTCGATGTTCAGGAACTGCACGATGTACTTCTCTTCCATCACCTGTGCGAGCGTGGGGTTGGCCGGCGCCGGCGGGAGCGTGATGCCATAAAGCGCTTCCTGACACGACCTCGCCGCTTCCATTGCCGTTCCTGCCGCGCCCGGGTTGCCGTTGTGCAGCGCCGCTTCTGCCACGATCAGCTGCGTCTCGGCGCATGACACCATCGGCATGCTGGCATCGGCCGCACCGAACCCGGTCTGGGAAAGCACCGAGGCGTCGTCCGCCGGATCATCGGCGGGCGTGAGCGGAGGCGAGCCGGCGAACATCCCGGCGTACGGGCCCGTGCCTGTGCTGTAGTAGATCGGCAGCCGCGGATCATCGTTGCCGGGGCCGAAGCGGTCCTTCAGGACGTTGACCCCGAACGCGCCGCCCACGATGTAGCCGCTGCGGGACGCGAAGATGAATTCGTTCCACGGATTTCCGAAGCCGGAGAACGTGGGACCGCTGTGCACGGTCATCCAGTTCCCGCTGGCGCTGCTGATCCCCTGCTGGGCCTCGCTCATCGCGGAAGCGTAGTCGCCGTTCTGGATGTAGAAGCGGGCCTTCAGGCTGTGGGCCACCTTGATCCACGCAGCCTTGTCGCCGCCGAACACCAGGTCGACCGCGCCCGGGCTCGGACCGCCCCCGCTCTGCAGGTCGGAAAGGGCGCCATCCAGGAGCGACTGGACGGCTCCGTAAACATCCGCCTGGTCATCGGCCTTCGGGTGATCAACGCCCTCCACGCCGCCGGCCTCGCTGAAGGGGATGTCGCCCCAGATGCTGGCGGCCATCCCGAACAGGTAGGCCTCGTGGATCTTGAAGATCCCGGAGTAGACGTCCCACCCCTGCTCCTCCGCCTGGGCGATCGCCTTGCGCAGGTCGACCAGGCCGCCGCCCGTGTAGATCGTCGAGAACTCGCCGTCCACGTCGATCTCGGACATGAGGTACTGGTCCAGCTGACTGAACTGCCGCTGGTTCCCGGCCATCTGCTGCAGCCACATGGACGTGAGCCGGGCGATCTGGCCTTCGCTGAAGAAGAACGTGTTCACCTGGACCGACGTGAGGAGCTGGTCCACCGTGGCCGTCGGAACCGCGTTCGGGTTCGTATCGATCGGGCTGATGAAATCGCACCCGCCGAGAGCGAGGCCGGCGACCAGCGCCACGCCTGCGGCGCGGCTCCACCGGTTTCTCTTGCTAGGCATGTCTCTCTCCTTGCGGTTAGCGGGTAAGGGATGCGCCGATGACCCAGGACCGCGTTTGCGGGTTGTTGAAATAGTCCAGCCCGCGGCCGGTGCTCGGTCCCGTGAGATTGCTCTCCGGGTCGATGCCGGTATAGTCGGTCCAGGTGACCAGGTTCCGTCCCGCCACCGTGATCTGCGCGGCACTGAATCCGAGCGGCCGGAGCCATTCGGCGTTCAGGTCGTAAGAGACGCTGAGCTCACGCAGCTTGACGTAGCTGCCGTCTTCGACGAACTGGACGGCGGGGCCAGTGAAGCCGCTGCCGGGCCCGTTGTACCCCCACGTGTCCCAGTTGAGCATCACCTGCGTTCCCGCGCCGGGGCCCTCGCCTTCGAACACGCGCGGCTCGCCGGCGCCGTGCATCGCCTCGGTGCCCTGATGGGTGCCGAAGTAGTAGAGGGCGCCCTTCGTCCCGTTCCAGACGTCGCCGCCCTGCTTGAAGTCGAACAGCGCGCCCAGCCGCAGCTTCTGGAAGAGCGTCACGTTCGTCCGGATGCTCGCCAGCCAGTCCGGCGCCGGGTCGCCCAGCACGCGGTACTGGGGGTCTCCGATCGGGAAGCCGTCGGCGCCGATGTAGACGGTGCCATCCGCGGCGTTCGGGTATGCCTGGTCGATGTTCACGCCACCCACCTGGCTGCCGCGGCCGAAGCGGATCCAGTCCGTCCCGAAGAGGACACCGAACTGGTAGCAGTCCCCGTTCGCATCCGGCTTGACCAGCGCGGCGTACGTGTCCGTGAACCCGTTCAGGAAGACGTCATTGGCGCCGCCGATGTTCTTGACGCAGCTCTTGTTGGTGGACCACTGACCGCCGATCGTCCAGCTGAAGTTGTCCGTCCGGATCGGCGTCAGGTCGAGCGTGGCCTCCCACCCCTTGTTCGTCCAGCCGGCCACGTTCTCGTACTTGGAGAAGTAGCCCGTGCTGGGCGGAACGGGAACGCTGAGGATGGCGTCGGTCGTCTCGCGGTTGTAATAGGTGAGTCCGAAGCTGATCCTGTCCTGCAGGAAGGCCAGGTCGATACCGCCCTCGACCTCCTTCTCCCGCTCCGGCTTGATGGCGTCATTGCCGAGCGTCCCCTGGGCGAACACGCCCTCGTTCCCCAGATAGATCGACTGGAGTCCCTGGTCGAGCCAGCCGTCGGAGAATGCGCCGGTGGTGTACGCGGACACGTTCGAGAACGGCGGCGGCTGACGCCCTGTCACGCCGTACGAGGCGCGCAGTCGGCCGAAGCTGAGCAGCCCGCCGAAATCGTTCATCTGGGAGAACCGCCAGGAGGCGCTCACGCCCGGATAGAAGAAGCGGCTGGACGTGCCGGCCCCGAAGGTGTTGGAGCCGTCGAGCCGGAAGTTCCCGGTCAGCGTCAGCTGGTTGGCCAGGTCGAGCTGCACCTGGGAGAACCACCCGTCGGTCCGTATGGTCTCGCGGTACTCGTTCGGGTCTTTCGACACCGTGAAATCGAGCTGATCGGTGCCGAAGATCAGCTGCGACCCGTCCACCTGGTAGCGCTGGTACTGGGACTGGTTGAGGTTCTGGCCGAGCGTGATGGTGGCGTCCAGGCCTTCCATCAGCGTCCGGTTCATGGTTGCGGTCAGCGTCTCGTCGTACGACTTGTCGACGAAGTCGCCGCGCAGCACCGCGCCGTCCGGGTAGCTCGACGAGCTCTTCGGGAATGTCGTCAGCCGCTCGTCGTTGGCGTAGTCACCGCCCACCACCAGGTTGAAGCTCAGCCATGGCGCCGCTGTGTACTCCGCGCTGACGTTGCCGAACGCGCGCCCCACGTTGGCCGTGTTCGTGATCTTGTTCGCGATCCAGAACGGGTTGTCGTAGCCGCGGGTCCGCGCCAGCAGCGTGGGATTCGGGTAGCGGTAGGAGCGATGGAGCCCCGTCACCGGGTCGATGTACGGCAGGTTGTTGAAGTCCGGCGGCGTGCGCAGCGCGCCCAGCTGGATGCCGGAGATGTTCGAACCCTGCTGCACGAAGTCGCCGACGCCGTCGGTGTAGGCGATGTTCCCGCCAATGCGCAGGGCGTCCGAGAAGGAGTGCGTCCCCTTCAGGCGGACCGTGGTGCGCTGGTACTTCTGCGGGCCCACGATGACGCCGCCGTGGTCCAACCGTCCGATGGACAGGTAGTACGTCGTCCGCTCGCTACCGCCCGACCAGGTCAGGTTGTTCTCGAAGCGGTGGCCGGTACGGTACACCTCGTCGGCGTGGTCGTACACCGGGATCCCGGGGCCCAGCTTCGGACCCCAGCTCGCGGATGAGGTGGGGGAGATGTTGGTCGTCAGGTCGTCCAGGTTGACGAATCCCTGACCGTAGCTGGTCTGGAGCGGGACCGTCTTGTTCACGTCGTCGAAGCTGTAGGACGTGCTGTACGTCACCCGGCTCGTCCCGGGCTGTCCCCGCTTCGTGGTGATGAGCACCACGCCATTCGCCGCACGCGACCCGTACAGCGCCGCCGCGGCCGCGCCCTTCAGGATCTCGATGTTCGCGATGTCTTCCGGGTTCAGGTCGATGGCCCGGTTCGAGACCACCGTTCCCGCCGTCGAGCCTTCCAGCCCGTGTGTCGCGTTGCTGATCGGCGTGCCGTCCACCACGAACAGCGGCTGTGTGCCGCCGACGATGGAGGAGGCGCCGCGGATGCGGATGTACGCGCTGGCGCCGGGGTCGCCGGCCGAGCTCGTCACTTCGACGTTGGGGGCCTTGCCCGCCAGCGCCGCCACGACGTTCGACTCCTGCGACTGGACCAGCTCCTGACCGCCCACGGAGCTGATGCTCACGCCGAGCTTGGCACGTTCCTGCCTCGTGCCCTGCCCGGTGACCACGATCTCGCTCAGCTTCAGGGGGTCTTCCCCCAGGATGAAGTTGAGGGTGATGGCGCCGCCGCTGAGCGTGACGGTGTGGGACTGGGAACGGTGGCCGATCATCGTGGCCGTGACCGTGACGTCCTGTCCCTGCACGCGCGACGCCGGAACCGTGATCAGGTACCGGCCCTGGTCGTTCGTCAGCGTCCCGAAGTTCAATCCTTCGACTTCTACGGTGGCTGCTACGAGCGGCACACCATCTGGCCCCGTCACCTGGCCCGCGAGCGTGGCCGTCTGCTGAGCAGACAGCCCGATCGGGACCAAGGTGAGCGCCGCCAGCACTGCAGCATTCAAACAATGCCGGGCGTTCATACTGCTCCCTCCTTGGCAGGGTGGGTCTGTGATCAGACTGCAGTCCGGATCTGCGAGTCGCCCGCTGGTCAGCGCCTCCTTTCGCGCGGACGAAGGGCACCGTTCACCCGGCTCGGCCGGGCGTGGAGATATGGGGGGAAAGAGGCGCGGAGGTGTTTCCGGCCCGGGCTGATGGCCCGGGCATCACTGCGGGGCCGACCGACGTCGCCCCGACTCTCGCGCTCCTGCCGTGTCATGCGATCACCCGAAAGGTGGGAGCCGCTCCTGTATAGGCTCAACTTTGGAGCGACATTGCAAGATTGAGTTTTCGGGGCGCCGAGCGCAAGTACATCCCGCAGAACCTGCAGGCTTGCGGCGGCGCCCGCAGGGAGGGCACACTGCGGGGCCCCCCTCGGACATCCCGCTGTGGTGACCGCGCGCTCGAACAGGAGTGGAATGAAAACCCGGTGGAGCATCCTCGCGCTCCTGAGCGGTGCCGAGCTCATGGGCATGTCGCTCTGGTTCACCGCCAGTGCGGTCTCGCCGCAGCTGGAGGCGCTGTGGAGCCTGACGCCGGGACAGGCCGGCTGGCTGACGACGGTGGTGCAGATCGGATTCGTCGCCGGCACGGCCATCGCCGCCCTCCTCAACCTCGCCGACCTCCTCCCCGATCGCCACTACTTCGTGGGGTCCGCGCTTCTCGGCGCGGCGGCGAATGCAGCCATTGTCGTGGCGCCAGGCTATGTCGCCACGCTGGGCCTCCGTTTTCTGACCGGGTTCTTTCTGGCCGGCGTGTATCCACCGGCCATGAAAATGGTCTCGACCTGGTTCCGCAGCGGGCGAGGCCTTGCCATCGGCACCGTGGTGGGCGCTCTCACGGTGGGGAAAGCGACGCCATACCTGGCGCACGCTTTCGCGGAGGCCAGTGTCGCGCTCGTGATCGGGACGGCGTCCACCGGGGCGGTCCTTGCCGCGGCCCTCGTCTTCCTCGGATATCGTCCGGGGCCGCACCCGTTCGAGCGGCGCCCCTTCTCGCTCCGGCTGGTCGGGCGCGTGCTGGCCGACCGCCCGACCCGGCTCGCCATCTTCGGCTATCTCGGCCACATGTGGGAGTTGTACGCCTGCTGGACGCTCGTGGCACTCTTCTTTTCGCAATTCTTCGCCGCGCGGGCCGGCGGCGGCGCGAGCGCCGAGGTGCTCGGCTCGCTGGTCGGCTTCGGCGCCATCGCCATGGGCGGGCTCGGCTGCGTGCTGGCT
Organism: uncultured Gemmatimonadales bacterium; assembly: GCA_963741945.1. Classification (GTDB taxonomy): domain Bacteria; phylum Gemmatimonadota; class Gemmatimonadetes; order Longimicrobiales; family RSA9; genus CAVUKA01. Next base: position 64,568 of record CAVUKA010000007.1, on the reverse strand, counting down.
GGCGCGTGGGCCGACAGGCTCGGCCGCGAGCGCGTGACCATCTGGGCCATGGCGGTGAGCGGCTCGTGCTCCCTGGTGATCGGCTGGCTCATGGCGGCGCCGCCGTTGTGGTCGTAACGCTCGCAATGGTATGGGGGTTTCGCCGTCGTCGCCGACTCGGCGCAGTTCAGCGCAGTGGTCACGGAGGTCGCGCCCCAGCACGCGGTGGGGACGGCGCTGACGCTCCAGACGTCGCTGGGATTTGCCCTCACGGCCGTGTCGATCTGGCTGACCATCGGGATCGTGGAGCGGTTTGGATGGGGGCCCGCCTTCAGCCTTCTCGCCATCGGGCCAGCCTTCGGAATCGCCTCGATGGTGCGGCTGAAATACGTACGTTTCCGCCTCGCCACCAAAGATCCCGATCGGGCAACGTGACAAAACTTGTGACAATGCGTCTGCCCGCAATCGGGTCGCGCCCTGCGGGCAAAGTGTTTGGCCACAAAGACCTGGGAGCGCGTTGCCTCGCTTGACAACGGCTCCGACAACCCTCGGAGGTTCATGAAGGCTCCCCGATTTTGCCTGAAGCAGCCGCCAGGCATCATGAGGCGGATCAGGTCACCACGGGTTCTCAGCCTGGTCCGTTCGTAGGGATGGCCCCCGCGCGGACCACGAGATAGGTCCCGTCACCGGTCGGGACCCTGAATTCCTCGTGGTCACCGGTGGGGGTCCATTTCCTGACCGGTCGGAGCCTCTCATCGACCCGGCAGGCCATGTCCCACGTTTCGCCCAGCAAATCGGGACCAGCCGGCATCCAGTCTGGCGCGTTCCAGGACAGGGATGTGCCGGGATGGATCCGGTGTACGAAGGTGAACGTCCGACCGCCCAGTCGGATGTCCTCCCTTATGAATCCTTCGCGTTCTGTCGACTGTACACGGTGACGGTCATACGAGCGGGCGTTCCGTCGGGCACCGCCACTCGTCCGCGCTTCTGGGCGAGCTCTCGTCCGTGGAAGTGGATCAGCCCGTCGACCAAGCGGATCTCGTACTTGCGCATGGTCATTCTTCGCCTCCGTCGTCTCTGATTGTGAAGGGCCCTCACCAGGCCGTGAATCCATCATAGGGGAGTAGCTTCAGCCGCTACCACTCCTTGGCGACACCTGACCGTCGGCGCGGCGCCTGACGGCCGAAGCCTGGATGGGGGTGGAGGCGCGGGTGGGTAGCGCACGGGTGACTGCGCAGGTGGACATTGGCTACGGCGACGCGATCGTGGTCGAGCCGGAGGAGGTCGAGCTTCCCTCGCTTCTGGGCTTCTCAGCTCCCTGCCTTGCCGCCTACACGGCCGAAACCGCCGTAGCGGAGAAGGTCGAGGCGATTGTCCGCTTCGGGATTGTCACCAGCCGCTTCAAAGACTACTTCGATCTCACGGTACTCGCGAGCGAGCGGCAATTCGACGGATCTATCCTGTTCGAGCAGATTCGCGAGACGTTCGCTCACCGCGGGACGGATCTGCCGGACGGGGTGCCGGCCGGACTCGGCGAAGCGTTCGCCGACGACCTGGATGCCCAGAGGCAATGGTCCGCCTTTCTCGAACGATCGAGAGCTCACGACGGGGCTCCGGGCCGATTTCGTGACGCGGTTGTGAGGGTTCGGGCGATGGTACTCCCCCCGCTCCAAGCCGCCGCACGCGACGAGAGTCCTCCCGTGCGGTGGACACCGTCTGCCGGCTCGAGCTGACCCAGCGGGGAGGGGGCAACAGGGCGACAGTGGGAGCGTAGCTTGCGTGGCAGTAATGCAGAACCCTAGCGGCAGAGACCGCTGAAGCCGATCCCGAACCTGGTACCCTGGCCGTGGCGATGAGCAACGATACGAGAGACCTGGTCGTGATCGGCGCCTCCCTTGGGGGTGTTGAGGCGCTTTCCGCACTCGTCGCCGGTCTCCCGGCCGATCTTCCGGCCGCCGTCCTGGTCGTCCAGCACACCTCTCCGTCCTCCGGCGGGCAGCTCGCGCAGATCCTCGACAGGAGGGGAGGCCTGCCTGCCCGCATGGCCGCTGACGGAGATCCTCTGAAGCCAGGCGGGATACTGGTCGCCCCGCCCGACCGGCACATGCTCGTGGCACCTGACGCAGTGCGGGTCCGCTTCGGACCCCGGGAGAACCGCGCTCGACCGGCGATTGATCCGCTCTTCAGAACCGCAGCGGTTCATCATCGCAGCCGTGTGATCGGCGTCATCCTGAGCGGCCTCCAGAGCGACGGCGCGGCCGGCCTCTCTGCGGTGCATCGATGTGGCGGGATCGCAGTAGTGCAGGATCCAGACGAGGCGGCCCACCCTCAAATGCCTCTAAATGCCATCGCGGCTGCCGCCGAGGCGCAGGTGGTCTCCCTCGAAGAGATGTCAGCGTTACTCGGTCGGTTGTGCCGGGAGGGAGCACCCGAGCCACCACCCGTCCCCGAGATCCTCCGTATTGAAGCCCATTTGAACGAGCGTGCCATGTCCGACGACTGGAGAGAGTTACCCAGCCGCTCCACCGATTTCAGCTGCCCCGATTGCGACGGGCCGATACGAGAGCTGGAGGACCCGGACGTACAGAGGTTTCGCTGCCTCGTCGGCCACGCTTACACCATGGAAGCACTGGCGGAGGCGAAGGATGACTCTGTCGAGCAGGCACTCTGGATCGCGCTACGGGCACTACAGGAGAGAAGCGGCATGCTGGAGGAGATGGTTCGGGGCCACACTGGAGAGAGCCTCATAGCGAGGGCGAGGGAAGCTCGCTCTCATGTCGAAATCCTGCGCAACCTGCTTACCAGACTGGCGGCTCCAGCACCTGGTTCCAACGGCCCCGAATAAGGGCAAGCTTCACCCAGTGTCACGTGTCTTGCTCCCGTCACGGGGTCAGACGCGCCACGCCCCATACGCCCAGCGCTGCCACGGCGAAAAAGGGTAGAGCCGGGTCCACCGGTTGCGCCGCCGTGAGGCGCCCCCGGGCCGCCGGAATGAGGGCGGCCCCTATTTCATTGGCGATGGCCCGGGCGACCTCCGCCTGCAGGCTCAGGATGTCTCGCAGCGGCCGCCGGTAGCTCCGAGACCAGAGGTGCCTGTCGGCCGCCCCGTGGATGACTTGGAGCGTGATTGACGACCGGGAGTCCGGCAATCGAGCCGGCAACCACTCCACATTGCCAACCCGCGGCCGCCGATGGCGCGTACGTCCTGCGCGCGGTGCGCCGCCTGACGGACGAAGCGCCCGGTAGCTTCTCAGCATCCGCTACGGGCGCCCATGGTGCGGCTCAAGAACATGCGTCAATCAACGGCAGCCTCTTGAGTCCGCCGGCCGTTCCGCTCAGCGCCGGCCGCGCCGAAATCGACCCGGACCCTCCTCCTCCTCCTCCTCGTGACATCCCGCGCTGGCGGCCAGCGCTCCCGGACGCGCGGGGGGCCGGAGGCAGCTGCGGGCGCGGCTGTTGCGGGTGGGGCGGCCGTGGCCTGCGCCGCTCCCGCGATGCCATGGCCCGACACCTGGAGTGATGCGCGATGGAGGACGGTCGGATCTGTGACAGCGGCGGACGCCTGCCGTGGGGGCGCCCTCTCGCCCCCGCCTGCCCGTCATGAAGCAGTGGCTGCGCAGTCATCTGGCCCTGGTGGTCGGGGCCGCGGCCGGAATGGGCGCGATCGTGGGCCTGCTCCTGATCGCCAATCCGTCCAGGGTCTGGCACATCGTCCTGACCACGGGCTGGTGGATCCCGGTCCTCGCCCTGGTCCACGCGGTTTTCGTCTACTTGCTCACGCGGGCCTGGCGCTCGCTGCTGCTGGGCGTCGAGATCGATGCACCATTCTGGGAGATCTTCCGCTTCCGCTGGATCGCCGATGCCGCGAACGCGCTCACTCCGTTCCTCGCCGCGGACGGAGAGGTGCTGCGCGGCTATCTCCAGGCGAAGGAGACCGACGTCGACGGCCCCATGGCGGCCGCGGTGATCATCGTGGACCTGACTGCCCGCATGGTGTCGCTGGCCGTGTTCGTGTCCGTTGGCATGATCCTCTTCCTGGTCAGTGGGCGGCCACACGTGTGGCTGATCGCGGGGGGGACCAGCCTGCTGCTCTTCGTCTTCCTCGGCGGGTACTACTATGCTCAGCGGCACGGGGGATTGCAGAAGATCGCGCACCTGCTGTGGAAGTGGGCGCGCAGCGACCATTGGCGTGAATTCGCCGGCCAGGCCGAAGAGGCGGGTGAGCGGCTGCAACGCGTCTACCAGAACCGCCGAGCCTTTTTTCGGAGCGCTGTCTGGCATTTCGCCGCCTGGGTATACGGCGGGGCGGAGATGGTCCTGGTCCTGTGGATCCTGGGGCATTCGGTCGGACCGATGGACGGCTGGATCTTCGAATCGATCGGTGCGGCGGCTCACAACGCGGGCTTCTTCCTGCCGGCGTCGCTCGGCGCCGCGGAGGGCGGCTATCTTCTCGGCGCCCGCGCCATCGGCCTGAGCTCCGCGCTCGGCGTGGGCGTGGCCATCATCAAGCGCATCCGCGACATCGTCTTCGGAGCGCCCGCGCTGGTGCTCTGGCAGCGGATCAGAAAACGGGAACGCGAGCGCGCCTGAACGCGCGACGACGTCATTCCGCGTCCACGGGCGAGGACGCTCCGCTCAACACACGCCGCACGTCCGCCAGCACGTTCTCCACGTCCAGGTGCTCGAAGCACCGGACCGCGCGGCAGCGTTTCGCGTGCTTGTGGATGCAGGTCAGGTTCCGACAAGGACTCGGGGCCACGTGCGCGAATGACGGCGCCCGCTGGTTGGCCGGAAGGAACCCGGGCCGTCCGGACGCGTAGCCATAGACGCGGACGGGAGTCGCACCAAAAATGGAAACGATCGCCGTCCGGTTCCGCCACGCCACCGCGCGGCCTCCACCCTCCTTGCGCGCGGCGGCGAGATGCAGGGGCCCCGTGTCGCCCGTGATGAAGATGTCGCAGGCATCGGTCAGCGCGGTGTAACCATCGAGCGGCATCGAGGCCGGGAGCACCCGGACCCTGTCGCGCTGCGTGGGCCGCAGCGATGTCAACAGGCGCTGTTCGATTCCGGGCCACGTATGACCGGCGCCCAGTATCACGGTGACCGGGAGACTGAGCAGCCGCTTCAGCAGGCTGACCTGAAGATCGAGAGGCGGACGCGTGAAGCGGGAGGAGGCATCGGGATTGAGCATGACCAGCGGCTCGGGACCGCCGTGTCGCCTGTCCAGGAAGTCGGCCGCACGCTCCGCCGCCCGTGTCGAGAGGTGCACGGCCACGCCGGAAAATGGTCCGGTCCGCGTCGGAGCGAGCAGGCCCCCAAGGAGCTGATGAACGAAGCGGTACGCTTGAAAGGTGATGTGCGCCACCGCGTTCGATGATCGCCTGGTCCGCATCAGCATCAGCGCCAGGGCGTCGGCGGGTACGACCGGCATTCCCGTCGGAGCGAGCGCGCGCGGATTGAAGAAGTGGCAGAAGTTGAAGATCACGTCGTAGCCACGGGCCTCGGCAAGCCGGCGCACGGCGCGCGCATCCCGCGGCTCCGGCAGTCCGCTGCCGAAGATGGGACGGAGCGTCGCGTTCTCTGCGGCCCCCTGGATGAGCGGTCGGGCGAGGCGCGAGATCGCGTAGTCGATCTCGGCGTCGGGCAGGAAGTCCCGGATCGCGGCGATGGCGGCCTGCATCATCACGGCATCGCCGATGTTGAGGTCGGCAACCACCAGCAGCCGGTCCAGGGCAGCGGCCCGGTGGAGCGCAGCGCGCGCGCCCGCCGCTTCGTGGGCGAGCAGCAGGGGGTTTCCGACCGCGGCGCCGACCAGGGTGTTCAGGGCTCGGGCACCATATCGGGGGAAGTGATCCGTGAGCCGGCTGCTCGCCTGAAAGAACCGCTGGCGCGTCAGGACTTCTTTCATCGGTTGTGGCGTCGTGAACGCTCCCGCCGGGGCAGTGTCTCGCGCTGCGCGCGCGTCGGCCGCGGAAGCGTTTGGCCGCACCACCAGCCGTGGGCACACCGCATGCCGCCCATTGCACGGTTTTGGCACGTTGACGCGCCACGAGAGCGCGCCAACGGGCCAGAACGAAACGATCTCGCGACGTGTGGCCGTGGCCGCGCGGGAGAATGGGCGTATCCTGGACGACCGCGCGTCCATGGCCAGCCGCCACTCCTTCGACGCGCTGCAGGGGGCGCTTCACCTCTTCACGGGAGCCGGGCTTCGCGAGGAGAGGACGCCGTCGGCCCGGCGGCCCCGGAATCGGCTCCGACACTGGCATGCGAACCGAGCCCGGAATCGTTCGGGGCCCGGCTCGGCCCGGCCGCGCTGGCCACCAGCGCCAGCGGAGTGAACAGGAAAGCGATCCCCTGGAGAAAGGGAAGCTGTGCTGCGATCCCCAGAAAGAGCACGCCGAGCCCCACGGCGCTGATGACGATGGACCGGAGGTACGCGGAGGCCCGGCCGACCCGCTGCTGGCTCAGCAGATGGACGGCGAGTGGCGTGAGCAGCGCCATTCCCAGGAAGCCGCCGATCAACATGTACTGCATGTCGGCTCGGCAGTCGGGGCAGGCGACTGGCGGCACCCCAGCGACGAGCCCGAGCTTGACGCCGGGAAGCGCGCCGACCAGGAAACCGACACCACTGCCCACCACGGCCGTGGCGCCCCGGATCCCCCACTGCTGGATGGGCACCAGCATCAGCACGGCGACGCCCAGGAGCAGCAGGATCAATCCCGGGAGATTGTCGGAGATCCCGATCCGCCTGGCCGCGGCGAAGAGGAGGATACCGAGCGCCAGTAACAGCAGAGCCCGCCGTCGGCGGGCCGGGACGGTCGGACGTGCGACCATGGTGTCGATCCTGTTGGGGCTGCGGGTCCGGGCGAGAATACACGACTATTCACTCGTTCGTGCGGTGCGGCAAGGACCTCACCGGCACGAACGGCGTCGCGCTGTCGGTGAAGCTCCGTGAAGTCTTCTTCATGAGCGGTTAAGCCTCCCTTCATTCGACTACCCGACACATTCCTCCGATACGCGAGTCCCCGTGACCTGGAGAGTCGGGCCGGATGAATGGACGACGGAGGAGGTGGGTGCTGACGGCCGCCCTGGTGCTCAGCCCGGCGCTGGCTGCGAGGCCGGGCCGCGCTGCGGCGCAGAGTGCCCCGACGGCGGAGCCAGCACCGGCCGGCAGTGCGGTCGACAACCTCTCGCTGGCGGACGTCTATGCGCTGGCGCGGGAGCGAAACCCGATGCTGCGGGCGGCTTCGGCGGTGGCGGACGCAACGGCGACGCGGGAGTCGTCGGCGGGGCTGCCGCCGGACCCCGTGCTCCAGCTGGGCGTGATGAACTTCTCGCTGCCGGGCTTCGGCCTCGACATGCCGACGACGATGGCGCCGAGCATCCAGGCCATGCAGATGCTGCCGTTCCCCGGGAAGCTCGGGCTGAACGGGAAGATCGCGAGACAGGGCACGTCCATGGCGCGGGCGGGGGCGGAGGAGAAGTGGTGGGAAGTCCGCTCCATGGCGGCCACCGCCTTCTTCGGCATCTACGAGGTGGACAACAAGCTCGCGGTGATGCGGGAGACGCTGGGGCTGCTGAAGGACTTTCAGCAGGTGGCGCAGGCGATGTACGGCGCGGGAACGGGGCGGCAGAGCGACGTGCTCCGTGCCAACGTGGAAGTGGCCCGCATGGACGCGGAGATCCAGCGGATGGTGGCGGTGCGGAAAGTGGCGGCGGCAAAGCTGAACGCGGTGCTGGATCGCCCGGCCGAAACACCCGTGCCGGCGACCGTGCTTCCCTCCCTCCCCGACACCACCCCGGACCAGGAGACGCTCCGCGCCTGGGCCGAGGAGACCCGCCCGCTGCTCCTGCGCTCGAAGACTGGTGTGGAACAGGCGAACACGCGCGAGGACCTGGCGCGGAAGCAGATCTGGCCGGACTTCACCGTGGGCGTGCAGTACGGTCAGCGGGACGCGGCCGACGGCGGCACGGCGCGGATGGGGAGCGCCATGGTCGGCTTCAGCATCCCGGTATTCGCGAAGAGCCGGCAGCTGCGGCTGCGGGATGAGGCGGCCGCCATGGAAGCCATGGCGCAGGCGGAGCTGGCGAGCACGCGGGCGCAGGTGGACGCGCGCATCGGGGAGCTGCTGGCGGAGCTGGAGCGTGCCCGGACGCTGGTCGCCCTGTACCGCGCAGAAGTGCTCCCCCAGGCGGACGCGAACATGGAGTCCGCGTTCTCCTCCTACCGCGTGGGAACGGTGGACTTCATGACGCTGCTGGACGCGCAGATGACCGCGAACCGCTACAAGCAGGAGCTCTACACCATGGTGGCCGACTATGGCCGCGCGGTGGCGAGCCTGGAGACGACCGTGGGGCGGGAGCTGCCCGCCGCCACCAACCTGATGGCGGAGGCCCGATGAGCACGAAGAAGCAGATCCTGTACTCGATCCTCCTGCTCGTGCTGGCCGCGGGCGCGGTGGGCTTCTACCACGTCCGTTCGGCCCCGCCGGAGCAGGCGGCCGGGATGGAGGGCCACAACCACGCGGCCATGGCCGGCGGTGGCGAAGGCGACCAGCTCAACCCGGTGACGATCACGCCCACGGCCGCGCGCACCATCGGCGTGACGTACGCGCCCGTGACCCGGAAGCCGCTGGCGGCCGAGGTCCGCACGGTGGGCACCGTCCAGTACGACGAGACCCGCCTCGCCAACCTCAGCCCCAAGATCGAGGGATGGGTGGAGAAGCTGAACGTGAACTTCACTGGCGCCCCCGTGCGGAAGGGGCAGCCGATGCTGGAGGTCTACAGCCCCATGCTGGTCGCCGCGCAGGAGGAGCTGATCCTGGCCCGGAAGCTGGCGGACGGGGCCACGGACGGTCGGTCGAAGAAGAACGCCGACGACCTGCTCGCCTCCGCCCGGCGTCGCCTGGCCTACTGGGACATCCCGGCCAGCGAGATCGCGGCCGTGGAGAAGGCGGGCGAGCCCCGGAAGACGCTGACGCTCCGGGCGCCCGCCAGCGGCATCGTCGTCGAGAAGAACGTGGTGGAGGGCGCCCGGATCATGCCGGGCATGGACGTCTTCAAGATCGCGGACCTCTCCCGCGTCTGGGTGGAGGGGGAGGTCTTCGAGAAGGACCTGTCGCTGGCGACGGAGGGCCAGCCGGCCACGGTGACGTTCCAGGCCTACCCGGGCGAGGCATTCCAGGGCACGGTCACGTACGTCTATCCGTCGGTTTCCATGCAGTCGCGCACCGGGCGGGTGCGCGTGGTGCTGGACAACCCTGGGCTCCGCCTGCGGCCCGGCATGTACGCCGGCATCCGCCTCCAGGTGGCATCCCCCCGCGTGGCGCTCACCGTCCCCCGCACGGCCGTCCTCTTCACCGGGCAGCGCGCCGTGGCGTTCGTCCGCCACCCCGACGGCACCCTCATGCCCCACGACGTCATCACCGGCCTCGTCTCCGGCGACGACATTGAGATCGTCAGCGGGCTCGAAGAAGGCCAGCAGGTGGTCACGTCCGCCAGCTTCCTCATCGACGCCGAGTCCAACCTGGGCGCGTCCATGGGGAGCATGCCCGGCATGGACATGGGCGCCCCTGGCGACGACGACGCGGCCGCACCGGCCATGGACATGGGCGGCAAGTGACCATGCTGAAGCGAATCATCGAGTGGTCCGTCGCGAACAAGTTCATCCTGGCCATCTTCACCGCCTTCGTGGTGGTGGGCGGGATCCTGGCCATGCGCAGCATGCCGCTGGAGGCGCTGCCGGACCTGAGCGACGTGCAGGTGATCGTGCGCACCGACTACGCCGGGCAGGCGCCGCAGATCATCGAGGACCAGATCACCTACCCGGTGGCGTCGGAGATGCTGAAGGTGCCGGGCGCGGAGACGGTGCGCGGCTACTCGTTCTTCGGCACGTCGTTCGTCTACGTCATCTTCAACGACAGGACCGACCTGTACTGGGCCCGCAGCCGCGTGCTGGAGTACCTGTCGGCGATCCGCGGCAAGCTGCCCGCCGGCGCCGACTCGCAGCTCGGCCCCGACGCCACCGGCCTCGGCTGGGTCTACCAGTACGTGCTGGAGGACGAGACGGGGAAGCGCTCGCTGGCCGATCTCCGCGCTTACCAGGACTGGTACCTCCGCTATCAGCTCACGGCCGTTCCCGGGCGTGAGCGAGGTGGCGAGCATCGGCGGGTTCGAGAAGACGTACCAGATCACCGTGGACCCCGTGAAGCTCCGGGGCTACGGCATCCCCGTGACGCGGGTCATGAGCGCCGTGAAGTCCTCCAACCAGGACGTGGGCGCCATGATGATGGAGCTCAGTGAGCGGGAGTTCCTGATCCGCGGCCTCGGCTACCTGAAGGGCATCGACGACATCGAGAACGTGGTGGTGGGCGCCACGGACGGCGGCACTCCCATCCGCGTGGCCGACATCGGCACCGTGGGCCTCGCCCCCGACGTTCGGCGGGGCGTGGCCGACCTGGACGGGCGCGGCGACGTGGTGGGCGGGATCGTGGTCATGCGCTACGGCGAGAACGCGCTGGCCACCATCGAGCGGGTGAAGGAGAAGATCACGGAGATCGAGGGCGGCCTCCCCGACGGGCTGACGATCACCCCCGTCTACGACCGCTCCGGCCTCATTCTGGACGCCATCGGCACGCTCAAGGAGAAGCTGCTGGAGGAGTCGCTCATCGTGGCGCTTGTCTCCATCCTCTTCCTCTTCCACGCCCGCAGCGCGCTGGTGGCCATCATCACGCTGCCCGTGGGCATCCTCATGGCGTTCATCGCCATGCACCTGCTGGGGATCGGTGCCGACATCATGAGCCTGGGCGGGATCGCCATCGCCATCGGCGCCATGATCGACGCGGCCATCGTCATGATCGAGAACATGCACAAGCACCTCGAGCGGGCGGTGGAGGAGAAGCGGGCGCGCGCCGCGGCGGATGGCCACCCGCTCCCCGGCGGCGACAGGCTTCACACCGGCATCCTGACCACGCAGGAGCGGTGGCAGGTGGTGGTGGAGTCGGCCAAGGAAGTGGGGCCGGCACTGTTCTTCAGCCTGCTCATCATCACGGTGAGCTTCCTCCCCGTGTTCACGCTGCAGGCGCAGGAAGGGCGGATGTTCAAGCCGCTGGCGTGGACCAAGACGCTGTCCATGGCCGCCGCCAGCCTGCTTTCGGTTACGCTGGTGCCCGTGGCCATGGGGGTGTTCATCCGCGGGCGGATCCACAAGGAGGAGAAGAACCCCATCTCCCGCGTGCTCGGCCGCCTTTACCGGCCGGCGCTGGACTGGGTCCTGATGCGGCGCTGGCCCGTGATCGCCGGCGCCGTGGCGGTGCTGATGCTCACGTTCATCCCCTACAGCCGAATCGGCAGCGAGTTCATGCCGCCGCTGAACGAGGGCACCATCCTCTACATGCCCACCACGCTGCCGGGCGTGAGCGTGGCCACCGCGCGTCAGACGCTCATCAAGCAGGACAGCATCCTCAAGTCGTTCCCCGAGGTGAAGAGCGTGTTCGGCAAGGCCGGACGCGCCACCACGGCCACGGACCCGGCGCCGCTGGCCATGTTCGAGACCACCATCGTGCTCAAGCCGGAGGACGAGTGGCGGGAGGGGATGACGTACGACGAGCTCGTCCGTGAGATGGACCGGGCGCTGGACTTCCCGGGCGTGACCAACTCCTGGACCATGCCCATCAAGGGTCGCATCGACATGCTCGCCACCGGCATCCGCACCCCCGTCGGCGTCAAGGTCTTCGGGCCCGACCTGAACGAGCTCGCCCGCATCGGCAAGGAGGTCGAGCAGGCGGCGAAGATGGTGCCGGGCACACGCAGCGCCTTCGCCGAGCGCGCGGTCAGCGGCTACTACCTGGACGTGGACATCGACCGTGCGGCCGCCGCCCGCTATGGCCTCAACGTCCAGGACATCCAGATGGTCCTCGCCTCCGCCGTGGGCGGCATGACCATCACCCAGACCATCGAGGGGCGCGAGCGGTATGGTGTGCGACTCCGCTACCCCCAGGAGCTGCGCGATCAGCCCGAGAAGCTCGCAGACCTCCTCATCCCCGTCGCCGCGCGGCGCGGCGGCACGGCGGCCGGCGGCTCCGCCGCCATGGCCGGCATGGACATGGCTGGTGCCGCGGGCGCGGGCGGAGCCGGCGCCACGACGAGCGCGGGCGTCGCCCAGGTGCCGCTGGGTGAGGTGGCCACCATCCGCCGGACCAGCGGGCCCATGGTGATCAAGACCGAAGGCGCGTTCCCCACCGCCTGGGTGTTCCTCGACGTGGGCGACCGCGACATTGGCAGCTACGTGAAAGACGTGCAGGCCATGGTGAAGGACATGGTCACGCTGCCGGCTGGCTACACGCTGCAGTGGTCGGGACAGTACGAGTACATGCAGCGGGCGAAGCAGAAGCTCCAGCTCGTGGTCCCCGCCACGCTCCTCATCATCTTCCTGCTCCTCTATTTCAACTTCGGCAGCGTGGGCGAGACGCTCATCGTCATGCTGAGCCTCCCCTTCGCCCTGGTGGGCGGGGTGCTCCTCATGTGGCTCGCCGGCTACAACTGGTCCGTGGCCTCCATCATCGGCTTCATCGCGCTCGCCGGCGTGGCTTCGGAGATCGGCGTGGTCATGCTGGTCTACCTGGATCAGGCGTACGAGAAACGGCGAGCGAGCGGACGGCTGCGGGGCCGACTCGAGCTCCTCCAGGCCGTGCGCGAGGGAGCCGGCCAGCGGCTGCGGCCCGTGGTCATGACGGCCACCGCCGTCATCGGCGGCCTGCTCCCGATCCTCTGGGGGAACGGCACCGGCGCCAGCGTCATGAAGCGCATCGCCGCGCCCATGGTGGGCGGAATGATCAGTGCCACCCTGCTGACCATGCTCGTCATCCCGGTCATCTACTCGCTGTGGCGGGAATGGGGGCTGAAGCGGGCAGAAGACGAAGCGCCCGCAGTCGTGCCGGCGGAACAGGGAGCGGAGGTGCCAGTGGTCGCCGGAAGCTGAATCGATGCCGTCCGATGACGGCTCAGATCCTGACCCAGCCCCGCTGCATGGATTGGTGCAGGAGGATTCCGACGAGGAAAGCGGCGCCCATGTTCCACATGGCCACGGCCGCAACCACGACCATCACGTAGACGTCCTGCTTCCGGCCGCCGATGTCACGGGTGGTGATGGCGAGCTCGGTGCCAGCGAAAAAGAGGATCACCCCAAGGATGGCACGGGGGAAGACCTGGAAGAGGAGCGCGACGGAGCCGCTGAAGAAGAGGGCCAGCATGGTGACGAGGGCGCCGAGCATGACGAGCGAGCCACCGGTGCGGGCGCCGAAGCGGACGTGCCCGGCCATCCCGCCCGCGCCGTGGCAGAGCGGGATTCCGCCGAACGGGGCGGCGGCGAGGTTCATGAGGCCCTGGGAAATGGCGAGCGTCCGGTCCGTGACCGGTCGGTCAGGAAAGAGCTGGTTGTTCTCGGCCCGCACGGCGATGACGGCATTGCCCATGGTGAGCGGCAGCTGAGGGATCGCGAGGACCACGACTCCGGCGAGAAAGTCGCTCCAGCCGATGCGGCCGAGCGTCAGCGCTGGCAGCTGGAGGTGCGGGCGTGCGGGCAGAAGCGCGGAAGCCGACGCCGGCTCCAGGATCCAGATCGCCACTGCGCCCAGGACGAGCAGCGCGAACATCGCCGGGAAGCGCGGGTGTGTGAGCAGGACCAGCGTGAGCACCACGCCGACCCCCGCGAGCCATGGCGTGACGCGCATCATGCGTACGCCCTCCGTCATGAACAGCAGCCCCAGGGCCAGCACGATGCCGCGTACCACGGGCTTCGTCGCGAGACGGGTGACAACGCTCACGAGGCCGGTGGTTCCGGCCACCAGCCAGAAGAGACCGGTGAAGAGCCCGGCGCCGAACACCATCCCGGCCGTGATCGCGCCGCCGGACGCAATGGCGGCACCGGCAATCGCTTTCATGGGCTGAACGGGAATCGGCGTCTTGTAGTACAGCCCCACCGCCATCTGGCTGAGGCCGAACATGAGGAGGATGCCGATCGGATCGATGCCCAGGACGGCGATGTAGCCAACGACGAACGGGATCAGGGTTCCGAGGTCGCCGAATCCGCCGGCCAGCTCTGCAAGGTCGTAGCGGTTCCGCCCGGCCCCCCGGCTCGCGTCCCCGGGCGTGACGACCCCGGCGGCCGGTCGGGCGTCAACGAGCGGAGGAGTCGGCACGGTCAGGGCCCTGTCCGGTCATGCCTGAAAATGGGATCGTCCGTGCGCGCGGTCGCCGCGCCGGCAGTGGTGCACGGGGCCCCGGCCGCCGCCGGAGCCCCGTCGCAGTTCTTCCCTCTGGATCAGCCCCCGGGCTGCGAGGCCGCCATGGAGCCGGCCTGTCCCGGGGTCTCGATCACGAAGACGACGCGGCGGTTCAGCTCGGCTCCCGCTTCGTCCTTCGTCGCCCCTGGCACCACCAGCCGGTTCTCGCCATAGCCTACGGCGCGCAACTGCGCCTGGATTCCGCCCTGCATCAGCCGGTCACGCACCGCTTCGGCACGCTTCTGCGACAGCCGCTTGTTGTACGCGGCGGAGCCCGCGGGATCCGTGAAGCCTTCGACCGTCACCGTCGCGCCGGAATAGTGCTTGTTCACGATGGAAGCGAACCGCTCGAGCGCGGCGTCGTCCATCGGGCGAACCTCCGCCTCGTTGAACGCGAAGTGAACGGGCAGCACGAACTGCAGTCCCTGGGCAACGGCCTCGATCTTGGCATTGAAGTCGGTACGCAGCGACTCCAGATCGGCCCGGAGCTGTGCCAGCTCGTTCTGCAGCTGCTGGTCCGCGGCCATGCGCGCCGAGCGCTCTGTCTGGAGCCCTGCCTCGAGCGCCGCCTGCTGCTGGCTCACTGCATCGCGAAGCGCCCCCTTGGTGGCGCAGGCCGTCGCGGCCAGCGATGCCAACAGGAGCGTTGCCGCGATCGTCGTCTTCCGTGTCATCATCTACTCACCTCGGCGAACGTGTGACTCCGATCCCGCGCCGGGGCGGGAAAAGCGCAACCTGTCACGCAAGAAGGCGGCCCGCAATGGGTGTCCTGGGAGCGGGCTCCGATGCCGGATGCCAACGGATCGTGTCAAACGGGTGGCTCGAGCGAGTGGTTGGACGCTTCTTCGGGCCCCTCCGGCTCCACGAAGATGCGGTTGATCCGGGGATCCGCCTCCCGCAGCCGTCGCTCGATCCGGTTGACGCGATCCGCCCGGGCGTTGGATCCGTTTCCGTCGTCGTGGAAGCGCAGTCCCAGGTTGAGGAGGATCTCATCGGGCGAGAGGTACATGGTCATGACGTGCTCGACCGAGAGCACCGTCGGCTCCTCTTCCAGCACTCGCTCGATGGTTCGACGGATGCCCGGCTCCGCTGCCTCACCCACCAGCAGCCCGCGCGTTTCCCATGCCAGGAACATCGCCACACTGCCCAGGATCACTCCGATGACGATGGAAGCGGCGCCATCCAGGAAGGGAAGTCCGAACAGGTGTGAGAAGAGCACCCCGGTCGTGGCCACCAGTATGCCGGCCAGCGCCGCCGTGTCCTCCGCCAGCGGGATGTAGAGTCCCGGGTCCTTGCTGGCGCGGAACGCCTGGAGGAAGGGCTCGCCGCGATGCCGACGGCGGAAGTGCCGCAGCGCCACGGTCCACGAGGTCCCCTCCGCCACGAACGCCACGCCCAGCACGATGTAGTTCCACATGGGATCCCGAAGTGGCTCCACGTGCGTGATGGCATGGATGCCTTCATACACGCTGAGCCCGCCTCCGAGACCGAACAGCACCGCGGCCACGATCAGGCTCCAGAAGTACAGCTCCTGACCGTATCCGAAGGGATGGGAGTCGTCCGGCGGTCTTTTCGCCCGCTTCTGTCCCAGGAGAAGGAGCGCCTCGTTGCCGGTGTCGGCCACCGAGTGCATCCCCTCCGACATCAGCGCCGAGCTCCCTGTCAGCATCGCCGCGCCGAACTTCGCCACCGCGATGACCCCGTTGGCGATCATCGCCGCGATGACTACCACCCTGCTGCCTGCCGAATCCTTCTTCCCCATTCTCCTCGCTCCGGCTCCGAGCGCGCTGCAGCGGCGGAACGCGCAAGGGCCGGGCCGGGCTCCCACGTGAGCGATGGCCGAGCGATGGCGACGACGCCCACGCCCAGGACGATGGAGGACCGACGAGCGCGTGGTGGAATGCCGGGCGGCGAGGCGGGGCGGAGCGGGGCTTCTTCATGCCGAATCGAGGGAGCCGCCCCGATGCACGGACGGTCTCGCCCGAGCCACCGGACGAGACCGCCGGATCTATCCAGAACCGGACCTCAGGCGTTGCTGGCGCCCGAGTCCGCCTCCTTCAATCGGGTCCTCTCCGCGTCGCTCCTATGAGCGCCGGGTGGCTTCTCGATCGTGCGCGTGCTCGCGCCGCGCCTGCATTAGCCGCTCGGCTCCCAGGAGGACGATCACCAGCACCAGCCACAGTGCGTATCCCATCGTTCCCTCCTTCTTCTCCGTGCCGCGGCCGCCCCCGCCCATTGGTTAGGCCAGTAAACAGTGACCCCCGTCAAATAATGTACATGACAACCAATGGAAATGCGAGGGCGGAGGCAGCCGGAGCCGCGGGGGCGCGGGTCGCGCATGGAGGAGCCTGGCGGTGGGAAAGAAACGAGCCGGCACAGGTTGGGGGGACCAACCTCCACCGGCTCGTAGACGGACGGCCCCGGGGGTCTAGGGCACGGTACCCGCAAGTCTTCCGCCGGATGCTCCCGCGCCTAGGCGCTGCGAAGCATGTCCATCGCCTCCGTACGGCGGAGAGCGGCTTGCAGGTCGTCCATCACAGCGTATAGCCTCACCAGGGCAGCGTCCTGGTCGTCCGGCACCATCTCGAGCTCGTAGAGCGCCTCCATGAGCGCGTGCGAGAGCTCATCCCACATGGCGTCCGCGACCCACGGCTCGCCTGCTCTCCTGGGGTGTGCGGGCTTGTTCCGCATGGCTTCGGGCTCCGGGACGGACCACGCCTGTGTTACGCGGGTTAATGTTAACCCGGATCAATCAGTTGTGCAAGAAGAGGGCGCTTGGCAGGATCGCTGCGCCGCGTTTACTATTCACGGGCGCAAGCAATGGCGGTTCCGCCCGCCCGGAAGGGCAGGGTTCCCCGAGCGAAGAGATCGATGGACGAGAGGGAAAAGATCGAACTGATCCGCGACGTCATGGGGGCGTCGCACGTGTTCTGCTCGGCGGTGAGCGAGCTGCTGGAGGGGACGCTGGGGGAAGCGACGGAGGAGTCGCTGGCGATGTCGCAGGTGAAGCTCCTGATGCTGATCTCGCGCCCGGGTCAGCGCTTCAAGGTTACGGACATTGCGGATTTCCTGGGTGTGACGAACGCCGCGGCGAGTCGTGCCGTGGACCGCCTGGTGCAGCGGGGTCTGGTGGACCGCACCGTTTCGAAGCAGGACCGGCGTGCCGTGGACCTGAAGCTCACCGAGGCGAGCGAGCGCCTGCTGGCGGACTTTTCGGTGGCGCGGAACCGTGCGCTGCTGCGACTGCTGGGGGATTTCCCGGAAGAGCGGCTGCGGGAGACAGCCGCGCTTCTCGATGATCTCTCGGTTCGGCTCCTGTCGCTGGGCGACGCGGGGAACGAGCGGTGCCTCCGGTGCGGAATTCATTTCCGCACGGGGTGCGTGATGCGCGACGTGCTGGGTCGGGAGTGCGTTGTGGCCGCCGAGCTCTACGGCGAGCGCTCGGACGAGCATGCGGGGGCCGGCGGCGCGGCGGAGCGGGACGTGGCGGCGGAGTGATGGCGGACGCTGCCGTCCAGGACCGCTATCCGGACGACGTCGCCCACTGTTACGGCTGTGGCCGCCTGAACGCGGACGGGCTCCATGTCCGTACGATCTGGCGGGACGGTGCAGGGGAAGCCCGATTCCGTCCGTCCGCCCACCACATTGCCATTCCCGGCTACGTTTACGGCGGTCTGATCGCTTCGCTCGTGGACTGTCACGGAATCGGAACGGCGGCCGCGATCGCGCTCGAGCGTTCCGGCGGCGCGGTCGGGGTCTCGCCGTCGCCTCGCTATGTGACGGCCGCGCTGCACGTGGACTTCCTGGCGCCCACCCCGCTGGGGCCCGAGCTGGAGCTGCGCGCCGTGCCCCGGGACGTGAGCGACCGAAAGATCCGGGTGGGCGTGGAAGTCCGCGCCGGTGGAACACTGACGGTGCGCGGCGAAGTGGTGGCCGTCCCGATGCCCTCGACATTCCTGGAACGCTCCGGTTGATGGCGGGAGCGCCTGCGCCGTTCCCCCCGATTCCGCGAGGATGGCCTCGCCTCTCGGGGGAGCGGGACAAGGCGTACTTCCGGGAGCTGGAGGATTTCGTGGCGGGGGAGCGGATCGCGGGCGCGGTCTATCCGCCGCCCGGGGACGTTTTCAAGGCCCTCGTCCTCACGCCGTGTCGGGCCGTGCGCGTGGTGCTTCTCGGCCAGGACCCGTACCACGGCCCGGGGCAGGCACACGGCCTTGCCTTTTCGGTGCCGCCTGGTGTGGCACCGCCCCCCTCCTTGAGGAACCTGCTTCGCGAGCTGCGTGAGGACCTGGGGGTGCCCGCTCCCGCGGGCGGCTCTCTGGTGCCGTGGGCGCGCCGGGGTGTGCTGCTGCTCAATACCGTGCTGACGGTGCGGAAGGGGAGTCCGGGGTCGCATGCCGGGCATGGCTGGGAGCAGTTCACGGATGCGGTGATCGAGCGCGTGAACGCCAAGCGAAGCCGCGTGGTCTTCCTCCTGCTGGGCGGCGAAGCGCAGAAGAAGGCGGAGAGGGTGGATGGCGGTCGACACGCCGTTGTCGAAGCCCCGCATCCGTCGCCGCTGTCCGCACACCGGGGCTTTTTCGGCAGTCGGATCTTCTCGCGCGCGAATGCGCTGCTGAGGGAGGGAGGGCGTGCCCCGGTGGAGTGGGGCCTTCCCGGGTAGCGACCGCGGTCGCGCCGCGGTGGCCGTGCGCACGCCGCGCCGGGCTCCCGGCTGCTGCCGCGGGAAGCCCGGCGCGAGGATGCGCGCTACGCCGCGTGTGCCTACATGCCGGCGGAATCCTGCTCCGTCATGGGCTCCGGCATGGTGTCCATGCCCATGGTGTCCATGCCCATGGTATCCATGTTCATGGTGTCGGCGGGCATCACGGCCGGGGCGGGCGTTTCGACTCCGGCGCCCTCGTTCATCTCCGTCTCGTTGTCATTGCCGCCGCAAGCGGCGACCAAACCGATGATCATCCCGAGGGCCAGCAGCTTCTTGCTCATGCGCTCATCCTTTTCATGGAGTCTCATTCGCACGGTCGGGGTGCGGCAGCGGGCCGTATGCCCCGCGTGCGGAATCGGTCGGGGATCGGGTCCCCGGCTTCCCTTCCACCGCGTTGTGGTACGTGCGAATGGTGGGGTAAGCGAAGTCAATCTGGTCCTCACGCTCGAACGCGGCAAGTACGTCTTCCCAAATGGCCTGCTCGGTCCCCCGCCTCCGGCGCGGATGACAGAGGAATCGCATGGTGAGAAGGATCCCGCTCTCCTTCACGGTCGTGTAGACGGTCGGGGTCAGGGTGGAGTAGAAGATCATGAACTGTCGGCTGGCCTTCAGCATCTGCTGCTCGGCTTCCTCGACCACCTCCTGGGCGTGGCGCTCGACCGTCTCCGAAAGGATCTTCTTGGCCTTCCGCCAGTCACTCTCGAAGGTGACCAGCACGCCCACTTCGTTCCAGATGTACTGCATGCCGCGAGTGTAATTGGCCAGGGGCTCACGGAAGATGAGGCCGTTCGGGATGTGGATCAGGCGTCCGGTGCTCTGGTCGGCGTCCACCCAGTTCCCGATCTCCAGCAGGATGATCTGGAAGATCCTCTGATCGATGACATCGCCGGCATGGTCACCGATCTGGATGCGATCGCCCACCACGAACGGGCGGCGCCAGATGATGAACAGCCAGCCGCCCATGTTCACGATCGGGTCCTTCAGCGCGATGGCGAGGCCGGCCGAGAGGAGCCCGAGGAAGGTGGCCACGTCGCGCACCCCTTCGAACCATATGCGGCCGACCATGAGGAATCCGACCGCGGCCGCGATGTACGTCAGCGTCTTCCGCCACTTGTAGCGCGAGCGGATGTCCTGCACGCGGGCCCGCATGACGCGAAGGGCGATGGCTCGCACCAGGACAATGAGCGCGATGAGGACCAGGGAGCGGAACACCTGGAACTGCGTTTCCGGCGCCAGGTGCGTCCACTGGGACACCGCCCCGGTCAGGCTGGTCACCGCCGAATCGCTGACCTCCTGCACGCTCCTGAGAAGCGAGTCCTGGGCGAGCGCCCGGGCAGGGGCCGCGACGAACGGAGCGGGGATCACGGGGCGAGGCCGCCGGCGGGTATGGGCGGGGCGGTGTGGAAGGGAGCCACGGTCGCCCGAAGGCCGGCGTGGCTTGCGGGTGTCCGCTTCACGCGCACTCTCCTGGTTTGGTGGTGGTGCCCGGGCGGAACGCTAGGCTTCCCCCGGCGCCGGCGCAACGAGTGCGCTCGTTCGCAGAATGCAGGAATGCCCCTTGCAACTCCGGAACCCGACCGGCGGCGACCGGGCTTCCGGCGCCTCGACCCGTCCGATTCATTCTCCGCCGGCATGGGGAGCTCAAGATGGAACAGCCACGGAATTCCGGTCTGGACCTTTTCTGGGAGCAGGCCGATCGTCACGACCTCGCCCAGGACCCACTCGAGCGGGAGCTCGACGAGCACGTCGACGCGCTTGCCCGCTACCGCAGGCTCATCGCCGAAGCTCAGGCGAACGGCAGGGATGAAGCCGCCACGATCCTGCTCAGGCAGCACGCGCGTGAGCAGACTGCGGTCGAGCGCCTCCGTCAGGCCCTCCTGAAGCGCAGGGACTCCGGACGCTGAACTCCGGGCGCTGACCTGAAGCGCCTGTCTCGTTCCGTCATTGGAACGCCCCGAAACGGCCACTACCATGGGGGCGCTCGGCGCTGGACCCGCGGCTGCGGGCCGGCCATCGCTCTGTTCTCTCACACCAGTGGACACAGTCCGGCCATGGTGTTCTCGAGTCGAGTCATTGTCTCGGCGGTCGGCGCTCTCGTGGTTGTGGTCGTGGTTGTGGCGGGCGGTGCCCGGGCGTGCGCACGGACGTCCGACCCCTCCGACGGTCGCGCCCTGACGCGGACCGCGGCAGCGGGGGCCGGGGAAGACCTCGGTTCGGTCCCGTTCTCGGGGGAAGCGGCGATGCCGGTGGAAGGCGTGCGGGTGCTGCGGGACACACTCGTGCTCACGGTCGGCGCGTCGGGTCAAGCCGCGGCATGGAAGCGGGCGGCGGTCCTGGCGGAGATCGGCGGCCGCCTGACGGCGGTGCCGGTGCAGGATGGAGACCGGGTGGCGGTCGGCGGGCTCCTCGCGGTCTCCGATACGGCGGACCTGTGGCTGGCCGTCGCGGATGCGGATGCCGCCCGTCGCGAAGCGGAAGCGAGGTACCGCGAGCAGCTGCTCTTCGATGATTCGCTGATGCCCGCCGTGCGGCGGGAGCGCGCGCTGGCCGCGCGTCTTCGGAGCGGTCTGGACAGGGCGGAGATCCGGCTGCGGAAGGTGCGGCTGGATCTGGAGCGGGCACGAGCCCGTGCCCCGTTTTCGGGGCGGGTGGCCTCTGTCCGCGTGGTGTCCGGTGAGCAGGTGTCCGCGGGCGCGGAGCTCATGACGGTGGTGGCCGCGGACCCGATCCTGGTTCATGTGGACGTGTTGGAGGGAGAGCTGGCTCACCTGGTGCCGGGTGGCAGGGCCGAAATCCAGTTTGCCGCATTCCCGGACGAGACGTACACCGGCACGATCCGCAGCATCAACCCGGTCGTGGATGAACGGACGCGAATGGCGCGGGTGACGGTGGTGGCGTCCAACGCCGACGGCAGCATTCTCCCGGGGATGTATGCGCGGGTGGAGCTGGAGTCGGAGCGCCTGCCCGACCGCGTCCTCATCCCCCGTTCCGCCATTCTGGAGCGGGACCGCCGCACTCTGGTGTTCGTGTACGAGAACGGCCGCGCGAAGTGGCGGTTCATCACGATCGGCAGAGAGGGGACGGATCTCGTCGAGCTGGTCCCCGGCCGCGGTACGGAAGTGGTGGAGCCGGGTGAGGTCGTGCTCACGGCAGGGCATTTCACACTCACCCACAACGCCGCGGTCCGGCTGGTCAACCACCTCGATGATGCTCCTGAAGGGAGGCCACGCTGACTGCGTCCGACCGTGTCGGCGTATCCACCCGCTCGGTCGCGGTGATGTTTGCGGTCGCGATCGGTTTCGTGATCCCCGGACCAGGACCGGCCGCACTGGGCGCGCAGGAAGGGCCGGATGTGGGATCGTCGGACTGGGACGGCTCGCGGGTGCCCGAGCCGCTCTCGCTGGAGGCCGCCATCGCGCTCGCGCTCGAGCACAGCCCCACGCACGCCCGGGCAGTCAACGGAGCCGCAGTCGTGCGGTCCGACGAGCGGCGGGCTCTCGGTGAGATGCTGCCGACGCTGTCGGCATGGTTGAGCTTCACCGGCACCACGGCCAGGACGAAGACGGCCTTCGACGATTTCGGCCAGCCGACCGAAGCACCGTCGTACGAGAAGAGCACCACCAGCAGCACTTCCCAGGGTCTTGCCGGCCGCGTCGCACTCTTCGATCTGGCATCCATCCGAACGTACGGCGCGGCCCGGGCCCTGACCGGGGCGGAAGCGGCTGCCGGGGCGCGGGATGTGGCGGCGCTGCGCACGCGGGTAGGTCGGGCGTACTTCCAGCTGGTAGAGCGCCAGGCGCTGATCGTCGTCGAGGAAGGTGTCCTTCGCACGGCCGAGGACCAGCTGTGGGCGATCCGCGCGCTTCTGCGGGTAGCGGCGAGGCAGCCGACGGACGTGCTGGGCGCGGAGCTGTCGGTCGCCCAGGCGGAGCAGTCACTGTCACGGGCGCGGGGGGAGGCGAGGAAGGCCGCGCTGATCCTCAACGAAGTCATGGGTGTGCCGCTGGGGCGCACGTTCGCGCTGATGGACGCGCTTCCGACTGCTTTCGACCCGGACCGGCTGTCGGAGGATTCGCTGGCCCGGTGGGCGCTGCGCCGGAGCCCCGCAGTGCTCGAGGCGGAGGCCAGGAAGGTGGCCGCGGAGCGCGGCGTTTCGGCAGCCCGGGCGGGCAGGCTGCCGTCGCTGAGCCTCGAATACAGCTGGGGACGGGGAGCGAACCTGAGGGAGTACGCCGCGTTCCGGGAGCTTCATCCGGAGAATTCGAGCTGGAGTTTCGGCCTGCGCGTGGCGGTGCCGCTGTTGCCCGGGCTCCAGGCGTCCGCGTCCGTCGAAGCGGCGAAGCTCTCAGCCGAGAGCGCGCGGGCGTCGCTCCGGGAGGCGCGGCTGGCGGTGGAGCGTGCGGCGCGTTCCGCGGCCATCGATCTGCGAGACGGCTGCGAGGCCGTGCGGCTCGCTGAACGGTCTGCGGAAATCGCACGCGAGCGGCTAGCGCAGGGACAGGAGCTGTACCGCCTCGGAACGCTGGACTATACCCTCCTGCGCCAGATCAGCGATCAGGTGGCGACCGCGGAACGCCAGCTGCTGAGCGCGCGCTACGCTCTCGCCGACGCGCTGGTGCAGGTGGAGGAGCAGCTTCGCGGCTCGGCGGATACCGGGGGATGAGCCTCCCGCGACGCTCCGTCACGCGCCCGGTGGGCGTCAGCATGGTGGCGGCGGCGGTGGCGCTGCTGGGCCTGATCTCCTTCGGTCGTCTCCCCATTGAGTTGCTGCCGGACGTCGCCTATCCGAAGCTGCTCGTCCACACGGGCTACCCGGGTGCCGGACCGGCCGAAGTGGAGCGCTTCGTCACGGCGCCACTGGAGCAGCAGCTGGCCGGTCTCCCCGCAGTCCGCGACGTGGAGAGCGTCAGCCGGGAAGGGATCTCGCTGGTCACCATCTGGTTCGCGTGGGGGACGGACATGGACGTGGCCGTGCTCAACGTGCGTGAGCGGATCCAGGCCGTGGGCGAGGCTCTGCCGGAGCGGGCCGACAGACCCATCGTTCTGCGCACTGATCCGGGCAGTGATCCGGTCATGGCCCTCTCCGTGTCAGGGGCCGGGGACCTGCTGGCGTTGAGGGAGCTCGCCGAAACGGTCCTCCGGCGGCGCCTGGAGCAGGTCGACGGAGTGGCGCGGGCGGCGGTGACTGGCGGCCTCCATCGCGAAGTCCAGGTGGAGGTGGATTCACGCCGCGCCGAATCGTTCGGCATCGGGCTGGATCACATCTCGGAAGCGCTGGCCGCGTCCAGCCAGGCCCTCCCGGGCGGGACGGTGACCCGGGGGCGGCTGAATTATCACCTTCGCACCATGGGCGAGCTCGAGGCCGCGTCCCAGATCGGCGACGTGGTGGTGGCCCGTGCGTCCCCGGCGGAGGGTGGCGATCGCGGCGAAGTGAGGGTGCGCGACCTGGCCACCATCCGGGATGGCTTCGCGGAGCCGACTTCCATTGCCAGGTACAATGGGGAAGACGCCGTGGGACTTCTGCTGTACCGCGAGCCCGATGCCAGCGCCGTGGCGGTGGCGCGAGAGGTGGGCCGGGTGGTGGCGCGGCTCCGGGCGGAACACCCGGATATTCACCTGCGCCTGGCCACGAGCCAGGCGGGGTTCATCGCCGATGCCGTTTCCAGCGTGACCCAGGCGCTGCTCCTGGGCGGAATCCTGGCTTTCCTGGTGCTCTTCCTCTTCCTGCGCGACGCCCGCTACCCGGTGGCAGTGGGTCTGGCCATCCCGCTCTCGGTCCTGGCTGCGCTCGCTCTCCTGGACCTGGCCGGAGTATCGCTCAACATCATGAGCCTGGGCGGCCTGGCCCTCGGTGTGGGGATGCTGGTGGACAACAGCATTGTGGTGCTCGAGAACATCTCCCGTCACCATGAGCTGCAGACGTCCGGGCTCGAATCGCCCACTCCAGGGTCCGCCGTGGTGGGCGCGGAGGAAGTCCAGGGGGCGATCACGGCGTCCACGCTCACGACCGTGGCTGTCTTCGGCCCCATTGCGTACGTGAAAGGCGTGGCCGGACAGCTGTTCACCGCACTGTCGCTGGCGGTGACCTTCTCGCTGCTCGCAAGCTTGCTGGTGGCGCTCACGGTCCTGCCCACCCTGGCCGCTCGCTGGCAGTCCGGCGGGTGGCTCCATCGCGGGAAGCACCCGCTCCCAGAGCGACGGGGACCGCCACGTTCGGGAGCCGGTCTGGCTGCGGCGGTCTCCCGGCGGCTCCAATCGCTGTTCGCGGGGTTCGACCGCGGCTTCAGCCGGTTCGCCGAGTGCTACCACCGCCTGCTGGTGTCATCACTCCGGCATCGGGGCCGGGTGGTGGCCATCACGGGTGTGCTCTTCCTCGCGGCCATGGGGCTCGCGAGCGTCCTTCCTCGCAGCGTACTGCCTCCGGTAGACCAGGGTGGGTTCCGGGTCCGCCTCGCGCTGGCCGAGGGGGCATCGCTGGACCGGACGGCGGAAGCGACGGCGAAGCTGGACTCCGTGCTCCGGGAGACGCCGGGCGTGGAGGCCACCTTTACCCTGGTGGGGCGCGGACCGGCCGTTGCGGGGTTGGGTGGGTGGGAGAGCGGGGTCAACACGGCCGCCATCGACGTGCGGCTGTCCCGCGGCGCCGCCACCGCGACTACGCTGGCGCGTCTGCGCCCGACACTGCAGCAGTGGCCTGCGGGTGTACCGAGCGTGGAGGCCGGCCAGGCGGCGGCGGTGGGGTGGCTGACGGGGGAAGGGGTTGCGGACCTCGCGGTCCGGGTACGCGGCGACGACCCGGCCGGGGTGCTCCGTTACGCGCGCGTGCTGGCGCGCGCGCTGGCCTCGGCACCAGCGCTGGCGAACGTCCGGCTTGGACTGAACCTGGGCCAGCCGGAAGCCCGGGTCGAGATCAATCGCGAGCGCGTCGCGGCGTTCGGGCTCGACGCGCGGACCGTGGCGGAGGCGGTCGAGCGCTACATGCTCGGCCACCAGGCCACCGACCTCCTGGAGTTCGATCGGAGGACGCCGGTCGTCGTCCGGCTCCCGGAATCGCAGCGGCATTCGCTCGGCACCCTGCGCGATCTCACGGTGGAGGGTGTCCCCCTGCGGGAGCTGATCCGGGTGAAGGACGAGGCAGGACCGACCGAGATCCGGCGACGTCGCCAGACCCGAGTCGTCCCCATTTATGCCGACGTCGCGGGGAGTGGGCTGAGCTCTGCGGTGGCGGCGATCCGGCTGGCGATCGCCAGCGCCGCGCCCGTTCCTCGTGGCGTGCGCGTGGAGATCGGGGGCGAGAACGAGGAGATGCGCGAGAGCTTCCGGGACCTGGGCTTCGCATTCGGCCTCGCGCTGCTCCTGGTCTACATGATCCTGGCCGCGCAGCTCGAGTCGTTCCTGCACCCGCTGACGATCCTGCTGAGCGTGCCGCTGGCCCTGATCGGCGCCGTCGGGGCGCTGGCGCTCACGGGGGCCGGGCTGAACGCCATGAGCCTGATCGGCATGGTGATCCTGGTGGGGATCGCGGTGAACGATGCCATCATCAAGGTGGAGTTCATCAATCGCTCCCGCGCTCGCGGCGCGTCCGTCCGCGACGCCATCCTGGAGGCGGGTCGTGCGCGGCTCCGCCCGATCCTGATGACCACAGTGACCACCGTCCTCGGGCTCCTGCCCATGGCGCTGGGGCTCGGGCGCGGTGCGGATCTGCGCGCGCCGCTGGCGATCGCGGTGATCGGCGGCCTGGTCACCGCCACGGCCCTGACTCTCGTGGTGATACCCGTGGCCTATGACCTCGTGGCGGGCCTGCGCGGACGGCGGCGCGCGGAGGTTGCGTGATCGGCCTCGCGATTCGGCGCCCCGTGGCGACTGCCATGGCGTACGTGGCCACGGCGCTGCTCGGGGTCGTCGCATGGCGCAACATGCCGCTGGAGCTTCTGCCCGAGACGGAGCTGCCCCGTCTCACCGTGCGAGCGGAATGGCCCGGATCGTCGCCTGAAGCGGTCGAGGCCCTCATCGCTTCGCCACTCGAGGGCGCAGTCCGGGAGCTGCCCGGTGTCGAGAAAGTCCGTTCCACGTCGGAGCCGGGTCGAGCCACGATCCGGGCGGACTTCTCCCGCTCCACGAAGATGGATTTCGCGCGGCTCGAGCTCTCGGAGCGGATTGCGGCGTTGCGCCGCCACCTCCCCGACCGCGTGGCGCCGGATGTGCTGCCATACGTGCCCCGGGAGCTCGAGGATCGGCGGAAGCCGTTCCTGGAATACACCCTGACCGGCCCGTCCACGCCGGAGGCTCTGCGGGCGAGCGTCCAGGACGTGATCGTTCCCGCGCTCACGCAGATCGAGGGCGTGGGTGATGTCGAAGTCCGCGGTGGCCGGGACCGTCTGCTGAAGATCGAGGTGGACCCGGCGCGGGCGGAAGGGCGGGGTCTCTCGCTGTCGGCCGTGCGTCAGGGCGTCCGGGCGCTTGCGCCCGCCACGGAGGCGGGCCTGATCGAGGAGGCGGGCGTCCGACGTACACTGGCGATCCACCAGGGCGTTGAGTCCGTGATCGAGCTGCTGTCGCTGCCCCTCGGGGGCCGGGGCGGAGAAGGGGTGCGGCTCGGCGACGTTGCCCGGATCCACGACACGTTCGAGGACGCACGCAGCCGCTACCGCGTAGACGGCCTGCCCGCGGTCAGCTTCACGGTACGCAAGAGGCCCGGGAGCAACGCGGTCCGGTTGGGCGACGCCGTGAAGGCGCGGCTCGCGGCCCTGGCCCCGTCCATCCCGCCGGACGCCCGCCTGATCCTGGATGAGGACGAGGGTGAGGCCGTGCGTGCCCAGCTTTCAAACCTGCGTACCAGGGCGGCCGTGGCCGTGGGCATGATCTTCCTTGTCCTGCTCCTCTTTCTCGGCTCCATTGCTGCGGCCGTGATCGTCCTGGCAACGGTCGGGTTCAGCGTCCTGATCACGGTCAATCTCGCCTATTTCGCCGGCCTCACGCTCAACGTCCTTACGCTGATGGGCCTGGCCATGGGCTTCGGTCTCATCGTGGACAATGCCATCGTGGTGCTGGAGAACGTATTCCGGCGTCGCATGCTGGGAGATGCTCCGGCCGAGGCGGCCGCCCGTGGCGCGCGCGAGGTGGCCCTCCCGATCCTCGCCGCCACGCTCACCACGGTGGTGGTGCTGACTCCGTTCGTCTACCTCCAGGGCGAGCTCCAGGCCTATTACGTCCCCCTCGCCGTGGTCGTAGGGCTCAGCCTTCTCGCCAGCCTCGTCGTGGCGTTCACGTTCATCCCCGCGGCCGCGAGCCGGCTCATGGCGGGAATCCCGGCGCGGAGAAGGGTTGCGGGGCTGCCCGGTGTCGCCCGTGCGCACGCGTGCCGGATTAGGACTGCGGACGGACGTGGGACGCCCCCCGTGGACTCGCGGCCGCCCCGGTGCACCCGGGTCCATGCCCGGCTGATCGGCTTCACTCTGCGGCGGCCGGTTCTGACCGTTGGCGCGGCGCTCGCTCTTCTCGGCGGGTCGTACCACCTGTTCGACCGCCACGTGGACCGCGGGGTGGTGTGGGCGGACTGGTGGGGGCGAGACAGCTACGTCGAGATCGACGTGAGGATGCCGCGCGGCGACGACCTGGAGCGCGTGGATGCGTTGACACGGCAGCTGGAAGCGACGCTGCGGGAAGTGCCGGGAGTGGACCGGTTCGTGACCCGCGTGCAGCCGTCGTTCGGCACCATCCACGTGACGTTTGCCGACTCGCTGGCGGGCACGGGGATTCCGGCCGCCGTGAAGGAGCGGCTGGTGGGCTACAGCCGCCAGTTCGACGGGCTCCAGGTTCGCGTGTACGGCTATGGGCCGTCGTTCTACGGCGACGTCGGCGCTCCGCCAGCCTACTCGATCCACGTCCTCGGCTACGACTACGAGGAAGTACGGGAGATCGCCGAAGACGTGGGGCAGCGGCTTGCGCGCTTCAGCCGCATCCGGGACGTGGACACGAACGCCAGCGGGCACCGGTTGCGCGAGAAGGAGACGGAGATGGTGCTGCGGATCGACCGCGCGCGCCTGGCGCTCCACGACCTCACCGTGCGCGACCTGGTCGGACAGGTCGCCGCCGCCACCGGGAGCGGCGCGAGCGAAGCGGTCGTGCGGGTGGCGGGGGAGGACGCGCGGGTCTCGGTGATGCTGGCGGGCGGCGGGGCGACTGCGGTCCAGGCGCTGCAGGACCTGCGGCTGCCGACCGGGAGCGGATCGGCCGTTCGCCTGGCTGCGGTGGCGGGGTTCGAGGAGCGGACCACCCCCGGCCGTATCGAGCGGGAGGACCAGCGCTACAACCGGGTGGTCGCCTACGAGTTCCGGGGCTCGAGCAAGCTGGGCGATCGCACGCGGGATGCCGTGATCGCGAGCACGTTCCTGCCCCCCGGATACACGCTGCAGGCCGGCGATGCGGGGCGCTGGAGCGAAGAGGAGCAACGGCAGGTTCACGGCATCCTCGCCCTTTCCATTGCCCTGGTCTTCATGGTCACCGCCTCGCTGTTCGAATCGCTGCGCCAGCCGGCGGCGGTCCTCCTGACCGTACCGATGGCGCTGGTCGGCGTCTTCCTCGCCTTCTTCTTCACGCGCGCCAGCTTCACGCGTGAAGCGTACGTGGGCGTGATCCTCATGGCCGGCATCGCGGTGAACAACGCGATCCTCCTGGTGGCTCACATCACTCACCTCCGACGCGCGGACGGGATCGGCCTGGAGGCCGCGGTCGTGCGCGGAACGATCGAGCGGGTGCGCCCGATCCTGATGACCAGCGCGACCAGCATCGGCGGCCTCCTCCCGCTCGTGGCGTTCAGCGCCTCGGCCGATGAGAACATCTGGAACGCGCTCGCCTATGTGCTCATCGGTGGACTGGCCAGTTCCACCCTCTTCGTGCTCACGGTCACGCCCGCCCTCTATTTCCTGGTCGAGCGCGGGCCGGCGCGGCGCAGCGGCTGAAACCGCTTAGCGGGATGGAGCGGGACAGGATATGTTGTTGGGCCGAACCATGGACGAACGCCCCATCACGCTCCGGAACGCGCGCGAGGACACCATCGACGCGCTCTGCCGTCAGTTCGCCGAGGACGCCCTCTCCATGGGCGAGCTCGAGCGGCGGCTGGAGCGCGCCCGTGCCGCGCAGAATCGCGGCGAGCTGGACGCGCTGCTGGCGGATCTGCGCGCGCCCGCACCCGCCCCGCCTCCGGCCCGACGGCCCGCCACGCGCCCGGTCGCACGATCGGAATCGACGGCGGCGCGGGGTGGTATACCGGCACCTGCCGGCGACCGGGGCGAGCGGCCATCGGGCTCCCTTCGCGAGGCCGGGCATGTAGCGGTCGCGGTGCTGGGCGGAACGCGAAGGGCCGGACGGTGGGCCCCGCCGTCGCAGATGATGGCCGTGGCCGTCATGGGCGGCGTGGAGCTGGATTTCCGCGACGCGGTCCTGAAGTCGGGCGTGACCGAGATCAACTGCTTCGCCTTCTGGGGCGGCGTCGACATCACCGTGCCGCCCGACGTGCACGTGGAGACGCAGGGATTCGCTCTGATGGGCGGCTTCGACCAGGAATCCGAACTCGAGGTCGATCCGGCCCCGGACGCGCCGGTCATCCGGGTCACGGGGTTCGCGCTCATGGGCGGGGTCTCGATCAAGGTGAGGGATCGAGGCGAGCGTGGAAGTGACGCGCGATCGAGGGTGGAACAGCGAATGCAGCGCCGCCTCGATCGCATTGAAGAGCGGTCGGAGCGGCCGCGCGGCCGCCATCACGGCCGCCGGGGCGGCTGGTAGGGCGGCCGGTAGCGCGGCAGGTGTTCGGAGCTGGCCATGGCCGGCGGGACAGGGAGGCCGGGGCCCCGTAGTGACGGGATAGCATCGGCGGGAACGGGTCGAGGAGGAGCAGTGAGCGAGAGGGTTCGGGTGCGCTTCGCGCCGTCACCAACCGGGTACCTGCACGTGGGTGGCGCGCGCACGGCGCTTTTCAACTGGCTGTTCGCACGGCATCACGGCGGGACGTTCATCCTGCGCATCGAGGACACGGACCGTGAGCGGTCGAGCGACGCCATGACGCAGGCGATCCTCGATGGCATGGAGTGGCTCGGTCTGGACTGGGACGAAGGGCCCGTGCACCAGGCGGACGGGCTCGACCGGCACCGCCGGGACGCGCTGCGACTGCTGGCGTCCGGGCACGGGTACCGCTGCTTCTGCACGCCGGAATCGCTGGATGAGAAGCGCAGGGCGGCGGAATCCAGGGGAGAAGGCTACCGCTACGACCGCCACTGCCGCCTCACGGTCTCGCCGGAGGAGGGCGAGCAGCGTGCGGCGGCGGGGGAGGCGTACACGGTGCGGTTCGCGGTGCCCGGCGGGGAGACCGTGTGGGAGGACGCGGTCCACGGACGCACCCGCTTCGACAACGCGGACATCGAGGACTTCATCGTCCTGCGCAGCGACGGGACGCCCGTCTACAACATGGCCGTGGTGAGCGACGACCGGGAGATGGGCATCACGCACGTCATCCGGGGCGACGACCACCTCTCGAACACGCCCAAGCAGATCCTGCTGTACGAAGCACTGGAATGGGAGCGGCCGACGTTCGCCCACGTCCCCATGATCCTGGGGAGTGATGGGAAGCGGCTGAGCAAGCGGCATGGCGCCACTGCCGTGGGGCAGTACCGGGAGGAAGGGATCCTGCCGGAAGCGATGGTCAACTTCCTCGCCCTGCTGGGCTGGTCGTCGGGCGACGACACGGAGATCATGACGCTCCCCGAGCTGACCCGCCGCTTCTCTCTGGATGGAATCGGGAAGAAGAGCGCGGTATTCGACACGGACAAGCTGGCGTGGCTGAACGGCCAGTACCTGAGCGCGGCCGCGCCCGAGCGGCTCGAGCCGCTGGTGGTGGACCGCCTCATCAGCGCCGGCCTTGCCGCACCGGCAGATCTCGCGCAGCGCCGGCCATGGCTGCTGCGCCTGATCGACCTGCTGAAGCCGCGGGCGCGGACGGTGGACGACATTATCTCGCAGGCGGAGCCGTACCTGGCGGAGCGGGTGGAATACGAGGAGGCCGCCGTCGAGAAGCACTGGGCCCGGCAGCCCGCCGACGTGGCCGACCGCCTCGCCCGCATCCGGGACGTCTATTCCGACATCGACGCCTGGGAGGAGCAGCCGCTGGAGGATGCGCTGCGCGCACTGGCGGAGGAGCTCGGTGTCGGGGCGGGGAAGCTGATCCACCCGGTGCGGGTGGCCGTGACCGGAGCGGCCGTGTCTCCCGGCATTTTCGAAGTCCTCGTCGTGATGGGACGGGATCGGACGCTGGCGCGCCTGGATGCGGCGCGCCAGCGCGTGCTGGCGCTGGCCGCCGCCGGTTGACACCCGGACCGGCCAACTCTACGATCCCATCCCGCGATTCGGTTATGGGAGCCGGGCGCGTGTTCTGCCCCTTGGTGTAATTGGCAACACGCCTGACTCTGGATCAGGAGAGTCCTGGTTCGATCCCAGGAGGGGCAATTATGCCGGATGCTCTGAGCAGTCTCGAGCGCGACGTCCTCGACTACCTCGCGGACTACGTTCGCAGCCATACATACCAGCCGTCCGTCCGCGAGATCGGTGCGGCGTTCGACATCAAGAGCACCAAGTCGGTGTCGGAGCTCCTCCAGTCGCTGGCCAACAAAGGCTGGATCGAGCGGGATTCCTCCCGCTCCCGGGGCGTCCGCCTCCTCGGCCTCGATCTGGGTGCCGACGTGGTTTCCGTCCCCCACATCGACGTCCACCTGAGCGAGCCGTCCATCAAGGACCCGCTCGAGAAGCTGACCCTCGACCGCAAGCTGGCAGGCTCCTCGGCGGCCTTCCTGGTCTCGATGGTGGGGAACTCTCTGCGCAGCGCCGGGATCTGGGATGGCGACCTTCTGCTCGTGGAGCCGGCCACGGTCGAGAGCCTGGATGACAACGAGATCGTGGTGGCCCGACTCGCCGGTGAGACGACGGTCTGTCGGATCCAGCGGGAGCAGACGGGGGATCCCATGCTCGCGACGGCCGGACACTCGGCGGCTGCCGTGGCCATCAATCGGCGGACGGGCGTGGATGTTCTGGGTCGTGTCACCGCCGTGATCCGGCGTCTCCGGACCGATACCCGGGCCGGCCTGGCCCAGCAGCAGGGATCGCCGGAAGGCGCGATCGCCGGCTGACATGGACGCGCTCGAGCCGAGCCCGCCGCACCCGGACGATGAGCGCTGGATGCGGCAGGCTCTCCTGCAGGCCGGAATGGCGGCGGCGCTGGATGAAGTCCCCGTTGGCGCCGTGGTGGTGACCGGCGGCGGGGTCGTGGCCGAGGCGCACAACCGGCCTCGCGGCCTGAATGATCCGACCGCGCACGCGGAGATCCTGGCGCTCCGCATGGCCGCGGAGCGCCAGGGTCACTGGTGGCTCAATGACGCCACGCTCTACGTCACGCTCGAGCCGTGCGCCATGTGCGCCGGCGCGATGGTGCTGGCACGCATCGCACGGCTGGTCTACGCCGCGTCTGATCCGAAGGCCGGCATGGCCGGCTCGCTCGCCAATCTCGCCCAGGACCCCCGCCTGAACCACCGCATCGAGATCACGCCGGGCGTTCTCGCCGACGAGGCAGGTGACCTCCTGCGCGACTTCTTCCGGGCACGGCGATGATGCGGGTCCTCGTCTCGTCCGAGGTGGCGGAGTTCCTGCACGCGCACTCGCCGCCCGACTCCGTGGCCGTGGACCTGCTGGATCCCGCGGACGCAATCCCCGCCGGCGGACCGCACGTCGGCATCCTCCCGCTCCTCACCCGCCGGATCGGCGGCGCGGAGATGGACCGTCTGCCGCAGCTCCGGGTGATCGCCAACATGGCCGTGGGCTACGACAACGTCGAGGTCGATGCGGCTCGCCTCCGCGGGATCGCCGTGTCCAATACGCCGGACGTCCTCACGGGCGCCACGGCCGAGCTGACGTGGGCGCTCATCCTGGCCGTGGCGCGGCGCGTGGGCGAGGGCGAGCGCCTGGTGCGCGGTGGCGCGTGGACCGGGTGGGCCCCCACCCAGCTGATGGGGACCGGGCTCGACGGCAAGGTGCTGGGAGTGGTCGGCGCCGGGCGGATCGGCCGGGAAGTGGGACGTCGGGCGGGAGCGTTCGGGATGCGCGTCGCATACTGGGGACGCGGCCGCCACACGGCGTGGGAGAGCGAGGTCGGAGCGGAGCGGACAGGGGAGCTCGGGGAGCTGGCCGCCCGGGCGGACGTGCTCGCCGTGACCCTGGCGTCCACGCCGGGCACGCGGGGCATCATCGACGCCGGGGTGCTCGCTTCCCTGCGCGATGGCGCCATTCTCGTCAACACCGCCCGCGGGGATGTGGTGGACCAGAAGGCCCTGGTGCGGGAGCTCGTGGCGGGGCGCCTACGCGCCGGGCTGGACGTCTACGCCGAGGAGCCGCGCGTTCCGGACGATCTCCTGGGGCTCGACAACGTGGTCCTCCTCCCGCACCTCGGCAGCGCCACCTGCGAGACGCGCCAGGCCATGTTCGATCTCGCCTGGCAGAACCTGCTCCGGGGCATTCGCGGAGAACCGCTCCTCACACCCGTGACCTAGCATGGCAGAAATCCATCCGCCGCTCGGCGGCATTCACGAGGCCGCCCTGTACGTCCACGATCTGGCCCGCGCCGAGCGATTCTGGCGACGGCTCGGCCTGCAGCTCATCGGCCGCAAGCCCGGCCGTCATGTCTTCTTCCGCGCCGGCCGCGACCTGCTGCTGGTGTTCGATGCCCGCGCCACGGCAGAGCCCGGTGGCGATGTCCCGCCGCACGGCGCCGAGGGCCCCGGGCACGTGGCGCTCGAAGTCCCGGACGCGGATGCGCTCGACGCCTGGCGTCGCCACCTGCGCCTGGCGGGCGTGGAGATCGAGCAGGAGCACAGCTGGCCGAGTGGCGGCGCTTCGGTGTATTTCCGGGATCCGGAGGGGAACAGCCTGGAGCTCATAACGCGTGGAGCGTGGGGGTTTTAGGCCCTTCGACCTCGCATGAAGCTTGCACTGTGTGTGGGGGAAGCGAGGCTGGAATCGACCCCCGAATGGAGGAGGGTGCATGATTGGCAAGCTGGCGACCCTGATCGGATACACGAAGGCTCCGAAAACCACGTTCGTGGTGCGTCATCCCGTGAAGGGCGCGAAGGCGCTCGTGGCGGCGAAGGGAGCGAAAGCGCTCCTGACCACGCGTAGCGGACTGGCGTTGAGCGCGCTGATCGCGGTGCCGGTGGGCGCGTTGCTGGTGCAGCGGATGACGTCGTAGGCAGCGGCGGTAAGAACGGCAGGGCCATCGAGGCGGCGAGTGGGGGAACCCGTTCGCCGCCTTATGGTCATCCCCCGTACCGATTATCTTCCCGCCGCGATGATCGAGATCGAAGGATTGACGAAGAGCTACCCGGAAGCGGGAACGGAGCGCGTGGTGTTCCGGGATCTCGGCATGCGGGTGGACGACGGTGAGATCGTGGTGCTGCTCGGCCCGAGCGGTTCCGGGAAGACCACGCTGCTGAACGTGGTGAGCGGGATCGACGTCCCGACGGCGGGGGACGTCCGGATCGATGGTGTCTCGCTGCCGTCGCTAAGCGAGCGGGCAAGGACGCTGTTCAGACGGGACCGGATCGGGTTCATCTTCCAGTTCTTCAATCTGATACCCACCCTCACCGTGGAGGAAAATCTCCTCCTGCCGCTGGAGCTGAGCGGTCGGGACACGCCCGGTGATCATGCGCGGGCTCGCGACCTGCTCTCCCGGGTGGGCCTGGCCGATCGGTCGGCCGTGTTCCCCGATCGGCTGTCCGGCGGCGAGCAGCAGCGGGTGGCAGTGGCGCGGGCACTGTCGCACGAGCCGGCGGTGGTCCTGGCGGACGAGCCCACGGGAAACCTGGACCGGGAGACCGGCCGCACGGTGCTGGGGCTCATGGAGCGGCTGGCGCGCTCGGCGGGGAAGACGGTGCTGATCGTGACGCACAGTGAGGAAGCCGTGCCACTGGCCGACCGCGTGCTGGTGCTCCGGGACGGCCGCCTGCGGGAGCGCTGAGGCGCCCGTGAGCATGCTGCGTCTGTCGAGTCTGCGCAGCCTCTGGCGTCACCGCTGGCAGACGGCGCTCTCCGTGCTGGGCGTGGGACTCGGCGTGGCGGTGGTGCTGTCCGTGGACATGGCCGTCTCCAGCGCGCGACGCGGCTTCACGCTTTCCGCCGAGACCGTGGCCGGGCGGGCCACGCACCAGGCCGTGGGTGGCCCCGGCGGATTGCCGGACAGCGCGTTCGCGCTGCTGCGCGGGCTGCCGGGAGTTCGCGCGGCCGCGCCCGTGGTCGAAGGCGATGGGGTCGCCCTCCCCTCCGGTACCGCGTTGCGCGTGCTCGGCTGTCGATCCGTTCTCGGAAGCGCCCTTCCGCCGGTACAGCGGGGGCGACGCCGAGCGTCCGGCGGCGCCGCTGCTCATCGGGGCGAGAGCGGGGCTGCTGAGCAGCGGGACGGCGGCGACGCTGGGTCTGTCGGAGGGCGACTGGCTGCGGCTGGATGTCGGCGGGCGCCGCGACAGCGTCCGGGTGGCGGCGCTGCTCCAGCCGGCGGACGAAGCGAGCCGACTCGGGCTGGAGAACCTGCTGCTGCTGGATGTCGGGACGGCGGAGGCCGTGCTCGGCCGCCACGGCCTTGACCGGGTGGACCTGATCCTGGCGGGCGACGCGGCGGCCGCGCGCGTCTCGGCGGCGCTGCCGCCCGGGGCGGAGCTCCGGCCCGCGGGGGCGGCCGCGGGAGAGCTGCGCGACATGACGCGGGCGTTCGACCTGAACCTCCGCGCACTCAGCCTTCTGGCGCTCATTTTCGGGCTGTTCCTGATCTACAACAGTGTGACGTTCTCGGTGGTGCAGCGCCGCCGGCTTCTCGGCACCCTGCGCGCGCTCGGCGCCACGCGCGGGCAGGTCTTCCGCCTGGTCCTGATGGAGGCCGCCGTCCTCGCAATCGCCGGAGTGCTGCTGGGCGGCCTCCTCGGCTTCGCGCTGGCGGAAGTCCTGCTGCGCCTGGTCACCCGCACGATCCAGGACCTGTATTTCGTGGTGACGGTGCGAGAGCTGATCGTGGCACCCGTGACGGTGGTGAAAGCGCTCGCCCTGGGTATCGGCGGCACGCTCCTGGCCGCGCTCCCCCCGGCGTACGAAGCCGCCATGACGCACCCTCGATCAGCGCTGCTGAGGTCGGAGCTCGAGAGCGGCCTGCGCCGCCGCCTCCCGCTCGTATCCGCCGCCGGGCTCGCCCTCGCCGCCGCCGGTGGGCTCGCCCTCCTGCTGTCGCGCGGCGTCGATGCCAGCTTCGTCGGCCTGTTCGGCGTGATCATCGGCATCTCGCTGCTGACCCCGCTCGCCACCGTGCTCCTGATGCGCGTCCTGAAGCCGCTGGCGGGGGCATCGTTCGGAGTGCTGGGGCGGATGGCGGCGGGCGGAGTCGTGTCGGGGCTCAGCCGGACGGGTCCTGCCGTGGCGGCTCTGACGATCGCGGTGTCCGTGACCATTGGCGTGTCCGTCATGATCGGAAGCTTCCGGGGGAGCGTGGTGCGCTGGCTCGACCGGACGCTGTCGGCCGACGTCTATGTGGCGCCGGTGCAGCCCAGCGGGAGCGCGCCCGGGCCGATCGCGCCAGAAGCGGTGGCCCGTCTCGTGGGAGACCCCGCAGTGGCCGAAGTTCGCCGCTACCGGCGGGGCGACGTCGCCACCGCCCGGGGCCCCGTGGACCTCATGGCCATCGGCGACGACTCCCGCCTGCGTCATCATTTCACGTTCCTCGCCGGTCGTGTCGACGAGTTCTGGGACGACTTCGTGGCCGGACGCGTGCTCATGGTTTCGGAGCCGTTCGCATATCACACCGGGATCGGCGTGGGGGACACGATCCGGCTGCGCACTCCGCAGGGACTGGCTCCGTTCCCGGTCGCGGGCGTGTACCGCGACTACGGCTCGGACCGCGGCGTCGTGATGATCAGCTTCCCCGCCTACGTCCGGCTGTGGGGCGACTCCACGGTGACCACGCTGGCGCTGATCCTGAAGCCGGGGGCCGAACGCGATGCGACGATCCGGCGGATGCGGGAAGCGACGGCGGGAATCCAGGCGCTCACCATCCGCTCCAACCACACGCTGGCCCGCGCATCGCTCGTGGTCTTCGACCGCACGTTCGCCATCACCCAGGTGCTCCGTTTCCTGGCGCTGATCGTCGCTTTCGTGGGCGTCCTCAGCGCGCTCATGGCCCTCCAGCTGGAGCGGGGGAGGGAGTTGGGGGTGCTGCGGGCGAACGGGCTGACGCCCGGTCAGGTGTGGGCGATGGTGGCGTCGCAGACCGGGATCATGGGATTCGCGGCGGGGCTCATGGCCGTGCCGCTCGGACTCCTGCTCTCCGTGCTGATGGTGGAGTTCATCAACCGGCGTTCCTTCGGCTGGACCATCGAGCTGTCGGCGCCGCCGGGAGTGCTGCTTCAGGCCGTGGTCCTGGCCGTCGCCGCGTCGCTGCTCGCCGGGATCTACCCGTCGTGGCGCATGGCGCGGACCTCGCCGGCCGAAGCGCTGAGGTCGGAATGAAACGGGTCCCGCGCCGCATGGCGATGGCGGCCCTCGCCATCGTGCTGGCCGGCTGCTCGCGGCCGACACCGCCGCGGGCCACGCTCTCGGTCACCGCCGCACTGACCGACGCGGACACCGCCGGGTTCCTGCGCGCCGATTCGCCGCGGCCGTTCAATTTCCCGGCAGACCACGGGCCGCACCCGCATTTCAAGCACGAATGGTGGTACTTCACCGGCAACGTGGAAGCCGGCGACGGCAGGGCGTTCGGCTTTCAGCTGACCTTCTTCCGCAGCGCGCTCAGGCCCGGCCCGCCGGCGGTGGAGTCGGCGTGGGCCACGAGCCAGGCGTACATGGCGCATTTCGCGCTGACCGATGTGTCGGCCGACCGATTCCGCGCGTTCCAGCGCTTCGACCGGGCCGCCCTGGGGCTCGCCGGCGCCACCACGGCCCCGTTGCGCATCTGGGTGGACGGCTGGTCGGCCACGGGCGAGGCCACTGACACCTCCGCGGACACCGGAGCGGCCGTCCCGGCGGTGCACGCGGGGGCGACGCCGGGTCCCGCCCGGATCGGGGCGTTCCACGTGGTGGCGAAGGACACCGGGGCGGCCATCGACCTGGTGCTCCGGCCGGTGGCGCCCGTCGTGCCGCAGGGGGATGGCGGGCTGAGCCGAAAAGGGCCCGAGCCGGGCAACGCGTCGTACTACTATTCCATCCCGCGCCTGAGCGCCCGGGGCACGGTGGTGAGCGGGAGCGACACCGTGGCGGTGCGCGGCGAGGCGTGGCTCGACCGGGAGTGGGGGACGAGCGCCCTGGGGCCGGAGCTCGCGGGGTGGGACTGGCTCGCGCTTCAGCTCGATGATGGCTCGGAGCTCATGCTGTACCGGCTGCGCCGCAACGATGGTGGGACGGACCGGTTCAGCGCCGGCAGCTTCGTCGCCGCCGACGGCAGCGTCACGCCCCTGGACGCAGAAGCGTTCGCGCTGGAGGCCACCGGTGAGTGGACGAGCGCGGCGGGTGTGCGCTACCCGTCCGGATGGCGCGTGCGCGTCCCGGGGGTCGGGCTGGACGTGCGGGTCGTGCCGCGGCTCCGGGACCAGGAGCTGGAACTGGCGTTCCGGTACTGGGAGGGTGCGGTGACGGTGGACGGGACGGCGTCGGGTGGTCCCGTCCGGGGGCAGGGCTACGTGGAGCTCACGGGCTACGGGCAGTGACCGGCTCGGGGTCCCGGAGCCTGGTGGCGGCCGCGGCGTCGAAGACTTCGGGGCCGGTGGGGGTACCGAGGAACCGGAGCAGCAGCGCGAGGATGGCGATGCCCAGCGGGAGCGAGATGAACGGGCTCATGCCGTAGGCGGTGGGCAGGTCACCCACGGCCATGCCCACCAGGGCGACCGTGAGGGCGTAGGGCAGCTGCGTACGGACGTGGTCCACGTGGTCGCACGCGGAAGCCATGGAGCTCATGACCGTGGTGTCGGAGATGGGCGAGCAGTGGTCGCCGAAGATGGACCCGGCCATGATGGAGCTGACCACGCCCAGCAGGACCGTGTAGTGCCCCTCCGACTCGAAGCCCACGCCCGCACCCATGGCCACGGCCAGCGGGATGACCACGGGGAAGAGGATCGACATCGTGCCCCAGGACGTCCCCGTGGCGAATGAAATGACGGCGGCCGTGATGAAGACGAGGACGGGGAG
The DNA here is from genome assembly GCA_963741945.1 of uncultured Gemmatimonadales bacterium. Lineage (GTDB taxonomy): Bacteria > Gemmatimonadota > Gemmatimonadetes > Longimicrobiales > RSA9 > CAVUKA01. The sequence goes on along the minus strand of CAVUKA010000007.1, from coordinate 24,353 downwards.
CAGGTGGATGGGCAGGGTGTCCTGGAGCAGCGAGGCCAGGTAGGGCCCCGTGCCGAGCCCTTCCGTCACGCCGCCCAGCGACCACGCCAGGATGAGGATGATCATCCCCAGCATCATGGCGCGCATTCCGCTCACCCACGCTTCCACGGCCTGGGTCAGTGTCAGGACCCGCTGCCCCACGGCCAGGGTAATGGCGGTGAGCGACCCCGCGAACGATGCCCACATGAGCGACTTGAACGCGTCGCCCGCGCCGATGATCTGCCGCATGCCCGCGTCGGTGCCCACGGACTGCACGCCCGTGGCGTAGATGCCCAGCAGCGCCACCGCCACGGTGAGGACGACGGGGATGGCCGCGTTCCACCACCGGTGCGGCTTGTGCCCCGGCGGCTCCATGAGCCCGCCCGACGAGTCCACCGCCAGCGATGCGCCTTCCCGGTGCAGCCCGCCCCCGCTCGCCGCCCGCTCCTCCGCCTTCTGCATGGGCCCGAAATCCCGCCCCGTGATGACGATCAGCAGCACGAAGACGAGCGCCAGGATCGGGTAGAAGAGGTACGGGATGGAATGGAGGAAGATGGCGAACGGGCTGTCCGCTCCCGCCAGCAGCTCCGCGGCCTGCGCCGGGTCCGTCACGTTCTTCGCCGCGGAGCGGAGCGTGTCGCTGATGAGCGAGATCTCGAAACCCACCCAGGTGGAGATGAGGGCGATGGACGCCATGGGCGCCGCCGTGGAGTCCACGATGTAGGCCAGCTTCTCCCGTGACACCCGCAGCCGGTCCGTCACCGGACGGAACGTGTTGCCGACAATGAGCGTGTTGGCGTAGTCGTCGAAGAAGATCGCGATCCCCGCCAGCCACGTGTAGAACTGGCCGCGCCGGGACGTGGTCGCGGACCCCCGCATTGCCTCCACCATCCCCAGCGTCCCGCCGCTCCTCGACATCACCCCCACCATCCCGCCCAGCAGCAGGCTGAACATGACGATGGACACGTGCGCCGAGTCGCCGGCCAGCGCCTGGACCACGTACTGGTCCACGCTCCGCAGCGTGGCCGTCACGGGGTTGAAGTTCGCGAGGAACAGCGCGCCGAGCCAAACGCCCATGAACAGGGAGATCACCACCTCCCGGAACACCAGGGCCATGATGATAGCGGCTATGGGCGGGAGCAGGCTGAGCCAGCCCGGGTCGATCACCGAGGCATCCATGCGTTCGATTCCGGGGGGGGAAGAAGGAGAGCGACGGGCGAAGATAGGAAGAACTGCCGGATCGCGAAACCGCGCCGGGCCGGGGGCGGTGGTGATCCGACGGTCGCGGCGTTGACCTCGGATTTGGCCGCCGGTACCTTGCCACGACCTTCCGACACACACCCCTGCGGGCGCTGGGAATGGCATCAGATCGACAGCAGATCCTGGACGAGCGCGCGGTGGAGCGCGCCCTGGCGCGCATGGCGCGCGAAATCATCGAGAAGAGCGCCGGGACCGAAGGGCTCTCTCTCATAGGAATTCACCGTCGTGGCGTGCAGCTGGCGCACCGGATCGCGGACGAGATCGAGCGGGCGGAGGCCGTGCGCCCGCCCGTGGGCTCGCTGGACATCACCCTGTACCGCGATGACCTGGGCGTGGTCGGACCCCGTCCGGTGGTCGGCGAGACGCGGCTCCCTGACGGCGGCGTGGATGACCGGCTCGTGGTCATCATCGACGACGTGGCCTTCACCGGTCGCACGGCACGGGCCGCCATGGACGAGCTGGCCGACTTCGGCCGGCCCCGCCGGATCCTCCTGTGCGTGCTCGTGGACCGCGGCGGCCGGGAGCTGCCGATCCAGCCGGACATCGTGGGCCGCCACCTGAACGTCCCGGACGGCAGCCGCGTGGAGGTGTTCGTCCCCGAGCTGGATGGCCGCCTCGCCGTCGAGCTCGCCCCCTCGGGAGCCGCGGCATGACCGCGGCTACGTACCTGGGGAAGGACCTGATCGGCCTCGAGGGGCTGTCGGCCGCGCAGATCCGTGGGATCCTTGACACGGCCGAGCCGTTCAAGGAGATCAGCGAGCGGCAGATCAAGAAGGTCCCCGTGCTGCGCGGGAAGACGATCGTCAATCTCTTCTTCGAGCCATCCACGCGCACGCGGGTCTCGTTCGAGTTCGCGGAAAAGCGCCTGAGCGCCGACACGGTGAACATCGCCAGCTCCGGGTCGAGCGTGGTGAAGGGCGAGACGCTGGTGGATACGGCCAGGAACCTGGAGTCCATGCGCATCGACATGGTGGTCATGCGCCACGGCTCCTCCGGCGCCGCCCACTTCCTGGCCGAGCGGATCCCGTCCAACGTCATCAACGCGGGCGACGGCCGCCACGAGCACCCCACGCAGGGCTTGCTGGACATGCTCACGATCCGGGACCACCTCGGCCGGATCGAGGGCGTGAAGGTGTGCATCGTGGGCGACATCCTCCACTCACGCGTGGCCCGCTCCAACATCTTCGGGCTGCGCACGCTGGGGGCCGAAGTGGCCGTCTGCGGCCCCCGGACGCTGCTCCCCGCCGGTGTCGCCGAGCTCGGCGTGACCGTGTTCGATCGCATCGAGGCGGCCATCGAGTGGGCGGACGTGCTGAACGTGCTGCGCCTGCAGCTGGAGCGGATGCAGGGCGGGTACGTGCCCAGCCTGCGGGAGTACAACCGGATCTTCGGCGTGACGCGGGAGCGGGTGGAAGCTGCGCCGCGGAAGATCGTGATCCTGCACCCCGGCCCCATGAATCGTGGCGTGGAGATCGACAGTGACGTGGCGGACGGTCCGCAGTCGGTGATCCTGGAGCAGGTGACGAACGGCGTGGCCGTGCGAATGGCGGTGCTCTACCTGCTGGCGGGCGGGGCGCCCGAGCGGGCGGAAGCGGCGAAGGGGGATGAGAGTCATGGCTGAGCGACCGATCCTGCTGAAGGGCGGACGAGTGGTGGACCCGTCGCAGGGGATCGACGAGGTGGTCGACGTCCTGCTGGACGAGGGCAAGGTGGCGGGAGTGGGGAAGGGGCTGGGCACGCCGGACGGGGCGGACGTGCGCGATGTATCCGGCCTCGTGGTCGCGCCGGGGCTGGTGGACGTCCACGTGCACCTGCGGGAGCCGGGCGGCGAGCACAAGGAGACCATCGGCACCGGCGCCTGGGCGGCGGCCGTGGGTGGCTTCACCTCCATCTGCTCGATGCCGAACACCGATCCGCCCACGGACGATCCCGCCGCCGTGGGCTACGTCCTCGCGCAGGGGCGCCGCGCGGGGGCGGCGCGCGTCTATCCGCTGGGCGCCATTTCCGTAGGGCAGCGCGGCGAGCAGCTGACGCTCGTGGGCGAGATGGTGGAAGCCGGTGCGGTGGGGATCACCGACGATGGTTTGCCGGTCTACGACAGCGGGCTCATGCGCCTCGCGCTGGAGTACGTCCGCACGTTCGACATCCCGGTGGCGGACCATTGCGAGGACCGGACGCTCTCCCGCGGCGGCTCGATGAACGAGGGCGTGGTCTCCACGCGACTCGGCATCACCGGGATCCCCGCAGTGGCCGAAGAGGTCATGATCGCCCGCGACCTCTTCCTCGCCGAGTTCACGGGCGGGCACATCCACATCCAGCACGTCTCCACGCGGCGCGGCGTCGAGATCATCCGGATGGCCAAGGAGCGCGGCGTGCGCGTGACCGCGGAAGGCACGCCCCACCATTTCACGCTCACGGATGAAGCCGTGGTCGGTTACCGGACGGAAGCGAAAGTGAACCCGCCGCTCCGGACCGCGCAGGACGTGGCGGCAGTCCGGGAAGGCATTCGGGATGGCACGCTGGACTGCATCGCCACGGATCACGCGCCGCACCACTACGACGAGAAGGAGCAGGCGTTCGAGGACGCGCCGTTCGGGTTGGTGGGTCTGGAGACCGCGCTCGGGCTCGGCCTCACCGAGCTGGTGGACGGCGGGGTCATCGACCTGATGACCCTCGTCGAGCGCATGAGCACGTCGCCCGCCCGGGCGTTCAACCTCCCGGCCGGCACGCTGGCCAGGGGCGCGCCCGCGGACGTCACCGTCTTCGATCCCGCCCACGAATGGGTGGTGGACCCGGCGGAGTTCGTCTCCAAGAGCCGCAACACACCGTTCGCCGGACGCGCGCTCAAAGGGCGCAACCGGCTGACCATCGTGGACGGACGAGTCGTGTGGAGTGCGGATCAGGGGCTGGCCGCCGCACGGCAGCAGGCGCGGCGGCATGGCTGAGCGCGCCGGCGACGCGGCCGTGGCCATGCGGGAATGGCTCGCGGGCGCACCGCTGCCGTGGCCGCCGGCGGCGGAGCTGGACTCCGGCGACCGGATCGTCGCCTGCTACAGCATCACGCGATCGTCGCTGGCCCGGACCAAGCACGACAAGCCCTATCTTCGACTCCAGCTGAGCGACCTGCACGGCACCGTGGAAGCGCGCGTGTGGGATGGCGCCGAAGCGCTCGGCGCCATTGCCAGGCCGGGCATCTACGTGGGTGTCCGCGGTCGGGTCGAGGTGTTCAAGGGCGAGCGCCAGGTCAATGTCGATGAGCTCCAGCGGGTGAAGGTCGAGCCCGAGGACCTCGGCTTCTTCATGCCTCGCTGCCCCCGCGACTTCACCGAGATGGGCAACGAGCTCATGGAGCTCCTGGGCTCGGTGAGCGAAGCGCCGTTGCGGAAGCTGCTGCGCGCCCTCCTGGGGCCGAACACGGAGACGGGGCAGTGGTTCCGTCGCGCCCCCGCGGCCATGCGCAACCACCACGCCTACGTCGGCGGACTCCTCGAGCACACGATCTCCGTCACCCGCCTCTGCGACGCCATGGCTGTGCACTACGGGCCCGTGGTGGACCGCGACCTGCTGATCACCGGCGCGCTCCTGCACGACATCGGGAAAGTGCGAGAGATCGCCACGGAGGCCGGGTTCCCCTACACCACGGAAGGCAAGCTGCTCGGGCACATCCTCCTGGGTCTCGAGATGGTCCACGAGGCAGGCCGCCGCGCCGGCGTCCCCGACGACCGCCTGCGGCTCGTCCAGCACCTGGTCGCCGCGCACCAGGGACGTTACGAGTGGCAGAGCCCGCGCGAGCCGCTGACGCTCGAGGCGCTGCTGCTGCACCACGCCGACGACACGGACGCGAAGATGCAGCAGGCCATCGACCTCGTGCGCGGGAGCGAGTCCGGCTGGACCGAGTACTCCCGCGCCTTCGGTCGGGAGCTGCTCAAGCACGAGGGCGCCCGCGACCCCGCCGCCCAGCCCCCGGCCGACCCCACCGGCAAGCCGGACCCGGACACGCTCTCGCTCTTCGATTGAGCGACCCCGACGACAGAAGGGCCGCCCCCGTCCTGATGACGGCGGCGGCCCCGGTGTTCCGCGCAGCGCGGTGGGCTAGGCCGTCAGACCTGCCCGCCCTTCGCGGCGACGATCTTCGCGAGCTGCGACTTCTTCCGCGCGGCCTTGTTGCGGTGCACCAGGTTGCGCGTGGAGAACCGGTCCAGGAGCGCGGAGGCGCTCTTGAACGCCTGCGTGGCCGTATCGCCGTCGTCGGCCGTCATTACTTTCTTGATGGCCGTCTTGAGCTTGGACCGCTGCTGCCGGTTCCGCTCCAGCCGCCGCTCGTTCTGACGGATCCGCTTGGATGCGCTCTTGCTGTTCGCCAACGTGCCTGTCTCCCGCGTAGTCGTTCTGCGTCCCGAAAGCCTGTAAGGTTAGGCGGACGGAGCGGTGCTGTCAACGTCTGGCGGCGCAGCGGTGCGGATGGCGTGCGGTGGCGTGCGGGCCCGCCCGAACGTAGCTTCCGCACCCATGGAACGGATCGAGCGAGTCCTGATCTTCCTCCCCGTGCTGCTGGTCTCCATCGTGCTCCATGAAGTGGCGCACGGCTGGGTGGCGCTGAAGCAGGGGGACGACACGGCGTTGCGGGCGGGCCGCCTGACGTTGAATCCCGTGCCCCACATCGACCCGATCGGCAGCCTCCTGATCCCGCTCGCGCTGCTGCTGATGCCCGGCGGGCTGCTGTTCGGGTGGGCGAGACCGGTGCCGGTGGATCCGCGGAACTACCGGGACTATCGGCGGGGCGACATCCTGGTCTCCCTGGCCGGTGTCACCACGAACCTGCTCCTGGCGGTCGGGTTCACGGTGCTCATGGCGGTGGCGCTGGGCGTGGGGCGGAGCGTTCCGGCTCTCGAGGGCGCCGCCACCGTGGTCCTGCGGATGAGCTCTCTCGGCGTGCTGCTGAACCTGATCCTGGCGTTCTTCAACCTGATACCGCTGCCGCCGCTCGACGGGTCGCACGTGCTCTTCCACCTGTTGCCGGCCTCGGTGCGCGGTCGTTACCAGCAGCTCGGCCGCTACGGGCTGGGGATCATGATGCTGGCCATCTTCCTCGTGCCCGGCGTCTTCTCGATCCTGCTCTGGCCTGCCTACGCGTTGAGCGATGCCGCGTTCTCGCTGGTGCAATGGCTGGTCTGAGGGAGGGCGGGCAGGAGCGGGCCGGCGAGGGCGCGTTCGTGGTGGAGCTGGACAGGTTCGAAGGGCCGCTCGACCTCCTGCTCCACCTGATCCGCGAGCAGGATATCGACATCTTCGATATCCCGATCGCGCGGATCACGGAGCAGTTCCTCCGGGCCATCGAGGGCATCGAGGTGCTCCCGCTGGATCGCGCGGGCGAGTTCCTGGAAATGGCGGCCACGCTGATCCGGATCAAGTCGCAGATGCTGCTTCCGCGGCGGCTGGTCGAGAGCGGAGAGCTGGAGGACCCTCGAGCCGAGCTGGTGCGCCGGCTCCTGGAATACGAGCATTTCCGTGATGCGGCGGATCGCCTGGAGGAGGCGGAGGCGGACCGCGCCCGTCACTACGGCCGGGGCTACATTCCGCCCCGGCCGCCGCCGGACCCCACCGAGCAGGAGCTGGACGTGGACTGGGGCGAGGTGTGGGACGCGCTCTACGAGCTCATCGATCGGACCCGACCGCCGGAGGCCCACCGCGTCAACCCTCGCACGGTGACGCTGGAAGAGAAGCTGGACCTGATCGTGGAGACGCTCGGCCGCATGAGCCGCGTGGAGTTCCAGGAGCTGCTGCGCGCCCACCCCGACCGTCTCCATGCCGTGACCACGCTCATGGCGGCGCTCGAGCTGGCGCGCCGGCGCCTCATCGCCATCCGGCAGGGCGGGCCGTTCGCACCGGTCTGGCTCTATCGCCGCGAGGGCGAACAGGGCCCACAGGAACAGGACGCAGATGCAGACGACGCAGATCATTGAAGCACTGCTGTTCGCCAGTGACGCACCGCTCAGCCCCGAGGACCTGGCCCGCGGGGAGGAAGGGCTCGACGGCGATGCCGTGCGCGAGGCCATCCAGCAGCTGCGGCGGGAGTACAATGCCCAGGACCGCGCTTTCCAGATCTACGAGCTGGCGGGTGGCTTCCAGCTCCTGACGCGCCCCGAGTACGCGCCGCACCTGGAGCGCTTCGAGACCATTGCCCGCAACGCCCGGCTGAGCGGCGCGGCGCTCGAGGCGCTGGCCATCGTGGTTTACCGCCAGCCCATCGGCCGCGCGGAAGTCGAGGAGATCCGCGGTGTGAGCTCCTCAGGCGTCCTGCGCACCCTCGTCGACGTCGGACTGGTGGAGGTGGTCGGCCGGGGCGAAGGGCTGGGGCGGCCTCTGCTCTATGGCACCACCGCCCGCTTTCTCGAGCACTTCGGCTTCGCTTCCCTTCAGGATCTCCCCAGGCCCGACGAGCTCCCCGTGGTCCTGGCCGAGCGGCGCGGCCCTGGCGAGAGCCGCACGACCGGATCGGAGGAAGGCGCCGCGTCGGAGGAGCGCGCCGCGTCGGAGGAAGGCGCGGAGTCGCAGGAACGGGCGGAGTCGCAGGAACGCGCCGCATCGGAGGAGCGGATCGAGTCGGAGGAACGCTCCGGGGACGAGCGCGGTCCGGAGTCCGGGCCCGACGCGGACGTCGACGGGGAGGAGGTCGGTCCTTGAGGCTGCAGAAGTACCTGTCGCGGGCTGGCGTCGCATCGAGGCGCGCCGCGGAGGAGCTGATCCGTGCGGGTCGCGTGCGGGTGAACGGGGCGGTCGTCACGGAGATGGGGATCAAGGTTTCGGAGTCGGACCGGGTGGAAGTGGACGGGCGGGCAGTGGAGCCGGAGTCGCCGGTCTGGGTGCTGGTCCACAAGCCGGAGGGGTACGTGACCACGCGCGACGACCCGGAGGGTCGGCCGACGGTGTACGACCTCGTCCCGGAGCGGTTTGGTGCGCTGTTCCACGTCGGGCGCCTGGACCTGGGCAGTGAGGGACTGCTGCTCCTGACGAACGAGGGTGGCGTGGCGAACCGGCTCATGCACCCCAGCTTCGAGGTGGATCGGGTTTACGTGGTGGACGTGGTGGGCGACGTCTCGCGGGTCGAGCTGGATCGGCTGCTCCGGGGAATCGAGCTGGCCGATGGCCCCGCCCGGGTGCACGGGGTGGAGGTCATCGAGCGCAAGGAAGCGGGCGCCGGAGCGGGCTCGGAACCCCACACGCGCCTGAGCGTTGTCATGCGGGAGGGGCGCAAGCGGGAAGTTCGCCGTATCTTCGACGCGCTGGGGCACCCGGTCCGGCGGCTGATCCGTGAGCGGCTGGGACCGATTTCCCTCGGCGCGCTCCCGCCGGGTGAGTGGCGGGAGCTGTCCCGGGAGGAGACCGAGGCGCTCCGTTCGCTGGGTGGCTAAATCTGAACACCGGGTTCTGGTTCCATGGACATACAGGGCAAGACAGTCATGCTGCTGGGCGGCTCCGGGCTCGTGGGCCTCGCCGTGGCGCGCGCGCTCGTGCCATACGGGCCCCGAAAGATCGTCCTCACCGCGCTGACCCGGGCGGAAGTCGACCCGGCGGCGGAAGAGCTGCGCGCCGAAGCCCGGGGCGCGGACGTCGTGGCCGAGTGGGGCGACATGTTCCTGCCCACCTCGTTGAAGGATCGACGCCGCGACGATGTGCTGGGGGACGACGATGCGCGGGCGCAGCTCCTCGACGACCTCTATGGCGACCTGACGGACGATGTTGTGGTCCGCTCCCATTTCGCCGCGCTTCTGGAGCGGCACCGGCCCGACATCGTGGTGGACTGCGTCAACACGGCAACCGCTTTCGCCTACCAGAACGTTTTCGCCAGCGCGAGCGCGCTGCGGGCGGAGGCGGGGAGCGGCCCGTGCAGTCGTGAGACCGTGGAGCGGCACCTGGCCACGCTCTACCTGCCGCAGCTGATCCGGCACGTGCAGATCGCCCTGGAGGCCATGAGCCGCGCGGGCACGCAGTTCTACCTGAAGATCGGCACGGCGGGCACGGGTGGAATGGGGCTGAACATCCCGTTCACGCACTCCGAGGAGCGTCCGAGCCGGATGCTGCTGGCCAAGTCCAGCATCGCGGGCGCCCACACGCTCCTCCTCTACTTGATGGCCCGTACGCCGGGCGCGCCGGCGGTCAAGGAGATCAAGCCCACGGCGGCGATCAGCTGGAAGAAGATCGGCTACGGCGAGGTGCGGAAGGGGGGGAAGGCGATCACGCGGAGCGAGACCACGGCCGCGCTGCCACTGGCGGACGCGTTCGGGGCGCAGGCGTCGACCGGGTACAGGGCCACCGGCGAGCCCCTCGCGGGCGTCTACCTGGACGCGGGGGAGAACGGGCTCTTCAGTCTCGGGGAGTTCGAGACGCTCACGTCACTCGGGCTGATGGAGTACATCACGCCCGAGGAGATCGCTGCGGACGCGGTGCGCGAGATCCGCGGCCATTCGAGCGGCCACGACGTGATCGCGGCGCTGGACGCGTCCACTTCCGGGCCCACCTACCGCGCCGGCGTGCTCCGCGAGGTGGCGCTGGCGAGGATGGAAGCGCTCGAGCGGGAGCATGGCGTGGAGTCCGTCGCCTACGAAATGCTGGGGCCTCCCCGCCTCTCGAAGCTCCTGTTCGAAGTGGCGCTGCTGCGCCGGCTCTTCGACCGCGTCGATGATGCGGCGGAGCTCGACCCGGACGAGACGGCGAGGAGGACGGCGGCGCTGCTGGAGGAGGACGGCGAGCTCCGCGTCCGCATCGTCAGCATTGGTCTGCCGATCCTGCTGCCGGACGGCGAGCGGGTGCTGCGCGGCGAAGTGGTGAAGGTGGCGCCAGAGCCCGGCCAGTCGCCGTCCGATCCGCGCCTCGTCGAGAACGGCTGGGTCGACCTGCGGCCCGCCAACTGGGCGGTCTGGCGCGACCGGCTGCGCACGATCCGCGACGAGATGAACACCGGCCTGAGCGCCAGCGACGGCTCGCGCGCGGACCGCGAGCCCCATGACCGGGGACGCGAAGTCCGGCCCGGCCGGCTCGCCGCGTGGATCTTCCGTCACGAGGACGCGGGGGAGCGGATCAAGCGGTAGGGGCCGCGTCGCACGCGCCACCCGGCCCGGATCTTTCAGGCGCCGCCCGTCGTACGCGAAGGGCGGCGCATTCATTGCCGAACGCGAGGAGGTTGCATTGGACGGGACCACGGCGAGTCCACCGGCGAATCGTGAGCTCGCTCCGCGCATCAAGCGCGAGCTGCAGAAGCGCGTGGTGGGACAGGATGCCATGATCGACCGGCTGCTCGTGGGCATCCTCACCGGCGGCCATGTCCTCCTCGAGGGCGTCCCCGGCCTTGCCAAGACGCTGACCGTTTCGTCGCTCGCCGAAAGCCTCGACGTCAGCTTCCAGCGCATCCAGTTCACTCCCGACCTCCTCCCCGCGGACGTGGTCGGCACCATGATCTACAATCAGCGCACGGGCGAGTTCACCGCCAAGCGCGGGCCCATCTTCGCCCACGTCGTGCTCGCCGACGAGATCAATCGCGCGCCGCCCAAGGTGCAGTCGGCGCTGCTGGAAGCGATGCAGGAGAAGCAGGTGACGATCGGCGGCGAAACCTTCCGTCTGGAGGAGCCGTTCCTGGTGCTGGCCACGCAGAACCCGATCGAGCAGGAGGGGACGTATCCTCTTCCGGAAGCACAAGTTGACCGCTTCATGCTCAAGCTCCGTGTCACCTACCCGGACCGGGAGACGGAGAAGGAGATCATGCGACGCATGGCCGGGCGGGAGCCGGAGCCGATCGCGAAAGTGGCGACGGCGGCGGAGATCCTCTCGGCGAGACGGGAGATCGCGGGGCTGTACATGGACGAGAAGATCACCGACTACATCGTGGAGCTGGTGCATGCCACGCGCGACCCCGCGGCGCACGGGCTGTCCGAGATCGAGCCGCTGATCGAGTACGGCGCGTCGCCGCGGGCGTCCATCTTCCTGGCCGTTTGTGCGCGGGCTCAGGCGTTCCTGGACGGGCGCGGGTACGTGCTGCCGGAGGACGTGAAGGCCATCGGGCCGGACGTGATGCGGCACCGGATCATCACGACGTACGAAGCGGAAGCGGAGGAAGTCACGGCGGACGATCTGGTGAGGCGCGTATTCGAGGCGGTGGAGGTGCCTTGAAGTCGGAGCGCGGGCTGCAGGCGGCTGGTGGCAGGCTGCGCACTGCCGCGACGCGGCTCTTCGCCCCGGCCCGCGCGTCGGCGGCGCTCCCGGACGCCGCCGAGCCGGTGGCGCCGGGTGGTGTGCCCCGGGAGGTGCTGCGGCAGGTGCGGCTGATCGAGCTGCGCACACGGGGCTGGGTGAACTCCCTGTTCAGCGGCGAATACCATTCCGTGTTCAAGGGGCAGGGGATGGAGTTCGCGGAAGTGCGTGAGTACCAGCCTGGCGATGACATCCGCACCATCGACTGGAACGTGACGGCGCGGATGGGGCACCCCTACGTGAAGAAGCACGTGGAGGAGCGGGAGCTCACGGTCATGCTGCTGGTGGATTTCTCCGGGTCGGAGCGTTTCGGCACGCGCGGGCGGCTGAAAGCGGAGCTGGCCGGTGAGCTGGCGGCCGTCCTCGCGCTGTCCGCCATCCGGAACAACGACCGGGTCGGCATGCTCCTGTTCACCGACCGCGTGGAGCACGTCGTGCCGCCCAAGAAGGGGCGGCGGCACGTGCTCCGCCTGATCCGCGACCTGCTGGCCTTCCGCCCCCGGGGGCGGGGAACGGACCTGGCCGCGGCCCTCGACTACGCGGGGCGGATGCTCCCGCACCGCTCGGTCATGTTCGTGCTCAGCGACTTTCAGGCAGGCGACGATTCCGCCTTCGATGCCTTCCGGCGCACGCTGCGCCTCGTGGCCAATCGCCACGACGTCATTGCCGTTCGCGTCACGGATGCCGCGGAGGCGGCCCTCCCCGATGCCGGGATCCTCGTCCTGACCGATCCCGAGACGGGAGAAGAGGTGGCGGTGGACACGGGGCGCGGCTCGCTACGCCGCCGCTATTCGGCACTTTCCGAGGCCGAGGATCAGGCGCTGCGCACCACGTTCCGGCGCCTCGCCGTGGACGCCATTGAAGTCCACACCGACGGCTCCTTCGTCGGACCACTCATGGCGTTCTTCCGCGCGCGCGAGAGGAAGCTCTCGCGATGAACCCCGGCGGCGCCATCCACGGCCGCATGCCCTGGAGGCGGGAGGCCGCGCTCGCCGCCTGGCTGCTGGGCCTCTCCGCCAGCGCGCTCACGGCACAGGGAGCCAGGACGGCGGTGGTGCCCGACTCTGCCGAAGTGGGCGACGTCGTCACGGTCGCGATTCGCCTCGTCCTCCCCCCGGGGCAGCGCGCGATCTGGCCGGACACGCTGTCGCTGCCGGAGGAGTCGGACGTCGAGAACGCGGCCAGGGTGCGCGAGCGTGTCGACACGCTGGACGACGGCCGGCTCCAGGTCACGGCGCTGTATGCGGTGACGCCCTGGCGCACGGGGGAGCAGCCGCTCGGCGAAGCCCGGTTCCAGGTCATTGGCGGCGCCGAGACGCCGGAAACGCGGACCGCGGAGCTGCCGACGCTGCGGGTGGTGTCGGTCCTCCCGGCGGACACGGCCGGGATCGAGCCGCGTCCGGCGAAAGGCGTCATCGGGCGGAGCTGGTCCTGGTGGCCCATCATCCTCACTGCCCTCGCCGTGCTCCTGCTGGCGGCGCTCCTGGGCTGGTGGATCCGGCGGCGGCGCCAACGACGGCCGGAGCCGGCGCTCGCGCCCGCCCCGACGGCGCGCGAGCGGGCGCTCGCCGCGCTGGATGCGGCCCGGTCCGACGGGCTGCTGGAGCGGGGTGAGGTGAAAGCCTTCTACATCCGCGTCGCCGTCGCCGTCCGACACTTCCTCGCCGCCATGGAGCCCGCGTGGGGCGAGGAGCTGACGACCACGGAGCTCATGGCACGCATCCGCGCCATGGCCGATCCGGAGGAGGCGCGGGGGCTGGAAGGCATTCTGCGCGCAGCCGACCAGGTGAAGTTCGCCCGCCGTCGCCCGGAACCGGCCACGGCACACCAGGAGTGGGCCGAGGCCAGGGCGTGGGTCGTGGCATTCCGCCGCGAGCCGGAGCCGGTCCGGGAGGAGGCCGCCGCGTGACATTCGGCTTCGCTCACCCCTGGGCGCTCCTGCTCCTCCTCGTGGTCCCCGCCTGGCAGGTCTACCGCCTCCGGCGCCGACGCACGATCCTCTTCTCACGCGCGGGCGCCGCCGGCAGCCTCGCGGGGCCCATGGTGCGCTGGGTCGCCCGCCTCCCGGAATGGCTGCGACTGGTGGCGCTCATTGCCCTGATCGTGGCCGCCGCCGGTCCGCGGACCGGCGTGTCCGCCACGGAAATCGAAGCGCAGGGGATCAGCATCGCGCTGGTGGTGGACATCTCCACGTCCATGCTGGCGGAGGACTTCCACCCCCAGAACCGTCTGGCCGTGGCCAAGACCGAGGTGGCCCGCTTCATCCAGGGGCGCCACTACGACCGCGTCGGACTCGTGGCGTTCGCCGGTGAAGCGTTGACGCAGGTCCCGCTCACCATCGACTACGACGTCCTCTACCGCGCGCTCGACCAGCTGCAGGCCGGGATGCTCGAGGACGGGACCGCCATCGGCACGGCCATCGCCATCGCCGCCAACCGCCTCCGCCGGTCGCCCGGGCAGTCCCGCGTCATGATCCTCATGACGGACGGCGAGAACAACCGCGGGGAGATCGACCCGGTGACGGCCGCCAGGGCGGCCGCGGCGTACGGGATCAGGATCTACACGATCGGGGTGGGGAGCGAGGGTGTGGCGCCGATCCCGATCGCGCGCGGGATGTTCGGTGGCTACCAGTACGCGAACCTGCCCGTGCACATCGACGAGGAGCTGCTGGGCGAGATCGCGCGGATCACGAACGGGCAGTATTTCCGTGCGACGAACGAGGCCGCGCTGGACAGCATCTACGGCCGCATCAACGACCTGGAGAAGACAACGGTGAAAGTGCGGCGCTACACCGACTACACGCCGCGCTACCTGCCGTTCGTGCTGCTCGCCGCGGCGTTCCTGGCGCTGGAGTGGATCCTGCTCGGGAGTCGCTGGGGGAGGATCCCGTGAGCCTTGCGCGCCCGGAGCTGATCTGGCTGGCGGTGGCGCTGCCGCTGGTGGTGGGCGTGGGCTTCGTGTTCTGGGGGCGCAGGCGACGCCGGGCCGCGCGCGTGCTGGGCGCGGCCGACCTCCTGGCCCGTCTGGGTGCCGGCAACCTGCGTCGCTTCCCGACTGTCCGCCTGTTCCTGGTGGTGGTGGCGGCGGCAGCGCTGGGGCTGGCGTCGGCGGGACCGCGCTGGGGTCTGGAGAGCGTGGAGGAGCGCAGCGCGGCGGCGGACATCGTGCTGGCGCTGGATGTCTCCCGCTCCATGCTGGCGCGGGACGTGGAGCCCAGCCGGCTGGAGCGGGAGCGCGTTCTGGCGCGCCGCCTGCTCCGGGATCTTCCCGGTGACCGGATCGGTCTGGTGGCGTTCGCGGGACGGGCGTACGTCCTCTCGCCCATGACCGTGGACCATGGCGCGCTCCAGCTGTACCTGGATGCGCTCGACCCGGACATCGTGAGCCAGGGTGGCTCGTCGCTGGCATCGGCCGTCCGGCAGGCTACCGACCTCGCGCGCGGCCCGGAAGAGAGCTCCGGGAAGGGCGAGGTGGTGCTGGTCACGGACGGGGAGGCACTGGAGGAGGAGAGCGCGGTGGTGGAGGCGGCGCAGCGTGCCGCGCGCTTCGGGATCACCATCAACACCGTGGGGGTAGGCACGGCGCAGGGCGCGCCGATCCCGGAGACCACGGATACGGGCGGAATCGAGGGGTACAAGCGCGGGCCGGAAGGGGAGATCGTGATCACGCGCCGGAACGAGGAGCTGCTGCGACGGGTGGCCGGGATCACCGGCGGCCGCTACGTGGAGCTCGGCTCCCCGGGCTCCACGGACGCCATTGTCGCCTCGCTGCGGGGGCTGGAGCGCAGGCAGGGGGCCGCGGAGAGCCGGGTCCGACAGAAGGAGCGCTACGAGTGGTTCCTGCTCCTCGCCCTGGCGCTGCTGCTGCTGGACGGCTTGATCGCGGCACGGCGGGACCCGCTCCGCAACGGCGGCGGCGGGCGAGTGAGGGAGGAGTCGCATGCGTAGATTTGCGGTTCTGCTGGGGCTGGTGCTCTTCACCACCGCGGCGGCGTTCGGCGGTGTCGAGCGCGGCAACCGCCTGTTCCGCGATGGCCGGTACGAGGAGGCCGTGCAGGCGTACCGCGCAGCGCTGGAGGACGGCACGGACACGCCGGTGCTCCATTACAATCTCGGCACCGCGCTGCTCAGGCTCGGGCGATACGATGAGGCCGAGGCGGAGCTCCGGGCCGCGCTCAAGGCCGTCGAGCCGGCGACGCGGGAGGACGTCTATTACAACCTCGGGAGCCGCTTTCTCGAGGACGCGCGCCGGAGCCCGCAGGCGGAGTCGGCGGGCCCGCTCTACGACGCGGCCGTGGAGGCGTACCGGCAGGCGCTGCGTCTCTCCCCCGGTGATGCTGCGGCCAAGTGGAACTACGAGCTCGCGCTCCGGGAGCGGGAGCGGCAGCGTCAGCAGCAGGGCGGAGGCGGCGGCGGGAAGCAGGACAGGGAGCAGGAGCCGCAGCAGGGCGGACAGGGCGGGGGCGGGCAGGCGCGGGGCGAGCAGCAGCCGCAGCCGGCCGGTGGCGAGGGAGCGGCGCCGTCGCCATTGACCCGGGAGCAGGCGGAGCGGATCCTGAGCGCCGTGGAGCAGAACGAGCGAGAAGTCTTCCAGGACAAGCTCCGGAAGGGGCACCAACAGACCCGGGCGGTCCGGGACTGGTAGCGGATGACGCCCTGGCTTCTGCTCGCGCTCTCGCTGGCGGCCCAGGACTCGGTCCGCGTGAGCGCCCGTTTCACCGCCCCCGAGGTGGAGGTCGGGGAGACCACCACGCTGCGCGTGGAGGTGCGCACGGATGGCGCGCGTGCCCGGATCGAGGATTTCGAGTCGCTGCCGCCGGGGCTCGACCTCCTGGGGACCCGCGCGTCCGACCAGCGGCAGTTCAGCCTCCCGGGTGGCACGCAGCGGTTCATCACGCGCGACTTCGTGCTGCGCGCCCGCGCGCCGGGGCGCTATCGCGTGCCGGCGGTCCGGGTCACCGTGGGCACCCGCCGCTACAGCACTGCGGCGGAGCTGCTCACCGTCACGGGAAGCGCCGGGAATCCCGCGGGCACGCCGCCTTCGTCGGGTGCGAGAACCGGACGCTGGTCGGGTGGCGGACCGGCGAGCCGCTCCAGCGCCGACGGCGTGGTGGTGCGTGCGCGGCTGGAGCAGGACCACGCGTTCGTGGGGCAGCAGGTGACCCTGGACGTGGACGTCATGTTCTCGCAGGACGCCCGCCTCCGGCTCCGGCGCTCCCCCGAGTACCAGCCGCCCACGCCCTCCGGCTTCTGGGTCCACGACCTGCCGGACCCGACCGCCACGCGCTCCGAGGCCATGGGCGGCGAAATCTACGAGGTGCAGACGTTCCGGCGCGCATTCTTCCCGCTCACGGCCGGCGATTTCCGGATCCCGCCGGCCACGCTCGATTTCGAGATCCGCCGCGGCCTCCTGTACGCCCCAGAGGCCAGCCACGTGGCCACCGATCCGCTCCCCGTCACCGTTCGACCGCTCCCGGAGCATGGGCGGCCCGACGATTTCAACGGGGCCGTCGGGCGGTACACGGCGCGGAGCTGGATCGAGCCCGACAGCGTTCCCGCGGGCGAGGCCGCGGTCCTGACGCTGGAAGTCAGCGGCATGGGCAACGCGAAGGCGCTCCCTGCCCCGGCACTCCCGGACATGCCCGGGCTGGAAGTGTACCCGCCCACGGAAGAGTCGGAGACCCGCGTCCAGGGGGACACGGTGGGAGGGTCGAAGCGCTTCAGCTGGGTCGTCATCCCGCGACGCTCGGGAACACGGGAAGTCCCGGCCATCCGGTACCCGTATTTCGACCCGCTCGCGGAGGAATACCACGTGGCCACCTCGCCCGCCCTCACGCTCACCGCCGGGCCCGGCGCTGCCGGCGCCGCGGCCGGCACCGGTGCGGACGCCGAGCCGGCTCTCCGCTATATCCGGCCCGCGCCGCGTGGCGCGGATCCGCTGGCCTGGACCCGCGCGCGGTGGTTCCGCGCGATCCAGGTGGTTCCGCTTCTCCTCCTCGCCGCGGCGGTCGGCGTGCGAAGCCGTCGTGGTCGCAACGGCGTGTCGCTGCGCACGCTGCGGAAGGCGCGCCGGTCCCGGCTGCGTGACTTCGCCGACCGCGCCTCGGGCGGGGATGTCACGGTCCTGGCGGACGCCGATGCATTCGTCCGCTCGTGGCTGCATCGCAGGGTCGGCACCGAGCCCCGCGATCCGCTTTCGGGGCCCCGACTCGCCAGCGCGGGTGTTTCCGCCGATGCGGTCGCGGCGCTGCGGCTGGCCTTCGACCGCCTCGCGGCCGCTCGCTACGCCCCCGACCCTCCCGATGCCGAAATCATGGCGGACATCCTGTGGCAGCTCTCCCGTGTCCTGGAGAAGATCGATGGCGAGGCAACGGAGCCACAGCGGGCACCCGCGCGGCCGGCGGCGGCGGTCCTGCTCGTTCCCCTGCTGCTGGGCCTGCCCGGAGGCGGAGCCCGGGCGCAGGCTGAGCCGCGGCCGGCCATGCCGCCGCGTGCGGCTTTCGAACAGGGCGTGCGGCTGTTCGATTCGGGCCGCTACGGGGAAGCGGCCGGAGCGTTCCGCGACTACGTGGAAGCGGCGCCCCGGGACCCCACCGGGTGGTACGACCTGGGGACCGCCTTCGAGCGGGCGGGACGGCGGGGACCGGCGGTGTGGGCCTGGCTCCGAGCCGTCCGTCTCGAGCCTCGGGACGGGGACGCCCGCCACAATCTCCGCGCCGTCGGCGTCGCCCCGGAGCTCGTGGCGCGTGCCACGCCGCCGCTCTTCCTCAGGTCGGAGGAGCGCTGGCTGCTGATGGCGATCGGCTGGTGGGTGGCCGCGGCAGCGGCGGCGTGGTGGGTGCTGCGACGGAGGAGGGCGGCGGTCGTCGTCGCCTGCGTGGCCGGAGCACTGGCCGCGAGCGGCGCGATGGCCGGATGGGTCTCGACCCGCGAGCCGGAAATGCTCATCGTGCTGGAACCGACGACGCTGCGCGCCGGACCGAACCTGCGCGGGGAAGTGGTGAGGCCGCTGGAGCCCGGCAACGGTCTGGAGCTGGTCGGGCGGGAGGGCGAGTGGGCCCGGGCGCGCACGCGGGGCGGGGAAGAGGGGTGGGTGGAAGCCCGCGCCACGGGGACCATCTAGAGCACGCGGGGCAAAAGCCGATGCCGAGACACTCGAAGTACCGAAACCTGGTGGTGGTGGACCATCCGCTGGTGCAGCACAAGATGGGGCTGCTGCGCGATGTCTCCACGCCGAAGAAGATCTTCCGCGAGCTCGTCGAGGAGCTCAGCATGCTCCTGGCCTACGAGGCCACCAGCGAGCTGCCCCTCGAGCCCGTCACGGTCGAAAGCCCGCTCGAGCGGACCGAGGCGTTCCGGGTGGCCGGGAAGAAGGTGACCCTGGTCCCGATCCTCCGGGCCGGGCTCGGCATGGTCGATGGCGTCCTCCGACTCATGCCTTCCGCGCGCGTCGGACACGTGGGCCTCTACCGCGACCACGCCACGCTCGAGCCCGTGCACTACTACTTCAAGATCCCGGGCGACGCGGAGTCCCGCGAGTTCATCGTCCTCGACCCCATGCTCGCCACGGGCGGCTCCGCGTCCGCGGCCATCGCCGAGCTCAAGCAGCAGGGGGCCGCTTCCGTACGGCTCATGGGCCTCGTGGCCGCGCCGGAAGGCGTCGAGCGCATGGAGCGGGACCATCCGGACGTCCAGGTGATCATCGCGGCGCTGGACCGGGAGCTGGACGAGTACGGCTACATCCTCCCCGGCCTCGGCGACGCGGGCGACCGACTCTTCGGCACCAAGTAGCCGTCCGGCGGCCGGCAACCGGCGGCGGCGGACGCAGGATCGCTGTCTCGCGGTACGACGCCCGTTGTCGCATCGCGCGGCAGAACGGGGCCGTGCGGGTTGAAAAAGGCCGCGCCGCGCAGCATGATTCAGCGTGGCCCGCCTCGTGCCACATGGTCCTCCGTCTTTGCGGGAAATTTCCGGGCGATCGCCGGATATCCGCCATTTTCTGTCCGAGGAGACTGGATGATGCGACGCCGCATGGTTCCGCGTTGGCCGGGGATCCTGGCCGTGGCCTGCCTGGCCGGGGGATCCCTCGTCGCCTGCGAGGGTGGAACGCTCCTGGAGGGTGATGTCCTGGACGCCCCTCCGGATGTCTTCATTGACCGCACGGCCACCAGCACGCAGGTGAACGCCGGGACGGCCATCCGCGTCCTGGTACGGGGCGAGGGGAGGAACAGCTCCGGTGTCGAATCCATGGACGTGTCGTGGACCGGCGCGTTCAACGGATCGTTCCGGAGAGTCTTCGAAGGCGCTCCGCTCACCGTTTCGCTGGACACCACGATCTCGGTCCCGCCCACCGCGACGGGCACCGTCACGCTCAAGGCCACGGCTTCATCGCCGTCCGGCCTCAAGAGCGACCCCGCCATGGCGGTCGTGACCATCCTGGCTCCCGACACCACGCCGCCGGAGGTTTCGGTGGCTTCCGTGCTCCCGGACCGTTCCGAGGCGGATGACTCCGTCGATGTCACGATCCGCTGCCGCGATGCCAACGAGGGCGGGCTGCTGGCCTGGTGCGGATACACGGTCCTGTTCTACCAGGCGGGCGGCGACACCGTCACGGTGGCGCGCGCGGACACGGTCATGGCCCGCGACACGGCGCTGATCCACGATGTCCTGCCGATCCAGGGCTTCGGCACCATGGACCTCCCCACCGACGTGACGGTCGAAGTGCACGGCTACGCCGTGGACGCGGCCGGCAACTGCGCCGCAAACGTGCGCGAGCCGTTCGCCAGTCTCCCGTGCGTGGCGGTGGGCTCCCGCCTCCTCGCCGAGGAATCCGCACCGGCGAACGTCACGGTGGTGGCCAGCACCACCATCCAGCGCGACTGGGGCGGCACCATCGGAGACCTGGTCTCGGACCAGAAACCGCGGACTCCTCTATGCGTCCGTCACGGACCGCAACGAGGTCGAGGTGCTCGACTTCGTCGGCGCGCCCGACCAGGCGCTGAAGAAGGATATCCTGGTCGGATCCCAGCCATTCGGCATCACCGTGGACCGTACCGGCGACACGCTCATTGTGGCGAATTCCGGCGGCGTAAGCCTGTCATTCGTCGACCTGAATCAGCGAACCGAGAAGATGCCGCGTTTGGAAACTCACGAATGCGACGCTCTACAACGTTACCTGCCCAATGCGGGCGGCGCCGATGACTGGTGGAGGACTAGGGAGACCGACCCCGCGCGTCGTCGCAGGACAAGGACGGGATCATCTTCTACTCGATCGACCACGGCGGGCCCGATCCGGATGGTCGAAACATACCCGAACTACCAGAGCACGAGAAGCGTACATCATGCTCTGGAGCGACGTCCTCCCCCCTGCTCCGGGGAATTGGGCTGTGACCTATGTCGATACGATGACGCTTGAGCCCGAGGCGATCTGGCGTTGTGAGCCCGACTTTGTGCCCACGCTGTACGTCTACGACCACGTCGCCGGTCATCCGAACCAAATGATAAGTGCTCACGGGCCGCTAGATCAGTTCGAGTCCGTGATCGCGGACTTGAAGCAGAAGGGTTCGGACGTTTTCTATCGGAAGGACCGAACCTGGGCCACGGGCTACTGGAATGTCGGCGGCGATGTCCGCTTCGGGACTAGCGACGATCCATCGACCATCGCGTTTGGTGATGGTAGCCGCGTCTGGCTGTGGGGCGCGAGCGGGGCACACCCGGGATACGATCACCGGCTGATCTCGTGGTACCTGTCGATCGACGACTTCACTAACAACGCTGGCATTGGTGTGAGCGGTCTCGATGTCGATCAATCGGGACGGCAGTTCGTTGCCAGAGGCGGAAACTCCGTCGTCTACTTCGACGACGTCCTCCGGCTGCACGGCTCCCACGCTGCCCGCGAACCTCGGCGGGGAGGGCGGGATCGTCCGCCACCCCACGCTGGACCTGGCCTTCGCGCCCACCAACGACCGGTCGGTGCTGGTGCTGGAGACATCCGGGCACTACCGGGTGCGGGCCGAGCTGCCGCTGGTGGAAAGCCTGGTCGGGCCGCTCACGATGACGCTTCCCAGGGCCGGGGACCCGGCCGACCTCGTGGTCCGGCTGCACGGCGTGACGCCGAGCGGCAACGTGGTGACGCTGCCCGTCTGGCAGCAGGCGATCCAGTGACGGGGGGAACGGACATGCACGAGCGCATGAGGAAATCGATGCGGATTCTGGTGGCCGTGGCCCTGACGAGCGCGCTGACGGCCGGCAGCGTGGCCGCGCAGCAGCAGCGGCAGCAGCAGCCGAAGATCACGGTGGGGTTCGGCGGAGACTGGGTGATGTACAGCCCGTTCCTCGAGGCTGGATCGGCGGGTGGCGGGGCGCGTCTGGAGGATGGCCTGGCCGGCTCGCTGTTCCTGGAATACTGGCTGAGCCCGTGGCTCGCCGTTCATGGCGACGTCGTCCACGGCCGACCGAAGCTGGCCGTGCCCGGGCAATACGACGGCGTGAACGTCTCCGCCCTGTCCGCGGGCGCGATGGTGCGCCCGTTCGGGCCCGCGCCCATCACCCCGTACCTGGTCGGCTCGGCGGGGCTGATCACCTACGGCCTGGGCGGCCCCGCGATCCGGCTGCGGAACACCAACATCATCCTGGACACTGACAAGACCGAGCAGCTCATGCTGCAGGGCGGTGCGGGGGTGGACCTCACGTTTCTGACGCGCGAGGACCGGGTCACCGGCGTCCGGCTCCAGGCTACGCGCATGCAGGTCTTCGACCGGCCCTTCCGCCGGGAGGCGGGCGGCTCGGACGGCGGCCAGGGGCACTGGCGCTTGATGATCGGGCTGTTCAACTCGATCTGGTAGCCGCCGTCGGTCCCGGCGGATGGGGGGCGGAGCGTCTCGAAGCGCCCCCGTCGTCTACAGGATCTGGCGGAGCGGGTTCAGCAGCGCGCGGTGGAAGAAGCTGCGGAGCGCGCGAAAGCGCCAGCGGACCTCCCGCACCAGCGGGTTAACATGGCCCGGCGAGGCCGTCGCGATGGTCGACGGCGCCTCGCCGGGCCTTGCCGTTTCCACTGCGCCGCTCCCCCAGCAGTGGACCCGCGTAGCCGCGTCGCTTGCGCAGGTGGTCCCGAATCCGGTGGCGACGCCGGCGACGGTTTTCGCCAGGCGGATCGGCGCCGCCGTGCACCGCTCGCCGCCACACCGGTCGGGGGCCCGTCCGCCGATCTCGCCGGCTGCATCACTGCCCCAGCAATAGAGCTCGTTGTCCGCAGTCACGCCGCAGGTGTGATAGGCGCCGGCCGAGAGGAACGTGAACCGGAGTGCGGTGGACACCGGCGTCGGCACGGCGACGACGTCACCCGTGCCCGTTCCGGCCTGTCGGCGGCTGTTGAGCCCCCAGCAGAGCGCGCGGTCGCGGCTGTCCAGCGCACATGTATGAGAAGCGCCGGCCACCACGCCGTGAAGGGGGCCGGGTGTCCCCGGGAGGGAGATGGGCGCGGGGGCGCGGAGGCACGGGGAGGAGCCACCCGTCCCTTCACACCGCCCGTCGGCCTCCCTGCCGAGCTGACCGTACCGATTCGAGCCCCAGCATAGAAGGGCGCCCTCCCCGTCGACCCCGCAGGTGTGGCTACCGCCCGCGGCCACTTCTGCCCAGCCAGTCGACCGCCGGACTCGCTCCGGGCGGTCCGAGCAGTAGAACCGGAGGCCGTCGACCTGGCACGCCGCCACCGGGCGCCCGATCCCGAGCTGGCCGTCCGTGTCGTCACCCCAGCAATACAGCGCGCCATCACGCGCCACTGCGCAGGTATGCCGCCCGAGGGAAGAGACGTCGGCGTACTCGCGCGCCGCGGCCAGCGGCGTGGGCATGGCGCGGTCCTCGACGCCCCCCACCCCGAGCTGGCCCGCGAAGTTGGCGCCCCAGCACTCGATCCGCCCGCCCGCGAGCAGCGCACACGAATGGACGAGCCCCGCCGCGAGTTGTGAGACGGGCTCCGGAAGTGAGTGCGCACTCGGGCTGCTCCAGCTGCCCCCGGCTGGATCTGCGCCGGCCTGCCCGGCGTCGTTCCGGCCCCAGCACGTCAATTCCGGGCCGGCCGCGGAGCACACCTGCCCGCCGCCCGCCGCCAGCGCAGTGGCGACGATCGGGTCGCCCCCACCATCACGCACGAGCGACCCGTCAGAGGCGAGCACGCTCAGCGCTGCCGCCGCGGCCACCGTTCCGGACACCAAGAGACCGCTTACGAGCACCACACGGCCCCTGGAGAAGAACGCCCACGCCAGCGCCCCCTTGATCTGCCGCCGCAGCATACCGGGGAGCAACGGTTCGGCACGCGTACGGGCGTCTCGAGGATGGCCATCCGGATCCGCGCGATCCCGCCTTGCGTCCTCGGCCGCGGTTTCTGCGCGGCGCCTTCTGCCCGTGGGTGCACGCCCCTCCGGACGGGAATCCGTCGCATGCTGTTCCGAAAGGCGCCGATACGCCTCGTTCAGCTGTTGCTGACGACGCGTGGCGCGCGCCTGCATCTCCGGGTTGCCCGCGAACCGGTCCGGGTGCCAGACCCGGGATTGCACCCGGTATGCTTCGCGCACTTCGGCCGGCGTGGCGCCGGGCCTCAGCTCGAGGAGCTGATAACAGGAGTCGAGCGAGTAGTCGAACACGGTGGTCCGGGATCGGGTGGCCAATCGGTACCATGAATACGGCCCCCGGAATCCGCCATGCAAGCACCGGATTTCCTCATCCCCACGCCAGCTGCCGTGCCCACCTTCCTCGGCGCACGCCGCAGGCCTATGTTTCCGCCCATCGCGCAGACGCGAGGGCCCGTAGCTCAGTTGGTCAGAGCAGTGGACT
>CAVUKA010000006.1:0-316485 GCA_963741945.1 uncultured Gemmatimonadales bacterium | reverse complement strand
CAGGGAGCCGCCATGGTCCGTGTCCTCGCCCAGATCCTCGACGTGCCGTTCCTGGAGGTGCAGAGTAGCGCGTTAGCATGAACCAACTG
This sequence comes from uncultured Gemmatimonadales bacterium, assembly GCA_963741945.1. Classification (GTDB taxonomy): domain Bacteria; phylum Gemmatimonadota; class Gemmatimonadetes; order Longimicrobiales; family RSA9; genus CAVUKA01. Next base: position 316,396 of record CAVUKA010000006.1, on the reverse strand, counting down.
GTCAGGATCCGACCTACCGTTCTTCCTCCAGCGGCTTCGTGCCGGGCTCCCCCTGCGCGACACGCACTCCCTAGTGCCGGGGCTGTCCGAGCGCGCGTGCATTCTCGTCTCCGATATTGATCGAGCCCGCCTCGGCACCTCCTACGCCAGCGCGCCTACACGTGAGGATCGGGCCGGCAAGCAGGAGGCGCTGGCGCAGCTGCTCACGGGTGCCCGATCCCTGTGGCCCCTGACCGCGGCGCAGGCTTCATCGGCGAGGAGGTCGGGCGCTGATCGCCACCACGGCCGAGCTCCCCGACCTGCGGCCCGGACGGCCGTCCAGCGCCGATCTCCGATCATGGGGAATGCTACCGAACTCGCTGACGCGCTGGCGAGCGGGGTGTTCATTGGTCTGGACGCGCCTTCACGCGTCGAGGTCGAACACAGCCTGCGGGCACATTCGGACGATCTCAGGGGACAGTTCCTCCGGTATGGCTTCCATTTGCGGGTCGAGGAGCAGGTGATCAGGTACGTATCCGGGGTCGTCGAGGCCGGTGAGTATGGTGGTGTGGCCGCAGGCATGAGCTGGATCTCGGCCGCGGTCGAGGGCGCGCTCATCCGCCTGCTCGAGGAAGGCGCGAAACCGGGTATGGTGTGGGTGCTGGCCCGAGACCACCTCTCGCTCCCGGCCCCGCCGAAGGGCGTGTGGCGGGAGTAGGGCCTGCGCGGGAGTCAAACGCGAAATGCGCCTTGAGCGTATCTCAGAAGAACGAGGCGACGGCCGTACCTGGAGCGCGAGATGAGCACGCACAACGTGATCGAGATACCTCTGGAGGATCTGACTCGGGATCCAATCCTGCCGCCCCGCATCATGGACGAAAGGCGGCTCCAGTCCCTGTGCCGGTCCGTGGCTGGGAACGGAATGGCTGAGGCCCTCGTCGTGCGGCCCGCGCCAGAGCCCGTAGCCGACGGTCCCAAGTACCTCACCGTCCTTGGGTACCGGCGGCAGCTGGCAGCGGGTCGTCTCGGTTGGGAAACGGTGCCCGCCGTGGTGCGCGACGATCTCGACGACGCCGGCGTGCTGCAACTGGCGTTCGACGCTGATAAGACCACCGAATCTCGGACAGCGCTTGAGGACTGCTGGTACTATGCGTCCATGTGCGCCGCCGGAATGACTCAGGCGGCGCTCGCGGAGCGGGAGGAGTTCAGCGAGGGCAAGGCCAGCATGTACGTGCGGACGGGCAACGCTATCACGCCGGAGCGCATTGCTGAGGCAGGTCTCGCGCCCGAGGATCTTGCCGGCTTGGGAATCGTGAAGCTCTCGGCGATTGCTTCTGGTCCGGAGGACCCGCTGCCGGCCCGAATCCTTGCCGCCGTCAGGGCCTCGTCGACGAAGGAGCAACACGCGCCGGCATTCGAATGGAGGGAGGGGCGGAAGGGCGTCGTGCGCGCCACATTCCGGACCACCGACGTGGCAAGCTGGTCGCGGGACGAGCGGGTGGAGTTCATTGGAACCTTGGGGCCGCTCCTGACGGAGGCCGCCGCGTGGAGGGGTTCGAGGATCCGCCATCTCCCAAGCCCGGTCTCGCCTCGAGGAAGCGCATAGGATCGCTCTTGAGGCCCGGGAGGACCGGACCGAGCAGGTCCTGCAGCTCATGGACTGAATACCCAGCTAATCGTTGCCTTGAACGGGGGCGGTGAGCATGTGGCGGGAGCACCGCGAAGCTCTGAGAGCCGTTGGTCGCTGCTAGTGCGGCTACTCCGCTTGCCACTGGATTGTGCGCTCAGGTGGCTGGGTGCGGCTTCAAGAATTGAAGGTGGGTCTTCAACGACGGAAGACCCGAAGTGGGAAGCTGATCCGCATATCCCGCTTCGGTTCGGGAACGAAAATGCGGCGTGACGACAGGATGAGGAGTTGAAGGACTCGGCAGAGCACTCTTCGGCCGGTTCGGAGAGATGGTCCAGGTCGAGTGGATCGCTCTCGACATAGTCCCGGGCGGTCAGTCCTTGAGCGGCTGGACCAGGGCGTCGACGGACTTGAAGCGGCCGCTGGCCGGTAGACGGGCGAGCCATTTCTCGAGGTACACGTCCCACCCGCTCCGCTCGAATTCCGGCTGGTCGTCCTCTCGAATGAAGAAGAAGGTCAGATCGACCGCGTCGGCATCCCGTGCCGGGGCAGCACGGACTCTGATCTCCCGTAACGCTCGTAGCGCCCGTCCCTCGTCGCTGTCCTTGCCATGCTTCTTCAGGATTCTGTTACGAAGTCCGGAGGCGAAAGCGACGAAGTCGTTCGGGAAGGCTGCTCGAACTCTCTTACGGGCCAGATTCAGGCCCAGCCGGCGACGTTCGTCGTCGTCCTCGCAACCTGCGTTACGGTCCCACTCGGCCACTACCCCCTTCTCTACCGTCATCACACGGTCCAAATCAGCGACCAGGTAATCGTCGGAAGCGCCGGGGATGTATGCGTAACGAGGTTGGCGCCCTTTGCGGACTTCCTCCAAGGTGTCCGCGTCGACCTGCACGAGTGGAGTGACCTCCACGAATGGCCTCTCCGAGCAAGCCCTGACAATGTCACAGGTCTGAGTGGCGACCATCAACCCGGCCACTCGCGCCTCTGCTGCGTCGACTCCCTCGGCTGCCGCCACAGAGGCAGCCTCGGTTAGGGGAGCCCTGACGGCCAAGCGGTACAGAAACCAGTGGTCGCCCAGCACATAATCGCCCTGGCGCCATACGGCTAAGGCGTCGTTGATACCTTGCGCATCGATCTCAACCGCGCGTTCGTCGGGCATTCCGGATCGTACGCGCTGGTCGGCTGCCCTCCAGATCTCGGTGCGCCTGGTCGTGGCGCGCATCCGCCAACTCTTCTGGGCGCAGGGGTTGTCTCGCCCGCTTGGCTACCGGGCTCAGGTCGGTCATTGCGACGGCTGAGGATCGTGCCCCCTCGCCAAGAAGGTCCCGCGCCTCCTCGAAGCCCTGCCTCGCCAACAAGTCGAAGGGCACCAACCCTCCTACAGGCTCGAAGAGCGCTCGTCGAGTGAGTTCTGGATCCCCGCGGTCTGCATACTGAATGACTGCCAGAGCGCGCATTAGACGAGCTTCATTGGCAGCATTCAATGGTTTTCCGCTAGCCCAAAAATGCACGCTCCGACGGGAGACTTCGAATAGCTCGCCGAGTTGATCCCATGTCAGCCCTGAGAGGCGGCGAAGCGTGGCGATCGCTGCCTCCGGTGTCTCAGCTTGCGCCGGCGCACACTGGCGGACAAGCAGTCTGTCCGAGGCGGCCGTGGCGTCCAACTGAGGTACGTAGAGGTCGCTCCAAGCCCGATGCGGACCTGCCGAAGATGTGCCGGCGATCGCGAGAGATCCACTGATGATCAGCCAGCGCGGCGTCTTCTGCCGAATTCCCTCCAACGGAGAGGAATCCGTGAACGTGGTCCCCTGATTTGTGACTTGCGGTTGGGCCGTCATACGTCACCTCCGTAGCGCCGAAGGAATTCCGTCGTGACTGTCCACCGGAAGAAGCTGTAAATCCTCTCAGCAAAACGCTGTTGTCTGCCTGACCACCTCATCAACATCGAAGGTCTGAGAACGAGCCGCAAACGCGTCGAGGTCCAGGATCCAGCTAGGGGTATCAAGCGGGTCAATGGCAGCTGGATCCACTGTGGCCTCCGCGGGACCACCCCCACCGTGCCTTCAAGTTCCCCGACCCATCCGGAAGCGTGAAAAGGCTCTCGGCAATGCTCTGGCTGGCGTGACCGGCGAGGGGGGTACTCCAGATGCCGGCGACTTCGCGCCTGACGAGTGTGGGAAGATCAGAGAAGTGGTCTCCAGACACCTGATCGATATAGCGGACGCCGAGCCGATCCGTAACTTGCGGTTCGACGTGATCAGCCAAGGCCCGTAGTACGGTACGGAAGCGATCGACGAAGTCAGCCCGGCTCGTGTATCTCCCAGTCTCCAGCGCAAGGAAGTCCGGGGCAAGCGCAACGCGCCAACTCCCATCCTTCGAGCTGAAGCGCCAAATGTTGCCAGTTCTCGCCTCAACCATCCCTTCTGGGCCGAAGACCACCGATCTCGTCTGCTCGGGTCGCAAGACCGGATACGTCCTCCGGATGGCCTCCTGAAAGGACCCGATGAAGTCACGCTTTTCGATCGAGGCGACAAGGGGGAACCGGATTTGTGCAATTACCCGTACAAGCGGGGCGTTTGCCAAGGGCACCTCTGCAGGAGGGGGTCCCTCAAGGGGTGAGTTGCTGTTGCTCACGTGTACCCGCGCGTCGTGGTGGTCGGCAAAGCTGAATCGCCATGCACCAACATAAGCCTCTGGCGAGCGGTTGTGAAGAGGAGTGTGAAGTGGCTAGATTGCCAAGAGACCTGCCTGACCGCTTCTAGGCCGGCAGACCGAGAAAACGAGCAGGCCAAGCGGGGACCGGTTTGCCCCGGGAGGATCAGATGATCTCGATAACCCCCGACCGGATATTCGCCCTTCGTGGCAGCGGAGGGGTGCCGTTCACCTCCTTCGCGGACGGCCTCCTCCGAACCCACGCTGCAGTCTGCGGAGCCGTGGACGCCGACGTGGAAACAAACATCCGCACAAACATACCGGACGGCGGTGTCGATACCACCGTGCGCGTCGCTCTAAATGGTGACGATTCGGGGTGGTTCGAGTCCCCCAGCGTATGGCAGTACAAGGGAACCGAATACCGGAACGTGTCCACCAACGACATGCTCGATGGCTCTTTCGTGAGGGAGCGCATTGAGAGTGGCGACGCTTTCCGGCTCGCCTTGGCCGACAGCATGCCCGGCCCCACTGAACGCAGTGGGAAATGGACCTGACCGCGGCAGCCCGAAAGATAACCCCGGGAGCTCCGCCAGCTCGCGTCGTGACTGCGGACGAACTCGCCGCACTTGCGAATCGGTACCCCGGGTTTGTCCTCTCCTTCTTTCAGCCGGCGCTCGCGCGTGATGTTCTCCACTTGGGAGCCTGGGAGGCCAACGCGCGCGCGAACACCAGGGTCTACGTACCCGTACCGGATTGGGCAGGAGTACAGGAATCGCTCGCCGCCCACGTTGACTTCGGCATGACACCGGCGGCAGCTGTTCGCACGGTCCAGGGTGAGGCCGGAATCGGCAAGACTCGAACTGTCTTCGAGGTAGTGTCTGCCGCCCCGGGCGCGGTCGGTACAACCGTCTACTGCAACGACGAGGGAACCGTGCTGCATGTTGCACGGCTGCTCGCGAACGACGAGCGCACCCGGGCCGTCGTGGTGGCTGATGAGTGTGGTCCGGCCGGACGCCACAAGCTGCACGAGCTACTGTCCGGGCATTCTAACCGCATCAGGGTCATTGCGATCGACAACTCCTTGGCCAGACCGGCTACCCCCGATCCGGAGCTGTCGATGGGCAAGATGCCGACGAGTCTGTCGATGCGGTGCTGGAAGCGAACTTCCCGGATATTCCAGACCGCCGCCGCAGGGCGTACGCACGCCTATCGGAAGGCTTTCCGCGTCTTGCGGCTGACCTTTGTCGGCACGATGCACTGATCGCTGACACAGGGGATGTAGGCCCTGCCCTGCCTCATGTTGGAGATTACCTGCGGCTACGGCTCTCTCCCCAACAGCTTGAGTGCCTCGCGGCGCTCTCGCTCGTAACGAAGATCGGTCACAACGGAGAGGTGGCTGGCGAACTGGAGCGGCTCTGCTCCCTGACGGAGATCCCCCGTAAGGAGATGGTCAACGCCTTACGTCAGATGCACGAGGGTCCGGGGTTCGCCGCGCAGGCAGGACGGTACTTCTATGTGACCCCGGAGATCGTCGCTCAGGTCGTATTCGATGAAGCCTGGCGGCGCTGGATAGAGCCAGATGCCGAGGCCTTCTTGGCCTCTCTCCCCGCAGAACTGGTTGACGCATTCCTCGGCCGGGTATGGCGCAGCGGATCTAAGGAGGTTCGGCGCGTGTGCGCCGACTACTTTCGGCGCTGGGCCGACGCCCTCACCACTGCCGATCTCAGAGATGTGGAGACGGTCGATAGGCTTGTAGCGCTGACCGATACCGATCCAGATCGGTACCTCCCAGTGGTCCGACAGCTCATCGATGGCGCTGATCTGGATGCGCTTCGCGGCATAACGGGTTCCGCTCAAGCCGGCGGACGCTGGGGCCCCCGGCGAGGACTGGTTTGGTTGGCCGAGCGGTTTGCCCAGTTTCCGGAGTTCTTTGCTGATGCGGAACGCATTCTCGTTCGTCTGGCCGCCGCTGAGAGCGAGCCTGATATATCAAACAACGCCACCGGGATCTGGCAGCAGCTTTTCAGAATCCACCTCTCCGGCACCGCCACCCCGTTTGCAGAACGATTGTCTCTGCTCCGCGAGCGCCTGCACGACGACGTCGACGAGGTCCGGCGGGTGGCAACGTCGGCCTTGGAGTCTCCTCTTGATTGGCGAGCCACGCGTACCCTGGGGCCGCCGGTCGTAGCCGGTCGTATCCCACCGGCGGAATGGCGTCCCCGCACACATGGCGAGCAGCAGGACGCACTCAGAACGGCGCTAGCGCTCATAAGGGAAGCGCTTCACCTCGAGCCCGCAACACGCGAGGCGGCAATCGCGATACTCGCTCGAAACCTGCGCCGACTAGCTGCCATAGGCTATCTGCCGCAGGCACGTGCATCCCTGGACGAAGTCGAATTGGCTGACGCGGCCAAGGTGGCCGTGCTCGAGTCCATCGATGCCGCCCTTACGTATGACGCCGAAGGCACATTGGAGCTTCGGGACCAGCTACTAGAGTGGCGAGCTGCCCTGATAGGACAGGGCATGCACGGCCGGCTCGTATCCACGGTTGGTCGGCAGCGCTGGGGAACTGGGCGGCTCGAGAGCGATGCTTGGGACCGGGAGTTGGCTGCCTTAGCTGACGAACTCGTCGCAGACCATGAAGCTCTTCGGTCGGAGCTTCCATGGCTAACCAGCGAGGAAGCTGTTGCTGCAGGGGAGTTGGGAGAGGCGCTCGGCCAACGCGACCTAATGCTACCCTTTTGGAAATGGTGCTGTGGATCACCCTCGACGATGGCACAGATCTTCTGGCTCGGGGCTATGTGCGAGGGTTAATGAGCGAGCATCCCCGACACGCTGACCGTCTGATCGAGTGGCTGGACGCGAACGAGCATGAGCGTCCGGAGAACACGGCAGCGATCGCCATAAGCGCGGGCGCACCCGTCGGAGCATTAGGACGAGTACTTCGGCTCTTTGACAAAGGCAGGGTACCCATCGGCTATCTGAACCCCGCGAACTTCGGGCGTCTGGACGAACTGAATGACGAAGATGTGGCTCTACTCTTCGAACGGTTTGCCACGGCCACTGACCAAGGGGATGAGCGTGCCCAGCGAATCGCGCTCGATTCCCTCGCCAGAGTGCTGCCACGCGACCTGGAGGAGGCTCCTCCGCCGCTACTTGTAGAGGTGCCCCGCCTCATTGAATTCATTGGCAGATCCTCGGAGAGCACGCCAGCCGACGAGGCCCCGGAGAGCTACTGGTGGGGCACCGTCGCGGCGGCGATGGCCAACCACGACCCAGGACGCGCGGCAGAGTTCGCGGCGCGGCTACTGGGACATGGACCGGTCGGCGCCGAAGACCAGGTCCAGCAGGTACTGAGCGTAGTCTCGCGCCAGGATCCCCAGATCACGATGGAAGCCTTAGGGCGTGTCATGCTAGATGATACTGGTCGGCTGGCGCTTCCACATTGGGACCTATCGGAACCTGTTCGAATCGATACCGGATCAAGTCAAGATGGCGTGGCTGGAACGGGTGGGCGTCGAGGGGGCCCAAAAGATTGCCAGGCATTCTGGTACCCCCGCACATCGATTCGGATGACCACGCTGTGGTGCCGGCTTTCACCGAATGGCTGCTGACGCGGTTTGAGACAGACGATCGCGTCTTCCACGAGTTCGCAGCGGGAACGAATAGCTTCAAAGTCTACAGCGGCGACATTGCGGCCGAGCATGAGGCGGAGGCTGCAGTGGCTCGGAGATTCCTCAACCACCCGGCCCGTCGGATCCGGGAATGGGCGGCTGTCGAAGAGCAATCAGCCCGGGAGGAGGCCAGAAGGGCCCGTCAATGGGCGGAAGAGCGGGACCTGCCATGATCCCCATGGCGCGATGAGAATTGCGCAACCCGAAGACGCGGCTCTTCTCACTCCCGAACGTATGGCGGATCTTGCGGACCGAATGGATGAGGCCGTGGCGTCCCTACGTGCATGGGGTATTCGCGTCATTGACGCCGGGCGTCTCGGCCGGAGCGCTGCGCTCCTCCGTCGTGTGGCTGCCGCGGGCAGCTTCCCGACGGCAGAATCTGAACTGGCGGCGGTAGCTCATGCCGCTCGCGATGCACAGGAGTTCGCCGAAATCGCGGCCGTTCTACCCGACGACGAACTCCAGCCCCTGGCCGTAGATCTCCAGCACTCGGTGGGGGGACTCTAGGGGTCGGGGGAACGACCGCGGCTCAGTACCAGAGCCAGCTCTGGGTTGGGGCGATGCTCGCTCACTCAGGAACGCCAACTGGTGTCATCACGACTGCGAAGGGCCGGCGCCCAGATTTCGTGGTGGAGAACGGCCTCTCAAGATATCCCGTCGAAGTCAAGCGTCCAGCGGGGAAGGTGGACCCCCGGCGGCTTATCTCAGAGGCGGCGAAGCAGACAGAGATCGGCCCCCGCTACCACGGGGGCGCCATTGTCGTCGATCTTACCGACTGCCTCCCCGAGCGGATCTCGGTGCAGTTCGGCGACGGCCCACCGCACGGCACGGATGCTCGAAAGGCAGTGGTCGATCTGTCGATCCCTCTGCACAATGAGGTCTTCGATCCGGAGCGGAGTCGGCTGCTGCTAGGGCGAACCCATATCTTCGCCCTGATCACGTTCGCGCGCGTCATTATTGGGACAAGGTGGACCTGCGACAAGCATACCTACTCCGCTTCGTCGCTTCGTCAGTCTACTGGCGGAACAGCCCGAAGACTCTTCGCGCTCACCGCGCCCGGTGGCTTGGGGATCTCATCCATAACGGCATTGTAGCAGTAGGACACGGGAGCTCGGAGAGGATGCCGCTCGACCTCGGCCCCGGAGCTGCCCCCAGTCCTCCGGGGACGTAGTTGTCGCGACTACCCATTGATAGGGCTTGAGGGTCGCGTCGCCCTCTTGTCCCTTTGCCCCGCTATCGACACGCCGCTAGTCGCGTGCCCTCCGCCCTCCTACTTCCTTACAGTTCTGCGCCCCGTCCGCAACGAAATCTCGAAACGGGTGAGTCGACACATTTCCCAGGAGGTTTGCCCGTGGAACTCGACGAAGCTGGTTCAGGTCACGGCGGAGGCGGATTACCTGGCGCGGGGCGAGGTTCGATCGCCTTCGGCCTCCGGCCTAACGCCGCCGCTTCGCGGCGATTCGACCACCCCTGTTCCGGGCGCGGCGGGCTCACCGGGCGCCGCTTCGCTGCCGGGCACCTCGGGGCCGCGGCTCGTGGATCTGATGTCGATGTCGCGGGAGGAGTGGGATCGGTGGACGCGGGGGTCAGCGATGCGGCGGGCGGGGTATTCCGGCTTCAGGCGCAACGTCGCCATGGCAATGGGGAACTGGTTGGCGTCCGTGGACGAGGCGCCGCAGGAGGCGGTGGCGGTGCTGCGGGAGGCCGTGGCGGACGAGAGCGAGCTGGTGCGGGAGCACGCGGCGTGGGCATTCGAGCGATCAGTCCGGTGAGAACCTGCCGGCCTGCTCCGGCTCGAAGTACTCGAGCTTCAGGATGATGCGGGTTCTACGGCCCGCCGGCGGAGAGTCGCGTTGCCGACGCCGTGGCCCGCACGAGCACCCGGTGCGCCCTCCCGTCGTCCACCAGCGGGATATCCGGGCCATCGAGGACGCACCCGTCGAAGGTCACCTCCGTCCGGGCGCCGTCGGCGAATGTGCCGGGCTCGTCCACCACGATCGTGTAGCGCGAGGTGCCGAAGCGGTACTCGATGGTCATTTCCGGCCAGGCGGCGGGCACGCGGGGCGTGATGCGGAGCACGTTGCCGCGCCTGTCGAAGCCGAGGATGGCCTCGAGTCCGACCCGGTACATCCAGCCCGCCGCGCCGGTGTACCAGGTCCAGCCGCCCCTGCCGAGGTGACCGGGCGCCGTATAGACATCCGCTGCGATGACGTAGGGCTCGACCTTGTAAGTGGCGACCTCTTCAGGGGTCCGGGTGTGCAGCAGCGGATTGAGCATCTGGAACAGCTCGAACGCGCGACCGCCGCCGCCCAGACGCGCGGTGGCGAGGACGGCCCAGGCGGCTGCGTGGGTGTACTGGGCGCCGTTCTCCCGCACGCCGGGCAGATACCCCTTGATGTACCCGGGATCGTTCGGGGACTCGTCGAACGGGGGCGTGAGAAGTCGGATGACCCGGGCGTCCTCGTCCACAAGGTGCTCCTCGAGGGCGCGCATGGCCCGGGCCTGGCGCCCGGGAGCGCCGGCCCCGGAGATCACGCTCCAGCTCTGCGCGATGGAGTCGATGCGGCATTCGTCGCTGTCGCTAGAGCCGAGGGGTGTGCCGTCGTCGAAAAATGCGCGCAGGTACCATCCGCCGTCCCAGCCGTGGGCCTGCACGGCGGCCACGTACGCTTCGGCCTGGCGGCGCATCTCACCGGCCATCTCGCCATCCCCGCGCTCCGCGGCGCGCACGGCGAACGCGCGGAGGGTGGCGATGAGGAACCAGGCGAGCCACACACTCTCACCCCGGCCCTCCACGCCGACGCGGTTCATTCCGTCGTTCCAGTCGCCCGTGCCGATGAGCGGCAGCCCGTGGGGCCCCGCCGTGGACGCGCGACGGAGCGCGCGCAGGCAGTGCTCGTAGACGCTGCCGTGCTCATCACTGGTGCCGGGTACGTCGTAGATCTCGTCCTCGCCCGGCTCGAGGGGGCGCATGGTCAGGAAGGGCACGTACTCGTCCAGCACGGAGCCGTCGCCGGTCCGGGTGACGTACTCGTCGACGACCCAGGGCAGCCAGGCGAGGTCATCGGAGAAGCGGGTGCGCACGCCGGCGCCGGTGTGCGGGTGCCACCAGTGCTGGACATCGCCCTCGAGGAACTGGCGCGCGGCGGCGCGCAGGATGTGCTCCCGCGCCAGCGCCGGCTCGGCGTGAACGAGGGCGAGGGCGTCCTGGAGCTGGTCGCGGAAGCCGTAGGCGCCGCTGCTCTGGTAGAGTGCCGAGCGCGCCCACATGCGGCAGGCCAGCGTCTGGTATGGCAGCCAGCGGTTGAGCAGCGCGTCGAACGCCGGATCGGGGGTACGGACGGTGATGACCGAAAGGCGCTGGCGCCACTGCTCGACCGTGCGGGCTGCGGCCGCCGTGGCTTCGTCCAGGCCGCGGAACCGGGTCACGAGCCGGCGTGCCTCCGCCTCGGTGGCGGCGGCGCCGAGGGACACCACCACCTCGCGGGACTCGCCGGGAGCGAGCACAAGGGCGCACTGGAGCGCGGCGCACGGGTCGAGGCCGGTGCCTGTCGCGCCGGAGATCTGACGCCCCCGGAGCACGGCGGGCGCCTTCACGCTCCCGTTCCGTCCGAGGAAGGAGCGGCGGTCGCCGGTGTGGCCGGTGACCGGCTCGCTCAGCGCGCAGAACGCGACGTGGTCGTGGAACTGCGGGTCGAAGTGGTTGCGGGCGAAGACCGCGCCGAGGGCCGGCTCGAATGCGGTGCGCACGTGGTGCATCGTGCGCTCGCGCTGGGCGCCGAGGGTCCATTCGACGTACGCGGTGAGCTGGATGCGGCGCTCGACGGTGTCGCGATTGGTGACCCGCAGCACCGACAGCCGCACCGGCTCGTCGGCGGCCATGCCGAGGGTGAGGCGGGTGGCGATGCCGTTTCTCTCGGCCTCGAAGACCGACTCGCCAGCGCCGTGCCGGATGGTGTACGCAGTGTCGTGCCCCAGCGGCGCGGGCGTGGCGCTCCACGTGTCGCCGGACGCCTCGTCCTGGAGGTACAGGACGTCGGAGATCGGGTCGCTGACGGGGTCGTTGTGCCACGGCGTGAGGCGGAAGAAGTAGCTGCTGTCCGCCCAGGTGCAGCCGGCCCCGCGCTCGCTGACGATGAACCCGCCCCGCTGATGGGCGACGACGTTGACCCACGGCGCGGGCGGCACGGCGTCGCCCGCGACGCGGATCACATAATCCCCGGTGGCATCGAGCCCACCCAGCCCGTTGTCGAACATGAGCCTCGCGCCGTCCGTGTCGACGGCGGTGTGATCACCCGGCTGGCCCGACCCTGCGGCGTCTGACGCCGGCGGAGCGGTATCCGTGGCGCCGGCGAGCTTCGGCGGCGGGAGGTCGGCCGACCTGCGGGCGGGTATGCGGATGTGCGTCCAGCGCTCGAGGGCGGACACCCGTGCCGGCTGTCGCTCGGGGGTCCGCGGCGCCGTCGCGGGCGTCATGGGGTCTGTGGAGCCAGGTGTAGACCCCATGACCACGTCGCCGAGATGCGTGAGCGAGCGCCCGTCGCACGGCAGGATGAGCCGGGCCGTAGCGCGCAGCATGAGCAGCGTCTCCGCGTCCAGCGACTCGACGTTGCGGAGGAAGACACCACCGGGCCGATCGAGCTCCGTGCCGCCGATGGTGAAGAGCGTCTCCATGATCCGGTCCTGCAGCTCCTTCAGGTAGGACGCGGGCTGGGCGAACAGGACGACCAGGTCCGCGGCGAGGCCGCGGCGGCGCCAGAACTGGTGGGCGGCGCCGACCTGCCGCAGCGTCGGCAGCCCGTCCGTGCCGTCGAGGGTGGCGAGGATGATGCGCCTGTCGCCGGAGAGCCCCGCGGACCAGAGGAGCGGCTGCGCGCCCCGATTGCGGTCCATCTCCTCCGGCGTGGCCCGCAGTGCCGGGTGGGGATAGAGGAGGCAGCCGGCGAGCTCCTGGAAGATGGCCGCGTCCGCCGGCGTCAGGTCCCGCTCCCGCAGCTCGACCTGGTGGGAGGTCCACGCCAGGTCGAGCGCGCGCTGGGCGGTATGCGGATCGTGGTACCGGTCGGCCAGCTCGAACGCGCCCTCCCGCGTGGCGGCGACCAGCGTGGTGAACGTCACCGTGGCCGACTCCCCGGCGGCCAGGCGCAGCCGCGTGCGCAGCGCGAAGATGGGGTCGAGCACGGCGCCGGTGGTTCCGGAGAGCGGGCCGGGACCATCGAGAGCGGCCGGCGCCCGGGTGGTGCGGCCGCGGCCGATGAAGCGGGCGCGGTCCGTCTCGCAGGAGACGGGGCCGACCCGCGCGGTGCCGGCGTCCATCACGTGCACGCACCAGAGGGCCGGCTCCGCCGCCGAACGCGGCCGCCGCGTGGCGGTGAGGGCCGAACACCACTCGTGCCATTCCGTCTCGACGAACAGATTGGCGAACGCCGGGTGGGCCCGGTCGGCGTCCGCCGGCCCCAGCACCACCTCGCCGTAGCTCGTGAGCTCGATCTCCCGGGGGTCGTCCGCGTGGTTGGTGACCGTGACGCAGCGCACTTCGGCGCCGTCGTCCGGCACCACGCTGATCTCGGTCCGTGTCTCGATGTCTCCATCGGACCGGTCGAACGTCACGCGGTCACTGGCGAGCAGCGCGCGGTACGCGTCGGCCGGGGCGCACACCGGCTGGTGGGCGGCCGACCAGACGCGGTCGCTGGTCACGTCCCTCACGTAGCAGAACTGGCCCATGGCGTCCGTGGTCCCGTCGGCGCGCCAGCGCGTCACGGCGACGTCATCGTAGCGCGAGAACCCGGAGCCCGCGTGGGTCACCATCACGGTGTAGGGCTGACGGCCGAGCAGCGCCACGTGGGGCCGCTGCGTGTGGAGACCAGTGAACTCGCGGACGGCCTGGCCCTCGACGTCCGGGCGTGCCGGCGCACCCTCGGCGCTCGCCGGCTTTGCGGGGTGCAGCACGAGGCGGCGCGGGATGCGCTCATGGAGCAGGAGCTCCGCCGACCGCACCAGGGGGTCGGCGTGGAACCGTCGCTGCCACACGTCGCCGGTGAGCACGTTGGTCAGCGCGACGAGGCTCATGCCGATGTGGTGCGCCATGTAGTTGCCCACCACGGCGTAGTCCCGGTCGGGATCCGGTCGGGTGTAATCGATGGCGTCGCGGAATCCGTATGGCCCGAGCGCGTCCATGCCGGCGAGCACGGCCAGGTTGTCCAGCGCGCGGTCCGGCTCTACCTGCAGCGCCAGGGCGGTGGCGTACGGGGCGATGACGAGGTTACGGCCGAGCCCGCGCTTGAGGCCCAGGTCCGGCACGCCGAACGCGCGGTACTGATAGGTGAGCTGGTGGTCGCGCAGGTTGTACGCGCTCTCGCTCACGCCCCAGGGCACCCTGCGCCGGGCGCCGTGGGCGATCTGGCGTTGCACGGCGCCGCGGTACGTCTGATCGAGGAGGGTGGCGGGATAGGAGCGCATGACGAGCGCCGGCATCAGGTACTCGAACATGCTGCCGCTCCAGGAGACCAGCGCGGTGGCTCCCGACGCGTGGGTCAGCGACCGCCCGAGTCGGAACCAGTGGTCGAGCGGCACGTCGTTCTTGGCGACCGCGACGAAGCTCGCGAGTCGCGACTCGGATGCGAGCAGGTCGTAGTAGGAAAGGTCGAGAGAGCGGCTGGCGAACTGATAGCCGATGGAGAAGAGCTCGCGCTCCTCGTCGAAGAGGAAGCCGAAGTCCATCTCGGTGACGTAATCGCCGGCGCGGCTGGCCAGCACGTCCAGCCGGGCGCGCAGCACGGGAGGAACCGCGCCGTCGTCCCCGTGCTCGGGGCGCGCCTCCAGGCAGGCCTGCCGGACCGCGAGCAGATGGCCGGCGAGGTTGCCGCTGTCCACGGTGGAGACGTAGGCTGGCTCCAGGACGCTCAGGTCGTGCAGGTCGTACCAGTTGAAGAAGTGCCCACGGAAGCGCCGCATTCGCTCCAGCGACCGGAACACGCGCTCCAGCCGGCGCGTCATGTCTTCGAGCGTGATGAAGCCGAGGTCGTGGGCACTGCCGATCGCCAGCAGCTGCAGGCCGATGTTCGTCGGCGACGTGCGCATGGCGACAGCGGCGCCGGGATCTTCCTGCACGTTGTCCGGCACCAGCCACTGCGTCTCCGCATCGCTGAAGCGGTCGAAGTAGCGCCAGTGCCGGAGCGCCAGATCCCGTGCCCTGTCGCCCTGGGCCGCCGTGAGCGGCCGGCGCCGTCGCACGCGCGGTCGTCCGAGGGCGTGGGCGATGGCGGGCGACACGGCCCAGAGCGCGGCGAGGCCGCCGATGGCCACCAGGTCGGGCCACCAGAGCGCGCCCCCGTCGGTGCCGGCCGATCGCGCCATGGCGACCAGTGCGATGGCCACCGCGACGGCCGCCGCCGGGGCCATGGCCCGCCACACGAGTGCGCGGCCGGTGCCCGCCCCGCGTTCCGCCGTCGAGGCGGTCTCCCACTCTAGCAGGTTCCGCTTGCTGACGCCCAGCCGCCAGAGGGTGCGGATGATCGCATTGGCCGACACCCACGCCTGGTGGGGTAGGAAGGCGACGGCCAGGGCGAGCTGCTGCGCGGCCGTCCGCGCGTCGCGGCCGACGGAGGCGTAGTATGCCCGCCACGACCGGTCGAGCGGCGGGCGCAGCGCGGCGAGGAGGAGCGAGACGACCCAGGGCGCCGCGACCGTCCCGAGCGCCAGCGCAGTCCAGACCAGCGCCGAGCCCGGGAGCAGCAGCCAGCCGGCGACGAGAAAGAGCATCAGCCCGATCTCCACCATGCTGCGGCGCAGATTGTCGAAGATCTTCCAGCGGGAGAGCATCGGGAGCCGGTTGGCTTCCGGGCCGTGCGGTCCCGGCACGCGGGGCGTCAGCCACCGGAGCAGCTGCCAGTCCCCCCGGATCCAGCGGTGCTTGCGCCGGGTGAACGTGAGGTAGCTGGCCGGATAGTCGTCGTAGACGAGGATGCTGGTGACCAGACCCGCGCGAGCGTAGCTGCCCTCGATCAGGTCATGGGACAGCAGCGTGTTCTCGGGGAAGCGGCCGTGGGTCGCCTGGTCGAAGATGTCGACCTCGTAAATGCCCTTTCCCGTGAAGCTGCCCTCGCCGAACAGGTCCTGGTAGACATCGGAGGTGGCGGTCGTGTAGGGATCCACGCCCGGGTGGCCGGAGTGGATGGCCGAAAAACGGGACCGGTGCGCGCTGGGCAGCGTGACGCTGACACGCGGCTGGAGGATGCCATAGCCGCGGACCACCCGGCCCCGGTCCGGGTCGTACACGGCGCGGTTGAGCGGGTGCGCGAGCGTGCCAATGAGGTCCGCAGCGCTCCCGGGCGGCAGCACCGTATCGGCGTCGAGCGTGATGACGTGCCGCACGTCGCCCAGCGGCTCCACATTGCCCGCGATGGTGGTGAAGGCGTCCCGCGCTCCGCCGCGCAGGAAGCGGTTGAATTCGGCCAGCTTGCCGCGCTTGCGCTCCCAGCCCATCCAGACGCCCTGGCGCGCGTTCCAGCGGCGAGGCCGATGGAAGAGGTAGAACGCATCGCCGCCGAGCGGCGCGTAGCGGTCATTGAGGTCCTGGACGCGCGCCACGGCCGCGGCGACGATGGCAGCGTCCTCGCCGAGGGTCTCTGCCGCCGCATCGGTGAAGTCGCTCAGTACGGCGAAGTGCAGGTGCGCGCCCCGGTTGGCGAGGAACTGGACCTCGAGGTGGTCGAACGCCTCGTCCACGGCGGCGGTGCTGTCGAACAGCGTGGGCACGACCACGGCGGTGCGGAGCTTCGCGGGCACCGCGTCCCGCTCGCTCAGGTCGAGTCGGGGGAGCGTGCGCGGCGGGAGCAGCGTCGTCACGAGCTGGTCGACCACGGCGAGGACCACGTGGCTCGCGGGGATGAGGGCCAGGAGGAGGATCGGGATCCACACTCCGCGGGCATCGGGGCCGACCAGCCACAGCTCGGCGACGAGGGCGGCGACCATGCCGGTGAGGAGGCTCGAGACGAAGGTGGCGTCCGGGTGCCGCAGCACCCATCGGTGAAGGCCCTCCCACACACGGGGCCGGTACCTGGTGGCGGCCTCCAGCTCGCGGAGCCCGTCGTCCACGAGGTAGTAGCCGACGTGGGCGCGGACATCCTCCAGGCCATGGTCGTTCGCTGCGGCGCGCGCGAGGTCGACGGCCATCCGGGCCACGCCCTCCTCCGGGCGACCGGTCCGGCGCGCGATGCGCTCGACCACGTGGCGGTAGTGGTCACGCGTGCCGAACGTCATGCGGGAATGACAGGCCGCGGGGTCGGTGCGGAGGATCGACTCCATCGCGCTCTGCCGCTCCACGAAGGTGCGCCAGTCCAGCTGTGCGATCGTGCGCAGGCTCGTGATGCTGTTGGCCATCATCACCTGCGTGAGGGCCAGGTGCTGCGTCGCCCGCGCCGACGCCACTTCGTCGGTCACCATCCGCTCGCTGATCCATGCCTCGATCTCCACGAGCGGCAGATACGCGCCGCGCGTCAGCCGGAGCTGGTGCAGGAAGCGCGCGATGAACACTGCGGTCAGCCGCGGTGGCGCCCGGACGAACGCGTCCAGTGCGTGGCCCAGCGCGTCTGCCCCCTGCTCACTGGCGGCCTCGACGCGCAGCGCCCACGCGTCCGCATCCTCGATCTCCTGCATCCGCCGCATGGTGCGCAGCGTCATGCGGCGCACGCTCTCGATCAGCGCGATCCGGAACATGGCGGGCAGCGCCCACAGCTCGCCGATGGCGAGGGGTGTGACCGACTGGTAGGCCGAGACGAAGAGCTCCAGGTTCTCGAGGTCGATGCGCGCTTCGGAGTGGGAGATCAGCGCGATGGCGAGCTCGTACACGCGCGGGTACCCGGCGAGTCGTCCGGTCGCGAGCTCGGGCAGCTCCCGGTAATAGCCGCGGGGGAGCGCCTCATGCACCTCCCGGATGTGCTCCTGCACGACGTGGAAGTTGTCCAGCAGCCATTCGCCGGCCGGGCCAACATCCACGTCCCGGGCCGCGCCCGCGGAAAGAGCCGCGTGGGCGTCGTCCAGGATCCGGCGGGTCTGGGACAGGCGGAGGAGGAGGGCGGCCTCGCGGCGCCGCCGGGTGCGCGACCGCGTCGGGGGACGCATGCCCTCGCGCCGCGCCACGGCCCGGGCCTTTTCGGCGAGCTGGTCGGTACCGAGAAGTGCGCCCTGGATCGGACCGGCCAGGAGCTCGTCCCGGCCGGAGGTCGCGGCCGGCCGGAGGAACGCCAGAAGGCGCGGAAGTGCTATTGCTGCATCGTCATGGAGCGCATCGTCCTTCGGCGGTGTCTTGAGCGACCGTTCTGGCCGTACGAGGATTACCCCGCGAGGGCGAGGAGGTTACCGGCCCCCGCAAGGCGCCCGTGCGTTGCGGGGGGGGGGTTCTGCGGCCGGTCCGGAGTGGTACCTCGAAACGGGTGAACCGGCACAACACCCAGGAGGTGTGTCCATGGAACTCACCGAAGCTGGTTCAGGCGACGACGGAGCCGGACTACCGGGCTCGCGCGCCCGGGCTTTCGGGGCCGCAGCCGGACACGGGGTCAGGCACGCACCCGCACCCGCACGCGGAGACCGGGCCCTCCACGGAGTCGCCATCGCTCGTCGAGCTGATGCGGATGACCCGGGAGGAGTGGGACCTGTGGACGCGGGGGTCGGCGATCCGGCGGGCGGGGTACGCGGGCTTCAAGCGGAACGTCGCGGTGGCGATGGGGAACTGGCTGGCGTCCGCGGACGAGACTCGGGAGGAGGCGGTGGCGGTGCTGCGGCAGGCGCTGGAGGACGAGGAGGCGCTGGTGCGGGAGCACGCGGCGTGGTCACTCGAACGGTCCGGGTAGCGGTTTGCGTCCTTCGGATCAGGCCTCGGTCGCTCGCCCGGTGCTACTCCTCGTGCAGAGCCTCGCTCCCGCGACATGCGCGAGACGCGCAAGTTCGGGCTGCGGGTCCGGTGCAGATCCGCACCGAGCGCGACCACCCGGGAACCCATCGCGTGTCGAACGGATCGCGTTGCGCGGCTGCGGGGGCCGCGTATCTTCTGACCGACTTTCGCGACGATCCTCGAGGGGCCGAACTCCCTGACGCTCTCGATGCAGTGGGCGACAGCTCGCCCGACAACGTGTGCGGCGCCTCCTGGTTCCCGCCGTCCCTGCCTGGATCTGGCGTTCGCACTCGCTCTCGCGGTGCTGGCAGCGGCGCCTGCGGCTGCGCAGGACTCCGGTCGGCCGGCGCTGCGGGTGGGCGCGATGGCCCCGGGCATCCGCCTGGACGGGCGGATGGATGAGCCGCAGTGGACCGCCGCGGACTCGATCCGGGGCTTCGCGCAGGTGGAGCCGGTGGAACGCGGCGAGCCGTCGTACCGGACGGTGGTGAAGGTGCTGGCGAGCCCCGACGCGCTGGTGATCGGCATCCGCGCGTACGACGACCCGGACGGGATCGTGAGCTTCGCCCGTGCGCCCGATGCCGACCTGCGAAGCCAGGACCACGTGCGCGTGGTGCTGGACACGTTCCTGGACGGCCGCACGGGGTACGTCTTCGCGGTGAACCCCACGGGGGCGCGCTACGACGCGCTGGTGGCCGGCCAGGGCGAGTCGGAGAACGCGAGCTGGGACGGGATCTGGGAGGCGGCGGTCCGCCGCGAGGCCGACGGCTGGACGGCGGAGCTCCGGATCCCGGTGCGCAGCCTGATCTTCGAGCCGGGCCTGGAGCGCTGGGGGTTCAACGTCGAGCGCCGCATCCAGCGGCTCCAGGAAACCGACCGCTGGGCTTCGCCCGGGCGCGACTTCCGGGTCACTCAGGTCGCCCGCGCCGGCTACCTCATGGGGCTGCCGGATTTCCGGCTCGGCCTGGGGCTCAGTGTCCGGCCTGCGCTCACGACCGGGGGCGGCTACCCGGCTCCGGACACCACCGTCGACGGGACGCTGCACCCCAGCCTGGACGTCACCCAGCGGGTCGGTTCCAACCTCCTCGCCTCGCTCACGCTCAACACCGATTTCGCCGAGACCGAGGTCGATACGCGGCGCACGAACCTGACTCGCTTCCCCCTCTTCTTCCCGGAGAAGCGGACGTTCTTCCTCGAGGGCTCCGACATCTTCGATTTCGGGCTGGGGCTCGGGGACGACGTGATGCCCTTCTTCAGTCGCCGGATCGGACTGGTCAGCGGCTCGACGGTTCCGCTGCGACTTGGGGGGAAGCTGAGTGGCCGGGTGGGCGGGACGAGCATCGGAGGCCTGGTGGCGCAGACGGGTACGGCGCCCGGCGGCGAGTCGCCCGGCCCGATGGGCGTGGTACGGTTGAAGCAGAACGTGCTGAGCGAGTCCTCGGTGGGGATGATCGCGAGCTTCGGCGACCCCCTCGGCAGGCAGGTCGCCTGGACGGCGGGTGTGGACGGGACGTACCAGACCTCACGCCTCTTCGGCGACAGGAACTTCCTCGTGGGCGCGTGGGGGCTTCTCGACGGCCGCGGCGACCTCGCCGGCGACGGCCGTGACCGCACCGCCTTCGGCCTCAGCATCGACTACCCGAACGACCTGTGGGACGTCTACGCGGGCTACAAGCGCCTGGGGGAGGGCTTCGACCCTTCGCTCGGCTTCGTTCCCCGGCCGGCGGTGCAGCTCGCCGACCTGAACGTCGAGCTCCGCCCACGCCCGGAGCTGCTGGGGATCCGGCAGTGCTTCTGGGAGAACCGTGCGAGCTGGGTGGCGGGGCTCGATGGGGTCTGGCAGAGCTGGCGCTTCTTCATGGCGCCCATCAACTGCCGCTTCGAGAGCGGCGATCGGGTGGAGTTCAACTGGGTACCGGAGGGCGAGCGGCTGGCGGAGCCATTCGAGGTGGCCGAGGGTGTGGCGATTCCGGGGTACACTGCACCAGGTCGAGCTGGACGGTGCGTGGAAACCGTCAGCGCTGTTCAGCCTGGAGCTCAGCGGGGAGCGCGACGTGGGCCGGCTGCCGGAGGGCTCCTTCACGGTCGACGTGGTCGGGCTCCGCGCCAGCGTCAACGTGTCGCCGGACCTCCAGGCCGCCAGCTACGTGCAGTACGACTCCGAGAGCCGGTCGCTCGGCACCAATACCCGGGTACGCTGGCGCTTCTCGCCCATGGGAGACCTGTTCGTGGTCTACAACCACAACATCCGCGACCGGCTGGACCGCTGGGGCTTCGAGTCCAACCAGCTCCTCGTGAAGGCGCAGTACGCGTTCCGGTACTGAAGACGGGGTCGCTCAGCCTCAATCGTCGCCGGTCCGATCCAGCGCCGCCCGGAGCCCCCGGGCGAGGTCCTCCGCCGGCCCCGTGCTCCTCCAGCGCCGCCTGGAGGTCCGGCGGAGCGGTAGGTGTAGCCATTCAGGGTGACGGCCACCGGTGGACACCTGCCGTGTCCCATCGCCTCGGTGACCTTCGGCGGAATGACGATGCCGTGGTGTTCTTCGTCTTGCCGCGGCGGATGCGCGTGCGGAACGTGTGGCCCATGCTCTCCTCCGGCGTCATGGGTTCGGTTGGTGTACGTCGTAACGAAGGATCACGATGCCGTTGCTCAGCGTCTGGCTGTCGAGCAGCGCGAACATCGCCTCGACCTCCGGATCGAAGAGCAGGTCCTGCGTCGTCCCCCGCACGAACAGCGGGTGCATCCAGAGGTAGAGCCGGTCGAGGAGCCCCTCCCGGAGCATCAGGTTCGTGACCGGGCCGATGCCGTACTGGACGATGTCGCCGCCGTCCTCCCGCTTCAATTCGCGGAGCCGGTCCGCGAGTCCCGCGGAGACGACCTCCGTGTTCTCCCATGCCGGCTCTGTCAGGGTGGTCGACGCGACGACCTTCCGCATGGCGTTGATGCGGTCGGAGACCGGATCACCGCGCCGGGTCGGCCACACCGGCGCGAACGCGTCGTAGGTGCGCCGGCCCATGAGGAGGACGTCGCAGTGCTCGAGGAGCGCGTACTGCACCTCGTCGTGCTCGGCCGCGGCGCCGAGCGGCAGGGACGGCCACATGTGCGGGTTCTGGACGACGCCGTCGAGGGTCACGTAGCTCGAGTTGATGATCTTACGCATTCGTTTCACTCCCTTGCAGGTGTCACAGCGTACGCTCGTGGATGTACCTGGGCGCCCAGCGCGCCAGGCGGTCAGGTCGGCTTGAGGACCATTGCCCAGAGCGCCGACAGCAGGATCAGGACGTTCAGCGCCAGCAGGCCCCGGTGTCTGCGCAGGAGTCCGCGCAGCGCGTCGGGGCTGGCACCGCTCTCCGCCCCCGCCTCGAGTGGGGCCAGCATCGGTCGCATGGTCGCAACGCCCACCCCCAGCCAGCCGGTGGCCGAGGCGACGTGAATGAACTCGATCCAGGCGTACATCTGGAACATGGCGCCTCCTCGCCGGGATTCCGTCAGTCGAAGCACTCGCGCAGCAGCGCGAGGCCCTCCTCCATCCGTTCGATCTCGACGCCGCCGTAGCCGAGCATGAGCCCCGCGCGCGCGGTCTCGCCGAGGCGGAAGCGGCTGAGCAGCTGCACCTGCACCCCCCGGTCGGCGGCCCGCTCCGCCACGGCTTCCAGCGCGGGGACGTCCAGTCGCCTTGCCAACGCGGACACGTGCAGTCCGGCATCCGCGGGGACCGGCTCGAGGTGCTCGGAGAGGTCGCGGCGAAGCACGCGCAGAAGCAGCCGGTGGCGCCGCTCGTACACGCGGTTCATCCGCCGGATGTGGCTGGCGAATCCGCCGTCGTCGATGAACGCGGCGAGGGCGCGCTGCATGAGCACCGGCGAGTGCCAGTCGGCGACGAACTTGGCCCGGCGCAGCGCCGTCCTGAGTGATGGCGGCGCGATGACGAAACCGAGTCGCAGCGCGGGCAGCGTGGTCTTCGAGAACGACCCGACGTAGATGACGCGGCCGGTCTCGTCCAGCGCCCGGAGCGGTTCGATCGGCTTGCCCTGGATGCGGAACTCGCTGTCGTAGTCGTCCTCCACGATCGCCGCGCCCGTTCGCTCCGCCCACTCGAGCAGATGGAGTCGCCGCGGCAGCGACTGGGCCATCCCGAGCGGGTACTGATGCGACGGCGTGGTGTAGACCAGCCGGACGTCCGCCGGCAGTCCGTCCACCACCACCCCCTCGTCGTCCACCGGGGCAGTCACCACATCCAGCCCCAGCGACTCGAACAGCCACGCGATCGGCGTGTAGCCGGTCCTCCATCGCCACGCGCTCACCGGGCCCCGCCAGCACGCGCGCCAGTGATCTACCCGTGCAGGAGCGTTCCGGCGTCCACGGCGCCTCGGGAGCGCCGTAAGGAGCACGGCGGGGCCACTCGCGTTGACATATCAAGTACCGTTGATGTACTGTTCCGCCATGATGCGGGGTTCGTGCGGCCCTGGGCGCGCGCGACCGGACGGGGCAGGAGCAGGAGAACGGATGATGGGAGAGCAGCAGAGCGTGGGGCGGCGGCTGGCGTTCCTCGACCGGTATCTGACGCTGTGGATTTTCGCGGCCATGGTGTTGGGGGTAGGACTGGGGTACGTCTGGCCGGAGCCGATCACGGCGCTCAACCAGGCGACGCAGGTGGGCACGACCTCGATTCCCATCGCCATCGGGCTGATCCTGATGATGTATCCGCCGCTGGCGAAGGTGCGGTACGAGGAGCTGGGCGATGTTTTCCGGGACTGGAAGGTGCTGGGGCTGTCCCTGGTGCAGAACTGGATCATCGGCCCGCTGCTCATGTTCGGACTGGCCGTGCTGTTCCTCCGGAGCCATCCGGAGCTCATGGTGGGGCTCATCCTCATCGGCCTTGCCCGGTGCATCGCCATGGTGATCGTGTGGAACGAGCTGGCGGCGGGCGACAGCGAGTATGCCGCCGGGCTGGTTGCTTTCAACTCGATCTTCCAGGTCCTGTTCTACTCCGTCTACGCGTGGGTCTTCATCACGGTGGTTCCGCGGTGGCTGGGGCTGGAAGGGATGGTGGTTGCGATCACGATGGCGCAGATCGCCGAGAGCGTATTCATCTACCTCGGCGTCCCGTTCCTGGCAGGCATGCTGACGCGCTTCGTGCTGGTGAAGGCAAGAGGGAAGACGTGGTACCACGAGCGGTTCGTGCCGAAGATCA
The DNA here is from genome assembly GCA_963741945.1 of uncultured Gemmatimonadales bacterium. Taxonomy (GTDB): domain Bacteria; phylum Gemmatimonadota; class Gemmatimonadetes; order Longimicrobiales; family RSA9; genus CAVUKA01. The sequence continues at coordinate 292,378 of CAVUKA010000006.1, read as the reverse complement.
GCCCGCTCACGCTGGTGGCGCTGCTGTTCACGATCGTGGTGATGTTCTCGATCCAGGGGCAGGCGATGGTGCAGCACCCGTCGCAGGTGCTGCTCGTGGCGATGCCGCTGCTGATCTACTTCCTGGTCATGTTCGCGGTCACCTTCTTCATGAGCCGGGCGGTGGGGGCGAGCTATGCCCAGACGGCCACGCTGTCGTTCACGGCAGCGTCGAACAACTTCGAACTGGCCATCGCGGTGGCGGTGGGGACGTTCGGGATCGGCCACGGCGCCGCGTTCGCGGCCGTGATCGGGCCGCTCGTGGAGGTCCCGGTGCTGATCGGTCTCGTCAACGTCGCGCTCTGGTGGAAGCGGAAGTACTTCCCCGCGGCGGAGGCGGAGCTGCAGGCGGTGTCGAACTGCGCGGTGTCGGCGGGGGTGAAGCCGCGGTCCTGACCCGCCGGACGGACGCGACTCAGTGCAGGAACACCTGCAGCTGGAGGGCCCCGGCCACGTCGACCATTCCGCGTTCGGGCTGGCAGCGGACATCGACCATCAGCCGCGTCGGGAGCGCGCCCTTGGCGGGGATCGGCCGGTCATGGCGGGCCGGTCGCGCGGCGTCCCGCCCCAGCATCCGCGTGAGGCCGGCTATGTACCACGGGTGCGCGCCGGGTCCGAGCCCGGGCGCGTGAAGCTGCTCGACGGACAGGGCAAGGGCGTCGCGGTCGGTGAGCGCGAGATTCCCGAGCACGTAGAATCCGTGGCTCTCCTCCCCTTCGAGGTCGGCGTGGAGGTACTCGGCCTGGACCTCCCAGTCGGTGCCGGCGACCTGCGCATCCACGCCCCAGCGGAGGTCACGGCCGGCGAACGCGGCTGCTTCGGTGCTCAGAACTCCCACGTCCATGCCGTCCGTTCTGCGCCAGGCGACGGAACCGCCGACGGCGCCCGTCGCCCCGTCCGGCAGCCGGGCGGAGAAGCGGAGGCGGGCCGTCGCAAGGAAGTCTCCGGCGCCCACGGGATGCCCGCTCGTGCCCGAGCCATCGAAGACGCCCGCGGCGAGGCTCGCGTGGGGGTCCGGTGCGAGCCGCACCTCCACCCCGCGGTCCCGCCCCATGGTGCGCGCGTCGGGGATCAGCGTCTCGACGACGGCCGCGCGCTCGATGAGGGGCACGCGGTAGTCGGGTTGCGAGCGCTGCAGGCTGAAGGCCGGAACGAACTGGCCGACCCGGACTCCGGCGCGGGAGCCGCCGTAGTCGGCGAACAGGTCCTGCAGCACCAGCGCCCCGCCGTCGCCGCCCCGGAAGATCCCCTGGACCTTGAACGAGAGCTGCTCGACCCCCGGCACCGGACCGCCGAGCCAGAGCTTCGCCCGTCGCAGCGTGAAGCCGGAGGCGGGATCCGCGTGGGCATAGCGCAGCTGGCCGTAGCCGTGCCATTGCAGCGAGTCCTGCGCGGCAGCGGGCGTGGCGGCCAGCAGCCCGCCAGCCAGAACGGCGGCGACGGCCCCCGCGCGTCGCATGTCAGATGACCCCCACCACCAGCTTCACCGCGATGACGAGCAGCACGAGGGCGAACACCTGCTTGACCCTCGACGACTTCGCCCGGGTCACCATGAAGCGGCTTCCGGCGAACGCGCCCACCAGCACGGCCAGCGCCAGGATCACGGTCAGGCGCACCTCGAAGTGACCCTGGGCCGCGTGCCCGGCAAAGCCGGAGAAGGAAGAGAACGTCACGGCGAGGGCCGAAGTGGCCACGGCCTGCTTGGTCTCGTATCCCATCCACATGAGGAGGGGAGACATGATGAACCCGCCGCCGATGCCGAGAAGCCCCGCCATGAAGCCGGCGAAGACGCCCACTGCGGCTCCGATGATGAGCCTTCGGCGCAACGGCATGAGCTCCCGCGGCTCGGGCCGCCTGGACATCACCAGCATCCGGAAGGCCGCCACCAGGACGGCGACGGCGAACAGCCCGAGCAGGAGCTTCACGGGGATGAGCCGCGAGGCGAAGGCGCCCACGGGCGCGAAGACGAACGCGGCCGCGGTCATGCCGATTCCGCCTCTCCAGTCCACGAGCCTCGCGTGGACGTAGGAGCCCAGGGCGATGAGCGTCGTGACTCCGTTGAGCAGCAGCGCCAGCGGGATGGCCACTTCCTTGACCGGGAATCCGGCCCAGGTCAGGGCGGGCACGTACACGAGCGCGCCGCCCAGCCCGAGCATGGAAAACAGGAACGACGCGCCGACGAACGCGACGGCGAGGAGCGCGTACAGCATGGCTACCTCCCGGCCACCAGGGCCTCCTGGCACGGGATGCACACCTTCGCGTCCCCGACCACGCGGCCGTAGCGCTCCACCACCATGTCGCCGCACCGCTCGCACAGGAAGGAGCTGAAGTCCTCTTCGCTGGCCGCGACCGGGTAGTCGAACGGGTCGCTCACCTTGAACATCTGTTCTTCCGGGCCCGACAGGACCTTCTCGATGAGCGGATCCACCACCTCCGCCGGCACTTCCGTCGGGGGGATCCCCTTCATCCTGTACTCCTTGAAGAACGGGGTCTGCTTCTGCTGCATCTGAGCCTCGCCCCGGGGGACCACGCGCACCGCGCGACCCGTCTTCCTGTCCACCAGCGTGAGGCCGAACTTGCCGTAGCCCAGCTGCTGGATGTTGCCCTTGCCGAACGTGCAGCCGGTGACGGTCTGGACGCCGTCGCCGAAGCAGTGGGCGCAATGGCCATCGCCGAGCTCCACCAGCGCCAGCAGGGTCTTCGCGCCCGAGCGCTCCACACCCAGCCGGTTCATGGCTATGGCGCCCGCGCGCAGCCCCATGGGCATGGCCGGGCACTTGTGGCCGTGCAGCTCCAGCCCGCTTTCCAGGTATTCCTTGGGATCCACCATGTCGTTCCTCCTCCGCGTCTTCCATCGAGTCGTGCGGGAGCCGCCCCCATCGGGGTGCGTCGCTCCCGACGGGCCGCCGCTCGGCCCGCTCAACATGAAGGTCGCGGAGATGCGGCAGGGGGCGCATTGACTCGAGTCAATCGCGGAAAGATGCCGGCGTACGGGACCGTGGCCACTCGCCGCAGTGGCCGGCCGCACGTCGTCGCCGGGAAAGGGCTACTCCCCTTCGAGCTGGGATGCCCGGGTCAGCGCTCCCGCATCCAGGACCCTGTAGCCGCCGGAGCCGGTCCGCTCCAGCACGCCGTCCTCCACGAGTCCGGACAGCGCTCGCGACAACGTCTCGGGCACCAGCCCCAGGGCGCTGGCGAACTCCTGGTTCGAGACCGGGAGGGTGATGACGGGATGGGACGCTCCGGCCGCCGCGTGTCGCACGTGCGTGAGCAGGGCCTGCGCCACGCGGACGCGAGCACTCGGAATGGAAAGGGAACCGATCAGGTCGAAGGACGCCCGGAGGCGACGGCCGAGGAGCGAGATGAGCGTGATGCCGAGGTCGGGCTCCGCGCGGAGCACTTCGAGCAACGTCGATCGCGCCATCACGTCGGCTTCCACGTCGTCCATGGCCCGGGCGGACGCCGGATAGGCTTCACCATCGAGGAAGGGAAGGAAACCGAAGATGTCGCCGGGGCCGAACAGGAAGATCGTCGCTTCCCGACCGCCGGTCAGCGGGCGGTAGATCTTCACCCGCCCCTGGCGCAGGGAGACCAGCATCCCTGAGGTGTCCCCATCACGCCAGAGCAGGTTGCCCTTCCGGAAATGGCGGACGTGGAGATGCTCCTTCAGCAACGCCAGGGCATCCCGGGCCAGCGCCTGGAGGCGGGGGTCCGGCCAGAAGTCGGAAGTGATCGTGGACGCGGCCATTTCACGTGTCCCGGGTGCTCGTTCGGGTCTCCGACGGCGGCCGGGGCCGCCATCGTCTGCAAGAGGATACCCCCTTCCGGGGCAGAGTGGGAGCCTGGATACCGGGGCCTGCCGAACTGCGGCTGGCCGAGGCGCGCCATTCCCCATCGGCTTCGACCGCATGACCTGGAGCTCTCCGGATCGGAATCCTCGGCAGTGGGAGCCGAGCGCCGACCGGGGCACCTGCAGACCGGCTGCACGGGGGCGGGTTCCCGTGGAACGTCTTATGCACGGCCACGCGCGCGCCCGAGCGCTACCCTTAGAGGATTCATTGTGAGTGCACCGTCACGAGGACGAACTGATGAAGCGCATTCTCTTCCTCCCGCTGCTCTTCTCCCTCGCCGCCTGCTCCGGAAACGAGAACAAGACGCAGCCGGAACAGATCACGCTGACGACGGTGGACAGTATCCTCCGCGAGTTCGGAGGGCCGCTCACGGACAGCCTCTCACGACAGCAGCGCTGGCGCATGATCAGCTCCATCGGGACCGGTCTGCCGCCCCAGGATTACGGCATCTCCGAGCTGCCCGAGCCCCACTCGTACGGCGCGGCCATGCTGGAGGTGTACTGTGAGCAGTGCCATTGGCTCCCCTCTCCGCAGATGCACTCGGCGGCCGAGTGGCCGCTGCTGGTGCGCCGGATGATGCTGCGCGCGGGCATCCTCAAGGACCGCATCGGTGGCCCGGTGACCCGGGGCCTCGTGGGCGGCTGGATGGTGGACATCATCAAGAAGGTGGGGTACCCGGACGCCGATCAGCAGGACAGCATCATCGCCTATCTCCAGCGCAACGCCCTGCCGGTGGCGAAGCCGGGGGAAGTCGGCCAGTCTCCCTCAGCCAGGCTCTTCGCACGGCGATGCTCGGTCTGCCACGAAACGCCCTCGCCCTCGGCGCACACCGCCGCCGAATGGCCGCGGGTCGTGCAGAAGATGCGATCGAACATGGCGAAGATGGACGTCCAGCCCCTCACCGCGCCCGAAGTGGACAGCGTAACGACATACCTGCAGGCGCACGGCGGCGGGGGGCCGGGGCAGTAGCTGGCGCGGCACACCAGTCCCCGGGTGCGTCGTCGCGGATGCGGTGGAGGAAGCGGGTGTGCCGAGGGAGATGGCGGAAGGTCGGTGCCGGGTCGTTCCAGGCACCTGCCGGCCGAGCGCTCCCGTCCCGCGGACCCAAGTCCACCCCCCGCTACATCAGCCGCATCGCCATCCCCCGCCCGGCCCAGCTGGAACCGGATCCGCTCCAGCAGCCGCCGCGTCTCGGGCAGCGGCTCGATCTCCTCTCTCACCAATCGGCGCTCGTAGCCGCGCGCGTGGCGCAGCGCCCGCTGCGGGTCGCCCGACTCCAGGAGCACCCCGATGACCGCGTGCTGCGCCTCGGCTTCCAGCGGCTCGACGACGGCCCAGCGCCGCGCCGTCTCCAGGGCACGTCCACGGCCCGGGCGAGACCGGCCGCGTCCGTGCGCACCCACGTCTGTCACACGCAGCACCTCCCCGTGCGCGTCGAGCCAGTCCTCGCCCAGCATGCGGCGGAGCTCGTAGAGCGTCTGGCTCAGCGCGTGGCGGGCACGACGACGGTCGCGCTCCAGCCAGAGCACGGCCATGACCCCATCGCGAGTGGCCTCGCGCTCGATGGCGAGGTAGACCAGGAGGGCCGCCCGGACCGGCTGACCCGCCAACGCCGGGATCTCACGTGCGTCGTCCCGGACGCGCAGACCTCCCAGGGTGGTGATGTCGATGGCCATGGGACCGTCTCGGTCAGCCCTCCTCCCCCAGCGCATCGCGGATCCGCTCCTCGAGGCGGTCCAGGTTCCAGCCGGCCTGGTCGCGGATGATGGAGCGGAGCATGGGCTCGAGCCGGTCGATGGTGTCGAGGATGTCGCCCAGGAGCTGTCGGAGCTGGAGCGTCTCCCCTCCCTCGGATACGGGCTCGACCATGTCGCGGACGATGGCCGCATCGGAGCGGGAAGCGATCAGCGGCTCGGGGAGGTCGTCCACGTAGACCATGGTGCGCCGCCCTGGACCGCGCCCCTCCTCGATCGGCTGGACCGCGCTGATGCGGTCGGAGCGCACGAAGGTGCCGTAGCCGAGGGGGACGACCCGGCCGGAAACAATGCGCATGAACGCCTCCCTGTCGTGGTGGGACCAGCGGTGTCCGTTTCAAGATCGGTCGCCGCCCGCCTCAGCGCCAATGACGCCGCGCCAGTCCAGCCCGCCCGATGATGCCGCCGCTGGCGCCCATCTTGCGCCGGTCCGGCCACCATGCCGGTTGCGATACCGGGCGGCGCCTGGGCGCCGCCGTCTCTGCGGAATGCGCCGCCTGGCATCTCGCCAGGGCGCCCCCACCGCCCGCCCGCTCGCGGTCGGGTGGTGCGGTGGTCTGCGCTCGCGGGCCTGGTCCTGGGGCTCGCCACGGCGGCGGCCCGGCCGGCGCCGCTGAGCGCGCAGCAATCCGGTCCGGAGGACCACCGGGCCGTGGTGTCGCTCCAGTTCGAGGGCACCGGTCCTGTGGACGTCTCGGAGCTGAAGGCGACGCTGTACACGCAGAGCAGCCAGTGCCGCAGCATCGTCCTCAAGCTGTTCTGCCTGGTGAGCCACGCGCCGGCGTTCTACGCGCGACACGACCTGGATCCGCAGCAACTGGCGCGGGACCAGCTCCGGATCCGGGCCTATTACTGGTTGCGGGGGTGGAGGCACGCGCAGGCGCGGGCAACCGTCACACCGCAGGGGCGGGGTGTGGCCGTGACATTCGTGGTGGAGCCGGGCACGCCGGTCCAGGTGGCGGAGCGGTCCGTCCACCAGACCCGACCGGTCCTGTCCCGGGGCCAGATCGGGCGGGCGGGGATCCCGGCCGCCGGAGACCGCCTGAGCCTGGTGCAGCTGGACACCGCCCGGGAGCGGTTGAAGAACCAGCTCTGGGACAGGGGCCACGGGAACGCCGCGATCGAAGACACGGCCATCGTGAGCGATTCGCTCACCCGGGCGGACCTCGAGGTGACCATCGAACCGGGCCCCGTGACCACGATCGACACGGTGGTCGTCGAGGGCAATCAGGCCGTGAGCACCCGCAGCATCGAGCGGCTTCTTGACCTGTCCCGGGGCCAGGTCTACAAGCGTCGGAGCCTGAACGCGGCACAGCTCCGGCTCTACCGTTCCCAGATGTTCCGACAGGCGCTGGTGACCGTGCCCGACACCACCGACAGCGCGAAGACGGTGGTGGTCACGGTGCAGGAGGCGCCCCTGCACGCGCTGCGTCTGGGCGCGGGCTTCAACACCGTGGAGTTCGCCCAGGCCGAGGCCCACTATACGCTCTACAACTGGCTCGGCGGTGCGCGCACGCTCACGCTCAACACCGCCGTCGGGAACCTGCTGGCACCCCAGCTCTACGGCCAGTCCATCTTCGGGAGCGCGGTGCCACGCGGGATCGGCGGCACTGTCGACCCGGCGTATCTCTCCCCCACCTGGCAGGTGTCGCTCGAATTCAACCAGCCCTGGTTCTTCTCGCCCAGGCTGTCGCTCGGCGTGGGCGGGTTCACGACCCGCCGGAGCATCCCCGGCATTGTCATCGAGCGCGACTACGGCGGGACGCTCACGTTCACGCGCCGGCTGGCGGACGGGGTCCCCCTGTCGCTCGACTACCGGTTTGGCCAGACGCGGCAGGAAGCCGACCAGGTGTACTTCTGCATCGATTTCGGCGTCTGCGACCAGGCTACCATCGCCACCCTGCGCGGCACGCATCGTCTTTCCCCCCTCACGCTGCGGCTCCAGGTGGACCGTTCCGACGATCCTCTGGAGCCCACGGCCGGGTCGAAGGCCAGCGTGACGCTGGAGCATGCGTCCGCGCTCACGGGCTCGCAGTTCCGGTACAACCGCCTGGAAGCCGACTACAGCCACTACTTCTCCGTCGGCCTCCACTCCACGCTGGCGGCTCACGTGCGCGCCGGCTGGGTACGGGCCCTGTCCAGCACCGCGAGCGCCATGGGGCTCGAGGGCAGTCAGACGGCACTGCTCCACCCACAGGAGCGGTTCTACGCCGGCGGATCCCAGTCTGTCCGCGGCTACGGCGAGAACCAGCTCGGGCCGCGCATCCTCACCGTGGACCCGCAGCGCCTGCTCACGGCTTCCGACTCGGGGGCGGCGACCTGCACCGAAGCGAGCCTGGCGGACGCGAGCTGCAACCCCAACATCCTTCCCGCCAGCGCCTTCACGCCCCGCCCGGTGGGTGGCACCTCGGTGCTGGAGGGGAGCGTCGAATACCGGTTCCCGATCCTGAACGCCCTCACCGGCGCGGTCTTCGTGGACGGCGCACGGGTCGGTGCCCCGGGCGCGGGTCTGCCGGGTCGCCCCCGCAGCGCCATCACGCCGGGCGTCGGGATCCGCTATTCGTCGCCCGTGGGGCCGGTTCGGATCGACCTGGCGTTTCACCAGCTCGGGAGCGAAGCCCTCGGCGTCGTCACGCAGGTGCCCGGGCCTGACGGGCAGCCTCGCCTGGTGCGGCTCGCCACCACCGAGCAATACGACCCCGGCGCCGGCTATGGCGGGCTGCGCCGGCTCCTTTCCAGGCTCCAGCTCCACCTGGCCATCGGCGAGGCGTTCTGATGCCCCGGTGGCTCCGGATCGTGCTCGGCGTGGTGCTCGGCCTCGTGCTCCTGATGGCGGCCGCGGTGTTCGTGCTCACCAACACGAGCTTCGGGCGGGAGAAGGTGGGGCATTTCGTCCTCGGCCAGCTCCGGAACAGCCTGAACGGGCAGCTCGAGGTGGGCTCCATCCAGGGGAACCTGCTCACGGGCGCCCGCCTCGTCGATGTCGAGCTCACGGACAGCACCGGAAACACGTTCCTGGTGGCCGACACCATCGTGGCCCACTACTCCCTGAGCGACATCATCCACAAACACCTGGTGCTCAGGAACGTCCGGCTGGTGAACCTGGCCATCGTGCTGAACCGGCCGCCCGGCGGCGAGTGGAACTACAAGCATGTCCTGAAGCAGAAGCCCGGGACCGCCGCCGACACCATCCCGGGCTTCGGCTCCTGGATTCGCCTGGTGGATACCAGGATCCGGAGAGGCGAAGTGGTGGTGAGGATGCCGTGGTCGCCGCCGGACTCCCTCTCCGGCGCGGCGCGCGAGGCGGCGATCCGGACGGAGCTGTCGCCGTCGGCCCGGCCGTGGGTGGTCCGCGTCCCGGGCGGGTACCAGCGCATCGAGCAGCTGTACGGCATCGACGCGTATCTGCCGATGCTACGGGTGGCGAACCCCGACACGGCATCCAGGCTGATCGCCATCGACAGTCTGCAGATGCTCGCACTCCCCTACCGTCCACCGGTGGCCAGAATCCAGCAGCTGGCGGGGCGGTTCGTCATGGGGCCGGACTCCATCGAGCTCCACAACCTCGTGCTGGCGCTTCCGGGCACCCGAATCGAGGGTGAGGGGGCGTACGTCATGAACGGCGGCGGCCTGCGACTGCACGCCAGCGCACCTTCCATCGCTTTCCCGGACTTCCACTTCTTCCGGCCCTCACTGCCACCGGGCGGCGGCACGCTGCAGGGCGGGGTCCTGGCCCGGCGGCAGGGCCACACCCGGCTGCAGGTCCAGCAGCTTGCGCTGCACACGGAGGGGGCGAAGGTCCTGGCCCGGGGCGCGGTACAGCTCGGCACGACCACGCAGCTCGGCCCCGCTCACCTCAGCTTCAGCGGCATCACCACGGGCCTGATCGAGCGGTTCATGCCATCGGACACGCTCCCCGTGCACGGGTCGCTGGCCGGCGACCTGGATCTGTCCGGCCGACCCGCGGAGCTGTCGCTGAACGGCCACGTGCGCTTCAACCCCGTGCACGGGCTGCCGAGTACCATCGCGGCCCACGGCGGCCTCGGCACCGCAACCGGCGGCGGTGTCCAGATGCGCGACCTCACACTGCGCCTCATGCCGTTCCACCTGGCACTCGCTCGCCAGGTCATCCCGTCGCTGCCGGCCGGCGTGAACGGGACCGTGACGGGCACCGCGACGCTCACGGGATCCACCCGGTCCGCGGTCTCGGTCGACGCCGATCTCATCCAGCACGACCCGTCCGCGGGCGAATCGCACCTCCTCGCCCGCGGCGACCTCGGCCTGAAGGGCAGCTTCCGGGCCGAGGGACTCCACCTCCGGCTCGAGCCGCTCCAGCTGGCCGCGGTCAAGCCGATGATGCCCGGGCTGCCGGTGGAAGGAACGCTGTCGGGCACCGCCACCATCACGGGCGCGCCATCGAAGCGACTGTCCGCCGTGGTGGACCTGGTTCACCATGGCCCCGCGGGCCCGTCGCACTTCATCGGGACCGCCGAGCGGCGACCGGGGCCGCCCGCCTCCTTCGCCCTCGACCTGCGCACGCCGGAGCTGGCGCTCGGCACCATCGATCGGGTGGTGCCCATGAACGGCGGGCTGCACGGGACGGCCCACGGCACGGTGTCTGTCCACGGCACCATGGCGAGGATGCAGGTGGCGGTGGATCTCGGAGTGGTGGGCGATGGCGACGTGGCGACCACCGGGACCCTGGCCCTGCGGCAGACGCCCCGCCGCTACGACCTGGCGGCCCGCTTCGACCACTTCGATGCCAGCGCCGCTTCGACCCGGGCGCCCCAAACGCTGCTCACGGGAACCGCCTCGGTGGCCGGGGCGGGCACGCACCTGGCCACCATGGATGCCACCGTGCGGGCCGACATGGTCGACCTGGCCGTCCGGGGACGCCGGCTCGACTCTACGCACGTGGCGGTGCGGCTCCAGAACGGCGTGGCCGATGTCCGGCGAGGTCAGGTGCGGATGAACTCGCTGGCGGCGGACGCCCACGGCCGCTTCGGCCTCGTCGCCGGGACCAGCGGCACACTGACGTACGACATCCGGCTCGACTCCCTCGGCGCCTACAGCTCCGCATTCCCGTCCGGCACGGGCGTGGTCGCGCCCCGGCCCGCGAGCCAGGCCCGGGCGCTGGCCCGGGCGAAGCGGGATTCCGCGAGACTGGCGCGACAGACGGAAGTGCAGCGGATGGCCGTGGGATATCCGCCGCCCCCGAGGCTCCGGCTGGACACGATCCCGCCCCTGCCGCGTGACTCCGTGGCCGGGTCGGTGCGGGCGCGGGGTACGATCACCGGGAACATCCATCGCTTCGACACCCGGGGGAGCGCGACAGTGGACCACGTGGTGATGGTGGGCAGCGCGGTGGCGCACGCGGCCGCCACGTACCAGGTGCGGGACTTCGGCACCGACTCCCCTGCGGTCGTGCTGGCGGGCACCGTCGACACGCTGCGGACTCGTGGGTTCACGTTCGACAGCGCGGACGTCCGCCTGGCGTACACTGGAAAGACCCGGCAGGGGCACGGCACCGCCGACATCGCGCTGTTCCAGGACACGGCCACCGAGTACCGGCTGGGTTCGAGCTTCTCCCTCTCCCTGAACCGGAACCACGCGCAGCTGAACCGGGTCCTGCTCCGCTTCGACACCACCACGTGGCGGTCGACGCGGACGAGCGCCATCGACTGGGGCGGACCCGGCCTTTCCGTCGACAGCCTGTCGCTGGCCAGCAACGCGGGCGGGCGCGTGATCCTCGACGGGCAGGTGCCGGTGAGCGGGCCGGCGGACATGACGCTGGACGTGGACAGCCTAGCCCTCGGCCAGGTCACCACCCTGATCCAGGATACCACCCCCATCACCGGGCTCCTCTCGCTCCATGCGGGGCTGCGCGGGCCCCGGTCGTCGCCGCAGCTCCGGGCGACCGTGGGCCTGGTCCACGGCTCCTGGGGGACCATCGCCCTGCCGCGCGCCCACGCCCGGCTCGACTACGCAGACCGGCGGCTCACCACCCACGCCACGCTGGCCCGGTCCGTGGAGCCCGCCGCGCCGGTCGTCGCCACCACCGCCGGTGCCACGCCGGCCGCCGGTGGGGGCGCGGTGACCACGGACACGCTCGTGGTGGCGGATGCGACGCTGCCGTTCGATCTCTCCCTCACCAGCGTCCCCGGCTCGCGGCGGCTCCCGGGGCCGATCTCCGTTGACGTGCGCGCCGATTCGCTCCCGGCGGACCTTTTGTCCCGGGTGAGCAGCGGGGTGTCCGATGTCCACGGTGGCCTGGCCGGTGACCTGACGGTGCGAGGGACGTGGAACGAGCCGGTGACGCGGGGCGACCTGCGCGTCGATCTGTCATCGCTCCGCGTCGCCTACACCGGCGTGGACTTCAATGCCGTGACCGGCGCCCTGGTTCTCCGGGGCGACTCCGCGCGCGTGGACTCACTGGTGGCCCGCACGGGACCCGGGAGCTTCATCGTGAGCGGGGGGATCGGACTGAAGCCGCTCAGCTCGCCCGCGTTCGACCTCACGGTTCGCTCCCGGAACGCGCTGGTGTTCGACAATTCACTCGGTCGCGTGCGCGCCGATGGCGACCTGGACATCGGCGGCCGCTACCCGACGCTGGACGTGACCGGACAGGTGCACATCCTGGGCGGCGCGATCTACGCGCCGGCGCCCACCAGCATCCGGCACGTGACGAATCTCCAGAACCCGGAGATCGCACCGGCCATCGACACGTCCGCGGTGCGACCCGGGGTCCTGCCAACCAGCAATCCGCTGCTGTCCAACCTGACGGCGGACGTGCGGGTCAGCATCGCCCGCAACACGTGGGTCCGGAACACGGATGGCAACGTCGAAGTCTACACCGGCGGTGGCACGGAGCCGCTGCACATCCGGATGTCGCACGGGCGCCAGAACCTCACGCTGCGCGGCGTGGTCAACGCGGACCGGGGCGAGTACACCTACGCGGGGCGGCTCTTCCGCCTCACGTCCGGTGCCATCACGTTCACCGGCGCCCAGCAGATCGATCCGCTGCTCCATATCAACGGCGAGTACGATGTGCCCCGCCAGGACCGGGAGACGCTGCTGATCCAGATCCATGTGCTGGGGACGGCACGGCAGCCCCGGATCTCCCTCGAGAGCAACGCCCAGCCGCCGCTGCCTCAGAGCGAGCTGATCAGCTACCTGGCGTTCGGGCGCACCTCGTCCTCCCTCCTCAGCCTCCAGGGGAGCGGGCTCACTGCCGCATCCGGGGGCGCCGACGGCCTCCCGGCCATCGCCCAGCAGCAGCTCACGGGCCTCGCGCTGGGCAGCTTCATGGACCGAGAGGTCTCGCAGATTCAGCGGAGCGGCACCCGCGCCGGGCTCGACGTCTTCCGCATCCACCCCGCGTCCCTGCCCACCGAGCTGTCCTTCGACGGCTATTTCCAGAACTTCCTCCGCAGCACGGAGGTGGAGGCCGGGAAGTACGTGAGCCCGCGGATCTACCTGGGCCTGCAGGAGCGCATCTCCAGCGGCATCCCCGGCATCCGGGTGGAGTACCGGACCCCGGGCCATTTCTCCTGGGAGACCACGTGGCAGCCCCGGTACCTGCCCAGCGACCCGTCGCTGACCCTCCAGACCCCGACGCTCGCGCGTTCGTTCGGGACCTTCCTGTTCTGGACCCACCGCTTCTAGCCCGGAAGCCGGCGCGGCACGCGTTTTCCGCATATTCTTTTCACGGCCTCGACGGACTACGATGCGCCGGATGGTCCGGCAGGCGTCGAGACCCCCGACCCCGGACCTGGAACCTTGCTCCGCATCCGCCGCATCTACGACATCCGCGCCGCCGAGGACGCCGCGGCGGTGGAGGAGGCGCAGGCCATGCTGAGGGCCCGGTTCCGCGGCGTGGCGGAGCGGCTGGTGGCGGCGATGCCGGACGAGCTGCGACATCCGGCCCGCTCCGATTTCCGGACGCTGTTGTTCGTTGCGCAGACGAGCGCGGGGCGCACGCGGGGCTTCGCGCTGGTGCGGCACGCGCCCGATCTCCGCTTCGCGTTCCTCGACTTCATCGCGGCCGCGCGCGGGGAGACCGGTGGCGTCGGCGGCGCGCTGTACGAGCGGGTGCGCGAGGAGGCGGCGGCGCTCGGCTGCGTGGGCGTTTTCATGGAAGTGATGCCCGCCGACGATCCGCAGCTCGGCGAGGACGCGCGCCGTGCCAACCGCGCCCGCCTCCGCTTCTATGCGCAGTGGGGCGTCCAGCGCGTCGCCGGAACGGCGTGGGAGACCCCCGTCGGGTCGGACTCTGAAGCGCCGCTGCTGCTGTACGACGGCCTCGGTCGCGACCGGCCGCTGGCACGCGACGAGGGCGCCGCCATCGCCCGCGCCATCCTCGAGCGCCGCTACGGCGGCTACTGCCCGGCGGAGTACATCGAGCGCGTCGTCGCCTCGTTCACCGACCACCCGGTGCGCCTCGAGCCGCTCGCCGGGCCGCGGCCGAAACCGGGCGGCAACCACAGGGGGCCCGGCGCGGCGGCGGTCGCGGCGGCGGGTGGCCGCGTCGCCAGCGGGCCCCACGTCGTCGCGCTCGTCGTCAACGAGGGGCACCAGATCCACCACGTCCGTGAGCGCGGCTACGTGGAGGCGCCGGTGCGGATTCCGGCGATCCTGAAGGAGCTGGAGCCGACCGGCGCGTTCCGCCGCGTGGAGCCGCGCCCCTTCCCGGACGCGCGCATCACCCGGGTCCACGATGCCGGCTTCGTCCGCTACCTCGAGCGGGTGTGCGCGGAGACGCCGGAAGGGAAGTCGGTGTACCCGTACGTCTTCCCGATCCGCAACGCGGCGCGCCCGCCCGAGGACCTGGCCACGCGCGCCGGCTACTACTGCATCGACACGTTCACGCCGCTCAACCGCAACGCCTACCTCGCCGCCCGCGGCGCCGTCGACTGCGCGCTGACCGCAGCCGACGAGGTGCTGAACGGCGTGTGGCTCGGCTACGCGCTCGTTCGCCCGCCCGGCCACCACGCCGAGCGCCGCTCGTTCGGCGGGTTCTGCTACTTCAACAGCGCCGCGGTGGCCGCGGAGCTGCTGGCCGAGCACGGCACCGTGGCGATCCTCGACGTCGACTACCACCATGGCAACGGCCAGCAGGACATCTTCTGGCGGCGCGCGGATGTGCTGACCGTCTCGATCCACGGCCACCCGCGCTTCGCCTACCCGTACTTCTCCGGCTTCGAGGAGGAGGTCGGGGAAGGGGAGGGCGAGGGGATGAACGTGAACCTCGCGCTGCCCGAGCGCGTCGATGGAGCCCGCTACAGGAAGGCGCTCGGCAAGGCGCTCGCCCGCGTGCAGGAATTCGATCCGCGCTTCCTGGTCGTCGCGCTCGGCCTCGACCCGGCGAAGAACGACCCGACCGGCACCTGGTCGCTCGCGGCAGAGGACTTCGAGAAGAACGGCGAGAGGATCGGCGCGCTCGGGCTGCCCACGCTGGTCGTCCAGGAGGGCGGGTACAGGACCCGCACGCTGGGCGTGAACGCGCGGCGGTTCTTCATGGGGCTGCGGCGCGCGGCGGTGGGGGCGAGAGGGGGGTGAGTGGAAGACCGGTGTGCCGGCCACCCGGCCTCGTCGATCGAAGTTGCCGTGAGCGTCTGGGTTCTCTACCGTCCGCCGGCGCTCGCCTCCTCGCCGGCCGCGGCCGCGATGCCGCGCAGCATGCGGCCGAACACGAGCGAGTGGACCGGCCAGAGCGCGTACCAGTAGGCGAGGCCCGCCAGTCCGGCGGGCTCGAAGAGAGCGGTCTGGCGGATGCGGGCGTTGCCGCGGCCGTCATCGTCCACCTCGAACTGGAGCCAGGCGCGGCCCGGCAGGCGCATCTCGGCACGGAGCCGCAGCAGCCGGTCGGGCTCGTACGCTTCCACGCGCCAGAAGTCGATGGCATCACCGGGGAGCGGGGTGGCGGGGTCGCGGCGTCCTCGGCGGAGGCCGGGGCCGCCCACCAGCAGGTCGAGGAATCCGCGAAGCCGCCAGAGCGCGTCGCCGAAGTACCAGCCGGTCCCGCCGCCGACGCGGCGCACGGGCTCGAACGCCCGTGCCGGCGGCACGGCGACGGCGGCTTCGCGGGTGTCGACGAGACGCGAGCCGAGGCGCTCGCCGCCGAACGGCTGCGGGTCGCCCGCGGCGGAGCGGGCGTCGGACCAGCGGGTGCGGGCGAAGTCGTAGTCCTCCCGGGCCAGTGAGCGGGCAATGGCGTCGGCCACGCCCCTGGGGTGAATCTCCGGGAAGAGCTCGCGGGCGCGGGGCGACTCCACGACCGTGTCGTAGCGCACGCTGTCGATGAGTTTCCGTCCGACGCGGGCGTAGATCGGCGTGACCAGCCCGAGCCAGAGCGACGACAGCCGGGGGGTGAGCACCGGCACCGGCAGGAACACGCGCCGCAGCCCCCGCTGTCGCGCGTACTCCTCCATGAGTCCGCGGTAGGAGATCCGTTCGGCGCCGCCGATCTCCACCACCTCGGAGCCGTCCAGCGGGACGTCGAGCGACGCCAGGAGGTAGGCGATCACGTCCTCCACGGCGATGGGCTGCGCCCGACGATTCACCCAGCGCGGTGTCACCAGCACGGGGAGGCGCTCCACGAGCGCGCGGATCATCTCGAACGAGAGGCTGCCCGATCCGAGGATCACGGACGCCCGCAGCTCGATGGTCGGTGGTCCCTGCTCGCGCAGGATCCGGCCGACTTCCTGCCGGCTCGCCAGGTGCGGCGAGAGGTCGGTGTCGCGACCCAGCCCGCCCAGGTAGATCACGCGACGCACGCCCGCAGCCGACGCGGCCGCGGCGAAGTTCGTCGCCGCCTCCCGGTCCTCCTCCCGGAAGCCGCCGGCGGAGCCCATCGAGTGGACCAGGTAGTACGCGGCTTCCACACCGTCCAGCGCCGCGCCCAGGGAGTCCGGGTCGAGGACGTCGCCGCCCACCACCTCCACGTCCCGGTCCAGGCGCGCCCGGAGCTCGTCCGGCCGCCGCGACAGGGCGCGAATCCGGTTGCCCCGCTCGAGCAGCGGGGCGAGCAGCCGCCCGCCGACATAGCCGGTGGCGCCCGTGAGGAGCACGATCCCGCCCGCGCACGGCGCTTGGCCCGCCGCGTCCGGCGTGCGGCCCTGGGGTGACGCGTCGTTCATGCTCCGAAGATGCACCCCGGAGTGCCGCCCGGGCTGGCCAGCGAGGTGTCGAGCCACTCCACCAGGTCGGTGAGCACCTCGTCGCGGTTGGTCTCGTGGAACAGCTCGTGGCGCGCCCCCGGATAGAAGCGGTGGGCGACGCGCGTGAGCCCGACGCGGCCGTAGGCGCGCAGCAGGCGCTCGAGGCCCCTGGTGAAGTCGCCGACGGGATCACGCGTTCCGGCGATGACGAGGATCGGGAGATCGCGCGGGATGTGCGCGTACGTCTCGCTGCGCCCCAGCCGGCTGAGCGCATCGAGCAGGTCGATCCACATCTGTGTCGCGATCGGGATGCCGCACAACGGGTCGCGCACGTACGCGTCGACCTCCGCCTCGTCACGCGACAGCCAGTCGAACCCGGTGCGGTTGGGCCTGAAGGCCTTGTTCCAGCTGTCGAAGGTCATGCCCCTCAGCAGAGGGCTGTGCCCGCGGCGCCCCAGGCGCACGCGCTCGAGCCGCGCGATCAGGCGGCCGGCCGTGACGAGGGCGCCCCCGCCGGCGTTTGAGCCGCTGAGCACCACGGCGTGGTAGGCGCCGGGCCGGCGGGCCATGTCCGCCTGGGCCAGGAAGGAGCCCATGCTGTGCCCGAGGAGGCAGCGAGGCACGCCGGGCAGCTCCGTCCTGACGTGCTCGTCGAGTGTGGCCAGGTCGTGCAGCGTCAACGTCCAGCCGTCGTGGTCTCCGAGCGAGCCGAGCTCCGCCGGAGAGGCGGCCGTGCGACCGTGCCCCCGGAGGTCATTCGCCCAGACCACGTACCCGGCCGCGGTCAGCCGCTCCGCCACCCGAGCGTAGCGGCCGGCGTGCTCGGCCATGCCGTGCGCGATCTGGACCGAGCCACGGGCCGGATCGTCGTCCTCCGGGGCCCAGCGGTAGACGAAGATCTGCTTGCCGTCGGTGGCGGGCAGCCGAAGCTCATCGGTGCGCATGGTCCGGCAAGCGTAGCATGGGCGGGCTGCGACGACAATGCCCCCGCGGCCCGCAGAATCCGCCAGTGGCCCCACCCGGCTTCGGAGGCGAACGAGATGCTGTTTCGCCCGCGCGGCACATGGTACGTTGATGCGTGCGCGCGGCGGCGTGACGGGGAGGGCCCGCCGCGTCGACTCCTGCCCCGGACGGTGACTGTTGCGAGACGGAAAGAACTCGGTTCGTAAGGTCCGAGCCCGCAAGGGCGTGAGAGAATACACGCGCGGCTGCCCGCTCACCCGGAATCGGACATCCTGGTGTTACGGACTTTGTGTCCCGGACCGCGAGGGCAGCGGACAATGTGGCCGGCTCGCGCCGCACGGGCTCAGGAGTCGGACGCAGCGCGCCATCGAAGAGCACAATCGGCAGCTCCTCGCCGCGCGCATGCAGGCACCGGAGGCGCCACCCCCGGCCGTGGCGGACCGTCCGGAGACCCCGGCGTAGCGGCCCGGCCGCGCGGGGAGCGCGGCCGGAGCACGACCGGGTGGGGCGGACCGCGCTCCGCGCCATGTGCCCGGGACCGTCCCACGGGTCCCGGTGTAGCACGCATCCCAATCCGTCGAACGCCTGTCGTGGTTCGGGTCTCTCGATAGTACTGGAGCCGGTTTCCATGGCAATGGTCGGAATTACGGGCGGGTTGGAGCGCGCCCGAGGATGACGCCCCGATTCTGGCCGCGTCTCCTCGCCGACTTCAAGCGCCGGAAAGTCTTCCGGGCCATGGCGATCTACGGCGCCGGCGCGTTCGCCCTCCTGCAGCTCGCCGACATCGTGTTCCCCGCGCTGGGCCTGCCGGAGAGCGCCGTGACCTGGCTCATCGTGCTCTGCCTGGCGGCCTTTCCGTTCGCCGTGTTCGTGGCCTGGACCTTCGACCTCACCACGCACGGCGTGGAGCGGACCGGTCACGCGCGCAACGATGAGCTCGATGCCATCCTGGCCCAGCCGCGCTCGAAGCGCTGGGCGGCCGGGTTGCTCGGACTGTCCGGCGTCGTCCTGCTCATGAGCGGCACCTGGTGGGCCGGCATCCGTGTGGGCGAAGACCGGGGTGTGGCGCCCGGCACGGCGGCCGCCGCGCGGGTCCCGGCCGAGTCGCTTCCGATCGGCTTCGTGGCCGTGCTCCCCTTCACCAGCATCGACGACGTGGAGGACCAGTCGTTCAGCGACGGCCTTTCCGAGGAGCTCAGCAACGCCCTCTCACAGGTCGACGGTCTGCGGGTCGCGGCACGCACTTCCTCGCTCGCGTTCAAGGGGCGCGACGTGGACGCCCGCAGTATCGGACAGGATCTCGGCGTCGGGGCAATCGTCGAAGGCAGCGTTCGCCGGTCGAGCGGTACGATTCGCATCGCCGTGCAGCTCAGCCGCACCAGCGACGGCTTTCAGATCTGGTCGGAGGTCCTGGAACGGGAGCTGACCGCCGCCAACGTGTTCGCGATCCAGGACGAGCTCACGGCCCAGATCGCGGGGGCACTGACCCGGGAGCTGCGACCGGGGGCCGCCAACCTCCAGGCGGAGCGGCGGACGCTCGACCTCGCCGCGTACGACCTCTACCTGCGCGGGCGCCACGAGTGGGCGACGCGCAACGCGCGCTCCCTGCGCGAGGCGATCGACTTTTACGAGCAGGCCATCGCTCGCGACTCGACCTTCGCCCTCGCCTGGGCCGGCCTCGCCGACGCATGGGGCGTCCTCCCCTTCTACGACCGTACCGTGACGGGCAGGGTCGCCTACCCGGAGGCCCTGAACGCCGCAGAGCGGGCGCTCGGGCTGGCTCCCGACCTGGCCGAGGCGCGCGCGGCGCGCGGCATCATCGCGACGGAGTACGAGTTCGATTTCGCGGAGGGTGAGCGCTACCTCCTGCGCGCGATAGAGCTGAATCCGAACTACGAGCCGGCGTACGCCTGGCTGTGCGAGACCCGTGCGATCGAGGGGCGGGACGCCGAAGCGCTTTCCGCCTGCCGTCGGGCGGTCGAGCTGAACCCGCTTGGCGCGGTCGCCAACCTGCTGCTCGCCCTGCCTCTCGCGGGCCTCGGTCGGGACGAGGAGGCGCTGGCGCAGGTCCGGCGAACGCTGGTGCTCGAGCCGGACATCACGCTGGCACGGCTCATGGAAGCGGGGCTCCTGTTCCGGCTCGGTCAACGCCGCGCGGCGGCGGCCAGCCTCGAGGCGCTCGCGCACGGGCAGGCCGCACCGGAGAGCGCACTGCGGGACGTGGCGCGGGCGTATCCCGGGACCGATCCCTCGCCCGCCGCGATCGACGCTGTGCGCGACCTGGAGCGGAAGACCGGCCCCGGCCTCTACTTCGTGGCCGCCCTCTACAGCTGGGCCGGGTCCACCGAGGACGCCATCCGTGTCGTCGAAGCCGGCGCCGCCGACCGGAACCCATGGATCGGCCTGGCGGCCGTGCTGGGCGAGTACGACGGAATGCGGGAGGAGCCGCGATTCGCGGCGATCCTGGATAGGCTCGGACTGCCGAACGGGAACACGGCGTACCGGGAGCGAGCCGCGGCCAGGGGTCGCCCGACCGACTGACGCGCCCGTCCGACACCTCGTTCACCGTGTCCGCGTCAGGGGCGGTGGAGCCGACCGCGCAAGGCGCGCCGGGGGCTCCAGGTCAGGGCGGCGGACTGCGCCGGTAGTCCCTCAGCGTCTCGTATGCTGTTCCGGCGATGGCGGAAACGAACAGTCCCACGGCCCACCCGCCGATGACGTCGGTGGCGTGTGCCAGGTCCAGGTACACGCGCGCCATCCCCACCACCAGGATCACCGGCAGCGACGCGGCGAGCGCCACGCCCCACCCGAGCCGTCCGGAGCGTACGAGGATGTAGGCCGTCGTGGCGGCCACGGCCGTGATCACGGTGGCATGGCCGTTCGGGAAGCTGTAATGCGGCGTCGGGCCCAGCGGGACGGTGGCCGGATAGCTGCCGTGGAAGGCGGCTTTCAGTCCGAGGAAGAGCGCGGAGCCCAACAGGGCGGCGATCAGGACCACGGCGGGTGCCAGGGCACGCCGTCGCCACCAGAGCCAGAGCGCGACGGCGAGGGTTGCCGGCAGGGCGACGACCGGGGCGCCGAGCCAGCTCAGCCCCCCGAGGATCGTCCTCGCCGGCGCATACGGGTGGGTCAGCATCCAATGGCGGATCGCGGCGTCGAAAGCCCCGGACTCCGCTTGCGTCACGTCCTCCGCGACCTTGGCGAAGAGCACCAGCCCCGACACGCTGAGCGCGAGAACCCATGCCTCGCGCCACAGCAGCCGGCCCAGCCAGCTCTCCCTGACCCACCGCGTCAGCGGCTCGCCCGCGCGGCGTCGCAGGTACGCGGCTGCCGCCACGAGGGCTATGACGCCGACGATGACGGCACCGAACATCCACGGCTGGACCCCCAGCGCCGAGGAGCCCCGGCCGGCAGCATAGCCGAGCCCGCCGATCGTCGCCGCCCAGACAACGGCCCCGAGGATGTTGAAGGCCAGGAACTTCCCCCAAGCGAGCCGGCTCACGCCCGCGGCGAACGCGGCGACGACGCGAACGCCGGTGACGAAGCGGGCGAGCGCAACCGCGGCCGCACCGAAGCGGTCGAAGAAGCGCTCCATCTTCCGGAGCCGCTCGCTGGGGAAGAAGAAGCGTTGGCCGTGTTCGCGGATCCAGCCGCGTCCGAGCCTTCGACCGAGCAGGTAGCCGAGGTTGTCGCCGAGGATCCCTGCTGCGGCGGCCACCACGATCACCCACCCGATCTGCAGCGATCCCTTCGCCGCCGCGAACGCCCCCACGAGGAGCGCGGTCTCCCCCGGGATCGGCAGGCCCATGCTCTCGAGCAGTACGCCCGCCGCGACGCCGATGTACCCGTAGCTCTCGAGCCAATGCAGAAATCCCGCCATCACCGTGCGTCCGCTCCCGTACAGGCGCCATTCCGACGGCAGGGCCACTCGCGAGATCCGCGCCGCGCCGCGGTCTCCCGCCCGGGAGGACCGCGGCGCGGGGCCGCCGCTGTCAATCCTGCTCGGCGAAGAGCTGCACGAGGTTCAGGATCGTGCACGCCGACTGTGCCAGCACGCGGGTCGAGATCCACTCCGATGGGCCGTGGAAGTTCACGCCCCCCGCGAAGACGTTGGGCGTGGGCATGCCGAGCTCGGTCAGCCGGGAGCCGTCCGTCCCGCCGCGGATGGGCTCGAGCCGCGGAGTCATCCCGCCTGCTCGAACCGCCTCCATGAGCCTGTCGGTCACGTCGGGGTGGCCGCTCAGCACGTCGTACATGTTCCGGTACTGCTTCGTGATGTCGACGTCCACGTCGAGGTGGGGCTCCTCGGCCATGAGACCGGCGCACATCCGCTCCAGCCTGCGGCCGCGCTCCTCCAGCACGCCGGTGTCGAAATCCCGGAGGATGAGCTGCAGCGTGCAGGAGGCGGCATCACCGGAGGCGGCGACCGGGTGGTAGAAGCCTTCCCGCCCGTCCGTGGTTTCAGGCGCCTCAGCCATGGGCAGCCGGTCCAGCAGCTTTCCCATCCAGGTGAGCGCGTTGACCATCTTGCCGCGTGCCGTCCCCGGGTGGACCGCGACGCCCGTGAAGGTGACCACGGCCTTGTCGGCGGAGAACGTCTCGACGTTGACCTCCCCCGTGAAGCTGCCGTCGACGGTGAACGCCACCGGGCAGTCGAAGCGTTCCAGGGGAAAGCGGTCGGCGCCCCGGCCGATCTCCTCGTCCGGGTTGAAGCAGATGCGCACCGTGGGCCGCGGGATCTCCGGCTCCTGGACCAGGATCTCCAGCGCGCCCATGATGGCTGCGATCCCGGACTTGTCGTCGGCCCCCAGGAGCGTGCGACCATCGGTGGTGATGATGGTGTCGCCGACGCACTCCGTCAGCTCGGGCGTGTCGCCCGGGTCCAGGACCACGCCGCCGCCCACGTCGATGACTCCGCCATCGTAGCCCTCGACCAGCTGCGGACTCACGCCGGCACCGGTGAAGGCGGGCGCCGTGTCCAGGTGGGCGCAGAGGCCCACCCGGCCGCGAGTGGTGCCGGGGAGCTCCGCCAGGACGTAGCCGTTCCCATCCACGGTGACCTCGGCCTCGCCCACGCCCTGGAGCCCCAGCTCCTTCAGCTCGTCCACGAGCCGGCGCGCAAGCTCCAGCTGCTTCGCGGTGCTCGGGCAGCTGGAGCTGGTTTCGTCCGACTGTGTGTCGATGCGCACGTAGTCGAGCAGGCGCTCCACGATCCGGGTGCGGCCCAGGATGGTGGACGGGTCATTGAACGCGATCATCGGGAACTCCCCGGTCTGGCGTGTGGTAGTGGCGCGGCGGTGTCGCGCAGGGGATAATAGTGTGCGACCCGCCGAGATTCACGGATCCAGGAAAACGAAGATGACGACCCAGGCGCTGACGCCGTCGCGGACCAAGGGGTTCACCACCCTCTTCCTCATCGAGCTGTGGGAGAGGTTCGGCTACTACGGCATGACCGCTGTGGTCGTGCTGTTCATGGTGCAGAAGCTCGGCTATACCGACGACCGCGCCACCCTCACGTTCGGCGCGTTCGCGGCGCTCGCCTACACCGTTCCGGCGGTCGGCGGCTGGATCGGCGACAAGCTCCTCGGGAGCCGCCGCACCATGGTGCTCGGTGCGCTGATCCTCGCCCTCGGCTACATCGGGCTCGCGATTCCGGACCATCCCGCCCTCCTCTTCCCGGCCCTGGCGCTCGTGG
Source organism: uncultured Gemmatimonadales bacterium (assembly GCA_963741945.1). Lineage (GTDB taxonomy): Bacteria > Gemmatimonadota > Gemmatimonadetes > Longimicrobiales > RSA9 > CAVUKA01. The sequence goes on along the minus strand of CAVUKA010000006.1, from coordinate 268,918 downwards.
CGGTCGGCGGAGGCGTGTTCAAGGCGAACCCCGCCAACATGATCTCCAAGCTCTACGAGGGAGACTCCGCCAAGATCGACAGCGCGTTCACCATGTACTACATGGCGGTCAACATCGGTGCGACCGCATCACAGATCGCCACGCCGCTCATCGCGATCAAGTTCGGATGGCATGCCGCCTTCGCCGTTTCCGCGGCCGGGCTCGTGGTCGGTCTCCTCAACTACTTCGCCATGAGCCGCTACCTCCGGCACGTGGGCTCCGAGCCCGATTTCCGTCCCCTCGACGTGAAGCGGCTCCTTCAGGTGCTCGTCGGAATCGCCGTCGGCATCGTGCTCGTGACGTTCATCGTCCAGAACCGCACCGTCGCGCAGGGCACGGTCATCCTCGGGTTCTTCACCATGCTCGCCATTTTCGGCATCATGATGCGACGGGGGAGCGAGCGGGAGCGGAAGGGGCTCATCGCCGTGCTGATCCTCACGGGGCTGGGCATGCTGTTCTTCATCTTCTATCAGCAGATGTCGACGTCGCTCACGCTCTTCTCGCTCCGCAATGTCGACCTCGGCCTGTTCGGGTACCACGTGCCCGCGGGGCAGGTCCAGGCACTGAACCCGATCTGGGTCTTCATCCTGAGCCCCGGGCTCGCCTGGCTCTACACGCACCTCGGGAAGGGCGAGGGGGGAGATTTCCACATCTCCACGAAGTTCGCCATGGGCTTCGCCGTGCTGAGCCTCGGCTTCTTCACCTACGGGTTCAGCGGACACTTCGCCACGGACGGCAAGGTCTCGTTCTGGTGGATGATCACCGGCTACGGATTCCAGTCGCTCGGTGAGCTCCTCATCAGCGGTCTTGGACTCGCGGTCGTCGCCCGCTATGTCGGCCCGTCGCTGCGCGGGTTCATCATGGGCGTCTGGTTCCTCGCCACCGGGATCTCGCAGTACGTGGGGAGCTACGTGGCGACGTTCGCCAGTGTGCCCCAGAACGTGACGGACCCCGTCGCCACGCTGCCGCTCTACACGAACCTCTTCACAAAGCTGGGCCTCGTGGCCGTGGCCGGAACGCTGATCGCCGCCGCGGTGATCCCGACGATGAAGAAGCTGTCGGCCGTGAGCGAAGGGCCGTGGGAGGAAGCGGTGGCGGCGGAGGCCGTCACCAAGGAGGTCACGACCTGAGGCGAGTCCACGGGAACGCCTCCCCGGCGGGTCCCCCGCCCGGGGAGGCCGCCGTGGGGGACGTGCGTGATCACGCTTCCCGCACGAACTCCCGCAGGTCGGAACGCAGCACCCACTCAAGCTCGTCCCGGGACCCGGCCGGCGTCCGCAGGAACAGGAAGCCGAAAAGCGGCTGCCGTCTGTGGTCGACGCGCCGCAGCTCCAGCGGCTGGTGGAAGCGCGCGAGCAGCGCGTCGTAATCGAACGCCGCGATCCGACGGCCATCGATCCCCGTGCTGTTGTCCAGCACGACGATGCTGTAGATGGCCTCGTCGGCGTCGCGCAGCAGCGCGGGCCAGTCGGGTCGTCGCTGCTCGAGGAAGCTCAGGTACGGGCTGAAGCCCCAGGCGTGCCACGTCAGGTCCGCCGTCGTGCACCAGCCACCGAAGCGGAGCGGGTTGAGCTCGATGGGCACCAGGCGGCCGTCGCCCGTCCGGCGCAGCTCGAGGTGGACGGGAGCATCGCGAGCACCGGTGAGCCGCCCCAGCTCATCCAGGAACGCCGCGAACTCCTCCAGGTTCTCCCGCACGATCGCCGCCGACGTGCTGTAGACCCGGTCGCTCGTGTCCGCCTCCGAGGCGAAGGTGTGAGCCCAGATCCCCTGGATCACCGGCTCGCCGGCGGCATCGAACCAGGCATCCACCGCGAACTCCTCCCCCTCCACCCACTCCTCAACCAGGAAGGATGCCGCGTCCAGGACTTCGCGCGGATACAGCCCCCGCGCCGCGTCCATCTTGGCTTCGAGCGTGCGGCGCGCCGCCAGCCACTCCCCCGGCTCCGCCACCTTCAGCACCCCCAGGCTGAAGAAGCCCACCGTCGGCTTGACGACCACCGGCAGCGGCAGCGCCCGGGCGTCCACGGCCGCCAGCGCATCCGCCGGCACCTCGCGGAAGAAGAAGTCGGGGAAGCGCGGCCGGAGCGCTTCCCGGAACCGGGCCTTGTTCTTCAGCCGCATCGCCAACGCCGGCAGGTGAGTGAACGGCAGGTGCCGCGTCACCCATGGCAGCGCGTTCTCGGAGCTGGTGTAGACCAGAACCCGGTCGGCCGATCGCGCCGCGGCGACCGCCTCGGCCTCCGTCAGTAGCCCGCCGCACCCGGAAGGCTGCCGCTCCGACGCCCCCTCCAGCGCCGCACCCCCACCACCCCCGGGAGCCGGGCCCAGGCCCAGCTCCCGCGCCGACGGCGTCAGCACCACCGGCAGACCGCGCTCGCGGATCAGCGCCCGCAGGTGCTCGCTCACGTACGGGCGGTCCACGAGAACCAGTCCCTGCGTCATGCCTCCCCCTGCCGTCGCCGCCCTGAAACCGGGCACGCTGCGGGCGCGCCCCACCCTTCACTCACCGTACCTCGTGAGCAGCCGGTCCAGGGCGTTGGCGAAGTCCTGCTTTTCCTGCTTGCCGTATGGCTTCGGTCCGCCCGTCTCGACGCCGCTGCTCCGGAGCGAGTCCATGAAGTCGCGGATGGAGAGGCGCTCGCGGACGTTCGCCTCCGTGTACCGCTCGCCCCGCGGGTCCAGCACCAGCACGCCTCTTTCGACCAGCGCGGCGGCCAGGGGGATGTCGGCGGTGATCGCGAGGTCGCCCTCACCGGCGTGTTCGATGATGTGCCGGTCGGCCACGTCCGGGCCGCCCGGCACGATCACCGACGTGACGAGGGGATTGTTGGCCGGCGTGGAGAGCCGCCGGTTGGCCACCAGCGCCGTCTCGAGCTCCAGCCGCGCCGCCGCTCGGAACACGATCTCCTTCACCGCGTTCGGGGCGGCATCGGCGTCGATCCAGATCTTCATGCCGGAAGATAAGGGGCGCCCGCCCCTCGCGCCGCCAGCCTGACCGGGATGTCGCCCTGCCGGATCCTTCTGCTCCGGCGGGGTGGGTCACGATGTGCCCCGGGCTCGCCGTGGGCCCGTGACGCAGGCATTGACACGGCGCCGTGATCGCGCAATACTCACCGTTGGCGATTACTCCGGCGCGTGTCGGAGCCAGCAGCTTGAGAAGACCCGGGCGCTACGCCCGGGTTTTTTCGTTGCCGCCATGAAGCGGTGAGTTCGAGAGGTACGGAGATACCGCACCCCGACAGCACCCAACGACCCAGGGGAGTACGGTAGCATGCGCACCAAGGGAACCGTGAAGTGGTTCAACAACGAGAAGGGCTTTGGCTTCATCACGCCGGAGGACGGCACGAAGGACTGCTTCGTCCACCACAGTGCCATCCAGGGCGAGGGCTTCAAGAGCCTGGCCGAGGGCCAGATGGTTGAGTTTGACCTCGTGCAGGGCCAGAAAGGGCCGGCTGCGGAGAACGTCAGCGCGATCTGACCTCGCGTCGATGTCGCGTGGGCTCGCCAGCCCAACGGCAGCAACGGCCGCCCCGGTATTGCACCGGGCCGGCCGTTTTGCCGCCCATCGAGGACCGATTGTCCTTGCGGAGTGTACCAATCATCTCACCACCTCGAACGCCTCACACGGTTCGAGTCTTCTCCCCCGCAGCACTGGAGTAGTCCCATGGCCAAGGTCAGCATCACCAAGCCGGATGGCTCGCCGTCGCCTTACTTCTGGTCGGACAAGGAAACGTCCGCCAGGGACCACAAGACGGTTTACAAGGAGACGGAGGACGGTGTGAAGCGGATGCGCGGCATCCACTTCGATCCAGTGCGGAAGCGGATGCACCGGCCAGCCAGCTGAGCACGGGTTCCGGGCTTCGGCCCGGACCTCCCCGGCCGGCTTGACGGTGACGGCGTGATTTGCTTGTGGCCGCCGGGCCGCGTGCACCCTGACTCGACCGCGGAGCGACTGATGAGCCCACTGCGTCGCACACTGCTGCCGCTTCTTTTCCTGTTCGGGGGCGCCGCCCCCGCCCTCGCCCAGCTCCCGAGCACACCAGCCACGCCGGACGCACGGATGGCGGCGGTGGCCAGCGGGCTGGAGCGCGCGATCCACGTCGTCGGCCGGACGCCGGAGCGGTGGACGATCGCGCAGCGGATGGGAGCCTACGACGTGCCCGCCGTGAGCGTGGTGGTGGTGCACGACGGGCGCATCGACTGGGCGCACGCGTGGGGGTGGGCGGACGTGGCCTCCAAGCGGGAGGCCACGTCGGCGACGCTCTTCCAGGCCGCTTCCATGAGCAAGTCGGTGGCGGCGCTCGGGGCGCTGACGATGGTGGAGGATGGGCTGCTGTCCCTCGACGCCGATGTCAACGATGCGCTCGCGGGTTGGAAAGTGCCGGATAACGGGTTCACGGCGGCGCGCCCGGTGACGCTGCGAGCGCTGCTGTCGCACACGGCGGGCACCACCGTGCACGGCTTCCCCGGGTACGCGGCGGGGGAGGCCGTGCCCACCACCGTCCAGGTGCTGGAGGGCGCGGGCAATACGGCGCCCATCGTCGTCGACACGGTGCCGGGCTCGATCTACCGGTACTCGGGCGGCGGCTACACCGTCGCCCAGCTGCTCATGGCGGAGCGGGCCGGGCGGCCGTTCCCCGACCTGATGCGGGATCGGGTCCTGGACCCGCTGGGGATGCGGGAGAGCATGTACCGTCAGCCGCTTCCCGCGGCCATGCGGGAGCGCGCGGCCACCGGGTATCGGCAGGGTGGCGAGCCGGTGGAGGGGCTCTACCACACGTATCCCGAGATGGCCGCCGCGGGGCTGTGGACCACGCCGTCCGACTACGCCCGCTACGTCATGGGCGTCCAGCGCGCGTACGCGGGAGGGGCGGAAACCGTGATCTCGCAGGACATGGCCGCGACCATGCTAACGCCCGTGCTGGGCGAGTACGGGCTCGGGCTGGGGATCGCCGGCTCAGCCGACTCGCTCCGCTTCTCCCACGGCGGCGCCAATGAGGGCTTTCGCAGCCAGTTCGTGGGCTATGCCGGGAGCGGCGAGGGCGTGGTGGTGATGACGAACAGCGACACCGGCTCTCCGCTGGCGCAGGAAGTCATCCTGGCCGTGGCCCGCGTATACGGATGGCCGGGGCTGGCGCCGCGCGAGATCACGCCCGCACCCGTGGATCCCGCCGCACTGGCCGACTATACCGGGACGTATGCCGTCGGCGGGACCAGGCTGGAGGTCACGGTGCAAGGCGAGCGCCTCATGCTGTCCGAGGATGGCGGCACGCCGCTGGAGCTCGTGCCCACGGGGGCCGACGCGTTCATGTACCTCGGGCGCGGGATCACACTGACGTTCGAGCGCGACGCGGACGGCGCCGTCACGGCGATCCGGGCCGGCGCGGCGCGGGCGGAGCGGATGCACTGACGGCTCACGGCGGCTCCTACTCCGCCCGGAGCGCGTCGGTGGGCTGGATCCGGAGGGCCCGGAGCGCCGGGATGCTCGCCCCGAGCGCGCCCGCGAGGAGCATGGAGAGCGAGACCCCGGCCACGAGGAGGAGGCCGCGGGGCTGATCGGCGAGGGCGACGCCGACCAGCACGGCGCCGAGCGCGACGCCGATCCCGATCTGCAGGATCGCCCGGGAGAACACCGCCGCCAGGAGGCGAACGGGGCTGGCGCCGAGCGCCTGCCGGATGCCGATCTCCCGCGCGCGTCGTTCGACGGTGAACGCGGTGAGGGCGTAAATCCCCATGAGCGCGAAGAAGACGATGACGGCGGCGACGGCGCCGAGGGCGGTGAGGAGGAAGGCGTCGCCGCGCTGGACGGGTCGCCAGACTGCATCCAGCGGCTCGAGCTGCGCCATCCCGAGGTCGGGATCCACGGCCGCCACCAGGTCGTGCACCCGGGGCACGAGAGCGTCCGGGCGCCCGAGCGTCCGGATGAAGAAGTGGAGCGACGCGTGGCGCTCGGGACGGAGGGGACGGTATACGCCGACGGGCTGTCCCGGACCGATGGCCGGCTCCATCCCATCGACCACGCCCACGACCCGCTGCCAGGGCCCGGCGGAGTCGGCCCCCGGGTCCCTGATGAAGCGGATCCTGCGGCCAATGGGGTTCCTGCCGGCGAACAGCGCGTCGATGGACTCGCGGTCCACGATGGCCACCGCGGCATCGCCGAGCCGGTCGCTCTCCTGGAAGCCCCGTCCGCCCACGATCCGGGCGCCCATGACGTCGAAGAAGTCCGGGTCCACGTCCAGCACCCGCCGACGGATCAGCGCCGGGTCTCCCTCCACTTCCAGGGCCGTGGTCTGGTGGTTGAAGCCGGGGAGCCAGCTGGCGCGCGTCGCGGCGACGACGCCCGGCTCGGCGCGCAGCCTCCGCTCGACCTCGTCGAACGCCGCCGTCCCTTCCCCTTCGCCGCCCAGCCCGTCACCACCGCCCATCGTCGCCGCGTGCTCCCGCGTCAGCCGGCCGTACAGGAAGTGGTCCGCGGGGAAGTCCGCCGGACCGAGGTTCGGCAGCGCCTCCAGCGCCCGGTCGACCGCCAGCGGCACGAACGCCACGGTGATGGCCACCTGCACCACGATCACCGCCGTGGCAATGGCGCCGAATCGCATGGAGGAGAGCCCGGTGCCCGTGCTGGTGAGCCGTTGACGCAGCTCGCCCCGCGTCGCCCGGAGCGCCGGGAGCCCTCCGATGACGAGCGCCGCCACCACGGCCAGCGCCAGGACGTAGATCGCGCCGCGGATCGACACGGTGTCATCGAACCAGAATGGCCGACGCGTCTGCTGGATCTCCAGGAAGAGCGTAAGGGCGCGGGGGAACGCCCAGCGGGCGAGAAGGAGTCCCAGCACCGCCGCGGTGAGCGTCAGCACCAGCGCCTCGGCCGCCATCTGGAGCACGATGCGCCGCCGGCTCGCGCCCAGCGCCGTCCGCATCGCGATCTCGCCTTCCCGCGTGGCCGTGCGGGCGAAGAGGAGCGTGGCCACGTTCGCGCTCACCACGATCAGGAAGAGGAGGAAGGGGAGGTTGAGCAGCCCGGCGAACGCCGCCGCGCCGCCGAACATGCTCGGCCGGTAAAGCTGCGGGCGAAGGTGCTCGTGCGTGGCCGGGTACGCGCTGGCGATCCGGCGCCCCACCACGTCCAGCTCCGCCCTCGCCTCGCCCAGCGACACGCCCGGCACCAGCCGCCCGAACAGCGTCAGCGGCGGGCCCTGCCGCGGCCCCACGTCCACCCCGCGGTCGCGGAGTGGCAGCCAGATCTCCTGATAGGTGGGGAACTCGAACCCCTCCGGCATGACCCCCACCACCGTCACCGTCTCGGAGCCCACCCGCACCGTGCGCCCCACCGCACCCGGGTCGCCGTCCCACAACCGCCGCCAGGCGGAGTACGCCAGCACCGCCACCGGAGGCGAGCCCGGGTCCGCGTCGTCCGGACGGAGAGGCCGGCCGTACACCGGCCGCAGCCGCGAGAACGGGAACATGGACGGAGTGACCCGCGCCCCTTCCAGCGTGGCGTACCGCCCATCCCCGGTGCGAACCACCACTTCCACCGTCGTGGCCGCGCCGAGGTCCGTGACCGTGCCCAGCCCGTCCCGCCACAGCTCGAAATCGAACAGCGCCCGCCGCTCCTGCCCGCCGCTCTCCTCGTCCTGCAAACGGACCAGCACGATCCGATCGGCGTCCGGAAGCGGCAGCCGCGGGTGGCTCATGTTCGACATGAACTCGAACCAGCTCACCGCCAGCGCCACGGCCAGCGCCAGCGCCAGCACGCTCGTACCCGTCAGGAACGGGTACTTCGACAGCATCCGCGCGCCCAGCTTCAGGTCGAGCCGGAGCCCCGACAGCCACGCGAGACCGCGCCCCGCCCGCAGCTCTTCCTTCGTCCGCTCCACGCCCCCGAACGCCACGAGCGAACGGCGCCGAGCCTCCGCCGGAGCCAGACCTTCCTCCCGCTCCAGCCGCTCCGCTTCCATGTCCACGTGGAACGCGATCTCCTCGCGCATCCGCGTCTCCGCCTCCCCACCCTTCAGGAGACGCAGACGCGCCCGAAGCCCGCTCACCCACCCCATCAACCGGTGCTCAACACGGCTTCGAGACCCGCCGCGAACCTGCGCCAGTTCCGGACCTCTTCCCCCAGCGCCCCGCGCCCCGCTCCCGTCAGCGCGTAATACCGGGCCCGACGGTTGTTCTCCGTCCGCCCCCAGTCGCTCGTGATCAGACCCTCCTTCTCCAGCCGCTGCAGCGCCGGGTACAGCGAGCCCTGGTTCACTTCCAGCACTCCCTCCGAGATCTGCTGCACACGCTGGCTGATCCCCCACCCGTGCATCGGCTCCAGCGAGAGCGTCTTCAGCACCAGGAGGTCGAGCGAGCCCCGCAGGGCGTCCGACTGCGAACGTGCGGCCATGTCCCGTCTCCGTGTTCTTGTAGCCGTCTACAAGAGTGTCGGGGGTTGTTCTGTAGCTGTCAAGAGGAGGGGGGCATGGACGGGGCCGGGAGAGAAGGAAGCTTGACCCGGCGAGGCCACGGATCGATCCATTGATCCACGAGGGCGAGCCCACCCTATACGACGCCGGCTTGGCTTGTCGGGGGGCCGCGGACTCTCGGGCCGGAGAGAGGATTCCGAATGACGATGCGGGCGGAGCGGGAAGGTCTCTTTGCGAGTGTCTACGAGATTTCGCTGGATGGCCGTGTGCTCACGCGTCTGGAGCTGACGCGGATCCGGTCGGGTGCCGCGTTCGAGCTCGATGGCGAGTGGTACGAGGTTCATCGGGAAGGCGTGCTGCGGCCGGTGTACGTGCTGGAGCGGCAGGGGCGGGAGGCGCGGGAGGTGGCGCGGGCGGAGCAGTCGTCGCGGCTGCCGGCGGGCTTCCAGGTCCGGGCGGACAACCGGGGGCTGGCGCTGCGGGCGCGTTTCCCCGGGCGGCGGTTCGTGGTTCAGCACGGGGACCGGCGGATCGGCGAGATCCGGCCGGCGCGTCTTCTCAGCCGGAGCGCGGTGCTGGAAGGGATGGACGAGCTGGCGCCCTCCACGCGCGTGTTCCTGTTGACGATCGTGGTGCTGCGCTGGCGGCAGCAGGCGCGCTCATCGGGCGGGTGAGCGGGATTGCGGTGCGGGGGGCCGCGCCCTAGCGTGGGGACGCCCCCTTCCCGATCCCATCCCCTCCGGAGCGTGCCCATGACCCGACCCGCGACTCGTCCAAGCGCGGAGCCCGCCGACAGCGGATCCGCGGCCGCGCGCGGCGCGGGGCTGGGGCTCTGGGTGTGCACGGCGCTTGTCGTGGGGAACATGATCGGCTCGGGCGTCTTCCTGCTGCCGTCGTCGCTGGCTCGGTACGGCGGGATCAGCATCGTGGGGTGGCTGGTGAGCGCGGGCGGCGCGGTGTGTCTGGCGCTCGTGTTCGCCTGGCTCGGGGCGGCGCTCCCCCGGCTGGGGGGTCCGTATGCTTACGCCCGCGAGGGGTTCGGCGACTTCGGGGGCTTCTGGGTGGCGTGGGCGTACTGGATCTCCGTGTGGACGACGAATGCTGCGCTGGCCGTGGCGTTCGTCAGCTACTCCACGGTCTTCCTGCCAGCGCTCGGGACGTCCGGGATGGCCGGTGCCGTGGCGGCGATCGGCACGCTGTGGCTTCTCACGGGCGTCAACCTGATGGGGGTGCGCCAGGCGGGGCGGGTCCAGCTTGCGACGACGGTGCTGAAGCTCCTCCCGCTGGTGGCCGTGGCGCTGTTCGGGTTCTTCGCGTTCCGGCCCCAGCATTTCGTCCCGTTCAACCCGTCCGGGGATAGCCCCCTCGGTGCCGTGATGGCGACGGTGACGCTCACGCTGTGGGCGTTCCTCGGCCTGGAGTCCGGCACCGTTCCGGCCGGCGACGTGAGGGATCCGTCGCGGACCATCCCGAGGGCCACCCTGCTCGGCACGCTCATCGCCGCCGCCGTCTACATCATCACGACCGTGGCGGTGATGGGCATCATCGCGCCGGCTGACCTCGTGGAGTCCACTGCTCCATTCGCCGACGCCGCGGCCGTGATCTGGGGCGGGTGGGGCCGCGGCCTGATCGCCGCTGGCGCCGCGGTGTCGTGCTTCGGCGCGCTGAACGGGTGGGTCCTGATCTCGGGCCAGGTGCCGCGCGCCGCGGCGCTGGACCACCTTCTTCCGCGCCCGCTGCACCGGCTGAACGCGCGCGGCACGCCGGCCGTGGGGCTCGTCTTCTCGAGCGGCGTGGCCACCGTGCTGATCGCGATGAACTACACGCGCGGGCTGGTGGAGACGTTCACGTTCCTGATCCTGCTCGCCACCCTCTCCACCCTGATGCCGTACATCTTCTCGAGCACGACCGCGGCGATGCTGGAGCTGCGAAAGGGGGCGGGCGGACGGAGCGTCGTGCGCCTCGCGGTGGCCGCCCTGGCGTTCGCGTATTCCGTCGTGGCGATCATCGGAGCCGGGCGGGACACCGTGTACTGGGGCTTCCTGCTGCTCGTTCTTGGGCTGCCCGTGTATGGCGCCATGCGGTGGCGCCGGGGCGGCCAGGAGGCGGCGTGACGGGGATCGGGGACGGTGTCGGGAACTCGCGGAGCGAAGGGGGATCGATGAGTCCAGGGAAGGGCACGCGGAAGTCGGCCGGGGAGGGCGGGAAAAGTGGGAAAAGCGGGCAGAGCGGGCAGAGTGGGAAGCGTGGGAAGAAGTCCGGCGCCGAGGACGCATTCACCGCGGAGGAGCGCTCAGCGATGAAGGAGCGGGCGCGGGAGGTCCGGGCGGCCGCCCGGGGCGGCGCCGGCGGGAAGTCGGACGGCGAGGCCGATGTTCTGGCGAAGATCGCGGAGATGCCGGACCGGGACCGGGCCATGGCCGAGCGGCTCCACGGGCTCATCCGGGCCGCCGCCCCGGAGCTCACGTGCCGCACGTGGTACGGAATGCCGGCGTACGCGAAGGACGGGGACGTGATCTGCTTCTTCCAGAGCGCGCAGAAGTTCAAGGCGAGGTATGCGACGCTGGGCTTCAGCGACAAGGCCGGTCTCGACGAGGACGCCATGTGGCCCACGTCCTTCGCGTTGATGGAGCTGACGCCTGCCGTCGAGGCGAGGATCGAGGCGCTCGTGGAGAAGGCCGTGGGCTGAGCCGCGCCCGCAGGCACCGGGGTCCGTGTCGATGCGCGGCCCCGGAAGCTCCAACCGGGAGTCCGCGCGGCCGAGGTCAGCGATACGTGGCGTCGGCGGCGTGGTCGGAGAGCTGGGCGCCGAACCACCGGTGCACGGCCGTCACGAGTGCCGGATCCGCAGTTCGGTAGGTGATCCGGCCGCCGTCGGGAAGCGGCTGATACTCGACCTCCAGGCGGTCCGCTCCGGCCGCGAGATCCTGCACGCCGGGCATCGCGGCTCCGTGCAGCGCCATCGGGTCCTCGAAGTCGCCCCGTCCGAACCGTGCGGCCTCGTGCCCGAGATGCTGCCGGATGAGCCGGATCGTGGCCGTGTCGGCCGCGTCCTTCGCCACCACGTCCTGGATGCCGCCGTCGACCGTCATCTCGAACACGTGCGTGGTCCGGTCGAGCGCGAACGGCATCACGGCGGCGCCCATCTCGTGCACGCGGTGCGCCCGGCTGGACGCGGGCGCAGCCGCAGGCTCCGGCCGCCTCATGGCCGCGGCCGTGGCGCCGGCGGCGAGCAGTCCGCTGGTCAGGGCGATGAGGGCGGCACCGCGGCTGGAGATCGGCATTGTGAGCGCTCCGTCCGGAGGATGGGGGTGCTGGTCTCGCACGCGGAGCATGCGGCGGAAGCCCGGGGGATACAAGGGGCACGCCCCCGCCGTGACGTGGAGGCGGTGCAGCGCTGCGCCCTGATCGGCGGGGGCTGGCACGCGGGCTGCGCCTTCACAGGCGCTCAGCGCGCCGACTCCGGAGCGGTCAGGAAGTCGGCGCCTTCCATCACCGAGCGGGAGGGCGCGATGAAGGCAGTGGTCTGGCACGGGATCGGGGACATCCGGATGGAGGACGTGGCGGAGCCGGAGATCCGGGAGCCGACGGACGCCATCGTGCGGATCACGGCGAGCGCCATCTGCGGAACGGACCTGCACATGGTACGCGGCACGCTCTCCGGGATGCGAGAGGGCACGATCCTCGGCCACGAGGGCGTGGGGGTGGTTGAGGAGGTGGGGCGCGGCGTCCGGAACCTGGTTCCGGGCGACCGCGTGGTGATCCCGTCCACGATCGCGTGCGGCTACTGCTCCTACTGCAGGGCGGGCTACTACGCGCAGTGCGACAACGCGAACCCCAACGGCCCCCAGGCGGGCACTGCGTTCTTCGGCGGCCCCGCGTCCAGCGGTCCGTTCGACGGGCTCCAGGCCGAGTTCGCCCGCATCCCCTTCGCCAACGTCGGGCTGGTGAAGCTGCCGGACCGCGTGAGCGACGACGACGCCATCCTCATCTCCGACATCTTCCCCACCGGCTGGTTCGGAGCCGACATGGCCGAGATCGAGCCCGGAGACACCGTGGCCGTCTTCGGCTGCGGGCCCGTGGGCCAGTTCGCCATCGCCAGCGCGCTCCTCATGGACGCGGGCCGGGTGCTGGCCGTGGACGCGGTCCCATCCCGACTGGACATGGCCCGTGAGCAGGGCGCGGAGGTCATCAACTTCGACGAGGAGGACCCGGTCGAAACGATCCGCGAGCTGACCGGGGGGATCGGGGCCGACCGCGTGATCGACGCGGTGGGGATCGACGCCGAGCACGCCCACGCGGGCCCTGCGGCGGAGAAAGCCGCGCAGCACGCCGAGGAGTTCCGGAAGGAAGTGGAGCGGAACGCCCCGGATCGCAATCCGGACGGCGATCTCTGGAAGCCGGGGGACGCGCCGAGCCAGGTGCTGCGCTGGGGGGTGAAGGCGGTGGCCAAGGCCGGGACGTTCTCCATCATCGGGGTCTACGACAGCACGACCACCACGTTCCCGATCGGCGAGGCCATGAACCGGAACCTGTCGCTGAACATGGGGAACTGCCACCACCGCAAGTACATCCCGGAGCTGGTCCAGATGGTGGCCGGCGGCGTGTTCGAGCCGTCGCGCATCCTCACGCAGCTCGAGCCCCTCAGCGACGCCATCGAGGCGTTCGAAGCGTTCGACCGGCGGGAGCAGGGGTGGGTGAAGGTGGAGCTCGCGCCGCTCGGCTGACCGGGCCTCGCCCCTCGCACGGAGCGGGACTGACCCGCCGACCGCGGGCCGGGCCGCGGCGCTGGTCCGCAACCTGCGCAGCGGACCGGACGGTCACCGAATTCGACACCCATGCGCCCACACCTGTCCATCACCCTCCTCCTCGCCGCCGCCGCCGGCTGCCACGGCGCCGTGCGCCCGGTCGAGCCGGAGCCGTCGTCCATCGAGACGACGCTCTTCCTGGTGGGCGACGCGGGCGAGCCGGATCCCCGCCGCGCGCTGAGCACCCCGCTCGATTCGCTCGCGGTCCAGGCGGCCGAAGCGCCAGAGCGGTCGCTGATCCTGTTCCTGGGCGACAACGTCTACCCGGACGGGATCCAGCCGGTGGGGGCGCGGGAAGAGGGTGCGGCGGAGCGGGCGGACGCCCGGCGTCGCCTGCGGGGGCAGCTCCGGTCGGTCCCGGCGGGCGTGCGTGCCATCTTCATCCCGGGCAACCACGACTGGGCGAGCGGCGAAGTGTTCGGGCTCCGGTCCGTGCGGCTGGAGCAGGAGATGCTCGCGTCCCTCGCGGGCGGCCGCCCGATCCGGATGCTCCCCGCAAACGGCTGCCCGGGGCCGGTGGCGGTGGACACGGGCCGGCTGCACCTGGTGCTGCTGGACACGCAGTGGTGGCTGCACGACTACATTGTCCGGGACGCCCGGTCCGACTGCACCTCGGACCCGGGCGAGGTCACGGCGAAGCTGCGGGCGATGACGGCGCCAGGGCGGGAGGACCGGGTCACCGTGGTGGCCGGGCACCACCCGCTCATGACAGGCGGAACCCACGGCGGGTACTGCGGTCCGAGCGGACCGTTCCACCGCTTCGGGGGGCGCAACCAGGACATCGTCTCCAGGGCGAACCGCACGATGCGTGACTCGATCACGAGCGCTTTCGCCGACCATCCTCCACTCGTGTACGCCGCGGGGCACGAGCACGTCCTGCAGGTCCTGCGCAGCGGGCATACGCTGCCCTACCTGCTCGTGAGCGGCGCGGGCTCGAAGACGGCGTGCGCGGTCTGGATGAGGGAGAGCTACTACGTGGCGCAGCAGAGCCTCGGCTTCATGCGCCTCGACATCCTGAAGCCCCGGGGCGTGCTGTTGCGCGTGTTCCGCTACGACCGTCACGGTGCGGGGGGGCTCGTCTACACGCGCTGGCTGGAGCCCCATGAGTAGGCGCCTGTGGGTCGCGGCCGCGCTCCTCCTGCTGGCGCCCCCGGCGGCAGCGCAGGACGCGTCTTCCTCCGTGCGCGCCGTACGGCTGAGATCCACCCCCGTCGGCGCGCTCCCGCCGCTGGCGCTGCCCATGCCCGCCGCCCGGAACAAGAGCTACTGGGCCGGCCGGCTGGTGGTCGGCGAGCTGCGCGGGGGCGGTCCGCTCCGCATGGCGTACGGCGCGGGCGTCGACCTGCAGTGGCTCGGCGGGTCGACATTCGGCGTGACGGCAGGGTACGTCCAGCGCGACTGCGAGCTCGCCGGGTCCGAATGCGGCGGCCATGCCATGTTCGGCGCCCGCGCGCGGCTGAACGTCATCACGGCGGGACCCACGCTGGCCGGACTGATCGGCGACTACACGGCCACGAGCACACTGGGCACCGTGCTCGGCGTGGGCTACGCGCCCGGGGTGCTCCCCGGGGTGAACGCATGCACCGTGGACCTCTCCACGCCGTTCTCGATCGCGATGCTCCGGACCGTCCGCGTGGCCGCGTTCGTCTCGCCCGGCGCCCTCCTGGACATCCGCTGCTCCTCCGCCGCGCCGTCCACCGGGATCGCCGTGTTCACCGGCGTCGGGGTGGCGGCGCAGCAGGTCGGGGTGCGGGGACTCGACGTGCACCTCGGGCTGCGACGGATCTTCCAGGCAGGAACCGGCTACATGGTGGGCATCACCGTCAGCTACACGCGGCTCCCCTGATCCCTCAGCCTTCCTCCTCCATACGGGGGCTCCAGACCTCCCAGACCCGACCGACCAGGTCCGGCCCCGGCTTCAGCGTGGGCTTGCCCGGGTGCCAGCCGGAGGGCGTCGCCTCCGCACCACCGGTCTCCCGCACCAGCTGGAAGGCGTGGAGCTGCCGGATCGTCTCCGCCACGTTCCGCCCCACCGGAGGGGTGAGGACCTCGAAGCCCTGCACCACGCCGTCCGGGTCGATGATGAAGCGCCCGCGCGTGTCCACGCCCGCGGCTTCGTCGTAGACGCCGTAGACGGCTCCCACCTTGCCGCCGGCGTCCGAGAGCATGGGGAAGGGAACGCCGCCGTCCACCATCTTCGACAGCTCCGCCTCGTTCCACACCTTGTGCACGAAGACACTGTCGGTGCTCATGGAGAGCACCTGTACGCCCATTTCCTGGAATACTGCATGCTTGTCTGCGACCGCAGACACTTCCGTCGCTCAGACGAACGTGAAGTCCCCCGGGTAGAAGCAGAGGACGATCCACCCGCCGAGGTAGTCCGACAGCTTAACCGCCGTGAACTTCCCCTCGTGATATGCGGGTGCCGTGAAGTCCGGCGCCTTCTGGCCCACCTTGATCATCTTCGCCTCCTCCTGCGTGGCTGACTGCGGAAGCGCGTCCTCCCCGTCCGCCGGCGCGGCGCCGACGGGTCCTCCCGTGGGTCGAGCGCAGCCGACTTCTTCCATTGCGCGACCTCCTGACCTGGAATCGAACAGTCCCGGAACCGCCCCCGGGAGTGCGCGCGTGCACGCCGTCCCCGCAGCGGACCGATGACCGAGTTTAGGCGGACCTAAGGACGGCGGCAACCCGGCCGCAAGCCCTCAGTTCGCGCCCACCACCGCCAGCGCCTCCACTCGCTGGAGCCGCCAGCCCGCGGAATCGGCTTGAGCCCAGATCTGCCACACCACGAGCTCACCGGCCCGGGCGCCGCTCCCGCCCACCAGGGGCACGACCGCGCGATCCGGCGGCAGCCGCCCGGGCTCCCGTGGGTCCGCCGTACGCTCGAGCTCCCGGATGAGCGGGCCGAGGTCCGCCGTCAGGAGTGCGCTCCCCACGCTCAGCTCCAGGCGCTGGCCGTCGCGCACGGCCACGGTCATGGGGCTCCGGCCCGCGGGCTCGACGGCCCCGCCGGGACGCTCCTCCCCGCGGGGCCCCCTCGTCCA
Source organism: uncultured Gemmatimonadales bacterium (assembly GCA_963741945.1). GTDB lineage: Bacteria > Gemmatimonadota > Gemmatimonadetes > Longimicrobiales > RSA9 > CAVUKA01. The sequence goes on along the minus strand of CAVUKA010000006.1, from coordinate 252,616 downwards.
TTCGACGCGGTACGCCAGCCCTCCCTCGAGCCGGAGCGGCGCACCCCGCGACAGCGTGCCGCCGACGCTCAGCCCTTCGCGCGCGGGGAGCGCATCCGGGCGGAGGCCGAGCTGTGCCGCGTAGTCGACGCTGCCGGGGTGGTCGTGCGCGAAACCGGCGACACCGCCGGGGAGCGCTTCGCGGCCGAAGTGGCTGGACAGATAGCGCGCGCTGTCCCGGATCCGCTCGTACGTGGCCGCGGGCACGGTGTGCGCCGAGTCGGGGCCTGCGCCGGTCGGGGGCCGGTCGGCTGCGCGGACGGACGTCGCCCCGGGCGGCACCCCCACCTCCGTCAGCGCCGCGGCCAGCCTCTCCTGCTGGCTGTCCCGCGATATGGCCAGCGCGCTCCATGGGCCCACGGCGCTCAGCAGGAAGACGGCCGCGAGCACGAGAGGCGCCGCGTGGAGTGAGAACGCCCGGCGTCGCACCAGCTGGACCGTCGCCCCGATCGCCAGCGCCGCGAGCGCGCTCAGCACGACCACGCGCACCACCCGGAACTCCGTCCAGCCGTACTGGTCCACGCGCAGCAGCAGCGCGCGATAGCCGACCGGCGCCAGCGGGAGGAACAGCGCGGGGGCGAGCCGGAGCCCGCGAGCCAGCCCGCCACGCCCCGGCCGCGGATCGAAAAGGATGAGCGCCAGCGCCGCGAGCCCGCCCGCCGCCAGCACCATCGGCGAGACCAGGTTCTTCGGGAGCTCCCCCGTCACCAGGATACGGGCCGCGTACGCGTACAGGATGAGCGTGTAGAGCGCGAGCAGCGGCGGCACCAGCCATAGGATGATGCGGTAGGCGACGGAACTCACCCCCGACCACGTCGCCGGGATCGCGTCCGCCTCGGCCCGGTCCGCGGCAAGGACGTAGTCGTCCAGCCCGCCCAGCACGATCCACGGGATCAGCACGAACGCGATCCACCCCCAGACGTGACCGTAGATCTGCTCCTCCAGGCCCAGCTCGAACAGGTTGTCCACGGCCGCCAGCGCCAGCGCCAGACCGGCGAACAGGACCGCACCGTAAAGCACCGCCCCGATCGCCCGCAGCGCGAAACGCTCGCCCACCCGACGCATCCGCCCGATCCGCTCCCCGCCAGCTTCACCCCGGCCTCGCCCCCCGAACGCGGGGAGCGCAACCAGCCACGCCACCGCGGCCGCCAGCAGCAGCCCGGCTCTCCACGCTTCCGATTCGTACCGGAAATCCACCACCGTCCACGCGTAGATCGCCACCGCCAGCGCGCCGGCCAGTGTGAACGCCCAGCGCCGGGTCGCGTCCCAGCGACCCATGGCGTGCAGCAGCGTCCCCGTCCAGGCGATCACCAGCACCAGCGCACACGGCACGGCGATCTCCCACCACGCACGGAACGCCGTCCCGGACCCCTGCGACTCCAGCGCCCACGAGAACGTCGCCGCCACCGTCGCCGTGGCGACCATCTCGATGGGAGCTTCGCGGACACCGCGCAGCGCGTCCACCAGGTATCCGCCCGCCCGCCTCGCCCACGATGCCGTCATGGTCACCACCCGTCCGGGGCACGCGGCAGCGCGGCCACAGCGGCCTGCGTTGCCGCGTGCACAGTAAAGCGCTTTGCGCTACAAAGCAAGGAGCAGGACGCTTGCCCGTGACGAGCCGCAGGGCCTAAACTTGTCGCCATGAAGAGCTTGCGCGGACGGCTGCTGATCTCCGGCGGCGGCCTCTTCGATCCGAACTTCCGCCACACGGTGGTGCTCGTGGGCGAGCACAATCAGGACGGGGCGCTGGGCGTGGTGCTGAACCGGCCGCTGGACGTCCCGGTGGCCGCGGCGTTCCCGCCGCTGAGCGCGTTGGCGGGCCCGGGTGAGCTCGTGTACCGGGGCGGTCCGGTCCAGCCGCGGGAGCCGGTGCTGCTGGCCGAGCTGGCGCACGCCGCCCTGGCCGACGTCCCGGTGTTCGGCACGGTGGGCTTCCTGACCGGGGACATCTCCCCGGAGGTCCTCCCGGTGCTGCGTCGCGCGCGCGTGTTCGTGGGACACGCGGGCTGGGGTCCGGGTCAGCTCGAGGCGGAGATGGAGACGGGCTCCTGGATCGTCGATCCGGCGCGGGAGGAGGACGTCTTCACGGATGCGCCGGACACGCTGTGGGCGCGGGTGCTCGAGCGGAAGGGCCCGGAGTACCGGCGTCTGTCGCGGATGCCGTACGATCCATCGATGAACTGAGTTGCGGAGGCCGGACTGTTACAGGAGCCAGTTCGCGAGCCACGCCCCTGAGAAGGCCATCGCGAGCATGTAGCCGAACTGGATGGCCGGCCACTTCCACCCGCCGGTCTCGCGGCGCATCACGGCGATGGTGGACGTGCACTGCAACGCGAAGGCGAAGAAGACGAGCAGCGCCACGGCCGCCCCCGTGTCCAGGTGCTGGCGGAGATTGGACTGCAGCGAGATGGAGGACTCGGACGCGTCCTCGACGCCGTAGATGGTGCCGAGCGTCCCCACGATCACCTCCCGCGCGGCCAGTGACGACACCAGCCCGACGCCCACCGTCCAGTCGAACCCGAGCGGTTCGATGACGGGCTCGATCACGTGGCCGACGCGGCCGAGCACGCTGTCGCCGATGGGAGGTGGGCCCTGCGGCGTCCGCGGCACCTGGGTGAGCAGCCAGAGCGCGATGGTGACCGTGAAGATGATCTTCCCGGCGCGACTGAAGAAGATGCGACTCCGGTCCAGCAGCCGCAGGCCCACCGACTTCGGGGATGGCAGCCGGTACGGCGGCAGCTCCATCATGAAGCCCGTCTCCCCACCTCTCAGCAGCGTCCGCTTGAGGAGGAACGCAGTCCCGATGGCCGCGATGAGTCCCAGTCCATAGAGTCCCAGGAGCACGGCGGTGCGTGAGCCCAAGACGGGGCCCAGCAGCGGCTTCGCCGGGATGAACGCCGCGATCAGAAGCGCGTACACGGGGAGTCGGGCCGAGCAGGTCATGAACGGCGTGACGAAGATCGTGGCCAGGCGGTCCCGTTCGTTTTCCACCGTGCGGGCCGAGAGGATCGCCGGGACGGCGCAGGCGTATCCGCTGATGAGCGGCAGGAAGGCTCGACCCTGCAATCCCACCCGGTACATGAGGCGGTCCGCGATCACCGCCGCGCGGGCTATGTAGCCGGAGTCTTCCAGGACTGCCAGGAACAGGAAGAGCAGGAGGATCTGGGGAAGGAATACGACGACGGAGCCCACGCCGGACCACACGCCGTCGATGATGAGCGACCGCACCCAGCCCGACGGGAGGTGCGGCGCCAGCCACTCGCCGGACGTGGCCACGATCCACTCCAGGCCGTCGATGAGCGGCGCGGCCCATGTGAAGATGGCCTGGAAGACCACGAGCACGACGGCCAGGAACACGAGCGGCCCCCACACGCGATGCAGGAGGATGGCGTCGAGACGCTCGCTGAGCGCGGAGGGCTCGGGCGGCCGATGGTCCGCCGCTTCCACCGCCGAGCGCACCCGGGCGCGGCGCTCTGCGAACGCGTCGAGCACCGGGAGGTTCCTGCGCGCCCCGAAGCCCGCCACGGCGGTCTCTTCGCCGGGCGCCGCGGGGGACCGGCCGTTCCACGCAGGCGTCCCGCCGTCCAGCTCGCCCGCGGCGACGGCGGAGAGGAACTCACGGACGCGCTCCAGTCCGTGGCCCGCGCGTGCGTTGGTCCGGGCCACGCGGACGCCGAAGCGCTCGGCCAGCGCCCCATCCTGGATCCGGCCGCCCCGAGCCTCCAGCTCATCCACCATGTTCAGGAGCAGCAGGGTGGGGCGGCCCATCTCCAGGATCGGCTCGATGAGCATGAGCTGCGTCTCGAGCCGCGTGGCGTCCACGATGGCCAGGATCGCGTCCGGGCGGGGAAGCCCCTCGACGCGCCCCGCCAGCACGTCCCGCGTCACCCGTTCGTCCAGTGTCCGGCCCGTGAACCCGTTCACGCCCGGCAGATCCACCAGCCGCACTTCGCGCTCGCCTTCCAGGCGCACGCGACCGACGTGCTTCTCCACCGTCACGCCCGGGTAGTTCGCCACTTTCTGGCGAAGACCCGTCAGCTGGTTGTAGAGCGTGGTCTTCCCCGCGTTCGGTGGCCCCACCAGGGCGACGAGCGGTGGAGCTCCACCCGTGCGGCCGTCCGGTCCCGCCCCATTCGCCGTTGCCACGGCCGCGCCACCCCGATCGTGACACGTCGCCCCGGCGCTTCCCGGGCTCACCGCCCTCGCCCTCGCCCCCGCCACCCGCCCCCGTCACCGCCTCCGCCCGGCGACGGCGGGCGACGGACGCACAGGCACCTCGCCACTTCCCGGCGCAGCGCGAGCACCGTCCCGTCCACTCGCACGATGGGATCACCGAACGGTGAACGACGAACCGTGCAGATCCGGCAGCCGGGGAGGAGCCCTCGCTCCAGAAGCGCTTCCAGCTCCGCGGGCGGCAGCTCGATGGAGTCCAGCTCGACCTCCTCGCCCAGCGGGACCTGCGACAGGCGCAGCCCCTCCGGCCCGCCGCCGCTTCCGCGCGCTCCTCGTGCGCTGCCGTCGTCTCATCCCTGCCTCTCTCCGCCTGCGGTCCGCGCATCGGTTCCGTGCGCAGTTGAGATTCATTCTCAATCAACGACGAATGTGCCATGGCCCGCGCCGATGCGCAAGCGGAGGCCGGCGGTGTCCGGCATGGCCCGCGCGGGGCCGACGCGCGCGTGCCCGTGGCCGGAGCTTTCCGACGTCGCCCTGCTGGTGGACGGCGACGGTCCGGCTCCGCATATTGCCGGTTGCCCCACCCTGGAACCCTGAAACTGGACGCGATTCATGACCCGGATCTGGCTGCTCCTGGCCGCGCTCTGCCTTTTCGCCGCTCCTGTTGCCGCCCAGGAGGAAGCCGTGTGGCTGCGCTACCCGGCCCTTTCGCCGGATGGTGCCACGCTGGTGTTCGCGTACAGGGGGGACCTGTATCGCGTGCCGAGTGCGGGCGGCGCGGCGACGCAGCTGACCACGCACACGGCGCACGATTTCATGCCGGTGTGGAGCCGTGATGGTCGGCGGATCGCATTCGCCAGCGATCGGTTCGGCAACTTCGACGTGTACGTGGTCCCGGCGGAGGGCGGCGAAGCGCGGCGGCTGACGGTGCACAGCGCCGACGAGTACCCGTACGCGTTCACGCCGGATGGCGCGGCGGTGCTCTACGGGGCGACGAGGCTGGACCGGGCCGCGAGTCGGTTGTTCCCGACGGGGGCGCAGCCGGAGCTCTACCGTGTTTCCGTGAACGGTGGCCGGCCTCGCCAGCTCCTGACCACGCCGGCGGAAGCGGTGGCGCCGAGCGCGGACGGCCGGCTGATGCTGTACGAAGATCGGAAGGGTCAGGAGAATCCCTGGCGGAAGCACCACACGTCGTCGGTGGCCCGGGACCTCTGGGTCTACGACGCGGCTGCGAACACGCACCGCAAGCTCACGACGTTCGCGGGCGAGGACCGGAACCCCGTTTTCGCGGACGGCGATTCGACGGTCTACTACCTGAGCGAGGAGAGCGGGACGTTCAACGTCCACAGGATGCCGCTGTCCGGGGGCGAGTCCAGGCAGGTGACGCATTTCGCAGCGGGCGGGCCGGTGCGGTTCCTGACGCGCTCCGGGGACGGCACGCTGGCGTTCGCGCATGCGGGGCGGATCTACACGATGGCGCCGGGAGGCGAGCCGCGCCCCGTGCACGTGACGGTGGCGACGGACAAGGCGACGAACGGGACCCGGGTCGAAACGTTCAGCAACGGCGCGCGGGAAGCGGTGCTGGCGCCGAACGGGAAGGAAGTGGCCTTCGTCTACCGCGGGGATGTGTTCGTCACGTCGGTGGACGGGGCGACGACGAAACAGGTGACGGTGACGCCGGAAGCCGAGACCGGCGTCGTCTTCTCGCCGGACAGCCGCACACTGCTGTACGCGTCCGAGCGAGCCGGGAAGTGGGGGGTGTACCGGGCGAAGCGGACGCGGGAGGCGGAGCCGTACCTCTTCGCCTCGACGGTGCTGGCGGAGGAGCCGGTGATCGTGAACGAGCACCAGAACTTCCAGCCGTCGTACTCGCCCGATGGCAAGCAGATCGCCTACATCGAGGACTTCAACACCCTGCGTGTGCGGGATGTGGCGAGCGGCGAGACGCGAACGCTGCTGACGGAGCGGGAGCTGTTCGGGACGGGCCCGCGCCAGCACTTCGAGTGGAGCCCGGACGGTCAGTGGATCCTGTTCGACTACGCGGTCCCCGGGCTGGCGCCCGGCGAGGCGGGCCTGGTGCGGGCGGCGGGTGGCGAGCCGGCCATCAACCTGACAGAGAGCGGCTTCAACGATTTCGCGCCCAGCTGGATCCTGGGTGGCAAAGCCATGCTCTGGCAGAGCAACCGGGACGGGATGCGGTCCATGGCCATGTCCGGCGGTGACCAGACGGATGCGTACGCCATGTTCTTCACCCGCGATGGCTGGGACCGGTTCAACCTGAGCGAAGAGGATTACCGGCTGCTGAAGGACTCGGAGGCGGCGGCGAAGAAGGCGGCCGGAAAGGAGAGTGAGAAGGGAGCGGAGCGGAAGCCGTCCCTGCCCGAGTCCGTGGTGCTGGAGCTGGACGGAGCGCAGGACCGCAAGGGGCGTCTGACGATCCATTCCTCGCGGATGGGCGGAGCGCTGATGGACGAGGCCGGGGAGACGCTGTACTACCTGGCGCGGTTCGAGAAGGGCATGAACCTGTGGTCGACGCAGCTGCGCACGAAGGAGACGAAGATGGTGCTGGCGCTGGACGTCGGCAGCGCCAGCATGGCATGGGACAGCGCGCAGAAGAAGATCTTCCTGGTGTCGGACGGCGGCATGTCGCTCGTGGACCCGTCCAGTGGGAAGCGGGAGAACATCAAGGTGCGCGGGGAGATGCGGGTGGATGTGGACGCGGAGCGGGCTGCGCTCTTCGACCGCGTGTGGCGGAGGACGCGGGACACGTTCTACACCGAGGGCTACCATGGTGTGGACTGGCTGGCGCTCGGTCCCCAGTACGGGAAGTACCTGAGCGGAGTGGGCGACGAATACGACTTCATGGAGCTGCTCAGCGAGATGCTGGGCGAGTTGAACGTGAGCCACAGCGGGGCGCGCTACTCGAGCCGCGGTGAGAACGGGGACGAGACGGCGTCGCTGGGGATCTTCTTCGACTACGGCCGCACCGAACCGGGCGTGGAGGTCGTGGAGGTCATGAAGCGCGGTCCGCTGGACCGGCCGGGGATGGACGTGAAGTCCGGGTCCGTCATCACGGCCATTGACGGCGTCGCCATCGGCGCGGACGTGGATTTCGCCGCACTGCTAAACCGGAAGGCGGGCAGGAACGTTCTGCTGTCGGTGCGGGACCCCGGGGCGCGGAGCACGCGCGATGTCGTGGTCAAGCCGATCACGCCACGCGAGGAAGGACGGCTCGCATACCTGCGCTGGGTCGAGCGCAACGAGGCGGAAGTGGACAGCCTCAGTCATGGCCGGCTGGGGTACGTCCACGTCCCCGGCATGAACGACGGGGCCTACCGGTCCACCTTCGAAACGGTCATGGGGAAGTATCCGAACCGTGACGGACTGGTCGTGGACGAGCGCTGGAATGGGGGCGGGGACCTGGTGGCGGACCTGGCCATGTTCCTGAGCGGGAAGCGGTTCTTCGATTACACCACCGACACCCGCAGCGTCGGTTTCGAGCCGAACTTCCGCTGGACGAAGCCGAGCGTGTCGATCGTGAACGAGGCCGCGTACAGCGACGGCGACTGTTACGCGTGGGCGTATCGCCACCTGGAAATCGGGCCGCTGGTAGGCCAGCCCGTGCCCGGCACGTGTACGTTCGCCGGTTGGGAGATGCTCCAGAACGGGGTGGTCTGGGGTGTGCCCGGGATGGGCGTCAAGGACGCGGTCTCCGGCCGCTATCTCGAGAATTGGCAGACCGAGGTGGACGTGCCTGTCTGGAACGACTATGACGTGGTCAGCCGCGGGCAGGATCAGCAGCTGGAGGCGGCGGTCCGGACACTCCTCGAGCGACTCGATTCGCAGAGGTGACCGTTTCCGGGCCGGCCTGATCACGGGCGCCTGCCCACAATCGGCACCGAGCCGCTCACGCAACCGGATGGAGAGAGCCATGCGCCGTGCACTGGTATTGCCACTACTGCTGCTGGCCACGTCGGCCGGAGCCCAGGAGGTTCCCGCGCTCATCCTGAGTGGAGGGGGAGGCGTCGCGGTCCCGCTGGGCGCGTTCGCGGACGATGGCGCGAAGGTGGGGTGGAGCGTCGACGCGTCCGTGAGCGTGCGGATCACCCGTTTGCTGGGCGTCTACGGTTCGTATGAGCGGGCGTCGTTCGGTGTGGCGGATGGAGCGGCGAATCCCGGGGACGGGAACTGGGTCGACTCGGGGGTGGGCGTGGGCGGGCAGCTGTGGGTCCCGGTCCGCGACTCATCGCGTCTGCAGCCGTGGCTCAGGCTCGGCATCGGCTGGCACAATCTCGATCCCCTGCTCGCGGGCGGCGACCTGGCGCACGTGGACACCGACGGGATCTCGACCCTGGAAGGGGGAGCCGGTGTGGAGATCGCGCTACCGGCCCGGGGGCTGTTCCTCCGGCCGACAGCGCGATACCGGCACTACTCGTTCAAGGTGGAAGCGAACGGCCGGGAATCGAGCACGAGCGTTTCGGAGCTCACGGTGGACCTGGGGCTGACGTACGTGCTTGGATTGGGGAAGGAGCCCGCTTCCGCCACGACCCGGTCGAACTAGGACGCAGGGGACGGAAGCGGGCCGGGAAGCCCGCTCCCGGGGAGCATCACGATTCCGTCGTCGCGCTGCCCGCCTTCCGCCTGCGTCGGACGACGATGAGGCCCAGGATCAGGAGTCCAGTGGCCAGGAGGAGAATGGTCCCGGGCTCGGGCACGACGGAGCTTCCTCCCCAGCTGGACTCCCTGGATCCCAGGGCGAGCCCACCGGCGGCCGCGAGTGGCGGCAGCACCCAGGCGACGGACGGGGAGCGGCTGACCGGGGCGGCGGAAGCCGCGACCGGCAGGCTCCGGATCTCGGGGGAGTGCAGATAGTCCGAGAAGGTGTTCGCCAGCTCGACCTCCGGCAGGGTGCGCGTGAATTTCGCGATCCGCGGAAGCGGCTCGAACGGCCAGCCCACCGCCGGCTGGAGCGGTGGCGGTGTGTAGACCGGCTTCGACGCGATCGGCTCAGCGGTGTCCGCCGCCTCCTTCGGCGCCTCTGCCATGGCGAGCTGATCCACGAGCTGCGGCCCGCCCGCACGAGCCCCCGCCATGAACGCCACGGCGGCGACCAGCAGCGCGATCAGAGACAGAAGGATCGCGATCCCCCACTTCTTCTTCCTGGTCATCTCGCTCTGCCTTCACTCCACGGGACGGGTGCCATGTCACTCAATGAGCACCGGCGTCCCTGCGTAGACGAGGTCGAACAAACGCTCAATGTCGGTATTCCGCATCCGTATGCAGCCGTGGCTCACGCTGGCGCCAATGGACGAACGGTTGTATGGCGTGATGCCGTGGATCAGGTAGCCGTCGCCCAGGTCCAGGGCCCGGGTCCCGAGGGCCCCGGGAACGCGGCGCTGCACCGTTCCGGGCGGGGGCATGTAGAGCACGCCATCCACGATGATCTCGCTGCCCTGCGGCACTTTCCAGAAACGATCCCCGCTGACGCGGACCACGTTGTTTCCCCGCACCTCCAGCCGCGTGCCGTCCGGCAGCGGATAGCGCTGCCCCCGGTCCACGCGTATCACCCGGAGCCCCTCCTCCTCCGCCCGCTCGTAGTAATGCCAGTCGGGGACGGTCCATACCGGGTCGCTTCGCTTGGCCAGCACGGAGCGGGTGCCCCGGGGGGTTCTCCACTCCACCGACTTCCCGCCGTAGCGGAAGGACTCGTCCCGCCCCACGGCCACGGGGGCCGCGAGGAGCGTGTCCTGACCTTCCAGGAGCCAGAGCTCCTTCTGGCCGAGAGAAACGACGATGCGCCGGCTCTGATCCGCCGTCGCCTGGGCAGTGGCGGGCGGGGTGACCGTGGAGAGTGCGGCGAGGGACGCCAGGACGCCGTACACGAACCGTCGCATCGACCGTCGGCCCACGATGCGGCTGTCGCCCGCCCTCCACCGTATCCGGCGGCGGAGCGGGACGCCGATTCGCGTGCCCGATGAACGTGTGCGACCCATTGCCTGTTGCCTGCCTCCAGATGGCCAACCACTGGGATGCCGCACTCTGACGATGCACGTCATCGAGTCGCATCCACAAGGCGCGGGTTTCGGGGGCTGAGCGGGCGAGCCGCTTCCCTAGTCGCGCGTGCCGGCCGAGAAATGCACCATCCGAGCCGTTCGCCCCCGGCTCACGGAGGGGCCGCAAGGACGCGGATTTCCGTGGAAAGCGGGGCGTCCGGGAGGTGCGCCGGGCGTCACGCCCCGGCACAGGGTATGTGCCGCGATGGGCCATGACCGGGGCGCTGCCCGGGTCAGCGCGTGCCGCTGCTAACGTGCCGGAGGCGGGCGAGGGTCCAGGCGAGGGCCAGGTGGATCGGGAGCGCCAGGAGGATGATGCCCAGCGTGGCCTGGTGGGTGAGGGGGAGCGGATAGACGAGCAGGCCGGTCAGCGACAGCGCGGCGAGGGCGGCGGCAAGCCGGGCGGCCGGCCGGATGGCTCGCCCCGTCAGTGCGAGCGGGACCAGCACCGCCAGTCCGAGCGCCAGCGGGTTGGCCTGGAATAGATTCTCATTGGCGTGAGCGAACTGGTGGTCGGTGAACAGCCAGAGCCCGGCAAGGATGACGCCGATGCCTCCGGCGAGCAGGCCCCACGCGGCGCCGGCGAGGCCGAGGGTCCACCGCGCGATGGTGGCGCCGAGGCGGTCCGCCCCCGGGCGGGTCGCTCCCCATCCCAGCGCGGCGAAGAGCAGGGCGCACGCGAGGCCGAGCGCGAGCATCCAGCCGAGCCGGCCGCCCGTCGCTTCTCCGGACACCTCGATCTGGCCGTCCGGTACGCCGCGGGCATCCAGGTGGCGCTCGCCCGTCACGAGCGGAACGGAGCGACCGTCCCGCAGCACGGTGATGGTCCGAACGTCGTCGCGGAGCCGCATGGGAATGAAGGCGAGCTGCCAGCGATCGAGGCGCTGGTCGGCCAGCGGCCCGAGCCCGACGTCCAGGCCGAGCGTGAGGAGCGGGTCATCGGCCGTGAGGCGGAGCGCTTCCGAGCGGTAGGTCATGTTCGTGCCCCGCCCCCGCAACGCCGCGGAGAGCTGACCGCCCAGCGTCCTGTCGAGCGCGTCCCGCACGCGCGTCGAGCAATTGTCCCGGAAATAGTCGTAGCGATAGCCGCGATTCTCGGGACGCATGTTCCATTCGAGGAACTCCTGGAGCTCCCGGATCTGCTCGCGTGACAGGTTCAGCGACTGGATCGTGGCCGGGCGCCCCATGCGGCGGTAGGCGTCGATGAGGCGGAGCGCGTCGACCTCCCCCATGGAGTAGAACATCCGCCCCTGGAGGAAATCCACCATGAAACCCGCCCGGCTCATGTCGAACAGGCCGTAGTGGTACGCCCGGTCCGTCCCCGCGCCGGGGTCGTGGACCCAGAGCGCGTTGTGGCCGAAGCGCTCCCACACCGCCTCCCCCTTCCCGAACGTGAGGAGGAAGACGCGCAGGCTGTCCGTACGGTCCTGATCCGCCTGGGGCGCGGCCGCGGCCGGCAGGGCGACGAGGGCCGCCGCCACGAGCGCGACAGTGGCGAGCGCCCGGAGCGTCCGGCGCTCGCGGGCGCGGCATGGCATTGGCGAGAGGGTCGTTCGGAAGGGCATCTCAGCTACCGGCGGCGAAGATCTCCATCTGTGGCGGCGCGGTGGGCAGGCCCATGATGCGCACCACGGCGTCGGTCCATGCCGGACGGTCGCGCGGGTCGAGGCGATGACAGGGGACGGAGAACGTCTCGAGCAGCTGGTCGATGATCGCGTCCACCTCCCGCTGGAACGTCGCGCTCGTGTCCCGGGTGCCGTCGAACGAAGGGGGCTCCACGATCGGGACCTTGAACACGCCGTCGTACGTGCCCATCCACTCCCGCACGAGCGGCGCGTACGCAGGTGCGGGCCCCGCCTGGTGGACCATGTAGGCGTAGTTGTCCAGCACCGAGCGGTCACTCAGGACCACGTCATACCGGGACGACGCCACGATCTCCTGGGCCACCTGGGAGTGGAGGATCCAGGCCTGCGCTTCCACGGTCGTGTTCCGGTTGATGGGGAGTGGACAGGCGCGCGCCACTTCCTTCACCAGCTCGACGCCAAGGTCGAGCCGCTTGAGGCGAGCGGCCACGTCGAAACAGAGCGTGGTCTTGCCCACGCCGTGGCTGCCGATGAATGCGATCTTCACAGCTGGTCCGGAGCGAGGAGCGCGGGGCGCCGGCGGCGCCCACCGTGCGCTACGGGAATGTGGCACGTCGCGGGATGGAACGGAACGGGCCCGCCGTCGTGATGACACTGTGCGCGGCTGCGGTCACGGAACGGTTGTCACGGGGTGTGCGAGGGTCTAACATGCGTCCATCCACGGCCCCTACTCCGCCTGGGCTGCAGCCTCGGCCCTTGTACTCTTGAGGTGCTCAAGGGGGCGGAATGTACCTGGATTTCAAAGGAAGTGACGGCCGGAGCGGGATCGACGGGAGCAACGGGAGGGCGGGGGCGGCGGGGCGTACGGTCCGGAATCCGCATACGGGTCAGAACGAGCAGAAGCAGGGTGAGGACGGCACGCCCGGCACGAACGCCGGTGACGGTACCCACGCCACGGATGGCCAGCGGGTAGGCTTCGACGTGGTGGTGGAGGACGACCACATCTTCCTCACCAGCGGGGAGCATCGGTACGAGGTGACGGGCCCGGTCACCATCGACGTTTCGGGCGGCAAGGGCGGCAACGGCGGCAACGGCGGGCGAGGCGGCTCGGGCGGCTCGGGGAACCCGCCCGGGCGGAAGGGGAATGACGGGCGGGGCGGCAACGGCGGCCGCGGCGGCAACGGCGGTGAGGTGGTGGTGCGATCGGAGGATCCGCGCCTGCTGCCGATGATCCGGGTGACGGCGAGGGGGGGGCAGGGCGGGTTGGCTGGCCGGGGCGACCCCTGGGGCGCCAGCGGGTCCACCGGACAACCCGGCTCGAGCACGTACCTGGCCGACATCAACGGTCTGCCGTACATGAGCGCGTCCTGCGGACTGCATCCCCACACCATCAACGTCGTGGATGATGGCTCGCGCCGGAACGGCGTCTTCACGGCGGGCAGCTCGTTCACGATCAACGGCGTGGTCCTGGCGAACGAGCACGGCATACCCATGCCCGCTCCCTTCAGGATAGGGCTGGTAGTCGAGCCGGAGGACACTGTGGTGTTCGAGGGGGACCTCCTGGAGAACGAGGACCAGAACATCCCCGCCAAGACCGAAGTGGCGCTGGACACCGATTTCCGGCTCCACATCCCGGAGGACTTCGGCATCGGCTACTTCACGCTCGCGCCGGTGCCGTTCGTCCGGGTGGGTGACCGCACCATGGTGCTGACGGACCCCGAGCGGGTGGAGGGTCGTTTCGAGCTGGCTGTAAACCACCGGTACGCCATTGAGCGGGAGAACTTCCCGGAGGTCCACGACGAGGACTGGGAAGCGATCATCAACCGGCTGGAGGGATACACGCCCCACGAGCAGTACACGGCCTCGGTGATCCTCCTGCTGCACCCGATCCTCGCCCATAAGCGGGATCACGATGACGAGGCGCGGGCGCAGGAGCACTATCAGCACTTGCTGGAAGAGCTGGAGGGGGAGCTGTTCAGCTTCGACATCCACGAGCGGCTTCTCGATGACGAGTCGTTCCAGGAGATTCCAGCCCGCTACCCGGAACTGGGGAAGACGCTGGCCATCGAGTTCATGAACCGGTTCGACGAGTCGGTCCGGCGCAAGGTCGTTGACTGCATGTACTTCGCGGCCACGATGGGAGACCGCATCGAGGCGGACCACAAGCAGCACATCCGCCGCTGCGGCGAGGCGCTGCTGGGGGACGCGGAGTGGCTGCAGAGCAGCTACCCGGCGGTGTACCAGGCCGGGAGCGCGAAAGTCGGGGCCAGCTCCTCGAACCGCACGCCCCGGCTCCTCTTCCCCGTGGTCCCGGCGGCCGTGCTGCTGGCGCTCACGTTCGGCGGCGGCGACCCGCATCTGCTGGCCATCTCCGGGATCTGGAGACCGACCGGGTTCTTCGATTTCCCGGTGGGCGACCAGCGCGCCCTGCTCCTCGTGCTCATACCGCTCTTCCTCACGGGGGCCTGGCTGGTGCGGAAGGCGTTCTTCCGGAAAGCCTGTCCGCGGTGCGGGAGTGTGCGGCTCGAGCCCCTGTCGGAGGCCGACGACGGCGGCTCCGACAGCAGCCAGGCCACGCACCGCTGCCCGGATTGCGGCGCGCGCAGCTCGGAGCAGGAAGGCACGAGCCTCTCGCAGTGGCAGCTGGACTGCTTCGGCACGCACGGGAAGGCCGGCATCCTGGACAGGGTCCCGGGGATCCGGTGGATCATGCTGGTGTTGAATGCGGCGGCGTTCGCCATCTTCCCGATCCCGTGGCTGGCCCTCATGGTGATGACCTTCGCCGGGGGGTACACGAGCCGGCGGTCGTTCGGCGATGCGGCGAAGCGCTCGGCGGCGGCCGGCGTGGGCGTGCTGGTGTTGGTGGAAGTGGGGCGCGCCCTGCTCACACGTTGACTGGTAGGCTCATGTCGAACGAACACGCGATCTGGCCCGATCCGCTCACGCGCCGCGCCTTTCTCGGCCGTGCGGCGGAGGGTGCTGCGAGCCTCGCGCTGCTGCCGCTGGTACCCGGGGCCGTCGGGAGGCTCGGGCGGCCGGGCAGCGCTGGCGCAGCCCGGGAGGCCGGTGGCCGGGCGGCTCGCGTGGTCCGGCGCGGTCGCGAGCTGGCGCTCATGGGGGACGCCATCGCCGTGACCTGGACGCTGGAGGAATCCACGCTGAGGGCCGTGCGCCTGGAGGATCGCCGCCACGGGCGCACGCTGGCGCTGCCGCCGGACGTCTTCGTTCTCAGCCTCCCCGGCGGCACCGCCCTGGCATCGTCTTCCATGCGCCTCGAGGCCGGGCCGCGGCTGGAGCGGATCGCGCCTCGCCCTGGCGCATCCCGACTGGCCGAGCGGCTGGGCGGTCAGCGCATCACGGTGGAGCTGGCGGACCCGGGTGGTCGGCTGCGCGCCACCTGGCGCGCGGAGCTCCGGGATGGCGCCGGCTACGTGCGACAGGCAGTCGAGCTGGAGGCGACGGGGGGTGAGCTGCCCGTGCGCGAGATCGTGCTCTGGGATCTGCCGCTGCCGGGCGGCGCCGTACACGGCGCCGTGAACGGCTCGCCGGTGGTGGCGGGCGACGTCTTCCTTGCGTTCGAGCACCCGCTCAGCGAAAGCCGCGTTGACGGTAGCGGCCCGGATGCCAGCGCCCGCTGCGCCCTCGCGCGCGGGCTGCCGCTCCGGCCCGGAGCCCCCACGACCGTGTCCTCTGTGGTGGGCGTGGTGCCCACGGGGCAGCTGCGGCGAGGCTTCCTCGACTACATCGAGCGGGAGCGGGCCCATCCCTACCGCCCCTTCCTGCACTACAACTCCTGGTACGATCTCGGCTACTTCAGCCCGTACGACGAGGCAGGGGCGCTGGACCGCATCCACGCCTTCGGCCGTGCGTTGCACGAGGAGCGCCGGGTGGTGTTGAGCTCCTTCCTCTTCGACGACGGCTGGGACGACCACGACCACCTCTGGCGCTTCAGCCGCGACTTCCCCGACGGCTTCGCCCGCGTGCGGGACGCCGCGGCGATCTATGGCGCCTCGCCCGGTGTCTGGCTGTCACCGTGGGGTGGCTACGGCGAGCCCCGGAAGGAGCGCCTCGCCAGCGCCCGGGCCCGGGGATTCGAGACGAACGAGAGCGGTCTCGCCCTCTCCGGCCCGAAGTACTACCCGCGATTCGAGGACGTCTGCCTGGAGATGGTCGAGCGCTACGGCGTGAACCAGTTCAAGCTGGACGGCACCGGCGACACCGGGCACGCCATCGCCGGGAGCCACTTCGACAGCGACTTCGACGCCGCCATCCACCTGATCGGCCGACTCCGTGAGGCCGAGCCCGACCTCTACGTGAATCTCACCACCGGGACCTACCCCTCGCCGTTCTGGCTGCGCTACGCCGATTCGACGTGGCGGGGCGGGAGCGACCACGACTTCGCCGGTGTGGGCAGTCAGCGGCAGCAGTGGATCACGTACCGCGATGCGGCGACGTACGAGGGCGTGGTGCGGCAAGGGCCGCTCTACCCGCTCAACGCCCTCATGCTCCACGGGCTCATCTACGCGCAGCACGCCCGTGGACTGAGCGACGACCCCGACCACGACTTCAAGGCCGAGGTCCGCTCCTACTTCGGCTCGGGGACACAGCTCCAGGAGATGTACATCACGCCATCGCTCCTGGGCGACGACGACTGGGATTCCATCGCCGAGGGCGCCCGCTGGTCCCGCGCCCGCGCAGCCACCCTGGTGGACACGCACTGGGTCGGCGGCGATCCGGGGTCGCTGGAGCCGTACGGCTGGGCCGCATGGTCACAGGACCGCGGCATCCTCACGCTGCGCAATCCCGGCGACTCGCCACGCACGCTGGAGCTCGACGTGGCCGACGCGTTCGAGCTGCCCGATCACGGGGCCGGGAGCTACCTCGCCGCCAGTCCCTGGCGCGATGGCCGCAACGCGCAGCCCATGGCGCTGCGCGCCGGGCAGCCGCGGGCGTTCCGGCTGGAGCCGTTCGAGGTGCTCACGCTCGACTGCGTGCCCGCGAGCCGGTCGGCGGCCGGGCGTCAGGCGCCGGGGGGCGGGGATCCGGGCGCGTCCGCGCGGGCGAACAGGGCGGGGTGGTAGGCCGTGACCGCGCCCCAGCCCAGCCCGTTCACGCCGGAGCTCTTCCGCTTCTTCCGGGACCTCCGGGAGAACAACCGGAAGGAGTGGTTCGAGGCGAACCGCGACCGGTACGAGGAGCACGTCCTCGAGCCGAGCAAGATCTTCGTGCTGGCGTTCCGGTCGGAGCTGCGCAGGGTCAGCCCGCACTTCCAGGCGGAGCCCCGGGTCCGGGGCGGGTCCCTTTTCCGGATCCACAACAACCGCCGGTTCCACCCGGACCGGCCGCCGTACAAGACGCACGCGGGCATCCAGTTCCGCCACACGGCCGGCGGCGACGTTCACGCGCCGGGGTTCTACCTTCATCTCGAGCCCTCGGGCGGGCCGGGTGAGTACGGCGGCGGGGCGGGGAGCATGGCGGCGATGGGCGTCTGGCGGCCGGATCGCGACACGCTGACTGCGATCCGCGATGCGATGGTGGCGGACCCCGAGCGCTGGATCGCGGTCCGCCCGGCCCCGCAGCCCGGCGCGGCGCTCGAGCTGGGTGGCGATTCGCTGAAGCGCGGCCCTGCGGGCTATGACCGTGACCACCCGTTGATCGACGACCTGAAGCGAAAGGACTTCGTCGCTTCCGTCGATCTCACGGAAGAAGAGGTGGTGGCGGATGGATTCGTGGAGCGGTTCGCCGAGCTCTGCCGGGCTGGCTCACCGTTGATGGCGTGGCTGTGCGAAGCTGCGGGCGTGCCTTTCTGAGACCTGCCGCGAACATGGGGCGGCGCCCTCCTCCGCCCGGCTGATCGGCAGCGTGCCCGCGGTTGACCGGCAGCGCGCTCGGGGCCCACTTTGAGGGAGCCCCTGTCTGGCCGGCCACCCGTCCGGGGGCCGGAGCCATTGCGGACCCGAGGAGATGACGAGACCCATGAAGGGATACCTTTCCGCTGCGACGACGTTCGCGCGGCTGCCGGGCGCTCTCGCGCTCATGCTGACCCTGACTTTCGCTGGCGGCGCGGCCGCGCAGAAGAAGGTGCTGGATCACGACGCCTACGATGTGTGGCGGACCATCCGCGGGGAGCGGGTCTCGGCCGACGGCGCGTGGGTGCTCTACCGGACGGAGCCCCGGGTGGGCGATGCCACGCTGGTGGTCACGCCTGCCGACGCAGGCGACGCCATCCGGATCGAGCGCGCGGGCAATGCCGCCTTCACGCCGGACTCCCGGTTCGTGGTGGTGACCATCCTGCCCGCGCACGATTCCGTGCGCGCGCTCAAGCTGAAGAAGACGAAGAAGGCCGACCTGCCGCCGGACACTCTCGGGATCATCGACCTCGGCACCAGCGAAGTGGTGCGGGTGCCGGGACTCGAGTCGTGGAAGCTGCCGGAGGTGGCCGGCTCCGTCGTCGCCTACCTGGTCAAGCCCGAGAAGTCTGCGCCTGGCGAAGAGGAGAAAGGGGCCGCGGAGCCTCGGGGGGGAAAGCCCACGGCGGCCCCCGCGGGGGAGAAGGAGGAGGGGCCGGCGGCCCCGGAGGCGAAGGAGCGGAAGCGGCCGGATACGTACACGCTGGTGGTGCGGGATGCGGCGACGGGCCAGGAGTACCGGGTCGGCGACGCTGTGGCGTACGCGTTGTCGGATAACGGCCGAACGCTGGCGTACACGGCCTCGACAGAGGACGGGAGTGGCGACGGCGTGTACGTGATGGACACGGCCACGGGCGCGGCGCGGCCGGTGCTGGGCGGGCGCGGCGCCTACGAGCAGCTGGTGCTGAGCGGGGATGGTGCGCAGCTGGCGTTCGTCACCGATCGCGATGACGTCGATGCCGAGCAGCCGTCGTTCGCGCTCTATCACTGGCGCGACGGCCGGGACGTGGCCACGAAGGCGGCGGCGCAGGGATCGGCCGGGATCCCGGACGGCTGGTGGGTGAGCAGGGACGCGGAGACGTCGTTTTCCGAGAACGGCCGGCGCCTGTTCTTCGGGACGTCGCCCAGACCGGCGCCGGAATCCGAGGACACGCTGCTGGACGATGAGAAGGTCGAGCTGGACGTCTGGAACTGGCAGGACCCGCTGATCCAGCCGATGCAGAAGCTCCAGATCGAGCGGGAGCGAAAGCGGGCGTACCGGGCCGTGGTGCTCCTCGACCAGCGCGACCGGATCGTTCAG
This sequence comes from uncultured Gemmatimonadales bacterium, assembly GCA_963741945.1. GTDB lineage: Bacteria > Gemmatimonadota > Gemmatimonadetes > Longimicrobiales > RSA9 > CAVUKA01. The sequence goes on along the minus strand of CAVUKA010000006.1, from coordinate 233,559 downwards.
CTGGCGAATGAGGCCATGCCCGAGGTGGATGTGGGCCGGAAGGGTGACGCCGACGTGGCTGTGGCGGAAACGGGCGTGCCGTACCGGCACCTGGTGGGGATCGACGCCCCCGAGCACGCGGATATCTGGCTCGTCGACGTGACCACGGGGCAGCGGCGGCGCGTGGTGCAGGACGGGCAGGTGGCGCGAACGACGTTGTCGCCGGAGGCGAAGCACGTGGCCTGGTACGACTACCGGGCCCGCCAGTGGATGGCCATGCCGGTGGACGGCAGGGCGCCGGTGGCGGTGACTGCCGGGATCCCGTACCCACTCTGGGACGAGGACGATGATCACCCGATGCTGCCATCGCCGTACGGCATGGCCGGGTGGACGGCAGGGGACCGGGCGCTGCTGGTCTACGACCGCTACGACGTGTGGGCGGTCTCGCCGACCGGGCGCGGGGACCCCCGGGCCATCACGGAGGGGTTTGGCCGCGAGAACGACATCCGCCTGCGCTACGTGGATCTGGACCCGGAGCAGGACGCCCTCGAGAGTGACGCGCCGCTCCTGCTCTCCGGGTTCCAGCTCCGGACCAAAGATGCCGGGTTCTTCCGCGACCACGTGGACGGCGGCCGGGCGCCGGAGCGGCTCGTGTGGGGAGCGAAGCAGTTCGGGCGCCCCGTGCGGGCGGAGGACGCCGACGCGCTGCTCTACACGCGCGAAGACGTGGCCGAATTCCCGGACCTGTGGGTGGCCGACCGCTCGTTCTCGGGCGCGCACCGGATCAGTGATGTGAACCCGCAGCAGAAGGAGTACAACTGGGCCACCGTGGAGCTGGTGAGCTGGCTTTCCACGGACGGCATTCCGCTCCAGGGGCTGGTGTACAGGCCGGAGAACTTCGATCCCTCACGGCAGTACCCGATGATGGTGACGTTCTACGAGCGGAGCAGCGACGAGCTCAACGCCTACTCGCCGCCGCTGCCGCACCGGTCCGTCATCCGGCCCACGTTCTACGCCAGCCGGGGGTACATCGTCTTCGAGCCGGACATCGTGTACGAGGACGGGTACCCGGGCGAGAGCGCCATGGACGCCATCATGCCCGGCGTCCTGAAGCTGGCGGCCGAGCCGTGGGTGGATGCGAAGCGCGTCGGCGTGCAGGGGCACTCCTGGGGCGGCTATCAGATCGCCTACATGGTGACCAGGACCGACTTCTTCGCCGCGGCGGAGGCGGGCGCCCCCGTGGCGAACATGACCAGCGCCTATGGCGGGGTCCGGTGGGGCACGGGCACGAGCCGGATGTTCCAGTACGAGCGCACCCAGAGCCGGATCGGCGGCTCTCTCTGGGAAGAGCCGTCGCGCTACATCCAGAACAGCCCGATCTTCGAGCTCGACAAGGTCAAGACCCCGCTGCTCATCATGCACAACGACCATGACAGCGCAGTGCCGTGGACACAGGGGATCGAGCTCTTCCTCGGGATGCGACGCCTGCAGAAGCCAGCGTGGATGATCGTCTACAACGACGCGCCGCACTGGCCGGTCACCCCGGCCGACATCCGGGACTGGAACATCCGCATGCAGCAGTTCTTCGACCACTACCTCCAGGGCGCGCCGGCCCCCGTCTGGATGACGGACGGCATCCCGGCCACCGAGAAGGGGAGGACGCTGGGGCTCGACAGCGCGGAAGGGACAATGGCGTCCGGCGCTCGGGAGGCGGCGGGCGGCGGAAACTGATCCCCGGGCGGGCGGCGGGTCCGGCGAACGGATCCGCCGCCGCCGAGGATGGCGCCGTCGCAAGCCGCGACGGCGCCGCCTCGCCGCTGAGCTACGGCCGGGTCAGCTCGAGACCGGTGACCGTTCCCTCGGTGTTGTGGGCGAACCGGATCCCGTAGACGCCATCCGTGGCCGACAGCTTGCCCGGGCCGGTAACCTCCGACCTGGGATAGCTGGCCACCACCTTCCCGTTGATGGCGCAGTCCACGCGGTCCCCCTTCACCGACATCGAGATCGTCTGCGTCACCGGCTCCCCTTTGCCCGCCGCCTTGTGGACGGCCGGGTTCGCTTCACCGCTGCGGCCGTTCATCTGGAACGGCTCCGGACCGAAGCCGCGCACGATGAACGTGCCGTTCCCGTACGCCTCGCAATACAGCATCTGCTCCCGGGCAGTGCCCATGTCCTTTCCGGCGATGAACAGACCGTAGGGATGCGGGTGGTCGTTCCGGTTCATGTACTTCGGCTCGGTGAACGTGGCCGTCACCGTGTAGTCCCCCTCGGCCGTGTTCGCCGGATTCCAGTACGTCGTCGCCGGGCCGGTGGTGATGTGGTATCCCCCCGACGTCTCGACGAAGCGGGAGTCCGCCACCGTCTGCCCGGACGCGGCAGCCCGCGAGTCCACGGCGCCCTGCCAGCCCGGGACCATGATGCCGCCGCTGGACACGGAATGATCCGTCTCCTGCGCCTCGGCGGGGGCCGTCGCTGCAACCAGTGAGAGCACGACCGCTGCGGCCGTGGTAATGCGGATGGGGCTCATGATGTTCTTCTCCTCGGAGAGTAGGAGTCCACGTGAATGTAGGCGCGCGCGCCACGCGGTTCCAGTGCGAGGGGCAATTCCCCACATCGACATCGACATAACCCTTGAACGCGGGCGTCGGCCGGCACCATATTGAAGGACTGCACGCTCAACCCTCGCCCCAGGACCCCCGTCGCCGGCCATGATTGTCTGTCCCATCTGTTCCACCGAGAACCCGGATCACTCCCGATTCTGCAACCGGTGCGGTGGGAGTCTGGACGCCCCCCGGCCGGTGGAGGGGGAGCGGAAGCTGACGTCGGTGTTGTTCGCGGACGTGGTCCGCTCGACCGCATTGGCGGAGCGGCTGGACCCGGAGGACTGGGCGGCGATCATGAACGGCGGGTTCGGCTTCATGAATGCCGCGGTGACGCGCTTTGGCGGCACGGTCGCGCGGCTCATGGGTGATGCGGTGCTGGCGCTGTTCGGCGCGCCGGTAGCGCACGAAGACGATGCCGAGCGGGCAGTGCGGGCCGGGCTGGCGCTGCTGGACTCGGCGGCGGAGTACGGGGAGATGGTGGAGCGTCGCTACGGTGTGGAGTTCCGGGTGCGGGTGGGGATCAACTCCGGGACTTCGGTGCTGGCGTACATGGGCGATGAGGTGAAGGCGGAGTACACGGCCATGGGCGACACGGCGAACGTGGCCGCGAGGCTGCAATCGCTGGCGTCGCCCGGAACGCTCCTGATCAGCGGCGAGACGCGCCGGCTGGTGCGAGGGCTGTTCGAGCTGGAGCCCCGGGGCGTGGTGGAGCTGAAGGGCAAGCAGGAAGCGGTGGAGACGTTCGCGGTGCTCGGAGCGAAAGCGCGGCCGGGTAAGACGCGCGGGCTGGAGGGTGAAGGGCTGGCATCGCCGCTGGTGGGTCGGGAAGCGGAGCTGTCGGCGCTGGCGGAGGCGCTGGAGGGGTTGGGTCGTGGGGCCGGGAGCGTGGTGGCGGTGGTGGGCGAGGCCGGCATTGGCAAGTCGCGGCTGATGGCCGAGGTGCGGTCGGGTGCCGGGGCGGCCGGTGTGGCGTGGTACGAAGGCCGGGCGGTCTCGTACGGGCAGTCGCTCGCCTACCAGCCGTGGCAGCAGCTGGGTCGGGAGATGATCGGTGCGGGGGACATGGAGGGGCCGGCGGTAGTGCGGGAGCGGCTGGAGGCGTTCGTGGACCGGCTGTCGCTCGATCCGTCCGCGCTCCCGGTCATGGAGACGCTGCTGGCGGTTGAGACGCCCGCGGCGAGGAAGGCGCTGGGGGAGCTGGAGGGCGGGGCGCTGGTGGAGCGGATCGCGGACGTGGTGATCGGCGCGCTCCGGGCGGTGATGCGCGAGGGGAGCGGACCGCAGGGCGACACCGGGCGGCCGCACGTGCTGGTGTTCGACGACCTGCACTGGGCGGATGGTGCGTCGCTGGAACTGATCGGGCAGGTGGCCACGATCGCGGCCTCGGAGCCGCTGCTGCTGGTGTGCGTGCTACGTCCGGACCGGCAGGCGCCGAGCTGGGGGCTGCTGGACCGTCTGGCGGGTAGCCTCGGGTCGAGGTACGCGAGACTGGACCTGCAGCCTCTCGACGGAGCGCGTGCGGGCGAGCTGCTGGGCAACCTGCTGCACATCGAAGCGCTTCCCGGCAGCGTGCGCGAGCTGATCCTGCGGCGGTCGGACGGGAACCCGTTCTTCCTCGAGGAGGTGCTGCGCTCGCTGATCGAATCAGGGCACGTGGTGCGCGAAGACGGCCACTGGCGGGCGACGCGGGAGATCACGAGCGTGGCGATCCCCCAGACGCTTGCCGGCGTGCTGAGCGCGCGCATCGATCGGCTCCCGGATGCCACGAAGCGGGTGGCGCAGACGGCCGCCGTGCTGGGGCGCACGTTCTTCTATCGGGCGCTGGCGTCGGTCTGCCGCGCCGCGCCGCCGCCGGATCGGATCGAGAACGTCGATCCGCACCTGGGGACGCTGACGTACGGAGAGCTCGTGCGTGAGCGGACCACGGTCCCGGAGCGGGAGTACATTTTCAAGCATGCGCTGACGCAGGAGGCGGCGTACGAGCTGCTGCTGAAGCAGCGTCGCCGGGAGTTGCACGCGCGGGCGGGCGCGGCGCTGGAGGCGCTGTACGCGGACCGGCTCGAGGAACTCGCCCCGGTGCTGGCCCATCACTTCTGGCAGGGAAACGATCCGGAGCGCACGGCTCACCATGCCACGAAGGCGGCCGAGCGGGCCGTATCGCTGTACGCGCTGACCGAAGCGAGTGGCCATTACGAGCGCACGTTCGAAGCGCTGGCCCGGCTGCCCGATGCGCCGCCGGAGCGCCTGCTCGATGCGATCGTGGGATGGGCAGTGGTCCGGTACAAGCTGGCGGACTACGAGGGTGTCCTGGAGCGGCTTCAGCAGGCGGAGGAGCGGGCGCGCGCCATCGATGACGGTGTGAGACTCGCCCGCATCCTGTCGTGGATCTCCCTCATCTACATGGTCACGGGCCTGCCGTCGCGGGCGGCACCGTACATCCGGGAGAGCGCGGAGCTGGCGGCGGCGCTCGGGATGGAGCAGCTGCTGCTGCTGCCCTTCTTCTTCGCCACCGAGACGCTGCTCGACCGGGACCCGCGGCGGGCCGTGGAGCAGTTCGAGAAAGTGATCGTGCTGGCGCGCGAATACGGGATGCCGGAGATCGAGGGGCATGCGCTGGCCTCCAGCGCGCTGGCATACGCGCGAGCGGGCGACTACGAGCGGGCGCGGACGCGGATCGACGAAGCGCTGGCGGCGGCGCCGAGCGGAGGGCACCCGGTGAAGGAAGCGGACGTGCACCTGATCGTGGGCAGCGTCTTCTACGAGCTGGGCGACCTGGAGCGAGGGCTGGAGCACGCGCGCCGTGGCACGGAGCTGGCCCGTTCCAGGAACGCTTTCGAATGTGCCTGCGCCGGGTTCTATGTGGTGGGGATGGGCGAGCTCGAGAAGAAGGAGCTCGACCGGGCCATGGGGAGCTTCGCCAGCGCCCGGACGTTCCTCGAGGAGGGGGACTGGAGCGGGTGGAGCGGGTACGGGAGCCGGATCCACGTGGGCACCGCGTCCGTGGGCCTCGAGCAGGGCTCCGCCGCGGCCGTGCGCGAGCTGGAGGACGCCATCGCGAACGCGCGGGCGGACCAGGACGAGTATTCGGCCGCAACGGCTTCCGAGCGCCTGGCGCGCGCCCATTTCCGGGAGGGCCGCCTCGAGGAAGCGGTGCGGACCCTCTCGCCCGCGCTGGAGTTCTACCGCTCCGCGCAGATGCCGGCGTACGAAGCGCGGGCGCTGGAGCTGCAAGCACGCATCCACGACCGCGCAGGGCGAGGCGATGACGCCGCCCTCGCCCGCTCCCGCGCCGGCGAGCTCCGAACCGAAATCAAGCTCACTCCGGCCAGCGCAGCCGAGTAGCGCTGCGGCCGGGCCACACACCCCTGGAGCCCATGACCAAGCCGATCATTTTCGCCGTGGACGACGAGGCCGCCGTCCTGAGCGCCGTCGCCCGTGACCTGCGCAAGGAGTACGGCTCCGAGTACCGGATCCTGCGCGCCACGTCCGGCATGGAAGCGCTGGCAGCGGCGCGGGAGCTGAAGCTGAAGGAGGAGCCGGTGGCGCTCTTCCTGGCCGACCAGCGCATGCCGGGAATGACGGGGGTGGAGATGCTCCGCGAAGCCATGCTCCTGTTCCCGGACGCGAAGCGGGTGCTGCTGACTGCCTACGCCGACACGGACGCGGCGATCAGCGCGATCAACGAGATCCGGCTGGACCATTACCTGATGAAGCCGTGGGACCCGCCGGAGGAGCACCTGTACCCGGTGCTCACCGACCTGCTGGACACGTGGCGCGCACGCTTCCGTCCGCGCTTCGAAGGCGTCCGCGTGATCGGTCACCGGTGGTCCGCGGATGGCCATCGCGTCAAGGATTTCCTGGCCCGGAACCTCACGCCCTTCCAGTGGCTGGACGTGGAGGAGAATCCGGAGGCTCGCCGGCTCCTGGAGCTGGCGACGGGGGGCGCCGGCGGCGACCATGGCGGGGGCGGAGCCGACGACGCGGCAATGCTCCCGCTCGTCGTATTCCCGGATGGCTCGCACCTGGCGCGTCCCGACAATCCGGCCATTGCGGAGCGGATCGGGCTGCGGCTGCAGGCGGAAGCGGACGCATACGACCTGGTGATCGTGGGCGCGGGGCCGGCAGGACTCGCGGCGGGCGTGTACGGGGCGTCGGAGGGGCTGCGGACGCTGCTGATCGAGCGGGAGGCGCCCGGCGGCCAGGCGGGTCAGAGCTCGCGCATCGAGAACTACCTCGGCTTCCCCGTGGGTCTGAGCGGCGGCGACCTGGCCCGGCGGGCGGTGGCGCAGGCCCGGCGCTTCGGCGCGGAGATCCTGACGCCTGCGGAAGCCACTGCGCTGCGACTCCAGGATGGCTATCCGGTGGTGACGCTCTCGGACGGCGCGGAGATCACGGGCCAGGCGCTGCTGGTATCGACGGGCGTGTCGTACCGCCGGCTGGACGTGCCCGGGGCCGACCGCCTGGCCGGGGCGGGCGTGTACTACGGGGCGGCGATCACGGAAGCCATCGAGGCCACGGGCGAGGACGTGTTCGTCATCGGGGCGGGGAACAGCGCCGGCCAGGGCGCGATGTACCTGGCCCGATTCGCCCGGTCGGTCACCATCCTGGCGCGCGGCCCGACGCTGGCCACGAGCATGTCCCACTACCTCATCGCTCAGATCGAGGAGACGGAGAACATCACCGTCCGCACGGGCGCGCAGGTGGTGGCCATGGAAGGCGACGAGCGGATGGAGCGGATCGTGGTGGAGACGCGGGAGCCGGAGGCCAGGGAAACGCTGGCGGCCCACGCCGTCTTCGTCTTCATCGGCGCGGTCCCGCGCACGGAATGGCTGGGCGGACTGGTGGCACGGGACGCCCGCGGCTTCATCCTGTCCGGCCCGGACGTCCTGCGCGATGGCGAGCGCCCCGCCGGGTGGACCCCAGGGCGGGCCCCGCTCTGGCTGGAGACGAGCGTGCCCGGGATCTTCGTGGCCGGCGACGTACGGCACCGGTCGGTGAAGCGTGTGGCTTCGGCGGTGGGCGAGGGCGCCATGGCCGTGCAGTTCGTGCACCAGCACATGACGGGACCCGTTCTCGCCCCGCGGTCGGCCGCGGTGTCCTCCCGATGACCGGCGCCGGCCCGCTCCGCACGGTCCGGACGAACAAGGAGTTCCTGCGTCGCCTCCCGCTGTTCTCGGATCTGGCCGAAGCCGACCTGAGCCGCCTCTGCCGGATGGCCACGCGCCAGCATTACGCGGCCGGTGAGACCGTGATGGAGGAAGGCACGCCGGCGGACGGGCTGCACATCATCGTGGAGGGGCGGCTCGAGGTCCTCACCCGGGAAAGCGGGGCGGACGTGGTGCTGGCCCTGCGGGAGCCGGGGGAGTTCCTGGGGGAGATGTCGCTGCTGGAGGGGGCGCCCCGGTCAGCGACGGTGCGGGCCGTCGAGCCGAGCGAGCTTCTCGTGATCCAGCCGGCGGCGTTCCGCGGGCTGCTGGCCGCCAGCCCCGACGCTGCGGCCTCGATCCTCCGCACCATGGCGGCCCGGCTCCGCTCCACGGAGTCCTCCCTCATGGAGCAGGAGAAGCTCGCGTCGCTGGGCACGCTGGCGGCGGGACTGGCCCACGAGCTGAACAACCCGGCCGCGGCGATCCAGCGCGCAGTGGCGCAGCTGGGGGAAGCGCTGGAGGCGTGGCAGGCGTGGACCGCGCGCCTGGGCGCGCTTCGGCCGGGCGAGGACGGGGGGGCGGCCGTGCAGGAGCTGGAAGACGCCCTCACCCGCCCCGGCCCGGCGAGAACGGACGCCCTGACGTGCAGCCTGGAGGAGGACCGCCTGACGGACTGGCTGGAGGAACGGGGGGTGGAGGCCGGCTGGGAGATCGCGGAGCCCCTCGTCGCCTACGGATGGACGGTGGAGCGGGTCGAGACGCTGGCGGAGCGCCTGGCAGCCGACCAGCTCGAGGTTGTGCTGCGATGGCTCGGCGCCGGCCTGGCGGCGCGCGGGCTGCGGGAAGAGATCGAGACGAGCGCGCGGCAGGTCTCGGAGATCGTCAAGGCGGTGAAGAGCTATGCTTACATGGACCGCGCCCCGGTGCAGGACGTGGACATCCCCCAGACGCTGGAGACCACGCTCGTCATCCTGAAGCACAGACTGAAGGAGGGCGTCACGGTCGAGCGCGAGTACGAGCCCGACCTGCCCCCCGTCGAGGGGTACGGCAGCGAGATCAACCAGGTGTGGACGAACCTGATCGCGAACGCCATCGATGCCATGGACGGCCACGGCCGGATCCGGCTCCAGGTCCGGCGGTCCGGGGACCACGTGGTGGTAGACGTGATCGACAGTGGCCCCGGGATCCCCGCCGAGATCCGCTCCCGCATCTTCGATCCCTTCTTCACCACGCGGCCGGCGGGAACGGGCACGGGGCTGGGTCTGCACGTGGCCCACAACATCGTGGTCAACCGTCATCGGGGACGCATTACCGTGGACGCGGAGCCCGGGCGGACCCGGTTCGAAGTCCGGCTTCCGCTGCGGCTGGCGCGGGACGAGATCGCCTGAGCGACCCGCCCCGGCAGTCTGGCGCGGGTCGTGCACGGTGCCGGGTTCGCACCGAAGCGGGAGTGACAGCCATGCGATCCCAGTCCGAAGCTCCTCTCCACGTGTTCAGCGACGCCGCCGAGTGGTGACGGCCGCCGTGCTCCTGGCGGGCGCGCTCCTGGTGGCCCTCGTGCTGGCCGACGTCCTGTTGACGGTTTTCCATCCCACCGCCCACGCGGGTCCGCTCACACGTGTGCAGAGCCGGTCCGTGTGGCGCCTGACGCGGTTCGTCGGCAGGTGCCGCGGCCGACCGAACGACCGCATCCTCACGCTCGGCGGCCCGGCCATCGCCGCGCTCACCCCGATCCTGTGGGTGGCGATCCTGATCGTGGGGTTCGCCTTCATCCACTGGCCGTTCGTGCTCTCGTTCTCCTTCGATCCGGGGCCGGCACACCGGGGTTGGCTCCAGGCGTTCTACTACAGCGGCTATCTGGCCACGACACTGGGTCTCGGTGACGTCGTGCCACTTCAACCGGTGTTCCGCATGCTCGCCATCCTGGAAGCGTTCATCGGGTTCGGCCTGTTCTCCGTGGGCATCACCTACGTGGTCTCCATCTACACGCAGCAGTCGGTGCAGACGGCACTCGCCAACGACATCGACCACGCCCTGGCTGGGGCGGCGCCCATCGACTGGGATGGTGAGCCGAGCCCGCAGGAGCTGGAATGGTCGTACTCGCTGGCCCGCGAATTCGCGCACCGCCTGGCGCGAGTGACCACAGCCAACAACCAGTACCCGATCCTGCATTACTTCAGACAAAGCAATCCGGCCGATGCGCTGGCCGTCCAGGTGGGGCGGCTGATCCGATGGGTGCAGGCGATGGAGGCGGCGTCGGGCAAGAACTGGCTGCGCAGCAGGTCGCCCTTCCTGTCCCTGCGCCGCTCCGTGGATTCCTATCTCCGGCAGGTGCCCGGCCACCTGCTCCCCGGCGAGCGCTCGGGTGGCCCGGTGGACTGGGACCGGCAGCACCGGGCGCTGCTCCGTTACCTCTGCTACGACGATGTCCCCCCGCCCGCCGCCCCGGGAACGAGCTAGCTCGCCCCGGACCCTGCTTCCATCCTCCGGATCGGCCGGTCCGCGGGATCCTCTCGCGTCACGGCGGCCGCTCCCGGATCCGCGCGACCGTCGCGTGGGCAGCGACGAGGGCTAGCCGAGTCGCTCCCCGAGCAGCCGCCGCGCCAGGACGGGATCGGCCTTGCCGCCGGTCTCCTTCATCACCTGGCCCATGAAGAAGCCCATGAGCGCGGAGCGACCCGTCCGGTACTCTTCGGCCTTTCCGGGATTGGCGCCGACAATGCGGGCCACCACGGGGGCGAGGGCGGCTTCATCGCTGATCTGGCGGAGTCCCTTCCGCTCCACGATGGCGTCGGGCTCCTGGCCGGATGCCATCATCTCCGCCAGGACATCGCGCGCGGTGCCGCTGGAGAGGGTGCCGTCCTCGAGCAGCGCCACCAGCCGCCCCAGGTCGCGACCGCCGAACGAGAGGTTCGCCAGCGTCCGATCCCCGATCTCCCGCGGAAGCTCGTTGATGATCCAGTTGGCCACCCGCTGCGGCGGGGCTCCGGCCTCGAGCGCGGCGTCGAAGAAGTCGGCCATGGCCGTCTCCCGGGTGAGCAGCTCGGCGTCCTCATCGTCCACGCCCAGCTCGTCGCGGTAGCGACGCCGCCGCCGCTCCAGCTCGGAGGACCGCTCTGGCGCCGCGGCCTCGCGCAGGCGCCGGTGCTCCTCGGCCGTGAGCTCCGGCGCGCGCCCCTCCTCGGCCTGCCGCCCGGCGGGGGTGGGCTCGCCACTATGCGTGGCCGCCTGCGTGACCCGTTTCGCCCATGTGTCGCGCAGCGTGACGGTCCGATTGAACACCAGGTGTCCCCGGGCCGAGTCTTCGGGGTCGCTCATGAAGTAGCCGAGCCGCTCGAACTGGTAGCGGCTGCCGGGCGGGTCGGCCGTGACCGACGGCTCGATGCGGGCATTCTCGACCACCACGAGGGAGTCGGGGTTGAGGAAGGCCGAGAAGTCCCGCCCGCTCTCGGTGGCCGCCGCATCCGGATCGGGCACCAGGAAGAGCCGATCGTACAGCCGCACCTCACACGACACCGAGTGCTCCGCGTCCACCCAGTGGATGGCGCCTCCCGCCTTCCAGTCGGCGGGGGCGTCGCCGTGGAGGCTGTCGGGAGCGTAGCGGCAGTGGAGCTCGCGGATGGCGCCGGCGTCATCGCGGATGACCTCGTCGCAGCGGATGACGTGGCCGTGGCGGAGCCGGACGGCGCGGCCGGGCGCGAGACGCTTCCAGTCGGCGGGCGGATCCTCGCGGAAGTCGTCATCGTCGATGAAGATCTCGCCGGAGAAGGGGAGTGGCCGCGACCCCTCGCGCGGGACGTCGTGGGGCCACGAGCTGGCGTCGATGATCTCGGATTTCCCATCGGGGTAGTTGGTGATGATCACCCGCATTGGGCGCAGCACACAGAGGGCGCGCGGCGCGCGCGCGTTCAGGTCGTCGCGGATGGCGAACTCGAGCTTGCCCATGTCGACGCGGCTCTGTGACTTGGCAATGCCGAGCATGTCCCAGAAGGCGCGGATGGACTCGGGTGTCACGCCGCGGCGGCGGAGCCCGGCGATGGTGGGCATGCGCGGATCGTCCCATCCGGAGACGTGCCCCTCCCTGACCAGTGTGAGCAGCTTGCGCTTGCTCATGACCGTGAAGTCCAGGTTGCCGCGGGCGAACTCGTACTGCCGCGGCCGCGTCTCCAGCGGGATATTCTCGACCACCCAGTCGTAGAGGGGGCGGTTGATCTCGAACTCGAGCGTGCACAGCGAGTGTGTGATGTCTTCGAGTGCGTCCTCGATCGGGTGGGCGAAATCGTAGAGCGGGTAGATGCACCACTCGTCGCCGGTGCGGTAATGGCTGGCGTGGCGGATCCGATAGAGCACGGGGTCGCGGAGCACCATGTTCGGCGAAGCCATGTCGATCTTCGCGCGCAGCACGTGGGCGCCGTTCGGGAACTCGCCATCGCGCATGCGGTGGAAGAGGGCCAGGCTCTCGTCGGGCGAGCGGTCGCGGTAGGGGCTCCGCGTCCCGACCTCCGTTACCGTTCCCCGCCCCTCCCGGATCTCCTCCTCGCTCTGGCTGTCGATGTACGCCTTTCCCTCGCGGATCAGGTGCTCCGCGAACGCGTACATCTCGTGGAAGTAGTCGGAAGCGAAGTAGAGGTGCTCGCCCCAGTCGAAGCCCAGCCAGGCCACATCACGCTTGATGGCCTCGACGTACGCCATGTCCTCCGTCTCGGGATTGGTGTCGTCGAAGCGGAGGTGGCAGCGGGCGCCCGGAACTTCCTGCGCCAGTCCGAAGTTCAGGCAGATGGACTTGGCATGGCCGATGTGGAGGAAGCCGTTGGGCTCCGGGGGGAACCGGGTGACCACACGGCCGCCGTGCTTCCCGGTGGCCAGGTCCTCGACGACGATGGATCGGATGAAGTCCCTCGGCTCCAGCTTCCTTCCGTTCCCCTCCCCTGCATCGCCCGCGCGCGCCATCGTTCCGTTCCTCTCCGTGGGTGTGGCCTGCTCAGGGGACTGAACGTAATGCCGGGGCGAGGCCGTCGGGAGGTGGAGGGGGCGATGCCCTTCGCCGCTGGCGCGGCCCGGGCACCCCGCTGGCGCGGGGATTCGAAGCTCGCGGCATGCGCCGTTCGCCTCGCTGGCGCGGGATTCGAAGCTCGCGGCATGCGCGGCTCGCCGGTGGGGGGCTAGCGAATCCGCCGCTGCCGGGGGGATCCGCCCAGGAGGCGCAGGGCCAGGGGGCGGACGAGGAGGTAGAGGCCGTAGGCACCGGCGAGGAGGGCGGCGGAGGGGAGTCCGAGGCCGAAGTGGTCGATCCAGGCGATGGGCCAGAGGGTGGAGCGGACCACGTTGATGAGGGCGTCGACGGCGTTCTGCACCAGCCAGCCGATGGCGAAGCCGAGGTTGAGTTGAACGGCGCCGAGTCCGGCGACATCGCCCACGAGGTCCACGACCTCGAGATAGACGAACGTGAGCGCGGCCGCGAAGCCGTAGAAGCCGCCGCCCCGCGACATCCAGAACTCGCGGGCGTGGGCCCCCTTCCGGCGCGCGGCGCGCTGGAGCAGCGCTTTCATGGGGGCATGGTCGCGGGCGGCGAGGGCTCGTGTCAAGCGGTGGCGGGCGCGCCGAGTCTCAACGTTCCCGGCGCCCCGCGCGTCCTTGGAAATGGATCCCCGCGTCCGCGTGCCTCTCCGGACGCCAGCTTTCCATCCAGAGAACCCCGATCGAGCGATGAGACGAACCACCGTCATGATCATGGCGGCCGCGCTCCTGGGCGCCGGCTGCTCGCATGCTCCTCCCGCGGCACCCTCGCCGCGCCCCGGAGGCGAAGGCCCCGCGGCGCGCCGGCAGCAGGGCGCCGAGTCCGCGCCGAAGCCGTATGACACCGTGATCACGTCGGAAGCGAAGACGCAGCGCGGCATGCTCGTCACCCATCAGGTCGGCGACAAGCTGTACTTCGAGATCCCGGCATCCGAGCTGGGCAAGGACATGCTGATCGTGGGCCGGTACGCCCGCGCGTCGGCGTTCGACCCGAATGATCCCCGCGGTACGCGCGGGTTTGGCGAGTATGGCGGCGACCAGTTCGCCGAGAGCACGCTCCGCTTCGACCTGGAGGGCGAGCGGGTGATCGTGCGCGCGCCCATGTACGCCATCGCCGCCGACACCACGCTCCCCGTCTACCGGGCGGTGGTGAACTCGAGTTATCCCCCGATCCTCGCGGTCCTCCCCGTGGAGAGCTGGGGGCCGGAGCACGCCCCGGTGGTGGACGTGACCAAGCTGTTCACCACGTCGGTGCCGCAGCTCCAGGCCATCCAGGGCAACATCGACGAGAAGCGCTCCTACGTGGAGCGCGTCAGCGCCTTCCCGGACAACGTGGAGATCGAGGCCACGCAGACGGGGACGCCGTCCGGGAACGGGGGTGGAGGCGCATCGCCGGCCGCGCGCGGCGGGCGGGCCACGCCGGCGCAGAGTGTGCTGGCGCACTGGAGCCTGGTGCGGCTCCCGGAGCAGCCGATGATGCCGCGTCGCTTCGATGAGCGTCTCGGCTTCTTCAGCATCCGGCAGGTGAACTACGGCCAGCAGGCCGGGGCGGCCCAGCGTCGCTACATCACGAAGTACCGGCTGGAGTGCTCGGACCAGATGGTCGGGGATCTGTGCGTCCCGAAGCAGCCCATCGTCTACTACGTGGACCCGGCCACACCGGACGTGTGGAAGCCCTGGATCCGGAAGGCCATCGAGGACTGGCAGCCCGCGTTCGAGGCGGCGGGCTTCAAGAACGGGATCGTGGCCAAGGACGCGCCCGCGGACGACCCCACCTGGTCGGCCGAGGACATCCGCCACACCATCATCCGCTGGCTCCCGTCCACGGTGGAGAACGCGCAGGGCCCGCACGTGAGCGATCCGCGGACCGGCGAGATCCTGAACGGATCCGTGCGCATCTTCCAGAACGTGCTCACCCTGGGCCGCGACTGGTATTTCGCACAGGTCTCGCCACTGGACGTGCGGGCCCGGTCGCTGCCCTTCCCGGACAGCCTGACAGGCCGGATCCTCGAGTTCATCGTGGCCCATGAGATCGGGCACACCATCGGTCTGCAGCACGATCAGCTGGGCAGCTCGACGTACCCCGCCGACAGCGTACGCAGCGCCACATGGGTGGCGAAGATGGGCCACTCGCCCAGCATCATGGACTACTCCCGCTTCAACTACGTGGCGCAGCCGGAGGACGGGGTCGCGCTGGAGGACCTCGTTCCGCGCATCGGTCCCTATGACAGGTTCGTCATCATGTGGGGGTACAAGCCGATCCCGTCGGCGAAAACACCCGCCGAGGAGGTCCCCACACTGGATCGCTGGGCCATGGTCCAGGATACCGTAGTGTGGCTGCGCTTCTCCGCCAACAACGACTTCGGCGGCTTCGGCACCATGTCGGAAGCGGTGGGCGACGCCGACCCGATCCAGTCCACGGAGCTGGGCTTCCGCAACATCCGCCGGGTCATGACGTACATCCCGTCGGCCACCACGCACCCGGGCACCGACAACAGCGAGATGGAGGAGCTGTACGACCGGACCGTCGGGCAGTGGGCGCGTGAGGCGAGCCATGTGGCCACGGTCGTGGGCGGCGGCACCGTGCAGTACAAGTCCGGCAGCCAGCCGGGCGCGGTCTACCAGCCGCTGCCGCGCAACCGGCAGGAGGCGGCCGTGCGGTTCCTGAACCTGAACGTGTTCCAGACGCCCGCGTACCTGGTCCAGCCCGAGATCGCGCGCCGCATCGAGGCCGACGCCATGACCGATCGGGTCAACGGCGCCCAGCAGGCCGTGCTCAGGACGCTCCTGAGCGACGAGCGGCTGAACCGGCTGCTGGACACCGAGGCGCTCAGTCGGGCGGCGGGCGGGACGTACACGCTCACGAACCTGCTGGATGACGTGACCGGCGGGATCTTCTCCGAGCTCGCGGCCTCCCGCGATGTCCTCGTGGGGCCGTACCGCCGCGCGCTCCAGATGACGTATCTGGACATGCTCGACCAGAAGCTGAATCCGCCGGACACCTCCAACCAGCCATCGCCGTATCCGGGGTTCCGGCGCCCGGCGCCGCTGTCCGAGGCCGCGAAGGCCCAGGTGCGGGGCGAGCTGAGCACCCTGCAGGACCGGGTGAAGCGGGCCATCTCCCGCGCGGGTGACCGGGCAACACGGTACCACCTCATCGGCGTGCAGCATCGGATCGCGGAGGTGCTCGACCCGAACGCGTAGTCGCCGGGCCGGGGCGCGTGCCCGCCCGGTCCAACGCGGAGTCGAAGGTGCGGGGCGGGGATCGAGCCATCGAGGCTCGGTCCCCGTCGCCGCTTCGCGGCTCGGGGACCCCCGCGTTTCTCCACGCGGAGAACGGCGAACAGCGGCTCACGCGAAGCCGCGGAGAACGCCGAGGGCACGCCGGGGGTTCACCGTCCACTGGCGGAGTCCGCTCACCGGGCTGCGCCCGCAGGTGGTCATTTTACAGGGAACGCCCCGCAGCGTCCGTGCGAGGCGGCTCCCTCGCCCCCCAATGCCCTTCGCGTTCTCTGCGGCTTCGCGTGAGCCGGCGTTCTTCGCATTCTTGGCGCCCTCCGCGCCGCTGGCCTCTTCCCGCGCGGCTCACCGGGTGGGGTCGACGGCGTACCCGACGTAGGTGAGCGCCACGATGTAGACCAGAGCGAATACGGCCACGTAGCGCCAGATCGCACGGTGGTGGCCGTGCGCGTCCGGCCGGTCGAGGAACGGCATGAGCAGGAGGACGAGCGCGGCCGCGCCGAACCCCGCCACGCCCACCAGCTCCCCGTTGATCCCGAGGATCCGGGCGGGCAGGAACTTCAGCGTCTGGAACATGAACATGAAGTACCACTCGGGCCGGATGCCGGCCGGGGCGGACGCGAAGGCGTCGGCCTTCTCCCCGAGGTGAGCGGGGAAGAACGCGGCGGCGGAGGCGAGGATGGCCAGCGCGGCCAGCCAGCCCACCAGGTCGCGGATCAGGAAGTTGGGGAAGAACGGGACACTCCGCTTCGCGCCGCCCGCCCGCTCGATGGCCGGGGGCACGCTCATCCCGTGCCGCTGCACCAGCAGCGCGTGCACGGCCACGATGAGGATGGCGAGCCCGGGTAGAACGGAGACGTGCAGGGCGTAGAAGCGGGTGAGGGTGGCGCCCGTCACGTCATCTCCGCCTCGGAGCACGTGGCGGATGAAGCCCCCGGCCACGGGGATGGTCGCCGGGATCTCGGTGCCGACGCGCGTGGCGAACAGTGCCAGCTCGTTCCACGGCAGGAGGTAGCCGGTGAAGCCGAGCCCGAGGAAGAGCGCGAACAGGGCCACGCCCGTCATCCAGGTCAGCTCGCGCGGCTTGCGATAGGCCTTCATCAGCAGCGTGCTGAACAGGTGGACGAAGAGCGTGAGGATCAGCAGGTTCGCCCCCCACGCGTGGATCGAGCGGATGAGCCAGCCGAACTTCACTTCCGCCATCAGGAACTGCACCGATTCGAACGCCCCCTCGGCGCTGGGCCGGTAGTAGAAGAGCAGCAGGACCCCCGTGGCCACCTGCAGCACCAGGAGGAAGAGGGCCATTCCACCCAGGTAGTACCAGAATGAGTGCCGGTGCATCGGCACGCGCTTCTTCCGGGCCAGTGGCCAGAGCGCGGAGGCCCCCGTGCGGTCATCGAGCCAGCGCAGCAGCCCGCCCCAGACCGAACGCCTGCCGGGCGACGTCGGCTCAGGAGCGGCGCCCGGCGCCGGCGGTCGGGTCGATGGGGGAGTAGTGGTCTTCGTCGCCATGGCCTATGCCTTTCGACTCACGACTATGGTCTCGCCCCGCTCGATCACGTCGTACTCCGTGAGCGGAGCGGGCGGCGGGCCGGCAATGTTGCGGCCGGAGACGTCGTAGTGCCCGTTGTGGCACGCGCACCAGATGTGGCTCAGGTCCGTCCGGTACTGGACCGTGCACTGGAGGTGCGTGCACTCGGCGGAGAACGCACGCAGCTCGCCGCCCGGCGTGCGCAGCAGCAGACCGGGCTTGTTGCCGAACTTGAAGATCCGCCCGGTGTTCGGCGGGATGTCGGTCCCGGACATCCCGAGCACCACGGTGTTCGCCGCGGATTCCGGCGCATCCGGCGGGATGATGTAGCGGGTCACCGGGTAGATCACAGCGGCCGCGAGTCCGGTGACGCCGGTGCCCAGAACGTACGTGAGGAATCGGGAGCGGCTCATGGCCGCGGTGGCCCCGGTGTCCTCCGGCCCGGTGTCCTCCGGCCCGACGGAATCTGCGTCGGCCGAAGCGCTGGTGTCCCGGTGCGGGTCCGCATCCCGGTGTCGCATCATCATGGCGTCCTTTTCTCCCGCGGCGGGGAGGGCGGCCGGCGCTCGATTTCCCGGATCTTCAGAACGAGCCCGACCATGAGGAGGAGAATGAACAGGGCGGACACGCCCAGCCCGGCCCGACGGAAGCCGTGTTCCCAGAGCGCGTGATCGCCCCGCTCCCGTGAGCGGTCCACGATCTCGAGGCCGCTGGCCACCTCGGTGCGGACTGGATCGACGGAGAACGTGTGCACGGCCGCCCTGGCGCGGGTGAGGGCGTTGTTGACGTCCTGCAGCTCGAACTGGGACTGGCTCACTTCCATTCCCAGATTCGCCGCCCGGGCCAGCACGGCCTCGGCCCCCGCGCGCTCGACTTTCAGCGAGTCGATGAGGGAGAGGATGACGTTGAAGGCATTGGCCGCTGTGTCGCCCGGCTCATGGCATCGCGTGCAGACCTGTCGGGCGCGGACCGCCAGGTCCGAGTCCACCGGCGTCTGGATCCCGTGGTTGCCATGGCAGGTCTCGCACCCCGGCAGCCCGGCGTCACTGAAGGCGAGGTCGTGGGCGCTGCCGTGGAAGTCGTCGGCCATGATGCTGTGGCACTGACCGCATACCCGCTGGACGGAGGCGACGCCGGGCGGCGCCGCGCCGTGGTTCCCATGGCAGTCGTTGCACGTGGGCGCCGAGACGTCTTCCTTCTCGACCATCTGGCGACCGTGGACGCTGCCCCGCCACTGCGTCAGCTGGTCCGTGGGCAGTCCCCGCGGCCCCATGATCTTCTCGTCGCCGTGGCACGAACCGCACAGATCGGCGATGTGGGTCGGGTACACGCTCGATTCCGGATCCGACGGCGGCCGGATCGAGTGGGCCGGATGGCAGCTCACGCACGTGGCCACGTCCGCGTCGCCCGCCAGCAGTCCCTTGCCGTGCCGGGATGTCCAGTACTCGGCCAGCTGATCCACCCGCAGCGACGGGTTGTACTTCTTCATGAACTCGATGTCGGAGTGGCAGCTGCCGCACAGCTCCGGGATCTGGGCCCGCGTGGGCTTCGCAATGAACCCTTTCGCCGGATCCATTGCCCCGCTCGCCCCGCCCGCCGGCACCCGCCCGTGGCATGACAGGCAGTCGAACCCCTTCTCCGCGTGGATGTCCGAGGGGAACTCCCGGGCGGGCCCCGACAGGCGCGGGTCATCGAGTGTCGCGTGGCAGTCGATGCAACCCTCGCTCGAAGGGTGCTGCTGCGCCACCAGCGCTCGCGGGCCGAGCACGGGAGCGAGCAGGGCGACGAGCACCAGCGGCGTCCAGCGCGCGCGTCCGGCGCCGCGCATCCCCACCTCCGCGAACCGCATCACCGGGCGCCTCGCGCGCCCCGGATCGTGGCGCCGAAACCCGTGTGGCATTCGGCGCACTGCTCCCCCGGATAGTGGCTCCGCCGATCCGCGTGGCAGACCAGACACACGTTGCGCGTGGGAGGGAGACCCAGCACCGTTCGATCGCTGTGACACTCGGCCCCGGCGCAGCTCCGGTGACTCCGGTCGTCGTGCGCGGCGATCCCGCGTCCGTCGTGACAGGTGATGCATTCCGCCTCAGCTCGGTGGTGGGATTCGTGACAGCTGCCGCATGTCGTGCCGAACGCACGGGTCACGGGCGTCGTGTGGCAGGCGGTGCAGGCGCGTCCCGAATGCCGCGCGTGGTCGAAGGCCACCATCCGTGTCCGCGGCCCTTTACCGGCAGCGGTGACAACGCTCAGCCGTTCCGGAATGGGCGCGCGAGGCGCCGACTCGTGGCAGCGCGCGCAGGGACGGTCCGGCCTCTCGGCGTGGTGGCACTCGAGGCATTCGGTCCTGGCGGGCGCCGGGAGCGTAGCCAGGACGGCGGGTCGCGTGTGGCACGCCGTACAGGGCGCGTCGGGGTGGGTCACATGGCTGGCCGGCCGCGTGTGGCAACGCAGGCAGTCCACACCGCCGTGCTTGCTGTGCGGGAATGCGTAGTCCACCGCCTCCAGCGCCCTGCGCAAGCCCAGCGACGCGGGCGCCGCTGCTGACGACACCGGCGCCGCCGCCGCTGCTGACGACACCGGCGTCGCCGCAGCCATGGCCTCGCCCGCGAGCCCCGCTGCTGGCTGCGTCGTGGCACCGGCCGATCGCGGAGTGGCCCCCGGTGTGTCCGCGCCCCCGCATCCGCCCAGCACCAGGAGCAGCGCCAGAAGACTGGAGGCGGTTTCCCGCCCTCGAGTCATGCCGCCCGCCCGGTCGCCGCGCCCGAGCCCGGATGCCGCAGCCGCCATGCCCGGACAGCAAGCAGGACCAGCGTCGTCAGCGGGCCCCCGATCCACGCCGTGGCCGCCAGCGCCATGATTGCCGCCGCAGTCCGCGTGGGCCGGATCCCCAGCCCCCAGATGGCCGGACGGGTGGCAAGGAAGAGAGGGAGAAGCATCAGGAATCCCAGCCCCAGCGCCACCAGCAGCGCACGCGCCGCAGGCCAGCGCCTGAGCAGGTTCCGCAACGCCTCCATCGTGGCGACCCAGGCCCACGCGAGCAGCCCCAGCGCCGCGAGCCACCCCACCAGCCCCACCACCAGCGTTCCGAGCCGCCCGGTCAGGTACCCCATCGTGGCCATGACCATCAGCATCCCCACCACCCAGCCCACCACCAGCAGCGGGATCGCGTACAGCAGCGCCAGTGCAAGGTGTCGGAGCGCCCGCAACCGCGACTCAGGCGCCGGTCGTCCCGCGTACCCGAGCAGTCCGCCATGCAGGAAGCCCAGGATCGACGCCACGCCGTAGAACAGCGTAGCCGTCAACATCGCCATGCTCGAGCTCAGATTCCCCGCCACCATGTGGCCGGTCACCACCCCGCAGGCCACCAGCCCGCCCCCCACTCCCCAGCCGGCAGCCACCTGTCCCGTGAGCCCCAGCTCCGAGGGTGAGAACGAACCGAGCAGGGCACGCCGCGGTTCAATGACAGTCGACTCCATACACCGCCTCCAGGGAAGGAGGATGGCCACAGCGCCTCCCTGTTGCGGGGGCGCGAGCAATCTATCGAGCAGGTGCGTCCAGGTCGGTGTCGTGGGGATCGTCCGGGGCGCCGGAGGGCGGCGCCAGTACTCTGGCAGGATGAAGCCGGGCGAACCGTATCACCAAGATGCTAAAAAGATTCCGCAGTGATCAATCGGGAAATCCGCCCATTTCGGCGTGGGGGTTCACGAGGGGGGCTGTCGGGGAACGGAGTACTAGCGGAGGAGGCCGGACCAGGAGGGGGCGAAGGCGCGGGCGCCGTCGGCCATGCAGCGTTGGCGGGCGGCGTCGGTGCCCGTGCAGGAGAGGAAGCGAACGGGAGCGGTCTGGATGACGAGCTGTGCGGAGCCGTCGCGCAGGAAGAACACTTTGGCGTAGCCGGGCTCGGAGCGGCGGTAGATCATGCCATCCACGTAGCCGGCGGGCGTGAGCTTGCTGGTTGCGCCGTCCACGAGGGACCATCTGGGGGTGCCCGGCTCCGGCCCCTCGATCAGCTGGATGGAGTGGTCGTGGCCCCCGGCGAAGAGTAGGGGGCGGCCGTGCTCCTCGAAGATCGTGCCGAGGCCCTGGCGGAGCTTGCGATACGGGCGGGAGTTCAGGTCCTCGAGCAGCGCGCCGGCGCGATTGAGCAGGAACCGCACGCCGAGCGATTTCCAGAACGGGACGGTGCCGCCGTGGGCGCCGGCCGACTGGAACGGGTGGTGTGCGACGAACACGATGTTCCGTTGCCCGGCCGTGCGGACGGCGTCGGCCGTGCGGCGGAGGACGTCCGGCTTGGCGGACGGGTCGGGACCGAGGAGCCACCAGGCGGTGTCGAGGAGGATGAGCCGGAGGCGCGTTCCGAAATCGATGACGGAGGGCCCGCCCTCGCCGGCGGCCGGCTGGAGGGAGACGCGCAGGTGCCCGGCGGCGTGGAGGGTGTCGAGGAGGGCGTCGAGGTGGTTGAGCCGCACGGCGCCCGGCCAGCTGTCGCGGAGGCCCCAGTCGTGGTTTCCGGCCACGAAATACTCGATGGCGGACCGCCTGGCCGCGGGGGTGCCCAGCACGTCGACCTGTGCGGCCACGCTCGCGGAGTCGTTGGCGTACCCGGGCTCGCCCGGCGCGTGCACGCCATCGGGGTATACGATGTCGCCCATCACCACCACGACGACGGCAGAGTCCCGGTCCAGCGCCGCCGACCAGCGGGCCACGTCCTGCTTCAGCGCGCCCAGGACCGGATGGTCCAGCACCGGCGTCTTTCCCGTGTCGCCCAGGAGGAAGAGGACGGTCTCCACCGAGGAGGGGTCCGGCTCGGGCATGGAGGGAGGGGTCGGCAGATCCGGCAGCTGGCGCACGCCGCAGCCGGCGGTGGAGAGAGCCAGGACGAACGCGGCGGCGAGAGTGGCGCCGGCGTTGCCGGTAGCCGTCAGGCGGGTTCGGGGGCGGGCGAGCAGGCGCGTGCTCATCAGAATCGGATCGTCACGGCGACCGGGATCCGGGCGGCGGCGCCAGGGTCTGAAGGGGTGCCGCCGCCACGGCGGGTGGCCCTCAGGAGTCCGCCCACCGCGGCGCCCAGCAGGAGCCCGGCGCCCGCGCCGATCTCGCCGCCGATCCAGGGACCGTCCGGCTCGGGCGTGAGCAGCTTCCCTATCACGGCGCCGATCACGATCCCCCCCGCCATTCCCGTGATCCCGCCGACGGTGGCGCCCGCGAGAATGTCGGAACCGAGCAGGCCCAGCGTGGCTCCGGTAACGGGACCGGCCACGAGCGGGATGCCCGTGAACCCGACCAGGTCGCGAACGTCGGTGACGTACAGCGAAGTGAACGTGGTGCGCGCCACCGCGGTGCTCAGGGTGACGATCCCGCCGGCGACCAGCCCGCCGGCCGCTCCGGCCACTGTGGGGAGCACCTGCGCCCTGGCGCCGTTGACTTGCGCCATCAGCGCGATGGTGAGTGCCGTGACGACGATCAAGCTCCGGGTCGGCCGGAGCGCTGCCGGCGGGCTGCACTGCATGGGCCTCTCGGTGTTCGGTGCGTCGGATCGGGCCATGGTCGACCTGCGGGCATGGGCGGATGGAAGAGGCGTGCCGGGAGGCGCATGGCGCGAGCCATGGGCGGCTGCACGCCGGCGCCGGCCCCGGACTTGCGCCGGCAGATCCGGCCGGAAAGCGTGGGGGAGCCACGCCATCACGTTCCCGCGCTGGGGGGCCGCGGTCCTGTCCGGAAGCGAGGCGCATCCCAGCGACCGGCCGATCCGGGTGGAGATCATGCTGGCTACGGCCCCGCTGGCGTTCGGGTTCGGCACCGCGCTCCTGTACGGGCGGGGCCCCCGGCATTCGCCCGTGGAGAGAGCGAAGGTGGCGTGGCGCAAGAAGACGTAGTCGTCGTCGGAGCGGGCCCGAACGGGCTTGCTGCGGCCGTGGCGCTGGCGCGGGCGGGGCTGGGGGTAACGGTCCACGAGGCGGCGGCACGAATCGGCGGTGGCACGCGCACCGAGGAGCTGACGCTGCCGGGGTTCCGCCACGACGTGTGCTCGGCCGTGCACCCGATGGGCATCGGGTCCCCGTTCTTCCGGACGCTTCCACTGAGCGATCACGGGCTCGAGTGGATCCATCCGCCCGTGCTCATGGCGCACCCGTTCGACGATGGCACGGCCGCCCTCCTCCTGGGCTCCACCGCCGAGACGGGAACCACGCTGGGGCAGGATCGAAGGGCGTACCAGCGGCTCATGGACCCATTCGTACGCCGCTGGCAGACCCTCCTGGAGGAAGCGCTTGCCCCTCCGCTGCACATCCCGGCGCGCCCCCTTCTCATGGCGCGACTGGGGGTGCTCGGCTTCCAGTCGGCCATGGGCCTGAGCCGGCGCGTCTTCGACGGCGACCGCGCCCGGGCCTTCTTCGTCGGGATCGCCGGCCACACCCTGCTCCCGCTGGACCGGTCACCGTCGGCGGCATTCGGCATCATGCTCGCGCTGGCGGGACACGGCGCCGGCTGGCCCATCGCACGGGGTGGCTCCCAGGCCATCGCGGACGCGCTGGCCGGGCTGCTCCGGCAATACGGCGGCGCGATCCTGACCGGATCGCGCGTCGATGACGTGGACAGCCTCCCCTCCGCCCGGGCCACTGTACTCGACCTGACGCCTCGCCAGGTCCTGGAGGTGGCCGGGCACCGGCTGCCGGAAGGCTATCGCCGCCGCCTCCGACGGTACCGGTACGCGCCAGGCGTCTTCAAGCTGGACTGGGCCCTGTCGGAGCCGATTCCGTGGACTGCGGAAGGGTGCCGGCGGGCGGGCACCGTCCATGTCGGGGGGAGCGCCGAGGCCATCGCGCACTCGGCCGCAGCCGCCTGGTACCGTCGCCCCGATGACGCGCCCTTCGTGCTGGTGGCGCAGCCGAGCCTGTTCGATTCGTCCCGCGCCCCGGCGGGGAAGCACACGGCCTGGGGCTACTGCCACGTCCCGCACGGGTCGACGGAGGACATGACGGGGCCCGTGGAGCGGCAGATCGAACGATTCGCTCCCGGGTTCCGGGACACGATCCTGGCCCGCAGCACCATGAACACGCGCCAGCTCGAGGACCACGACGCCAACCTGGTGGGCGGGGACATCAACGGCGGGGTCCAGGACGTGAGGCAGTTTCTCTTCCGCCCGGTGCCCAGCCTCCATCCGTACGCGACGCCGGCCGCCGGCCTGTACCTCTGCTCCGCCGCCACACCACCCGGCGGCGCCGTACACGGCATGTGCGGCTATCACGCCGCCCGATCGGTGCTCCGGCGACTCCGGGACACCCCGGCCGGCGTGCCGGCGCGCGAGCGGCAGTCAATCACTCGCGGGTAGAACATGGTGCGCCAGCGCCCCGATGTCGGGAACGCCCCGGAAGCTCACCGCCACGCGCGTCCCTGAATCGCGCCAATACTCGAGGTCGTCCAGGGAAGCGGCGCGCTTCCGCGTGATGAAGAGGTAGCCACGGCCGTCGCCGTCCATCAGCCGGAAGCGGTCCTCCTGCACGATCGTGATTCGCCCCTCCAGCCTCCCCTCCCGAGGCGGCGGTGGGGGCGGCGGCGCGCTGTACCGGCTGCGGCTACGCTTCGGCATCGGTCTGCTCCTCCTCGTGGCGGCTTCGTCCACCCGTCCATCCCCGCCGGTCCTGGCCTGGCGCTTCGGCCGGGCCACGAGCGCGACCATCGCCGGCGTAGGCCCAGGTGTCCGCGGGGGTGCTGGCCGAACGGTTGCCCTCCTTCACGGTCGTGAAGCGGAGGGCGAGACTCCCGGCAAGGGCGAGCCCGGCGGCCAGCAGGCGCCGCCCCGACCTGCGGCGCTCGCCTCCGCCCGGCTCGTCCTCCGCCTTCTCCTCGCCCCCGGTGCGCCGCGCCTGCCGTGCCTCGGCCAGGTTGAGCAGGAGCGGGAGCGCGATCCCGGCCGCCAGTGTGGCGGTCGTCAGCGCCTTCACCCAGCCATTCTCCTCCTGCCACGACGGCATCCGCTTCGCCTCGCGGAGGTCCATGAGGTGCAGCGCCCCTTCGGCCCCGAGGGCGGTGGCCTGCGCACGGGCGAGACGCCCCGCCGTCCGGGACGGAGTCCCGCCACCGGCCTCGAGGACGGCGGAGACCGCAGCCAGGCCGCTGGACGTCGCGGATGCCACGAACAGGCGAGCGAGGGTGCCGTTGCGCGTGGCCCAGCTGGGTGTGGAGGTGGCCGAGAGCAGGACCCCCGTGTAGCTGCCCACGAACAGCGCGGCCGGGAGCCCCACCAGGTGGAGCATCCGTCCCGTCAGCCCGCTCGAGAGCCGGGCGACGCGTGGCCGGTCGCCGAACCAGCCATCCTCCGCCGCCTGCAGCAGCGCGGCCGCGCCGGCGTAGCCACCGAACGTGGACAGCGCCCAGGAGCCGAGGCTCATGGGCGAGCGGGGACGGAAGACGCGGAGCATGTTGAGGAAGCGGTCGGGCCGGCCCAGGTCCTTGATGAGGAGTCCGGTGCCGGCGAGGACGGATCCGACGGTGACGTAGCGCCCCGCGCGAACCAGGTCGCGGTCCTCCTCGCCCGTCCACGATTCCGCGGTGACGGCCAGCCAGCTCCCCGCCGCCAGCCCGCCGACCCAGAAGTAGAGAGGGATGTAGGGGATCTGGAACGGCGCGCGCTTCACCGGCGGCACCCCGTGGTACGTCACGTGCCCCGTTCCGGCGAGCGGGCCGGAGCGCGCGGGTTCGGCGACCTGCGCGTCGGTCTGATCGCCCGTGGGGCGCAGGCGTCCGATCCCCTTCTTCCC
The DNA here is from genome assembly GCA_963741945.1 of uncultured Gemmatimonadales bacterium. Lineage (GTDB taxonomy): Bacteria > Gemmatimonadota > Gemmatimonadetes > Longimicrobiales > RSA9 > CAVUKA01. The sequence continues at coordinate 207,284 of CAVUKA010000006.1, read as the reverse complement.
GTAGGGCACTTTCCGGCCGTACAGCACGTCGCTCATGAGCCGCTCCCTTCTTTCCCGCTGCGCAGAGCCAGCATGGTGGCGGCGGTGAATGCCGCGGCGGCCAGGAGCCCCGACGCGAGACCCGAAGCCGTGCGATCCGACGGCCGCTTCGCCACCGGCGGCAGGTTGTAGACCTCCGGCCGGTCGACCAGGAGGAAGAAACAGTTGAGGCCTCCGAGCTCGGACGTGTCGCAATCGTCCTCCAGCACCCCGCCGCTGCCGTAGAGGTAGGCGGGGATCCCCCGGTCGCGGAGCTCGGCCACGCGCACGCGTGCGCGCTCGAGCAGGTCTTCCACGGCACCGAACTGGATCGAGTCGGTGGGGCACGCCTTCGCGCACGCTGGCTCCAGGCCATCCTTGAGCCGGTCATAGCAGAGGGTGCACTTGTGCGCCTTTCCGTCGCCCTCCTTGTCCACCTCGATCACACCGAACGGGCACGCGCTCTGGCAGTATCCGCAGCCGTTGCACACGTCCTGCTGCACGAACACGCTGTCGAACTCGGTCCGGATCAGCGAGCCCGTGGGACACGCCTCCATGCATGGCGCATGGACGCAGTGCTTGCACACGTCGCTCATGAGCAGCCAGCGCGACGCCGGGTCCGACCACGCCTCACTGCTCGTCAGGTTCCCCCACGGCTCGAACGATGCCGGGATGTGCGACCTCGCCCACGCCGCCGACCGGTTCCGCCCCTCTGCCGGATCGTCCAGCCGCAGCTGGTCCCGGCCCACCTCCTCCGTATCCCGACCTTCCAGCCCCGCGGAGCGCGGTTCCGGCAGCTCGCCACGGTGGCCGCCGCCGTAGAAGTGACCGCGCGCCCCGCGGTCACCCGGTGCGCCGACGTCCGCGCGCGACTCCGCGCGCCCATCGCCACCGGCCTGCCCATTACCACCGTTCTTCGCCCCTCCACGTGGCGCGCCGTTCTTCGCGCCCTTCGCCCCTTCGCGTGGCCCGAATCGCCCCGGCTCGATCTGTTCGATGAAGCGGACGTGCCGCCACGTGGTGGCCGAGAAGGAGCGGGTGTTGTCGTAGGAGAGGCCGGTGAGGTGCGGTGGCTCGGCCGGCAGCTGGTTCCACTGCTTGCATGCCACCTCGCACGCCTTGCAGCCGATGCAGAGCGTGGTGTCCGTAAAGAATCCGTAGGCGCGGCCCGGCTCGATGGTGACGCCGGCGGTGCGCTGTGCTTCCTGGAGCAGCGGGACCACGGCGTCCACGTCCCAGTTCGAGCCGTGGGGCGGCGCGCCCACGTAGGCCCGCCCGTCCGGCCGTTCGAATGCGGTGGTTCGCGCCCCCGGCTCCGCTTCCAGGCGGGTGGGTGCTACGCCGTGCTGCCGCTCTGCGCGGACGTACCTGTCGAAGGGCGTGTTCATTCGTTCCCTCCCTCCGGCCGGTCCGCGCCGCTCCGGCTGCGAGGCGGCTCCGGTGGATCCGCCTTCTCGGCTCCGCCGTGTTCCGACCGCGTGAACCCGCGGCCGGCTTTCCGGCCCTGCCGGGCGCGGCCCGGCCGGACATCGCACGTGAGGACCTTGCCCTCGTGGATGCTGACGTTCGGCTCCGCGACGATCGACACCACATTGTTCGCCGTGCCGCCCCGGGCGATGCCGCCGTAGCCGAAGTGCCAGGGGAACCCGACCTGATGAATGGTCCGGCCGCCCACCGTGAGCGGCTTCATGCGACGCGTCACCATGGCGCGCGCCTCGGCCTCGCCGCGGGCGGTGACCACGGTCATCCAGCCTCCGGGCTCGATCCCCTTCTCGGCCGCCAGCTCGGGGCTGATCTCCACGAACGCGCCCGGCTGGAGCTCGGCCAGCCAGGAGTTCCAGCGGGTCATGCCGCCGCCCGTGTGGTGCTCGGTGAGCCGATACGTGGTGAGCACGTACGGGAAGCGAGGGTCCCCGACATCGTGGTACGGGTTGCCCGGCCTCGGCCAGCGCTTCGTCGCCGGGTTCCGCTCCTGCTCCGGATACAGCGCGTTGTGGACGGGCGTCTCCCACGGCTCGTAGTGCGTCGGGAGCGGACCGTCGCTCATGCCGAAGGGGAAGAAGAGCCAGGCCTTTCCGTGCGGCTTCAGGATGAACGGCGAGTCGCCCCCGATGGCGTCCATGCCCGTGGCGCCGTCGGGCGGACGGTAGCTCGGAGCCTTGGTGTCGCCGAAGTCCGCCTGGTCGTACCCGGCCCACTTCCCCTGCTCCGGATCCCACCACATGTACTTCTTCCGCTCCGACCACGGCTGCCCGTTCTTGTCGGCGGAGCACCGGTTGTACAGCATGCGGATGTTGCCGGGCCACGCGAAGCCCCAGTCCTCGGCTACCCACGCGTTCCCCTTCTCCCTGCTCGCCGCGCGGTTCCGCCCGTCGTGGACGCCACAATAGATCCAGCAGCCCGACGCCGTGGACCCGTCATCCTTCAGCTTCTTGTAGGAGTCGAGCTGCCTGCGGCCCTCCCAGGTGGGAGACCATTCGAAGCCGTTGATCTCCCGCAGCACGTAGTCGACCACCGGCTCATCGTGCGGACCGTGCGTGGGCCAGTCCCACGTGATCCGGCGGATCGGCTCGTCCTTCGCCTCCGTCGAGCCCGCGTACGCCCGCTTCAGGCGCATCATGAGGTGGTGCATGAACCACGTCTCGCTGCGGCAGTCGCCCGGCGGCTCGATGGCCTTGTGGTGCCACTGGATCAGCCGCTGCGTGTTCGTGAACGACCCGTTCTTCTCCGGCACCCCGGCCGCCGGGAGCAGGAACACCTCCGTGCCGATCTCCTCCGGCGACAGCTCCCCGGCCATGACTTCCGGCGAGTCCTTCCAGAAGCTGGCGGACTCCACCTCGAAGAAATCGCGTACCACGAGCCAGTCCAGCTTACCCAGCGCTTCCCGCTGGAAGCCTGCGTTCTGACCGCCCACCGCCGGGTTCTGCCCCATCAGGAACAGCCCCTGTACGCCCCCCTCGTGCATGCGCAGGAACATGGGCAGGTGCGAGAGGTCGCCGGTGATCCGCGGGAGCCAGTGGTAGCCCCACCCGTTCTCCGCGGTGGCATGCTCACCGAACCACGCCTTCAGCAGCGACACCGTGAACGCGCGCGTGTCGGCCCACAGCCCCTCCGCGGACTTCTCGTTCCCGACGTAGTCCTCGAACGTCTCGTGGATCGGATCGCTCGACGGCATGTTCAGATAGCCGGGGAGCAGGTCGTAGAGCGTGGGGATGTCCGTGGAGCCCTGGATCGTGGCGTGGCCGCGCAGCGCCTGGATCCCGCCGCCCGGGCGCCCGATGTTCCCCAGCAGGAGCTGGAGCAGCGCCGCGCATGCGATGATCTGTGGCCCCACCGTATGGTGGGTCCACCCCACGGCGTACGCGATCGCGGACGTGCGCTCCCGCCCCGAGTTCCGCAGCAGCGTCTCCGCGACTTCCATCACCTTCTCCGCCGGCACACCCGTGATCTCCTCCACCTTCTCGGGCGTGTACTGCGAGAAATGCCGCTTCAGCACCTGGAAGACGCAGCGCTCGTGCTGCAGCGTCTCGTCCGCGGGCGCGCTCCCGTCCGTGGTCCAGCCCGTGGTGGGGCCGGTGGCCCACGACGGCACGCTGCCAATGGGCTCCTCGCCCTCGGAGTCCTTCTGTGCGACGCGCTCCTGCCCCTCGTACTGCCACGTGCTGTAGTCGTAGCTTCCGGCGCCCTGATTCCAGCCGGAGAACCAGCCGCCCAGCTCGGCCACGTCCTGGAAGTCACGGTGTACCAGGGTGGCCGCGTTCGTGTAGTGGACCACGTACTCCCTGAAGAACGGGTCCGTGTTCCAGCGCTCGCTGTTGATGACGTGGTTGATCAGCCCACCCAGGAAGGCGATGTCCGTACCGGCCCGGATCTGCGCGTACTGCGTGGCCGTGGCCGAGGTGCGCGTGAAGCGCGGGTCCACGTGGATCACCTCGCCCCCCCGCTCCCTCGCCCGCATCACGAACCGGTAGCCCACCGGATGACACTCGGCGAAGTTGGACCCCATGATCATCACGCAGTCCGCGTTCTGGAGGTCCATGAGGAACGTCGTCGCTCCGCCCCGCCCCATCGGTGTCCCCAGACCGGGGACTGTGGCGCTGTGTCATATTCGCGCCTGATTCTCCACGAACGTGATCCCGGTGCCGATGCAGAACTTCTTGATCAGATAGTTCTCCTCGTTGTCCAGCGCCGCACCACCCAGGAAGCCGATCGCTTCCGTGCTGCGCACCGGGTTGCCGTCCTCGTCCTCCATCCGGAAGGTCCGGTCCCGCGTCTCCTTGAACCGCTCGGCGATCCGGTCCATCGCCCACTCCAGCTCCACCTCCTCCCACTCCGTCCCGTACGGACGCCGGTACAGCGCCTTCGTCCGGCGCTGCGGGTTCACCGAGTACTGGAAGATGTCCGCGCCCTTCGGACAGAGCGTGCCCTCGTTGATCGGGCTCTCCGGGTCGCCCTCGATGTCAATGATCTGGTCGCTGCGCTTGTGGACCAGCGTTCCACACCCCACGGCGCAGTATGGACAGACGCTCGCCACTGTCTCCACGTCCTCGCCCGACAGACGTGAGCGCATCCTGCGCGTCCGCTCCGATATGGCCGCGTTCCCCAGTCCCGCTTCGGACAACTGGCGCACCACGGGCCAGCGGCGCAGGACGTCGGTGAGCATCGGCAGCTTGGCGAGCATTGAGACCTCCGGCTGGATGTGAAACAGGCGACGCGCGCGCTGGAGCGCGGCGTCGCCCTGCAGGGTTGTCTGCTGCGCCGCGCGGCAACGCAAGAACCGGACTGAAACGGGGCTATCGGAGGGGCTCCATTGATTGAATCTGCGTTGGAACACCTCCTGCGCTCCGGGTGACGAGGTGGATTCTCGGGGAGAGGAATCGAAGAGGCGCCGTAGGCACGGCGCCTCTTTCTTTGTACCAGGAGGACTGGCCATGAAGTCGATCACAGGGAAAGCGGCCTCACTCGCAGCCATGATCGTGGTGGCGGGCTGCGCCACGGGAGGAGCATCAACGAGCAGCGAGCTGGTGCCGGGGGCGGATCAGCAGGTAGTGCAGGTTCACAACCGGAGCTGGGAGGCGGTGAGTGTGTACGCGGTCCGAGGCAGCACACCGGCTGGGGCGGGTGGAGGCGCTGGGGACGGAGCTCTTCCCGCTGCGGCCCGGGATGCTCGCGCCCACGGGGAAGCTCCGGTGCGCGTGGGCGACAACGCGTTCGTGAAGCTGGACGTGGAGCGCGAGATCCGGCTCTCGAGCGTAGCCGTATTCGCCCACAGGTTCCGGTGATCCGCCGGCACGCGGGGGCGCTCGGGGAACGAACGGGCCCGCCAGCGACGCTCGGGGATTTCCGAGGGCGCTGGCGGGCCGGTCTGCCTCGGTGGGGTTCCCCCGGTCAGTGAACGACGAACGGGATCTCGACCTTTCCGAAGTCCTCGTGTGTGCTCGCCCGGGGCAGGTCGATGACCAGGCGGACGCGAGCGGCCTTCGGGTCCACGTGCTGGAAGTACACGAACCCGCTCACCGTGCCGCCCGGCTCGAGGACCCCCGCGGGGAGCGCTTTGTCGACCATGTCGACCGTGGGCAGCTCGATCTGCTGGATGATGGGCCAGTACGTGGAGTAGTACGGCTCGTCGAAGAGGAACGGGTCGGCAGCGGTGAGGTCCGGATAGTAGGGCGACAGGTACGGCGCCACGGCGAAGCCGGTGTACGGGTAGGCCGGCGTGATGGTCCGGGTCACCTGCTTGTCGATCTGGAAGGGCGGCAGCGCGAAGTACGTCTCTCCCGTGGGTGTGACCAGCCGGAAATCCCGGAACCGCACGAGCAGCTGATGGGTGCTGTTGTTCGTCACGTGCACCCGGAAAGGCGTGAGCTTCTGATCGAGCGACGCCGGGCGTCCCGTCCACGCGTTCCCCTCCGCCACCACCCGCACGCCGGCATCCGTGGCCACGGCCCCGCCCGCGGCCGGCGCGGGCTGCGCTCCCGGCGCGGGCTCGAAGGTGGCGCTGTTGGCGGCGCAGGCACCGAGGGCAATGGGCAATGCCAACGCGGTCGCAAGAGCGGTTCGATTCGTCATGAGAATCTCCAGTCCATTGGGTTGGCTCGGCCGCGCCTCGTCCACCAGGCTCGAGTGGGCCGAGCCCGAATTTGCGGGGGCGGCGGCGTGCACAACGCGTTCCGCATACCGCAGAAGGACGGCCCGTCTATCCCACCCGCGGCAGCCGCACCACGAACTCGGCGCCGCCGCCGGGGGCGTTACGGACGGTCACTTCGCCACCATGGACCTCGGCGATGGCGCGGACGATGGAAAGCCCGAGTCCTGTGCTCGCCGTCTCGTCGCCGTGCGTGCGGGAAATGTCGGCCCGGTAGAAGCGTTCGAAGACGCGGTCGACGTCGTCGGCGGGGATGCCGGGGCCGGTATCGGCGACGCGGATCTCGACCGCGTGGTCGTCGCCGGCGACGACCACGCGGACGCGTCCCTGAGGCGGCGTGAACTTGATGGCGTTGTCGACCAGGTTCCAGAGGAGCTGGTCGAGGAGGCCGGGGTCCAGGATCGCCTCGGTGTCGCCATCGGCTCGCAGCTCGAGCGTGATGCCCCTGCTCGCAGCGTTTCCGTCGAGCCGGTCGAGCACGCGCCGGGCGCGCTCGCGGGCGTCGGTGCGCTGGAGCCGGGGCTGCATGACCCCGGCATCGGAGCGGGCGAGGGTGAGGAGGTCCTCGGCGAGCTGGGAGAGGCGCTCCACCTCCTGGAGGTTGCTCGCCAGGACCCGCCGGTACTCGTCGTCGTCCCGGGGGCGACGGAGGGCGATCTCGATCTCGCCACGCAGCGCGGTCAGCGGGCTGCGCAGCTCGTGGCTGGCGTCGGCGGTGAAGCGGCGCTGTGCATCGAAGGCGTGATCGAGGCGGGCGAGCATGGTGTTGAGGACGCGCACGAGGCGCTGGTACTCCCTGGAGTCGGCGTGGGCGTCGATGCGGCGGGAGAGCGTGCGGGCCTCCATGGATTCGGCCTGGTCGATGATCTCGTTGACCGGCTTGACCATGCGTCGTGCCAGCCACCACCCGCCGGCGAAGGTGGCGATGCCCACGAGGGCGGTGATCGCGGCGAGGAAGCGGCCGAGCCAGGTGAGGACCCTGTTTCGTCCGTTCAGCGGGGCCGCGACCTGGAGCACGTGGTGGGCGTGGAGCGGGCCAAGGCGCTCGAGCGGGTAGTAGAGGGAGCGGATGGGCATGCCCATGTACTGCTGCTCGACGATCACCAGGTTGCCGGCGGAGGCGCGGTGGAGCGCGGCCGTGTCGAGGGGCAGGTCCTCGGTGACGAACTGGCTGCGGAGCAGGCTTCGACCGCTGGCGTTCCAGACCTGTGCGAAGCGGTTGAGCTCCCGGATCTGCGTGGCCTCCTCGGGCGTGAGCTCCCACTCGTGGAAGCGCATCACGCCGCTGGTGTCCGCAGTGACGGACGCGGCCTGGATGGAAGCCACGTTGAGCAGGCTGGCGTTCAGCTCCCGGTCGAGGAACTGGCGCATGGCCAGGACCACGGCCAGCGACATGACCGCGAGGGCGGCCGCCATGGCGAGGGCGGCCCGGATCGCGAGGCTCAGGCGGAGGGAGCGCATCAGTCCTCGTCCGGGCGACCGGCCTCGAGGATGTACCCGACGCCCCGGATCGTGTGGATGATGGGCTCGCCGAGCCCGCGAAGCTTCTTCCGCAGGTTGCCCACGTGCACGTCCACCACGTTGCTCATCGGGTCGAAATGGAGGTCCCAGACCTTCTCCAGCAGCTCGGTCCGCCGGATCACCTCCTCGGGGCGCAGCAGGAAGTACTCCAGCAGCTGGAACTCCTTCGGCGTGAGGTCCAGGTCGCGGCCGGCTCGCGACGCACTGTGCTTCAGCCGGTCCAGCTCGATATCCTGGTAGATCAGCCGCTCCTGCCTGGCCGCCCCGCCCCGGCGCAGCAGCGCGCGCACGCGGGCGAGCAGCTCATCGAAGCTGAACGGCTTGGTGAGGTAGTCGTCCGCGCCGGCGTCCAGCCCCCGCACGATGTCGTCCTTGGAGTCGCGGGCGGTGAGCAGCAGGACGGGCACGGGCTTGTCGGCCTTGCGCAGATCGCGAACGATCTCGTACCCCGTCTTGCCCGGGAGCATCACGTCGAGCACGGCCAGATCGTAGTCGTAGACATTCGCCTTCAGGCTGCCATCGATCCCGTCGTGCGCCACGTCGACGGCGTAGCCCTCCTCCCGGAGCCCCTTCTCCAGGAAGCTGGCCACCTTCCGGTCATCCTCCACCACAAGGATCCGCATCATCGCCTCCTTCTGCCGCTTCGTGGTCGATTCGCGCCGCCGTGCGCGCCTCGGTCCACGGTCAAGATACGGCCCGGGACCGCGTCGCGGGCCACCATGAGCCTCTCTTCATGCTGGTTTCACGAAACTCTCACGCCTCATCCGCTAGGCTGGGGGCGTCGGCGCGGAGGGCGTCGCAGAGTCATCGCACCACGGGAGGTCTCACATGGGCAGCAGCGGAAAGCGGAGTCCGGCACGGCGCGGACGTGGGGAGCGGAGCTGGAAGGACTCGGGGCTGGTCTGGTTCGGGGGTGCGGCGGTGCTGCTGGGGCTGTTCATCCTGCCGACGCTGAGCCTCGGCACGAGGGGCAGGCATCACCCGGATCCCCGGCCGATGAGCCAGCGGGCGCGCACGGCACCGGCGGCTGAATACGCAGCGTACCCGCGCGTGGCGCAGATCTACGGGGAAGTGGCGCAGGTCGCGGAAGTGGTGGACGGTGTCTACTGCTACTGCAACTGCGAGGAGCACGCGGGCCACTATTCGCTCCTGGACTGCTTCCACAACGACCACGCGTCGCAGTGCGACATCTGCCTGTCCGAGGGCGACATGGTCTACCGGATGCACAGGGCCGGCAAGTCGCTGGACCAGATCCGGAGCGCCATCGATCATCTCTACAGCACCTGACGACGAGGCGCGCATGAGACTCCGGACGGCGATCGCGCTCCTCGCCCTACTGGCCGGCGTCGGGCTCTTCGATGCCCGGCGCATGGCGGCCGAGCGGCAGGCGGCCGAGCGCGCCGCATCCATGGAGACGCTGCGGCTGCGGGCGTGGGCCCGGGCCAATTCCGCGGCCGGCGTCAGCATCCGGTCGAAGCACGTCCCGCCCACGAGCGCCCCGGAGCTGGAGGCGGTGAACGACCTCCCCGGATTCCGCACCTACTCCATGCGCTGCGCGTCCTGCCACGTGCTGCCGGACCCGGCCGCGCACCCCGCGAAGGTCTGGCGCGGTAAGGTGGACCTGATGCGCTGGCACATTGGCCAGGCGGGCGTCGTCCCGCCGGCGGACAGCGAGATGGCGGCCGTGAAGGAGTTCCTTGGAGAGGCCGCCCGTCGGCTCCGCAACGACTAGCGTCGGGCGGGGAGCAGGAACCCACGCCCACTGCATGTCCGACCCGGACGTCCCGAGCCTGCAAGCAGGGATCAAGTACGGATCTTGCCCGCGCTGCGTGCCGGGATTACGCCGGTAATCATGATCGTTGCGACGTTGGAGTTCGAGAGGAGAAACCGTGAAGCCGAATGCAATGGTGGGTCTCGTGATCATCGCCATGGGCCTGGCGGCCTGCGGCGGACGGGAGAACGGGCAGCCCGCCGAGGATGGGACGCCGGCCGCGGAAGAGGGCGGGCAGCCGGGCGTTGGCGGACAGGGAACACCGGCGACAATGCCGGACTCGCCACCACCCGCGGGAGGCCGGGCCATGCAGCCGGGCCAGATGATGGGTGGTCGGTCTGGCGGCATGATGAGCGGGCAGATGGGCGCCATGCACGAGGGCATGATGGGCGGGCAGGGGGACACGGGCGCCGCGCCGGTGGCGGCGGCCGCCACGGCAACGGCGCAGGGTGGCTGTCTGGCCATCAATGACGAGATGGTCAAACAGGGTCGCGCCATCTTCTCCGGTCCCGGCCTGTGCCATTCCTGCCATGGCCCCGACGCGAAGGGAACCGCCCTGGCGCCGGACCTGACCGATGACAGCTGGCTGGACATTGACGGCTCCTATGCCTCCATCGCGAAGCTGGTGACCACGGGGGTGCCGAGCCCGAAGCAGCACCCCGCCCCGATGCCGCCCAAGGGAGGAAGCAGCATCTCGGCCGATCAGGTGTGCCAGGTCGCCGCGTACGTGTACTCGCTGAGCCATCAGTGAGGCCGGAGCCGCCGGCGAGCGCTCGCGTCCCTGGTGCCCGTCGGCGCCTCGCTTCGAGGGCCGCCGCGTCGGAGTTCTCACTGGCGCGGACGGCTGGCGCGTCCGTGGACGCCGGCTCCATCGTCGTCGGCATCCAGCTCTGCACTGACACCGGGACGCAATGAATGGATGGTGGGCCCCTGCGGCGTTTCGCCTTGACGGCAGTCCTGATCATGGCCGCGCTGGCGATCCTCGCCATGGTGTTCATCTATTCCGGCCTCTACAACGTGGCCGCGACTCAGCCACACAGCGGAGCGGTGCGCTGGGTGCTGAACACCACGCAGCAGCGATCCGTGCGGCTCCGCGGGCGCAGCGTGGGCGAGAAGCCCGTGTTTGACTCCGCCATGGTGGGCGAGGGTTTCGAGCACTACCGCGAGATGTGCGTGGTCTGCCACGGCGCGCCCGGGGTGGAGCGCGGCGAGTTCGGGAAGGGGCTCAACCCCGAGCCGCCCGATCTGGCCCACGCAGCGCGGGATCTCAGCGACGAAGAGCTGTTCTGGGTCACGAAGCACGGCATCAAGTTCACCGGGATGCCGGGCTTCGGGCCCACCCACCCGGACGCGAAGATCTGGGCCATCGTGGCGTTCCTGCGCCGGCTCCAGGACATGACGCCGCAGGAGTACGCGCGTCTGGCGGCACAGGCCGCGTCGCCACAGGGCCCCGAGGAGGCCGACCAGGGCGACGCTGGGGCGGAAGCCGCCGGACACGACCATGCCCCCGGCACACTCGGGCACTCCCACTGAAGCCCGAGCGGCGCCCGACCCTCACGATCCCCATCATGAAGAGCGCTTAACGCCCGTCTCAGCGCGCCTTCATGGATGGCCCGGTAGAATTCCATTCATGAAATGACGGTGCGGGAGCACCCTTATGGGAGAGCCGGGAGCGAAATGATGATGAGAAAGCTGGGGCTGATGGTGCTGCTGGGGGCCACTGCGGCCGCAGGGGTCGCGTGCGGCGAGGACGCGACGTCGCCGGTGACGCCGGAGACGGCGCTGCTGAGTGTGATCCCGCAGGGCGGTGCGACGGACGTGGACCCGAACGAGCCGGTGGTGATCGCGTTCGATCACGCCATGAACCCGGCCATGGCGGAGTATGCTGCGCTTCACGAGGGAGGTGTCACGGGGCCGGAGGTGGCGGGCACCTGGGCGTTCTCCGACGACTCGCTCCAGCTGGTCTTTTCGCACGACCAGCCCCTGAAGCCGGCCACGCAGTACACGATCCACGTGGGCGGCGGCATGCTGGATGCCGACGGCGATCCCGTCGACATGGGGGAGTACGGCGCGGGCATGGGCGGCGAATGGTGCACGGGCGAGATGCTGGGCGATGGGCTGGGCGGTGGCATGGGCGGTGGCATGGGCGGCGGGATGGGCAGCCACATGGGTGAAGGGTGGCAGGGCGGACCCGGCGGGGACACGTACGGGATGATCTTCAGCTTCACGACGTCCGTGTGAGGAGGGCCCCGCCGGCTGCGGAGCAGCCGGCGCCCGGGCCCGGGGAAGCCCCGGCGATGCGGCGAATCTGCCGCCTTGCCGGGGCTTCGCGTGCGCATGGCGGGAAGTTTGCGGCCGGCGCCATCGACTGATTTCCCTGCCCACACACGCCGGCTGCACCGGCCGGCGGCGGGGCGTGACCTCAGGAGGATGGATGAACGGACGCTTCTGGAAGATCGTCGTCGGAACCGCGGTCGCCCTCGCGCTCATCGTCATTGTCGCCGGGCTCGCGTTCATGTATTCCGGCGCGTACGACATCTCCGCCACGAGCGGGCACGGCCCTGTGAGTGGATGGGTGCTGGCGACCACCGCCGACCGCTCCATCTCGGCCCGCGCCGGCAGTGCCCCGCCGCCACCGCCATTCGATTCGTCGCTCGCCGCCGACGGCTTCCGGCAGTACCGGGAGGAGTGTCAGCAATGCCACGGTGCGCCGGGTGTGAAGCCGGATGATCTGGGCAAGGGGGTCGACCCCGAGCCGCCGGATCTCTCGCACGACATATCAGATCTCAGCCAGGCCGAGCTGTTCTGGATCACGAAGCATGGGATCAAGTTCACGGGCATGCCCGCGTTCGGCCCCACGCACTCGGACCACGACCTCTGGGGCATTGTCGCATTCCTCCGGCAGCTCGAGAAGATGACGCCCGCCGAGTACGCGCGCTGGCAGGCTCGTTACCCCCGGCAAGGCGAGCACCGCGAGGGGTCTGAATCCGGAAAGGCCGGTGGGACTGTCTCGGGACGCCCCGATTCGTCATCTTCCGGCACTCGACCGGGAGGCGCGGTGTAGCAGGTCGGGTGCCGCAGGAGAGCGGCGGACGCAGTGAGGTCGGGAATTCATGAAGCTCTGGGGCAGGACAGTCGATCTGGAGGAGGTACCGCTTCTCGATCATCTCGAGGAGCTGCGCTGGCGATTGCTGCGGAGCCTGATCGCGCTGGTGGTGGGGATGCTGATCGGCTTCTTCCTCGTCACGCACTTCTCCGTCCTGCCGCTGCTGATCCGCCCCATAGAGCCGTACCTGAACGGGTCGAAGCTCAAGTACCTGAGCCCGGTCGATCCGTTCTGGATCACCCTCAAACTGGCGCTGGGCGTCGGACTCATCCTGGCGTTTCCCGTGATCGTCTACGAGATCTGGGCGTTCGTCGCTCCCGCGCTGCGACCGGCGGAGAAGCGCGCCATCGTCCCCGCGCTCTATTTCGGGCTCCTCCTGTTCCTCGCCGGCGTATCGCTCGCGTATTTCGGCGTTCTGCCCGTTGCCCTCGGGTTCCTCACGGGCTTCCAGACACAGAGTCTGGAGCAGAACATCACCATCGGGCCGTACCTGGCCCTCGTACTGAAGCTCATGCTCGGCTTCGGCGTCGTGTTCGAGACGCCCGTGGTGATGCTCATCCTCGGGAGCCTCGGGATCGTCCGGTCCGCCATGCTGCGGCGCAGCCGCCCGTTCGCCATTGTCGGGATCTTCGTCATCGCGGCGCTCCTCACGCCGCCGGACGTGTTCACCCAGAGCCTCATGGCCATCCCGCTCCTGCTCCTGTTCGAGCTCAGCATATGGCTGGTCCGATTCGTGGAGCGCCGCCGGGACCGCGCGGCCGCGGCGGCCGCGCGTGAGGCCGCTGAGCACGCCTCCGAAGTGATGGAGGCCGGCACGGCCGCGGCCGAGGCCGATTAGCCAGGAACCCCGTGAACGGGCCCCGGGGTATGTGACTCCACGCATGCCCTACGTCCTCGACAGCGACAGCCATCTCGATCTGACGGCTCCGGAAGAGGCCCTTCGCGATGGCCCGAATCTCAATGGAGGCGACCCATGCTACCTCATGATCTGATCATCACGGCACTGATCACGGCGGGCACAATGGCACAGCAGAGCGGATCGCAGGAAATGCCCCGGGAAGATGTCATTCCCACGTCGGCCGGTGACCTCACCATGACGTTCGTCGGCCACGGCTCGCTCATGTTCCGGATCGCGGGGAAGGTGATCCACATCGACCCCGTCACCCGCGAGGGGGACTATCAGGCCATGCCGCAGGCGGACCTGGTCCTGGTCACCCACGAGCACGGGGACCACCTCGACCCGAACGCGGTGGCCATGATCCGGAAACCGGGTACGCGGATCATCGTCAGCCGATCTGCGGAGGGGCGGATCGAAGGCTCGGAGGTCATGGCGAATGGCGATGTCCTCGAGGTGGATCGCATCCGCATCGAGGCCGTGCCCGCGTACAACGTGGAGCACATGCGCTCTCCGGGGAACCCGTTCCACCCGAAAGGGAACGGCAACGGCTACATCCTCACGTTCGGCGACACCCGCGTGTACGTGGCCGGCGACACGGAGAACACGCCGGAGATGAAGGCGCTCGAGGACGTCGACATCGCGTTCCTCCCCATGAACCTGCCGTACACCATGACGCCTGACATGGTGGCGGATGCCGCCCGCTCGTTCCGGCCCGGCATCCTGTACCCGTACCATTATGGTGACACGGACCCGCAGGAGCTCGTACAGCGCCTCGCCGGGGAGAAGGACATCGAAGTTCGTGTCCGCGCGCTCCGTTGACATTCGCGGCCGCAGGGCTGACGAAAGTCGGGAGCAGGGAAGGGCACGCCATCACCTGCCGGTCGCGCTGTCCGGCCGGGGCTCACCCGCCTCGATCGACACGCTGCCAACGACCTGGAACAAGGAACCGATCCGGATGAACCGTCTTGCCCTCCTCGCCCTCGCCGCCGCCCTCGCCGCGCCCCTTGCTCCATCCCTCGCTTCGGCCCAGGCCGGGCAGGCCGCTGGCGCAGTCGGGCGCTACTCGCCTCCCCGGACGTGGCCCCAGGCGCAGCACGATTACGACCTGGTCCACCAGAGGCTCGCCGTCTCCTTCGACGAGGCGAAGCGGCTGGTGACGGGGGAGGTGACCACCACGGTGGTGGCAAAGGCGGCCACGGACTCGATCAGGCTCAATGCCGAGCAGCTGACGATCGATCGGGCGACGATGGGCGGCGCGAAGCTCCGGTTCGACGCCGACACGAACCACGTCACGGTCCGGCTGCCGCGACGCGCGTCGGCCGGCGACACGGTGATTTTCACGCTGGCATACCACACGCACCCGGTCCGCGGGATCTACTTCGTGCCACGCAGGCACGTGATCTGGTCCCAGGGCGAGGCCACCGAGACACGGGCGTGGGTGCCCACGTACGACAACGCGAACGACAAGACTACGTGGGAGATGCTGGTCACGGCGGACTCGGCCATGAAAGTGCTGTCCAACGGGCGGCTCGCAGGCGTGGAGCCGGTGAACGGCGGCGCGCAGAACGTGTGGCACTGGATGCAGGAAGAGCCGGCGTCGACCTATCTCTACAGTGTGGTGGTCGGCCCCTTCACTGTCCTCCGCGACCACTGGCGCGATGTCCCCGTGGACTACTGGGTGTACCCGGACACCGTGGAGGCCGCCTGGCGCGCCTTCGGCGAAACGCCCTCCATGATCGAGCTGTACTCCCGCCTCACGGGTGTGCCGTTCCCCTGGGCCAAGTACGACCAATCGGCCATCCCGGACTTCACGTACGGCGGAATGGAGAACGTTTCCGCCACCACGCAGACGGATGATGCCCTCGAGGGCCCGGGGACCGAGCCCAGCGGGAGCCGCGGGCTCGTCGCGCACGAGCTGGCCCACCAGTGGTTCGGCGATTATACGACCACGGCGAACTGGGCGAACGCGTGGTTGAACGAGGGGCTGACCACGTACATGGAATCGGTTTACGCGGAGAAGACGCGGGGGTGGGGCGAGGGGCAGCTCGAGTGGTATGGCCAGCAGCAGCAGGCCATGCAGGCGGACGAGCGGCAGGCGCGGCCGCTCGTGTGGGGTGAGTACCCGGGGAGCGACCCCATCGTGCTCTTCTTCAGCGGCCACATCTACCCGAAAGGCGCGCAGGTCGCCCACCAGCTGAGACGGCTCCTGGGTGACTCCGTCTTCTGGGCAGGGATGCACCGGTTCCTCGTGGACAACGCCCACAAGCCCGTGACCACCCCGGACTTCGCCGTTGCCTTCGAGAAGACGTGCGGCTGCGACCTGGACTGGTTCTTCGATCAGTGGGCCTACGGCGTGGGCTATCCGCGGCTGGACGTCACCCGCCAGTGGGACCGGGACGCGCGTGTCCTCACCGTCACCGTCCAGCAGACGCAGCCGGTGGACTCCGTCCGCCCCGTGTTCCGGTTTCCGACCACCATCCGCGTGGTGACTGCCGATTCCGTGGTGCGCCACGACGTGATGGTGTCGAAGGCGCGCGAGGCCTTCCGCATCCCGCTCCCCTCCGCGCCCCTGTCCTTCCGTTTCGACGAGGGCGGATGGCTCATGGGAAGCGTGCACACGGACCAGAGCGCGGCCGAGCTCGCCCGCATGGCACGGCACGACCTGGACACCGCCGCCCGGAACTGGGCGCTCCACGCCCTCGCCGCCTCCCGTGACAGCGCTGCCGCCGCCGCGCGTCGCTTCATCGTGCTGAACGAGCACGTCCCCCAGCTCCGGGTCGAGGCGATCCGGCAGATCGCGGGCGGGGAGCCGCACGGCCGCAACAGTCGCGGGGCGCGGAGCGCTGCCGTTGGAGCGCCCCCCGACGGTCAGCCGACCGCCGCGGCGCCGGAAGACGTCGCCGTGATCAGGTCTGCGCTGCGAGACCCCGATGCCGACGTGCGCGCGGAAGCGCTCCGGGTGATGCAGCGCCTGGACCCCGAGGGACTGGCCCGTACGGCGCTGGACATGGTCGAGCACGACCCGGCCACACAGGTCCGCACGGCGGCGCTCACCACCTACGCGGCGCTCGCCGGCGACGAAGCGCTTGCGACGGTCATCGAGGCCAGTGAGCCCGGCCACCCGGAGGCCATGCGGCGCGCGGCGGCCCGCGTGATGTCCGACTTCCACGATCCGCGGACGGTGGATGCACTCGTTCGCCTGACTGCGGCCACCGAGTCCCGGGGGCTCCGCAGCAGTGCCCTCTTCGGCCTGGTCGCCACCGGGGATACGGCCCGCGCCCTCGCCGTGGCCGGCCGCGGCCTGAAAGACTACGACCCGCTCTTCGCCACCGCCGCCGTGCAGGCGCTGGCCCGCCTCGGCACTCCCGAAGCGCGCGCCGCTCTCGAAGCGGCCGAGAAGAAGGAAGTGCGCGTGGATGTGAAGGCCGCGATTCGTCGCGCGCTCAGCCATGACTGACAGGAAGGACGCAGGGCGCCCGCCCAGCTCCCGCTTCTCCCGCCCCGCGCTGCGCGCCCTCCTCGCCGAGGGCGCCCTCGATGAGATAGCGGCCCGGGCAGCCGAGCGGCGCCGGGTCCTCGGCCTCCTCATCGCGCTCACCTACGATGCCGATCCGATCATCAGCTGGCGCGCCATCGACGCCCTCGGCCTCGCCGCTGACCGCGCCGCCGAGACGGGAGGCGCCGCCGCCGCCCGCGAGATCGTCCGGCGCCTCAACTGGCTCATGACCGAAGAGTCCGGCGGCATCTGCTGGCGCGCGCCGGAAGCCATGGCCGAAGTCGTGGTGCGCAGGCCCGGAGAGCTCCGCGCCTACATCCCGATCATCGTCCATTTCCTCGTCGAGCTCGCCGAGGAGGACCTGCGGCATTTCCGCCCATCGGTGCTCCGGGCCATCGCCCGCCTCGGTCCGCTGGCCCGGACAGAGGCGGATTCGATCATGCCCGCCCTCGTCGCCGCCGCACGCTACCCCGATGCCGGCGTGCGCGGGCCGGCCGTCCAGGCGCTCCTGTCCGTCGGCCGCGCTGACGTGGTCGCCGCGAACCCTTCCCTGTTCCATGACCCCGGCATGTTCGATTTCTACGAGGGCGGCCACATCGAGCGGGTCTCTGTGGCCGACCTCGCCGCGGGTTACATCACCGTTACACCGGCGTGACGGCTCGCTGACCCCTGGAGGCCACGTTACACGGGAAACGTGAGCACACCTCCTCAGGGGACGATGCATGAGGCTGCATGGATGGACCGCCGGTGTGGCGCTGGCCACGCTCGGGATGGCCATGGCCGCCGGAGGCGCGACAGCACAGGGCCCGACGCTGAAGGTGGGCGGGCTCGTGTACGCCCAGTACTCCTACCAGATCTCCGACACGATCGGACGCGGCAACAACTTCGACATCACGCGGGCGTACGTGAACCTCCGGGGATCGTTCGACCATGGCATCGGGACGCGCGTCACCACCGACATCTATCGGGCGGCGAACGGTTCCCTGGATCTCCGGCTGAAGTATGCGTACGTCACCTGGACCCCGGAATCGAGTCCGGTGACGCTGAAGTTCGGCCAGATCCACACGCCATGGCTGGACTGGGTCGAGGCGCTCTGGGGCTATCGCCTTCAGAGCCCGATGGCCATTGAGAGGGCCGGCTACATCACCTCTTCGGACCTGGGATTCGGCGTGGACGGTTCGTGGGGCGGCGAGAAATTCAACATGCAGGCGGTGGTGGTGAACGGGGAGGGGTACCACGGCACGCCCGGTGACCGCCGGAAGGACTTCGAGGCCCGGGCGTCGTACAGGCTGATGGGCACGGATGACGCCAGCCGTGTGGGCGGTCTGCGCCTGACGGGATACGGCCAGCTGGGCGCCTACACCGGCGGCGGTGCGCGGGACCGGTTCGCGGGCATGCTCTCGTATCGATCCAGCGCGCTCACGATGGCGGGGGAATACGCGGTCACGCGCGACGCCCCTGGCGATGCCGATATCGTGAACGGCACGGTGATGAGCGCGCTCGGCGTCCTTCGCTTGCCCCGCTCACCGTTCCAGGTGATCGGTCGCGTGGACGTGGTCGACCCGAACACGGACGCGCGGGACGACGGGCACACGGTCCTGGTCGGGGGCGTGTCGTACCAGCTTTCCCCGAACGTGCTCCTGCTGGCGGACGTGGACCACGGGCTCTACCAGAGCGACATCCTGGACCCCGAGATCGAGGCGTTCCGCTCCCGCGCGCTGTTCCAGGTGGAGTTCACGTTCTGAGGAGGGCCCGGACGATGCACGCCCAGGACGGGCGGATCATGCCGGCGCATTCCGGGCGGAACAGTCGGGACACGAGAGAAAGGCAACCAATGTTCGACACGAGGAAGATGGTCCTGGTGCTGATGGCGGCGGCGACGCTCGCGGCCTGCGGCGGGGACCAGGGCGGGGCGACGCCAGGGGAGATGAGCGGGTCCGCGGCCGGCGGCGGCGGGGCCGTCACGCTCACGGGCGCCGGCTCCAGCTTCGATTATCCGATCTTCTCCCGCTGGTTCGCGGATTACGGCAAGGGCCATGACGTCCGGGTGAACTACCAGGCCATCGGCTCGGGCGGCGGGATCCGCCAGTTCACGGAGGGGACGGTGGACTTCGGCGCCACGGACGCGCCGCTGAGCGACGAGGAGCAGGCGAAGATTCCGGAGGCGATGAACCTCCCGGTGATCCTGGGCGCGGTAACGGTGACGTTCAACCTGCCATCGGTGCAGCAGCCGCTCAAGCTGAGCGGCCCGGTGCTGGCGGAGATCTTCCTGGGCAGCATCACCCGGTGGAACGCGCCGGCGATCCAGCAGATGAACCCGGGCGTCAGCCTGCCGGACGAGGACATCCTCGTGGTCCACCGCTCCGACGGGAGCGGCACCACCTACATCTTCAGCGACTACCTGGCGGCCGTGAGCGACGCGTGGAAGAGCGGCCCCGGAGTGGGCAAATCGCTCTCCTGGCCCACGGGGCTGGGCGCGAAAGGGAACGAGGGAGTGGCCGGCCAGGTCAAGCAGACCGAGGGCGCCATCGGCTACATCGAGCTGGCGTACGCGACCCAGAACGACCTGCCGACGGCGCAGCTGAAGAACAGCGAGGGGAACTTCGTGCAGCCGTCCGTGGAGAGCACCGCGGCCGCGGCCGCAGCGCTGGACCAGCAGCTGGAGGCACATCCCGACTTCAAGCTGTCCATCGTGAACGCGCCCGGTGAGCAGGCCTACCCGCTGGCCTCGTGGTCCTACGTCCTGGTGCACCAGCACATCGACGACTGCCGCAAAGCCAGTGCGCTGGTGAACGTCTTCGCGTGGGCGCTTCAGAACGGCGACCAGGCGGCCCGGAACCTCGACTACGCTCCGCTCCCGGACAATGTCCAGGGCCGTGTGCTCGAGAAGCTGAACTCGGTCACCTGCGGTCCCAACAACCAGCCGGTGACCGCCGCAGAGATGGGCGGCCCGGCCACGAGCACAGACTCGACCGCCGGCTGACGTGACGGCTCGGACCGGCTCCCGACGGATCCGGGAGCGGCGGTGACACCGTCGCCCGGTGGCGATGGCGCGGAGGCCCCTGGCCGGGGGCTCCGCGCCATCGCGGGCAGGATCCGGCGGCGACTGCGGCACGGCCACGCCCCGGACCGTGTCTACGACGTCAGCCTCCTCATCCTGGGTCTCGTCCTCCCGGTCCTTTTCGCGTTCATTCTCTACCGCGTGGGCGTGTCGGCGTGGCCGGCCATGAAAGCGTTCGGCGCCGCGTTCGTCACCAGCTCGGAATGGGATCCGGTGGCCGGGAAGTTCGGGGCGCTCCCGTTCATCTTCGGCACGGTCGTGTCCTCGGTCATTGCGGTTGCGGTGGCGGTCCCCTTCGCGCTCGGCCTCGCGCTCTTCCTGACCGAGCTCTCGCCCCGATGGCTGGCCGCGCCCGTGGCGTTCGCCACCGACCTGCTCGCCGCCATCCCCAGCGTCGTCTACGGGCTCTGGGGCATATTCGTCCTGGTGCCGTGGCTGAGAAAGGCCATCGAGGAGCCGCTGGCCCACACGTTCGGCGACCGCCTCGACTTCCTGGCAGGCCCCGCGTACGGCGTCAGCATCTTCGCCGCCGGCGTGATCCTGGCCATCATGATCGTCCCCTTCATCTCCGCCGTCTCGCGGGAAGTGATCGCGGCTGTGCCCAGGGAGCAGCGCGAAGCGGCGCTCGCGCTCGGCGCGACGAAGTGGGAGACCGTGCGAGGGGCCGTGGTCCCGGCGGCACTCCCCGGGATCTTCGGCGCCATCATGCTCGGGCTCGGCCGTGCCCTGGGCGAAACCATGGCCGTGACGATGGTGATCGGGAACCGCCCCGAGATCCCGTCCTCGATCTTTCACCCCGGCTATACCATGGCCAGCGTGCTGGCGAACGAGTTCACCGAGGCATCGAGTGATCTCTACCTGTCCGCGCTCATGGAGATCGGGCTGGTCCTGCTCGGCGTGACCATCGTGGTGAACGCGCTGGCGCGGGCCCTGGTCTGGCGCATCGCCCGGGGGCAGGCGTGAACCGCGGCAGTGGCGTGGGTGCGGGAGGCGGCGGCCAGGCCGCGGGCGCCCGGGCGCACTCGGCATGGGGACGCCCGCCCACGTGGCGGGACCGGCGTCGCAAGCTGGTGAACGCCATCATGCTCACGCTGACCGGTGTCGCCGCCGTGGCGACAGTCGTGCCCCTCGTGCTCATTCTCTGGCACCTGCTCGAGGCAGGGCTGACCTCGCTCGGCGTGGACTTCTTCACCCACATGCCCGCGCCGCCGGGGGAGACGGGCGGGGGCATGGCCAACGGGCTCGCGGGCACCTTCCTGATCGTGGCGGTCGCCGCAGCCATGGGAATCCCCATCGCCGTGGGCGCGGGCGTCTACCTCGCGGAGCGCGACCGCAGCCGGGTGGCCATGGTCGTGCGCTTCATTGCCGACGTGATGAACGGGATCCCCTCCATCGTTGTGGGGATCTTCGTCTGGGCGTGGATCGTGGTGGCCATGGGCCACTTCTCCGCGTTCGCCGGCAGTGTGGCCCTCGCCATCATGCTGATCCCCATGGTGACCAGGACCACCGAGGAGATGGTGCGCCTCGTCCCCTCCGAGCTGCGCGAGGGCGGCCTCGCCCTCGGCGCCAGCCGCTGGCGCACCACGCTCAGCATCATCCTCCCCGCCGCGCGCAGGGGGATCGTGACCGGCGTGCTCGTCGCGCTCGCCCGCATCGCCGGCGAGACCGCGCCACTCCTCTTCACCACCCTCGGCAACAATTTCTGGACACTGAATCCCGGCCACCCCATGGCCGCGCTGCCACTCCAGATCTTCAACTACGCCATCTCGCCATACGACGACTGGCACCGCCAGGCCTGGGCGGCCGCGCTGGTGCTCATCGCCGTGGTGCTCCTCACCAGCATCGCCGCCCGCTTCGCCGTACGCGAAAGGTAGCCCGCCGCAGCCGGCTCACCCCAGCACCGGCATCCCCATGGCCGGCCAGATGATCCACACGAACAGCGCGAGCACGGCCATGAGCATCAGGCTGGCCGGGACGCCGGCCATGAAGAACTCCTTGGTCGTGAACTGGTTGCTGGTGTAGGCGATGGCGTTGGGGGCGGCGCCGATGAGCAGGAGGAAGGGCATGCCCGCGGTGACCAGCGACGCGAACAGCACCACCTCCAGCGACACGTTCAGGTACGGGGCCATGACCAGGGCCACGGGCATGGTGATGGCGATGGCGGCCACGTTCATGATGAAGTTCGTCATGATGAGGACGAAGAACGCGATCCCGAGCACGAAGATCATCCAGTGCGCTTCGGTGAAGAGGCTGAGCCAGTGGATGGCCAGCCACGCCGCCGCGCCCGTCTGCCACAGGCAGAAGCCCAGGCTCATGGCGCCGCCGAAGAGCAGCACGATGTTCCACGACGTCCCTTCCAGGTCCTCGACGTTCACGATGCGGAGCGCGAAGAACAGCACCGTGGCGGTGAGGATGATGGCGCTCTTGTCCACGGGGGCGAGGAGGGGAACGAAGTTGCGCAGGCTGAGGATCAGGATGGCGCCGAGGACGAGCACGAGCGCCAGGATCTCGTTGCGCGTCATCGGGCCGAGGTCCCGATACAGCTCCCGGGCCCGCTCGCGCAGCCCGGGGATGGTCTTTCGCTCGGGGGTGTAGTACAGCATGAAGTAGCCCCACAGCAGCAGCGTCATGGTGAGCCCGACGGGGACCATGTAGTAGCTGAGCTGGAAGAAGCCGATGTTGCCGCCGGCGATGTCGTTGTAGAAGCCGATGGCGACGGCGCCCCGGGCGGCGCCGAGCAGCGTCATGATGCTCCCCGCGCCGGCCACGAAGGCCATCCCCATGAACAGCCCCTTCCCGAACCGGGTGGGCGCGGTCTCGTCGGTGTAGAGCGCGTAGATGGCCACCAGGAGGGGGAAGACCGTGGCGGCCACGGCAGTGTGGGCCATGATGAGCGTGAGCAGCGACGTCATGGCGAAGCAGCCCAGGTAGATCATGCTCGTGCGCTCACCCACGAGTGACAGCATGCGATACGCGAGCCGCCGGGTGAGTCCCGTCTTGGTGAACACCATCCCGAACGCCAGCGAGCCGAAGATGAACCACACCGACGGGTCCATGAAGTCGGTGAACGCGGTGCGCGCCGGCCGGATGAGGAAGAGCGCCTGGAGCACGCCGATGGCGATGCTGGTCACGCCGATGGGGACCACCTCCGCGATCCACCAGGTGGCCGCGAAGAGGAACAGCGCCAGCGCCGCCTTCCCCTCGGGCGGGAGCGGGAACGCCTGGCCCCGCGGGTCGATGGCGGGGCCGGGGGTCGGGGCCAGGTAGACGGCGGCGAAGAGCGCAGCGCCCAGAAGGATGAAGCCGACGCGTTTCCAGTCGAAGCGGCCGCCGGCCGGCGCGAGGACCTCCGGGGCGGGGGGAGGGGGTGCCCCGCCGCGGGCTGCGGGTGAGGCCCGCCCGGGGGTGACCGGTACTTCAACGACCGGCGCCGCGGTCTCCGATACGGTCGAGGCCATCACCGGATCGCTCATGGCTCACCACCCCTTCTTCCTCGTTATCTCCGTGATCCGGCGCTGCATCCGCTCGTCCTGCAGGCGGGCACGCTGCCGCGCCGCCTCGTCGATTCGCTCCACCAGGGTGGTGATGGACGCGGGCTTCTCCACGAGGTCGAGCGCGCCGGCCTTGATGGACTCCACGCCCTGCGCCAGCGTGGCCTTCCCGGTCAGCACGATGACCTGCACGTCCGGGTTGATCTCCCGCAACCGCTTCAGTGTCTCCACCCCGTCCAGCCCCGGCATGGCCATGTCCAGCAGCACGGCGTCGTATGCCCGGGCGGCGGCCTTCTCCAGCGCCGTCATACCGTCCGGCGCCGTGTCCACCGTCATCCCCCGGTTCTGCAGCCGCTCCGCCAGGACGGCGACGAAGTCCTCCTCGTCGTCCACCAGCAGCACAGTGGTCGTGTTCACGTCTCGCTCTCCCGTTCAGCGGCCGCCCGGAGGACCCGGGTCAGCTCCTCGATCGCCACCGGCTTCACCAGACAGTCACGGGCGCCCAGCGCCAGCCCCTGCTCGGCATCCCCGGCCGCGCTCCGGCCCGTGAGCAGCACCACGGCCGTGGACGGGTGCTGCTCCTTCGCGCACCGCGTCAGCTCGAACCCGCCGATGCCCGGCATTCGGATGTCGGCCAGCAGGACGTCCCACGGCGTCTCCTCCAGCGCGGCCAGCGCCGCCTCACCGCTCGTCTCCCCGCGGACGACGAATCCGCGCAGCTCCAGGCGCTCGCGCAGGGCGCTCACCAGCTCCTCCTCGTCGTCCACGATCAGCACGCGTATCGGCTCCATCACCGGCTCCTCACCCCCGGCGGCTCGATGGGGAGCGTGACGGTGAAGGTCGTGCCCTCGCCCACCTTGCTCCGCACCCCGATCTCGCCGCCCAGCTTCTCCACGATTCCGTAGGTGATCGACAGCCCCAGCCCGGTCCCGGCCCCCTGCTTCGTGGTGAAGAACGGGTCGAAAATGTGCTCCAGGTTGGATTCCGGGATCCCGACCCCGTCGTCCGACACGCTCACCGCCACCCGCCCCTCACCGGCCGGGCGGATGTCGATCCCGATCCGCCCTCCGTCCGCCACGGCCGCGAACGCGTTGTTGATGATGTTCAGGAAGACCTGCTGCAGCTGGCCCCGGTCGCTTACGATGGCCGGCGTGTCCTCCGCCTCGTTCAGCGAGACCCGCAGGTTCCGGTGCTCCGCCTCCTTCTCCAGGAAGCTGAGGACCTCCCGGAGGAGGGCCTCCAGGCTGATGGGCTCGTGCTGCACGTCCATGTGCTTGGCGAAGCCCAGCAGCCGGTGCGTGATCCCGCCGCAGCGCTCGGCCGAGCGAAGCACGCTCTCCACGAGATCCAGCGACTTCTCCCGGGGCGGCGGCTCCTCCGACATGGTCAGGAGGTCGTGCAGGAGCCCCGCCTTCTGTGAGATGATGGCGAGCGGATTGTTGATCTCGTGCGCCACGCCCGCGGCCAGCCGCCCGATGGCCGCCAGCTTGTTCGTGTACTCCATCTCGTGGAACAGCGCAGCCCGCTTCCGGTCCGTCTCCCGTGCCGAGCGCACCGCCCAGACCGCACCGAAGATGATCACCAGCAGAATGACCAGACCGCTCACCAGCGGGATGATCACCAGCTCGCGGCGGAGCGAGCGCCAGCCGGCGTGGAAGGCGTCCAGCGGACTGAGCAGCACCAGCGTGAACGGCGACCGGGCGATGCCGGCGTATGCGGCCACCACCGGCTCGCCGGTCCCGTCCGTGAACGAGGCGAAGCGTGGATCCGGCGCCGGCGGCAGCGGCGGCAGCAGCGCGGTGTCCAGCACCGCGCCGTACCGGCGGGACGGCGTCTGGAGCACGCCCTGGCCATTGATGATGAACGCATCGCTGAACGGCGGCACGCCCAGGGAGTGGCACCGGTTGCACACCGAGCCCTGCTCCGGGCGACGGCTGCCCCGGTCCCGCACCAGCCAGTGCAGCACGTCCGTATCGATGGTGGCGCGGAGCGCATACCACCCGCCGCCGCCCCGGTCGCCCTGGATGGCGACGACGATGTGGGGCAGGTTCCGGTAGCCGAGGAAGACGTCGCTCACGTACGATCCGGCGGTCGCCACTTCCCGGAACCACTTCTGCTGGCTGTAGTCGCGACCGGTGAGGCCGTAGGGGCCGGCGTAGGCCACCTGGGTGCCATCGTCACGGATCACGCCCAGGTCCACGACACCGCCGAAACGCTGGTTCATCGCCGCCAGCACCGAGTCCAGCCGCGCCGGGGCCGTGAGCTGGTCGTAGCTGCTCGTGCGGCCCACGCCGGCCAGCGCGGACAGCCGGTCCGCCAGGTACGATTCCATGGAATGCTGCCCCGCTTCGGCGAAGCGCAGCATCGGCCGCGTCAGCTCCGCCCGGAACGCTTCCCGGTACTGGCGGTAGCTGACCCAGGACATGAGGCCCAGCGGTAGAAGCGCCACCGCCGATATGGCCAGGACGGCCGTGAGCAGCATCCGGCGATACCGATTGCCGGAGATGAGGCCCTCGGCGTCCGCTGCCGGGCCCGGCGGCTTCCTTGCCCGCTCGCTCATTGGAATCGGCGCCGGTCAGTCCCCGACCGCTTCACCGCCCCGCGAGCCGGGGCTGGCGCGTCGCTGCTGCCCGGCCTGGCGCACGGCGTCCATCAGCACCTCGATCTCCACCGGCTTGCGCAGGTACTCGAACGCGCCCAGGCGCTTCGCCTCCTCCTCGTCCTGCACGGAGCCGTGGCCGGTCATGATGATGATCTCGATCGCCGGGTCCAGCTTCTTCACGCGACGCAGGACCTCCATTCCGCCCAGGCCGGGCATCTTCAGGTCCAGCACGATCACGTCCGGCGGCTCCCGCTCCAGCGCCGCGAGCGCCTCCTGCCCACTCAGCGCCACGTCGCCGCCCATGTCCCGCATCTCCATGCGCTGCGCCAGCGTGCGGACGAAGTCCTCCTCGTCGTCCACGAACAGGACCTTCAGCGCCGGCTCTGGCTCCAGCACCGGAGCCGGCGACCCGGTCTCGCGGGTCCGGGCCAGGTGCTCCAGCGCCGAGTCCGCGTCGCCCGCTTCCGCCATCGCCGCGGCCACCATCGAGCGACTGAATTCCGCCTCCGACTCCTTGAGCAGTCGGAGCGCTCGCTTCCACGCCTCCCGGATCACGCCCAAGAGCTGCCCCGTGTCCGCGGGCTTCTCCAGGTAGTCGAACGCGCCCAGTTGCAGCGCCTTCCGTTTCTCGTCTTCCGATCCATGTCCCGTGAGGATGATGACCTGTACGTGTGGGTGCTCGCGCTTCACCCGCTCCAGCACCGCCATGCCGTCGATGCCGGGCATGCGCAGATCCAGTACCATCACGTGCGGAGCGTCTGCCGCCACGGCCGCGAGGGCGTCTTCACCTGTAAGGGCAACCTGGCTGGAGACGTTCCGCATGGACAGCCGCGCTGCCATGGTCCGGACGTACTCCTCCTCGTCGTCGACCAGCAGGAGCTTCATTTTGCTCATGGTTCCTTCCTCACCCGATCTTGGCTCCGTTGGGACGCACCCGCGGGATCAATGGAAGCAGAGGAGTAGCTCCGACCCGGGGGGCGGCACCTCCATGCTGACGGCCAGCGAGCGCAGGGGCTCCGTATCCAGCGCCATCCGCAGATCCCCGTTCTCCGCCAGCTCCGTCTGCCACACGGGCTCGGACCGGAATACCACTGCCGGCCCGGTCGGCAGCATCTCGCCCCGGATCGCCAACGTCCCACCTTCCGGCACCCGCTCCACACACCATTCCACCACGGCGGCCAGCCCCATGTACAGCTGGAGCGCATTCCGCTCGACCGTTGGGTTCCCATCACCGGCGAGTATAGCCAGCCGACGCTGCCGCTGCCGCGCCGAGCGCCCGCACAGCAGCGTAGTGTCGGCCACCGCCACATTCAGCGCCACCGCTTCCGCAGGCCGGTCCAGGCCATGCGCCACGTGGTTCAACGACGTGCACAGCTCCGCGCCCCTCGTCACCTGCGCCGCGATCCGCCCCGTCGCCCACTCCAGCTTGTCGGCATCCAGGGCACGTGTGGACGACCTGGCGAGCAGGTCGTCCACCAGTCCGGCCGACTCCCGGATGATCGCCAACACGTTCCTGAGCTCGTGCGTGGCTGCGGCCGTGATGCGGCCCATGAAGGCCGCTGCTTCCGTGTTCGGCACGGACGACGTGACCGGAAGGGAAGACTCACTCATGATCGACATTGTAGCTCAGCTCACGTTCTCGAGGGAGACCACTGCCCCTTGCCTTCCGCACCTGCGTTGCGCCTGTGACCCTCCCGGCCTCACGTGCCGGCCGCCACCTCCGCCTCTGCCTCCGCCATGGTGGCAGGGACGCGCGCCACGGGCAGCGAGACCGTGAATACCGTCCCCTCGCCCTCGCTGCTCCGGACCCGGATGTCGCCGCCGTGCTGCTTGATGATCCCCAGTGAGACGCTCAGGCCGAGTCCCGTCCCCCGCGCCTGTTTCTTCGTGCTGAAGAACGGGTCGAAGATCCGCGACAGGTGCTGCGGCGCGATCCCCGTTCCGGTGTCCGCGAACGAGACCTCGACGAAGTTCCGATCCTCCGACTTCTCCACGCCGATGACCAGCGTTCCGCCGCCCGGCATGGCGTGCAGCGCGTTCAGGACCAGGTTGAGGAAGACCTGGATCAGCTGCTGCCGGTCACCGAAGATCGGCGGCACGTTCTCCTCCACCTCACCCTGGACTTTCACTTTCGCGATCTTCACCTGATTGCTCGCCAGCTGGAGCGTCTCGCCCACGATCTGCTCCACGTCCAGCGGGGTGAGCTCCGTCTCCGTCTGGCGCGCGAAGTCCAGGAGGTTGCGCACGATGCCGCGGGCGCGCTCGGACTCGTGGACCAGATCCGCCACCATGTCCAGCCGCTCGGCGTCGGAGAGTTCGGTGTAGTCCTCCTGGAGACTGTCCGCCGTGAGCATGATGTTGTTGATCGGGTTGTTCAGCTCGTGGGCGACGCCGGCGGTGAGCGTGCCGATCGCCTGCAGCTTGTGCGTCTGCACCAGCAACTGCTGCCGGCGCACCAGCTCGCTCATCATGTAGTTGATGGCTGTGGCCAGCTCGCTGAACTCGTCGTGGTAGCGCCGCCGCGGCGTGATGGGCGTCAGGTCCCCCTCGGCGATGCGACGCGTCGCTCGCATGATCCGATCGAGAGGGGCCAGGATCTGGCGCACCACGAACACGCCGAAGAGCACGATCACGAACAGGAGCAGCACCAGGAAGGCGAGCGCGATCCGCTGGGACGCAACCAGCAGCGCCTGCACGCTCCGGCGCTCTCGCGTCGACAGCTCCTCTGCCATGAGCACCATCTCGGCGCCGTGGACGCGCAGCTCCGCTTCGATCTCCGTCAGCTGCCGGGCGTCCGCATCCGCCCGCAGCGCGGGCAGCCGTGTCAGCAGCTCCTCGTACCGCCGCACGTGCAGCCGCATGGTGTCGAGCGCCGCCTGGCCCAGCACGGACGCGATGCTGCCCTGCTCGCGGTCCAGAAGGGAGCCTGCCGTATGGACACCGTCCAGGGCGTCGGGCAGGTTCGTCCCATAGAGGAAGTAGTTCTTCTCGAACCGCCTGGCCTGCTGAATCTCGAAGGCGTAGCGCTCTATCGCGCCCACGGAATCGAGCTTCGCCTGGACGCGGCCCAGGATGAGGATGGACACGAGCGTCACGCCCAGGCTCAGCGCGAGCCAGAGCAGCAGCCCGAGCGTGAGCCGCGTGCGGATGGACAGGCTGCGCCTGGCCTTCAACGCCCGCTGCGCCTCGTCCGCCATCGCGTCCAGCGGAGAGGCGCCCCTGGCGCCCGTGGATGGCGGGGGCACTGGGGCCTCCTAGATGATTCCCTGGTAGCCCAGCGAGAGCGCGGCCTTGTTGATGACCGCCCGCAGGTCACGGGGCTTGAACGGCTTCGAGATGAAGTCGAATGCACCCTTCACCAGCGCTTCCCGCGCCACTTCCACCGTGGCGTAGCCGGTGATCAGGATGACCCGCGTGTGCTCGCTGTGCGACATCACGTGCTCCAGGATCTCGATCCCGTCCATACCCTCCATGCGCAGGTCGGTCACGACAATGTCGAACTCCTTCTCCGAAAGCCGGGATACCGCGGCCGCCGGATGCTCGTAGCACTCCACGGTGAACCCCGCCTTCTCCAGCGCGGGCTTCAGCCGCTTCCCCACGATCGGCTCATCATCGATCACCATGACGCTCAGGTCGCCGCCGACTCGCGCCGCGAACGTCTCATCGGTCTCCGCCATGTCGCCCTCCGTGCCGCGCCCCGGCGCTCGCTCGTCCCGCACCATGCGGATCCGATCCAGCGCGAGGCTGGTCTTCCGGTCCACCGTCTCCCCCGTCGCGCGGAACCCTTCCTCGTCCGCGTTCGCCTCCGCGAAGGAAACCCGGACCATCCAGTCCTCGATCTTCTTCTTCATGTCCGCCATCGCGCCCCTCCAGCCGACAGACCCTTCACCCTCCGCTCCCCCCCACCCGTTTTTCCCGCCTTGCCCGGCCTCAGCCGGCCTGCCTCGCCTCCACCAGCCGCTTCTGCACCCGCAGCCGCAGTCGGTAGGAGCGGACCACGTGGTACAGGATCAGACCGGAGCCCGACATACCGGCCGCAAACAGCATCACTTCGCTCGCCATGTTGAAATGCGCGTCCCAGGCCGGGTCGAACTGGATCCAGCCCAGCTGCCGCAGGTACGCCGGCGCCGCAACGGCGCGGCTGACCACGCACAGCAGGATGACCACGCCCGTTACCAGCCGGATCAGCCGCTCCTTCACCACCTTGGTCCCGTAGACGCCCACGTAGATGCCCAGCAGGGAGCCCAGGTAGAGGAGCATGGTGAGGCGGAGGTCCACGAACCCTTCGAACGCGTAGTTCAGCGCGCCCCATCCGCCCATGAACATGGCCAGGTACAGCTCGGTGCCCGCGGCGACCGCCGTCGGCACGCCGAACACGTAGATCATGCAGGGGACGCCGATGAAGCCGCCCACGCCAATGGTCCCCGCCAGGTATCCCGTCGCCAGCCCGACCAGCGCCAGCACCCACACCGATACCCGGACGTCCGCCACCCTGAACGACACGTAGGGGGGCAGGTTGAGGGTGCCGATGAAGTTGGCGATCCGCCGCGATGGGCCGCCCTCGTCGTCGCCCTGGCCGGCCGGACGCAGCACGTCGCGCAGCATGGAGATGGCCACCAGCGAGAGGATGAAGATGAAGACCGCGCTGATGTAGAGGTCCGCCGCCGCCGAGCCGCCCGCGCCGTGGCCGTCGCCGCCGCTGCCGAACAGGGCGCTGTTGATCCAGACCGCGATGCGGATGCCGATGAAGGAAGTGAAGATCAGGTACACGCCCAGCCGCTTGTCCACGTTGCCCAGCTCGCTGTGCTTGCGCGAGCCGACCATGGCCTTGCCGAACTTGTGCGTGATGTTGCTCCCCACCGCGACCACGCCGGGAACGCCCAGGTTCATCATCCCGGGCGTCATGAAGAACGCGCCGCCGCTCCCTATGAATCCGGACAGGATGCCGCCGATGAACCCCAGCAGGACCACCTTCACGGCGGTGGTGGCGTCGATCGTGATGAAATGCTGGAACAGAAGAGTCGGGTCCATTTCGCTACTCCATCCGGATCAGCTTCATGACCAGCCGTGCCACCGTCCCGTAGGAGTAGGCGACGATCGGCACGAACGCGAACACCGCGGCGGCCACCAGCAGCCTCATCACGCGGCTCCGCTCTTCCTCGCCGCCCGACAGGAACTGGATCACCGCGTCCTGGTTGGTGAAGACCACGATGAACAGCAGGAGGACGAGGGCCACCCACCCGAGCAGACGGAACAGGTCACGGCGGCCGAACAGGTACTGCGTGCGCAGCTCGTCCGCGGTCACCACGGGCACTTTCACCCGTTCCGTGATGGAGCCGCGCAGCTCGCGCGTGAGCCGCAGCCTCGCCGCATGCGGGCTCCCCAGGAACAGGTCGCCGAGAACGACCATCGAGTGCGGAACGCCGCCGCAGCACGAGGCGACCAGACTGCCTCGCGTGCCATGCACGTGACGGGCGCCGCCGGCCCGCCCGAGCCGGGCCAGCGCGTCGAGCGTGGCCTTCAGTCCCTCATCCAGCGCGGGCTCCTCGTCGTCGTCCTCCTCGATGCCGCCGGGAGGCGTCGTGATGGCCGGCGGAGCGACGGCCACGGCTCCGGCCATGGCCGTCCCGCCTTCGCCCGCGGCGACTCCAGCACTCACCGGTGCGGGGGCGCCCGTTCCTGCCGGAGCGGCGGTGGCCACGGACTCGACGTCGAGCCTCGACTCCGATGGCTTGTCCGGCGTGTAGCGTACGAGCTCCACCGCCGCGTTCCACTTCCCCGCGATCTCCACCACGTCGCGGAACGTGTCCGAGGCCGGGTCGAACGACTCCTGGACCCAGAGGATGGTGGTGGCCGCCATGGTGGCCCGGATCTCGTCCACGCCGGCGAGCGGCTGGAGGACGGGCTCGATGTGCGGTGCCACCTCCGCATCGTGGGGCAGGTAAGTGACCGTGAGCACGCCGTCGTGCGCGCCCACGGAGAACCCGAAGCGGTTGGTGCGCGGGTCGCGGGCCAGCATCAGCCGGGCGCGCGCCGAGAGGCGCAGGTCCTCCATGGCGCGCCGGGATGCCGGTGTCGCCTGGAAGTCCGGGAGCTGGCACATGTCGACGAGCGAAGCGGCGGCATTGCCGACGCTCATCCGCTCGATGTTCACCACCACGTCGTACTGCTCGGCCTCCTCCGAGGAGACCCCGTACATCGCCCGCGTCCAGTTGCGCCGGTCCTCTTCCACGGCCTTGAGGTATGCCCGCGCCTTCTCCCGCTCGATGCCGAGCTCGCGCATCACGCTGGCGATGCGGTACTCCTCATCGGCCACCACGCGAACGCGCATGACGTGGCTGATCCCGCGCAGCAGGAGGTGGCCGGTGCGCCCGTGATAGACCAGCGGGCCCTCCTCCAGCCGGTCGCACAGGTACGCGGTGCAGAAGGCCAGGTAGTGATCCCGCTCCCGGGCGAGGCGCTCGTTGAACGCCCGGGGGTTCATCATGGCCGTCTCGAGCTTCCCGACCTGGATGCCCTCGTGCGTCGCTTCCTCGATCAGCTTCTCCCGGCTCAGGACGGGATAGCCCAGCTTGGCGGCGAGGGTATCGGCCAGCTCACGGCCCGCTGCGAGCGATCCCCTGGATACGCAGACGATCTGCATTACGGAACTCCTGCGGTCTCGGCGACGGCCACGCGGGGCACCGCCGCGGCTATGGCGTCCACGAGCCCCGCCACGCTGGCCGGGGCGGCTTCCACGTCCGGTTCCAGCCCCAGCTCACGCAGTGCTTCCGAAGTGAGGGGACTGATGGAGGCGATGCGCGCGCGGCGCAGTGCGCTCCCGTACAGCCGGTCCAGCGATCGGGCCGTGGCCGGGCTGGTCACGGCCACCCAGTCCAGCTCGTCTTCAGCCAGCGAGAGCGCCACGTCCGGGTCCGGCTCGTCCACTTCAGCCGTCGCGTAGACGACGATCTCGCCCACCCTCGCGCCCGCCGCTTCCAGCTCCGCGGCCAGGACCGGCCGTTCACCATTGGAGCGTGCCAGGAGCACGCGGGTCGGCCCCGCCGCCGTCAGCGTCCGGGCCAGCACGGCAGGCTGGTAGCCGTCGGGGGTCAGGTCGGGGCGGATCTGGCGCGCCCGCAGCCGGTCCACCGTGCCCGACCCGAGCGCGACGATGCGCACGCGGCCCAGCCAGCGCGCGTCGCCGCCCCGGGCATCGATATGGTCCATGAGCGCGTCCACGGCGTTCGGCGTGGAGAAGACCAGCCACTGGTAGTCGTCAATGCGCTCAAGCGTATCGTCCACGGGCACCCACGTAGGCGGCGGCGTGACCCGGATCGCCGGCTGCATGATCACTTCCGCCCCTGTTTCCGCCAGCCGCTCGCGCAGGCGGCCCGCGCTGCTGGCCGAGCCTGCCACGAGGACCGTGGATCCGAACAGGGGCCGCGACTCGAACCAGCTCAGGCGAGGCGTGCGGTCGACGACCTTCCCCACCACGAACAGGCAGGGCGGACGGAGCCCGTGCGTCTCCACGACCTCTGCCACCGTGCCCAGCGTGCAGCGGACGGTCTGCTGCCACGCCCGGCTGCACCAGCGCACGATGCCCACGGGCGTGTCCGGTGACTTGCCCTCCTCCATGAGCGCGCTGCTCCACGCCTGCGTGCCTTTCACGGCCATGTAGAACACGAGGGTGCCGGGAAACGACGCCAGGCCGGCATAGTCCAGGTGGCAGTCGTCGTTTTCAAGCTTTGCGTTCCGCTCCCGCCCGGTGACGAGCGCCACTGCGGACGCGTCCTCGAAATGGGTGAGCGGGATCTCGGCGAACGCGGCCAGTGCCAGGCCGGACGTGATGCCGGGTACGATCTCGAAGGGGACGCCCGCGTCGCGGAGCGCGGTCGCCTCGTCGCCGCCACGAGCGAAGATGCTCGGGTCCCCGCCTTTCAGGCGGACCACGGACCGCCCTTTCAGGGCTTCCTCCACCATCAGCGAGATGATCTCGCTCGGCGAGAGACGCGGGCCGCCGTTGTGGTGACCGAGCCGCATGAGCTCGGCATCCGGGCGCGCGTGCTCGACGAGCGACGCGTTCGCCAGGTAGTCGTACATGACCAGGTCCGCCTTCTTCAGGCATTCCACGGCCCGCAGCGTGAGCAGTCCCGGATGCCCCGGTCCCGCTCCGACGAGGTACACCGTTCCGGGTTTCGGGCGAGCCGGGGTGATCATGCGTTCCTCCGGCGTCGGGGGTTGGACACAGGACTGCTCATCGGGTTACCTCCAATGCGATATCAGCAACAAGCTGTTCAAACGAGGGGAGCTGTCCCACGGCGGGGAGCAGGGTCACCTCGAGCTCTGCGTGGTCCCGGCGGAGTCGCTCCACCGCCGGGCGGATGTCGCGCTCCACGTGGCCTTCCGCCGTCATGAACAGTGGGAGCACGCGGACGCGCCGGTAGCCGGAGCGCGCGGCGTCGGCCACCACGTCCTCCAGCGAAGGGGTTGCGAACTGGACGTATGCCAGGCGCACGCGGTCGTCGCCCATGCGCCGGCACAGCGATTCGGCGAGCACTTCCAGCGGGCGCCCCCACCCGGGATCGCGGCTGCCGTGTGCAGCCAGGACGAGGAGCGCATCCGTGGGCGCCGGTGCATCGCCGTTCACGCGCGGCGCGCCCAGCCAGAGTGCCACTTCATCGCGCACCTGCTTCGCCCGCGCCGGATCCCGGCCATCGGTGAACGCACCCATGGTCACGCCGTCGTGCTCCAGGAGCGCGCCGAAGATCAGGTCGGAGCTTTCGGCCGACGACGCGTCACACGTCAGGATCCCACGCGCCGAAGCCTCGCGGGCCGCGCTGGCGTTCACCGCCGGGTCATCGGTGGCGAGCACGGCCAGACGGGCGCCCTCCAGGTGTTCCGGGCGGAAAGGCTCGCGCAGCCAGCGGATGCGCCCCGCCCGGGCCTCGCCGGCCAGCTCATCGGTCAGCGCCGGCGCTACCACGGTGACGCGCGCGCCCACACGCGCGAGCGTGCGCACCTTGCGCGTTCCTACGGCACCACCGCCAACCACCAGGCACGGCCGGTCGCGCAGGTCGAGGCCAACGGGGAGGAAGCGCATCAATGCCCGCCCACGGCCAGGATGCCGCTGGCCGCCAGAACGAGGATGAGTACCTCGACCACGGCGATGGCGGCATAGACCCAGTCCCGCTTCCGGATGAGGACCGGGATGATGCCGATGAAGGAGATCACCGTGACGCCCGACAGCACCGCGATTCCCACCAGGTTCAGGTAGTCGCCCCGCCCCAACGCGGAGAGCCACCACCAGCCGGTGAGCCCGTGCTCCCGATGCAGGTACTCGGCGTTGATCACCTCGTTGAACCGGTCGACGCTCAGCGTCCAGTACGTCTCGAGGCGGTCGATGGGGACGGCCGGCTCCACGACCCCGAAGATGTAGAGCGCGAAGGTCAGAAGCAGCAGACCCAGCCCCGTGTACATCCCGGCAGCCAGGATGGTGGCATAGAGCCGCTGTTCCTCCGAGGGTCGAGCCCCGCTCGCCTGTTCGCTCATTTCCACACCTCCACCATCGACCAGGTCAGAAGAAGAACGGGAGTCCGAGCCCCTTCGTCATCGCCTTCGCCCCCGAGAAGATCAGGAGCGCGATGACCATCCACCGCACGAACGCCGGCTTCGCCACCTTGAGGACCCGCACGCCCACGAACGACCCGAGCATGATTCCCACGAGCGACGGGACCACGAGCAGCGGGATCACGCACCCCTGATTCAGATAGATCCAGGCGGCGGACGTGTCCGTGATGGAGAGGAGGAACTTGCTCGTGGCCACGCTCACCTTGAGTGGGGCGCCCAGCAGCAGGTTCAGCACGGGGACGTTGGCCCACCCGGCGCCGAGCCCGAACATGCCGGCCATGAACCCGATGAGGATGAACAGGATCAAACCCGGGAGGGTCCGGTGGATCTTCCAGTCCACTTCGCGGCCCAGGCTCGCCTCCATGTACACACCGGAAATGCCCAGAGCCGTGGACAGCCGGTCCGCCCGGGGGACCACGGGGAATGCCGATTTCTTCGCCCGGATCATGATCACCACGATCCCCAGGATCGACGCGCCGAGCGCCGTCTGCACCACGTTGGTGGGGAGCGCCAGCCCCACCATCGCACCGGCTATGGCGCACGCAGACGCGATGAGCGCCACGGGCATGGCCAGGCGAAGGCTCGCCAGGTTCATCCGCAGGAACCCGGGTCCCGCCGCAAGGGCTCCCGACATGGCCACCAGCAGCCCCGTCCCGCGGACGAAGTCCAGGTGGAACGGGCAGAATCCACTCACGATGGGCACGAACAGGACGCCGCCACCCACGCCCGCCACCGCCGCCAGGATCCCCATCACGAAGGTCATCCCGAAGAGAACGGCGGGCCAGAACCACCAGACGTGGTCGCTGATGGCCGCCTCCATGCCGGCCATCTCGGCAGCATCCGGCGTCGCGTGCTGCGCCACGGCGGGCGCGCACAGGCACAGGAGGAGCAGGAGCGTGAGTGGAATCACACTGCCGGCGGCGCAAACGAAGCGCTGGTGCATATCGTTCACTCCTGGCCGCCCGCTCTCGACGCGGGCGTGCCGGATCGTCGTTCGGCCTACGGATACGGGTCGAACCACTCCACCTTGAGCCGGACCTCCTCCACGCCCTGTACCGATCGTGCGAGGTCGACCATGCGGTTCCCCGTCCGTCCACCCTTCATGAGGGGCGCTTCCCCCGTGATCACCACAGCACCGTCCTCGACGCGGGCGTCGAGTTCGAGGCTGCGCAGCTCGCTGTCCCGGACCAGCGCCAGCTTCACCCGGCACGCCGTCCGGAAGTTCAGCAGCCGGGACCGGATCTCGTCCGTGATCGTGTACTCGGGCTGTTCGACCGTCTTCACCACCACCGAGCAGGCACCGTCGATGGTCAGCTTGTCCAGGCTGACCACCATGTCGAAAAGGTCCGGATCTCCAATGTCCTCGCCGTACATCACCTTCACCCAGCGAGCACGGGTCTCGTCCATCTCGCGGATGTAGGATTCCGCCAGCGCGTCATCCATGTCCGACTCGCCCATGACCACCCGCTTCCGATAACGCATCGGCGCGATGAGCCGGAGCCAGAGCGTGGCGGGAAGGCCGCGCAGCAGGAGCCCGCCGGCGAGGCCGTGGTAGACCAGGTCGCCCTCCACGGCGTACTCCGCCATGGCGGCCTGAATGGCCACCATGTAGGTGCGCCTCAGATTGGAGAACCGGCTCCACAGCGTGGGCCGCGCATCCATGCGCTGTTCGAGGAGCTGGGCCGGGACGCCCAGCTCCGCGGCCGCATCCTGCACGACCTCGCGGCCCAGGACCGGATAGTCGAGGCCATTGGCCAGGCACTCGGCCATGGCCGCCCCACCGCTCTTCGTGCCGCGACAGATGGCGATGATGGCCATGGTCTCACTCCTCCCCGTCCAGCAGCGCGTCCAGCTGCTCGTGGCATGCGGTCGCGAATGAAGCAAGGTCCGACAGCACGTCCTCCGTGACCTGGAGCTCGGGCTGCCCCGCGGCCTCGGCGATGGCCACACACGCCGTCTCCACGGAGAGGAAGCGCTGGTTCACCGTGAGGTCGTAGAGGCCCGGGTCCTCGACGTCCGCGTTGAACATCAACCGGGCCCACCGGCGCCGCTCCTCGTCGACGTTCTCGATGAATTCGAGCGCGGCCTTCCGCGCGAGGCGGTGGTGTGGGCCCGTCAACGCCCGGACCCGCTGCTGCAGCGGCGCAATGAGCCGAACGGCAAGAACGCCCGGGAGGCCGGCCAGGAAGAACTGGCCCGCGGGGCCGTGATAGACCAGGCACCCGTCCCGGCACTTGTCGGCGAGCGCCGTCTTCACCGCCAGGAGGTAGATCTCCCGGTCGCGGCTCAGCCGGGACCAGAGTCCGGGCGGTGTCTCGAACTTGTCCCGGACGACGTCCTCCGCCAGACCGAGCTTCCGGGCCGCCCCCCGGAGCACTTCGTGCGCCACGCACGGATAGCCGAGGCGCTCCGCCAAGCACTCGGCCACGGTGCGCCCTCCGCTGAGGGATCCACGAGAGATTGTGATGATGGCCATGCTCGCTCTCCCGTCATCGCGCCGAAGCGGCCGCGCCCGCTTCGGACCGGAAGCGCAGGGCTGCCCGGACCAGGGAAGGCGCCCACTGCGGAACCGTGAGGGCGTGGATGTGGGTGTAGCAGGCCATCACGTTCTGACGGCACAGTCCTTCGTGCTCGCCGTCGAACCCGTACCCGCGTCGAACGCGGAACGCGAACCTGAGCTCTGCCACCGGCGCAGCGCGCATGAAGGTGTAGTGGAACTCGTGGCCGCGGACCTCCGTGCCGACCGGATGGAACGGGTTCTCCTGCACCGCCTCGAGCACCGCATAGCCATGCCCCCGCGGCCGCTGCTGGAACCCGAACGCCACCGGGAAGACACCCGCCATGGGATAGCGCTCTCCCTGATAGTCCAGGTCCTGCCCCAGGTACACGGCACCGCCGCACTCCGCGTACATCGGCATCCCTGCCATGGCCGCGTCCCGCACGGCGGTCCGGAACGATCGATTCTCCGCGAGTCCCGCCGCCTGCGTCTCGGGGAATCCTCCCCCCAGGTAGAGACCGTCCACGTCCGGAAGCTCCCGATCCCGGAGGGGCGAGATCTCCACCAGCCGCGCTCCGGCGCGCTCGAGCGC
This sequence comes from uncultured Gemmatimonadales bacterium, assembly GCA_963741945.1. GTDB lineage: Bacteria > Gemmatimonadota > Gemmatimonadetes > Longimicrobiales > RSA9 > CAVUKA01. The sequence goes on along the minus strand of CAVUKA010000006.1, from coordinate 168,477 downwards.
TTCCAGGTTTTCCGGGTAGTAGAACTGGAACGCCGCGTCCTGGAAGACGCCGATCCGGATTTCGGACCGCGGATCCGGCCCGGCGATCGAGCCGTCCGGGACCACAGCCGCTTCGGCCGATGGCGCCGCGAGCGGCGGGGCCGAACGGGCGACGGTCAGGATCGCGTCAAGGTTCAGGAATCGCTCCGCCAGCTCGCCCACTTCCCGCACGGCATCCGCCCGCGCGCCGTGCTCCGCGGGAGGGAGGAGCCCCAGGTGCCGCTCCGGGAGGATCTCGGTGCGGAGGCGGGGCAGGGCCCCGAGCACCGGCAGCCCGGTGGCGTCCTCGATGGAGGCCCGCACCACTTCCTCGTGCCGGAGTCCGGCCGTCTGGTTCAGCACCACCCCGCGAATGTCCACGGCCGGGTCCAGGTGCTGGCACCCGAGGACGGTGGCGGCCACGGTTCGCGTCACCTTCGTGCAGTCCACCACGAGCACCACCGGCGCGCGCAGGAGTTTGGCCAGCTCCGCAGTGCTGCAGGAACCCTGGGCGTCCGCGCCGTCGAACAGGCCGCGGTTGCCCTCGATGACCGCCACATCGGCGTCGCCCGACCCGCCGATGAACGAGCGGACGGCCATGTCCGGGGAGTGGAGGAAAAGGTCCAGATTGCGGCATGGCCTCCCCGCGGCCGCGGAGGACCATGCCGCATCGATGTAGTCCGGCCCCTTCTTGAAGGGGACCACCCGCAGCCCACGCCGCCGCCACGCGTCCTCGAGTCCCACAGCGAGGAGCGTTTTGCCGCTCCCGCCGCGAAGTCCGGCTACGAGAACCCGGGGCGTCGTCATGGCATCACGCCATTTCGATGAACCCGCAGGGGCAGATCTCGGCGCACTTGGCGCACCCGGTGCACTTGCCCAGCTTGAAGATGTACAGCTGCCCCTTCTGCGGCGGCTTCTCGATTCCCGCCTCCGAGCAGTACATCCAGCACTTCTCGCAGTCGAAGCAGTAGCCGCAGCTCATGCAGCGCGTGGCCTCGTCAAAGGCCTCGTCCATGGTGAGGCCGAGGTTCACCTCCCGGTCCACGGCATCGAACCGCTTGTCCACCTCGAGCGTCGCCGGCTCGTTCCTGGCCTTCTTCTCGTAATGGTCCAGGATCATCTTGTCCGTGCGGATCACCTTCCGCGTGTCCACCGGAACCGACTCGCCCGTGAAGGCACTGACAATGGACTCGGCCGCGCGACGACCCTGGCCGATGGCGTCCGTCACCAGCGCCAGCCGCGTTACGTCACCGCCCGCCCACACGCCATCCACCTTCGTAGCGCCGCGGTCGTTCACCTTCACCCAGTCCCTGCCCTCGATCAGGTCCTCGAAGCCGGTGAAGTCCGGCGCCTGGCTCACCGCCGAGATGACCGCACTGGCCGGGATCTCGAACTCCGAACCCTCGATCGGCACCGGGCGACGACGCCCGGACGTATCAGGCTCGCCCAGCTCCATCCGGATCGCCCGCATCGCCGTGACGCGGCCGTTCTCCTTCACGAAGCCCACCGGCGCGGCCAGGAACTCCACTTTCACGCCCTCGGCGATCGCCTCCTCCACTTCCTCCCTCACCGCCGGCATCTCATCGAGCGTCCGCCGGTAGAGGACCGTCACGTTCGCGCCGAGCCGCTTCGCGATGCGCGCGGCGTCGATGGCCGTGTCCCCACCGCCCACCACGATCGCCACCACGTCCGGCCCCAGATCCAGCTTCTCCCCGTGATGGAACCGGTTCAGGAAATCCACGCCGCTGAACACGTTCGGCGCGTCCTCCCCCTCGACGCCCAGGCGCACGCCCTGCTGCGCCCCCAGCGCCACGTACACCGCGTCGAAGCGCTCTCGCAGCTCGGGCATCGTGATCTGCTGCCCGATCTTCACGCCCGTCTCCAGCTCCACGCCGAGATCCAGGATCCGCTGGATCTCCTGGTCCAGCACCGGCTCCGGAAGACGGTAGCCCGGAATGCCGTAGCGCAGCATCCCGCCCGCCTTCTCCATGGCCTCGAACACCGTGACCCCGTAGCCCCGGCGCGCCAGCTGGTACGCGCACGACAGGCCACTCGGCCCGCCGCCCACCACCGCCACCTTCTGCGGCTTCATCTCCTCCGACAGGCGCTTCAGCCCCAGCTTCTGCTCCAGTCCCCACTCGCCGATGGAACGCTCGACCTTGTTCACGCTCAGCGCGCCATCCAGCTCGCGACGGTTGCATTCCGTTTCGCACGGCGCGGGGCAGACACGCCCGCACACCGATGGGAAGGGACTCGTGTCCGTGTAGATCTCCCACGCCTCCGTAAGCGCCTGCTCCCGCGTCTTGCCCAGCTTTTCCGCCTGCGCCAGCGTGGTCAGGAATTCACGGATGCGATTGCCGCTGGGACACGTGTCCTGACATGGGGGACGCTTCTCCACGTGCTTCGGCCGCAGCGGTGACTGCTCGCGCCCGCCCCCGCCTCCGCGGGAACCGAACGACTTCTTCTTCTTGACTACTTTCTTGACAGCCATACGTCACCTCACGCGACCGGTTCACGCTCGTATCGTTCAGCCCATCCCCCGCCGCCCCCCGGAGGGGGCGACGGAGTCGGGTGCTTCGTGTATTCCCGCAGCGACCGCTCGGGGCGTCAGGCGCCCTCGGCAGCCCCTTCCTTGTGCGGGACCTCGATGTAGCTGCCACCGAAATACGTGTAGACGCAGCGACCCGAGTCGATCAGGCTTCGGATCGCGTCCTTGCACGTGTTCCGGTCGGCGTCCGCGCCGAACTTCTCCTTCATCGCCTTGGTGAGGTCCAGGGCCTTGAACTTCTTCTTGCCCTGGTACTCGCTCACCAGCTGGTACATGGCGTCGGCGACCTGTTCAGTGGTGACAGCCATTGTTCCTCCTAGTGCCTCAACTGCGTGGAGCGCTTGTACGTCAGACCGGCGTACCGGTAGTCGTCGATGTGCTCCTTCGTGAACTCGATGTCGGCCAGCTCGAAGAACTTCGGCCAACCGATCCGCTCGATGAACTCGCCCATCCGCTCGTACGGCCGCGCGCCGTCCGCCCAGACCTCGACGATCTTCCGGACGCTCTGCACCACCGTCGGCCAGCGCGGCGGCTCGTTCTCGATGAACGGGATCGCGAGCTTGGAGAACATCGGCTCGTGCCGTGCGTTCGAGACCTTGCCACCCACCCAGATGCTCACGCCGTCGTTCAGCGGGTCGGCGATGGGGAGCGCCGGGCAGACCGAGAAGCAGTTCGCGCAGAACATGCAGTTCTCTTCCTCGATCTCCACCGTCTGCTTGCCGTTCACCGTGGCCGGACGGATCGCACCCGTCGGGCACGACGCGATCACGTTCGGGATCTCGCACAGCTTGTTCAGGTTGTCGTCCTGCACCTTCGGCGGACGACGGTGCACGCCCAGGATCGCGATGTCCGAGCAGTGCACGGCGCCGCACATGTTCAGGCAGCACGCCAGCGCGACGCGCAGCTTGCCCGGGATCGGCCGCGTCCCGTCGAAGAACTCGTGCAGGTCGTCCATCACGGCCTTCACCACGCCCGATGCGTCCGTGGCCGCCGAGTGACAGTGCACCCACCCCTGCGTGTGCACGATGCTGGAGATGGCCGGGCCGATCCCGCCCACCGGATGACCCAGCTCCGCCAGATCCGCGATCAGCGGGTCCACGTTCTCCCGCTTCGTCAGCAGGAACTCCACGTTGTGCCGGCTCGTGAAGCGGAGGAAGCCGTCGCAATACTTCGTGGCCAGGTCCGAGTACTTCCGGATCCGCTTCGTGCTCAGCAGTCGGGGCGACCCCGCCCGCACCGTGATCAGCTCGTCGCCGGACTCGGCCACGTGCACCATCACGCCGGGCTTCAGGATCTCGTGGTACTTCCACTTCCCGTAGTTCTCCTTGATCACGGGCGGGAGGAAGCGCCGAAAATCGGGTGGCCCGAAATCGGTTCGTCTCTGTTCCGTCGCCATCGAATCTCTCCTCACGTTCTATGGTTCAAAGCGCGGTCAATTGAAGACGGTCCGGCCGATCATGCCCCTCCCGCGGGCACGGCGTCCGGCGCTTCCGCCACTTCTTCTTCTTCTTCCTCTTCCTCGTAGTATTCCTCGTAGAACACGTACGGGTTGTCTCTCGGGTGCGCGATCATCTGCGGGATCGGATCCAGCTCGATCGCCTCGAGGAAGTTGCCCAGCCCCACGCGCTGGATCAGCTCGCCCACGCGCTCGCGGTTCTTCCCGTTCTCGCCCCAGAAGTCCCAGATCCGCTCGGTGAGGTCCTTCAGCTCCTCGTACGGCGGCTCCATCTTCATGAACGGCACCATCACCGACGCGAGCTGCGCACCTTCCACGATGGGCGCCTTCGCGCCGACCAGGATCGTCGCACCCGTGTCCACACCGGGCCGCAGCGCCTTCGGCATGGCGTTGATGCAGTGCATGCAGTTGACGCAGTTGCTGTTGTCGATCGCCAGCGTCTGCCCATCCCACTCCATGCAGCCCGTCGGGCACTTGCCCACCACGTCCCGCTCGATGTTCATCCCGGCCTCGGCGTACGCCGTCACCGCATCGGCATCAATGCGGATGTCGTCGCGCCACGTGCCGATGATCGCCATGTCGGAGCGGGCGATGGACGCCACGCAGTCGTTCGGGCAGCCGGAGCACTTGAACTTCCACTTGTACGGGAAGGCCGGCCGGTGCAGCTCGTCCTGGTACGTCTGGGTCAGGTCGTTGCACAGGTCGAGCGTGTCGTAGCATGCCCACTCGCAGCGGGCCGGGCCCACACAGGCGCTCGGCGTGCGCACGTCCGAGCCACTGCCGCCCAGGTCGAAGTCGATCTCGCTGAGCGCTGCGAACGTCGGCTCCAACTCGTCGGTGGTGGTGCCCAGGAGCACCATGTCACCGGTCGAGCCGTGCATGTTCGTCAGCCCGGAGCCGTGCTCATCCCAGATGTCGCAGATCTTGTTCAGCACGTCCGCGGTGTAGAACCAGCCGCTCGGCTGATTCACCCGCAGCGTGTGGAAGTGCGCGATCGCCGGGTAGCTCTCCGGGTCGTCGTTGTAACGCCCGATCACCCCGCCGCCATATCCCATCACGCCGACGATGCCGCCGTGCTTCCAGTGACCCTTCTTCTCCTCGTAGGAGCGCTCGAGCAGCTCCAGCAGCTGTCCGCACTGCTCCTTCTCGTCGGCCATCTCCTTGATCTGCCGGACGAACGAAGGCCATGGGCCCTTGTCCAGTTCGTCCAGGAGAGGGGTGCCGTTTCGTTTGGCGTCTGCCATCCTGATCTCCTTTCACCGGGTATCGGGGCGGTCTTCTGACACCCCCGTGTCAGGCCGCTTCGAGTGCCTCTCTAACATTCACGACGATCCGGACCAGCAGGGTCAGGATCATGAATCCCATCGCGTAGACCCCCACCGTGATGGCGATCTCCGGAAGGGTGGGAGCGTACTCCGTGACATGGCCGAGCGGGTTCGGAATGAAGCCGCCGATCACGAGCCCCATCCCCTTCTCGATCCACACGGCGACGATCACCGCCACGGCCGTGGCGGCCAGCAGCCCCTCGCGTCGGCGCACCGCAGGCGTCATCAACAGCCCCACGCAGACGAGGGTGAGCGCGGCGTTGGTCCACATCCACGGGACCAGGGCCGTGTGCCCCTCGATCCCCAGGTAGAGGTACTGGAACGCGCGCATGTGTCCGGGCATGTCGCTGTACAGGCCCGTGAACAGCTCCACGACCACGAAGAACAGGTTGATGGTCAGGGCGTACGTGACGATCACCGCGAGCTTGCCAATGGCTTTCTGCCCCGCGTCGAACCGGGTGGTATGCCGGAGCAGGACAGCCAGCAGGATCAGCAGGCTGGGACCGGACGCGAACGCGGAGGCCAGGAAGCGCGGCGCCAGAATCGCCGTCATCCAGAACGTCCGGGCTTCCAGCCCCGAGTATAGGAACGCGGTCACCGTATGAATGCTCACCGCCCACGGAATGGACAGGTAGATGAGCGGCTTCACCCAGCGGGGCGGGGGGGCGCCCTTGCGCTCGGCGTCGAACGTGGTGGCGCCGATGACCAGGTTGAGGACGAGATAGCCGAACAGGACCACGCTGTCCCAGAACATGACCGAGTTCGGAGTCGGGTGGAGGAAGATGTTGAGCACGCGCCGCGGCTGGCCCATGTCGACGAAGATGAACGCCATGCACATGATCACGGCGGACACGGCCAGGAACTCGCCCAGCACCACCAGCTTCCCGAAGGTCTTGTAGTCGTGCAGGTAATACGGGAGCACCACCATGACCGCGGAGGCGGCCACGCCCACGAGGAACGTGAACTGCGCGATGTAGAGCCCCCACGTCACGTCGCGGCTCATCCCGGTCACGGTGAGCCCCTCACTGAATTGACGGCCATAGGCCAGCACGCCGATGGTGATGAGCACGGCCCATATGGCCATCAGCGTCCAGTACCGCCTGCCCCCGCGAAATGCCGCTTCCAGCATGTCCACCTCACGGTTGTCCCGGATCAGGCCGGGACGCGCCTCAGATCAGGTAATAGACGTTCGGACCGGTGCCGAGCTCGGCTCGCCGGACCGCACTGTCCCTCTCGCTCAGTACGCGACTCACTTCGGACGACGGATCCGTCACTTCCCCGAATAGCAGCGCCCCTTCCCCTTCCGGCAGGGACGTCACCGCTTCCACGCACGCCGGCAGCTTGCCGTCGCGCAGACGCTCGGCGCACAGGTCGCACTTCTCCACCACCCCACGCGTCCGCGTCGGGTAGTCGGAGGCGTACTTCCCATCCCCGTCGGTCTCCACGTAGGGCCTGGGGTCGCGCCAGTTGAAGCTGCGGGCACCGAACGGACACGCGGCCATGCAGTACCGGCAGCCAATGCAGCGGTGCATGTCCATCATCACGATGCCGTCGGACTCCCGCTTCCACGTGGCCTGTGTGGGGCACACGCGCACACACGGCGGGTTCGTGCAGTGGTTGCAGAGCACGAGCACCGGCGTCTCGAGAAGCCGTTCCGGCATGCGGTCGTGCACACGGTCCTCGAACACGTGCTCGTACTTTTCGCTCCAGATCCACTTCACCTCGTCCTCGGGATCCGGGATGCGCGGGATGTTGTGCGCCCGGCGGCACGCTTCCGTAGCCGCCTGCTGCACGGCGGCGGACCGGCACTTCTCCACGTCCACCACCAGCCCCAGCTGACGCCCGGCGGCTTCGCCGGCCCCGGCCTGCATCGCCGTTGCGGCCGTGGCCGGGCGACAGGCTGCGCTCAGAATCGGCAGTCCCCAGCCCAGTCCGAGCGCGGCTGATCCCGCTTCCTTCAGGAACGTGCGCCGATCGGTCCCCTGCCGGGGCCCTTCCTCGCGATCACGGTTCGACATGGCAGTTCCAGCAGGTGGGCTGAACGTTCGCGTAGTCGTGACAGCGCTGGCAGAACGTCGCGCGGCTGTCGTGGCAGTTCATGCACGTACCGGTCAGGCTCATGGTGTAGACATGGCCGTCCGAGGCGGTGAAATCCCGTTCCCCGTCGCGCACCACGCGCGTCCGCCAGTCGCTCAGGAGGGCGGGGTGGTTCGGGATCATGAACGTCGTGTCTTCGATGCAGCTCCCGCTGTCGGGGAGTACGAGGACCGGCGGCGTCCGCTCGGTGCCGGACGTCATCCCGAGCCAGACCGGGAGCAGCGCGATGGCCAGGAAAAGACCCAGCCCCGTGTAGATCCACTTGCGGTCACCCATGGACGGCACCTCCCGCCACCACCGGCATTGGCTCGGTCAGCGGCTCGTCTGTTTCCGGCTCTTCTTCCATCCCCGGGATCGGCTCCAGACGCAGATTCACGGTCCGGCGCTTCTCTCCCTTGAACACCGTGGCGTTGGCCACCAGCTCACTGATCCCCGTCACCTGGACGCCGGGAGCCCAGTAGTCGCACACCGTGCTCAGCGTGGCGCGGTCAATGGCGCACATCGCCGCCAGCTGGTTGACGCCATGCTTCTCCTGCACGTGGCGCACGGCCAGCCCGCGCGGCATGCCGCCCCGGAGCCGCATTTCCATGTTCTCGTCCGTGCCGAGACCGGCCCCGCCACCGCAGCAGAACGTCTGTTCGCGGATCGTATTGGCGGGCATCTCGTGGAAGTGGTTGCACACGTTCCGGATCACGTAGCGCGGCTCCTCGAAGATCCCCATGGCACGCGCGGGGTTGCAGGAGTCGTGGAACGTGACGCTGTTGTGATCGTTCCTCGACGGGTCCAGCTCGAGCTTGTCGTGCCGGATCACGTCCGCCAGGAACTCCATCAGGTGGACCATCTTGGTCGAGCGGGCGTTCTCGAACACCGTGCCCGTCACCGGCGACTTCGGAACTTCCAGGAAGTCGGCGGGCCCATTCACGGTGTCCATGTACTGGTTGACGACCCGCCACATGTGGCCGCACTCCCCGCCCAGGATCCACTTCACCCCGAGCCGCTTCGCCTCCCGGTACATCTTGGCGTTCAGGCGCTTGATCATCTCGTGCGAGGTGAACAGGCCGAAGTTGCCCCCCTCTGACGCGTAGGTGCTCCACGTGTAGTCGATGCCCAGCTCGTGGAAGAGGAGCATGTAGGACATGCACGTGTAGATGCCCGGCGCCGCCACGTAGTCACCGGACGGCGTGACGAACAGGATCTCGGCGCCCTTCTTGTTGATGGGCAGGTCCACGCGGATGCCGGTGGCCTCCTCGATGTCGTCGCGCATGAACTCGAGGGTGTCCACCAGCCCGTGGGGCGGGATGCCGAGGTGGTTCCCGGTCCGCGAGCAGTTGGCCACGGGCTCGATCACCCAGTTCACGTACAGCCCGAGCAGCCCCAGCAGCTCGCGCCCCATCATCGTGATCTCGGCCGTGTCGATCCCGTACGGGCAGAACACCGAGCAGCGCCGACATTCCGTGCACTGGAAGAAGTAGTAGAACCACTCCTTGATCACGTCCTCCGTGAGCGGCCGCGCGCCAGCCATCTTGCCGAAGACCTTCCCCATGGCGGTGAAGTCGTGGCGGTAGATGGAGCGCAGCAGCTCGGCGCGGAGCACCGGCATGTTCTTCGGATCGCCGCCGCCGATGAAGAAGTGGCACTTGTCCGCACACGCTCCGCACCGGACGCAGATGTCCATGTAGAGCTTGAAGCTGCGGTACTTCTTCAGGCGCTCGGCCATCCCTTCCAGGATGATCCGCTGCCAGTCGTGGGGCAGCTTCCAGTCCACGTCCGTGACCGCCCACTCCCGGGGGTTGGGCAGGCCCAGCGCCTCCAGGTTCTTGGCTTTGCCGGGATAGATGAAGCGGCCCGGCTGGATCTGGACGGGCGTGTCCATCCAGGGCGAGGAGGGTGGGGTCCAGTCTACCCTCAGGAGCTCGTCCATCTCGTAGTGTTCCGGTTCGTCGAAGCGCGACATGGCTATGATTTCTCCACCGGGATACCGGCAGCGATCATCTTCTCCCTGAACTCGTCCTCGTACTCCTCGTAGGTGTGCACGGGGACCGGATAATCCCACGGGTTCACGTGCCGGACGCGGCGATTGCTGTTCGCCAGATTGCGCGTCGGGCTAAGGAACACGCCGGGGGCGTGGAGCAGCTTGCTGAACGGGAAGTAGGCCAGCAGCACGGACACCAGGAACAGGTGCCCGAAGAACAGGGGCGCGATTCCGGTCGGCACGACGGGCGCGAAGCTCACCAGGCCCATCGCCAGCTCCTTGATGGCGCGCACGTCCGTGCGGGCCAGGTGGCGAAGCCAGAACCCGCTCAACCCGATCCCCAGGAGCAGGAAGAGGGGGAAGTAGTCGCCGAACAGGGAGATGTAGCGCACGCGCGCGTCCGCGAGGCGCCGGTACAGCAGGTATCCCGCGCCCAGCAGGAAGAGGATCGTGGTGATGTAGAAGACCGGCAGCCCCACCTCGAGGAAGCCGTCCAGCGCCTGGATCGCCCGTACGAAGCCCGGTACCGGGTCCATGAACAGGCGCAGATGACGCGTCACGATGATCAGGAGCGACCAGTGCATGGCCAGCGCCGCCGCCCAGAGCGTGAGCGACGTGGCGTACACCAGCCGCCGCCCTGCTGCCATCTCCGTGCGCGTGTTCTTCATGAGCGACCGGAAGCAGCAGACCTCCAGCACCATGCGGCCCAGGACGCCCAGCTTTCCGCTCGGGTTGTCCAGGCGGCTGTGCCGGATCCAGGGGAGCGACTTCTGCTGTCCGCTCGTGGTCGGGATCCGGAACGGCACCGGAGCGCTCGCCCACGTGAGCACTCGATACACGAGCCCGGTGAGCAGGATGGTCACTGCCACGTATGGGATCACCACGCCGAATACCCACCCGGACGCCAGCCCGGCGCCGAGCATCCCCGTCACGAACAGCGCCGCCACGAGCAGCAGGGGAAGAATCACCTTCATGGGAGAGTCCCTCGCCTCACTTTCGCGTCTGCTGGTGCATCCTCGCCCGCGCCCTCCGCCGCCGCCGTCGGCCGCCGCAGGTCGCGCCCGTTCAGCCGGCTCGTGATCCAGGAGACGTGGCGCTCCACTTCCCGGATCCGCACCCTGGCCAGCTCCTCCCGCAGCTCGGTGAACAGGTCGAAAGCCAGCAGGGCCACCCGGTCCACCGACTCCTCCAGCGACACCAGTTCCTCCGCCCGCGCGCAGTTCTCCGGCTGCCCCGCCTCGGCCCGGATCGCCCGCTTCAGCCCCAGCACGAAGCCCACCGCCTGCGACGCGGACATCTCCTGCACCGCCCTCACCTTGAGCATGCGTGCCAGCGGCTCACGGAACGTCGACATTTCCGCGCTCGCCAGCACACCGTCCAGCACTTCCCGCGTGCCCTCACGGATGCTGTGGCCCACCGGGTTCGCGAACGGGTCGCGACGGGCGCGGAAGAAGGCGCCGCCCTCCGCCGGATACGCGGCGACGACGTCTTCGAGCCACCGCTCGAGGACTGCCTCCTTCTTCGTCTCCAGAACCTGCCGTATCGTGCTCATGCCATTGACTCCGTTCCGGCGACGCCGGGGCATTCCCCCGACGCCGCCGGAGCCATTCCTCAGACGCAGCCCGTGGGCTTCGGCAGCCCGGCCACCTTGCACGCCCCCTTCGCGGGGCCGCTCGGGAACAGGTCGTAGACGTCCTTCAGCTTCAACCCGGTCTCCTTGCACAGCTTCCGGATCATCGGAGCCATGTTGTAGTCCAGGTAGTACTGCCGCAGATAGTTCACGAGCTTCCAGTGCTGCTCCGTCAGCTCGTCCACGCCCTCGGTCTTCGCGAGGTCCGCGGCCACTGCCTCATCCCACTCGGTCGGGTCCTGGATGAACCCGTCCTCGTCGATCTCCATCGTCTTACCGCCGAGCTGCGTTTCCATGATTCCTCCCTGTGTTCCCGTGCCGCGTTGCCGCCGCCCTTCGGCCGCAGGCGCGCTACACGAACTCGATGTCCACCCGGGGCGGCCGGGCGAGGGTGTGATGGATCACGCAGGTTTCCGCGATCCGGCGCAGGACCGGGAGCTCCGCTTCCGGGACTTCCCGGGAAAGCTCCACGTCCACCGCGATGGCCGCGATCCGTTTCGGATCCGTGCCCAGTTCCACCGTCATCGCCACTTCCACGTCGCCGTGGCCGTGGCGGTCACAGTAGCCCTGGACCATCATGGCGATGCACGCCCCCAGCGAGCCGGCGAAGAGCTCCGACGGCGACGGGCCGGCATCCTCGCCGCCGTCGTCCACCGAGAAGTCGCTCCGCACCGAATGGCTCCGCACCCGGATGTCGAACTGCAGTCCGGACTGCCTGGAGACCGTGATCAGGTCCATTGCCTCACCCTCACCCGTCGCCGATGCCCTACTTCGCCGCCGCGCCCGTAGCGGCGCCGTGCAGCTTCACTTCCACCTTGTCCTCGAGGTTGGCGTAGTACTCCTTCAGGATGGCCAGCACCTCGGGACGGCTGAAGTCCGCTGGCGGATCGCCGCCCTCGGACAGCGTCTTGCGCAGAACGGTTCCGCTCAACAGCAGCCGGTCTTCCTTGCCGTGCGGGCAGGTCTTCATGGAAGCCATGCCGCGGCACTTGTGGCAGTAGAAGGTCCAGTCGATCTTCAACGGCTGCGTCTCCAGCGCGCCCTCGGGGATCTCGTTGAAGATCTCCTGCGCGTCGAACGGCCCGTAGTAGTCGCCCACGCCGGCGTGGTCGCGCCCGACGATGAGGTGGCTGCAGCCGTAGTTCTGGCGGAAGAGGGCGTGGAGCAGCGCTTCGCGCGGACCGGCGTAGCGCATGTCCAGCGGATAGCCGCCCTGGATGACCGAGTTCTTGACGAAGTAGTGCTCCACCAGCGTGTCGATGCACTTCACGCGCACGTCGGCCGGGATGTCACCGGGCTTGAGCTTGCCCACGAGCTGGTGGATGAAGAGCCCATCGAGAACTTCGAGGGCGATCTTCGCCAGGTACTCGTGGGAGCGGTGCATCGGGTTGCGCAGCTGCAGCGCGGCCACCGTCCGCCACCCGCGCTCCTCGAACAGCTTGCGGGACTCCGCCGGCCGCATGTAGACGTCGCCGAACTCGACGGGGAAGTAGCTCTCGCTCAGCACCTGCAGCGTGCCGCCCAGGTTCACTTCCTTCTGCGCCATCACCTGCGCCACGCCGGGGTGCTCCGGGTCGGTCGTCTTGAAGACTTCCTGGCACTCCAACGCCTTGTCGATCGTGTACTTCTCGTTGACCTTCAGGATCGCCAGGTCCGTCCCCGTCTCCACGTCCAGCAGGACGACCTCGTCGCCCTCCTTGATGGTGTCCGCGTCCGCCTTCGAAGCCGACAGTGTGATGGGGATCGGCCAGAACGTGCCGTCCGTCATCTGCATCTGCGTGACGACGCCCTTCCAGTCGTCCTTCCCCATGAACCCGTCCAGGGGAGTGAAGCCGCCGATGCCCAGCATGATGGCATCACCCGCCTCCCTCGACGTGATGGGGATCTTCTTCAGCGTCGGGACCTTCTTCTGCGCGTCCGTCAGCTCCGCGCCCTCCAGCAGGAGGGGCTTCAGCTTCTTTTCCTTGCCATGCGGATTCACGAGCTGGCTCATGTCCGTTCCCTCATCGCGTTAGGAGTCCCCGCATGCCCCGTGGGGCTATGCACCAATGACCGCAGGGGCCGGCGCCGCCACGCGGCGCGTCCCCCGTGTACGACCCGTATGCTCCGCGTACACGAGCGCCACGGTGCGGTAGAGCACGTGGGCGAACTTCGAGTACGGGAGGTAAACCAGGAGCGCGAACACCAGCATGAGGTGCACGAAGTACAGCGAGTACGCCGTGGCCACGAGCTCCGCGCCCGCGCCCGGCTGGACCACGAACCGGAGTGCCTCCGTCAGCAGTCCGGAAATGCCGATGGTCAGCAGCAGCCAGGCGAAGATCCAGTCGAACGATGTGCTCTGCTCGACTCCCTCCTCCGCCCTCACACGGTCCCATATCGCCTTCCCCGCGCCCACCGTCAGCAGGATCGCGCCTGCGTTGGCCAGGAACTTCATCGGGTGGGTGAGACCGAACGGGTATCCCGACTCCATCCCCAGAGTGGGAAGGACGTAGAGGTCGATCACCGCGTATACCGTGGTGATGAACAGAGCCAGGAAGCCGTAGAACGCCATCAGGTGCGTCGCGCGCCGCGACCGCTGTGTCTCGCACTCACCGAAGCGGTCGTGGCGGAAGATGGAAGACAGGGTGATGCCGATGCTGGCGGGCACGCTCGCACCGGTCCGGGTGATCCCGGCTCTGGCGTCGGCCGCCTTCATGGCGCGCCAGAACCGTGTGGCTCCGACCACTGCCCCCACGAGGGCGAGGCCCACGAAGAAGGAGAAGAAGCCGATGAGGAGCCAGTGCGGGAAGAATTCAGCATAGAACCCGTCCGGCTCCCCGACCCTGAACGCCTGGGCGAGGGGGTCGCGTACCAGAAGCGCCAGGGCGAGGAGCACGGCCGGGATAAAGAGCATGAGGGGCAGCGTGGGCATGCGATTCACCCATCGCCCCATGAAACGTGGGAACGCGTAGTTCTGCACGGCCTGCTGCCGCACCGCGGCCAGCACATCGCCCGGACGGGCGCCGCGCGGGCAGCGGCGGGAGCAATCGTTGCACTGGTGGCAGAGCCAGATGTCCGGGTCGGCCATGAGGCGGTCCTTCAGCCCCCACTGGGCCCAGTGCATCTCCTTGCGAGGGAACGGATCCCCGTCCATGGAGAGGGCGCAGACGGCCGAGCACGTGGCACACTGAAAGCATTTCTTCAGGTCCCCGCCGCCTGACGCCATGACGGCGTCGATGAACGCGCGATCCGGCTGGAGGAGTACGGCCTGGGACATGGCTCGCCTCACATTCCCTTGAAGGGGTTCAACCCGATGGCATCGATCTGCTCGGCGAACTCGTTGATGATCTGCGGGAGTCGCGCGAACTGGTCGATCGGAAGCTGCTCGAGGCGGACCCGCTCTTCCTCGAGCGCCAGCTGCTGGAGCTTCTCCCGCACGTTCTTGCTGCGGGTCTCCATCAGCTCACTGCCGCGGATGTAGTGGCACTGGTAGTCCTCGCCGGAGCGGCACCCCACCATGAGCACACCATCGAAGCCGCGGGCCAGTGCGTCGGCCACCCACACCACGTTCACGCTGCCGAGGCACCGGACCGGGATGAAGCGGATATTCGCCGAGTGCTGCATCCGGTTCAGCCCCGCGGTGTCCAGCGCCGGGTAGGCATCGTTCTCGCAGATCAGCCCGAGCAGGCGCGGCTTCTCCTCGAACTCGTCGGGGATGTCCACCGCCTTGATCATCGAGGAGATGATGTCCACCGAGTAGTCCTTGAAGGAAATGATCCGCTCGGGGCAGGCGCCCATGCAGATCCCGCAGCGGCGGCAGCGCGTCAGATTCGGCTGCGGCGTCCCCTTCACATCCTCGTTCAGCGTGCCGAAGGGGCACTCCTCCGTGCAGCGCTTGCACTGCGTGCAGCGCTGGAGCGCGAAGTCCGGGTAGGACATGTCGCCCCAGCGCGGGTGCACGGCTTCGCCCCGCGTGGCGAGCTCCATGGTCTGGATCGCCTTCAGCGCCGCGCCCGAACCATCACCGGCGGCCATCAGTGCGTCCTGCGGCGCGCGCACGGCCCCCGCCGTGTAGATGCCCGTCCGCCGGGTCTCGTACGGGAAGCAGATGAAGTGCGAGTCCGGGAAATCGTGGCGCAGGACCGGGAGGTCCGGCCCCTGCCGGTAGCCCAGGTTCAGGATCGAGGTGCCTTCCAGGTGCTCCAGCTCACCGACGGTGGTCTTCGCCGTCTCGAGCTGGGCGCCGGCCTCGTCCTTCGCGACCACCGCCTTCGCGTCCGTGTAGCGCCGCAGCAGCTCGCCGTCGGCGGAGCGGGGGACCATGCCCGTGGCGAGCACGACCAGGTCGGCCTCCACGTCGACCGCGTCCCCGAGCAGCGAGTGCTCGCCCTTCACCACGAGCGAGCCGGAGCCCGTCTCCACGCCCGTGACATCCACCTTCGTGAAGAAGATGCCCGCGTCTTCCTGGGCCCGGCGGTACAGCTCCTCGTACTGTCCGGGCGCCCGGATGTCCTTGTAGAGGACGAAGACCTGCGCGTCCGGGTTCAGCTCCCGGGCCACCAGCGCGTGCTTGATGCTGGCGCGGCAGCACACCGCGGAGCAGTACGGCAGGTGCTCCTTGTCCCGCGATCCCGCGCACTGGATGAACGCGATCCGGGCCGGTGGCTGGCCGTCGCTCGGCCGCCTGACCGCGCCCGCCGCGATCATCTCCTCCATCTCGACGTTCGTGATCACGTCCGGCGACTTGCCGTAGCCGAGGTGGCCGAGCCGTGAGGCGTCGTACGGCTGCCAGCCGGTGGCCTGGACGATGGCGCCCACCCGCAGCTCCGTGCTGGAGCCGTTGGCGTTCAGCGCGACGTCGAACTGGCCGGGCTGACCGGTGATCTTGCCGATCGTGGCGCCCGTGTGGACCGTGATCCGCTCGTGGCCATGGACCCGTGCCACCTGGTCCACGATGCTCGAGGCCGTGGGCTCCCGGTATGGCGGCGCATGCGGGATGTGGCGGGCGAAGCGGCCCATCCAGCCACCCAGCTCCTTCTCCTTTTCCACCAGCACCACGGAGTAGCCGGCGTTCGCGGCATCCAGCGCCGCGCCCATGCCGGCTACGCCGCCACCCACCACCAGCAGCGTCTTGTCGATCTCCGCTTCGAATGGCTCCGGCAGCTGCGCTTTCTGCGCCCGGGCCGCGCCCATGCGCAGGTAGTCCTGCGCGAGCATCTGCGTGTCCTCGTCGTTCGGCGCGTGGCTCCAGACCACGTGCTCGCGCAGGTTCACGCGCTCGGTAAAGACGCCGTCGAAGGTGAACGCGTCCGCCATGACGCGCGGGGAGCACGCGGCCACCACGATGGTGTTCACGCCCTCGTCCCGGATGTCCTGGCTGATCAGCTCGCGACCCTCGTCGCCGCACAGGCACGCGTGCTCCTGGCAACGCTTGAGGCCCAGTTCGCCGGTGGCCAGCTCCGACAGGGCGGAGAGATCGAGCGAACTCCCAATGTCGCAGCCGCGACAGATGTAAACGGCAGTGTTCTTATCCACGTCCCGCCTCCGAGAACGCGGGAGCCTGGGCGTCGGCCCCCCTTGACTCACGTCCCGCCCCGCAGAAGCTGAGCGCCTTGAGCGCCGCCCCCGTCGCGTCTCTCACGCACGCGGCCACGTCCAGCGGCTGCCGCGCACACCCCGCCGCCAGCAGCCCGGCCTGCGGCTGCTCGACGGTGAAGAACCCGAAGTCATCCGTGCGGAGGCCCCCCTCGACCTCGGTGCCACCCGCGCCCACGGGCGCCATGCCCGTGGCGAGGACCACCATGTCCACGGCCTGGTGGACGCGGCCGCCCGAGAGCGTGTCCTCCGCCATCACCTCGATCCCGCCGTCGGGGAGCGGCGTGACTTTCGCCACCTTCCCCTTGATGAGATGGAGCTTCTCGTCCTCCTGCGACGCCTGGTAGAAGTCCTCGAGCCGACCGGGCGCGCGGATGTCGATGTAGAAGACGTAGATGTCGGCATCCGGGTACTGCGCCCGGACGTAGCGGGCCTGCTTCAGGGAGGCCATGCAGCACACGCCGGAGCACTGGCGCAGGTAGTTCTCGTCCCGGGAGCCCGCGCACTGCACGAAGGCGATGGACCGGATCGGCTCGCCGTCGGAGCGCTTGCGGATCACACCGCCGGTGGGACCGGCCGGCGCGGCCAGGCGCTCCATCATGACGTTCGTGATGATGTCCGGATGCGTGCCGAAGCCCAGGCCCTCGATTTTCTCCGCGTCCGGCGGAGACCACCCCGTGGCCCAGATCACCGAGCTCACGTCCAGCTCCAGCGTCTCGGGCTCCATTCCCAGGTCGATGGCGTCGAACGGACACGCCGGCACGCACTTGCCGCACGATTCGCCCGGGCAGACGCTGTCATCGATCGCGAAGCGGAACGGATACGCCATGTCGTGGGGGAGGTAGACCGCTCTGGTCGTCCCCATGCCCAGGTTGTAGGCATCCGGCCGCTCCACCGGACAGGCATCCACGCACGCACCGCACGCCGTGCAGTTGTCCCGCACGTAGCGTGGGTTCTTGCGGATCGTGGCCCGGTAGCTCCCGGGCTCCCCCGTCACCTTCTCGACCTCCGAGAGCGTCAGCACCCGGATCCGCGGACTGGTCTTGATCCGCCGCACGTTGATCTCGAGACCGCAGCTCGGCGGGCAGAGCTTCGGGAAATACTCGTTGAGCGCCGCCACACGGCCGCCCACGAACGCCTCCCGCTCCACCAGCACCACCTCCGCGCCGGCCTCCGACGCTTCCACGGCCGCCGTGATCCCGCTGATCCCACCTCCGATCACCAGGATCCGGCCGCGCGTGCCGTTGCCGTTCATCGCACCCCTTCCTGCGCCGCGCGCGTGCGCCTGCTGTCCTGGATGACGCGTCGCTCCAGCCGGTCCTGCGCTTCGCGGACCGCCTCCTCGCGCATCTTCATGGTCGCCTCACCGAACAGGCTGAAGCGGAGCCAGAGGAAGCCGAAGCGAAGCAGTGCCTCGTCGCTGTAGCGCATCTCGTCGACGAAGTCCTCGTCCACCTCGAACTTCTTCAGCAGCGAGGTCTCGAAGACGAACGTGCGGAACTTGTCCAGGTCGTAGCAGGCGGTGTAGAACATCTCCATCTTTTCGGGACTGAGGACGCCGCCCTTCTCGAAGTAGTCGTGCAGCGCCATCTCCTTGTATGCCTCGCCCCAGCGGTCGAACTCCTCCACACCCTGGTTCTCGAGCCAGCCGTCGACGGTCCACTCCGTCGCGTCGCGGTGACCAAGACACTTCTCTTCCTCCAGGAGGAAGTAGAAGCGCTCCCCCCTCCAGCCGTCCGCCGTGTCCTTCGATGTCGCGAGCCCCAGCGGGTACATGCGGCACGGCCACGGCCGGTCCGCGTAGATGCTGCACCCGGCCGCCCCCACGAACGGACAGGGGTGCCCCTCCTCGTCGCGCATCCGGAGCACGACGACCGGAGTCCTCATGTCCTTCTGCACGGGGAGCAGCGTGTGCTTCTCGAGGAACTCGGTGGAGCCCATCCCCAGACGCTCGCGCATGCGAAGCACGTCATAGGGGGAGAGGAAGATGTTGACGTCGTTGCAACAGCGATTGAAGCACGCCACGCCCGCGTGGCAGCCGAAGCGGAAGGTGTCGTCCCGGCCGAGGCGCGGACGCTCCGCCAGAATCTGCTCCCGGAGCTTCGCGTGCTCCCCTTCCACCGTGGATATCGTCGTCGGGGTCATTGCGCCGCTCCCTCCACGCTCTCCTCCACGATCATTTCCTTCGTGGCGGTGGGCGACCAGACGGGAATCATCCAGCGCTGACCCTCGCGCGGGTCCACGGCGTAGCGGTACGAGGCCTCCTGCCTGAACTGCTCCCGCATCCAGGTCCATCCGTCGCGGTAGTACGAGCATTCATCGTCGAAACAGACCATGAAGTACTCCGCATCCCAACTCGTCCCGTCGGGCACGCGCCATTTCTTCATGCGTGACCCGCAATACGGGCAGGTCAATGGAGTGTCCGGCATAAGCGGCCTCGCTTCCCCTGATTTCCCGGGTGCCCCCTCCGGGCGACCGATGCGCCGCCCGGAGAGTGCCTCCCTGTTGCCTGTCCCCCCTCGCCGGCCCCGGGCCGCGCAGGCGCACGGCCCGGGTATACCGGTCAGGCGTTCACCATCTCCGGCTTCGCAGCCGGTGATGCCTGCGTGATGTACTTCACCGGGCGCTTGATCATCTTCCACTCGCCCGTCGTGCGGTCATACTGACAGTTGCAGAAGGCCAGCCAGTTCTCGTTGTCCATCGACGGCTTGTCCGCTCGGAAGTAGTAGCCCGGCCAGCGGGTCTCCTCGCGGAACAGGATCGAGCGCACGTGCGCCTCGCCCTGATACATCCGGTGGACTGCCTCCCACGAGCGCATGAGCTCGTGGAGGTTCTCGGCCGCCAGCGAATCGGCGTCCTCCTTCAGGAAGTCCAGCAGCTCCTGACCCTTTTCAAGCAGCTTGTCGTTGGTCTTGAACTGCGAGGACACGCCACCCGCGTACTCGTCCATGATCTTCTGCAGCCGATACATGAACTGGCGCGGCCGGATGTAGTTCGGGTTGATCTCCGGATCCGTCGTGGCGCCCTTGTGCTCCTCGAACAGCTTCAACGGCTTGAGGATCTTGTCCTTCAGCGCCTCGACCTGGCCGGCGTCCACCTCCGGCGCCTGGTTGTGGTCCAGGATGTAGGCGACCGCCGCCTTGCCTGCGATCCGACCCTCCGTGAACGAGCCCGACGAGAACTTGTGACTGGAGGCGCCCGACGCGTCGCCGGCGGCGAACAGCCCGTCCACCGTCGTCATGTTGGGGTAGCCCCAGAAGTACTCGTCCTTCGTCTCGGCCGTCTGGAGGTCCTCAGGACCGGACACCCACGCGCCCGAAGCGCCCGAGTGCGAACCAATGAAGTACGGATCGCATGCCATGATCTCCGAAGGCTTCTTCTCCGGCTCCACGTTCGACGCGGCCCACAGGATCGCCTGCGAGATCGTCATGTCCAGGAAGTCCTCCCACGCCTCCGCCTCCAGCTCCTTCAGCTTCCGCGCGGCCGCCTTCTCGTCCGGCGCCGTGTCGGCGATACGCTTGATGGCCTCGGCCGTCTGCATGTAGATCGGGCTCTTGCCATCCATCACGTCCAGCATCATCAGCCAGTTGCGGATGTTCGCCGGGCTCGGCTTGACGCTGCCGTACGGCATCCACTTCTCCAGCTCGGCGGCGTTGTCCTTCATGTAGTTGCCGCCGTACGCGTTCGTCGCGATCGACTTGAACAGCAGGAACCACGCGCCCACCGGGCCGTACGCGTCCTTGAACCGAACCGGGATGAAGCGCACTTCCTGGCACGTCTGCTCGGCGCCCGCGTACAGCGTGAAGAACGTGCTCGCGCCCGAGTTGAACGGCGGATACCAGCTGCGGCCGAAGCCCTCACCCGTCGACCGCGGCTTGAACACGTGCACCGCTCCGCCCATCGATGCGAGGACCGCCTTCGCACGGAACACATACACCTTGTTCTCGCGCACGCTGAAGCCGATCGCCCCCACGCACTTGTTGCCGTCCATCAGCGGGTGCGTGATGAACACGCGCTCGAAGTACTCACCGTTCGCCTTCGCCAGCGCGTTCTTCGCCGCCTCGGCCACGATGATCTTGTACGACTCGCCGTTGATCATCAGCTGCCAGCGACCCTCGTGCACAAAGTTGCCTTCCTGATCCTTCCAGATCGGAAGACCCCACTTCTCGAACAGGTGCACCGTGTCATCCACGTGCCGCGCGATGCTCGCCACCAGGTCCTCGCGCGTGATCCCCATCAGGTCGTTGCGCACGTAGTCGCAGTAATCCTTCAGGGTGTTCTTCCCGCTGTTCAGATCCACGTACTGGTTGATGGCGCTCAGCCCCATGGCCACCGCTCCCGAACGGTCCATGGCCGCCTTGTCCACCACGGTCACCTTCAGACCGTTCTGCTGCGCCCAGTACGACGCCTCCACGGCCGCGCCACACGCGGCCATCCCGCCCCCGCAGATCAGGAGGTCGGTGTCGACGACTACAGTCTCGAAGTCCGCCATTGTCCCTTGTCTCCTTGGATTCGCTTTCGATACCCGCGTCGCATACCGCTCGCGATCACAGCGTCGGGACCGCGTCGAACTTCAGCGGACCACGTTCCGTGTTCAGCCCCTCCGGCTCGGACATGAGGGTCGGGCTCTTGATGTCGTTGTCGCCTGTGGAATAGTGACCGAACGGATCCGCCTGTCCCTCGGACACGCCCCTGCGGATCGGGAACTTGAACCGCTTCGGCCGGATCTGAGAGTCGCGGAACTGAATCGTCCACATGATGTCCTCGGAGCTCCGCATCGCCGACACCTTCGCGCCCATCGGCACGAAATCGGCGTAGCCGCGCACTTCGATCGCCTGGTTCGGGCAGATCTTCACGCAGCTGTAGCACTCCCAGCACATCGAGGGGTCCTGATTGTAGGCCTTCATGGTGTCCTTGTTCAACACCATGAGATCGTTCGGGCAAATGTACTGGCAGGCAGTCTTGTCGAGTGCCTTGCAGCCGTCACATTTGTCCGGGATCACGAAGCTCGGCATGTCTTCTCGTCCTTTCCGCGCGGGCCAGCGCGCCAGAGGGGATCCCGATTTGTGAAACCAATCACGAAAACCAGCAAAAAAAACGTACTGCGCCAACTCGGCTTCCTTCGCGCACCCGGCGCGCCGTGCGCGGGGCCGCATCCACCGTCGGGTCCGGCGTCCAACGGGCCGGCAGACCCATCATCTCATCCCGGAAGGCCGCGTGCAGCGGTGCGTCGGCGGAATTCGAGATAAGATTCACGAATCGATCTATACGGGGTCCGGATCGGGGTTGTCAAGGGGGTCCTTGCCAGGGGTTGACGACCGAGGAAAGAGAAGTCGCCCAACGGCAGGCGGATGCGGGGGGTATGGGTGGCGAGCGAGGAAGTCCGGATGCGGCCCGGTCGCTGGCGATGGCAGGGCCGGGGCTACCGGGACAGCTTCGTCCCGTTCTCGGCGCAGCAGAGCCCGACGGGGTTGCCGGGTCGATCGCCTTCGAGGACGCCGTTGAGATGGAACGAGATCTGGGCCAGGCCCACGGAGATGTGCTCGTTCCTGGCGAGGACGTCGTCGGGCACGTTGAGGCGTGTGGGGGTGAAGTTCCAGATGGCCTTGACGCCGGACATCACGAGCAGGTCGGCGAGCGACTGGGCGACGCTGGCCGGCGTGGTCAGGATGGCAGCGGGGACACGGCGCTGCTCGACGAAGCCCTTGAGGTCGTGCACCGACTTCACCATGAGATTGCCGATCGGCTGGCCGACCACGTCGGGGTTGCTGTCGAACACGGCCACCACACGCAGGCCGTAACGCTCGAAGCCGCCGTAGTTCGCCAGCGCCACTCCCAGGTGCCCCGCGCCCACCAGCACCGCCTCGTACGAGTTGTCGAAGCCCAGCTCGCTTCGGATCGTACGGCAGACCTCGCAGACGTCGTAGCCCACCCGGCTGACACCCACAAGCCCCACGGCGCTGAAGTCCTTGCGCACCTGGCTGGCATCCACGTCCAGCACCGCTGCCAGCTGGCCACTCGTGACGGTCTGAAGCGGCCGCCTGGCTGTGACTTCCGTCAGGTACCGGTAGTATCGGATCAGTCGCTCGAGCACCACGCGTCGCAGGCGAACCACGGGTATTCAGTGCCTCCATGATCAGGACACGCGCGACGGGCTGGCGGCCGCGCGACATGAGCTCTCACCCCCGACAATGCTGGCGCCAGTGCAGCCAAAGGTCAACCCTCGTGATACTTGGCACGATTCCCGGGCCCGCCCCTCGCGACCCTCCGCGAACGGGGTACTTGACGCCGTGGCGCCGACGCTGCAAGCTCCAATCGTGACGTTTGCCACGATTAGCCCGCGCACGTGTGCGACTTCTTAACTTTGACAGCGCCGCGCGCATGGGGGCTTCGGTGAGCGGCACCATCACTGCGCTCCGGAGATGACGACAATGCCCGGTCCCCTGCTGTTGGCTGCTGGATACGTCCTTCTCGGCACGTTCCTCGTCGCGTTCCTGGTCCGATCCGTGGGGCTGGCGCGGCTGCCGGTGCACCTGCGCTGGGAGCTGGCGCCCGTACCGAAGGAGAAGGGGCGCGGCCGTTATGGTGGCTCGTACCTGGAAGAGTACGAGTGGTGGAAGAAGCCGCGGGAGGAATCGCTGGCGGGCGAGCTCGGGTACATGGCGAAAGAGATCGTATTCCTCAAGGCGCTGTGGGAGCACAACCGCCCGCTCTGGTGGTCGTCGTACCCGTTCCACCTCGGTCTGTACGTGCTCATGGCGCTGACGGGTCTCGCGGTCCTGGCGGCAGTGCTGGGACTGCTGGGTGTGGCGGCGGCGACGTCGGCCGTGGTGGGCACCGGGCTCACGGTGCTCGCCGGCGCGAGCTTCGTGCTGGGCGGCATCGGGGCGCTGGGGCTGCTGGTGAGCCGGATGGCGATGGGGAGCCTGCGGGCGATGACCACGAGGGTGGCCTATTTCAACCTGCTGCTCCTGCTGGCGCTGTTCGGCACGGGCGTGTGGGCCGTGGTGGCCGTGCCGTCGTTCGGGGCGAGGGCGCTGGGGGTGGCCGGGGCGCTGCTGACGGCGGATGCGTCGGTCACGGTGCCGGCGCCGCTGGCAGCGCACGTCCTGGTGGCCGGTGTGTTCCTGGCCTATCTGCCGTTCAGTCAGATGATGCACTTCGTGGCGAAGTATTTCACGTACCACCAGGTGCGCTGGGAGGATCGGCCACTGGAAGTGGGCGGCAAGCTGGAGTCGGAAGTGCTCGAGCTCATGCAACAGCGGGTCACGTGGTCGGCCACGCACGTGGGTGCGGACGGCTCGAAGAATTGGGTGGACATAGCGACGTCGGAGGTGGGGAAATGAGCAAGCCGGTGAGTGTGAAGGACATCAGCCGGCGCGAGACCGAGGTGCTGTCGCCGGTTTCGGTGGCGGACCTGCCGCCGCTTCCTCCGCCGTACGACGTGGAGGACCCGGCGTGGAAGGAGATCCAGCCGGCGGCCCTCGAGCGGATGGTGTGCAACCTGGACGGCGTGATCGGGGTGAGCATTCCGCAGCCGGAGTCGGAAGCGGAGAAGCAGGCGTACGTGGATCGCTTCGAGGCGGGACTGAAGAAGCTGTTCTCGAAGGAGAACAACTGGACGTTCCTGCAGCCGCTGACGCTGTCGGCGGAGTACTGCGTGGGGTGCCAGACGTGCAACGAGGCCTGCCCCACGTACGTCATGAGTGGCCGCAACCCGGTGTACCGGCCCACCTATCGGGCCGAAGTGCTGCGCAGGCTGGTGCGGAAGTACGTGAAGCCGGGGAGTGCGGCGCTGGCGAAGCTGAAGGGGGAGGACATCGAGCTGAACTGGGCGACGATCACGCGCCTCTACGAGCTGGCCTACCGCTGCACGATGTGCCGGCGCTGCGCGCAGACGTGTCCCATCGGCGTGGACAACGGGCTGATCACGCACGAGCTGCGCAAGCTGTTCAGCCAGGAGCTGGGGTGGGCGCCCAAGGAGCTGCACGAGAAGGGGACGGTGCTGCAGCTCGAAGTGGGCAGCTCGACGGGGATGAACCCGGTGGTGGTGAAGGACAACATCGAGTTCATCGATGAGGACATGGAGGAGGCCACGGGCCAGAACGCGCACACGCCCTTCGACGAGGAGGAGGCGGACGTCCTGTTGATCCACAACGCGGGCGAGATCCTGGCGTGGCCGGAGAACCCCGGCGCCTTCGCCATCATCCTCAACGCCGCCGGAGTCAGCTGGACACTGGCATCGGACCCAGTGGGCTACGACGGGGTGAATTACGGCCTCTTCTACGACGACATGCAGCTGGCCCGCATCGCGCTCAAGCACGCGCAGACGGCGAGGAAGCTGAAGGTGAACCGCATCGTCATGGGCGAGTGCGGCCACCAGCACAAGGCCCTGGTCACCATCGCGGACCGCGTGCTCACCGGGGAGCTGTCGGTGCCGCGCGAGAGCTGCTTCACGCTGCTGGAGCAGATCGTGTTCAGCGGGAAGATCCAGTTCGACCCGTCCAAGAACGACTTCCCCGTCACGCTCCACGACCCGTGCAACATCGTCCGCAACCTGGGCATCGTCGAGCCGCAGCGGCGCATCCTGCGCTACCTCTGCCCGCAGTTCCGGGAGATGACGCCCCACGGCGTGGACAACTACTGCTGCGGCGGCGGGAGCGGCTTCGCGGTCATGAGCCCGAACAACTTCACGGACTGGCGCGTCAGTGTGGGCGGCCGCATGAAGTTCAAGCAGATCCTGGACGCCTTCGCGGACCAGCCCGGACCCGACGTGAAGAAGTACGTGTGCGCACCGTGCTCCAACTGCAAGGGTCAGATCCGGGACATGCTGGACTACTACGGCGCGCTGGAGAAGAGCGGCATCACGTACGGCGGCCTCGTGGAGCTCATCGTGAACGCCATGGTGGACGTCGAAGAGCCGTTCATCCACTGGGAGATGCACTGAGCGGAGTCGAGGCGGCGGGCGAGGCGGCGGGCTCGACAGACCGCGGGCGGCCGCAGCGGGAGCGAGGATCGGGGGCCCCGGCTCGTGAGGAGGCGCCCATGGCCGGACAGGACCTGGGAGACGAGAACCGGTTCTTCGAGACGGTCCTCCGTTGTGTCACGGAGGGCGTCTTCACGATCGACCGGGAATGGCGGATCACGTCCTTCAACCCGGCTGCCGCCCGCATCACCGGCGTGTCCGCGGAGCGCGCCGTGGGGCGGCGCTGCTCGGACGTGTTCCACTCCGACCTGTGCGAGTGCGCCTGCCCGCTCCGTGAATCGCTCGAACAGGACCACGAAGTCATCGATCGACCCGCCCGCATCCTGACGCGGCGCGGCCGCTCCGTCCCCATCGCGGTGAGCAGTGCGGTGCTGCGCGCCCGCGATGGCACGCTGCTCGGGGCCGTGGAGACCTTCCGCGACATGTCCACCGTCGAGCAGCTGCGGCGCGAGATCCACAGCCGCTACACGTTCGAGGACATCATCGGGCGGAGCGAGGCCTTCCAGAAGATCTTCGCGCTCCTCCCCGACATTGCCGCCAGCGACAGCACGGTCCTCATCGAGGGGCCGAGCGGGTCCGGCAAGGAGCTGCTCGCGCGCGCGATCCACAACCTCAGCCCTCGCCGCGACCAGCCGTACGTGGTCGTGAACTGCGGAACGCTCCCGCCCAACCTCTTCGAATCCGAGCTCTTCGGCTACAAGCGTGGCGCTTTCACCGACGCGCGCCAGGACAAGCCGGGGCGGATCACGGAGGCGCAGGGTGGCACCATCTTCTTCGATGAGATCGGGGAGCTCCCCCACGAGACCCAGGTCAAGCTGCTCCGGGTCGTGCAACAGCGGGAGTACAGCCCGCTCGGCAGCGTGCAGACCAAACGCGCCGACATCCGCATCGTCGCCGCCACCAACAAGGACCTCGCCCGCCTCGTGGCCGATTCGCAATTCCGCGACGACCTCTACTTCCGCCTCGCCGTCGTCCGCCTCTCCATCCCGCCTCTCCTGAAGCGCCGCGAGGACATCCCCCACCTCGTCGCACACTTCGTCGAGCGCTTCAACGCCAAGCAGGCCAAGAGCATCCAGGGCGTCACGCCGGCCGTCATGGAGATCCTCATGCGCCACGACTTCCCCGGCAACGTGCGCGAGCTCGAGAACATCATCGAGTACGCCTTCGTCCTCTGTCACAACCGCTTCATCGATGTCCGCCACCTCCCCGAGGACATCCAGGGCGCCACCGCGACGGAGCGCCGCCCCGCCCGCCCCCTCGAGGACAGCGAGGCCGACGCCATCCGCCTCGCCCTCAGTCGCAACCACGGTCACCAGGGGCGAACCGCCCACGAGCTGCGCATCAGCCGCACCACGCTCTGGCGCAAGATGAAAAAGTACGGGATCGAGCCCGGCGGTTTCCGCACGACGCCGCCCGGGCATGTTCCAGGTGTGTAACATCTGAAACAACCGATCCTTTCACTGTTGCACCAAAGGCCGCGCGGCCGCGGCCCTGGCCCCACCTCAGAATGTTCCGCTTAACGCACTGTAGCCCAGCCACTTAGACGGATCCTGTCCGCCCGTGCCCCGGTGGGTCCGGCGCTTGCCCTGTACCGGGGCAGCCATCGGAGGAGTGCCACCATGAAGATCGCGGTTCCGCGGATGGGTGAGACGGTGGCGCCGTGCTTCGAGTACTGCGCCACGATGGCAGTGTTCACAGTGTCGGGAGGCAGGGTGGTGGACCAGATGGATTTCCCGCTGCGCAGTCGCGACCCGTTCGACCGTGTGCGTCTGCTGCGAGATCAGGAGGTGAACACACTGATCTGCGGGGGGATGGAGGACCACTACGAGGATCTGGTGCGGGCGAGCGGGTTCCAGGTGATCTCGTGGGTGGTGGGGCGGGTGGAGGATCTGCTCGACATGTACATCCGGGGGCAGCTGGTGCCGGGCACCGAGCTGCCGGTGGCCGAGGGGCCGCCTCCCGGGGGTGACCCGATCATGGAGCGGTGAAGGTGCCGACACCGACGAAGTACAGCTATCACGTGGAGCAGCGGGCGCTGGAGTTGACGGAGCGTCCGCGGCGGTTCCTGGAAGCGTTCTCGGCGATTCTGGAACACGGGAGCTACCAGGTGGCGCTGGAGACGTACGCGCGTCTGAGCGCCCGCTGCGGCCGCTGCGCCGCGGAGTGCCAGCTCTACGAGGCCACGGGCGAGGACCGTGACATCCCGTGCGAGCGCTCGGAGCTGCTGCTGCGGGTGTACCGCCGCTACTTCACGACCTGGGGGATACTGAAGGCGCGGCTGGGCGGGGGCTTCACGCTCACGGACGCGTATATCGACCGGATGGCGGAGGACTACTACCGCTGCACGGCGTGCCGCCGGTGCAAGGACAGCTGCCCCATGGGGCTGGACCACGGGCTGGTCACGCACCTGGGGCGCTGGATCCTGGCGGAGGTGGGAATCATTCCGCGCGCCCTGCTCGTGTCCGTGCGCGAGCAGCTGGATGGGAAGACAGGGAACACGTCGGCGATTCCGCTCCCTGCGCTGAAGGACACGTGCGAGTTCCTGGAGGAGGAGCTCCAGGAGATCTACGGCGTGGACGTGAAGTACCCGTTCGACGTGGAGGGGTCCGAGTTCGCGTTCTTCCCTGCCGTCTCCGACTTCATCATGGAAGCGGACACGCTCATGGGAAACGCGGCCGTGATGCACGTCACCGGCGGCTCCTGGACCATCGGGACGCACAACTACGACGGGATCAACTACGGCCTGTTCTACAGCGACCGGATAATGGAGCGCATCGTCCGAAACGTGGTGGCGGAGGCGAACCGGCTGGGGGCGAAGAAGATCCTGGTGGGGGAGTGCGGCCACGCCACGCGGTCCGCCTGGTTCATCCCCACGTTCTGCGGCCCCGACGCGCCGCAGGTGGTGAACTGCCTGGAGTACGCGCACGAGCAGCTGGAAGCGGGGCGAATCCCACTGAAGGACGAGAAGATCCTGGAGCGGGTCACCTACCACGACCCGTGCAACATCGCCCGGGTGGGGCGCATCACCGAGCAGCCCCGCGAGATCCTCAAGACCATCTGCGCGGACTACGCCGAGATGACGCCGAACCGCACGCGCAACTACTGCTGCGGCGGTGGGGGCGGGACGGTCTCCATCGACGAGATCCGGGCGTTCCGCACCGGCCCGCTGGGCAAGCGGAAGGCGGACCAGATCCGGGAGACGGGGGCGAAATACGTGGTGGCGCCGTGCGCCAACTGCAAGAAGCAGCTGAAGGAGCTGTGCCAGGACAACGGCCTGGACGAGGTGGAGGTGGTGGGCCTGCACGACCTCCTGCTCCGCGTCATCGACTTCGGCGGCCGTGACGGCAACGGCCACGGCAACGGGGAGGGCTGACCCATGGAGGCATGGCTGAGCTGGGCCCGCGGACCGCTCTTCTGGGCGGCGCTGGCGTTCATGGTCCTGGGGCTGCTCCGGGAGCTCGCCCTGGTGGCGTGGGAGCTGGCCCGGGTGCGTCGCCTGGCGGGCGACAGGAAGTTCCCGGGCCGCACGGTGGCGGCGACCACGGCGGGCTGGCTTTTCCCCACCCGCCGGCTGCTGCGGCGCTGGCCGTACAGCGTCACCACCATGGTCTTCCATCTGGCGGTGATCGCGGTGCCGCTCTTCCTGGCCGGTCACATCGCGCTCTGGGAGCGCGCCATCGGCCTGTCCTGGCCCGCACTGCCGAACGCTGTGGCCACCGTCCTCACCACGGTCGTGGTGGTCGCGGCCCTCGCTGTCATCATCCAGCGGGCGACGATCCGGGCCGCCCGCGCCCTGGGGCGCTTCCAGGACTACGCGCTCCCGGTCATGATCGCCGCCACGTTCGCCACGGGCTTCATGACCATGCACCCGGCGTGGAACCCCTTCGCGTTCCAGCCGGTCTTCCTCGCTCACGTGCTCGCCGGGGACCTGCTCTTCCTGCTCGTCCCCGTAAGCAAGCTCAGCCACATGTTCCTGCTGCCCCTGGCCCAGCTGGTGTCGGAAGCGGCCTGGCACTGGCCCCGGGATGCCGGGGCCCGCGTCGGCGCCGCGCTGGGGAAGGAGGGTGAACCGATATGATCCGCTCGCCTGCCATCCTGGTGGACACCACGCGCTGCGTCGGCTGCGAGACGTGCGTGGTGGCGTGCAAGGAGGAAAACCACCTTCCGCCCGACGGCATGGGGCCCGGGCAGGAAGCGGTGGACGACCTGTCCGCTCGCCGCTTCTCCACCGTGCTCCGGCGCCCGGGCGACCTGTACGTGAAGCAGCAGTGCCGCCATTGCCTGGAGCCGGCGTGCGTGAGCGCGTGCCTGGTGGGGGCCATGCAGAAGTCGCCGGAAGGGCCGGTGCTCTACGACTCCTCGCTCTGCATCGGCTGCCGCTACTGCATGGTGGCCTGCCCGTACGGGATTCCCCGCTACGACTGGGACGAGGCCGTGCCCTACGTGCGGAAGTGCGAGATGTGCTATCCGCGACTGAAGGAGGGGAAGGAGCCGGCATGCGTGGAGGCGTGCCCGGAGAAGGCGCTCCACTTCGGCTCCCGGGACGACGTGCTGCGGGAGGCCCACGCCCGCATTGCCGCCGCGCCCGAGCGTTACATCGACCACGTGTGGGGCGAGAAGGAAGTGGGCGGCACGTCGGTGCTCTACATCTCCGACGCTTCCCTCGGCTTCCTCGGATGGGGTGGCCACGTGGGCGACGGCCCGCTCCCGCTCCTCTCCTGGGCGTCGCTGGAGAAGGTGCCCGGCGTGTTCCTGGGGATGGGGACGGTCATGGGCGGGGTCTACTGGGTAATCCAGCGTCGCATGCAGCGGGCGGCGGAAGCGGCGGACGTGCACGCGGCGCCCGGCTCCGAGGGAGGTGATCATGCGTGAGCGGCTGGCGCGGCTGAAGCTGGTCCTGTGGACGCTCGTGGGGGTCCTCGTGGCCGTGAGCGTGGTGCGCTACACCCGCGGCCTCGGCGCCGTGACCCATCTCTCCGACGGCACCCCGTGGGGGCTCTGGATCGGCTTCGACGTCATGTCCGGCGTGGCGCTGGCCGCCGGCGGCTTCGTCATGGCGGCCACCGTCTACATCTTCCACCTTGAGCGCTACCACGCGTTCGCCCGGCCCGCCGTGCTTACGGCGTTCCTCGGCTACGTGGCCGTGGCGGTGGGGCTGCTCTACGACCTCGGCCTACCGTGGCGCATCTGGCACCCGCTCGTGCACTGGCAGCACCATTCCGTGCTGTTCGAAGTGGCCATGTGCGTCATGCTCTACCTCACCGTGCTCGGGCTCGAGTTCGCCCCCGCGATCCTCGAGCACCCGCTCTTCCGCTGGCGCGGGTTCCGCGCCGCCCTGAGAGTGCTCCGGAAGGCCACGATCCCGCTGGTCATTCTCGGGATCATGCTGTCCACGCTGCACCAGTCGTCGTTGGGATCCCTCTTCCTGATCATGCCCTACCGGCTGCACCCGCTCTGGTACTCGCCGATCATCTACGTGCTCTTCTTCGTCTCCGCCGTCGCCCTCGGGCTTTCCATGGTGGTGGTGGAGTCCCTGTTCGCACGACGCTTTCTCGGCCACGAGCTGCACCCGCGCCAGATGTCCGGGCTGGGCGCCGCCGCCGCCGTGGTGCTCTCCCTCTACCTCGCCCTGCGCCTGGGGGACCTGGCTGCCCGGGGCATCCTCACGAGCGCGCTCCGCCCCTCCTGGCACGGCGCGCTGTTCGTCGCCGAGCTGGCGCTGAGCGCGGGCGTGCCCGTGGTGCTCATGGCCATCCCCGCGGTCCGCCGCACGATCCGGGGCGTGGGCATTGCCGCCACCATGACCGTGGCCGGGATGATCCTCTACCGCCTCGACGTCTCCGTGCTGGCGTTCGCCCGGCCGGCGGGGATGTCGTACTTCCCCAGCTGGGAGGAGTTCGCGGTCAGCGCTGGGATCGTGGCCGGCGCCATGCTGGTCTTCATCTTCTTCGCCGAGCACCTGCACGTATACGACGACGTGTCCACCGACACCGTCCGGGCACGGCCCCGGAGCTTCGACCCGGGCACCGTCCACGGGCTGCTCCCGGCGCGCCTGGGCGGCCCCCGGAGGAACAGCGCCGCCGCGGTGGTGGCGTTCGCCGTGGCGCTCCTCTTCCTGCCGCTGGCCGGGCCCCGGGCGAAGCCCGCCCCCGTGACGGATGCCCGCGCCGTGGCCGGCGTGGTCCTGGAGCGGCCCGGCGCCCGGAGGGCGCTGGCGCTGGTCGGGGTGGGCGAGGAGGCTTCCTCCCCCGTGTCGGCCGTGGCCGCGGTCGAGGGCGCATCCGCAGGGGAGGGCCCGGGGGGGAGCGCCCGCGCCCGTGAAGCGATGCTCCTGCTCGTGGATGGGGACCGGGACGGCAACGCCGTGCTGTTCGACCACGACGCCCACATCGAGCGTACCGGCGGCGAGCAGGCGTGCGGCACGTGCCACCACCTCAACCTCCCGCTGGAACGCGCCAGCCGCTGCGCCGCCTGCCACCGGGACATGTTCGACAGCACCGGGGTCTTCGACCACGCGGCCCACGTGGCCGCGCTCCAGGGCGACGACGGCTGCGCCCAGTGCCACGTCCCCGGCGTGGCCACCAAGACCTACGCCACCGCCACGGCGTGCAGCGAATGCCACGGCGGCGACGCCGGCGAGAGCCGGATCATCCCCGCCGCGGATGCCCGCTGGCGCCCGGCACCCGGCTACATGGACGCGATGCACGGCCTGTGCGTGAAGTGCCACGAGGACGAGGTCCGGAACGCTCCCGCCGAGCACCCGGAGCACCTGGCCCGCTGTGAGACGTGCCACGATGCGGATCGTCGAGCCCGCCTGAAGGAGCTTGCGCCAGCCCGCCAGGCAGGGGAAGCCGCCCGCGCCGTGGCGGGAACGGCCGCCGCGCGCGCGCCGGCCAGCGGGGGAGGAGGGTCGCTGCCATGATGGACACCACGGAGATCCGCGACTGGCTCCACGCCCACCTCTACGACGAAGTGCCGGTGGCCATCAGCGTCATCGGTCGCAACTACGGGATCGTGGACGCGAACCTGGCGTTCGAGGCGGAGTTCGGCGACTGGCAGGGGCGCCCCTGTTATCAGGTCCACAAGGGGCGCGATGAGCCCTGCCTCCGCTGCGCCGCCCTCGCCACGTTTGCCGATGGCTCCATCCGGGAGCAGGAGGAGGAGGGCGTGGTGGGGAACGGCAGGGAGATCGACTACCTGGTCCACATGGTACCCCTGGTCCGCCCCAACGGCGACATCCCCTACGTCATCGAGATGTCCACCGACATCACCGCCGTAAAGCGCCTCGAGCGTGAGAAGCGCGAAGCCGAGCGCCTCGCCGCCGTAGGCGAGACCGTGGCCGGCGTCGCCCACGGCGTGAAGAACATCCTGATGGGCCTCGAGGGCGGCATGTACGCCGTGAATACCGGCATCCAGCTCGGCGACGACGAGCGCATTGCTCGCGGCTGGACCACACTGGAGCAGAACGTCAACCGGATCTCCGCCTTCATCAAGGAGTTCCTGGACTTCGCCAAGGGACGCCCGGCCGTCGTGGCACTCACCGACCCCGTGCTGCCGGCGAGGAACGCCGCCGACCTCTTCCGCGACGGCGCCGCGCGCGCCGGCATCCGCCTCGACTTCGAGCCGCAGGACGGCATCGCCCCCGCGCTGCTGGACGAGGCGGGGATCCACACCTGCCTCGCCAACCTGGTGTCCAACGCCATTGACGCGTGCACGGTGGCCGAGAAGCAGCGGGAATTCGTCGTCCGCCTCTCCGTCTCCGAGGAGGACGGCGTCCTGGTCTACGAGGTCGCCGACAACGGCAAGGGGATGGACTACGAGCTGAGCCGGAAAGTGTTCTCCAAGTTCTTCACGACCAAGGGCTCGGACCGGGGCACGGGCCTCGGCCTGCTGACCACCCGCCGCATCGTGCACCAGCACGGCGGCAGCATCTCCTTCACGTCGAAGGAGGGCGAAGGATCGGTGTTCCGCATCGAGCTGCCTCGCGACTCGCTGCCCGACCACGCGGCCGCCGAACCGGCCGATGGGGCTGACGGGCAGGACCACACGAAGGGATGACGCCATGGAGCGGCCAAGTGACAAGACCGTGCTGGTGGTGGACGACGAGCCGGACGTCCGCGAATACCTCGCCCAGATCCTCCGGGACGCAGGCTTCGCCGTCCGGACGGCCTCCGACGGCGACGAGGCCCTCGACCTCATCCGCCAGCAGCCGCCCGACTTCATCTCCCTCGACCTCGTCATGCCCGGCAAGAGCGGCCACAAGCTCCTCTACGAGCTCCGCAAGGACCACGCGCTCTCCCGCATTCCCGTCCTCATCGTCACCGCGCACGCCCGCGATGAGCTCGGACGCGCCGAGCTCGAGGACATCGTCGAGAGCCGCGTCATCTCCGGGCCGGGCGTCTACCTCGAGAAGCCCGTCAAGCCGCTGGACTACGTCCGCTGCGTCCAGCGCGCCCTCGGCCTCGAGGAGAGCCCCGGCGACGACGATCGCATCACCCTCCAGGATGAGGTTCGCCGCCAGCTGACACAGGCGGAGCCCCACGCGCTCAGACGCGCCCTGGAGGCTCTGAAACGCACCACGCCCGGCGCCTGATGGCGGACCGGGTGGCAGCGACGTACCGCAGAGCAAGGAGGCGAGCCATGCCCGCACCGGACCAGGCCGCGCAGGGACCGGCCAGGAAGATCCTCATAGTCGACGATGAGCAGGACGTCGTCGAATACCTCGACATGCTGTTCCGCGACAGCGGCTACCAGACCGTAGTCGCCGGTGACGGCGAGGCGGCGCTGGAGCTGATGCGCACCCAGGCGCCCGACCTCGTCACCCTCGACATCTCCATGCCCCGAGCCTCGGGGACCCGCTTCTACCGCGCGGTGAAGACCGATCCCGCGCTCAGGAGCGTCCCCGTCGTCATCGTCACCGCCGTCACCGGTTACGGCGGCGATCCATACGGCTACGAGAAGTTCATCCGGAAGAGCGACGCCGTCCCGCCGCCCGATGGCTTCTTCCCCAAGCCCATCGATCGCGACGCGCTCCTCGCCGCCGTGGACCGGCTTCTCGCGGCTGCCCCGTCGGCGTCCTGAGTCGGCGCCGCGCCCCACCGCTTCCTCTTGACGGAGGCGGTGGTGGGGCGCATCGTGAAATCGTGACGGATTGCACGGTTGCCGGCGCCGCCGGCAACCTGGAAAGAGCGGGTGGCATTCGGGGCGCGCGCCGACCGGATCGGCCTGGCTCCGCGTGCGTGTGTTGGAGGCTGCGTCATTGTCCGTACTCCTGATCTCCCGGGGAACCATGTCGGGCGTTCGCCTGCTGGTGGGCCGTCTGGCGGAGTGCACGGGGTGGCGCTGCGTCTCGCGCGAGGACCTGGTGGCGGTGGTGAACCGGCATGGCGAGCTGGCGCAGCGGATCGTGGAGCGGCTGGGGAAGGCCACGCAGGACTATGACGAGTTCTGCGAGCTACGGCGTCCGTACGTGGTCCTGATGCGTACGGCGCTCCTGGAGTACGCGCGGGAGGCGGACCTCATCTACCACGGTTTTTCCGGTCACCTGCTGGTGCCACGCATCGCCCATTTCCGGCGGGTGCGGATCAATGCGTCGCTTCCGCTGCGGGTTTCGATGACCATGGCGCGGCTGTCGTGCTCGGAGGAGGAGGCGCGGGAGTACATTGCGCGGGATGACGAGGCGCGTGTGCGGTGGGCGAGATTGATGTACGGGAAGGACATCCGGGATCCGGGGCAGTACGATGTGTGCCTGGACCTGAGTCGGACGAGCGTGGAGACGGCGGCACACGTGATCTGCGCGCTGGCGGAGGATCCTGGGAGCCAGGCCACGGCGGAGTCCAGGGCGGAGCTGGACTCGCTGCTGCTGGGGAGCCATGTGGAAGCGGCGCTGGTCTCGGATCCGGGGACGGCGGAGGTGGAAGCGGGGGCGCGTGTGGCGGAGGGAAGGATCACGGTCACCGGGCCATACCTGGACGACGCCCGGAGGGAGCAGGTCCTGGAGGTGGCCCGGCGAGTGGCGGGCGATCGGGAGGTCGCCTACGAGCCCGGATATGCTCCGGTGTTGCTGGCGGAGTCGTGAAGCCGGGTGCTGAGGAGAGGCGCGTCATGACGAAGACAGCGGGGGAGGCGCCGACGCAGGAGACGCTGGAGGCGATCCGGAGTCTGGTGTCCCGGTCGGTGGACCTGGAGCAGGTGGAAAGCGGGTACTCCCGCCAGCGGACGGACATGGCGTCGGAGCGGACGGCGCTGACGCGGGAGCAGACGCGGCTGTCGACGCGCAGCACGGAGCTGGGGAATCTCCGGACCGAGCTGAGCCGGGAGCGGACAGGGCTCGCCGGTCAGCGAACGGACCTGTCCGTTCATCGCACGGACATGGCGCGGGCGAGGACGAACCTGGCGGGACAGCGGACGGGGCTGTCGCGCCGACGTACGGATCTGGCGGCCGCGCGGAATGGCCTGGCGGAGGGGAGGACGCGGTATGCGCAGCGGCGGACGCACCTTTCCGCGCTGCGGACGGAGCTGGCGTGGGGCCGGACGTACCTGGCGTTCATCCGGACGGGATTGGCGTTCCTGGCGCTGGGGATCTCGCTGTTCCGGTATTTCGGGCTCAACTGGTGGACGCTGTTCGACGGCGGGCTCGCGCTGGCGAGTCTCGTCGTCATCGTCTGGGCGGGGCAGGGCTACTACGGCGCGCACACCCGCATGAAGCGGCTGAGCGCGCTGGTGCGGGCGTCGGAGGACGCGGAGCCCGCCCGTGATGTCACGGCGTTCTCATCCTGACAGGACCGAAGCGAATCCATGGCGATCGTAACGATATCGAGGGGCTCGGGGAGCGGCGGGCGGGTTCTCGCCGAAGCGGTGGCGAAGGAGCTCGGCTATGACGTGGTCAGCCGGGAGGAGGTGGTGCACGAGGCCACGCGCTTCGGCGCGTCGGAGGAGGAGCTCCGGAAGGCGCTGCTCGAGCCACCCCGGCTGTGGGACCGGGTGCAGCACGAGCGGCGGCGATACCTGGCGTACGTCCAGGCGGCGCTGACGGAGCGGGCGCAGGCAGACGGCGTGGTGTATCACGGCAACGCGGGGCACCTCCTGCTGCCCGGGGTGGCGCACGTGGTACGGGTCCGCCTGATCGCGCCGGTGGACTTCCGTGACCGGGTCCTGAAGGAGCGGTCGGATCTGACCGAGGCCGAGGCGGAGGCGCGGATCAAGAAGCTGGACCGTCAGCGGGAGAAATGGACGCGCTTCCTCTATGGCGTGGACTGGCTGGATCCGCGCCTGTACGACCTGTGCATCAGTGTGCGGACGCTGGCCATGGAAGATGCCGTGGCGCTGGTGGTCCTGGCGTCCCGCTCCCCCCGCTTTGAGCCGACGGTCGAGAGCCAGCGGTCCATGGCGGACCTGGTGCTGGCGAGCCGGGTCCAGGCGGCGCTGGCCGCGGACGAGCGGACGTTCCCGGCGGAGGTAAGGCTGCGGGCGCGGGACGGTGTGGTGTACGTGCGAGGGCGGCTCCGGCCTCCGTCGCTTGTGGACGCAGTGATCGAGGTGGCCTCCGGCGTGCCGGGGGTGGAGCGGGTGGACCGGGAGAACCTGGCGGCGCCCGACTACACGGTCTGAGCGCTCACACGTCGTCCCGGGTCAGCTCGACGATGCGCTCGCAGAGCGTTCGGATCTTGAACGGCTTCGCGATGAAGTCCACCGCGCCGCCCTTCAGCGTTTCCGTGGCCGTCTCAACGGTGGCGAACCCGGTGATGATGATCACCTTCGTGCCGGGGGAGTGCTCCTTGACGAAGCGCATGATCTCCAGCCCATCCGGCTTCTGCATCTTCAGGTCCGTCACCAGCACGTCGAAGCGCTCCTCCAGCACGCGGTCCACCACCGGCTGGCTCTCGGTGTAGGACTCCACGTAAAACCCCAGCTTCTCCAGCGCCGGCTTGAGCCGCTCGCAGACCACCGGCTCGTCGTCCAGCAGCAGGACCTTCTTCGGCGTCTTCATGGCCGCCGTCTCCGCACGGGTCCGGTACGTCCGGGGCTGTGCTCCGTCACGTGGGCTCCTTGGCGTTCAGCTTCTGGGCCCGGCGCACCGCTTTCCGTGTTATGTCCTCGAGGCTCTTCATGCTGAACGGCTTGTTGACGAACTCGTACGCGCCGGTGAACTCGGCCTTCCTCGCCGCATCCATGGACCCGTAGCCGGTGATGATGATGACCTGGGTGCCGTAGCTCTGGTCGCGCACGAACCGGAGCACGTCCAGGCCGTCAGGCCCCGCCATCTTGAGATCGGTGATGACCACGTCGAAGCGCTTGATCGAAAGCCGATCAATGGCCGTCTGGCTGTCGGTGAACACTTCCACCTGATAACCCTTGCGGTCCAGGTGATCCTTGAGCCGCTCGGCCACCATCGGCTCGTCATCCAGGACCAGGACATCCGCGTTGCTGCTCATTGGCGTCTCCGTTCCACTGTCCGGGAGTACGGCGTCCCGGATCGGTTTGCCGCCCGTGAACTGCTCCACGTACCGGTCCACGAGGCGATCGTTCTTGAGATACACATCCAGCTGTCGCGTGAAGCCGATGAGGCGGCCCACCATTCGCAGCCGCTCCTCCATCAGCTCCGCTGCCAGCCCTTTCACACGTCCGATGACCAGGTCCTCCCGGCCGTCGGTCACGAAGCCGTTCGCTTCCAGGATCTGCTTCAGCAGCGACGCGCGGCGGGACCGGCGCGTCAGCTCCGTTACGCCGCCGGCAAAGCGGAAGTAGATGTAGTTGTCCGCCGGCGCGTCGCCGAGATGGGCGTCCACGATGTTGAAGTGGTAGCCGAGCCGAAGGCTGAGGTGCATGTACCGGCCGCCCACGATGGCGAGGTTCTGCGTCGGCCGTCCGACGAGGGGGCCGGTGAGGGCCATGGAGCGCGTGGCGCTGGACATGAACCCGTCCATGTCCATCTCGGCGGGGGCCGTGTCCCAGACCCCTTCGGCCGTGAGCGCTTGCAGTACGGGGATGAGCGGCCGGGAGGTAATGTCCTCGAGCTTCACCGTGGCCTGACCGAGCCGGGGTTCGAAGCCGTTCCCCAGATCGATGAGGATCAGGTCCAGCGGGATCGGCAGGTCCAGTCGCCGCAGGTGCGCCTGCTCGCCCGTGGCCTTGACCCAGCCGATGTCGATCAGCGCTGCGATCGCCTTCTCGTGGGCGAAGCGGATGATGTCGTGATAGGTGCGGCACTGCGACGCGGTGAAGGAAGAGCTCTGCGGGTCGCGCAGGCGCAGCGGTGCGATGCTCCGCAGCATACGCCGCAGCAGGCGGAATTCGCTGGTGTCCTCGAAGGAAGAGCGCGTCAGCAGCTGGTGGCGGAGCAACTCGTCGATGCGCCCCTCGTAGACCACGTTCTCCTCCGCGTCCACCGTCACTTCCATCCCGTTTCGCAGCACGCGCGTGGCCACGCCGGTGGCCACGATGGTGGGGACGCGGAAATCCCGGGCGACGGCGGCGAAGTGGCCGGTGGCGCTTCCCAGGTCGGTGACCACGGCGCTGGTACCGGCCAGGAAGCCGCCCAGGCGCGGCGAGGCTGTGCGCGTGACCAGGACCGCACCGGGGGGGACCTCGGCGGCGGACGGGTCGTCGTCCAGGAGGTGGACCCGACCGATCCCGATGCCGCGGCACGCCACCTCGCCTCGCCCCTTCAGCAGCACCGGGTAGCGCGCGACCACGTCGGAGACATCGTGCTCCGCGTCGCCAGCCGCGGGCGGGATGCTGAGCGGGCGTGCCTGGAGGATGAAAAGGCGGTCATCGTCATCCACCGCCCACTCGATGTCCTGCGCCGCTTTCATGTAGCGCTCGATGC
Organism: uncultured Gemmatimonadales bacterium; assembly: GCA_963741945.1. Lineage (GTDB taxonomy): Bacteria > Gemmatimonadota > Gemmatimonadetes > Longimicrobiales > RSA9 > CAVUKA01. The sequence goes on along the minus strand of CAVUKA010000006.1, from coordinate 129,043 downwards.
GGCAGGCCGCTTCGGCGAGCCGCGAGACCAGCGCCGGCGACATGGACGGAACCTGCCGCTCGTCGTCGGCGACGGGCTCGCGAACGGTGCCGCGGCCGGGGCGGGCGACGTACTTCCACGTCTTCTCGGCGATCCGGCTGTCGACGACGGGGTAGCCCTCGTCCCGCAGCACCTCGAAGCGGTCCACCGGCGCTTCGCCCTCCACCACGGCCTTGCCGAGCCCCCAGGTGGACGTGACGAGCTGCACGCGGCCGAAGCCCGGGGCGGGGTTCAACGTGTACGCCACCCCGCTGGCGCGGGCGGGCACCATGCACAGACAGCCCACGGCCATCAGTCCGCACCCCGGGGGGAGGCGGTGGCTGTGCTGATAGCGGAGGACGCTCGGGGCGAACAGACTGGCCACGACCTGCTGGTACGCGTCCACCACGTCGTCGGCGTCCACGCCCAGGATGGTCTCGTATTGCCCGGCGAACGTGAGCGTGCCGTCCTCCTCCGCCGCGCTTGAGCGCACCGCGAACAGGGCGCCGGGCTGGGTGGTGTGGAGGCGGTCCACCTCGCGGCGGATGGCCCGCGCCAGCTCCCGCGGGACCGACGTGGCGAGAACGTGTGCCTGGAGTTCGCGCGCTTCCGCCTCCATTCTCCGGAGCTCGCCGTCCACCCGGGTGCGGAGCGCTTCCGCCGCTTCCACCACGCCGGCGTGCTCCAGGTAGGCGCGGCACGCCCGGGTCGTCACGACGAAGCCCTCGGGGATGCGGCAACCGAGGCGGCTGCCGATCTCGCCCAGGCGCCCCATCTTCTCGCCCACCAGCTCCGCTTGCTCCACCCCCGCTTCATGGAGCGGGATGATGTACGGCCCCTCCGGCAGGCGAGTCCGGCACTCGAGGGCGGCGTACACGCCCGCATCCACCGAAGCCACGACCTGGAACAGCTCCGGGTACCGGTTCTCGGTCAGCGTGTTCAGGTCCTCCACCACGCCGTGAACCGTGCCCTTGAGCTCGCCGACCAGGTCCTCCAGGTACTTGCGGTCGAACACGTACTCGCCGCCCAGCTTCTCGCCGGCGTCGGCAATGAGCTCCAGCACGCGGTCATTCTTCTCCACCAGCTCCCGGAAGGTGGTCAGCTTCTTCCGGATCCGCTCGGTGGACTCCGCTCCCCCATGTCGGAACAGCGCGCGCAGCCTCTCCAGCATCATCCCCTTCTCAGTGCCCCTTCGACCCCATCCCGAAGATAAGGCCGGTGAGCAGGCCCACGACCACCGCCACCAGCGCAGCCAGCACGCCGTAGAGCAGGCCGTGCTTCGTGGCCAGCTCCGTGATGAAGCCGGACACGCCCCCCTGCTCCACGCGGACGTGGCCGGTGCCGATCAGCTCCGGCTGCGCCGATCCGAACGCGTAAACCAGCACCTCGTAGTCCCCGGGGCCGGCCTTCGGCGGCAGGGGCAGGTCCGCAACCGCCAGCTCCGCGCCGCCCTCACCCGACCGGATCTCCACTGCCCCCTCCGCCACTCGCCACAGTCGCTCCTTCTGTTTCAGCCGCGCCAGCTCGCTGAACAGTACCGGATCCGATGCGTCCGCGTCGCAGCGCGTCGCCAGCGCCGCGACCCCGAGGCCAAGGGCGTCCAGCACCGTGTCGGCGGCCAGCTCCCCCAGCGGGCGGGACGTGTCCAGCAGGTACAGGGCCGGGACCTGTTCGAACGAAACGTCGCCCACGTTCATCCAGAGCAGTCCCAGCACCTTCCCCTTCCGCTTCAGCGTCAGCGGGTGCCCCTCACCACGGCAGAGCACGGCGACGTCGGCACCGGCGGGGACGACCGCGCTCACGTGCACCGTGGCGCCCGTGTAGAACATCCCCGTCACCACAAGCTCGGGCTCCACCACGACTCCACCCGCTCCGCCTTCCAGCGCCTCGCCCGGCAGCTCCGGCGCCTGCTCCACCACCGGGGCGTGCGCGGTGTCCTGCAGGGTCATGGCCCCGGTCTGCGAACTCAGGGGAACCGCCCCCGCAATGGTCACGGTGAGAAGGGCAAGCGCGACCGCAGAACTGCGCATCAGTGGCCTCCCGCATACGCCACGAGGAACTCCGGCGGCAGGACGAGGCCGAGGAGCATCTTGGCGGTGACCAGCAGCACGATGCCCGCCATGAGGATCTTGAGCTGGTCGGCCTTCAGCCGCTTGCTCACGAGCGCCCCGAGCTGCGCCCCGACCACCGACCCGATGAGGAGGAACAGGGCCAGGACGAAATCCACGGTGTGGTTCAGCGTGGCCTGGAGCACGGTCACGTTGATGCAGGTGAAGAGGATCTGGAACAGACTGGTCCCCACCACCACGTGCATGGGCATGCGCAGCAGGTAGACCATGATCGGGACCATGATGAAGCCGCCGCCCACGCCCATGATGGCAGCGAGCGTCCCCACCAGCACGCCGAGCAGCAGCGGCATGAGCACCGACATTTCCACGTTCGAGCGGCGGAACCGGCTCTTGAACGGGAGCGCCTGCGCCATGCGGGCGTAGAGCGATGGCTTCGCCTCCACCTGCCGAACGGCGGCCCCCGTGCGCATGCTCCGGAGGCTCTCCACGAACATGTACGCCCCGATGCCGCCCAGCATGATCACATACGTCACGGTGATCACGAAATCCGCGTTGCCCATCGCGCGCAGGAACTTGATGAGCACCACGCCCACGGATCCGCCGGCGATGCCGCCCACCAGCAGCAGCAGCCCCATGGGGACGTCCACGGACCCGGCTCGGGCATGGGCGTAGGTCCCGGACGACGATGCCGCGACGATCTGGTTCGAGTCCGATGCCGCTGCCACGGTGGGGGGGATGCCGACCATGATCAGGAGCGGCGTCATGAGGAACCCGCCCCCCACGCCGAACAGCCCTGACATGAACCCGACCAGGGCGCCCAGCCCGATCAGCAACGGCATGCTCACTGCGCTCCCCGCCACGGGGAGGTAGATCGCCAGATGATTCATATCGCTTCACTCCCGTCCGGGGTCACGCCCCTTCCGCCGCGCGCAGGTGGATGGAGAACGTCGTCCCCGCTCCACGCTCGCTCATGACGGTGATCCGCCCCCGGTGCTGCTCGATGATGCTGTGGCTCACCGAGAGCCCCAGCCCCGTGCCCTCGCCCATCTCCTTCGTCGTGAAGAACGGATCGAAGATCTCCTCCAGGTGCTCCGGCGCGATCCCCGACCCCGTATCTGCCACGTCCACCCGCACTCCGTCCTCCCCCTCCCTTGCCCCCGTGATCCGCACCCGCCCGCCTTCCGGCATGGCCTGGATCGCGTTCAGGCAGAGATTGAGGAAGACCTGCTCCAGGTCGTGGGGGTTGCCCCGCACGGGCGGGAGATCCGCGGGCACGCTGCGCTCGCACTCCACTCCCGCGAGCATGGCCTCGTTCGCCACCAGCCGGAGCGCCGAGTCCACCACCCCGGCCATGGACACCGTGGTGAACGCCGAGCGGTCCTTGCGCGTGAAGTCCAGGAGGTTTCGCACCGTCGTGCTGGCCCGTTCCACCTGCGTGTACGCCTGCTCCAGCATCCGGCGCTTCTCGTCTTCCGAGTATGCGTCCAGATCGTCCAGCAGCGCTTCCACGGTCAGGCCGATGTTGTTCAGCGGGTTGTTCAGCTCGTGGGCGATCCCCGAGGTGAGCGTCCCCACCGCCGCCATCTTCCCGGACTGCACCAGCTGCTCCTGGTGCGTCACGATCTCCCCCAGCATCCGGTTGAACGCCAGCGCCAGCGACGAGAACTCGTCCCGGAACCGACGCACCGGCTGGATCGGCTCGTAGTTCCCCGCGCCGATCCGCCCGATGTACTCCATGAACCGGTCCAGCGGGTACACCACCGTCCGCACCACAAACCCGCCGAACAGCACCATCAGGAGCAGCATGAGACCCAGGAAGCCGAACGCCGCCAGCATGGACGTGCGCAGCATCGACGACACCGCCGCCCGTTCCCCGGCGATCATCTCCTCGGCATCGCTCAGCAGCTGCGCGCCCTCTGTCCGCAGACTCACCTCGATCCGCCGCTGCGAGCCCGCTGTCGCCCCCGCGCCGTCCGCCGACCCCCCGGATTCCGCGTCCACCAGCTCCCGCAGCAGCTCCTGGTAGCGCGTCAGGCTCCGCTCCATCTCCCCGTACTTCGAGCTCCCCACCACCGACCGGATCTGCCCCGCGTTCCGCTCCAGGTGCGTCCGCGCCAATGTCGCGCTCGCCAGCGCCTCCGGCAGACCCGTCCCGTACAGGAAGAAATTCTTCTCGTTGCGCCGCGCCTCCTCGATCTCGAACGAGTAGCTGCTCGCGTTCTCCAGGAACTGGATCTTGGCCTGGAAGGCCGACAGGAACATCACCGCCGCCACCGTGATCGTCGTGCACAGCACGAACAGCAGCGCGAACACGCCCGTGATCCGCGTCCGGATGCTCAGCTCCGGTCGCTCCATCAGCGCACGCTCCGCCCGACCGCGATCCGCCGGCTCCGCCTCCTCCACGGACGCCGGCCTACCGATCTCGATCCCGTCCCCCGGAACCGCCTGCGTCGACGCCAAGGACCACCTTCCGTGTTCAGCCGGCGGCAGGGGCGACCGTCGGCAATCGTGCCAGTTGTCACGATTACTGCTGCGCCCGCTGCTCGTCAACCCCCGTTCACGATCCGGCAGTGACCGCGCGGCCTTCCGAGCTCGACCGCGCTACTTCAGCGGCGCTGCGATGATGCCGCCGAAGAAGAGGTTGGCGAGGATGAAGCCGACGCTGACGTTGACGAGGACCACGGCGGTGAAGGCCATGATCGGCTTCGCCCCCATGGCACGGACGTCCTCGATGCGTGTGTTGAGTCCGATGCAGAGGAAAGCGATGGTGAACAGCCAGCCGCGCACAGTGCGCAGCGGCGCCACGATGTAGGCGGCGACATCGGGCCCGATGCGGGTATCGAGGGCAGTGATCACGATGGAGGTCACGAGGAACGCCAGGACGAACTTGGGGAAGCGGTCCCAGATCACCCGGGGGCTCGGCTTCGCGCCGGATTCCTTCACGTCCCACCGGGTGACGGCCAGGTAGGCGAAGAGGAAACAGAGGAAGCCGATCATGACATCGCGGTTCAGCTTGACGAGAGTGAATGCCTGCACGGCCTTTTCGCTGATCATGGCAGCGGAGGCGAGGCCGGCCGCGTCGGCGAGCTCGGAGCCGCCGATCCAGGCGCCGGCCACGACCTCGCTCAGGCCGATGGCGCGGGAGATGGCCGGCAGGAGGAAGATCAGCACGAGGGCGTAGAGCACCACGAGGGAGATCACGTAGCCCACCTGCTTCTCGTTCGCTTTCACCGAGCCGCCCACGGCGATGGCGGCCGACACGCCGCACACCGACCCACCGGCGCCGAGCACGGCGGCGAACCGGTTGTCGTAGCCCAGGCGCTTGGCGATGAAGAAGGCCGTGGTGAATCCGGCCGAGACGATCAGCAGCGCTTCGAGGAAGCCCCACACGCCACCGGAGATGATCACGTTGAACGAGAGCTGCGCGCCCAGCAGGATGATTCCGGTCTTGATGAAGAACTCCGTTCGCCCCGCCGCCGCCTGGAACCATACGGGAAGGTGGATGGCGTTCCCCACGGCCAGCCCCAGCACCAGCGCCCAGAACGCAGTCTCCAGCCCCCACGCTTTCAGCTGCTCCTGCGCGCCCAGGATCATGATCAGCGTGGACGCCGCGAACAGGACCGTGAACCCGAGCAGGTAGTTCCGCACCTTCCCCGTCATCACGTACACCGCCGCCGTCGTGAGCGCCGCCAGCATGCCGAACATCGCCACGTACGCCGGCCAGCTCCGGGCGAAATGCTCGCCCAGCGGGCTCGCCGGCCAGCGCGTCGGCGCCGCCCTGGACAGCACCGCCAGCGGCCGCCCCAACGCAAAGGCCGCCCAGCAGGCGGCCAGCAGGAACAACCCGAGGATCACGGACCACCAGTCTTCGCTCGTGAACCACCGCTCGCCCGTCGCGACGGGCAGCTGGTCCGGCGGCCGGGAAGCGATTTCCATCGTCGGCACCCTCCTTTTCGTGACAAGATACACGATTAGCCGACGCCACCTCCATGGGCAAGGGGCGTGTTGCCCACCGGAAGGGGCGGAGGGTTGCCAACTCGCCAGATGGGGGGAGATTGCAAGCCATGTTCACCCGTTCCGCTCCCGTTCCCATGGCAGGGCGGCGCCGCCGGGGACCGGCGCTCGCGATCGTTGCGGCCGCGCTGGTGCTTCCCGCCGGTCCGCTGGCGGCGCAGGCGGGGGCCAGGCCGGTCCCGGCGGAGGGCCGTGCGGCGCCCGCGGCGGCGCACGCTCAGGCGGTGACGCCGGCGATGGTGGCGGTGAACGCGGCGTCGCGGCTCGGAGCGTCTCCTGCCGGCGGGTCTTTCCTGCTGTCGGACGCGCGCTACGGTGCGGGACGGGTGGTGCACGGGCTCACCGCGCCGGCGCGGTGGACGGGAGCGGACTGGCTGTGGGTGCCGGCGGCGGGGATGGCGGCTGCGGTGCTGGTCCGGACCACGGATGGCCGGGTGGAGCGGTACGAGGATGCGCGGCGGAGCCGGGAGGCCGATGCGTATCTTGGTGCGGTGGAGCCGCTCGGGGAGCTGGGGTCGTTCGCCGTGGTCGCGGGATTGTACGGTGGGGGGGTGGTCCTGGGGCGGCCCGGGCTGCGCCGGACGGCGGTGGAGGCGGTGGCGGCGAGCCTGGTGGCCGGGGGCGTGGTGACGCCGCTGCTCAAAGCGGCCGTGGGGCGGGCGAGGCCGAGGCAGGAGGAAGGGCCGTACGCGTTCGCGCCCTTCTCCGGGGACAAGTCGTTCCCGTCCGGCCACACGACCCAGGCGTTCGCCGTGGCGTCCGTGATCGCGGCGGAATCGGGCTCGCTCTGGGTGGACCTGCTGGCCTACGGACTGGCCGGGAGCGTGGGCGTGGCCCGGGTCTACCACGACGCCCATTTCGTGTCGGACGTGGTGGTGGGTGCGGCCATCGGCACGCTGATCGGGCGCAGCATGGTGGTGGCGGACGGCGGGGGCGAGCCGGCCGTCGTCCCCCGCATCGGCCCCGCCGGCTCGGGCGGGGTCGCACTGGGCATCGCCCTTTCCGTGGGCGGCGGAGCGCAGGGGCGTATGCCGTAAGTGGCGCGGGCGTTGCAAGGCGGTCGTGGCCGACACTCGTGGCCTACACGATATCGCGAACAGCGCCGCGGCCGGGCCGTGGCAGCCGGATGACAGCCATGCGACGGATTCTCGCAGCCATCGTCCTGGTGGCGAGCACCGCGGGCGGGGCGGGGGCGCAGGCCCCTGCGACCTCCTCGGACAGCGCGCAGGACGCCTCGAAGCCCTTCCTTACCCGTACCGATGCCTGGCTCGCCGCTGGGTTCGCCCTCGGCACCGTAGCCATGTTGCCCGTGGATCAGCGGCTGGCGCAGGAGATCCGCGAGCCGGTGTTCCAGGACAACACCGTCGCCCACGATGCCGCCTCCTTCTTCCGCTTCATGGGGCAGCCGGCGCCGGAAATCATCGGGCCGTCGCTGTACCTGGCAGGGCGCCTCGGCGGCTGGCCGTACCTGTCCGCGCTGGGGCTCCACGGGACCGAGTCGTTCCTGCTGGCGACCGTATTCACGACGAGCATCAAGATGCTCGCCGGCCGGGCACGCCCGTACGTCTCGGCGGACAGCGCCGCCTATTCGTTCAAGCTGTTCCGCGGTTTCAAGGGGACGGACTACTCGTCCTTCCCCTCGGGACACACCACCACGGCGTTCTCCGTTGCGTCCGCGGTCACCGCGGAAACGGCCGTCTGGCTGGACCGGGAAGATGCGTGGCCGGGCTGGAAGCTGGTGGTGGGCGGGGTGATGTACGGGGGCGCCACGCTGGTCGGGATCTCACGCATGTACCACGACAAGCACTGGGCGAGCGACGTGGTGGTGGGCGCCGCCATCGGGACCTTCAGCGGCAACAAGGTGGTCTGGTACGCCTATTCCCACCCGGACAACCGGGTGGACCGCATACTCCTGTCCACCACGGTGCTCCCGTCCCCCCGCGGGGGAATGACCGTGGCCTGGTCGCTGCCCGCGCCGTTCTGAGCCAGGGCGTCCGCGGCCACCGCGGCGGCCGCGTCCGCGTGGCGGCAGCCGGTGGTGTCGCAGGCGCCGCAGTGCCAGCTCCCGTCCGCGCGCCGGCGCAGCACGGAAACGTCCCGCTGCCGGCCTTCGGCGGCGTACACGATGCACCCGTCATCATGGTAGAGGTAGCCTTCGTACCGCATGGCTTCCATCCTGGAGAGGGAGACCGGCTGCTGCTCTTGAACGATGGCATGGCGGGCGCGTCGCAAGAAGCGGCAGTGTCTGGCGGGAAGCGGCTGCTACAGACGCGTTACATCGATGATACAGACGCGCGTGGCCCCCTCCGGCTCACTCGCTCCGCAGCGACTCCACCGGGTCCAGCCTCGCCGCCCGTCGAGCCGGGATCCAGCTGGCCACCAGCACGGCCAGCATGAGGACGGCGGCCACGGCCAGATAGGTCACGGGGTCCAGGGGCGAGATGCCGAACAGGAAGCCCCGGGCGAGCCGGCCCACTGCCAGCGCGGCGAGGAGGCCGACGGCGAGTCCGGGGGCGGCGGCGCGGAGCCCGCTGGAAACCACGAGGCGGACCAGCTCCGCGGCAGATGCCCCCACCGCGCTCCGGATCCCCAGTTCGCGGCGGCGCCGTGCGACGGAGAAGGAAACGACGCCGTACACGCCGAGGATGGCGAGGAAGAGGGCGAGGGCGCCGAGGGCTGTGGCCAGGGTGGCGGCCAGGCGCTGGGGGAGGAGCCCGACGCCGGAGACCGCCTCCAGCGGCTGGACCTGCCCCAGCGAGAGCTTCGGGTCCGCCGCCAGGACGGCGCGCCGGAGCGCCGCCGCATCGGTCCTCCGCCCGTGGAGGAGGACATAGACCTCGGAGCGGTAGTACTGGGCGAGGGGGAGATACGCGATGGGGGACACTGTCTCGCCGAGAGTCTGGTTCTTCACGTCGGGCACCACGCCCACGACGGTGCGGAGCTCGGCCTCGGGGCCGCCGAAGCGGAGGCGCCTGCCCACGGGGTCGTCATCGCCCCAGACCGCCCGGGCCAGCGCCGCGTTCACCACCACGGCCGGCGGCGCGCCCTCGCGGTCAGCGTCCGAGAACGCCCGGCCGCGGAGCACCGGGATCCGGAGCGTCTCGAAATAGCCAGGCGACACCACGTTGAAGTCGGCGCCGAGCCCCCGCCCGTCCGGATCCTGCCACCCTTCCGGCCACACGGGCGAGCCGTTGGCCGAGAGGTCCATGGGCAGGTCAATGGCCAGCGCTGCCCCGTCCACACCGGGCGTGGAGCGGAGCTGGCGCAGCAGCGCGCGCTGGAACACGGGGCCCGTCTCCTCGTTGTAGCCGTCCAGCGCCAGGTCCAGCGAAGCCACTTCGACGCCGTCGGGGCGGAAGTGGGCGTCCACGCGCCCGGCGTGCTGGAGGGAGCGGAGGAAGAGGCCGGCCGCGGCCAGCAGGACGAGGCACACGCCCACCTGCGCGGCGGCGAAACCGCGTCGCAGGGCCGAGCGCCGCAGCCCGGCGCCGCCGCCGTCCCGGAGCGCGGCGACGAGGTCGGGGCGGGTGGACTGGAGCGCGGGCAGGAGGCCGAAGAGGAGCCCCGTCGCAAGCGCCACGGCCAGCGCGTAGGCCAGCACGCCGCCGTCGGGGCGCAGGTCGAGGAGGATCGGCTGCGGCGAAGGGAGGGGAAGGCGCGTGAGCAGCGACGTTCCCCACCACGCCAGGGCGAAGCCGGCGACGCCCCCGGCGGCGAAGAGGAGCAGGGACTCGGCGAGCAGCTGTGCCACGATCCTGCGGCGTCCGGCGCCGAGGGCCAGCCGCACGGCGATCTCCTTCTCCCTGGCGGCGGTGCTGGCGAGGAGCATGCCCGCCACGTTGGCGGCGGCAGTGAGGAGGATGAGGGAGACGAGGGCGAGGAGGACGCCCAGGAACGCCCGGATCATGGGCCGTCCGGCGCCGGGGATGGGGCCGAGGGCGATCACGTGACCGCCCCGGTCTCCGTTGCTCTCGGGGAACGCTTCGGCAAGGCCGGCCATGATGCTGCCGACTTCGGCGTCCGCCCGCGACACGGTGGCCCCGGACGCCAGCCGGGCCAGAACCATGAGCCACGAGGAGCCCCGGCGATCGAAGATGCCGTTGTCGAAGTTGGGATTGGCCAAGTCCGACCGGGTGATGGGGAGCCAGACGTCGGTGCGGAGCATGGGAAGGTGGCCGCTGAACCCCGGCTCCGTCACGCCCACCACCGTGACCCGCTGCCGGTTGATCTCGATGGTCGAGCCGATCGCCGCCGGGTCGCCCCCCAGTCTGTCGCGCCAGAACGCGTGGCTCACCACGGCCACCGCCGCCGCCGCGCGCGCGCCCTCGTCGTCCCCGAACAGCCGCCCCCGCTCCGCCCTCGCCTTCAGGGCGCGAAAGTAGCCGGGCGACACGGCCATCCCGCTCACCCGCTCGCCTCCGTCGCGGCCGCCGAAGCTCAGGGGCCGCGTGGTCCAGGCGCCCACGGCGTCCAGGGTGCGGGCGTGGTCGCGGAAGGCCACGAACTCCGGGTAGCCGAACGTGTCGAAGCCTTCGCCCCGCCGCGTGCGCCCGACTTCCACCACCCGGTCCGGGTCCCGGACGCCCGGGACCGGGCGGAGGAGCAGCGCGTTGGCGGCGCTGAAGATCGCGGTGTTGAATCCCACGCCCAGAGCGATGGAGGCGACGGCCACGGCCGTGAAGGCGGGCCGCTTCGTCAGCGTGCGGGCGGCGACGCGGAACGACGAGAGGATCGGGGTCACGGGGCCCCGCGGCACGCGGCTATTCCCCCACGAGCGCGCGGACGGGGTCCACGCGGGTGGCCTGCCAGGCGGGGAGCATGCACGCGGCGACGGCCACCGCGGCCAGGATGACGGCCACGGAGGCGAGGATCGCCGGGTCCAGTGGCTGGACGTCATAGAGCAGCGAACGGATGAGACGGCCGAGCCCGACCGCGGCGGCGCCCCCGACCAGCAGCCCCAGGAGCGTGATGCGGGCGCCCTGGGAGACCACGAGCACGAAGATCTCGCGGGCGGTGCTGCCCATGGCCATGCGGATGCCCATTTCCCGCGTGCGCTGCGCCACCGCGTAGGCCAGCACGCCGTAGATGCCGAGGACGGCCAGGAACAGGGCCACGCCTGCGAACGTGAGGAGCAGGAGCATGGACGCTCGCCGGCTGGTGAGCGACTCATCGATGCGTGCCTGCATGGTGCTCACCGAATAGAGCGGGAGCTCCGGGTCCAGCTTCTGGACCCTCTCGCGGATCGCCGGGGTGAGGGACTCCGGGTCCCCATCCGTCCGGACCACGAGCGTCAGGTTCGTCTGGCGGTTGGAGCGGTAGGGGAAGTAGTACGCCCCCACGTGCTCCTCGGGGCGGGCGGTGAGGTCGTTCTGCTTCACGGTCTCCACCACGCCCACGACGGTGTAGTAGTCCTCCGGGCTGGCCTGGCTCGGGATGTCGCCCCAGACCATGCGTTTGCCCAGCGGGCTCTCGTCGCCGTAGTAGCGGTGGGCCAGCCAGCGGTCGATGACGATGACGCGGCGGTCCCCCCGCCCGTCGTCGGCCTCGAACGTTCGCCCCTCCACCAGGGGGATCGCCATGGCCGCGAAGTAATCCCCTGCCACCCAGTTCTGGAACGGCGACAGGACGGACTCACCCGGCGGCGGGTTGTAGCCCTCCGGGAAGATGACGCTGGACGAGTTGTTCCCGCTGAAGGGCAGGAGCGTCGTGAGCGCCGCGCTGCGCACGCCGGGGATGCCCCGGATCTCGGCGAGCAGGTTGTCCACGAAGTGCTCCCGGTCGTCGCCCTCGGGGTAGCGCGACGTGGGCAGCGCAAGGCTCCCCGTCAGCACGCCGTCGGGGCGGAAGCCGGGATCCACGGCCACGGCGTGGCGGAAGCTCGCGAGCATGAGCCCCGCGCCGATGAGGAGCAGGAAAGCGAGCGTGACCTGCGCCGTCACGAGCCCGTTCCGCATCCACAGCGTGCGACGGTTCGCGGTCCCGCCCCTGCTCTCCGTTTGCAGCACCGACTGGAGGTTGCCCCGCAACAGCTGCGCGCTGGGGATGGCGCCGAAAATGAGCCCTGCCACCAGCGCGACGCCCAGGGTGAACAGGAGCACGGTGCCGTCCATGCCGATCTCCGCGCCGCGAGGCAGCTCCGCCGCGCCGTAGGCGCTCAGCAGCTTGATCCCCGCCAGCCCCACACCGATGCCGAGCACACCGCCGATCCCCGCCAGCAGCATGGCGTGGGTCAGCATCTCACGGGCCAGGCGACGACGGGGCGCCCCCAGCGCCAGCCGCGTCGCGACGTCGCGGAGCCGCACCTGCGACCGGGCCAGGATGATGTTCGCGATGTTCACGCACCCGATGAGCAGCACGAACGCCACGCCCGCCCACAGCAGGTAGAGCGTGGGGCGGATGTCCCGCACCAGCTCCTCGTGCATCGGGTATATTTCCGTGTGGTACCCGGCGTCCTTCAGCAGCTGCTCGGCGCCGGGGATCGGCCATTCGGAGATCAGCGCGTGGTTCAGCTCCTCGTTCTCCGCCGTGGCCCGCTCCACGCTCATGCCCGGCGCCAGCCGGCCCGCCATGCCGTAGTTGTTGTTGTGCCAAGCCTCGATGGTCCGCGCTTCCGGCGAATACGCGATGGGGACGTAGAAGCGCGGCTGCTCCGCCTGCGGCAGCCGGAAACCGGGCGGGAGCACGCCCACCACCTGGTACTTCCGCCCGTCGACCCGCAGGTCCTGCCCCACCGCCGCCGGGTCGCCGGCGAAGTGCTCCTGCCAGTACCCGTTGGACAGCACCAGCACCTGCTCGCTGCCCGGCTCCATCTCCGACTCGGTGAACCCGCGGCCGAGCACCGGCTTGACGCCGAACAGGGAGAAGAACGATGGCGTCGCCCGCAGGATCGTGAGGCGCTCCGTGGCGCCCGCTTCCCCCACCGTCGCCCCGGCCATCTGGTACTCCGCCAGCGCCTCGAACGACTTGATCCGCTCCCGTCGCACGAAGTAGTCGTACGACCCGTTGGAGGCCCGCGGCACGCCCGCCCCCGGGTAGCTGTTGTAGATCGTCACCAGCCGGTCCGCCGCCGGATACGGCAGCGGGGCCAGCAGCACGCGGTGGACTACGGAGAAGATGGCCGCGTTCGCACCCACGCAGACCGCGAGGGTCACCAGCACGGTGAGGGTGAACGCCTTTTCCTTCCACAGGAGCCGGAGGTTCTGACGCAGCTCGCGAATCATTGGGGTGAGCCCGGGACGAGGTGGTTGTCGTGCCCGCTCTACGGCACCGGTGGCCCCCGGGTTTCACGCGCGCCGCAACCCGAAACAAAAAATGGCCCGGACGGCATGACTCCTCGACGAACCCAGCCACCCGGACCATCCCCTCCGCGTTCTCCGCGTGAGCCGCCGTCCTCCGCGTCTCCGCGTGAGTCCTACTCGCCGGTCACCGGGTTGCCATCCGCGTCCAGCACGGTGATCGGCGCGATCCCGGTGTCCCGGAGCGGCCCCTCGATCACCGACCGGTCGCCGACGATGACGATGTCGAGGTGCCCGAGGTCCAGGTACTTCCGGGCCACCCGCACCAGGTCATCCCGGGTCACGGCGTCGATCTTCGCCGCATAGTCCTGGTAATAGGTTGCCGGTAGGGCGTCGGTGTACAGCGTGCCGATGGCGTCCGCCGTGGCCTGCACCGAGGCGAAGCGCCCGGGGAGCGACTGCACCAGCGAGCCTTTGCCCTGGGCCATCTCGTCTTCCGTGAACGGGATCTCGCCCTGCACCCCCTCGAGGTGGCGCATGAATGCCATGAGCGCGCTGTCCGTCTTGGCGGTGATCACGCCGCCGCCCGCCCGGAACGCGCCGGGGCCGCGGCCGTAGGCGAAATCGGATCCCACGCCGTAGCTCCAGCCCCGCACTTCACGGATCTCATGGTTGAGCCGCGACTGGAAGAGGCCGCCGAGGAGCGTGTTCATCACTTCCAGCGCGTAGTAGTCGGCCGTGTTCCGCGGCGGTCCCGCGAGGCCGATGGCGAACACCGACTGCGCCGCGTTCGGCTTGTCCACGAGGTAGATGGTGGTGGGCTTCGGCGTCGGCACGGCCGGGTAATCGAACGACGGCACGGCGCCGCCCGTCGTCCACCCGGCCAGCGCCCGCTCCACCTGCGTGCGCACGGTGGCCGGGTCCACATTGCCGGCCACGGTGATGACGGCGTGGGACGGACGGAAGTACGCCTGGTGGAAGGCGGCGATGTCCTCGCGCGTAATGGCGCCCACAGTCGCCTCCGTCATGACGCGACCGTACGGGTGCGCGTCGCCGTAGACCACACGGGCGAACACGTTGAAGGCGATGACGTTCGGCTGATCCCCGGCCTGCCGCAGCGACACCAGTGTGCGCCCGCGCAGCCGCTCCAGCGCGTCCGCGGGGAACGTGGGGTTCTCCAGCATGTCGGCGAGGAGCGCCAGCGCCGGCTCGAAGCGGTCGCCGAGGGCGGTGAACGAGAGGTAGCCGCTCTCCTGCCGCACGCCGGTGCGGATCGTGGTGCCGAGCATCTGCTCCGCTTCGCTCAGCTCGTCCGCCGTGCGCGTCTTCGTACCCTCGCTCAGCATGTCGGCCGTGAGCTCCGCCAGCCCCGTCTTCCCCGCGGGCTCGTAATTCGCCGCGCCGCCAATGAAGTCGATGCTGAAGGAGACGAGCGGGAGGTCGTGCTTGGGCACCACCACCAGCTGGGCGCCGCTGGCCAGCGTGGTGTGGGTCCACTCCGGCACGCGCAGCTCGGGCGCGGGGCCAGGGGGCGGGACCACACCGCGGTCCAGGGGCGACTGTGCCGCCGCGGAAGACGTGGCCAGCGCCAGGCCGGCCAGGAGCGCGGCGGCCGCGCGGGCGCCGCGTGGGGTGGTACGTGCCTGGGTGCGCATCAGCGGGGCTCCATGATGTAATGGCCGCCATCCTCGGCGACGGTCACGGGAATGCTCTGGTCGGCGTCGGCGGCGAGCTGCGTCTCCCCCAGCGGGACGACGCTGAGCACCACGCGTCCGGGCGTCAGGTACTCCCGGGCGGCGGCACGGACCTGGGCCGCGGTCACCGCCTTCATGGCCTCGAACTCTGCCCGGTAGAACGCCGGGTCGCCGTGGAAGACGAGCCCGGTGTTCAGCATTTCCGCCTTGCCGAGATTGGACTGGAGCGACGAAACGAACTGGTACTGGAGCCCGGCGGCCGTACGGGCCATCTCCTCTTCCGTGGGGCCGTCCGCCAGGATCCCCGCGAGCACCGAGTCCGTGGCCGCCTTCAGCTCCGAGAGGGTGTGCCCGGGGCGCGGAGTGATGATGATGTTGAAGTCACCGGCGTTCTCGCGCGCGCCGTTGTAGGCCATGACGCTCGCCGCCGACTGCAGGTCGTACACGAGCGCTTTCGTCAGCCGCGCGGTGCGGGAGCCGGTGAGGATCTCACCGAGGTATTCGAGCGCCCGGCTCTGCGCGTTGTCCACGCCCACCGTGGGCCAGCGGATGTAGAGGCGCGGGACCTGCACCCGGTCCTCGTAGACGAGCGACTTCTCCGCTTCCAGCACGGGTCGTGTCACCGTCGGCCGCGTGATGGCCGCCCCCGCGGGCAGATCGCGGAAGTAGCGCTGCACCCACGCTTTCGCCTGCGCCGGATCGAAGTCGCCCACGATGGCGATGGTGGCGTTGGACGGCGCGTAGTAGAGGCGGAAGAACTTCTTCACGTCGTCCACCGTGGCCGCCTGCAGGTCCGTCATGTACCCGATCACGGACCACGAGTACGGGTTGGACGGCGGGTACGCCGCGGCCGTCAGGATCTCCGACGCGCGGCCGTACGGCTGGTTGTCCACCCCCTGGCGACGCTCGTTCTGCACGATGTCGCGCTGCGCCGTGAACTTCGCCTCGTCCAGCTTGTCCAGCAGGAACCCCATCCGGTCCGACTCCAGCCAGAGCGCCGACTCGAGGTAGTTCGACGGCACGCTCTCGAAATAGTTCGTCCGGTCGTTGTTCGTGGACCCGTTGTTGTAACCGCCCACGCCCTCCGTCAGCCGGTCGTGGAGTCCGTAGGGGACGTGCGCCGAGCCCGTGAACATGACGTGCTCGAACATGTGGGCGAACCCGGTCCGCCCGGGCTCTTCGTTCTTCGAGCCCACGTGGTACCAGACGTCCACCACCACCTGCGGCGTGGTATGGTCGGGGGAAAGGATCACGTTCAGCCCGTTGTCGAGCGTCACCCGCTCGAACGGAATGGTCAGGGCGCCGGCTTCGGCGCCGGCTGGCTGCTGCGCTGTGAGGGGCGCCGCGGCCAGCACCGCGACGGCCGCGATCGGGATTCTGCGGAACGGGCGCATGGCTCCGGTGGCTCGGGGAACTGGGCTCCGCACGGGAGCGTCCGGCGCCCGGATCCTCCCCGGCGCCGGCAGGATGCCGAAATGTAGCCCGATGTTCGCGCTTCCGGGAGGCGCACCGTCGGGGCGAAGCGAGCACCGC
Source organism: uncultured Gemmatimonadales bacterium (assembly GCA_963741945.1). GTDB lineage: Bacteria > Gemmatimonadota > Gemmatimonadetes > Longimicrobiales > RSA9 > CAVUKA01. Next base: position 112,480 of record CAVUKA010000006.1, on the reverse strand, counting down.
ACGGGAGCCCCGGGTCACGCGGGGTGTGCTCGTCCCGTCGGTCGCGGGCTCAGCGGGTCAGCACGACCACGGTCACTTCCGGCAGCGCGCCGATTCGCAGGGGCAGCCCCCAGTAGTTGGTGCCAGGGGAGATGTAGAGCACCGAGTCTCCGCGGCGGTGCAGCCCCATGGCAAGGTCCAGGAACGGCGAGGCGAGGCTCCAGCGCCAGCGCGGAATGGACAGCTGGCCATGGTGCGTGTGCCCGCTCAGCGTCAGATGGACACCTCGCCCGGCCAGGGACGGCCAGAGCGCCGGATTGTGCGCCAGCACCACGGTGAACGCCCCCGGCGGAACGTCCGCCAGCGTGCGCTCCACGTCCGGAGCGGCATCGGCGCCGCCGTCGCGGGACCACGCCGACCCGGCCGGATCCCCCGTCCCCGCCAGCCAGAGGCGCGCGCCGGCGCGGTCCAGCGGGACCGCCTCGTTCACCAGGACCCGGATTCCCGCGGCTTCCATCCCATCCCGCACCGCCGACCACCCCGCGTAGACGTCGTGGTTTCCCGCCACCGCGAACACGCCCAGCGGGGCGCTGAGCTCGCGGAAGGCGCGGACGAAGTGGGTGACGTCTTCGGCGTAGTCGTCCACCTGGTCGCCCGTGATCGCCACCAGGTCGGGCCTCGCCGCCCTGGCGGCGCTCACGATCCGGCGCAGGTACCGCCGGGGCGTGTGCGGCCCCACGTGCAGATCGGACAGCTGCACGATCCGGAGCCCTTCCAGTCCAACCGGCAGAGCCGCGAAGCGGAGGGAGAGATGCTCGACGCGCAGGCGCCTCGAGCCGACGTAGCCCCAGACGCCCGCGAGCACCAGGAGCGCGAACATGGCGGCCACCGCCACACGCCCGCCCACCCCGGGATGCCCGACCAGCAGCCCCACCCCCGTTCCGACCACCGCACCGGCCACGAGCAGTGGAAGGCCCAGCTGGACATACCAGAAGGGTCGCAGCACCCATAGCCGCACGGCGGCCCCGGGATACGCGCGCGTCGCGAAGCCGCGGACCAGCACCACCAGCGGAAGCGCCGAGAACACGCCGAGCACGGCCACCAGGCCCCAGCCGCCCGGGACCACTGGCGCGAACAGGAGCCCGAGCGCCGCCCAACACGCGACGATCCACGTCGACATCACGACCAGCACGCGCGCCACCGGAACGCCCCCGTGCTCCGCGGGGTCGTCGGCCCGGTGGGCCGCGTGGCCCGTTCGACTTTCCGCTCCCGATCCGCTCCTGCCGTCCTTCATGGACGAAAGCTAACGGCGCGGCCAACGGTCTCCACCAGCCAGACCCGGTCCCATGACGCGCGCGGCCGTCGCAACGGCCCGATACGTGCGCAGGAGCGGCGGAGATCACTTCAGGCGCGGCGGATCCAACGGGGGTCGAGTGGGATGGCGCGTGGAGACCGCAACCACGGAGAAGAAGAGCGGCGAACGGCGGGCAGGCGGGTCCGGAAGCCATGGGGTCTGGCCCGTCCAGGCACGCTGAACGAGGGTGCGCGGCCCGGCCGCTCGCGTAGCCTGGCGAGCAGGCGGAGCGCGCGTTCGGAGCCGCCCGAGTCCGATCGGCCCGCGGGCGGGAACGGGAAAGGCCAAGGCCGGAGCAGTCTGACGAGCGGGTCGATCTGGAGGGCGCTGCTGGCGCTGGCCGGTCCGATCGTCGCCGCCAACGTGCTCCAGACCGTCTATCAGCTCATCGACACGTTCTGGGTCGGGCGCCTGGGCGCCGCCGCCGTGGCCGCCGTGTCCGTCAGCTTCCCCGTCCTCTTCGTGATCATATCCCTGGGCGGCGGGCTGTCGATCGCGGGGGCGATCCTCGTGGCGCAGTACTACGGCGCGGGCGACGCCCGGATGGTGGACCACGTGGCGGCGCAGACCCTCGTGGCCGTGGGCACCGTGTCGATCGGCCTCTCCGTCTTCGGCTACTTCATTGCCGGTCCGATCATGCACGCCTTTGCGCCCGACGCGCAGGTGGAGCGACTCGCCACCAGCTACCTCAGCATCTCCTTCCTCGGACTGGTGGCGGTCTTCCTCTACTTCGTGGTGCAGTCACTGATGCGGGGCGTGGGCGACGTCCGGACGCCGCTCTTCATCGTGGCCGGGACCGTGGTGCTGAACTTCTTCCTCGATCCGCTGCTCATCCTCGGGCTCGGACCGTTTCCCGAGATGGGCGTGGGTGGGGCCGCGGTGGCGACGGTGGCCACGCAGAGCCTGGCCGCCGTGATCGGGCTCCGCGTGCTCACCATAGGCCGCTTCGGCATCCACCTCCGCCGGCGGGACCTTTCCCCGGACTTCCCCCTCGTGATGCGCATCTTCAAGCTCGGCCTGCCGTCCTCTCTCGAGCAATCGGCCCGCGGGCTCGGCTTCTCGGTCATGATGCTGCTGGTCACCGGCTTCGGCACGACCATCGTCGCCGCATACGGGATCGGAACCCGCATCCTGAGCTTCATCATCATCCCCGCCCTCGGGCTCTCCATGGCCGCCACCACGCTCGTCGGCCAGAACCTCGGCGCGCGCAGGCCCGAGCGCGCGCGCGACACCGCCCGGACCGCCATGGTCGTGGCGTTCACCGGCATGACCGCGGCCGGGCTCCTCCTCTTCTTCTTCGCTTCCGCCATCATCCGCGCGTTCGTACCCGACGAGCCGGACGTGGTGAGCGTCGGCACGCGCTTCATCCACATCATGGCCCTCTCCTTCGGGTTCCTCGGCATCCAGCAGGTGATCACGGGCTCGCTCCGTGGCGCGGGCCGAACGGGGAGCGCGCTCCTCATTACCGTCATCTCCCTCTGGGTCTTCCTCTTCCCGCTCGCCTGGATCCTCTCCGCGCGGGCCGGCCTCGGTGAGCAGGGGATCTGGTGGGCCTACCCGATCTCCAACATCCTGGGCGCATTCCTGGCCCTGGGCTGGTTCCTGCGGGAGCAGTGGCGCGTCCCCGAGCTGTCGAACGATCAGCGCCTCGAAGAGCAGGTCGCGCGCGAGGCGCTCGTGGAGGAAGGGCTGGCCAGCTGAGAACACGGGAAACCCCCGGCACCGGATCTCTCCGCTGCCGGGGGTTCTCTCTGCTGGCCGGGGGCGCGCGGTGCGCTACTCGCCGCCGTCCATGCCCATGTCCAGCTTGAAGTCCACTTCCGTGGCAGTGAGCGTGTCACCGGCAAGGGTCCCTTCGACCTCGGCGTATACCGTTGTGCCGCCGGTCACGAGTGAGCCGACGTTCGCGAGGTCCACGAGCCCGTCCTCAAAGTCCACTTCCGTGGTATCGGTCAGGACTACGGTCGTGGTCCCGCTCCCGTTCGTGACATTGAAGCTTCGACCCGCAACGTCGACATTGGACACGGTCCCCCGGATCTCGTTCCCGGCCTCGGACTCCACCTCGAACTCGATCCTGTCGGCCACGATCGTCTCGCCGTCGCTGGCCAGGGAACCCTCGCCCTCGGCCGTGATCACTTCCCCGGCATCGAGTGCATCCTGCACCGCGGCGATGCTCAGGAGGTCGCCTCCCACTTCACTGCTGTCCGTGATCTCGATCATCGTTCCATCCCCGAGACTCACCGTGCCGTCCACGATCGTTGCCACCGTGCCGTGGAACTCCGCCTCGGACTCGCTCCCGCCTGCACCGTCATCGAGCCCGCCGACGTGCTCGCCCGCCTGATTCCGCACGTTGAGCACGGGCGCGATCATGAGCCGGCCGGAGCCCGTGGCGGTCACGTGGTTTACCGTCGCCTGATCGTCCACGAGGACGGTGAGCACCTGCCCCGCCGCGTCGACCGTGAAGTCAGCAGCCAGCCGGATCCCGTTCTGGTCGGCGCTGGGGATCACGAGCGTATGGGAGCCGGCCTCGAAGGTCGTTCGTCCCACCTGTACGGACTGGTTCAACGTGATCGTGGGGTCGCCGGTCAGGTAGAAGCGCAGGGCGTCATACGACCCCTCCGGCAGTGAGCTGTCCACGAGCGTGATCCCGTCGGACGGCAGGGCCAGGAGATCGACGTCTTCGTCCACGGCTCCGGCTGCCACCCAGGCGTCGCTCCCGGTGGAGCCCACCGTGTGCGCTTCCACGACCCCCAGCGGGAGCGTGATCGACGTGACGTTCGACAGCGGCAGCCGAGCCGCCGCCAGCGTGGAGCCGGCGATGCTCGCCGCGCTCGCTGCGCTCTGCGGTTCCATGACCACAGTGAAGGGTGCCTGCGTGGTCTCTGGACCGGAGGGGCTGCTGTTGTCTCCGCATGCAGCCAGGCTCACGGCCGTGAGAGCGGCCAGGGCTGCCGTCGCATAGGTTCTTTTCATGCTTCTTCTCGGTTGTGGGTTGCATCGGTTGCTGCGATCCCCGCGAGGGGGTGGTGGGGGAGTGGTAGAAAGAAGCGTGCCGGCCAAACGCATGTTTCTGGTCCCGGGTGGCGGTCGTCCGCGCACGCGCGCGTATGACCGCGGTCGGGGGTGGCGGGAGAGGGCTCGCGGGGTGGCAGGCGGGGATCTAGCTTTGCCGGCGGAGGGGGAGATCGACGGGGACAGGAGGTGGGGAATGACGGTGCTGGAGCTGCTGTCGAAGGAGCGGGAGTCGTTGGTGGAGGAAGCGGTTCGGGCGCTGTCGCGTCCGGAGCTGAAACATTATGCGTCGAGCACGGACGGGGAGAAACGGGAGCGGATCGGTCCTCTGCACGAGCTGACGGCAGAGTGCATCCGGGAGCGCACGCTGGTGCCGATGGTCACGCACGCGCAGGCGGTGGCGCGGGCGCGTCACGGGGCGGGGTACGGACTGCAGGAGGTGCACGCGGCGTACAACGCGTTCGAGGAAGTGGTGTGGCGGCGGGTGGTCGAGGTGCTGGACTCTTCGGACTACCCGGAGGCGTTCGGTCTGGTGAGCACGGTGCTGGGCGCGGGGAAGGAGGCGCTGGCGGTGGAGTACGTGTCGCTGGCGTCGCGTACGCGGGTGGAGTCGCTGGACCTGACGGAGCTTTTCAGGGGCTCGGCCTGAGCGGTATCGCCGGGCGGCCGTGTGCGTCGGGTGGCCGGGGCCTCACGGGACCAGGACGCTCCACAGGATGCCGGCGGCGATGGCGCTGCCGATGACGCCGGCGACGTTCGGGGCCATGGCGTGCATGAGGAGGAAGTTGTTCGGGTCCTCCTTCTGACCGACGATCTGGACGACGCGAGCGGCATCGGGGACGGCGGAAACGCCGGCGGCGCCGACGAGCGGGTTGATCTTCTCGGTCAGAAACAGGTTCATGGTCTTGGCGCCGAGGACGCCACCGGCAGTGGCGATGGCGAAAGAAGCGGCGCCGAGAGCGAAGATCCCCAGGGACTGCGTGGTCAGGAACGTCTGTGCCTGCGTGCTGGCGCCCACACAGAAGCCGAGCAGGATGGTGACGATGTCGATCATGGAGGTGCGTGCGGTCTGGGCCAGCCGTTCCGTGACGCCGCTCTCCTTGAGCAGGTTCCCGAACATGAGCATGCCGATCAGGATCAGGGAGCCCGGAGCGATGAGGGCGCAGATGAGCAGGGTCCCGATGGGGAAGAGGATCTTCTCGCGCTGAGATACGCGGCGCGGGGGACGCATCCGGATGAGGCGCTCCTCTCGCGTGGTGAGGAGCTTCATGATCGGCGGCTGGATGACGGGGACCAGCGCCATGTAGGAGTATGCGGCGATGGCGATGGCGCCCAGGAGGTGCGGCGCGAGCTTGGCGGAGAGGAAGATGGCAGTGGGTCCGTCCGCCCCGCCGATGATGCCGATGGCGCCGGCCTCGGCGGGTGTGAAGCCGAGATAGAGGGCGCCGATGAGGGTGCCGAAGATGCCGATCTGCGCCGCTGCTCCCAGGAGAACGAGCTTGGGATTCGAGAGCAGGGTGGAGAAGTCGGTCATGGCGCCGATCCCCAGGAAGATGAGGGGCGGGTAGATCCCCTGGGTGACGCCGAAGTAGAGGTAGTAGAGGACGCTGCCGCGGTCATAGACGCCGAGGTTCATCCCTGGGGCGACAGCGAGGTTTCCGACGATGATGCCGAAGCCGATGGGGAGGAGAAGGAGCGGCTCGTAATGCTTGACCACGGCCAGTCCGATGAAGAGGGCGCCGATGGCGATCATGAGGAGGTTGCCGGCAGTGATGTTGGCGAACCCGCTCTGGCCGATGAACTGTAGAAGCGTTCCCATGGCTCAGCCGATGACCACCAGCTCCTGGCCCTGCGTCACCGCGTCCCCGGGATTGCACCGGATCTGAGCGACGGTGCCGGCCACGGGGGCGTTCACCACGTTCTCCATCTTCATGGCTTCCATCTTCAGAAGCGGCTGTCCCTTTCGTACCTCGTCGCCCTCGCGCACGAGGATCTCCAGGATCTGACCCGGGATCGGGGCGGTGACGCTCCCCGGGTGCGTGCCCACGCCCACGGGGCGGGCGGGCGGCGCCTTGGCCGCCGACTCCGGCTCCGGCCGGGCGAAGGGTCGGGCCGTGGCCGAGGGGAAGGGGCTCCCGCCTTCCGTGACCACGTCTTCCACGCGCACCGTGTAGCGCGTGCCGTCAACTTCCAGCTCCGCAGTGGTGGCGGAGAAGGACAGGACGTCCACCGAGAAGTGCTTGCCCTCTATGTCGAGCTCGTAGCGACGCATGGATTCAAAGCCGTGTGGCGAGCGTGCGCATCTTGCCGATGGCGGTCCAGACGCGCTGCTCCTCGCCCTCTCGTAGAGTGATGTGCTGCCGGTCGAGCGCGAGCTCCCGCTCCCGCTCGGCCACCAGTACGTAGGCGATGGCCGCCCGCAACTCGCCCGGGAGCTTGTCGGCGGTCGCGGAGCCATCGATCGTCCCGCCGGCGGAGGTGGGGCCGCGGGAGACGGCTCCCGCCGCCCGGGCCGCGTGCTCGGCCCTCCAGGCGGCGCCCCGCCGGGCCATGTCCCGGACGCGGCTCTCGCCGCGCCCCAGCACGCGAGGGATCGCGGCAATGAAGAGGCTGACCAGGATCAGCCCGGCGAAAACGATCGCCATCCCGGTCAGGGCCACCGAGAAGCCGTTCGCTGCCACGACGTTGTGGAAACCCATGGCGCTCCTACCTCAAAGCGGAATGTTGCCGTGCTTCTTGGGCAGGTTGCTCACCTGCTTGTTCTCCAGCATCCGCAGCGCCTTGCAGATCCGCACCCGGGTCTGGGCGGGGCGTATGACGGCGTCCACATAGCCTCGCCTCGCGGCCTCGTACGGGTTTTCGAATCGCTCGCCGTACTCGGCCGCCTTCTCCGCGGCCGCGGCGTCGGGATCCTCGCTCGCCTGGATCTCCCTGGCATACAGGATGCCCACGGCGCCGCGGGCGCCCATGACGGCGATCTCCGCCGTGGGCCAGGCGTAGTTGATGTCGCCGCGCAGGTGCTTGGAGCTCATGACGCAGTACGCCCCGCCGTACGCCTTGCGCGTGGTCACCGTCACTTTCGGGATGGTGGCCTCCGCGAACGCGTACAGCAGCTTGGCGCCGTTGCGGATGATGCCGCCGTACTCCTGCACGGTGCCCGGCATGAAGCCCGGCACGTCGACGAACGTGACCACGGGCAGGTTGAAGCAGTCGCAGAAGCGGACGAACCGGGCGCCTTTCACGGAGGCATCGTTGTCCAGCACGCCGGCGAGGTGGGCGGGCTGGTTGGCGACGACGCCCACGGGCATGCCGCCGTAGCGGGCGAAGCCCACCACCAGGCTGGCCCCGAACTGCGGCTGGATCTCGAGGAAGTCTCCCTCATCCACGGTCCCGACGATCACGTCCCGGATGTCGTACGGCTGGTCGGAATTCTCGGGGAGGACCGAATCCATCTCCGGCACTTCGCGGTCGGGCGGATCCGGCGAATCCCGCCGGGGTGCCGAGCCCAGATTGTTGGATGGCATGAAGGAGAGCAGCCGCCGGAGCAGTGCGAGCGCTTCCGGCTCGGAAGGCGAGGAAAGCTGGGCGACGCCGCTGCGGCCGGTGTGGATCGCGGCACCGCCCAGCGTCTCCTCGTCCACATCCTCGTGCGTCACGGCCCTCACCACTTTGGGCCCCGTCAGGAACATGTAGGAGCCGCCTTCCACCATGATGGTGAAGTCGGTGAGCGCCGGGGAGTAGACGGCGCCGCCCGCACAGGCGCCGAAAATCCCCGAAATCTGCGGCACCACGCCCGACAGCATGACGTTGCGGAGGAAGATCTCCGTGTAGCCGGCCAGGCTCTCGATCCCTTCCTGAATGCGCGCGCCGCCGGAGTCGTTCAGGCCGATGATCGGCGCCCCGTTCCGGGCCGCCAGGTCCATCACCTTGCAGATCTTCTCGGCCACGGTCTCCGACAGCGATCCGCCGAAGACCGTGGCATCGAAGGCGTAGACATAGACGAGCCGTCCGTCGATGGTCCCGTAGCCGGTCACCACGCCGTCTCCCGGGACGCGTTTCGTCTCCATGCCGAAGTTCGTGCAGCGGTGCTCCTTCAGCATGTCGAACTCCTCGAACGAGCCTTCGTCGAGGAGCAGGTCGAGGCGCTCGCGTGCCGTGAAGCGGCCGCGCTCGTGGTGCCGGGCGATCCGCTCCTCGCCGGCACCCAGCAGCGCCTGGCGCCGCCGCTCGAGGAGGTCGTCGATCCGCCGTTGCATGCTGTCCAAGGCCGCGTCTCCGCTCAAGCGTTGTAGTAGACCTGGTAGAGCGTCTCGCGGCCGAGCAGGCTGTCGATCTGCCGCTGGACCATGATGCGCTCCGGGTTCCGTAGCCAGACCTTCCAGTGGTCGATGTCCGCCCAGGTGCTGATGACCAGGTATTCCTCCGGGTCATCGGCGTTCATGAGCGTCTCGCCCGAGATGTAGCCGGGCTGGGCCAGGGCCAGGGCGCGCATTTCCATGAGCAGCGGCTTGAGCTCGCCCGCCTTGTCGAGCGGCACTCGCCGCAGCAGGATCGCTTTGACGATCATCTCAGGACCGTGAGTTGGGGTGTTCGCTGGCGTCCTCGACCGCGAGGTCGGGGAGCATCCGTCCGCGCTCGATCAGGTTCCGGTGCAGCTCGAAGCAGCGGGAGAGGTCGTGTCGGATATGGCCCATGGGGGCTTCGTCCACGTAGTGGTGGAGGTAGTCGCGGTAGGCCGGGTGGGCGCACTGATCGATGATGATCGTGGCGCGCTCCAGCGGCCCCTTGCCGCGCAGGTCGGCCAGCCCCTGCTCGGTGACGAGCACCTGGAGCGAGTGCTCGTTGTGGTCCACGTGCGTCACCATGGGCACGATGGTGGAGATCGTGCCGCGCTTGGCCGTGCTCGGGCACATCATCACCGAGAGATATGCGTTGCGTACGAAGTCGCCGGAGCCGCCGATCCCGTTCATCAGCTGCGTGCCCAGGACGTGCGTGGAGTTGACGTTGCCGTAGACATCGGCCTCGATGGCCGTGTTGATGGCAATGACTCCAAGGCGCCGGATGATCCCCGGGTTGTTCGACAGCTCCTGCGGCCGCAGCACCACCCGCGGCGTGAAGAAGTCCATGGCGTCGTAGACGCGCTGCATGGTGTCGTCGGAGAGCGTCAGCGCGCACGTGGACGCGCCCAGGAGGCGCCCCTCCGTCATCAGGTCGATGAGCGCATCCTGGATCACTTCCGTGTACATGTAGAACGGCGGAACGGCGCTCAGCCCCAGGTTGGCCATGACGGCGTTGGATATGTTGCCCACCCCGGCCTGGACCGGGAGGAAGTCGTCGGGGATGCGGCCGGCGCGCAGCTCGCCCAGGAGGAAGGAGACCACGTGGTCGGCGATTCGCCGGCTGGTCTCGTCCGCCTCGTCGAACGGGGCGACACCGTCGGGCGCGTCGGTCTCCACCACGCCCACGATCCGCCGCGGGTCGACGGACGCGTACGGCACGCCCATGCGCGACATGGGGTGGAAGATCGGGATCGGGTTCCGATGCGGCGGCGGTGGGAGCACCGCGATGTCGTGCATCTCCCCCAGCCGTGGTGAAGCGTGGCGGTTGATTTCGATGATCACCCGCTCGGCGTGCTTCAGGAGCGTGGGCGACGCGCCCACCGACGTGGTCAGGTAAACGCGGCCGTCCCGCGTCACCTCCGTCGCTTCCACCACCGCCACGTCCAGCTTGCCGAAGAATCCGAACTCCACCATCTGGGGCACATGCGACAGGTGCATGTCCACGAACTGCGTCTCCTGCGCGTTGATGCGTTGCCGCAGCGGGCGCGACGACTGGTACGGCGCACGCCAGGCCACGGCGTCGGCTTCGGCCAGCGCATCATCGAACGCCGGACCCGTCGACGCGCCGGTGAGGATGCGCAGGCGGAACGGCTCTCCCACCGCGTGCAGCTGCCGCGCCTGCGCGGCAATGGCCGTGGGCACGGCCTTCGCCGCACCGGCCGCGGTGAATCCGGAAAAGCCGACGGTCATGCCGTGCCCGATCAGCTCGGCGGCATCCTCGGCAGTGAGGACGGGGTACGGCAGGCTTGGCGACATCGCTGGCTATGCTCTCCTGGGATCCGGGCCGGTGCCTTGGCGCTGAGCTCGCGGTGCGGGAGTCAGGACTCGGGCTCGCAGAGCTCGGTCAGGACGCCGCCCGTGCTCTTCGGATGGAGGAACGCGATCCGGTTGCCGTGCGCCCCCGGGCGCGGCGCCTCATCGATGAGACGGACGCCCGCGTCCGCCAGTGCCGAGAGACGGGACTCCAGACCGTCCACCGTGTACGCCACGTGATGCACACCCTCCCCCCGCTTCTCCAGGAAGCGGGCGACGGGGGACTCCGGCGACACCGGCTCCAGCAGCTCGATCCGCACCGGCGACTCCGCCGGGCCCAGACGATAGAACGCCACCCGCACCTGCTGGCTCGCGACCTCTTCCGTCCCCTCGTACGTCGCGCCCAGCACCGTCTCGTAATACGGCCGCTGGTCGTCCAGCGAACGCACCGCGATGCCGATGTGGTTCACGCCCCTCGCCTCGATCATCCGTCCTCCCGGTTCTCCGTCCCGCTCGCCCCAGAGCGGCCCCCGCCGAGCGCGGCGGGGCGTCGCGACTCCGGATACTATCACCACTCCCGCCCGCAGTGGATAGGGCAGAACCCGGAAGAGGGCCGCCCAGACCATGGGGAGAACCCGGCCAGCGCGTAGGGAAACACCCGCGCTCTCGCTCGCACGACTTGTAGTGGGAGCCGCGCTCGGACATTGTTGTGCGTCGGTCCGGGCCCGTCGCCAGGCGCCCGGCCCTGATCGCTCCACAATCGGAGGACGCAGCGTGGCCCACGAACCCTCGCGATCCGGTCCAGCCCCGGTCCTGGCGGTGCTGACCGCGCTCGCCCTGCTCATGCCCGGCAGCGCGGCGGCGCAGCACCCCCTCGATGTTCGCCTGACCCCTCGCGCCGGCGTCCTGACCCCCGCCGACTGGTTCTACGAGGAGTTCCGACACTTCGGCGTCGATCCCCTCGAATGGACCGAGGCGGCGATCCTGCGCGCTCCCCTCGTCGGCCTCACGGCCGAGGTCGAGCCCCGGGGCAGCGGCCTCTGGCTGCGCGGCGAGGTGCTGACCACACTCGGCGCCGAGACCTCCGTCACCTATGCCGTCCTCGTCCCCGCGAGCCTGGCCGGGCCCGCCCGCGTCGACCGGTTCAATTACCGCGTGCCCACCACCCTCACCATGGGCAGCTTCGATGTGGGCCTCCCCACCGCGTTCCGCCTCCCCTTCGGCATCCAGCCCTACGTCACTGCCGGCGTGGGCGGCAAGCGCTACGCGTTCGACAACGGCGAGATCGCCCCGTACGAGGCGCAGATCGTACTCCCCCAGAAGGGCACCGTGCTCATGGCCAACCTGGGCGCCGGCGCCACGTTCCGGTTCCTGGGCGTGAGCGCCGACCTGCTCGTTCGCGACGCCATCAGCCACTACTGGGGCAAGCAGCAGCACGATGTCATGGTGCTGGCGGGCCTGGCCTGGACCCCCTTCTGAGGCGACTCCGGCGCGGGCGAGCGTCCGTCTGTTCCGCTATCCGGAGCGGTCGTGCCGTGCCGTCGCCGCGGGCGGGGATGGGGGAACGCCCCACGGTGGATGGCTGCGTGGGTGTAGGGAAAGCTACTAAGGCAGTTTCCACGGGTTTCCGGATAGCGTGGTGGGATACGGAGGTCGATCTTGTACAGCGTCCCTGAGCCCTGGGGTGTGTGCACGCCGCCGCTTAGCGACGGAGGGGGTCCGTGCCTCCTACCCTTCGGGAAGCGAAGGAATGGATGCGGAGCGGGCCACGGCAGGGGGGCAGGGAAGGTGAAGGACTCAGCATCATTTCTTCGACTACCCGATATGGGAGGCGAGATCCATGAGGAAAAAGCTACCTCTCCTGCTTGGAGCCATGTTCATGGCTCTGGGCATGGCGGCTTGTGAGGGGCCTGCCGGACCTGCGGGGTCGGCGGGAACTCAGGGGCCGGCGGGGCCGCAGGGACCGACCGGACCGGCGGGGCAGGACGCGCTGAACACGTGCTCGGACTGTCACACGTCGGACGTGACGATCGTGGCGCGGGAAGCGCAGTACAACACGTCGGCGCATGGCGAGGGTGACACGTGGGAGCGGTATGACGCCCCGTGCAACACGTGCCATACGCACAACGGGTTCGTGGCCGCGAACGCGGCGAGCCCGGACACGCTGCAGGGCGACGAGATCCATCTGCTGACGCGGATCAACTGCCGGACCTGCCACAACGTGCACGAGACGTACACGGATGCGGACTGGGCGCTGACCACGACGGAGCCGGTGAACCTGCTGGTGGGCGGCACGTTCGACATCACGGCGCTGAACTCGCAGCCGAACCCGGCGGTGGAGAACTTCGCCGGCGCGAACCTGTGCGCGCACTGTCACCAGGCGCGTGATCCGGGCGATCTCTCGGGCGAGACGTTCCGGGTTACGAGCACGCATTTCGGGATGCATCACGGGCCACAGGCGAACGTGCTCGCGGGTAAGGGTGCGTACGACCTGCCGGGCGCGCCGATGCCGGCCCAGACGGACTTCGACGGCCACACGGCGTTCGGGTGCGTTGGCTGCCACATGCAGGACGCGGTGGGGCAGGAAGCGGGCGGCCACACGTGGCGTGTCGCGCTGGACAACGGCGACGTCATGAACGATGGCCGTTGCAACGGCTGTCACTCGGGCACGCCCACGGGCGAGTTCGGGTTCATGCCGAAGATCCAGACGAAGCTGGACGCGGTCGAGGCGAAGCTCGTGGCGAAGGGGATCGTCGCGAACGGTTCGCCTGTGCCGGGGACGTATCCCACGGCGCTGGTGAAGGCGTTCCTGAACTACGACATGATTCTCGAGGACCGGAGCCTGGGTGTTCACAACCCGCACTGGGCCGAGGACGTGCTGACGGCCACGCTGAACTGGCTGAACGCGAACTGACGGGTCTCAGGACCTGAACGTCGGAGCGGAGCGCCGCACCCCTCGGGGTGCGGCGCTTCGTCGCTTCCGGGAAAAGTCTGTGTGGTGTGGCGGCCCGGCCTCTGCGTGCACGAAGCGGGCGATCGGACCCGGCGCCAACCCACCAGCGAAAGGACATGGAACCCATGCGGCAGAGACTTCCCCTTCTTCTCGGATCGGTGCTCCTCGTCCTCGGGGCTGCGGCGTGCGAGGGCCCGGACGGCCCGGCGGGTCCGGCCGGGCCACAGGGACCGCAGGGTCCAGAGGGACCGGTCGGCCCGGCGGGGCAGAACGCGCTGAACACGTGCTCGGACTGTCACACGTCGGACGTGACCATCGTGGCGCGGGAAGCGCAGTACAACACGTCGGCGCATGGCGAGGGTGACACGTGGCAGCGGTATGACGCCCCGTGCAACACGTGCCACACGCACAACGGGTTCGTGGCCGCGAACGCGGCGACCCCCGACACACTGGCGGGCGACGAGATCCATCTGCTGACGCGGATCAACTGCCGGACGTGCCACAACATCCACGAGACGTACACGGACCAGGACTGGTCGTTCACCACGGCGGAGCCGGTGGACCTGCTCCTGGGCGGCACGTTCGCCATGAACGATCTCGGCGATCCCGCCGCGGCGCTGGACAGCCTGGCGTATCCGGGCGCGAACCTGTGCGCGCACTGCCATCAGGCGCGCGACCCGGGCGATCTCTCGGGCGAGACGTTCCGGATCACGAGCGTGCATTTCGGCGTGCATCACGGACCACAGGCGAACGTGATGGCGGGGATGGGTGCTTTCGCGCTGCCGGGCGTGACGATGCCGGGGACAATCCAGTTCGAAGCCCACACGCAGTTCGGCTGCGTGGGCTGCCACATGCAGGATGCGGTGGGGCAGGAGGCGGGCGGCCACACGTGGCGTGTGGCGCTGGACAACGGCAACGTCATCAACGATGGCCGGTGCAACGCCTGTCACTCGGGCACGCCCACGGGCGAGTTCGGGCTGCAGCCGAAGATCGCGGGGATGCTGGCGACGGTGGCCGGACAGCTCCAGGCGCATGGGGTCCTGGACGCCGAGGATGAGCCGATCCCGGGCACGTACAGCACGGACCTGGTGAAAGCGTACCTGAACTACAACATGGTGGTGGAGGACCGCAGCCTGGGTGTCCACAACCCGCACTGGGTGGAGGACCTGCTCACCGCCACGAGCAACTGGCTGGCGGCGAACTGAGCGTGACAGAGCAGGAGCGCTGATGGTGGTTGGCGCGGCCCCGGAGCGCATCCGGGGCCGCGCCTTCGTCGTCCATGTGGTGGCCGTGCCACGCCGGCCGGCGCCTCAGGGACGGAATCCGAGCACGAGCCAGCCGCGCCACTCCCCCCGCTCCGGGGAGGAGAGCGTCCGGGCCACCCCGGCCCGGATCTCGGCCGAAGGGAGCCTGAGGAACGGCATGGCCGGTGTCCTCCCCGCCACATCGCCGCCCGCCACGTAGTACCAGCCGAGGCCATCGTCGCCGGCATCACCGGCCCAGTAGAACGCGGTGAACGGGAGCGCGCCACTGAGCTCCGCGCGCACGATCCGCACGTCGCGGCCGCGCAGGAAGCCGACGGGCAGCGCGGGCATGGTCAGGCGCTGGGAGAGGAGCGCGGGGTCGAAGAGGAGGGGGGGCGATCCCCCCAGCTGGAACGCTTCCGGGGAAGCGAGGGGGGCGTCGGTGTGCCCGAGGGTGCCGGCGAGGGCGAGGCGGGCGTCGTCGCCGGCAAGGGCGAGCTCACCGCCGGCGACCCAGCGTCGCCAGTCCAGGGATCCCGTACGCCCGATGGATCCGTGCAGCAGGACTGTCTCATCGAAGCCCCAGCCGAACGGGCGCTGCCGCAGCGTCAGGCCGTATTCGCCGAAGCCGAGGTACCGGCCGGCGCCGTCGAGGCCGGCCGCATCCACGGCGGCGGCCGAGCCGCCGACACGCAGCTCGCTGTGGTGCGCCAGCCCTTCGCCCTGGAGCTCGAGGGCGGCGAGCGCGCCCCGGAGCCGGATCCCGACGGGGTCGGTGAGAGGGAAGAGGGAATCGGCGCCCAGGGGGAGCGGCGGGATGAGCGGGTCCTCCCGCCGCAGCTGGTCCGCCCAGAAGCCGGAGAGGTGGAGCCAGGGGCGGGTTCCTCGCCAGAAGAGCCGGAGGGAAGCGCCCTTCCAGGCGTCGTCGGAGCCGTACATCCCCTGGAGCTGCCACGAGAGCCGGCCGATGGGGTCGGTTCCGCCGAGGGCGAGGCCGCCGGCGAGTCCATCGACGGCCAGGCTCGTCATGGGAAGGAGCGCGTGGAATCGAGGGCCCAGGCCGTAGGGGCGGACGGGGCCGATGGGCCCCGGCGCGAACGTGTCGCCTGGCTCGCGCGGCTCGGGGATCGCCGGCGCGTAGGCCGGAGGGAGGACGAGGGCGGGGCCGGCCGGCGCGGAATCCAGGGCGATCCGGCGGATGTCCCAGCCGCGGCTGTGGAGGGCAAGGAAGAAGACATCGCCGTCGGGCGTGGGCGCGGGCGCCACGGCCGCGCCCAGGACGCGTGTCAGGGGATGCGCCTCGCCCGTCGCGAGATCGAGGATTTCCAGGTTGTGGATCCCGCCCCGGTCCGATGTGAGCACCAGCCGGCCGTCGGGGAGGAACCCGGCGTCGAAGCGGCTTGCCCCGTCGTCGGGTCCGATGCGGCGGAGACGTCCGCCGTCGGCGTCCAGGGCGACGAGGTGCCAGCCGGCACCGTCCTGCTCGCTCGCCACGATGGTGCGGCCGTCCGGCGAGACGCGGGGATGGTCGAACGGGGTCATGGGTCCGCCCGCGGCCAGCGTGGCCACGTCGCCCGACTCCAGGTCGACGCGAACGATGTCGCACTGTCCGTGGAGGCATCGGAGGGCCACGGCCCAGGTGCCGCCGGGTGCCGGGTCGGCATGGCGGATCGCCGCGCCGCGGGTGAGGCGCCGCACTCCGCCGGTCTCCCACCGCCACAGGAAGAGGCCGGGGCGCATCCGCCCGTTCCCGGTCATGTCGCTGCGCACGACCAGGATTCCGCTGCCGTCCGGGAGCCACGCCGGGGCGTGGTACTCCTGTCCGAATGCCGGCCGGAGCGTGGCGACGGGCTCTTGGGCGCGCGGGTAGCCTTCCACGGGGCGAACGTCCTGGGGATCGCGCTCGAACACGTGCTCGCGCGCTTCCCGTTCTTCCACGGTGAGGGTGTCGGGGGTGGTGGAGATGACCACCAACCGCGAGGGCTCGCTCTCGGGGCGGAGCACGACGGCCATGTGCCGCCCGTCGGGGGAGACGGCGGGGTCACCGGTGGAGCCGTCCAGGCGCTGGAAGAGGCGTCCCTGCACGGGACCGCCGGCGGCCTCCACGGCGGCGCGAACGGCGAGGGCGTCCCCGGTGACGGCCACCTTGAAATGGCCGTAGAGCTCTTCCGGCAGGGCGCCGAACACGCCGCCGAAGGCGTCACCGAAGCCGCGCACCTGGCGCGCGCTCAGGCGAGCCCAGAGGTCCGGAAGCACCTGCTCGCCCCGGGCTTCCCGCTGCACGAGCCATTGCAGGTACGCGGAGCCGACGAGGTAGGCCATGGAGCCGCCCCAGTACCCGCCCGTCCCGCTCATGGCGCGGTAGGAGGGGAGTTCCCCGTCGAGGGCCCACGTGCGGAGCACGGCCGCGCGCCAGGCGCCATGCGGCCGACCGCTCCCCGTCAGCTTCCCCTCCACGTACGTGGCGTACCCCTCCGTGACCCAGCGGGGCGTGGTGGCCATGAACCGCGTGACCGGGATCGGGATCAGGCTCCAGAGCGCCCGTGTCACCGGGTTGCGGGACCGGCGGGTGAGGTGCGCCGCGTGCGTGAACTCGTGCACGGCCAGGATCTCGCTCCAGCCCCGGTTCTCGCCGATGACGGAGCGCGGGCCCGGGGGCGTGGGCCAGAGGAAGAGGAGGGGACCCGGCACCATGGAGCCGTTGGAGACATTCCCGGGATCGTCCACCAGCACGGTGGTGCGCGATTCGGGGGCGTGACCGACGAACGCCTCCACGGCGTCGTGCACGGATTCCATGCGCCGTGCCATGGGGAGCGTCCAGTCGGCCAGGTCGTCGGGGAACAGGAACGTGAAGTGCCGTGTGTCCACCCGCTGCCACGGTCCGGGCTCGAACGGCGACGCCTGCGCGGCCGCGGGGGCGGGGGTGGTCAGTGCGACGGCGGCCGTGGCGGCCACGATGGCGAGCAGGATCCGGGGCATGGCACGAGCGGCTCGGGGGAACCGGAAACCGACGAGCGTTGCTCGGGAACCGTTAACCGGATGGCGGCAAAGGTCAACCGTGAGCCGTTGACGCTGACCGTCGACCCTTGACGGGGAGCGGGAGTGGGAGGAGGAGAAAGGGATGACAGCAGTCAGGCGGGCAGGGTGGCTCGCGACGGCGCTGCTGGCGGCGTGTGGTGGAGGAGGGAGCGGCGCGTCTCGCGCGGGCGAGGCGCCGGACACCGCCGCCGCCGACACGACGGGCAGCCGGATGCAGGCGGCGCTCGAGACGGTGGTGAAGCGGTCGGGAACGCTGGCGGACAGCATTCGCGAGCGGCTCCAGCCCGTGGAGCTCCTGCGGCCGGCGCAGAAGGCGGCGCTGCGGCGCTACTCGAACGCGGACAACCTGGCGCGCGCGCGGCGGCTCGGCGTCCGCGCGCGCGACGAAGCGGAGCTCGAGCAGCTGGTGGGGGCCGGGCGGCTGGTGAAGCTCGAGGACGGGGGGCTCTGGGTGGTCCGGGATCTGGAGTCCTCGCGCCCGTACGTCACGCCGGCCGCGAAGTCGCTGCTGGAGCGGATCGGAGGGGGGTTCCAGCGTCGCCTGCGGGAGATGGGGCTGCCGCCGTACCGGATGGAGATCACGAGCGCGCTGCGAACCGCGGCGGACCAGGCGGCGCTGCGGCGGACGAACGTGAACGCGGCGGCCGGCGCGAGCGCCCACGAATACGGGACCACGGTGGACGTGGCGTACTCGGGGTACGCGGCGCCGCTGGAGCTGCCCGGCCCCGTGGCCGACGCGATCGAGGACGCGCCACGGCCGGCCCGCCCGTGGCTGGAGGCCGTGGCGCGTCGCACGCTGGAACGCGTCGCGGCGCGGAAGTCACGGGAGCTGGAAGCGGTCCTCGCCGACGCGATGCGGCAGGCGCAGTCGCGCGGCGAGGTGCTGGTGACGCTGGAGCGGCTCCAGCCGGTCTTCCACATCACCGTCAATCGCTGACCGGATCCGGCGGCGCCGGATCAGGCGGCCTGGCGCTCGGCCCATCGGATTCCGGCGCTGAGGAGCACCCAGAACGTCCCGGCGAGGAGGAAGATCAGGAGGCCGAAGGCCAGGCTGATGAGCGCCACGGAGACGCCGCCCCAGACCAGCGCCTCACTCACCGCGCCGGCGCGCTGGACGGCCTGCGCCATGTCGATCAGGCCGACGAGCGTGCCGAGGGCGCCCAGAACGATGGCCATGGCGCCCCAGAACAGGAGCGCTCCGCGCTTCCGTCGGGCCCCCTCCACACCCGCGGCGCGCTCACGGAAGAGCCCCGCCGCGCCGAGGACCGCCCAGAGGGTCACGCCGAGCGCCACCGCCGCCAGCGGCCACATGATCGGTCCTCCACTCCAGAATACACGGGTCATGTCGACCTCCCTCTCCTGAGGGGAACGATGTCGTTTGTACGGCCGGGCCGCCCGGTTCCCCCCTCCCCGGGCCCGCGGCCTTCGTGAGCGGTTGCCGCCTCCGCGCCCTTCCCGGCGGCGCTCGGAACGCCGCCCGCCGCTTCCTCCAGGAGCGTGTCCACGTCGCGGGCGGTCTGCGCCGCCGAACGGCTCAGAAGGATGAACCAGGCAAGCATCCCGGCGATGCCGAAGAGCAGCCCGAGCAGCAGCGTGGCGCCGTCGCCGGCCACGTGCGCGGCCAGGACCAGCCGGACCGGCGGGCCACCGGCGCCCTGCGCCATGGCCCGCGCGGCGGAGAACAGCCCGAGCGTGAGCGCCAGTGCGCCGATCGTGGGAGCGAGCGCCGAAAGCACGAGCAGCGCCGAGAGCCGCCCCATCCGCGCCGGCGCGCCGCTGGCGAGGCGCGCCGCCTCCGCCACGATCAGCGCCACGAGCGCGGCGCCCAGCGCACCCACCGCCCACGCCAGCGGACCGGAAGTGGGAAGCGACTTCGCCGCGGCGACGCCGGCCAGCGCGAGCACCGGGACCACGCCCGTGGCCAGCACCACGAGGTCTCCGCCTCCGCTGAGGCGCGCCCCCAGGTTCGCCGACCACGCCCGCCACGTCCCCCGGTGCAGCCGACCCAGCCGCTGCATGACCTCGGCTCCGCCCAGGATCGTCTCCTCGGCGCGTCGCATGGCTTCCGCCTCGTCCGCCCCACGCGCCCGATGGTGCGCGTACACCGCCTCCAGGTCGGCCGCCATCTCCCCCAGGATCGCCGACCGGGCACTCCGGGGGAGATCCAGATCCCGCGCGACCCTACGCAGCGCCGGTGCGAACCTGTCCATCGCTCCCTCCCGCCAGCATGTGATCCAGTCGAGTCTTCAACGTGCGCCACTCCTCGCGGAGCTCCGCCAGCGCCGCGGCCCCCGCCTCCGTGAGCGCGTACTCCTTCCGCGCCCTTCCTTCCGCCGGATCCGACCACCGGCCGGCGATCCAGCCCTCCTGCTCGAGCCGGTGCAGGATCGGGTAGAGCGTTCCGTGCTTGAAGGGGAAATAGCCGCCGCTCCGCTCCTCGATCTCGAGGGCGATCTGATAGCCGTGACGGCTCCCGCCGCAGAGCGCGTCCAGGATGAGCAGCTCGTTGATGCGGCGTCCCAGGGACTGGCTGTCGTAGGTATCGGTCATGGCGAGGGGGTGGGCGTGGTGTTATCTATATATATCGACATTCTATATATGGGCGCAAGTGTGGGCGCAAGTGTGGGCGGTGGATGGGGGATGGAGGGTTCAGCCGTCGGGGGTAAGGCGGGTCAGCGGCCCTCGACGCTGAGGAGGCGTGTGCGGCGCTTGAGGGTGCGGAGGAGGATGTAGAGGAACGCGGCGGTGGGGAGGACCACGCGCCAGAGTGGGGTGAGCCAGACCGTGCCGGCGATGTTGAGCTCGCGGACCACCTCCATGACGGCGAGGGCGGCCACGAGGCCGAACATGCCGGAGTACTCGCGGCGGAGCGCGGTCTTCCAGGAGAATGGCAGGTCGGCGGGGCGCCAGTGGGGAAAGGCGGGGATCACGGCGGGAGTCCGGTCGGCCCATGCCTGGACGCGGTCGCCGAACTTCCCGCGCAGGAAGTCTTCTTCGGCGAGCATGATGCGTTCGTAGACGAACCAGAAGAAGGCGGCGGCGAGGAGGATGGCCCAGGGCGTCCGAGTGAAGAGCGCCACGGCCATCCACATGAGGAAGTTGCCGACGTAGAGCGGGTGTCGGAGGAGGGAATAGGGGCCGGTGCTGTTCAGGGTATCGGCCACCTGTCCCACTTTCGTGTTGCGTCCGGAGGTCCCCTTGGGGACCTGGCCGGCCACCCAGACGCGGATGGCGAGGCCGGCGGCCCCGACGGCGAGGCAGAGTGCCTGCCACGCGGTGGCGCCCATGGCCGCGGCGAGGGTGTCGGGGGCGAAGGCGACCCAGATGATGAGGCCGACCAGGAGCGGCACCGGAAGGTAGCTGCGCCACCGGAAGAGCCAGTTCCCCTGGCGTACGAGCGAGTCACGAAGCATGGGGCGGAGGATAGCGGGAAGGAGCGGGATGCTCAATGGCGGGCGGCGGACGGGCGCGGACCCGGGTGTGTGGGGTGGTGTAGGAGGTTCGCACGCGCGCGCAAGGGACGAAGCCGACCGGAGCACCTTGGACTACTTCACGGAAGCCACCCGCCGCTGGTTCGACACCGCGTTCGCCGGGCCCACGCCCGTGCAGGTGGAGGGGTGGGAGCGGATCCGGACGGGGGCGCACACGCTGCTGATCGCGCCCACCGGCAGCGGGAAGACGCTGGCCGCGTTCCTGTACGCGCTGGACCAGCTCGGGCGAGCGGATGCGGGGGCTGCCGGGACGGATGGGGACGGGAGCGGTGGCGACCCCGGCGGCGAGGGGGCGGGGGGTGGGCCGGGGGTGCGCGTCGTCTACGTCTCGCCGTTGAAGGCGCTGGTGTACGACATCGAGCGGAACCTGCGCACGCCGCTGGCGGGGATGGAGCGGGCGGCGGCGCAGCTGGGCGAGCCGTTCCGCGCGCCCCGGGTGGACGTGCGGACGGGCGACACGTCGCAGGCGGACCGTCGCCGGCAGAAGCGGGATCCGGGGGAGATCCTGGTGACCACGCCGGAATCGCTGTACCTGCTGCTCGGCTCGCAGGCGCGGGAGACGTTCCGGACGGTGCGGTGGGTGATCGTGGACGAGATCCACGCCATGGCGGCCACGAAGCGCGGCGCTCACCTGGCGCTTTCCCTGGAGCGGCTGGCGGCGGCGGCGGACACGGACCCGCAGCGGATCGGGCTGTCGGCCACGGCGCGTCCCGCCGAGGAGGTGGCGCGCTTCCTGGGCGGGGACAGGCCGGTGAGCATCGTGGACACGCACGTGCCGCCTGCGCTGGAGCTG
Source organism: uncultured Gemmatimonadales bacterium (assembly GCA_963741945.1). Taxonomy (GTDB): domain Bacteria; phylum Gemmatimonadota; class Gemmatimonadetes; order Longimicrobiales; family RSA9; genus CAVUKA01. The sequence goes on along the minus strand of CAVUKA010000006.1, from coordinate 90,523 downwards.
GAGGTGGTGGTCCCCGTGGAGGACATGACGCGGCCGGTGGTGGAGGGTGGCCGCGCCGGGGCCGTGGGTGACGGTGAAGCGGGCGGCGGGGTGCTCGAGCTGGACGAGGAGGAGCCGGCGCCCCGGCACGGGATCTGGCCGGCCGTCTATCCGGAGATCCTGAAGCTGATCCGGGCGCACCGGACGACGCTCGTGTTCGTGAACAGCCGCGGCCTGTGCGAGCGCCTGGCGCAGCGGCTGAACGAGCTGGCGGGGGAGGAGCTGGTGCGGGCGCACCACGGGAGCCTGGCCCACGAGCAGCGGCATGAGATCGAGGAAGCGTTGAAGGCGGGGCGCCTGCCGGCGATCGTGGCCACGAGCTCGCTGGAGCTGGGGATCGACATGGGGGCCGTGGACCTGGTGATCCTGGTGGAGAGCCCCGGCAGCGTCGGGAGCGGGCTCCAGCGGGTGGGTCGCGCGGGCCACCACGTGGGCGAGCCGAGCAAGGGGCGCGTGTTCCCGAAGCACCGCGGGGATCTGCTGGAAGCGACGATCGTCGCCCGGCGCATGCGGGAGGGGGCGATCGAAGCGCTGCGGGTCCCGCGCAACCCGTTGGACGTGCTGGCGCAGCAGGTGGTGGCCATGGCGTCGACGCGGCCGTGGCCGGTGGCCGAGCTGGCTGCCGTGGTGCGCCGCTCCGCCAGCTTCCGGGAGCTGCCGGACGCGGCGCTCACGGGCGTGCTGGACATGCTGTCCGGGCTCTACCCTTCGCACGAGTTCTCGGAGCTCCGTCCCCGGATCCACTGGGACCGTGAGCGGGACGTGATCGAGGGGCGGCGCGGATCGCGCATGCTGGCGGCGGTGAACGCGGGCACGATCCCGGACCGGGGGCTGTTCGGCGTATTCCTGGGCGAGGGTGGTCCACGCGTGGGGGAGCTGGACGAGGAGATGGTGCACGAGTCCCGTCCGGGGCAGACGTTCACGCTGGGCGCCAGCACGTGGCGGATCCAGGAGATCACGCGCGACCGGGTGCTGGTGGCGCCGGCGCCGGGGGAGCCCGGGCGGCTGCCGTTCTGGAAGGGTGAGGGCCCGGGTCGTCCGCTGGAGCTGGGGCGCGCGCTGGGGGCGTTCACCCGGGAGCTGGCGACGATGGACGAGGACGACGCCGTCGCCCGGCTCACCGGCGAGCACGACCTGGATCCCCGGGCGGCGCGGAACCTGGTGGACTACCTGGCCGAGCAGCGGGAAGCGACGGGGACGCTCCCCACGGACCGGGACATCACGGTGGAGCGGTTCCGGGACGAGCTCGGTGACTGGCGCGTCTGCATCATGACGCCGTTCGGCGCGCGGGTGCACGCGCCGTGGGCGCTGGCCATCCGCGGCATCGTGAGCGAGCGCGTGGGCTACGACGTGCAGGCGGTGTGGAACGACGACGGCATCGTCCTCACCATCGCCGATGGCGACGAGCTGCCCGGCGCGGACCTCCTGATCCCCGACGAGGAGGAGCTGGAGGAGCGGCTGCTGGAGGAGCTGGCCCGCTCGCCGCTTTTCGCCAGCCAGTTCCGGGAGAACGCGGCGCGCGCGCTGCTCCTGCCGCGGCGCAGGCCGGGGCAGAGGACGCCGCTGTTCGCGCAGCGGCTGCGGGCGCAGAAGCTCATGTCCGTGGCCATGCAGTATCCGAGCTTCCCCATCGTCATGGAGACGTTCCGCTCCTGCCTCCAGGACGTGTTCGATGTCCCGGCGCTGCGGGAAGTGCTCCGGTCCGTGGACCGGCGGGAAGTTCGGGTGCACGAGGCGGAGACGTGGAGCGCATCGCCGTTCGCGCGTTCGCTCGTCTATGCGTACGTGGCCGCGTACCTGTACGAAGGGGACAGCCCGGCGGCGGAGCGGCGGGCGCAGGCGCTGAGCGTGGACGTGAAGCTGCTCCGTGAGCTGCTCGGCGAAGCGGACCTCCGTGAGCTGCTGGACGCGGACGTGATCGCGGAGGTGGAAGCGCAGCTCCAGCGGCGCATGGAGAGCCGCCGGGCCCGGCACGCCGATGCCCTCCACGACGTGCTCCGGGAGCTGGGTGACCTGGCGGACGACGAGCTGCGGGAGCGCGCGGCGGAGGATCCGGCGCCGTGGCTCGACGAGCTGGAGAGGGCGCGGCGCGCGGTGCGGGTGCGGGTGGGCGGCCGGGACACGTGGATCGCCGTGGAGGACGCCGGGCTCTATCGGGACGCGCTGGGCACGGCGCCACCGCCCGGCGTGGCGGCGGTGTTCCTCGAGCCGGTGGAGCGGCCGGTGGAAGCGCTGCTGCTCCGGTGGGCGAGGACGCACGGGCCGTTCACGCCCCCGGAGGTCGCCGTTCGCTGGGGTCTGGTGCCAGCGCAGGTCCGGGTGCTCCTGGAGGCGGTGACGGCGGAGGAGCGGCTCCTGCGTGGCGAGTTCACGCCCGGCGTCGCCGGCGAGGAGTGGGTGCACCCCGACGTCCTCCGGCAGTTGAAGCGGCGGACGATCGCCCGGCTGCGGGGGGAAGTGGCTCCCGTACCGGCAGCGGTGCTGGGGCGGTTCCTGCCCGCGTGGCACCGGGCTGCCGGGGACCCGCACGAGCGCCTCGAGGAGGCGGTGGCACAGCTGGAGGGGATCCCGCTGAGCTACCGCGATCTGGTGCGGATGATCCTCCCGTCCCGCGTGCGCGGGTTCCGCCCGTCGCAGCTGGACGAGCTGGGGGCCATGGGATGGCTGGTGTGGGTCGGCCATTCGCCCGTGCGCGGCGACGATGGGCGGATCGTGCTCTACCGGCGCGACCGCGTGGACCGCCTCCTCGCGCCACCCTCGGATGAGGATGCGGCCGAGCGCGTGGACGGGTTCAATGGCCGGCACCGCGCGATCCTGGAGCACCTGGACCGGCGCGGCGCGAGCTTCCACGGCGAGCTCGTGGCGGCGGTCACGGAGGCAGGGGCGGGGGATGGCGGGCCAGCGGACGACGGGGAGGCCCGGATCCTGGAGGCGACGTGGGACCTGGTCTGGGCCGGGCTGGTGACCAACGACACGTTTGCCGCGCTGCGACACCTGAGCGCGGCCGCGGGGTCGAAGGCCGGGCGAAGCCGGCCCGCGCGCGGCGGCCGGGCGCACGGACGGCCGCGGGCCCGGCGCCGACCGGCGTGGATGGCGGCCTTGCCGCTCCACGCGGGAGGCGTCGGGACGCCGGGGCCGGGCGGGCGGTGGTCGCTGGTACGCGACCTCGTGCGAGCGCCGGTGAGCACCACCGCGCGGGCCGCGGCGTGGGCGTCCACGCTCCTCGATCGCCATGGCCTGGTGGCGCGGGAGACCGCGGCCGTGGAAGCGCTGGGCGGCGGCTTCTCATCCGTGTACCGGGTCCTCCGGTCCATGGAAGACGCAGGGAAGGTGAGGCGGGGCTACTTCGTGGAAGGGCTGGGAGGCGCGCAGTTCGCGTATCCGGGGCTCGTGGACCGGCTGCGCGGAATACGGGACGAGGAAGGCGACGAGGCCGTGGTGGTTCTCGCGGCGTCCGACCCGTCGAACCCGTACGGGTGGCTGCTCCCGTGGCCGGAGCCCACCGACTCCCGCGGCCGTCCGCCCACCCGCTCCACGGGGGCGGTCGTCGTGCTCGCGGGTGGAGCGCCCGTGCTCTTCCTGGACCGGAAGGGTCGTCGATTGCGCACGTTCGCGACCGCGTCCAAGGAGGCGGTGGCCCGGGCCGTTCCCGCGCTGCGACAGGTGGCGCGGCGTCACCCGCGGGGGGTCATCTCGCTGGAGGAAGTGGACGGTCAGCCGGCGTTCCGATCGTCGCTCAAGCCGGTGCTGGTGAAGGCGGGGTACGTGCCGGACTACCGGTTCATCCGGATCACGGGCGACTGAGGCCGGCGCTTCGGTCGTCGGGCGATCGGCGACCCCCGGGCGGCGCGGGCGTCAGGGGATGTCGCCGAGCCAGCCGTCGGGAACCAGGGCGGTGGCGAGCATGACGGCGTTGATGTCCCCGTGTTCGGTCCAGGCCGGGACCGCGCGATGGTCCTGCTCGCTCCAGAACGTCGTGATCCGCTCCCCGAGCGGTGCGCGGGCGGCGAGCCGCCGGATGTGGGGACGGAGCCAGTCGGCCACGGCGTCGTCCTGGTCGGTGAGGGCGTCGTCCAGGCGAACCACCGCAGCGAGGCCGATGGAGAGCCCCAGCTCGCGGAATGCCAGGCGACGCTCCGCCGGGAGCGCCAGCAGCCGGTCGGCGTCGAGGGCGTCGAAACTGATGTCCGCGTCATCGAGGGCGCGGGAGAGCAGGCCTTCCCGACGGCTGGAGCCGCGGCGCACGAACGTGGCCAGGAGCGCCACCTCCTCCAGCAGTCCACCCACGCCCAGGGGGTCGTCGGTGGCCCAGCTGCGCCCATCGCAGAGCGTGGCCAGCCCGTCGAGGACGCCGGCCAGCGTCCCGGGAACCGCACGGTCCTCGCCGGCGGGGCGGGGAAGGCGGTCCGGATCGGCACCCTGCCGGAGCAGCGCCGCGGTGACGAGGCCGTCCAGCGGGTCCAGGTGCCCGGTGGAGGGCACCTGCGGTCGGGACAGGTCCACGCTCATCTTCCAGGCCAGGCCCGCCGCGCCGGCGGTGTGGTCGGCAAAGCCGTGGTAGGCGGCCACGGCCAGCTCCTCGGCCCAGCGCGCAGGCTCCAGGTCCCCCGTTTCCGCGGAGAACCGGTGGAGCGCTCTCATCCAGCGGGTCAGGTAGTGGTAGTACTGCCCATCCCTGTCCCACTCCAGCCCGGGGTGGAGCGGCTCACCGGGGCGGCGCTCCGGCAGAGGCTTGCCGATGCGCAGACCGCCGGCGGTCGGGTGGCGCGCGCCCGCCTCCTCCGGGAGGCCGCTGATCCATCCGGAGCGGACGTCATCGCCGCGGTGGCGGCCCAGGACGTGGTGTACGGAAGCCACCAGATCGGCGGCGAGTCCGAGCCAGCCGCGGCCGGGCTCGCGGACGTGCAGGGCCAGACAATTGCCGACGGCGAAGGCATCCGTCCAAAGGTACCGCCGCTGCGGCCCGTCGGAGCGGAGGCCCGTATCGACGGCGAACGTGTCCATGATCCGGGCAGCGAGGGTCTCGGCGGCGCCCGGTCCGGCAGGGGAGTGTTCAGCCAGGGGAGCTCTGGAGCCAGGCGAGGTCGTCTCGCGGGGACTTCGCTCGGTGGTCGTGGTCGCCTTCCTCCATGTCCGTGTAGCGCCAGCCCTGGAGGCTGATCCGCTTCGCCTGGTCGAACAGGCGCTCCAGCACTTCGAACGCTTCCTTCAGGTCATGCTCCTCCGGCGCGCTGCGGCGAATGTCCGTCTCCACCGTCTCGCGCAGGAGCTGGATGTCCCGCTTCACGGCATGCTCACTCCAGCCCATGCGGCGCCGCTGACCGCCGTGCAGCTCGAGCGTGAGCCGCTGGATCGTGTTGCCGCCCCGCAGCACGTCCGTGACCTCGTCGCCCCGGTGACCGGCGTGGGAGAGCAGGCTGGCGATGCCGGACAGAAAATGGGGCACGTGGTTGCGAAGCGCGACTTCACTGGCCTCGCGGGCCCGGGGAATCGCGCCGTCCCGCCGCAGCCTGTCCACGTACGTGTCCATGATCGGCGCGAGCCGCCGGAGCAGGTGACGGGCCAGGAACGGGAGCCCATCGGCCTCGCGCTCGAAGAGGCGGCGATCCCTGCGCATCTCCCCCAGGGGCCGGGGTGCGGGCAGCCAGAGGGAGAAACGGGAGCCCACGCCTTCCGTGCTGTCCACCGTGAGATCACCGCCCATGAGGCGAGCCAGGTAGCGACTGATCGCCAGCCCGAGCCCCGACCCGTCCGTCTCACGGGTGAAGCTGTTGCTGTGCCCCTGTACGAAGGGCTCGAAAACCTCCTCCAGCTTGCCTCCAGGGATGCCCACGCCGGTATCCTCGACGTCCATCCGGATCCAGGGCCCCGTGCCGCGCAGCCGGTCGGGCGCTCCGGCACCATCGACCTGAGTGCAGGAAAGCGCGATCCGGCCGCCGGCGCGGGTGAAGCGGACCGCGTTCTCGAGCAGGTGCACCAGGATCTGTCGGGCGCGGATCGGGTCGCCGAGGAACCGGATAGCGGCGTCCGTATCCTGACCGCCCTCGATCTGCAAGTCCCCGGACAGCCTCGGCCTGACCTCCTCCAGCGCCGATTGGATGACTTCCCGCGCCACGGCCACATGGTTCTGCACCGTGAGCTCCCCCGTCTCCGCGCGGGCGACGTCGAGGATCCGGGTCACCAGCTCGAGCAGATGCTTACTGCTCGCCTCCATTCGCCCCAGCAGCTCCCTCTGCTCATCCGTCAGCGGACCCTTCACGCCCATGTCCAGCAGCTGAGCGTAGCCGAGAATGGCATTGATCGGCGTCCTCAGCTCGTGGCTCATCACCCCCAGGAACTGGCTCTTCGCCCGGCTGCCGGCTTCCGCCGCCTCGCGCGCGGTCTCGGCGGCCCGGAACAGGCGGGCGTTGTCGATGGCGATGGCGGCGCGGGCGGCCAGGTCCTCGGCCAGCGCAAGGTCGTCGCCGGTGTAATGATGGCCGTCCTCCGGGCCGACGAACGTGATGGCGCCCAGCACGTCACCGCGGGCGATCAGAGGGACGGTCATGAGCGAGCCGATGCCGAGGTGTCGGAGAACGGAGAGCGTGTGGCGGTCGCGCGCCATCTCCCGAAGCATGCGCTCGCCCATGGTGGGCATGACCTCCGATCGCCGTGTCCGCGCCACCACGGGGACACCCACGGGATCCTCCCTGCGCGGCGGCCAGCAGTCCTGCAGCTCACGGGCGAGCGCCTGCCTGCCCGCTTCCGGGTGGACCACTGCCACGCGACGGATCTCGCCGTCCTCCTCCACGACGTCCACCATGCACCAGGCGCCGAGGTGGGGCAGCGCCAGCCGGGCCACGGTCGCGAGCGTGGCGTCGTAGTCCAGTGTGTCGGCGAGCAGCCGGCTCGCTTCCGCCAGGAACGAATCGCCGCTCTGCTCCATGCCCTCGGCGATCGGCGGCTCCGCCGGTGGCGAACCAACGCGCGTCCGGTCGCTGTCAGTCGTCATTCGGCTACCCCTCCAAACCTCCCGTCACGCGCGAAAAAGGGCAGGTTCCGTGCCGCCGCGACGTTGCGCGGGATCGGAAAACCCGTTCAACTTCTCGCCCATGACAACCGAGAAGCCCGACCTCGTGCTGGTGGATTTCGATGACACCCTGGTCGATACGGCCCCGCGCTTCGCCCAGGCGCGCGACGCGCTCTTCACACTTCTGAAAGCCGAGGGGTTCGATCCGGCGGTGGTCCACCGGGTGCACCACCATGAGGTGGACCCCGTGATGCGTGCACGGCACGGGTTCGGTCCGCGCAGGATGGGGGTCGCGTTCCGGGAGACGTACCGAACCGTGTGCGAGCGGGGAGGCGTGCAGGTCGATGCCGCACTGCTGGAGCGCTGTGGCGCGCTGGGCGAGGCGGTCGCCGGCACACCGCCTCCGCTGACCGGCGCGCTGGATGCGCTCAAGCGACTGGTCCTGTCGCTGCGCACGGTCCTCTACACCCAGTCGGGCGATGCGGATTATCAGATGGGCTGCCTTCGGGACTCCGGCGCCCTGGAGGTAGTGGGAGAGGCGCGCGTGAAAGTGGTCCCGGTGAAGACGGCCGAAGCGCTGCGTCAGACGCTCGACGAGTTCGGCATCCACGATCCCGGTCGCGCGTGCATGGTCGGCAACAGCCTGCGGAGCGACATCAACCCCGCGCTCGAGATCGGCGCGCGCGCCATCCTGGTCGAGGTCGCCCGCCCCTGGCAGCACGACGTGGTGGAGCCACTCCACAACGGCTTCCCCCGTGTCCCCGGATTCTCAGCCGCCGTCGAGCTGCTCCTGGGCTCGCGCCAGGCGACCTGAAGCGCTTCGACATCATATCGGCCGTCCGCGCGCGGCCGCATATTGGAGCGCGGGGCCGTGGAGGCCCGAGGAAGAATGGCCATGAGAGGGGGCAGCGCGATCCATCGTCGAGGGTGCGCCCCGCGCCAGCTCGTCGGGGGGTCTCGTGCCGCCGGGGAGGAACGCATGTTTCGAAGCGTGCTGGTCCCGCTGGACGGCTCCACGTTTTCCGAGCACGCGCTGGCGTGGGCGCGGCCGATCGCGCGGAAAGCCGAAGCCGAGGTCACCCTGGCGCTGGTCCAGGCCACTCTCTCGCGCTACCCCGTCGAGATGGCGGTGCTGGCGCTGGATGAGTGGCAGAAGGCGCTCCAGCAGCGCGAGCTCGAGTACCTGTCCCGGCGGTCGGAGTCGCTGCGAAGCGACGGCATCGCGGTCCATTCTGCGCTGCTGGAAGGCGACGTGGCGGATTCCCTCATCGAGTGGGCGGAGGGCCATGCGGACCTGGTGGTGATGGCCACCCATGGCCGCGGTGGCGTGGAGCGGGCGTGGCTCGGGAGCGTGGCGGACAGCGTGGTCCGGCACGTGTCCGTCCCCGTACTGCTGGTGCGGCCGGAAAGCGGGGAAGCGACGCCGCCGGACGCCCGGCTCCGGCATGTGCTGGCCGCCACGGACGGCACGGACGCAGCCGAAGCCGCGGTAGACCACGCCGCGGCGCTGGCGCGGCTGTTCGATGCGCGCCTCACGGTGCTCCGGGTGGTCTCGGTCCCATCCGGCCTTGCCTCGCCGTACATCCCGCACGCCGCGGAGATGGACCGGGACGTGAGCCGTGAGCGGGAGCGCGAGGCGGAGGAGGGGCTGGCGGCCACGCGGTCACGGCTGCCGCCGGAGGTGAACACCCGGGTCCAGCTGGTGAAGGCGTATCATCCGGCGCGCGGCATTCTCACGGCCATCCGGGACCTGGACTGCGACCTGGTGGCCGTGGGCACGCACCGGCGCAGCGCGGTAGCGCGGGCCGTGCTGGGGAGCGTGGCGGACAAGGTGGTGCGGGCGTCCCCGGTTCCCGTGCTCGTGGGCCATGATGGCCGGCGCGCGGAAACGGAGTCGGCGGCAGCTTAGCGGTCGCGGCGCTCGAGCGGCCGTACCAGCCCTTCCTGTGCGACGGAAGCCACCAGCACGCCGTCGCGGGTGTAGAACGCGCCGCGTCCGAAACCGAGGGCCCCGGCGGCGGACGGGCTCTCCATCGAGTAGAGGAGCCAGTCATCGATGCGGAAGGGGCGGTGGAACCAGATGGCGTGGTCGAGTGATGCGACCATGACGTCGCCCCTGCGGAACGTGATCCCGTGGGGCTGGAGGGCGGAGCCGAGGATGCCGTAGTCGGAGGCGTAGGCGAGGATCGCGGCGTGGTGCAGCGGGTCGCGGACCTCGCCGATGGCACGCACCCAGAGCTGCCGGACGGGGGGCCGGGGCTCGGGGTCGAACGGGTCCACCGGATCGACGGGTCGCCAGTCCAGGGGCCGGTCCTGCGTCAGGATGCCGCGGAGCTTCTCCGGGATCCGGCCGCGCATGCCCCGGAGCAGCTCCAGCTCGGATGGCAGCGCCTCGGGGGGCGGGACGTCCGGCATGGGCGTCTGGTGGTCCGGCCCCGGCTCCACGCGGTGGAAGGAAGCGGACATGTTGAAGATGGCGCGTCCGCGCTGGATCGCCGTGACGCGGCGGGTCGTGAAGCTCCCCCCATCTCGCAACCGGTCGACGAAATAGACGATCGGAGCATCGAGCTCCCCGGGCAGAATGAAATAGCCGTGGAGCGAGTGGACCGGCCGGTCGTCGTCGACGGTCCTGCTCGCTGCCACCAGCGACTGTGCGAGCACCTGCCCGCCGTAGATCTGCGGTGTCCCGATGTCACGGTTGCGACCGCGGTAGATATTGTATTCCAGCGGCTCCAGCTCGAGCAGGGTGACGAGGTCTTGCGCGGTGTAGCCGGGCACGATGGGGCTCTCCGGTGGTCGTGGGTTGCCGTTCGGGGGAGAATAGGGGTGGCGGGGAAGGTCGGCGAGGGGCGAAGGGAGGTTCCCCACGGGAGAACGGGGCGATTTCCGGCTTGATCGCCGGGCTGGCGGACGGTTACGATCCACTCTCACCTCTTGGAGGAGATGGGGCGGTGGCCCACATACCGGACGGATTCCTCAGCCCGTCGGTTCTGGCGGGGACGACGGCCCTGAGCGCCGTTGCGCTGGGCGTGGCGGCCCGGCGTTCGAGGGATGCGCTGGGAGAGCGGCAGGCCCCGGTGCTGGGCGCCGCGACCGCGTTCGTGTTCGCCGCACAGATGTTCAACTTCCCGCTGGGCGCGGGGACGAGCGCGCACCTGCTCGGGGGCGTGCTGGTCGCGGCGATCGCGGGGCCCTGGGCGGGGATGCTGGCCATGTTCTCCGTCGTGCTCGTGCAGGCGCTGCTGTTCCAGGATGGCGGGATCACGGCGCTGGGAGCGAACACGTTCAACCTGGCGGTGATCGGCGCCGGAGGCGGCTGGCTGGTGTACCGGTGGGGCGTCCTCGCGCTGGGTGACCGGGGGCGGGGGCGGGTGGTGGCGGCGGCGGGGGCGGCGTTCGTGTCCGCGCTGGCCACGGGCATCGCGGCGGCGCTGGAGCTGGGGCTTTCGGGCGTCGTGCCGGTGAGAACGGCAGTGCTGGCGGTTGGCGGAGCGCACGTGCTGGTGGGGCTGACGGAGGCGGTGATCACGGCGGGAGTGGTTTCCATGGTCCTTCGCTCGCGCCCGGAGCTGCTGCGCACCGGTGCGCCCGTCACCCGGCGGGGCCGGGTGGTGGCGGTGGCGAGCGGGGCGGCGGTGGTGGTGGCGCTGTCGGCCGCGACATGGGCGTCGGGGCTGCCGGACGCGCTGGAGAGCTCGGCCGCGGCCGTGGGGCTACACGCGCCGGAGCACGCCGCGGCATCGCCGCTCGCGGGGTACTCGGCGCCGATGGGCGGGGCGTGGGTGGCGGCGCTCATAGGGGTAGCCGTGGTGTTCGTCCTCGGCTGGCTGGTCTTCAGGCTGGCCGGCCGCCCGCGTGGCGCCGCGTGAGCTTTCATCACCTGGATCAGTACGCGCAGGTGGATTCGGCGCTGACGCGGCGTTCTCCCACCGTGCGGCTGGTCGGGACCGTGCTCGTGGCCACGGGGTCCGCGCTACTTCCGCTCGGCGCCTGGCCGCAGCTGGCGGGGCTGGCGCTGCTCGTCGGGCTGCTGGCCGCGCTGGCCCGGATCCCGCCCGCCCCGTTCTTTGCCCGCCTGGCTCCCCCGCTCGCCCTGGTCGTGCTGGTCTCGGTGGGCATCCTCTTCGTGGTGCCGGGGCAGGCGGTGGTCCGTTTCGGACCGGCCACGGTGACGGATGCGGGGCTCCTGCGTTTCGGATCGATCGTGGGCCGCGCGGCAGTGGCCATCGGCGCGGCGGTGGTTCTGGTGAGCACCACGCGGTTCAACGACCTGATCGTGGCCTTCCGCACGCTGCGGCTCCCGCGGGTGGTCACTTCCTCCCTCGGACTGGCGTACCGGTTCCTGTACACGCTGTCGGACGAAGTGGACCGGCTGCGTCGAGCGGCCCGGAGCCGGAACGCGGGCCGGGGAAGCGCGTCCCGGCGTCGCCTGCTCGTCGGGATCACGGCGGCCGCGGTGCAGCGGAGCTTCGACCGCAGCGAGATGGTCTACCGCGCGATGCTCAGCCGCGGATACCAGGGGGAGATGCCCGTGCTGCACCCGCCTGCGGGGGCGGGCCGTCCGGCGCTGGAGCTCACGGGTCTGGCACTGGTGGTGGCCGTGGTGGTCGGGAGCGCGCTGTCGTGAGCGGGCAGGCCGGAGCGCTGCGCTTCGAGGAGGTCGGGTTCGCCTATCCGGGCGGCGCCCCGGTGCTGGCGGACGTGACCTGGGAAGTGATGGCGGGGGAGCGCGTGGCCGTGCTCGGGGCGAACGGAGCGGGGAAGAGCACGCTGCTGCTCCATGCCAACGGCCTGCTCCGCCCCACGAGCGGGCGGGTCCTGGTGGAGGGCGTGCCGGTGACGGACGCCTCGGTGCGGGAAGTCCGGCGTCGCGTCGGCTTCGTCTTCCAGGACGCGGAGGACCAGCTCTTCCTGCCGACGCTCCTGGAGGACGTGGCGTTCGGCCCGCTGAATGCGGGCGAGTCCCCGGTGGAAGCCGAGGCGAGGGCGCGCTCGCAGCTGGCGGCGCTCGGACTGGGCGGCCATGCCGGGCGCGCGGCGCACCACCTGAGCGGCGGTGAGCGGCGGCTGGCCGCGCTCGCCACGGTGCTGGTGTCGAGGCCGTCGGTCCTGGTCCTGGATGAGCCCACGGCGGGACTCGATGCCCGGGCCCGTGCGACGGTGGCGCGACTGCTTCTCTCCCGGAACGAGACACTGGTGCTCGCCACCCACGACCTGGAGCTGGCGGCGGCCGTGTGCGACCAGGCGGTGGTGCTGGCGGGCGGCCGCGTGGTGGCGACCGGTGGCACAGCCGACCTCCTGGCCGACCGGGCGCTGCTCAGGGACTACGGCCTGGTAGAGCCGCTGGATGGCGACACGCCCGTGCCCTGGAGCTCGCCGCGGCCGTAGCGGCGCCCAGCGCTCCGGGCGCGTCCCGGGCCGGTGCGGTCCTGCCGACGTGCGGTGGCCGCCGCTATTCGTCCTGCTGGACCGTGACCGACTCCATCCGCACTTCCTTCTTCGGGCGGTCCCCGGCGCCGGTGGCGACGCTGCCGATCTCCTCCACCACGTCCATCCCGTCGATCACCTTGCCGAAGACGGCGTGGCGATTGTCGAGCCAGGGCGTGGCGGCCAGCGTGATGAAGAACTGGGAGCCACCCGTGTTCGGGCCCGCGTTGGCCATGGACAGGATGCCCTTCTGGTCGTGGCGCAGCTCGGAATGGAACTCGTCCGGAATCGTGTAGCCCGGGCCGCCGCGTCCGGTGCCGTCCGGGTCGCCGCCCTGGATCATGAAGCCCTCGATGACGCGGTGGAAGACCACGCCGTCGTAGAAGCCCTTGCCGGCGAGCTCAATGAAGTTGCGGACGGTCTCCGGGGCGCGGCCCTGAAAGAGCTCGACGCGGATGGTGCCGTGGTTGGTCTCGATTGTGGCCGTAGGGTTCGCCATTGCGCTCCGTGTGTTTGATCGCTTCGGAAAGAGTGGGGCCGGGGTCCGGCCCGGCCGGGCTCAGCCGGCCCCGTCGTCGCCCGCGCTCACGCGGGGAGCGGTCCGGGGCCGTCCAGCAGGTGAACGGACAGGGTCTCCAGCAGGATGCGATGGGTCCGCCGGGCGATCTCATCGACGGAGACTTCGGGGACCTGGTCGAAGCGCTTGCGGACGCGTTCGCGGACCTCGTCCAGCGAGGGAACGTGGGGGGCGTGCACGTTCTCCAGCCGCTCGGCGAGACGGGCGCGGGCGTCGCTGGCCCGGGCGCGGGCGTCGGCGGCGCGGCTGGCGAGATCGGCGCGGATATCCTCGAGCCCCGGCACCTGGTCCCAGGCGGTGCGGAGCTGGGCGGCCATCCGCTCGACGGGGAACGACTCGGCGATCTGGTGCGCCACCTGGTCCACCACGCGCCGGCCGAGGCGACGCTCGTTGTTCACCACTTCGGCGGGCGGCGAGCGCAGGTCCCAGACCACGCGGATCCAGGCAAGCGCCTCGAGCGTGTAGTAGGTCAGGTCCCACTCGTACCAGCGGAACCCCTGTCGCGTGGAGCTCTGGTAGGCGTGGTGGTTGTTGTGCCAGCCTTCACCCATGGTGATGATGGCCAGCCACCAGTTGTTGCGGGAATCATCGCCGGTGACGTACCGCTGATGGCCGTGCACGTGGGCCAGTGAGTTGATGGAAAAGGAGCCGTGATAGAGGAGGATCGTGCTCCAGATCCAGCTCACCACCAGCGCCTGCCAGCCCCAGACCAGCAGGATCACGCCCGCCACGACCACCCACGGCAGGTGATGAAATCTCTCCAGGAACCGGAGCTCGGGATACGCCGTGAGGTCCTGGACGGTGGAATAGTCCGGCGTGTCCTCGCGGTTGGAGAAGATCCAGCCTACGTGGGAATAGAGGAAGCCCCGCTGCCGCGGCGAGTGCACGTCCCGCTCCGTGTCCGAATGCCTGTGGTGGTGCCGGTGGATGGCCGCCCACCAGATCACCCCTCGCTGGAGCGATGTCTGGGCCAGGAACGCGAGCACGAACTGCCCGACCCGGCTCGTCCGGAAGGAGCGGTGCGAGAAATAGCGGTGAAAGCCCGCCGTGACGATGATCATGCGCACCACGTAGAGCGCCAGGCAGGCGACGACCGCTCCCACGGAAACGCCCGTCCAGATGGCGGCGAAGGCAGCCAGGTGGACCAGCATGAACGGGATCGTGGCCGGATAGATGATGTCGTCGTGGAACGCTTCCGCGGGCGCTGTCTTCGCCGCTGCTGTCTCGCTCATATCACTCGGGTGCGGGGGTTCTGCCGGGAGTCTTCGGAATGGGGTACACCGATCGTGGCGACGCGGTCCGGATCCGTCAACCTCCGCCGAACGCCGCGCGGCGATGCGGGTGCGGGATGCGTGCGCGCGGATCGGACGCCTGTTGCCGCCGCTGTCGGACGTAGTCGGACACGTGATCGCCGTAGCGGGCGATGGCGTCGGAGAGATAGTCGGTGCCGCGAACCGTGCCCCGGCAGGTGTCGGCTCCGCAGCGGCAATCGAACGCTGGCGCGACCTCGTTGGAATAGGTGGCGTAGTCGAGCGTGATCTCGTCGCCGGGGTCGATGGCGAGGCGGGCCACCATGTCGAGCCCCGCGAGCCAGGCGGTGGGTTCGCACGAGTGATTGATGGGGCGCCAGTCCTCCGGATCCCGCGACCAGATCACCCACACCTCGTCGGTCAGCGGCCAGGCGTAGCGCCGGAACCATTCCCGGGCGCGCCTATTCCATTCCCGCTCGACCCGGGACCGGGTAACGAGGGTGTGGGGCCGCTCCTCGAACGGAAGGATGGTCTCCCCCGGCGCGAATGTACGAGTCGCGAACATGCCGTACTCCCCCGGCCCGGTGGCCCGCACCTCGCAGCCCCGCCGGCGGCGCTCGGCTCGCCGGAACGCCGCGTCCACGATGTCGCGGGTGAAGCCGATGTGGCCGGCCGGGTCGTTCAGGAGGCAGAGGTCCGCACTGCCCGGGTCGGTGGCCGGGTAGTAGATGCCGCAGTTCGGGTTGATTTCCAGCATGAACGGCCGACCGTCCCGGTCGATGCGGAGGTCGCAGCGGCCGTAGCCGGCACCGTTCAGGCCGGTGAACATGCGGACCGAGAGGTCGCGCAGGAGGTCGGCCAGCTCGCCATCGCCGACCGGGGAAGCGCGCAGCCCATGGTAGTCGTGCCACTTCAGGTCGAAGTGCTTGAACGACTCGCCCTCGGGGAAGCGGTACGCGATGGGCGTGAACGCAGTCGGCGACGCCGGGTCGGCCGGGTTCTCCGCCACCAGCACCGTGGCCTCGCCCCCCTCGATGAACTCCTCGATGAGTGCGCCGCCGAAGCGGTCGATCATCCGCTCCGCCTGCCGGCGCAGCGCCCGGGCATCCTCCACGCGGGAGTCCCGGGTCATTCCGATGCTGCTGTAGCTGCTCGGGTGCTTGACAATGAGCGGGAAGCGGAGCGTGTCCGCCGCGCGCTCGATCCCGGTCTCGCCCGTGGCGAGGACGTACCCGGGCGTGTCGATCCCCCATGCCGCGCACACGCGCTTCATGGCTTCCCGGGACGGCTCGTAGAACTCGGACGTGGCGCCGGTGAACGGCACACCCGCCTGCTCGAGGGTCAGCACCACCTCGATGCCCGGGGCGTCGGCATCCCAGGCGCCATCACAGAAGTTGAAGTACAGGTCGCAGGGCTGGCGGCTCAGCCGGATGACCTCGGCCACGGCCGTGGCCTTCTCCAGCTCCACCACCTCCCACTCCGCGTGCGGGATGAACGGGCGCGGGTCGGCTTTCACCGTTTCGGAGTGCGGCGAGTCCAGCGGGCGGTCGTCGTACGTGAGCAGGCACACCTTCATCAGCAGGCCCTCCTCAATCGGCTCCGAGCTCTTTTCGCCGCGGGAATGCCGGATCCAGCAGGTCCAGGTAGTCCGGGTGCCGCTTCATCCACTCGGCGACGAACGGGCAGTCCGGCCACACGGTCAGACCGCGCTCCCGGGCCACGTCCAGGGCGTGGCGAGCCAGCGCGCTGCCCACCCCCTGGCTTTCCACCGACTCCGGCACACCGGTGTGGATCAGGCGGAGCATCCCGTCTTCCAGCGCGTACTTCAGCTCTGCGGTCTCACCGTCCACGGTGGCCGTGAAGCGGCTCGCGGCGGTGCGGTCCTGGATCTCCGGATCGGGCATGTCCGTCCCTGGAAGTGCGGGGATAAGAAGGCGTGCTGACCGCCCGAGTGTCAAGAACCGGTCCGTTGGCCCTCCGCCGCGGCCGGCGGGGGACGGCGCGGCCGGTGAAAATGCAGCGGCGCCTCCGGGTCACCGCGGGGGGCACCGTGGGGGTCGCCGCCGGGGCACCGGACCGCGCGGCACCCCGGCGGTGTGCCCGGCGTGGGGCTGTCCGCCGACGCCGCTACTCCTTCTTCCCGACGAACAGATTCAGCACCGTGCTGACGACGCCGACCAGGAGTGCGCCGATGAGGGCGGCCCAGAACCCGTCGACAAAGAACGGGAGCCCGAGGCCCTGGGCGAACTGTGCACTCAACCAGAGCAGGAAGGCGTTCAACACGAAGACGAACAGCCCGAGCGTCAGAATGACGAGCGGGCACGTGAGCAGCTTCAGGATCGGGCGGATGACGGCATTGACCAGCCCGAAGACCAGGGCCACGGCCAGGAAGCCCGGCCATCCGCCGGTGTAGCGGATGCCCGGGATCAGGATCACGGCCACCCAGAGGGCGGCCGCAGTGGCGAGCAGGCGCAGCAGGAAGCGCACAGATCAATCTCCGTTATGAGGTCCGGTGTCTCTCACTATGCTCCGGCGGCCGGGGTGGTTTCAGCCGGCGGATCCACGACTTCGGCGCGCACGAGGATCGCGGCCGCGACCGCCAGCCCAGCGCCGATGGCGAACGGGACAATGTAGCCGAATCCCACCAAAAAGCCCGCGGCCAGCTGGCCGGCGGAAAGGCCGAGGCCGAAGGACATGGTGAGAATGGAGAGCTGGAGGCCCGACTGCCCGCGAGTAGCCAGATCGCCACCGAGGGCGAGGGCGGGGGCGAACACCATGGCGCCGGCGATCCCCTGGGCGAGGCGGGCGCCGACCATGCCCCAGGAAGAGGCGACCAGGCCCTGCGCCAGGGTGGTGGGGGCGAGCAGCACGAGCCCGACGATGATGAACCGGCGTCGCCCCCAGCGGTCGCTGAGCCGACCGATGAACGGCTGCGTCGCCGCGAGGGAGAGGATGAAGACGGAGAACTGGATGCCGAACCAGCGCGGTCCCTGGCCCAGGTGCGCGTTGACGTGGGGCTCGATCGAAGCGAGAACGGCGATGCAGCCGGCCATGACCATCGTCGCCAGCCCCAGTGTGAAGATCGGATCCAGCAGGTGGTCCGCGTCGCGCGACCGGATCGCGATCTTCACCCGGCGAGGTTCGGGGTGGGTCCGCTCGGGATCGCGCACCAGGAGGAGGACCAGGAGCGCCCCGACGAGCGCGCCGACCGTGGCAATGGCGAACGCGCCATTGAAGCCGGTGAGACGAAGACCGAGGATGTGGTACGGCCCGCTGGATACGACGAACCCGGCGGCGAGCGGGCCGACGCCGAAGCCGACGAGGCGGAGCGAGTTGTACATCCCCATGTTGCCGCCGCGGTTGCCGCGCGTGCTGATCTCGTTGACCAGTGCGACGGTGGCCGTGATGGTGAAGGCGGCGGAGAGCCCCTGCCCCGTGCGGACGGCGAGGAGGCCCAGGTAGCTGTGGGCGAAGCCGTAGAGCGCGTTGAGAGCGGCGAGCGCCAGGAGTCCGGCCAGGACGAACGCCTTGCGCTTCCCCGCGCGATCCGACATGCGGCCGGCGAACGGCTGCATGAGGGCGTTGAAGATGCCGAAGGCGGCGAGGATGACGCCGGTGACGGCCGACTCGCTCAGCCCGAGCGAGGTCCCGGTGACGTGGGAGCTCGCGATGTAGAGCGGGAGCACGACCACCAGGAAGGAATTGGCTACGGCGTCCGCCATGCGGGCGAACCCGAGGGCGATTACCGCCCTGTTGATCCGGCTCCCGTCTTCCAGTCTGCCTCCTGGTCCAGCCTCGAAAGGCGCTGCAACGCGTGCACCCGGTCGGTGCGACCCACCCGCGCCCTTGCAACGGCCGTGCGAAGGAACTCGATACTGTGGTCGTAGGTGGCCCGATCGACGGGGTAGGGGTGGCCGTCCTTGCCACCGTGGGCAAAGGAGAAGCGGGCCGGGTCGCGGGTGCTGGCGGGCGAGCCGTAGAGAAGCTCCGCCAGGAGCACCAGCGCCCGCACGCCCTTCGCCCCGACCCCTCGCACGCCCAGCACCTGCTCGAACGTGGCGGGTGCGGCGGCGTACGTGGAGGTGAGGACCTTGTGCAGCTGTTTCGGATCCACGTCGCGACGCAGGTCCACGGCATGCCCCCGCGGCATCTCCAGCACGGTGAGCCGGTCCAGCTCCCGGGCCACCCGGTCCGGGGACTCGCGGGCGAGCTCGGCAATCGCCGTGCGGGCTCGGTCGGAATCCGCGGCCGTGAGATCGAGGACGTTCTGGCCTGCGTTCTCACTCGCGATGGCGGCGTGAGGCTCGCGCACCATGTCCGTCACGCGCTCACCCAGCCAGTGGTAGCGGCGCGCCGAGCGGTCCAGGTCCCGCATTCCCTGCTGTACCACGCCCCATTCGCCGGCGGAGGTCACGAAGAAGGAGTGGTGGTACAGCCCGAAGCCATCCTGCACCGCCGCGCTGTCCACCTTCGCGCTCATGCGGCTGTTGTAGACCAGCCGGTCACGGTCCAGGCCGATCCGCTCGGCGATGGCCGTGAGCTCCGCGGGCGTGTTCCGCGAGGCTCTGCCCTTCCCGCCCGCCACCCATATGCCCGTGTCCTGCTCGCGCCCCGCCAGCCCCGCCTTCAGCGCGCCACACACGGTGGTGGTCACGCCGCTGGAGTGCCAGTCGAAGCCGAGAACGCAGCCGAAGGCCTGAAACCACCACGGGTCCGACAGGCGCCGCAGCACTTCGCCGGGACCGTACTCGGCGACGATGGCTTCCACCACCGCCGGTGCCAGCGACCGCATCCGGTCGAACAGCCAGCGCGGTGCCTTCCCGCCGTGCAGCGGCAGGTCCGCCGCCCCAGATCGTCTCGCCATGCCGGAATATCGAAACGACCGCCGTGCGCCACAACGCGGACCGGGGGCGGCCCCCGGCTTGCGTGATGCGGGGCTCGGCGAATGGGTACCCTGAGAGCGACGCTCGACGACTTCATCGGCGACGACTGCCCGCGCATGGCGGCGGCAGTTTCCTATTACACCGTGTTCTCGCTCCCGGGCCTGCTGGTGCTGATCACGTTCGTGGCCGGGCTGTTCGTGGCACCGGAGCGTCTCTCACAGCTGATCCTGGAACAGATCCGGCTGCTGGTCGGGAGCCGCGCGGCCACACAGGTGGGCGCCATCCTCGAAAACGCACACCTGCCGCGCATGTCGAATCCGGCGCTCACCGGACTGGGCATGATCGCGCTCCTGTTCGCCGCCACCACGGGATTCGCGAATCTGCAGAGCGCGCTGAACCGGATCTGGCAGGTCGAGCCCGACCCGGAGCGGGGCGGCATGGTCCGGAACTTCCTGGTCAAGCGAGTGCTCTCGTTCGTCATGATCCTGGGCGTCACCGCGCTCCTTCTGGTCTCGCTGGTGTCGCAGACCGCCATCTCCGCAGTGGGACGGTTCGTGACCCGGACGCTCCCCCCGCTCGTGTCTTCGCCGACGCTCGGACTGGTGAACGCCGGCCTCTCGCTCATCGCCGCCACCGTGCTCTTCGGCATCCTCTTCCAGGTGCTGCCGGACGCCCGGGTGCGGTGGCGCGATGCGTGGCGCGGCGCCACGATCACCGGCGGGCTGTTCGTGGTGGGGAACGTGCTCCTCGGCCTTTACCTGGCGCACAGCGACGCCGGGTCGGCGTACGGGGCGGCCGGGTCCCTGGCGCTGATCCTGATCTGGATCTACTACTCCTGCATGATCTTCTTCCTCGGCGCCGAAGTCACACAGGTGCTGGCGCGGCGACGGGGCGAAGAGATCCAGCCGTCGGACGGCGCTGTCCGGGCCGTGCTGGAGAAGCGGGTCATCCGTCAGGAGATTGGAACATGATGCGCGCTCTTGCGCTGCTCCTTCTGGTCCCGCTCGCGGCGTGCGGGGATCGGGGCCGACCTTCAGTCGATTTCGGCGGGCGCGACCTCGGCCCCGACCTGTTCGCCATCCGGAGCACGGATGGCGGCGTGAAGCTCGGGCTCACGGGAGAGTTCGTCTATTTTGCGCTTTCCGACAGCGCCGCGCAGGCAGCGCTCGCCGACGTGGACTCCTCCGCCCGAACAGGAGAGGCGCCCGGGTTCGTCGGGGGGCTGCTCCGGGGCACGGTGGGGAAGGCGGTGAAGTTCCGGGCGCGGTACGCCGTAGCGGAGATCGAGGACATCCGCTGGGCGGATGGCCGGATGCAGTTCGTCTTCACCGACCCGGATCGAAAGCTCGAGTCCAGATCTGGCAGGTGAACGACAGGCCGGTGGCGCAGGCGTTCAGCCAGGAGGACGTGGAGAGCTTCGCAGAAGTGTTCCGCAGGCTCAAGGACTCGTAGGGCGCGTGCGGGGCCGCGGCCCCGTTTCTGCATCCCGGCAGCGTCTCGCAGCCACCTCCATCGTGACTCCGAGCGTCTGCGGGACGGCATGAGCACATTCGACCTCGTCAAGGAAACCGTCCACGAATTCCTGGACGATGACGCGCCCACGGATGGCGGCCGCGCTGTCGTACTACACCGTCTTTTCCCTCCCTCCGCTGGTGATCATCGTGACCACGGTCGCCGGCATGTTCATGAGCGAGCAGCAGGTGCAGGGACAGCTCGTGCAGCAGATCGGCATGTTCCTGGGGGAGTCCGGGGGGCGGGCGGTCGGGTCGATGATCCGGAACGCGCAGGCGCCGGGCGGCGGCAGCGTGCTGGCTACCGGCCTGAGCGTCGCGGGCCTGATCTTCGGCGCCACCACCGCTTTCGCCCAGATCCAGGCGGCGCTGAACGAGGCGTGGGAGGTCCAGAAGGACCCCCGCAGGAGCGGACTCCTCCGATTCGCGCTCCAGCGAGCCCTCTCGTTCGCCATGATCGTCGGTGTGGCGATCCTGCTCCTGGCCTCGCTGATCCTGGGCGCGCTCGTGAGCGCCGCGGGCGGCGCGGCCACCTCCGTGCTGCCGGCGGCCTTCGGGAGCATCACCGCCTGGGTCCTGGATCTCGCCGTGTCGGTGGCCGTGATCACCGTCGCGTTCATGGCCGTCTACAAGGTGCTGCCGGACGCCCGAGTTCGCTGGGGCGACGTGTGGCACGGGGCGCTCGTCGCCACGCTCCTCTTCGTGGTCGGACGCTTCCTCATCTCCTTCTACATCGGCCGAACCCGGCCGGGTGGAGCGTACGGCGCCGCCGGCTCCCTCGCCATCCTCCTGCTCTGGGTCTACTACTCGGCCATGATCTTCCTCCTGGGTGCCGAGTTCACCCAGGTCTACGCCCGGCGACGGGGCCACGGGATCGAGCCGGACGAGGACGCGGTGCGGGTTCGGGAGGAGGTGGCGCGGGAACCGGCGACCGGGGAGCGTTGACGGGTAGCCGGAGAGCCGGGTAGGCGGAGCGGTGGGGTGGGTCAGGCGAGCGGGTCCGAGGGGCGCCCTTCGGCGGCTTCCTCCGCCACCTGCTTCTCGTAGAGCGCGAGGATCGCGGCGCGCGTGACGACGCCCACCAGGCGGCCGCTCTGCGGATCGACCACGGGGAGCATCCCGGTGCCGCGAGTCCCCATGCGCCGGATGGCGGCGAGGAGGGTGTCGCCCGGCTCTACGGTCTCCACGGGGTCGGCAATGTCGGAGGCGAGGAGGAGGGGGCCGAGGGCGGCCTGGTCGCGAGCCACGCGGCCGATCTCGCCGATCCGGAGGAGTCCGCTGACCCGGAGCTGCCCGTCCACCACCGGATAGTCGGTCTGCTCACCCCGGCCGAGGTGCTCCATCATCTGGCTGACGGACGCACCTTCCCCGATGACCTGGGGGTTCTCCTCCATGGCGCTCTGCACGGTGAGGTTGGCCAGCACGTCGCGGGCGACGCCGTGCTCCAGGCTCTCGCCCCGGCGCCGGAGCCATCCACTGTAGAGCGAGTCCGGCTCCAGCCGCTTCGCGACATTGTAGCTGAGTACCACGGCCAGCATGAGGGGGAGGACGATGGCGTAGTCGTTGGTCATTTCGAAGACCATGAGCACGGCGGCGAGAGGGGCGTCCGTGGCGGCTGCGAACACGCTCCCCATCCCCACCAGCGCGTACGCTTCGGGCTGGAGGGGCATCCCCGGGAACAGACCCTTCAGCGCCACACCGTAGGACGCGCCGAGCGTGGCACCCACGAACAGTGATGGCGCGAACACACCGCCCGAGCCGCCGGTGTTCAGGGTCAGGGAGTTGCCGAGGATCTGGCCGAAGCAGAGCAGGAGCAGCGCGCCCGCGCTGAGGTGGACCATGGTGTCGAGCCGCACGGCGAGGTGGCCATAGCCGGTGAGCATGCCACGGGACGCCAGGACCAGCAGGCCGACAATGAATCCGCCCACCCACGGGATGGCCGCGGGCGGGATCCGGATCCGTTCACGGATGTCCTCGACCGCGAAGAAGACCTTGACGAACAGGACCACCGTCAGCCCGGCCAGGATGCCGAGGACGGGATAGAAGAAGACCACTTCCTGGACGGCGTGGTAGCCGTACTCCATGGGGATGACGATGGCCGGGTGGTCCCCGAAGACCGCACGGGAGATGACGGCGGCCACCACGCTGGCCACCACCACGGGCGCGAACGTGCCCACGGCGAACCCACCCAGGATCTCTTCCAACGCGAAAAACGCCCCACCGAGGGGCGTGTTGAACGCTGCCGAGATGCCGGCGCCGGCGCCGGCCGCGACGAGCACCTTGACGCGGCTGGCATCGAAGCGGAAGGCGCGGCCGAGATAGGAGCCGGCGGTGGCACCCACCACGCCCAGCGGTCCTTCGCTCCCGGCCGTGCCGCCGCTGCCCAGTGTGAAGATGGCGGCCACGATGCGGGCGACGGTGCTCTTGAACGGCAGGTTGCCGTCGTTGCGGGCCACGGCCACCTGAACGAGCGGGATGAGCTGAACGGACTTCGGTCGCTTGTCCGTGGATCGTGTGGCGCGCTGGACCACCCACGTGGCTGCGGCGAAGCCGAGGGCGGTGAGGAACGGTCGATAGAACGGAACGTCCGGGTGCGGCAGCTCGGATGGCAGCCAGCGGTAGAAGAACTCGAAGGCCAGGTCGATGAGGTGGAAGAAGACGATGACGCCGAGCGCCCCGACCACGCCCACGGCCACGCCGAAGACGAGGAGGATGTTGTCCTCGGCGAGGTTGAGCCCATTGAACCATTCCACGAAGCGCTGCCATGCAGCGGCCAGGCGAAGCAGCGCGCGGCGCCAGCGGCGGCGAAGCCGATCTCGTTTCATCGGCGCTGAAGATGGCGCCGAGCCGCCGCGCGTACAACCGGGGGCCCGAACGCCCCTGCGCGGGCGGTACGAAGCTGGCAGTGGCGGGCCGTGCCGGGCTCCATCACAATGAATGGGTCATGCTGGAAGCGGGGGCGGCTCGCGTGGCGCCCGGCGGAAGCGGACGATGGAGAGGGCTCGGAACTCGAGTGGGAAAAAAAGGGCAGCGCCAGCGACGACTGATTCTCGACAGCCTGCTTCTCGGGCTTGCCGGGGCGGCCGCGGCCCAGGTGTTCACCTTCCTGCTGCGATGGGCCAGCGACCTGTTCCTGGGCCGGATCGGCGGCTACACGCCGCCGGGGCTCCCCGGCGAGGGTGGGATCCTGCAGCAGGTGACAGGGCCCCACGGGCTCTGGCTCATCCCGGTCTCCACCACACTGGGCGGGCTGCTGGTGGGTGTCCTGATCACGTGGCTGGCGCCGGAGGCGGAGGGGCACGGGACGGACACCGCGGTGAAGGCGTTCCATCGCGAGAACGGGTTCCTGCGTGGCCGCGTGGCGCCCGTGAAAGCCGTGGCGTCCGCCATCACCATCGGCTCCGGCGGCGCGGCAGGGCGGGAGGGGCCGATCGCCCTCATCGCCGCCGGTGTCGGCTCCTGGTATGCCGACATCACGAAGCGGGACGACGAGGAGCGTCGCCTGCTCCTGACCGTGGGCATGGCAGCCGGCCTGTCGGCCATCTTCCGCTCCCCGGTGGGCACGGCGCTGTTCGCCATCGAGGTGCTCTACAGCGAGATGGAGTTCGAGTTCGGGGCGCTGATCTACACCATGCTGGCGTCCATCGTGGCGTACGCGGTGAACGGTCTGTTCACCGGCTGGCAGCCGCTGTTCCACTTCCCCGCCTACACGGGACTCCCCCACGTGTACGATTATGGCTGGTACATCGTCCTGGGAGTCGCCTGTGGCCTCATGGCCACACTGGTGCCCGTGATCTTCTACGGCGCCCGTGACGGCTTCCGGCGCCTGCCCGTTCCGGTCTGGCTGAAGCCTGGAATCGGCGGCCTGCTCCTGGGACTCATGGCGCTCCTCTATCCGGAGATCCTGGGCGGCGGGTACGGGTGGGTGCAGAAAGCCATTGATGGTCAGCTGGTCATGGGCACCCTGGCGGTCCTGGTGTTCGCGAAGATGGTGGCCATGGCGCTGTCCGTCTCGTCCGGCGGCTCGGGCGGCGTGTTCGCCCCCACGCTCTTCGCGGGGGCGATGCTCGGGGCATTGCTGGCGGACGTATTCCACCAGCCGCCCGGACCGATGGCCGTTGTCGGAATGGCCGCGCTGTTCTCGGGCGCCGCCAACGTGCCGCTCGCCACGCTCATGATGGTGACGGAGATGACGGGCGGGTACACGCTCCTGGTGCCGGCGGCCCTGGCCGTTTTCATCAGTTACCTGATCCACTTCTGGCTGTCCAGCCGCGTGCCGTATCCCAGCCTTTACGAGGCGCAGGTGGCCACGCGAGCGGATTCGCCGGCGCTGCACACCGAGCACCTGAACATCGCGTTGCGACTCATGGAGCGGCGGGGACTGCTCAACCCCGAGGAAGTCGGATCGCTCAATCTCCTCTCCCTGCTCCGCTCCGGGATCCCGGTGACCCTGCCGGGGGGACGCCACATGACCGTCGGCGTCGTCCGTGAAGACAGCTCTCTCGCGGGCCGGACCGTGGCCGACGCCATGGGCGAGGTGGGAAGTGAGGCGGAGCTCATCGGGCTCCTGCGCGGTGAGCGGATGCGGCCGCCGCGCGGGGAAACCCTCCTGGAGCCGGGAGACCGGCTGATCCTGCTGGCCACGGACGCGGTCGGGGAGCGGCTGGAGAAGGAGCTGGATCGGTGGTAGGCAGGTCCGCGGCGGCGTGAGCGCACTCGCCGTCGCCAGCGTGCGGCGGCGCTGGCCCTCCCCAACGTTTTCGCTCGCCCGGACGTCATCCCACAGGCCGCCCCTGCCTTCAGGCGCCAGACGCTCACCACTCCATCAGAGAACCCGGAGCAGCGACGATGCGAACGCGTGTTCCCCTGACCACGGCCGCCAGCCTCGTATTTGCGGCGCTCGTGGCCCCCCTCCCGCTGGGCGCCCAGGGCCCGGACTCGGCCTTCTTCGCCGGGCTCCAGTGGCGCAACGTCGGTCCCACCAACATGTCGGGCCGGGTCACGGACGTGGAGGGGGTGCCCGGCACACCCACGTTCTACGTGGTTTCGGTGGCGGGCGGCATCTGGAAGACCATCAACAACGGCACGACGTTCACGCCCCTGTTCGGCGGAGAGCGCGTGGTGTCCATGGGCGATCTGGCGATCGCGCCGAGCGATCCGAACGTGCTGTACGCGGGCACGGGTGAGGAGGACTCGCGCAACTCCATCTCACCGGGCGGCGGGGTCTACGTTTCCCGTGACGCCGGTGAGACGTGGACGTTCGCGGGGCTGAAGGAGACGCAGGCGATCGGGCGGATCGTGGTCCACCCCGAGGACCCGAACACGGCGTGGGTGGCCGCGCTCGGCCACATCTGGGGCGCCAACGCCGAGCGCGGCGTCTACAAGACCACGGATGGCGGGAAGACGTGGCGCCAGGTGAAGTTCATCAGCGACCGGGCGGGATTCGTGGACCTGGCGCTGGACCCGCGGAATCCGGACGTCCTCTGGGCCTCGAGCTGGGAGCGAGTCCGCGGCCCGTGGTTCCTGAACGGCGGCGGCCCGGGCAGCGGCCTGTGGAAGTCCACCGATGGGGGTGAGCACTGGTCGCAGGTGAGCGGCGGCGGGTTCCCGAGCACGGAGAAGGGGCGCATCGGGATCAGCCTCGCCGCCAGCAACCCGGACGTGATGTACGCGCTGGTGGAAGCGAAGGCGGGTGACACGAACGGGATGAGCGAAGACGACGCGGCCGTGTCCGGGCTGAAGGGCACGGGTCTCTACCGCTCCGGGGACGGCGGCCGCACATGGCGCTGGATGAACGGCGTGGACACGCGTCCGTTCTACTACTCGCAGGTGCGCGTGGCGCCCGACGATCCCGACCTGGTCTTCTGGTCGTCCACGCCCGTGCAGTTCTCGAAGGATGGCGGGAAGACGGTGGGCGAGGCCACCCTCGGGATCCACGTGGACCATCACGCCATGTGGTGGGACCCGTCGAACCCGGACCACTTCATTGTCGGCAACGACGGCGGGATCGCGGTGACGTGGGACCGGGGCGGGACGTACGATTTCATCAATACGCTCCCGATCGGACAGTTCTACCACGTCAGCTACGACATGAGCGTGCCATACCGCGTGTGCGGCGGTCTTCAGGACAACGGCACGTGGTGCGGTCCGAGCCGGCGCGCCCGTGGCGGGATCGACCACCACATGTGGTACACGGTGAGCGGCGGGGACGGCTTCTACAGCCAGCAGGACCCGACCGACCCGGCCACGATCTATGCCGAGTCGCAGGGCGGGAGCATGTCGCGGGTGAACCTGGTCACGGGCGAGCGCTCGCGCATGGGGAAGCCGGACTGGCAGGAGCACGCGCGGCCGCTCCTGGACTCGATCGCCGTCCACGAGGGGGTGACCGAGCCGCGCGCGATGACCGCGGGCGAGCGGGCGAAGGTGGACGGGTGGAAGGAGCAGGTCGCCGAGGACTCCGCGATGTACGACCTGCGCTACAACTGGAACACGCCGATCGTGCTCTCGCCGCACGCGCCGCACACCGTCTACGCGGCGGGCAACCGGGTGCTGATGTCATCGGACCAGGGCACCACCTTCAACGTGATCTCGCCCGACCTGACCACGCAGGACGCCGAGAAGATCGAGGTCAGCACGAAGACCACGGGCGGGATCACGAAGGACGTGACGGGAGCGGAGACGCATGCCACGATCGTGGCCCTGGCCGAGTCGCCGCTGGTGGAAGGACTGCTTTTCGCCGGCACCGATGACGGGAACGTCTGGGTGCGGCAGGCGGACGGCGAGTGGCAGCAGCTCCGCCACAAGCTGTTCAAGGGCGTCCCCGAGAACACGTGGGTGAGCCGGATCGAGCCATCACACTTCGACCCGCAACGCTTCTACGTGGCTTTCGACGGACACCGGAGCGACGATTTCAGCCCGTACGTCTTCGTCACGAACGACGGCGGCAGGAGCTTCCGCAGCCTCGCAAACGGCCTGCCCACGGGCGGACCGGACTTCGTGCACGTGGTACGCGAGGACCTGGTGAACCCCGACCTGCTGTTCGTGGGAACGGACGTGGGCGCGTACGTCTCCACGGACCGCGGCGCGACGTGGCGGCGCTTCATGGAAGGGCTGCCCACAGTCCCCGTGCACGACCTGGAGATCCACCCCCGCGACCACGAGCTGATCGCGGCCACGCACGGCCGGTCCATCTGGATCGTCGACATCGCACCGCTCCAGCAGCTGGCGACAGTGCGCCTGGCCGACGAGCCCGTGCTCTTCGCGCCCGCCGCCGGGCTGGAGTTCGGTGATGCACCCTCGGGCGGCGAGTCCACGGGGCACCGCTACTTCGAGGGCGAGTCTGCGCCGTTCGGAGCGGCGATCACCTACTACATCCCCGAAGGCTGGACCCCGCCCGCGGCGAAGGCGGGCGCGAACGAGGGCGACGTTTCCGCCGGTGGCCCTGCGGCCCGTCGCCAGGCGTCGGGAGCGCAGCGGCCGGCGCGCGGTGCGCGGCTGAAGCTGGCCGTGCTGGGCACCGCGGGTGACACGGTGGCGACG
Organism: uncultured Gemmatimonadales bacterium; assembly: GCA_963741945.1. Taxonomy (GTDB): domain Bacteria; phylum Gemmatimonadota; class Gemmatimonadetes; order Longimicrobiales; family RSA9; genus CAVUKA01. The sequence continues at coordinate 62,288 of CAVUKA010000006.1, read as the reverse complement.
CTGGACGGCCCGGCATCGCCGGGGCTGCACCGGGTCACGTGGAACCTGCAGAAGCGCTCGGAAGCGACGGAGCCCAAGTCGCCGTCCGAGCTGCGGGACAGCATCCGTGCCGACGCCGCGATGGTTGAAGTGGCGGACTCCCTGGTCGCGCACGAGGGACTGGACCGCGCGGCGGCGGACCGGGCGCTGGCCATGATGCGGAGCGGCGACCGAGGGAGCATGTGGGGCGGCCGGGGCGGTGGCGGAGCGAGCACGGACCGGCCGGGCGAGCGGTACCCGGAGCCGAAGGCGGACTCCGCCCCACCGTCGAAAGGTGCTCCGGAGCGTTCCGCGGCCGGAGAGAGGCCGCCCAGGGAAGCGCCAGTGGGCCAGCCGGTCGCCGGTGAAGCGGTCCGCGGCGCCACGGAGCGTGGTGAGGCGGGCGAGCAGACGCCGCAGCCGTCGCAGGACGACGTCCGCGCCGCCATGCGCCAGATCGTATCGGCCATGCGGGACCGCGGTGTACGCATGAGCTTCCGCGGAGGTTGGGGGGGCGGACCGGGGCTGGTCGGGGATGGCACCTATACGGTCGTGCTCCCGGTGAGCGACGGTACGCTGACCCGCCCCATCACCGTGATCCGGGCCAGCGGCTTCACGCCGGATGCTCCGGACCGCGATGTGATGGACGAGGAGTGGCTCGAGCCGTAGCGGAAAGTGTCGATCCGGGTGCGGCCCGGGCCGGAACGCGGGCAGGTGGAGCGACCCCGCCGGACTTCTCCCGGCGGGGTCGCGCGGCCTAGCGCGCCGGCCTCACCGGCACGCTCGCCTCGGTCCGGTCCCATGTCACGCGGAGGAAGCCGGCGGGATCGACCGTGATGGTCAGGTCCTCCGCGGGGGCGTCCAGCGTGGTCACCTTCATGGGGATGCGTGCGAAGTCGGCATCGGAGTCGTACGCAGTGCCGGTGATGTCGGTCCTGCTGTTCACGATGAGGGTCCACGCGTCAGGTCCCGGGATCGTGAACAGCGTGTACGTTCCAGCGGGCACGCGCGTGCCGCCGATCACCAGGTCGCGGTCGGTGTCGAAGTGTGTGGCGCGGTTGGCGCCCGTGCGCCACACCTGGCCGTAGGGGACCAGGGCGCCGAAGATATCGCGGCCACGCTTCTGGGGCACGCCGTAGTCCACGGTGATGCGCGCGCCCCCGATCTCGCCGTGTGCCGTGGCCCGGCCGGAAAGCGCGCCGAGGCCTCGGCCGGCGGCATCGCGGGCGGCGAAGTCGCGGGCGAGGGCGGGGACATCGAGGGCATCCACGCGTCGCACGGAGAGCTTTCGGGTGGTGCCGCTGGCGTCGAGGGTCAGGATGTGGCCGAGGGTGTCGACACGGACGGCCATGGTGCCGCGGTACGGGTGGCGGATGGTGGCATGGTCGCGGTCGGCGGCCGAGAAGCCGAACTCACCGACGCGGCTGCCCATGAGCATGGGCAGCGTGGCTTCCCGGCCGAGGGGCTCCAGTCGCATCAGCGCCAGTTCGAACGGCCAGTGGACCATGTCGATGAAGGGGAGCGCGTCGGCGCGCACGGCCGTGGTGGTCGTCCGCTCCGCGTCCGGCGTGCGGGCCGTGATGTCGACCGAATCGCCGCGGAACCGGTAGGATGTGCGGGCCAGGGGGCGGTCGGCGGTGTCGGCGGCGGGCTCGAACGCGGTGGCCGTGAGTGAGCGGATGCGGCCGAGGCGGTCGAGATCGGCGTGGTAGCGGGTCAGCACTGTGGTGGGGACACGCAGCGCCACGGTGGCATCGAACGTGTCGGGTCCGTAGCGGAAGCTCTCGACGGCGATCGTGTCCTGGCCCAGTCGAGTGACGAACGCGCCGCTCCCCGGCCGGACTACACCGTCCAGCTGCGCGATGGTGGCCGTGACCGGCTCCTGTGCCGACCTGAGCCGCGCGGCGACGCGCTCGGCCTCGTGCCACACCCGCAGCACGTTCTCGCCCGCCAGCTTGCGCAGCTCGCCCTCGCTCCAGCCGCGTCGCGAGAGCTCGGCGAAGAGGGCGGGAAACTTCGACACATCTTCCAGCCCTTCGGGCGTGCTCGTGCCGTCGAAATCGCTGCCAATGCCCACGTGATCGATCCCGGCCACGTCGCGCACGTGCTCGATGTGGTCGGCGACGTCGTCCAGTGTGGCCACCGGCGCGGGCCCGGTCCGGTCCGCCGGCGGCGTCTCGGCCCAGCGGCGGAGCGCTTCGTTGTCGAAGATGGTGACGAACGTGACCATGACCACGCCGCCGTTCCCGGTCACGCGGCGCAGCACGTCATCCGGGACGTTGCGCTCATGATCCGTCAGCGCGCGTGCGGAGGAATGGGAGAAGATGACGGGGGCCGCAGTGACATCCAGGACATCGTTCATGGTCTCGGGCGAGACGTGGGCCAGGTCCACCAGCATGCCCAGCCGGTTCATCTCCCGGACCACCGCCTCGCCGAACGGCGTCAGGCCACCGTGCTCCGGCGGCTCACAGCACGAATCCGCCCAGTCGATATTGAGCGAGTGGGTCAGCGTCAGGTAACGGGCGCCCAGGTCGTAATAGGCGCGCAGCGCGCCGAGGGAATTCTCGATGGCGTGGCCGCCCTCCAGCCCGATCATGGACGCGATCTTCCCGGCGTGGAAGATGCGCGTGACGTCGGCGGGGGTGAGGGCGAGCTCGAACACGTCAGGATACGCCCCGATCATCCTGCGGACGATGTCGATCTGCTCGAGCTGGACCCGGGGCGCGCTGCCATCCGCCTGCGTCTCCGCGGGTACGTAGACCGACCAGAACTGTGCGCCCAGCATGCCCTGGTGCAGGCGTTGGATGTCCGTCTGTCCGGATGTGCGCGAGCGGAGGTCGTACGCGGACAGGTCGCCCGTTTCCCCGCTTCGCTCGCGGATGAGCCACGGCAGGTCGTTGTGCCCGTCGATCAACGGGGTGGTGGAGAGCACGTGGTAGGCCCTGGCCAGGTCCGGGTCGTCCGTGGGCGGCACGGGGCGGGCAGGGGCGGAAGCGCACGCGGGAGCCAGCGAGACGGCGAGGCCCAGGAGCAGCATACGAGCGGCATTGCGTGGTGTCATCGGGCGTGCTCTGTCGGGGGAAATCGAGGGGCAAGTGGGCAATGTCGGGGCGCCGACGCGCGGCGGCAACCGAGGGCCGCGGCCCCCGGCGCTCTGACGGCTCGCCTAGCCGATGGCGTCGAGGAGGTCGAGCCAGCGGCCGAGCTGGCTGAAGACCATGAAATCATCGTGGGCGCGGCGCTGCGCGGTGCGCCCCAGTGCGGCCCGCTGGTGCCGCTGGTTCAGCAGGATGTCGAGAGCGTCCGCGATCTGGTCGGGGTCCTCCGGGTCATCGATCAGCCAGCCGTCCTCGCCGTGCCGGATCTGCTGGCGTGGGCCCACCGCCCGGCGATTGCTCAGCACCGGCACGCGCTTCCACATCGCCTCGGTGATGGTGAGGCCGAATCCTTCCCGCAGCGAGTTCTGGACGACCACCGTCGACGCGCGCTGGATGGCGTTCACCATGAGCGCGTTGTGATCCGGGTTCTGCATGGGGAGCGCGAGCATCGCGACATCGCCCCTGAGCTCATCATCCAGGGCGACGTAGGCGCCGCGCAGCTCCTCGATCACTTCCAGCCCTTCAGGGTCGTCCTGGATCGACGCGGGGTCCGGCCCCGCCATGACCAGGCGCAGGTGGCGGAGCCGCCGATGCTCTTGCGGCGGCCGGTCGTTCCGGCTGGTGTAGATCCGCTCCTTGAGCGCGGCGAACCCGCGCAGGAGCGGGAGCCACCCCTTGAGCCGGTCCCAGCGGGAGATCTGGGTGACGATCGGACGGATGAGCAGGCCGATGTCCTCGGGGAGGACGGCCGGCGACCAGCGCCCGTCCGCCTGGAGCCTCCGGGCGTTGTCCGGGAACGGCGGCTGGACCACGGGGCCGGGCGCGACGGTCAGTGCGGCGTTGGCCAGCACGCCCACCACGGTGTGCAGGTTGAGCTCCCGGTTCTTCTGGGAGAGCGGGTCGATGGCCGGGTAGATGATGCGCGCGCGATCACGAAGGTAGGCCGGGACGTACTCGGGCGCGGAGAAGACGGCGGCGTCGTAATGGCGCGCGTACGGCTCCAGGAACGACCATGCGGCATCGGTGGCCGCGTTGCTGACGTCCAGCCCGATGTGGCAGCGCCAGATGGTGCGGACATCGAGCTCCCGGCGCACCATCTCGCCCAGCGGCATTGGCTGGGGGTCGTGCACCACGACCACATCGCCATCGCGGACCAGCGGCACCAGGGTGCAGGCGTTGTCTGCGTTGATCCCTTCGTACAGGCGCCGGGCGGCATCGCCCAGGTCCGGGTCGCCCTCCCCGTGGATGAGGTTGTGGAGGCGCTTGGTGAGCCGGAAGAAGTCGGGCTCGCTCGATTCGATGACGAACCAGCGCGTGCGGATCCCCAGCTCCTCCAGGAGCGTGACCATGGTGGGCAGCATCTCGGCCACGCCGCCGCCCTGCGCCGTGGAGTTGATCATCCAGAGCGTGCGGCCGCGGAAGCGCTCGGCCGCGCCGGCCGCGCGCTGGCGCAGGGCGGCCACGGCGGGGGAGAGGTGGGCCACGCCCTCGTAATCGGAGAGGCTGGGTCGGGGCGGGATGTCGACCAGGAGTCCGGAACCGCTGCGCATCATCTCGTCGCGAGTAGGAACGTCTGCCTCCTTCGCCAGATTTTTGGAAAGTAATGTCGGGCGGGGACGCGGCCCGGTCAAACGCGTCGCGGGGGCACCTGCGGGCGCCGATCCGTGCCGCGGGCCCGGGCCTGTCGCAACGTCGCACACTGCGTGAGGCTGGAAAGCGCGCGCGTGTGCGTTTAAACTGTTGAACCCCATTGACTCCCGGAACGCCGGCGCCGGTGCCGAGTAGTAGCGTTAGGCCATGGGGGGTCCTTCACTCTCATCCTTGGGATCGCATGCGTCACGTGAAGAAGGTCGGGTTCGTCGGAGTCATCGCCTTCGCGTTCGGGCTGGGCGGATTCATCCTCCCCGACCCGAAGGACCAGACGGGGCCGAACCTTTTCCGGGACGTGGTCACGCTCGTCTCGACCCGTTTTGTCGACACGCTGGATGTCTCCGACGTGTACGAGCGGGCCGCCGAGGGGCTCGTCGATCGACTCGAGGATCCCTACGCCGACCTGGTCAGTCCCGAGGAGATGGAAGAGTTCGAGGTGGCCTACGAGGGCCACTACGCGGGCGTGGGCATGCTGATCGAGGCGCAGCAGGGCGCGGCCGTGGTGGCCCGCGTGTTCCCCAACACACCCGCCGAGCGCATTGGCGTGCAGGTGGGGGACCACGTCCTGGCCATCGACGGAGACGAGGTGGGCGCCTGGTCGCTGGACCGGGTGGCGAATGCACTGAAGGGGGAGCCGGGCACGGTGGTGCGCGTGAACTTCCTCCGCTACGGCACACCGGAGCCGATCCGGGCGCAGATCACGCGGGCCGTGGTCCGCATCCCCGCCGTGCCGTACGCCACGATGCTGGGAGACGACGTGGGATACCTGCCGCTGCTCCAGTTCAACGAGACAGCCGCGCAGGAGGTGCGGACATCGGTGCAGCAGCTCGTGCAGGAGGGCGCCCGCGGGATCGTGCTCGACCTGCGCGGCAATGGGGGCGGGATCGTGGACCAGGCGGTCGATATCGCCGGCCTCTTCCTTCCGAGGACGTCCGAGATCGCCCGGCAGTGGGAGCGCGGGAGCGATGATACGGACTACGTGAACCGCAACGTGCCGATCGCCGCGGACCTCCCGCTGGTCGTGCTGGTGGACGGCGGCTCCGCGTCCGCGTCCGAGATCGTGGCGGGCGCGCTGCAGGACCACGACCGGGCCGTGATCGTGGGGACCACGTCGTTCGGGAAGGGGCTGGTCCAGACGGCGTACCGCGTGCACGGCGGATACGTCCTCAAGATGACCACCGGGAAATGGTACACGCCGAGCGGGCGCAGCATTCACCGCGAGCGCGTGCTCCAGAACGGGCGGCTGGTCGAGGTGGACGATTCCACCCATTTCGCGGCCGGACGCGACCAGCGGCCCACGTACCACTCCGACGCCGGACGCACCGTCTACGGCGGTGGCGGGATCATGCCCGACCTGGAAGTGAAAGCCGACACGCTGACCACCGCCGAGCAGACGCTGCTCAAGGCGCTCGCGCCCTCGTCGCCCGACTTCTACGGCGCCGTGTTCGACTACGCCTCGGAGCTGAAGGGCACCGTTGACCGCAACTTCCAGGTGACGCAGGCGTGGCGCGACGAGCTGTATCGCCGGCTCACAGCGCGGGGAGTGAAGATCGACCGCACCGTCTACGACGCCGGCTCCTCCTCCATCGATCGCATCCTCACCGACCGCGTCGGGCGCCTCGCGTTCGGGGACGCCTATGTGAAGGAGCGGGACGTGGACAACGACGTCCAACTGCTCCGCGCCCTGGACGTGATCCGCCAGGGCGGTGCGCGCCAGGCGGCGCTGTTCGGCTACGTGGAGAAGCTCAAGACCGGGCAGAGCTGACCCCGCGGCGTACAGGCACGCCGATTGCCCCCTTCCCTGTCGAAACCAGAGACGACAGGGAGAGGAAGCATGAAGCACATACACGCCGCGCTCCTCGGAGCGCTCGTGATCACCACCGCGTGCGGCGGCTCCGACCGCGACGCCGGCGCCCGCAATCCGCAATCGGCCAATGTCGCGGCCCAGCCCGCGGCGGCCGGCGCGGAGATCGGCGACCGCGCCACTGCGGTGGCCGATCCATTCGACGAAGGCGGGCCCGACCTCGACAGCGCCGCGCTCGAGGAGGGTCGCCTCGATTCCTCCTGGCGACCATTCGCTCGCGGCGACACCGTGGGCTTGGCCGGCTCCACGACCAGCCCCGAGCACGGGGCGGCGGCGGCCGAGGGCACCGCTGGTGGTGTCGCCAGTGAAGTCTGGGACGACATCACGCCCCGGGCGGTGAACGAGCGCCCGGCATCGTTTCCGATCGGCGGTGACGTGGAGGGGCCGGCCGTCGCACGCGTCCAGGTCATGCTCGATCAGGCCCGCTTCTCCCCCGGTATCATCGACGGGCGGTGGGGGAAGAACACCGAGAAAGCGGTGTACTGGTTCCAGCGGGACCACGGCCTGGATGCCACGGGCAGTGTGGATTCGGCCACGTTCCAGGCGCTGCTGCGCCAGGCGGGCGAACGGCAGGTCGAGCCCCACCAGTTGACGGCGGACGATGTTTCCGGTCCGTTCGTGGACCTGCCCGAAGATGTCTACCAGCGGGCGGATGAGGAGTGCCTCTGCTACGAGTCCCTGCCGGAGAAGCTGGCCGAAGTGTTCCACAGCACGCCCGCGCTGCTCGGCCAGCTCAACCCGGGTGTGGACCTGAGCTCGGCCGAAGCGGGACAGACGCTCCAGGTGCCGGCGGTCCGCCCGTTCCACGCGGGGGATCTGCCGGATGGCGCCTACCACGGTGGTGGCGAAGTGACGCGACTCGTGATCTCCGACGGCGGTCACTACGTGCACGCCCTTGGCGCCGACGGAAAGCTCCTGTACCACTTCCCGTCCACCCTCGGCTCCAACTACGCGCCGAGCCCGTCGGGGAGCTTCACGGTGAAGTCGATCACGTTCGACCCGAAATGGCATTACCAGCCGAAGCTGCTCACGGGCGAGGACCCCAGCAAGGATGACGCGATGCTGCCCGGGGGACCGAACAACGCGGTCGGCGTGGTCTGGATGCAGCTGTCGAAGCCCCATTACGGCATCCACGGCACGAAAGCGCCGGAAACCATCGGCTACGTGACCTCGCACGGCTGCGTTCGGCTCACCAACTGGGATGCCGCCTTCCTGGCCCAGCGCCTGGCCGTGGGTGCGTCCGTGCGGTTCACGGACCTGACGGGGCGGGAAACGGAGGGCGCCGCCCACGGCGGCGGCTAGCGTCGCACCATGGCAATCGAGCTCACGACTCAACTGCTTGCTGGCGAGGCGGGGGACGGCGCGACGGTGCTCGTGTTGATGCACGGCCGCGGCGCCGACGCCTCCGACCTGGCCGCGCTCCGGCCGTGGCTCCCCGCGTCCATGGCGCTCCTGCTGCCACAGGCGCCGCATCCGGGGGCGCCGTGGGGGTACGGCCCGGGCTGGGCGTGGTACCGGTACGAGGGCGAGGATCGTCCGGACGCGGCGACGTTCAGCGCGTCACAGGAGTCACTGGAGCAGCAGCTCGGCGCGCTGGACGCGACGCTCGGCTTCCGACCGGGGCCCGTGGTCCTGGGGGGGTTCTCCCAGGGCGGCGCCATGGCGCTGGGCTACGCCCTCAGCCACCCCGCCGATGTGGTGGCGGTCATGAACTTCAGCGGCTTCGTGCCAGCTCACCCGACCGTGACGGTGAGCCCCGCAACGGTGGCGGGCACCGCGTTCTTCTGGGGTCACGGGACTGCGGACCCAGCCATCCCGCTGTCGCTGGCGCGGCGGGGGCGGGACGCGCTCCGGGCCGCGGGCGCCGACCTGGAAGCGCGGGACTATGCCATGGGCCACGGCATCCAGCCGGCCGAGATCCGGGATGCCGTGGCCTGGCTCGAGCGCCGCCTCTCGGGCTAGTCCGTCTGGCCGGCGCCGGTCCCGACCGACGCCGCGGCGAATCCCACCGGCCGGACGGTTCCCCCGGCCGTGACCCGGACCGCGCAGTACTTGAACTCCGGGATCTTGCCATCCGGGTCGAGCTGCGGGTTCGTCATCAGGTTGGCGGGCGCCTCCGCGTAGCAGAAGGGGAGGAACACGGCGCCACGGGGGATGGACGGGTCGAGGCGCACGAGCGCGGCCACGTGACCGCGTCGAGTCTCGAGCGTCACGGTGTCAGCGGCCTCGAGGCCACGATCCCGCATGTCGCCCGGGTTCATGGAGACCATGGGCAGGGGCTCGATGGCGTCCAGCACTTCCGCGCGGCGAGTCATGGCGCCGGTGTGCCAGTGCTCGAGGATGCGGCCCGTGATGAGGACGTCGGGGTACTCGTCGTCCGGCAGCTCGGCGGCGGGCGTGTAGTCGACCGGCTTCAGGTGTCCCAGCCCGTTGCCGGTGGGGAAGCGCTCGTCGAAGAGCACTTCCGTGCCGGGGTCGCCCACGTTGCGGCACGGGTAGGTCACGGCCTGCTCGCGCTCGAGCCGGTCCCAGGTGATCCCGGCCATGCTGGGCGCACACTGCCGGATCTCCTCCCACACGCTGGCCGGACCGTCGTACTGCCAGTCCATGCCGATGCGCCGGCCCAGCTCCTCGATGATCCACAGGTCCTGCTTCGCCTCTCCGGGCGGGTCCAGCACCTTGCGCCCGAGCTGGACCCGGCGGTCGGAGTTCGTGAACGTGCCCGTCTTCTCCATGAACGCGGTTGCCGGGAGGATCACATCGGCGAACGACGCGGTCTCGGTCAGGAAGATCTCCTGCACCACGAGGTGGTCCATGGTGGCGAGCGCCTCGCGGACGTGCGCCAGGTCCGGATCCGACATGGCGGGGTTCTCCCCCATGATGTACATGCCACGGATCTCCCGGCGGAGCGCGGCGTTCATGATCTCGACCACGGTGAGGCCCACGTCCGGGTCGAGCTCGCGTCCCCAGAACTCCTCGAACCGGGCTCGCACCACCGGATCGGTGACGCTCTGGTAGTCGGGGTAGACAATGGGGATGAGCCCCATGTCCGAAGCGCCCTGCACGTTGTTCTGCCCGCGCAGCGGGTGGAGTCCCGCGCCTCGGCGCCCCACCTGTCCGGTGATCAGCGCGAGGTTGATGAGGCAGCGGGCGTTGTTGGTGCCGTGCGTGTGCTGGGCCACGCCCATGCCCCAGAAGATCATGGCCGCGTCCGCAGTGGCGTAACGCCTGGCCGCGGCCCGGATCTCGTCCGCCGGGATCCCGCAGATCGGCTCCATGACCTCCGGCGCGTACGCCGTGAGGTTGGCCCGGAACGCGTCCCAGCCGTCCGTGCGCGTGTCGATGAAGTCCCGATCGACCAGGTCTTCTTCCACGATGGTGTGGAGCATGGCGTTGAGGAGCGCCACGTCGGTGCCCGGATTGAACTGGAACGCGTGCGTCGCGAAGCGCGAGATCTCGGTGGCGCGCGGATCCATGTGGATCAGCCGGGCGCCTCGCTGCACCGCGTTCTTCATGAGCGTGGCCGCCACGGGGTGGTTCACGGTGGGGTTCGACCCGATCACGATGAACACATCGGAGTACTGCACGTCCGCGAACGGGTTCGACACCGCGCCCGACCCGATCATCTCCATGAGCGCCGCGACGGACGACGCGTGGCAGAGCCGCGTGCAGTGGTCCACGTTGTTCGTGCCGAAGCCCGCTCGGATGAGCTTCTGGAAGAGGTAGGCCTCCTCGTTGCTCCCCTTCGCCGAGCCGAAACCCGCCAGCGCCTGTCCGCCGTGCTCGTCCAGGATCCTCCTCAGCCCAGACCCGGCCACGTCCAGCGCTTCCTCCCACGTCGCCTCGCGGAACGTGCTCGACCAGTCCGTCGGGTCCACCAGCACGTCCGCGCGCTTGCGAACGCCCTCGCGCCGGATCAGCGGCTTTCTCAGCCGCTGGCGGTTGTGCACGTAGTCGAACCCGAACCGCCCCTTCACGCACAGGCGCCCCAGGTTGGCCGGCCCCTCGCGCCCCGTGACGTGGGTGATGCGGCCGCCCTTCTCGTGGTACGTGACCTGACAGCCCACGCCGCAGTACGGACAGAGCGATGGGACGCTGTTCACGCCGTCGCCCACCCCTGCTCCGGCCACCACGGCCTCTTCCTCGCGCGACGCGGGCCCCGCCATGACCGGGGCATAGAGCGCTTCGTCCGCAGGGAACAGCACGGCCTCCGGCTCCACGATGCTCTTCGGCATGAGCGCACCCGTGGGGCACGCCTGCACGCACTCGCCGCATGCCACGCACGTGCTGGTGCCCATGGGGTCGCCGAAGTCGAACACGATGTGGGCGTCGGCGCCGCGGGCGGCATAGCCGATGACGTCGTTCACCTGCACTTCGCGGCAGGCACGGACGCAGCGGGTGCACTGGATGCACGCGTCCAGCCGCACGAGAATGGCCGGGTGTGACGCGTCGGGCGCTGGCTGTCGGCGGCGGGGGAACCGGCCGCTTCCCACGTCCAGGTGGTCGACCCAGAGCGCGAGCTCGGAATCGGCGCGGTACTGCTCGTCCGGCATGTCACTGCGCAGCAGCTCGAGCACCATCCTCTGCGAAGCGCGCGCCCGCTCACTGGCGGTGTGGACCTTCATGCCGGGTGCGGGCTTGCGATGGCACGACGGGGCCAGCACCCTCTCGCCCTCGATCTCCACCACGCACGCCCGGCAGTTCCCGTCCACCCGCATCCCCTCCGTGTAACAGAGGTGCGGCACCGCCACGCCGTGGCGCTCGGCAGCCTGAAGGATGCTCTCGTCCGGCAGCGCGTCGATCTCGCGCCCGTCCAGGGTGAACCGGATCCCGTCCGCCGCGGTGCCGGCATCGGACCGGGCGGCCTGCCGCTGTCCTCCCGTGATCGCGCCCCCATCGCCGTTCGTCTTCATGCTTCAAGCTCCTCGGGGAAGTGCTCCACGACCCGCCGGATCACGTTCGGTGCCGCCTGCCCCAGGCCGCAGATGGACGCATCGGCCATGGTGGCGCCCAGCTCCTCCAGCAGGGCGCGGTCCCACACGGGCGCGTCCATGAGCGCCACGGCCTTCGCCGTGCCCACGCGGCACGGCGTGCACTTGCCGCACGACTCGTGGGCGAAGAAGCGCATGATGTTCACCGCAGCCGCTCTCGCGGAATCCCGGTCCGACAGGATGATGATGGCCCCGGAACCCACGAAGCACCCGTACTCGCCCAGCGCGCCGCCGAAATCGAGCGGAATGTCGCCCAGCGAGGCCGGAAGGATGCCGCCCGAGGCCCCGCCAGGGAGGTAGGCGTGGAACGCGTGGCCGTCCAGCATCCCGCCGGCGTAATCGTCGATGAGCTCCTTCACGGTCACACCGTTCGGCGCCAGGTAGACGCCCGGCTTCTGCACCCGTCCGCTGACGGAGAAGTAGCGTTGCCCCGGGTGCCCCTCGCGGCCGGTGGCGGCGAACCAGTCGCCGCCGCGACGCAGGATCTCCGGGATCCAGTAGAGCGTCTCCACGTTGTGCACCAGCGTGGGGCGGCCGAAAACGCCGCGCTGGGCCGGGAAGGGCGGACGCAGGCGTGGCTCACCCCGCTTCCCTTCCAGCGATTCGATCAGCGCCGTCTCCTCGCCGCAGATGTAGGCGCCGGCGCCCCGCCGCAGGTGGATCTCCGGCAACGCGCACGGGGGGTCGGCCTGCACCGCTTCAATGGCGTCCTGGAGGATGGCCCGGCAGTGCGGGTACTCGTCGCGCAGGTAGATGTAGACAGCGTCCGCTTCCACCGCCCATGCCGCGATCAGCGCACCCTCCAGCATGCGGTGGGGATCGGTCTCCAGGATGAACCGGTCCTTGAACGTCCCCGGCTCCCCCTCGTCGGCGTTCACCACCACCATGCGCGGCTTCGGCTCCGCCCGCACGAACTCCCATTTCCGCGACGACGGGAACCCGGCGCCGCCCAGCCCCTTCAGCCCCGCCGTCCCCACGTCCCCCAGCACGCTCTCCAGCGGCCGCTCACCCCGGGCGCACGCGGCCAGGATCTCGTAGCCGCCGGACGCGCGGTACTCTCCCAGCTCCCGGTACTCCGGTGCCCGCGCCGTCGTGTCCTCCGTCAGCACCACCGCTTCCACTGCATCCACGGTGGCGTGGTCCACGGCGTGGTCGCCCACGAACGCGGCGGGGGCGCGGTCGCAGCGACCGATGCACGGCGCGCTGATGACGCGGACCCGTTCGCCCAGGCGATCCCGGAGCGCGGCCAGCAGCTCGGCGGAGCCCGCCATCTCGCAGGCGATGGAGTCGCACACGCGGATCGTGAGCGGCGGCGGAGGCGACTCGCCATCCTTCAGAACGTCGAAGTGGTGATAGAACGTGGCCACTTCCCATACTTCGGCCGCGCTCAGCGACATCTCCTTCGCCAGCGCCAGCAGGTGCCGGTCGGCGAGGTGGCCGTAGGCATCCTGGATCCGGTGCAGGTGCTCCAGCAGCAGGTCGCGCCGACGGGGCGCGTCGCCGAGGAGGGCCTGGACTTCGTCCAGCGCTTCGACATCGAACGTGCGGCCCTTGGGGACCGGACGCATCCGCAGAACCGGCAGGCCGGCTTCCGTACGTTTAGGCATGAGCGTCTTCCGCCGCAGAGACTGACATGGAAACCGAAAAATCCCCGGTCGCGGCTGGGATGTCAAAGCCGGGCCACGCGCCGCGTCCGGAATACTGCTTGCACGGGCCGAACCACATGGGAAAGATGCACGCACTCGCCGCCGCAGCGCTGGGGCTCGCCCTCTTCGCCGCCTGGCTGGTTTACGCCAACCTGCCGGCGCTCCGCGGCCACAGGGCGCCGGAGCCGGGCACCGGCTCCACCGCCGCCGTGCCCGTGGACAGCAGCGCGTACGGCGCCGAGAGCGGGACCGGGGTCATGGGCGGTCCGACGGCCCCGACACCGCCGCCGCGGGCCGACCCGGACGCCGTCATCCGGGGCGACGTGGTGTACGAGCCCGACGACCTGGAGATCTTCCAGGCCACCGTCCGCTGGGCACGGTCCGAGGCCATCGACACCCTGCCGATCGGACCGCTCATCGCGAGGCTGGGGCGCCGCTTCGTGGGCTCGCCCTACACGCCGCACACCCTGGACCTGCCGGGGCCCGAACGGCTGGTGGTCAACCTGCGGACGTTCGACTGCGTCACGTACGTGGAGAGCATGCTCGCGCTGGCCCGCGTGCTCCGCGCCAGCCGGGGCGCCGATATCCCGGGCTTCGAAGCGTTCACCAACCAGCTCCGGCTCATCCGGTACCGGAACGGCCGGCTGGACGGCTATGCGAGCCGCCTGCACTATTTCACCGATTGGATCCGGGACAACCAGGCGATGGGGCTCGTTCGGGACATCACGCGCCAGCTCGGTGGCTCGCCGGTGACCGGACCGATCGACTTCATGTCCACGCACGCAGCGGCCTACGCTCCGCTGGTGGGTCACCCGGAGCGGGTGGCCAGGATCCGGGCGGTGGAACGGGAGCTGAGCTCAGAGCCGCGCTACGTCGTCCCGCAGCAGCAGGTGGCGGCGGTGGCGGACCGGATCCGCGATGGCGACATCATCGCCATGACCAGCACCGTTGCCGGGCTGGACGTGGCGCACACCGGCTTCGCCATCCGCGTGGGCGGTCAGCTCCACCTCATGAACGCACCGCTGGTGGGGAAGTCCGTGGAGATCAGCACCCTCCCCCTCGCCACCCGCATCCTCCGCATCGACGGGCAGGACGGGATCATGGTGGCCCGGCCGCTCTGACATCCACGGCGCCGGAGCGGTGACAGGCGGGGCAGAGCACCCACACCCGCCGCCGCACGTACGACACCTGTCGCGAAGGTGGCACGTCCCGCCGCAACAGCGGCTCTCCGCACGCCGGGCAACGCAGGGGAGCGCTCGCCTGCACCGCCCGCGCGATGGCGCGTCGCTCCTCCGCCGTGTATGGCCCGCCCACGCCGCCTCAGTCCGGGGACCCGGGCGTCAGCGCCCGCTGCCGTGTGGCGAGCCTGGCGGCAGCCCGCTCCCAGCGGCGCGCGGCGCGATAGTGACCGCCCCTGCGAAGACGCCGGCCGATATCGGCGGCGATGCGGCTCGCGAGCCCCAGGTCGAGGCGGTGCAGGGCAATGCGGAAGGCGGCCTCGCGGAGCGCACCAGCGCCGTGGGGGTGACGTCCGCGCTCCGCCTCCGAGGCGGCCAGGTCGAGCACGGCGGCCGCTTCGGAGAGCGGCTCGGGGCGCTCCACCAGCGCCCGGAGCAGCGCCACCTCCTCCTCGCCGCGGTCCGCGGCCTCGAGGTGGCCGAGCGCCGATTCCCTGGCGTGGTCCACCAGCGCCGCCACTTCACCCGTGGCGTGCAGGAGCCAGAAGCGGAGCGCCGCGTAGCGCGCGGCGATCAGGGGGGCGACAGCGCGGTCGGCCGTCACCAGATCACGCAGGACCGCCTCGGCCGGGAACGACTCCCCTCTGGATGCGGGGTCGCCGTAGCGGGCCGCGGGCGCGCGGACCAGTCGGGTGAAGCGAGGATTGATATACACGCCCCCAAGATCGGAGCGGAGCCGCGCCGAAGCCATGGCGGGTTGGGACAGATCAGGGACCGCTGGCGGTCCGGGTGCGCGCGGCCTTGATGCGGTAGAGGGCCTGGTCGGCGCGGCGGATGAGCTGTTCGGGCGACTGCATCCCCGGCTCGTACGCGGCCACGCCAGCGCTCACGCCCACGCCGGCCATGCGGGCGTCGGCCACGACCGCGTCGACCACGCGTTCGACCTGGCGCTTCCCGCCCTCGGGTTCGGTCTCGGAGAGGATGACGATGAACTCGTCGCCGCCGTAGCGGGCGGCCAGGTTCATGGCGCGGGTCTGGCTCACGAGGATGCGGGCGAAGCGGCGGAGGACGGCGTCGCCGGCCTGGTGACCGGCGGTGTCGTTGTAGTGCTTGAAGTCGTCGAGGTCGAACAGGATCACGGTCAGGCTGCGGCCCCGCTCGGCGGCGGCGAACTCCTTCTCCAGGATCATGGACATGTGCCGGCGGTTCGGCAGCTCCGTGAGCGGATCCGTGATGGAGAGGGTGCGGACCTGCTCGTGGAGTCGGGCATTGGCCACGGCGATGGCGGCGTGCATGGCGAGGCGCTCGAGGACGCGGACCTCGTCGTCGGAGTAGACGCGGCTGCGGCCGTGGCTGACGGAGAGCGCGCCAATGAGGTCGTCGTCGACGATGAGCGGGACGCCGATGGCGGCCTCGGCCGACAGCATCTGGCGCACCTCGTCGGGGACCAGCGGATCGGTGCGGAGGCGGTCGATGATGAGCGGCGAGCGCTCCCGCGCGAAGCGGCGCACCAGCCCGGACGGTGGCTGGACGATGGAGCCCGGGGGGAGGGCCAGGTCGCCGGCGGTCATGGCCACGCGCGCTGATCCGTCCATCTCGAGCAGCCAGACCACGGCGCCGTCGGCGTCGGACAGGTCCCGGGCCGCGGCCACGATCCGGCGCAGCGTTTCCTCCAGCTCCAGCGACGCCGTGACGGCGCGCCCGATCTCCTCGAGCTGCTGCGACTCCCGCCGCTTTCCTTCCAGCGCCTCCATGGTGCGGGCATTGGACACGGCCACGGCCGCGAGGTCGGCGATGGCGCAGAGGAGTTCGAGGTCGGCCTCCGTGTACGCGCCCTGCCTGTAGCTCTGGGCGCTGATCGCGCCCAGGACGCGGCCATCGCGGAGCAGCGGCGCGACCAGCAGGGAGCGGGGAACTTCCTCGTCCGTCTCGGGGCCGAGCACCAGGAGAGCGTCCGCCACGCTGTCGAAATCCTCACGGATGGCGCGCTTCTCGCGTATGGCGCGGCTCTCGGAGGCCCGGTACGTTAGGCTCGTTGGCCGCTCGATCGCGCCCCGGTCGGCGACGAATACCACTCGGGCCTCATCCTTGTCCGCGTCGTGCAGGGAGATGTAGAAGCCGGTGGTCTCCAGCACGCGACTCGCCTGCTCGTAGATGGTGCGGTACAGCCAGCTCGGCTCCAGCGTTCCCGTCAGCTCGCGTGCGATCTCGAGCAGCACGCCGTAGCGTTTGCGGAAATCCGGATCGTTGGGTGGATCGAGGCGAGGCATCGTCGCGGCAGACCCGTGAAGGCGGCCGCGGCGGCCGCCGTGATGAGGAATGGGGTCGAGCGCCAATGTACGTAGCGGGCGGCACCGGTACAAGCACCGCGCACGGGGAGAGCGTCCGGGGATGCTGAAGACCTCCAGGCTGATCGTGCTGTTCGCCACCGTACTGGTGGACATGATCGGCTTCGGCATCGTGCTCCCGCTCCTGCCGTATTACGCCGAGTCGTTCGGCGCCAGCCCGTTCGACGTGACGCTCCTGGTGGCATCCTTCTCCGCCATGCAGTTCCTGGCCGTTCCGTTCTGGGGGCGGATCTCCGACCGGCACGGGCGGCGGCCGTTCATCGTCCTGGGCCTTTTCGCTTCCGCCCTGTCCTACCTGCTGTTCGGACTGGCCCAGTCGCTCACCGTGCTCTTCGTGTCGCGAATCGCGGCGGGCGCGGCGGGCGGGACCATCTCGGTGGCGCAAGCGTACGTGGCGGATGCCACGGGCCCCGAGGACCGCGCGCGGGGCATGGGGATGCTGGGCGCCGCGTCCGGGCTGGGCGTCCTGATCGGCCCGGCGATCGGGGGGTATTTCAGCCAGTTCGGCTACGCCGTACCGGGGTTCATCGCGGCCGGCCTGTGCGCGGTCAACGGTCTCGCGGCCATCGTGATCCTCCCCGAATCGCGGCGAGCGGAGGAGCGGGCTGCGGGGCGGGGCACGCAGGCGGCCACACTGCGCAGCTGGGTCGCGACGCTGACCGCCTACCCGTTCGTGCTCCTGCTGGCCGTCTACTTCCTGGCGATCATGTCCTTTTCGGCCATGACGGGTGTGCTCGCCCTCTTCGCCGAGCGCGCACACGGCATGGATGCCATGGACATGGGCGTGGTCTTCGCCACGGCCGGCGGCACCACCGTGGTGGTGAGAGGGCTCATCGTGGGGTGGCTGGTGCGGCGGTTCGGGGAGCGCCGGATCGTGCAGGCGGGGACGGGGGTCCTCGCCGCCGTGCTCGCCCTGCTCCCCCTGGTGCCCAGTCCGGGCGCCATTTTCGCCATGGTCCCCTTCTGGGCGCTGGCCACCGGTCTCACCTTCCCGTCGCTGGCCAGCCTCGTGTCACAGGAGACGGACGCCGACTCCCAGGGCGCCGTGCTCGGCGGGCAGCAGGTGGTGGGGGGGATCGGGCGGGTCCTGGGGCCCCTCTGGGCGGGAGCGCTCTTCGAGCACGTGGGCATCCGCACCCCGTTCTTCCTCGGTGCCGGCCTCGTGGCCGTAGCCGTACTGGTCGCGCTGAGGCTGCCCGCCGATGTGGGCGCGCGGGGGACGGGGGAAGAAGAGGCCATGGCGGACATCGCCATCTGAGCACGGCGGCTCCCCGCGATCCCTTGCCCGCGGCGCCGGTCTCCGCCACTTTTTGCCCATGACATTCGTGACCGGTTTTCTCATCTGGATCGGCATCGGCATTGTCGCGAGCCTGATTGTCCGCGCCGTCTATCGCGGGCCCACCACGACGATACCGCTGACCGTGTACTTCGGCCTGGCGGGGACGTTCATCGGCGGGATGCTGGGCGCGTCGGCGTACGTGACGCACGATCCCACGCCCCTGCGCCTGGGCGCGCTGATCGGGGCAGTGCTGGGCGGGATCTTCTTCCCGTTCGTCTACCACCTGGTAGCCCGCAAGGCGCTCTAGGCGGAACAGCCGCCCTGCCGTGGGAGGCTCCCCATGAAGGCAGTCGTCATCACGCGCCCGGGCTCGCCCGAGGTGCTGGAGCTCGTCGACGTCCCCGACCCCGAGCCGGGACCCGGGGACGTGAGGGTGCGGGTATCGGCGGCGGGGGTGAACCGGGCGGACCTCATGCAGCGGACGGGCGGCTACGCGGCGCCGCCCGGATGGCCGGCCGACATTCCCGGGCTGGAGTTCGCCGGCGAGGTGGACCGCCTGGGGGCGGACGTGGAGGGGTGGAACGCGGGCGACCGGGTCATGGGGCTGGCGGGCGGCGGCGCGTACGCCGAGCGGGTGGTGGTCCCGGCGGAGCACCTGCTCCCGATCCCGGATGGCATGGACGAGGTGGAGGCCGCCGGCATCCCGGAAGTCTTCATCACGGCCCACGACGCGCTCCGGACGCGGGGGTCCCTGATGGAGGGTGAGAGCGTGCTCATCCACGCGGTAGGGGGCGGCGTCGGGACGGCGGGGCTCCAGATCGCGCGGGCGTACGGCGCTCTCGTGATGGGCACGTCCCGGAGCCCGTGGAAGCTGGAGCGGGCCGAGGCGCTGGGCCTTGCGGTGGCGATCGACCTTTCGGGCCCCGATGTGGCGTTCGCCGAGCGGGTGCGGGAAGTGACGGACGGGCGTGGCGCCGACCTCGTCCTGGACCTGGTGGGGGGTCCCTACCTGGCCGAGAACCTCCGGTCCATGGGCCCGCTGGGGCGGCAGGTGGTGGTGGGCCTGCCGGGTGGGCGCAGCGCGGAAGTGGACCTGGGCCTGCTGCTCTCGAAGCGCCTCACACTGGTGGGCACGGCGCTGCGCAGCCGCTCCCGTATCGAGAAGGCCGCGGCCACCCGCCTGTTCGCCGAGGAGGTGCTCCCTCTCCTGGCCGATGGCCGCATCCGCCCCGTGGTCCACGAGGTGATCCCGGCGGCCCAGGCCGGGCGCGCCCACGAGGTCGTGGCCTCCAACCTCACGTTCGGCAAAGTCATTCTTCGCTGGTAGCCGCGCCACCGGCCTGTCGCCGGACCGGCGTCAGCCGTCCTTCGATTCGGCCCACTTCCGCACCGCGCCCGCACCGCCGCGGAAGGAGTACGCCTCGTAGCCGGCGCGCTGCATCTTCTCCGCGATGTGCGCCGTCTGCATGCCGTGGGCGCAGTAGAGGACGTAGCGGCGGTCCCTGTCCAGCCGCTTGAACTTCTGCAGCAGCTCCCACTCGTCCCGGCGCTCGGCGCCGGGGAGGTGCCAGGCCCGGTACTGGGCCTCGGGCCGGCAGTCGAGGACGATGGCGTCGCCGGCGATGTCGTCGGTGAAGAGGTACGGCGCCACCAGGTCCGTGGCCGTGAGCGCGCGCAGGTCCAGCACTCTCCGGTCGGCGACGGCGCGCGCCACCACGCCCAGCTCCAGCTTCGACTCCTCGCGGTCCACGGACGCCACTTTCGCCGCCGTCACCGGCCTTCCCGGCACGATCGCGCAGTACTCCTTCACCTGCTCCGAGAGCACCGCCGTGCCGATGGCCCGGGCACGCTCGATGATCTCCTCCTTGTCGAAGCCCAGGAGCGGCCGGAACAGCGGGAGCGCCGACGCCGGGTCGATGGCCCGCAGGTTGATCAGCGTCTGGGACGAGACCTGCCCGACCGCTTCCCCCGTGATGATGGCATCCGCGCCCAGCTCCTCGCCCACCATGGACGCGGCCCTGTACATGAGGCGCTTGAGCACCACCTGCCAGTACCGCTCCCTCGTCCTGGAGCGAATCTCGTCCAGCGCGCCGGCGAAGTCGATCACGTGCAGGCGGGGCCGCGTGCCGAAGCTCCACTGATCCGCCAGCAGCTTGCCCACCTGCACCACCGCGCGCTCGTACGCGTCGCCGCCCAGGTTGCAGAACACGTAGTCCTGGGCAATGCCCCGCTTCAGCATGAGCCAGGAAGCCACGGCCGAGTCGTAGCCGCCGCTCAGAAGCGTGACCGCCCGCCCCTCCACGCCCAGCGGCAGCCCGCCGGGTCCGGGCACCACCTCGGAGAAGAGGTATGCCCGGTCGTCGCGCACCTCGACGTGGACCGTGACCTCCGGCGCGTCCAGGTTCACGCCGGCCGACGCATCCAGGAGCCGCGCGCCGAGCTCGACCTGGACATCGTGCGAGGAGAACGGGTGCCTCCCCGCCCGGCGCGCCCGGATGGCGAACGTGCGTCCCCGGACCCGTTCCGTGTAGAGCGCCACGCCCGCTTCGAGGATGGCGGGCAGGGTGGCCTCCACCAGCGCGTCGATGGGGCTGAACGAGCTGATCCCGAACACGCGCGACACCACGGACCGGGCCGCGTCCCCCCGCGCGTGCACGTAGAGCCGGTCCCACCCGGACTCCAGCGTGCCCGGAGGCTCCAGCTCCGCCAGGCCATCATCGAGGTTGCGACGCAGGCGGCGCAGGAACCCCGTCCGCGTGCGCCGCGACTTTATGAAGAGCTCGCCCGCCATGCGGACGAGCAGCAGCGTGTCCTTCGAATCGGCGATCATGGCGTTAACTTGCAGGCGCTCCGCACGGTGAACAACAACCCGCGGCGAAAGGCCACGCGAGCCGTCATGCCCGACTTCCCAGAGCGCGTGTACGAGGTGGTCCGACGCATTCCGTCCGGCCGCGTCGCCAGCTACGGCGGCGTGGCCGAACTGGCGGGATACCCCGGCGCGGCCCGCGGGGTCGGCGCCACGCTCGGCGCGCTCCCCGACGACCTGGACGTGCCGTGGTGGCGGGTGCTGAGCGCCAGCGGCGCCATCACCATTCCGCGCTCCGGCATGGCCGACTCCCTCCAGCGGGCGCTGCTCGAGGAGGAAGGCGTGGCTTTCGACCCCGGGGGCCGCGTGGACATGCGGCGATTCGGCTGGCCGGCCGGGGAGGAAGCGCCGTGAGCCGACCGGTCAAGCGCTCCGTCTCCGTCGCCATCCACCTCGAGGATGGCCGCGTCCTCCAGATCCGGCGCCCGCCGGACGACGACGAGCTCCCCCATGCCTGGGGGCTGCCGGCCGCATCGCTGCGAACCCAGGAAGGGTGGGAGGACGCGGTCCGCCGCGCCGCCCGGGACAAGCTCGGCCTGGAGGTGGAGCCCGGGGCCGTGCTCCGGGAGGGATCGCTGGAGCGCGAGCGGTACCGCCTCGAGATGAGACTCTACGAGGCGCGCATAATGCATGGTGAGCCTGCCGTGATCGGGCGTGACCCGGAGGTCACGCGCTACGTAGACTGGAGGTGGGGCGGGGCGGAGGGATTGCGGCCCGCCGCGCGGGCCGGCTCGCTGTGCTCCCGCCTCTATCTCGAGAACCGCGACGGAGGAGGCACCATGATCCGGGGCGAGCTGACGGACCGGGAGACGGAACTCGTGGTGGAAACGCTGGAGACCGCTCTGTCGGACCTCCGCATGGAGATCACCGACACCGACCGACAGGAGTACCGCGAAGGGCTCAAGGAGCGCAAGGCCGCGCTCCAGAAGGCCATTGACGGACTCCGCAAGGACGAGACACAGCGGCTGTAGCAGGCCCCGCGGTTCCGGTGGCCCCGGCCGGGCGGAACAGCCCGTGGCTGCCGCTCCGGTCGCCCGACCTCATGCCACCGTTACGCAGAGGATCTTCGGGAGGAAGCCGGCCACGAGGCTCCACTCCTCGCCGCCGTCCCGGCTGGCGAAGAGGTGCCCGCTGGTGGTGCCGAAATAGACGCCTGCGGGATCGAGGTCGTCGTCGGCCATGGCATCGCGGAGGACGGAGATGTACGCGTGCTCCTGTGGCAGCCCCCGCGTCAGCGCCTCCCAGCCGGCGCCCGCGTCGGTGGTGCGGTAGACGCGGAGCTTCCCACCCACCGTCGCCCGCATGTGGCTGGACTCCTCCGGGATGACGAACGCGGTGTCCGGATCGCGCGGGTCCAGGGCCAGGCCATAGCCGAAATCGCTCGGCAGCCCGTCCGTGATCTCCGTCCAGCTCTCGCCCCGGTCGTCCGAGCGGTAGACGCCGCAGTGGTTCTGCTGGTACAGCCGCGCGGGCATGGCCGGGTGCACGCGCAGCCGGTGCACGCACTGCCCCGTCTCCGGGTACTGCCGGGGCTGGAAGTCGCAGCGGACGCCCTGGTTCACCGGTCGCCAGCTCGCGCCGGCGTCGTCCGAGCGGTACACGCCCCCTGCCGACAGCGAGCAGTAGATGCGGCGCGGGTCGGATGGGTCGTGCTGTATGTTGCCGAGCGCGAGCCCGCCGCCGGCCGGCTGCCACGTTTCGTTCGTGGGGTGGTCGTTCAGCGACGACACGCCCGCCCAGCTCCGCCCGGCGTCGCGGCTGACGAAGAGCCCCGCTGGCTCGATTCCAGCCCAGAGCGTCTCCGGCTCGTCGGGCGGGCCGGGCGCCAGGTACCAGATGGCCTTCAGCCCTCGCTCGTCGGCATGGTGGGGGGCCGCATCCAGGAGATCCCAGCTGCGGCCCCCGTCGTCACTCCGATGGACGTGCGCCCCCCACACCTTGTGATCGGTGGCCACCCAGAGCGCACCCGTGCGGGCGTCGCGGATCGCGTGGTAGACTTCCCGGCCTTCCAGGTACGGCCCCTCGATCGACCAGTCCAGGCGGTGTTCGGACGCGGCGAGGAACAGGCCCCGCCGTGTGCCCACGAGGAGCCGGATGCTCAATCGGCGCCGATCCGGTCCAGGGCCAGTCCGAGCGTGGCGGCCATGAGGTCACGGTCCGGACGGTTCGCGCGCGACAGCATCTCGTCCACGCCCGTGGCAATGGTCTGGTCCACGGCGGAGAACACCGCTTCGGACTCCGGCTTCGCGTCCACCTCCATGAGGTAGCTGAACGTGCGCGCCATGCCCAGGTTCGCCAGGAAGTCGGGGATCAGCGCGAAACGCGCGTCCGCGATCCGGTGCACGCGCGTGGAGCCGAGCTGTCGCTCGCGGAACGGCTGGTTGGCGCCGCACGACATCACCTTCACGCCCGCGGCGACGAGGCGCTCGAGGCGCTCGTCCGTGAGGGTGCCGGACGCGGCCGCGCAGACGAAGATGTCCGCAGGCGTGTCGAAAAGCTGTTCGCGGCCGTCGCCGCGGACGCAGCGATCGTCGTCGGGGAGCAGCCGGTCGGGCCCGCTGCGGATCAGCGACTCGACCCCGGCGGCATCCAGCCCTTCGCCCGGGAACAGCCCCTTCTCCGCGTCGGTCACGCCCACCAGCAGCGCGCCCTCGCGGGCGAGGTAGAGCGCCGCCGCGGCGCCCACGTTGCCGAAGCCTTCCAGCGTGACGCGCGCGCCGTCCAGCTTCCTGCCGATCCGGTCGTAGTACTCGATCACCGAGCGGGCGACGCCGTACCCGGTGATGAGGTCGGCCACGCTGCGCTCGATGCCGGCAATGCCCACGGCCTGGTGCACAGGCGCTTCGACGCCCCGGTCGAGGTTCGCGATCACGCGGGCAAAGGCGTGGTCGTCCAGCTGGAAATGCCCCCGTACGATCCCGGCCTGGGGATGCGCGATCCCCAGCGACTGGATCATGGGGATGACTTCCACCACCTCGTCCACGTTGAGGTCGCCCCCGGTGCCGTACCGCTCACGCAGGTGCGGCGCGATGGCGGCGAACCAGCGCTCCAGCACGCCCGCCTTGCCCGGGTCGCGGGGATCGAAGTCGATGGCCGACTTGGCGCCCCCGATGGGCGGCCCCGCCAGCGCGAACTTCAGCTCCATGGTCTTGGCCAGGTAGCCCACTTCCCGTGGGTTCGCCCCGGCCCGCATGCGCGTGCCGCCACCCGCCGCGCCGCCGCGCAGTGAGCTGATCACCAGCCATCCACGCGCGCTCGTCTCGCTGTCCTGCCACGCCACCGTCAACTCGGGCGGCCGTACCAGGAACGCATTGTATCTACGCCACATCCGGTTGTACCGGCTCCACGTATACGTGCATGATTCCCCCGCACACGGCGGGGCTCCACGACTCCTCCGGGTCCGTCAGCCGAACCAGGACCGTCCTCGGACGACCATTGGTCAGCACTTCCATGGCCGCTTCCAGCACATCCCCCTCGCCGCACCCGCCCCCGATCGTCCCCACCAGCCCCGCCTCCGGGTCCACCACCATCTTGCTACCCGCCCGACGCGGGACCGACCCGCGCGTTTCCACCACCGTGGCCAGCGCGACTCGCCGCCCCGCCGCCGCCGCCGCCAGCAGCGCCGCGTACACCGTCACGTCCGGGTCCCTTCCGCTCACGCGGCCCTCCTGATCACGCGAACACGCCGGCACCGCGGAGGCGCGAAGCGGTCGAAGCACGCGGAGAACACCGGGTCATGCGGAGCTGCGGAGGGCGCGAAGGGGGCCTCAGGTGCGTGGGCCGGATAGTCCGCTCGCCCCGCGGGGCTCGAGGGACAATACAGAAAATGGTCTGCCCCGGCAGCTTCCATGGCGCCCTCATCCCGCGCAGCCCACGATCCCTCCGCGTTCTCCGCGCCTCCGCGTGATTGCCGTTTCGACGTTCTCCGCGCTTCCGCGTGAGATGCCGTTCTCCGCGCCCTTCGCGCCTTCTCCGCACGATGTGCGGTCATAGCCATCGCGCCACGACCTTCTCGATCTCCCGCAGCGACCCGTGCGCCTCGACTCCGCGCCTCGCCGCTATCAGCTCGGCGGCGATGGAGACCGCGATCTCCTCGGGGGTCTCCGCACCGATGTCCACGCCGATGGGTGCGTGGATCGCCGCCAGTCGCTCGCGCGGGATCCCAGATTCCAGCAGCGCGCCGTACGCAGCGCGCACGCGGCGCCGACTCCCCACCATTCCGATGTAGCGTGGCAGCGTCTCCGTGTCCACGAGGTGCAGCAGGCAATCGTAGTCGTAGCGGTGTGCCCGCGTGACCAGGACGACGTAGTCGGACGCGCTCGGCGGTGTGTCGCGGAACGGATCGGCAAAGTCGACGCGCCGGACTTCCGAGGCGTCGGGGAACCGCTCTTCACTGGCGAACTCCTCGCGGTCGTCCAGCACGACCACGTGGAAGCCGAGCGTCACGGCCAGGCGGGTCAGCGCGAGACCGATGTGGCCCGCGCCCACCACGAGCAGGCGGGCCGTGGCCCGGTGCAGCTCTCCGAACAGGCGCGACCCGTCCCCCGGCTCGGCGGTGCCCACGGCCTGGCCGGACGCCATGAGCTCGGCGGCGAGAGCAATCGCGGCGGTGGCTTCGGGATCCACGCCAGCGTCGACGCCGCCGGGGGCGTGGAGCGCCCGACCGGGATCGTCGCCGGTGACGATCCAGCGGTCGCCGTCGCCAGCGCCATCGACTCGCCAGACCACGGCGATGGCGGGACCCTCGCCCGACCGGGCGGCCAGCGCGGCACCGGCGGCTTCGATCACCCCCGCTCGACGGGCCCTCATTCGTCGCGATCCACTCGCCGGTCCCTTCATTCGTTGCCCACCCACTCGTCGTAGGCTTCGGGCGTGTCGATGTCGGCCAGCACGCCCAGGTCGTCCACGGGGACATCCCGGGTGTGGGTGCGCGGCGATTCCACCACAGACCGGGCTCCGGCGGGCAGCGTGGGATCGCCCAGCATCTCCCAGGTCCAGCGCGGGAAGAGCGTGGGGTGCCCCGGCTGACCGCCGTGGACAGGGCGGAGGATGGCCGCGTCGTCGGCTTCATGCGCCTCGAGGATCCGCCGCACCGTGGCCGCGGTCACGAGCGGGTGGTCGACCGGCAGCGCCAGCGCGCCGGTGATCGTGGGCGGCAGCAGCGCCAGGCCCAGGCGGAACGACTGGATCTGCTGCGACTCCGGCAGCCCGTTCACGACGACGATCGCGCCAGCCGCCTCCGCCGCCTCCTCCACCTGCCGGCTCCACGGAAACGCGGTCCAGCCGCCCTGCCCCGCGCCACCGACCACGGCCACGACGGCCGCGCACCCGCCGGCGCGCAATGCTTCCACCGCCGCCGTGATGAACGTGCGGCCGCCCACGTGCAGCAGCGCTTTCGGATGGCCCATCCGCCTGGATCGGCCTGCGGCGAGCACCACGCCCGCGACTTCCGTGGTCATCCCTGATTTCCCATCAACACCCCCTGGTTGGGCCGGAAGATGCCCGGGTGACCGGACGGCCGTCAAACACGCGGCCCTGCCGGGCTCTTCGCGCGGCGGTGGGAGAGGCCGCCTTGACCCTCGACGCGATGCCCGGGTAGTGTTACCCCATGTTTTCCCTCCTGACCGTGCGCGTGAACGGCGACCATCGCGAGATCGGCGTCCCGTCGCACTGGACTCTCCTGGAAGCGCTCCGCTACGGCCTCGGCCTCACCGGGTCGAAGCAGGGGTGCGACAAAGGCGACTGCGGCGCCTGCACCATCCTGATGGATGGCCGGCCCACGCTCTCGTGCATCACGCCCGCGCTGGAAGCGGAAGGCCGCGATGTGACGACCGTGGAGGGGCTCGCGGGGCCGGAAGGGCTGCACCCGCTCCAGCAGGCGTTCGCGGAGCACGGCGCGGCCCAGTGCGGCTTCTGCACGCCCGGCATCCTCATGTCCGCCGTGGCGCTCCTGCAGCGCGCCACCTCCCCGACCCGCGACGAGATCCGGGCAGCGCTGTCGGGCAACCTGTGCCGGTGCACGGGCTATACCAAGATCCTGGACGCCGTCGAGGCCGCCGGGCGCCGATCCGGAGGCGCGGCCGAGGAGCGGGCGACAGCCTGACCCCGCCGGGGTCAGACCCGCGCCCGCGCCGGCACCCGACCGGTGGTCGCCAGCAGGATGGATCCGGCGATCAGCGCGGATGAGAGGCACCAGGCGCAGGTGGCGCCGATGACGAACGGCTCGAGGAACGTGAGGTAGGTGGAGAAGAGCGTGGCCAGCAGCGCCATTCCCCAGAGCGCGAGCGGTGCCATCCGGTTCCAGGGCCCGCTGGAGACTTCGCCCGCGGTCCAGCCGAGGAGGAGCGCGGCGTAGGCGGCCATCCCGAGAACGCCGATGGGCACGCCGAAGAGCCGGGCGAACTCGCTCTGCTGCACCGTGTTGCAGTCGCCCACCGGGCCGCACACCGCTTCCGCGCCCGTCACTTCCACGAACGCCAGGTACGCGGCCACGGCCATTCCAGCGGCGGCCAGGACGGGCGTCACCCAGCGGGGAAGCGGGGGGAGCGTGGCGGTCCGGCCGAAGAGCGGGGACGCGCCCACCGCCAGCGCCGCCACGAGAAGGAGCAGCGTGATCACGGCCGCGGAGTTCCCGACCGGGTCCTGGAGGAAGCGGGCGCTCAGCGAGAGCGCCGGCACGGCCGCGTGCGCGGCCGATTCCAGCGTGGTCACTCCTCGTGTCGCGGGCCCGGGAAGCGTTTCGACAGCCGCCTCGAGCGGCGTTTCGGGAGCCATCTCGACGGCCGACTCGCGAGGCGTTTCGGGACCCGTCTCGACGGCCGGCCCGGGCGGCGTTTCGGCCGCCGTCTCTCTTGCGGTGGCTGGGGCTGGCGCTGGCCGTGCCCGGTCCGGGGCCGGGTCCACGGCCACCGTCGCCGGCGGGGAGGCCGCCCGCGCGGTCTCGGACGGCGGGGCCGTGGCGGGGGGCGCGGGGGCCGGGGCGGTTTCAGCCGCGAGCGCTTCTCGGACCAGGGCCACCTGCGGCCAGTCCACACCACCGTTTGCCAGCCCCTGCTCCACGAGAGCGGGGAGCGTGGTGGGGATCTCGAGCGAGCCGACGAGCACAGTGGAGCCCACCACCATGGTCGGGACGCCGATCCGCTGACGCGGCAGGTTGAAGTGCAGGACGGTGGCCTCATACAGGGACTGGCCGCCGGGAGTGGTCACGTCCACGGCCGCAATACGCAGCCGGTCACCGTACCGCTGCACGATCCCCGGGAGATGGTCCTCGATCACTTCCCGGCAGTGCGGGCAGCCCGGCGAATAGAAGAGCAGCGCGTGGACCACCGGCTCGGCTGCGGGCGACGCGGGGAGCGCGTCCTGCGATGACGCCGGCGAGACCGCCAGCGCTGCCACGAGGGCCATGATGCCCAGCGCCGCGGCCCGGCGGTCCCCGCTCTCGCTGCCACCCATCGCGCACCCCCGCGTGTGTCGGTGAACCGGCAGCTCTTCAGCCGCCATCCCGCTCCGCGCTTCACGGTATGCCACCGCGCGGGCCCCGTCCAGTAGATGGGCGGGGGCCGGGCGGAGCGCCGGTGTCACACCCCTTTACTGCGGCACCGTCGGCGTGGACTCAGCCGATGAGGCAGGGTGCGGCGGTGACCCGACCGGCCAGCACGTCGTCGATGACCTCGATGAGCCGGCTGGCGGTGAACGGCTTGTCGAGGAGCACCACGCCAGAGGGGATGTCGCCGTTCTGGTTGAGGACGTTCTCCGCGTACCCGGACATGTAGACCACCCTGAGGCGGTCGTCGAGCTTCGTGAGGCGGATGGAGAGCTCGGGGCCGCCCATGAACGGCATGACCACGTCCGTGAGCAGGAGGTCCACGGGGCCATCATGGCGCTTCATGACCGCGAGCGCCTCGGCCCCGTTGCTCGCGGGGATCACACGGTAGCCCTCGTCCTCCAGGGTGGCGGCGATGAACTGTCGGACCTGCGCTTCGTCTTCGGCGACCAGGATCGTCGCCCGGCGCTCCGCGGCGGCCGCCTTCGCCGTCCGGCTCGCCGGCTTCGACCGGCCCGAGCCCGCCCCGGCCGCCTTCTTCGCGCCGTTCCCCGCGCGGGCGCCGTGGGCTTCCGCCGCGCCGGTGTCGGGCGTCCCTGCTTCCGGCCCGGGAGGAATCGGCGGCAGCGAGGCGTGGAGTCCCATGGGGGCGGACGCGGCGGTCTGCCCCGTGGCGTTCCGCGCCGCGGCGAGGGTGCGTGCGCAGGCGGGAAGGTAGATGCACATGGTCGAGCCGCGGCCTTCGACGCTCTGGACGGAGATGGCGCCGCCATGCTGGCGGACGATCCCCTGGACGGTGGAGAGGCCGAGCCCGGTCCCGGTGCGGTCGGACTTGGTGGTGAAGAAGGGCTCGAATATGTGGGGCATGACATCGGCGGGGATGCCCGTGCCGCTGTCACGGACGGAGAACAGGACCCACCCGTCCGGCGGAGTGTCCACCGGCGCGTCCACGTCCTGCTCGATGCGGCTGCGTCGCTCGATGTCGATCTGGATCGTGCCGCCGCGGGGCATGGCGTCGCGTGCGTTGACGGCGAGGTTGAGGACGATCTGCTCGAGCTGGTTGGGGTCGGCCAGGACGGGCGGGACGTCCGGTGCCGCACGGACGATCAGGTGGACGTCTTCACCCACCAGCCGGAGCAGACTGGACTCGAGGGCGGCGACGATGGCGGCGAAGTCCACGGCGCGTCGCTGCTGCGTGCTCTTCCGGCTGTAGGTCAGGAGCTGCCGGGTGAGGCGGGCGGCGCGCTGGGCGGACTGCCGCACCTCTTCCAGGGAGTCGCGGCTCGGGTGCCCTTCCTCGATCTTGCGCAGCGCCAGCTCGGTGTGGCCGTTGATGGCCATGAGGATGTTGTTGAAGTCGTGGGCGACGCCGCCCGCCAGCCTGCCGATCGACTCCAGCTTCTGCGCCTCCCGCATTTCCTCCTCGTGGCGCTTCAGCCGCTCCTCGCGCTCCTTCTCGTCCGTGATGTCCCGGACGTAGAGCGCGGCGCCGCCGCCGCCGAGGGGGTGCGCCCGGACTTCCACCCACCGGTTCTCGCCCGACCACGACTCGACGAAGCGGCTGGCACCGCCCTGGCCGTGGTTCAGCGCGCGCAGGGAGAGGTCCCAGAGCGGCGACTCCATCGCTTTGGGCGGCAGCGCCTGGAGCATGCTGCGGCCGGTGTCGCGGTCGCGCTTGAGCCCGAGCAGCTCCTCGGCGGAGCGGTTCAGGTAGGTCAGCTGCCAGTGCCGGTCGACCGTGGCGACGGCGCTGAAGTCGCGGTCGAGGATGGAGTAGACACGGTGGGTGACCTGCCGGAGGTCGTCGCGGGCGTGCTCCAGCTGGTCGATGTTGCGGGCGTAGTCGAGGATCAGACCGGCGCGCCCCGCGAAGCGCGACCGCATGGCCTGCCCCGCGTGCTCCATGGAGTCCGCGACGAGGACGAAGGTGATCGCCCCGATGGTGGAGCCGCGGCTGGCCAGCGGGAACGAGACGATCCACCGGGGATCGAGCTGCTCGAGCGTGTAGCGCTCCGATGGGTTCGCGCCGTAATAGCGGAGGCTCCAGTCCCGCGTGGGCCGGATGGTGCGGGGACGTCCGGTGGCGAGCACTTCGTCCACCATGCCGTGCAGGTGCCGCTGGCTCAGCTCCAGAGGGTTCCGCTGGAGCGCCCGCTCCAGGACCTCACGGTGCTCCGGCGACGGGTGGGCGACCAGGCGCTGCGTCGTGCCGCGCTCGCCGTCCTCGCCCACTTCCAGCGTGACCAGACACCAGTCGCACAGCGCGGGCGCGGCCAGCTCCGCCACCGCGCGCGGAATCCCGCTCCACTCCATCGGCTGCTCCTGCAGCCGGTCGAGCCGGTCGATCACGTCCGCCGCCGGGTCCTCCTGCGGCGTGGGCGGGTCCCCGGACAGGGCGTTGCGCATCCATTTGAACAGCGTCATGCGTAGACTCCCTGGCGCGGCTTACACGCCGTTCCGGCTGAAGTGGTACATGAAGGCCTCCACGACGGCCGGGTCGAACTGCGCGCCCGCCTGCGCCCGCAGCTCGTCGATGGCGCGCTCCACCGGCCACTTCTCCTTGTACGGCCGCGCGTGCGTGAGGGCATCGAATACGTCCGCCACGGCGACGATCCGCCCCACCAGCGGGATGTCCGTTCCGTGCATCCCCTCCGGGTAGCCACGCCCGTCCCAGCGCTCGTGATGCGTCAGCGCAATCGCAGACGACGTGTGGAGCAGCGGCACGTCGCTCCCCGACAGGATCTGCGCGCCGATGAGCGTGTGACCGCGCATGACGCGGTACTCCCGGTCCGACAGTCGCCCCGGCTTCAGCAGCACCGCGTCCGGGATCCCGATCTTCCCCAGGTCGTGGAGCGGCGCGGCCCTGCGGAGCAGGTCCGCTTCTTCCTCGTTGAACCCCAGCACCCGCGCGATCGCCTGCGCGAGCTCGCCCACGCGGCGCGTGTGCTCCCCCGTGTCGTCGTCCCGGAACTCGGCAGCCCGCGCCAGCCGGTCCAGGATCTCCAGCCTTGCCTCCTCCAGCTCCGACGTGCGCTCCGAGACCAGGCGCTCCAGCAGGTGGTTCTGGCTCTCGATCCGCATGTGCATGTGCCGCGTGGCCAGCAGGTTCCGGATCCGAAGCGACACTTCCGTGGCGTCGAACGGCTTCGTCAGGAAGTCCATGGCGCCCCGCTTCAACGCTTCCTGCCGCGCGCCCCGGGCCGAGTCGCCCGTCAGCATCACCACCGGGAGGAAGCCGTTGACCCCGATCCACGGCCGCAGGTCGTCCATCACTTCCAGCCCGTTCCGACCCGGCATGTGCAGGTCCAGGATCAGCAGGTCGGGCTGCCGACGCGCGAACAGCTTCAGCACCTCGCCGGGATCCGAGGTCGTCACCACGTTCTCGAAGCCCTCGTCCTCCAGCAGGGCGGCGATCAGGCGCAACGACTGCGGATCGTCGTCTACCGCGAGGATCGTAGAGCCAAAGATCGCGTCGTCGCTGATGAGCATGATTGCCGGGCCGAGGAATCGACGTGTCTGCCGCATGGTGCTTACTACACGCACCGCGCCAGCGCCGGCCCGAGCGGACAATCCATTGGATGGCATGACTTTACATGCCCCCGTGGGGACGCTCGGGAACCCACCGGTGCGCCGCCGCGGGACGACGCTGTGTACCGAATCGATACGCCGGCGCGCGCCACCCGACCGGGCCATCACAGACGAAGATCGCGTCGCACAACGACATATGCCCACCCGCGCCCGCGCTCCCGATCCTTGCAGTAATGGATGGCACGCCGGGCGCGGCCGAATTGGGAGGTCCTCGAGGGGACGGGTTGCGACGGCACACGGAGTTGTGCGGGGGGTCCCGGCCCTGCCGCCGCTCCAGGGACCTGTCCGGCCCTCGGGTCGGGCAGGTTTCCTTTTTCACGCGGGTGACTCCGCGACCGGTGTCATGAACATCGTTTCATTCCCCCGGGAGCCGCCCCGTGCCGCTGTCAGCGCCGGCCATCGGCGTGGGGAGAGCGCGGGCAAGAAAGTCCTTGTGCTGGGGACCGCACCCGTGTCACGATAGCAGCACGGGTGTGGACGCGGGCCGCAGGATGCGCCCCCAGGGACGGTGCTCCGGCCCACGAGAGCCGGACCCACGGCCCTCTCCGAGGGCAGGGACGGGCAGCGACGGCGCGTCGCACGCGACGGCGGGACTCCCCCGCGACCCAGGAGTCTCCGCCGGAGGGAACCGGGTCGAGGAGGTAGCCGATGCCACCCGGCGAGCGAGAAGCCCGGGGCGACACACGCCTGTCGCCCCGGGCTTTTCGATTCCGGGAGACGGTCCGCCCGGTGGATGACCCTCAGTTCCTCGCCTCGAACTGCGGCCACACGGTCTGGACGGGGCGGAACGGGCCACGCGCCACCCAGATGCAGACGCCCCGCTCCTCTGGCACCGCCCACGGCTCGTTCATCACGGCGGCCACCCGGACCGCGGCCAAGAACTCCGCGTTTCCCTCGCCGCCGCCCACGATCACGCCACGTTCGCCGGCTTCTCGCCCGCTCCGAAGAACCAGTACGATCCCACCGGCGCGATGGCGGGCGGGAGCCCGCGCTCGGGACCGTAGTAGTCCAGCGCGCCCGCCTCGCCGTAGTTGTTCGCGATGAGCACCGCCTCCGCCCGATCCTCCGGCGGGAGCGAGCGCCAGACCCGGGCCACGGTGTCGGCGAACGCTTCCCAGCCGGTCATGTCCGCGTAGTCCTGCGGCAGCGGAAGCACGACCCCGTGGTTGGTGGTCACGAGCGACGTGATCCCCATCGCGCGGGCGTATCTGGCCATGGTGGCGGCCGGGAGGATCGGCAGCCCCATGGGCACCAGGACGATGCCCACGAGGATGGCCACCGCGACAGTTCCGGCCCGCACCCGGCGCCCCCACGCCGGAACGACGGAGCGGGCGGTGGCCGGTCGCCCCAGCGTTCCCGCCGTGGAGCGCTCCGGCGCGGCTTCCCCGCGTGGCCACCTCCGCGTCCGCGTCCAGCGCTCCAGCGCCACGGACCCGGCCGCCAGCAGCGCCGGGTAGATGGGGCCGACGTAGTACGGCTTGCCGTGCAGCGCCATGAGCAGGAGGAAGACGACGAGGCAGGCGAAGCCGACCACGCGGAATGGTCGGAATCGCCGGCCGAAGAGCGTCACCAGCCCCACGGCGGCCAGGGCGACCCAGGGTCCGAGCATGACGGCCTGCTCCCGGAGGAACATGGCGTACGTGACCCGCTCGAGTTGACCGGACTGGAGGTCGTCCATCTGACCGAGCACGGGCCACCCGAGCAGGATCTGCCCGACGACGCTCGGAGACCCGATGGCCAGCGCCAGCGCGCCGGCGAGCCATGGCCAGGGCGTCGCAAGGTCGCGTCGCCGGTCCGACAGCAGCGTCGCGACGAGCACCGAGAGCCCGAAGAAGAGGATGCTGAACTTGGTCAGCAGCCCGAGGCCGCACACCGCGCCGAGGAGCAGCCACTCCCGCGCGGCATCGCCCGGGGCCCTGCGCGCCATCCGGGCCAGGGCGTACAGCCCCACAGTCCACCAGAGCTGGTCCAGCGTCACCGGTTCGAAGAGGGCGCCCGGCCGGAGGAAGAGCGGGATCAGAACGACGACGAGCGCCGCCAGCCCCTGCGCGAAGCGCCCGCCCCTCAGCTCTCTCGCCATCAACCCGGCCAGGATCACGAGCGCGGCGTGCGACAGCGCGGAGGAGAGCCGGATCGCCACCAGCGAGTCGCCCAGGATGCCCCGCTCGACCTGCGCGATCACGCCGATGAGCGGCGGGAAGTCCATGCGCCAGAAGCGCAGGTGCCGCCCCATGGCCAGATAGAGGAACGCGTCCCGGTGCAGCTCGTACGGGCTGATCACGTTCACCAGGACGTGCCCCGCCAGCACCGCCAGGGCGAGGGCGGGCACCCAGCGCGTGAGCGGAGGACGCGCCCCCAGGAGCGCCGGGGCGAGCGCGGGCTTCAGGTCCTTGAGGGCGCGGGTCATGCGTTGGAGTGGGAGAGGGTGGGCGCCTTCCGTCCCCGGGACGCGGCGGATCGGACCAATCTTGCGCCCGCGGCGCCCATTGTCACGGGAAGCGCAGCCGCGCGAACGGCCACGGGAGTCCGCGGCTGTAGGGGCCACGGCGCGCGTTCGCGGCGACTCGCGGCCACGGGAATCCGCGGCGGGAGGGGCCACGGGAGTCCGCGGCGGTGTGGCCCACGGCGCGTGTTCGCGGCGACTCGCCGCGCCATGGGCGTGCCCCACTGCGTGGCCCACGGCGCGCGTTCGCGGCGACTCGCGACGCCATGGGTGTGCCCCACCGCGTGGCCCACGTTCCATCGGCCGGGGTGGCGCGCTGACCGCGGGAGGGGCGCTGACCCGGGGAGGGGCGCTGACCGGGGAGGGGCGCTGACCGGGGAGGGGCGCTGACCGGGGCGGCGAGTGGGCGGCGCGCGCCGGAGGGGATGCGGGCAGGCCCTCTGGCCGAAGCCGGCGGCAGCGGGATTCGGCAGGAGGACGCGGCAGTTGTACGCGAACGCCCACTGAAAGCATTTCTGAGGGAGGGTTGGACGATGAGCGTCGATATCCGCTGTTGCTCGACCGGTGAATCGGCCGCGCCGGAACGGATGGACTATGGGCGGTCCTATGCGCAGTGAATCGCCCGAGCCGCTCCGACGGCGCCATCCAGTGGGCGACGAGCGGCCCTCCAGCAGCGAGCCGGTGCCTTCGGGGGCCGCTGCCGTGGCCGGCCGCCGGGCGCCGTCCTCGCCAGGCGGCGTCCTGACCGGGGTGGAGGCGCAAGCGCTCATCGATGAGCTGGCCAGCCGACAGTTCGGGGTCGTCAGCAGGGCACAGCTGCGGCGCGCGGGCGTTCCCGCCCATGTGATCGATCGGGGCGTGAGGCGGAGTCGGCTGCGGACACTGCATCCGGGGGTGTACCGGGTCGGCCCGGCGGCGGTACCGCTCGAGCGGGAGATGGCGGCGGTGCTGGCGTGCGGGCAGACGGCCGTGCTGAGCGGTACCAGCGCGGGCGCGCGCTGGGGCCTCGTTCGATCGGGGGTCGAGTCGAAGCAGATCGAGGCCGGCGTGGAGATCAGCGTTCGCGACGGTCGGCGCGTGCGACTGAAGGGCGTTCAGGTCCGGCGGCTGGCATCGCTCCGCGACGACGAGGTCACCACGTTCCGGGGGATTCCGATCACGACGGCCGCCCGCACCATTCTGGACCTTGCCGCCACGCTGGCGCCCCGCCCGCTGGAGCAGGCGCTGGCGAGAGGCGTGCGCGAGGGAGTCGTCGTCCTTGGCGACGTCGCCCGGCTGTTGAAACGGCACCCGTGGCGACGGGGGGTCCGCACCCTCCGTGGACTCCTCGCGCTGCAGGAGGGGCCAGCGCTGACGCGTTCCGAGGCGGAAGAGCTGTTTCTGGCCCTGATCCGGGCCGCCCGGCTGCCGGAGCCGGCGCTGAACGTGCGGGTGGCGGGGCTGGAGGTGGACTTCCTGTGGCGGGCGCTTCGTGTGGTTGTCGAGATCGACGGATACGCG
This sequence comes from uncultured Gemmatimonadales bacterium, assembly GCA_963741945.1. Taxonomy (GTDB): domain Bacteria; phylum Gemmatimonadota; class Gemmatimonadetes; order Longimicrobiales; family RSA9; genus CAVUKA01. Next base: position 26,276 of record CAVUKA010000006.1, on the reverse strand, counting down.
TACCACGGGTCCCGCCGGGCGTTCGAGCGCGACGTGGAGCGCGACCGCGTCTTGCGCGTGGCGGGCTTCATCGTGGTCCGCTTCAGCGCGCGCCAGCTCGGTGCCGAGCGAGAGGCCGTGCTGGGCTCGGTGGCGTGGCAGCTGGGCCACGCGTCGGCGCTGCAACGGTCCTGACCTCGCCCGCGCAGCCCGCGTCGCCCCTCGCGACCCGCGTCACCCCGCGCGGCCCGCGTCACCCCGCGCGACCCGCGTCACCCCGCGCGGCCCGCGTCGCGCCGGTCTCGCCGGCCGGCCGCCAGCGGCCCGCGGCCACCTGTCGCCGGCGTCGGTGTTCCGCGATCTTGCGGCGGCGCAGGGGAGAGGACCGCTGGACCGGGAGTGACGATGTACGGGGCACCGCCCGTCCCGAAGGCACCGACGGAGCAGGAGATCGCTGCCGAGATGCGGGAGATCCTGGGCCCGCACATGCACATCCGTCGCTTCTCCAAGGGCGAGCTTCTCTGGCGCCAGGGCGATGCGGCCGGTCTGTTCGTGTCGATCCGGAAAGGCCGCGTGAAGATGTACCGTCGGCTCCCCGCGGGCGGGACGGTGACACTGTTCATCTTCATGCCGGGCGATGTCCTGGGGTGTGTGCCGCTGCTCACCGGCGGCCCCGCGCCGTCGGGCGCGGAAGCCCTCGACGCGGTGGAGGCGGACGTGATCCCCCGGTCCGTGTTCGAGCGGCTGCTCGTCTCCGAGGCCGCGCTCGCGGCGGATCTGGTGGGATTGCTCAGCCGTCGGCTGCGCGACGCCTGCGACGTCATCGAGTCACTTTCCACGCCCGGGGCCAACCGCCGGCTCGCCGCCGCGCTGCTCGCCCTGGTCCCCGAGGGCCACGCCGCCGGAACCCCCCTGCTCCTGGATCTTCCCGTGGCGGCCCACGAGTTCGCCGGCGCCCTGGGCATGGCGCCCGAGACGCTGTCGCGCGCCATTTCGGACCTGGCCGAGAGTGCCGTGCTCCGCCGCGCCCCCGGGCGTCGCCTGGAAGTCCTCGACCTCGCGGGGCTCGAGGCCGCCGTGCGAGCCCCGCTGGAGTGAGCCCTCCCCGCGGCGCCTGGTCCCGGCTCGACGCCGGAGCGAGCCCGGACGCCCAATGGCGCTCCGAGGCTCAGCGGCGCCGCGACGCCCGGCCTCGAGCCCGTCCCGCGCGCCGGGCGAATTCCCGTTTCTTGATCCACGTCAAGGCGCCCGAAACGCGGTCCCGCTAGCATCCGCTCCAGACCATCGGAATCGCACGGCAGGGAAAGGGCAGGGTGGCGAGATCGGGGCAGGGGAACGGGAGAGGCGGCGGCCGGCGGGCGGCCGCCATGGCGGGGCTGATCGCGCTGCTCGCAGTCGCCGGGCCGCCCACGGCCTGGCCCGTACAGGCCGACCGGGTCCGGGACGGGGGGACGGCCGATGGAATCCCTTCCGCGCGGGCCGGGGATACGATTCCGACCGGTGCCGCACACGGCACGCTCCCGGCCGGGCTCCCGCCGGGCGTGCGTGCGTGCGCCGGCTGTCACCTGAACCCGGGGCTGCGCGCCAGCTACCGGGACAGCACCGGCGCCGTCCACTCGCAGTACATCGACCCGCGCGCATACGTGGCGTCCATCCACTATCGCCAGGGCAAACGGGAGTGCACGGCCTGCCACGCGGGCGACTACTCCACCTATCCGCACCCGGGTGCGGCCGGGAGTGGGGAGGCCGCCAGCGCCGAGCCGTCCTGCCTCGGGTGTCACCAGGAGTTCGGCGACGAGTACCGGGCCATCCAAGCGGCGGCGCATGCCAGCATCCACTTCGCCGCGGACGCTTCGGTGGACTTCGACTGCGGAACGTGCCACTCGCCGCACACCATGCGCCCCGCGCGCGAGATGACGGTGGCGGAGAAGAACGCGCCGTGCGTGGCCTGCCATGAGCAGCGCTTCAACCCGTCCGGCCTCACGCTGGCGCAGCGGCACGCGTGGCACCCGCAGGCGGCGCTGCACCTGAGCCGGATCGCCTGCATCGACTGCCACACCCGGCCGGCCGGCGCCGACTTCAGCTTCCGCCACGCCATCCTGCCGAAGGAGCAGGCCACCCGCGACTGCTACGCCTGCCATGGCGCCGACAGCAAGATGGCGTCGTACGTGGGGAGCTTCGTGGCGGGAAGGCCGCATCGCTACACGCGCTCGGAGCTGGTGGGCGAGTACTACCTCTCCGGCGGGACCCGCTATCCGCTCCTGGACGCGTCCGGGCTCCTGCTCCTCCTGGCCGTGGCCCTGGGCACGGGCGCCCACGGGCTGCTCCGCTGGCTGGGCGCCCGCCGGCGCGACGCGCCCGGGGAAGGGCCCCGCGGGCATGCCGCGGCCGGGGCCGGCACCGAGGAAGCGTCTTCCAGGGGCGCGGTCGAGGCGGCCGGAAGGGAGACCTCATGAAGCGCGTCTACATGGCTACCCGGGTCGAGCGCGCGTGGCACTGGAGCAACGCCACAGGGTTCGTGCTGCTCGTGCTGAGCGGCATGAACATCCACTTCGCCCGCGACTTCAACGTTTTCGGCTCGCTGTCGACGGCGGTGGCGGTGCACAACGCAGCGGGCGTCATCGTCGCACTGGACTGGCTGGTGTGGGCGGTCTACATGCTCCGCTCCCGTCGCATCCGCTACTACCTGCCCGGTCGTGAGGACCTGGCCGGCGGCGTGCTGCGCCAGGCCCGCTTCTACCTGCTCGGGATCTTCCGGGGCGAAGCGCACCCGTTCGACGAAGGGGAGGCGCGCAAGTTCAACCCGCTCCAGAAGTGGACGTACCTCGGCATCATGGCCGTGATCGTCCCGCTCCAGATTCTCACCGGGCTCTGGCTGCTCTACCTCATCCTCGCCTGGCGGCACGCCGGGACGGGAGCCCTGCGCGCCCTCGGGGTGTCCCACACCATCCTCGCCATCTTCCTCACCGCGTTCCTCGTCGGGCACCTCTACCTCGCCACCACCGGCGAGACGCCCTGGGCGCATTTCAAGATGATGCTGACCGGCTTCGCCGAAGACCCCGCGGAGCCGCCCGCTCCAGACCAAGGAATCCAGTCATGATGTGGCCCATAGATCCGATCCGTCGACTCACCAGCCGCCTGGGAAAGCGGACCCGCCGCGCCGTCAAGGCGGGCGTGGTGGCCGCGGCCGCCGCGGCACTGCTGTATGGCCTGTTCGTCGTGGCGTTCCCGCCGCTGCTGCGCTGGTACACGGGCGACAAGCTGTCTCATTTCACGTACGCCAATCGCGACCATCTCACGGACGCGAGCTTCGAGCGGCTCGCCCGTGAGCTGGAGCAGCAGACGACGAGCGGCCTGGTGCGCGACCGGGCGGCCTCGGAGCGCGACCCCCTGCTCCGGGCCGAGAACGCCCGGCTCCTGGCCAACCTCCCGTCCACGCGGCGGGAGGCGGGCCTGGACCACGTGGACTACTTCCGTCGCGCGGGGATCCGCACGTACGAAGGACCGAAGACGTGCCTGACCTGCCACGAGGACATGAAGGTCCACACCGTGGATGGCGGCACGGAGACGGTGAACACCATGGACGACGTCATGAACTCCGTCCATTACCGGCTGTTCAGCAAGGAGCGGAACGCGTTCACCACGTACGGCTACAACGGGGAGGCGGTGAACTCGGAAGGGCGGCCGATCCCGGTGGGGAAGATCGACCGGGCGTGCGGGATCCCGGGCAGCTTCACCTGGACGGGGTGGGCGGCGCTCATCCGCGCGAAGCCGGAAGGGAAGCCGGAGGAGCTCCGCAGCGAGGGGTGCGGACAGTGCCACATCGGCGGGGGCTACGGGCCGCCGTCGGAGGAAATGATGCCCGTCGTCGTCCGGGAGAAGGACGCGGAGCAGGGGATCGACTGCCTCATCTGCCACGCCCGCACGTACGACATGGACCAGCGCTACGTCATCGATGACGGCGTGGGGCTGCGCTGGAACCAGGACCGGAGCATGCGCGCGGCGCTCACCGTGGGCCGCCCCACCCAGGAGGCGTGCCTGCGCTGCCACCAGCACGACATGGGCGGCGACACGTATCCGCTCAACCAGGCCGCGCAGCACACGGGCTACGAGCACGAGCGGCTGCTCCACAGCGCCGCCAAGCGCGGGACGCCGTACTCCGCGGCGGCCGACGTGCACGCGGCCGCCGGCATGAGCTGCCTGGACTGCCACGTGACCGAGGGGCACAAGATCGCGCGCGGCGCCAAGGGCGTGGACCTGGTGAGCAACGACCTCCCCGGCGTGGCGGTGTCCTGCGAGGGGTGCCACACGTCGTCGCCGCACGTGAAGGACCCGGCGGTGCGCGCCATCCTGAACGGCCACACCGCCCGCATCGCGTGCGAGACGTGCCACATCACGCGGCTGTGGAAGGACAACATCGTCCTCACCGACTGGCTCGACCCGCAGTGGAACCCGGAGGAGGGCGTGTACGTGCCCAGGGCGCTCTACCAGACGGGCGACATGCGCGAGGCGGTGGCCTACCTCTGGTTCAACGGCAGCGGGACGTTCCTGGCCAATGCGCTGGGCGCCAACCCCACGGGCGACGGCGACTACAGCCCGCTCATGGGGCAGATCACGCGCTACGACATCCCCGGCGCGCCGGAAATCCCGGGCGTGGAGGGCAACGACTTCCTCTCCCAGCTCAACCCGGAGATGTTGGCAAGGCGGAAGGCCATGGTGGAGCGCAACATCCTCCCGCTCCAGTCCATGGGCACCTCCAAGATCTACCCGTTCAAGCTGTTCAACGCCCGCATGTACGAGGACATGAACAACCAGGGGCCGTTCGGCGCCATGATCCTGCCGTTCGACTACGCCACCTACTCCGAGACCGGCGATGCCCTGGCGTCCGTCAAGACGGCCGTGGCCAATCCCATGGTGCGGCGCATGTACCAGACGCCGTTCAAGCTGTACATGATGGACAAGTTCATGGAGTACTTCGGCGTGGGCAGCTGGGCCACGAAGTACCCGCTGAAGCCGGAGAACCAGGACGCCCTGGAAGGCCACTGGATGCGCCAGATGGGCACGCTCATGATCAACCACGGTGTCACCCGCGCCGCCCGCTCCTGCGACGAGTGCCACACCACCAACGGACTTCTCGACTTCCGCGCGCTGGGCTACAGCGAGGAGCGGGCCCGCGACCTCGAGCACCTGCCGGAGCTCCGGATGCTCCGGAACGCCGGCGTGGCGCTGCCGGCCGAGTCCGTGACGCCCCGGAACCGGGAGATCACCCCGGCGCAGGTGAAGAGCCACGGCGCGCCGCGGCCGCGGTCGGGGGCCGGAACGCCCTGAGCGGAGCGTGCGCGCACGGGCGGAGCGGGCGCGCGCATGGCAGGCGGCACGTCCCGGACCGTGGGAACGTGCCGCTCCGTCACCCCGCTTCGTTTTCCGCCCGACGGGGCGACTCCGGCAGCTTCAAGGTCACCGGGGCGCCGCGGCCGTCGACGCCGAGCCGGGCGCGGAGGCTGCGCCAGAGCACGTTCATCGCCGCCGCGGCCGGCGACGCGGGGAAGCGATCGGTCACCGGGCGTCCCACCGCCATTGCAGCGGGGACGGCCTCGTCGAAGGGGATCGACGCCAGCACGTCCACTCCCCGCGCGGCGCACTCCCGTTCGATGGCGTCGGCTCCCGCAGCGTGGAGATCGTGCTTGTTGATGCAGACGGCGCGGTCGACCTCGAAGTGGCCGGTCATGTCCAGTGCCCGCCGCAGGTCGTGGAGCCCGGCCAGCGTCGGCTCCGTCACGACGAGCGCCAGGTCCACGCCCGTGGATGCCGCGATCGCCGGGCAGGCGATCCCCGGCGGGCCGTCGATGATGACGAGCGGATCGGTCAGCGGTGCGGCGGCCATCCGCGCCCGCTCACGGACCAGCGCCACCAGCTTCCCCGAGTTCTCCTGCCCCGGGAGGAGGCTGGCGTGGAGGAACGGCACGCCGCCCACGGCCACAGACCGGTACCACGAGCCCGCGCGATGCGGGAAGAGGTCGATCGCTTCGTAGGGACACGCGTGGTAGCACGCCGCGCACCCGACCCCTCGCACGTCAGCGGGTCCACTTCGAACCCCCATCCGGCAGCGCGATGGATCGCGCCGAAGCGGCACACCACGCCGCAGTCGCCGCACCCGCCGCACCGCATCATGTCGATGCGCGCCACGGCACTGCCCGCGAACGGCTGTTCCTCCACCCTGCGCGCGCCCACCACGAGCTCCAGGTTCGCCGCATCCACGTCGGCGTCCACGGCCACGACGGACACGCACCCCGCCGCGGCCGCGCCGGCGGACGCTCCCACCTCGCCGGCCGCGCGGGCACCCGAGGCTTCCCTGCCGGCCCCGTTCGTCCCGGATGCATTCCGCGCGGCGAGGTGCAGCAGCGCAGCCGCGACCGCGGTCTTCCCCGTGCCTCCCTTCCCGCTGAGTACGACGAGCTGCTTCATCAGTTCCGCCTCCCCCGCCTCCCCCACGTCCAGCACCCCGCGGGCGAAGCGGATCCTTCCCGCCGAGCCGCTCTCCAGAACGCCGACCGTGCGGCCGCGCTCCGAGACGGCTTCTTCCGGGCATACGATCGCGCACGTCCCGCAGCCGTGGCAGAGCGCGGGGAACACCCGGACCGCGTCTCCCAGCACCGCGATCGCGTTGAACCGGCAGGCACGGACACAATCCCCGCACAGCGTGCAGCGCGCCACGTCCACCACCGGCACCGGCACCTCGACGGTTGCGCGCCGCTCCAGCACCGCACGGACGAACAGATCCAGGTCCGGAGCTTCCACGTCGCAGTCCACGACGATCGGCCCGGGAGCGCTCGCGCCTACGCCCCCGTCCACCGCCAGTGTCCGGGCCAGGGCGGCCACCAGCATCGTCTTCCCCGTGCCACCCTTCCCGCTCGCGACCGCGACCTTCATGCGCCGCGCCCCCGGCCGCCGCCCTGGCGTCCGCTCCGACCCCGCCCGCCGCCGCCTCCTCGTCTGCCTCCTCCCCTTCGCCTGCCGCCCCGCGGCCGCCGCGGCGCCCCGGCTCCATGCCGGGCACGCCACCGCCCGCGCTCCCGCGTCCGGTCATGAAGCCGCCCACCAGCGTGCCCGCCAGCGCAGCGGCGGCCCGCGCCGCTCCGCCGGTGGCCGCCGCGTTCTCGCCGCCCGCAGTCCGAGCGCCCCCCTCGTCCGTTTTCGCGCCGCCTCCCGCCATGATCTTCACCGCGTCCCGCGCCGTTATCCCAGCCGCCAGCCTGTGCATGGCGATGCCCGCTGCAGCCAGGGCGGCGTTCGCGTTCGGCCCGAACTCGCCGCTCGCCACCGCCGTCGCGCCGTGCTCAGCCAGCAGTCGCGCAGCCTGCACGCCCGCACCTCCCCCGGCGCCCGCGGCCGGATTCTCCACCGCACGCCACTCCATCGTGTCCGGATCCACCAGGATCATGTGAGACGCCCGGCCGAACTTGCTCTCCATTTCGACGTCGAGCTCGGCCGCTCCCGTGCTCACCGCAATGGTGGCCATACCGATCCCGCCTCTCTCACGCTGGCTGTGGTCTCCGTCCCCCCACAACATACTCATGAGTATGTGCATACGCAACGTTCGGGCGGGCGGCCCCCTCATGGAGGGCCGAGCGGATGGATTGTGCAGGGATGGTGCCGCTTGCCGGACATCGGTTCCGCACGGCCGTGCATACTATGAAGTACGTAGATGGGGGCGCGGGAGGATGGTCGACCGGGCGTGGGGGGACGAAGCCGGGCGGCGTCGGCGGGGCGCGTCGGCGGGAGAGGCGGCCCGGGCCCGCGACGGAAAGGGGGCCGCGGGCCGGGTGGCGGCTGTCAGTTGTAGGCGCGGCGGACGCTCTCGGACGCGAGGAGCGCCGGGTGAGCCTGGAGCACGGGGAGGGAGGAGAGGGGGCCGTGCGCCGCGAGGTACTTCTCCGGGATCGGGTGGGTGCCCACGACCACCGGCACGTGGTAGCGGGTCTCGATGAACTCCCGGAAGTAGTCGAGGGAGGGGCAGGGCGGGTATCCCACGACGAAGCCGGTGGCCAGGTGGATCGCTTCCGCGCCGTTGGCGATCATCTCCTCCGGCGCGTACTCCACGTTGCCGCCTGGGCAGCCGCCACAGCTGGTGTAGCCCACCACCTCCACCGGCTCGTCGGGGGAGTACCCGGCGAACCCGCCGGTGCGCTCGCGGACCGCCCGGAAGCACTTTCCGCCCGCGCAGTCGCGATAGCGGTCGCATATGATGATCCCGATCTTCACGGCTCATCTCTCCGTGTCGTGGGGCTCTTGCCGCCTGGTGAGGCGGGCCCCGTGGTTGAACGTGCCGGACCTATTTCCCGCCCTTCCATTTCCGGAGCTGTCGGGCTTCCCGCTCCAGCTGCCCCCAGAGGCGGCCCGCCTGACGGCGGGCGCGGGCGTCCGTCCGGAGCTCGAACGCCGAGGCCTCGCGCTCGAGCTTGCGGTAGTGCTCGAAGCGGTCGGGGTCCAGCGTGCCGGCTTCGACGGCGTCGCGGACGGCGCAGCCCGGCTCGCTGCCGTGCCGGCAGTCGCGGAAGCGGCAGAGCCCGCCCAGCCGGGCAATGTCGTCGAAGACCACGTCCAGCCCCGCATCATCGACGAGCTCCAGCTCCCGCATGCCCGGCGTGTCGAGGAGGATCCCGCCGTCCGGGAGCAGGAACAGCTCGCGGTGGGTGGTGGTGTGGCGGCCCCGGGCGTCGTCGGCCCGGACGGGGCGAGTGGCGAGGCGGTCGTCGCCGAGGAGCGCGTTCGCGAGGGTGGACTTGCCGGCGCCGGACGCGCCCACCAGCGCAACGGTGCGTCCGGGCCGGATCGCCGCGCGGATGGCGCCGAGGCCGTCGCCGGCGACGGCGCTCACGGTGTGGACCGTGACGCCGGGGCAGCGCGCTTCGACTTCCGCCGCCTCCGCTGCCGCATCGATGGCCAGGTCCGCCTTGTTCAGGACCACCTGTGGCTCGGCGCCGCCCGCCCAGATGCGCGCCAGGTAGCGTTCGATGGCGTGCAGGTTCGCGCCGGCATCGAGCCCGGCGACAATGAACACGCGATCGACGTTCGCGGCCACCACCTGCGGCCGCGTGGCGCGCCCGGCCGCGCCACGAACGAAGACGGTCCGCCGCTCGAGCACGCCGCGGATCAGCGCCGCGTCATCGGGCCGGGCGGGTGGCTCGACCACCACCCAGTCGCCCACGCCCGGGAGGGCGTCGCCAGCCGGGTCGCGGAGCGCGCTTCCGGGGAGTCGGGCGATGACGGGATCGGGCCAGCCCGGGGCGCCGCTGCCGTCGGACCGGCCGCCGGCGCCGCTGCCGCCGGGGAGCCAGATCTCGTAGCGGTCGCGATGGGCGGCCGCGATCCTGGCCGGGATGAGCGGCGGGACGGGCCAGTCCTTCAGCTGCTTCTCGAAAAACGGGTCGAATCCCAGGGCTGCGAGATCCGGGACCATGTTCCCTCCAGGCGTGCGCGCGCGTCGGCGCGTCAGTTCAGGAAGGTATCGAACCACGCCCGCGCCGCCAGGATCGCCGGCACCACCGCGCCGGTGTGGTCGAGCGGACCCAGGCTCACGGCGTGCACGTCGGCCCCGAGCGACTGCATGCGCGCGGCCGCCGTCAGCGCGTTCTGCGGCGGGACGTCCGTGTCCGCGGTGGCGTAGTAGAGCCGCATCGGCGCCGTCGGGCGCCAGTCGTACGTGTCGTTGTCGCGGAGCGCCCGGGCAAGCTCGCTGTCCGGCTCGTCCAGCACCGCGGCGATCGTCGCCGGCTGGAGGTTGTCGCGCGGCACCGGCGCGAGCTGGGATGTCAGCGACGGCGGCGCGTTGCCCGTGCTCACGATCTGCCCGGCCAGCGCGTCGTAGGGCGGCTTCAGCAGCGCGTCCAGCGACGACGCGAACCCGTACACCCGGTTCCAGGCCGCGATGGCGTACACCGTGTAGAACGCCTGTGCCGCGTTCACCGTGGTGCTCGCGACGGCCGCCCGGGTCGAGCCATACATGTCGTAGGGCCCCGACATGGGCGCCGCTGCCGTGACCGTGAACTCGTCCGCGTGGTTCAGCTCCAGCTCCCGCGCCAGCGCCATCGCCGCCTGACCCCCCTGCGAGTAGCCGTAGACGAAGAGGTGGCCATCGAGCGCGACGCCCTCCCGGGCGGCCAGCTCCCGCCCCGCCCGCAGCGCGTCCAGCGCCGCCGACGCTTCGCTCGCCGCGTGAAGGTACGGGTGGTACGGGAAGTCGCCCTGCCCCAGGCCGAGGTAGTCGGCTTCCACGATCACGTTGCCCAGCGTGGCCTGAAGCACGCCGTTCGCCTCCCCCTCCAGGCTCCCCGGGTTCGATGGGACGTCCCCTTTCGATCGCACCGTACCGTGCGAGTACGACATGAGCGGCACCGGGCCCGCCGGCGACACCGGCAGATAGACGCCGGCGCTCGCCACGGTCGACGCGCCGTCCGGCCCCACCGTCGCGTACGTGATGGTGTACATGTCCACGGCGTAGCGCGGCGTGCCGAACGCGGTGTCGGCCACCTGCCGGAGCAGCGACAGCGCGCTGGCCACCGTCCAGCGCGGGCCCATCGTGGCGCTGATCAGGTCCCCGCGCTCGCGGGGCGCCTCGGGACCTGTGCCGTTGTCCGAGCACGCCGCCAGCGCGAGCGCCAGCGCCAGGCTGGCCAGTGCCGCCTTCCGCAGGCTCGCGCGCCGCCCGCGCCGGTCGATTCCGCTGTCGTGCATGTGGCCTCGTAGAAAGATGGAGGGCTCCGGTACGGCGGCCAGGAGGGCCGCTGCCGTTGTCGTCGTCCGGGCATGTCGTGGTCCGGGCATCAACCCCGCGTCGGCGCGCGCGCCGCGCGGGAATCGTGCCGTGCCCGGTGCCACGGAGTGTGGCCTCTTCCTCCCGCGCCCGCCACAGGCCGCCCGCCGGGCTCAGTGCAGGGCATCGAGAATGAGCGACCCGACGCGGCGGCCATCATGGGCGGTGTGGCCGCCAGGGTGGCGCGCGATGGTGACCAGGCCGGGCGGTGCCGCGGGGCAGAGCGAATGCCCCTCCTTCCTGCCGTAGATGCAGAGGATGGGGGTGCCCCGGAGCCGCTCGAGCGCGGGGAGCGTCGGTTGATCCGTGGGGCGGGGAGTGTCGCGCAGCAGGTCGGCGAGGTGAAAGGAGAAGCCGGCGCCCAGGCCCGGACCGACGAGGACCAGCAGCTGGACGCGCTGCCGCAGGTCGGGCGGAAGCCGCTCGGCCACCAGCGGCATCCAGTCCGCGCCCCTGGAGTAGCCGATCAGGACCACCCGCCGGGCACCGGAACCCGCCAGGCACCCGCGCAGGATCCCCTCCACGGCCCGCGCCACGCTGTCTGCGGTGAGCGGCCGGGCCATGAATGCCCGCGCGCGCAGCGCCACCACGGGAATGCCGGCGGCGGCGAGCGTGTCCGCCAGGCGCCGGTCGAATCGGACCCAGTCGCCGTCGGCGGTGATGAGGAGCGCGAGCAGGGAGCCGGGGTGCGAGGCGGGGACCGCCACGACCGGGAGGCCGGGAGGCGCACACGTGCCGGCGCCGGGCGGGGACGCGCGGCACGCTGTCGCGGCGAGAACGGTGAGCAGGACCACCCGCGCGACAGTCGACCCTCCCGACCAGCCTCGCCGCGCGGAACCCGAAGCACCCAAGGGCATCCTCCCGGCCCGGTCCGGGCGGCGGAGACTCCGGATCCCCGGCCGCCAGTGCGACACGAGATACCCCCGAACTGGCCGTGTGGTGCCGCGAAGGGGGCGGTGGTGCGTTCCCTCGTCGCCGGCGAACGCCACCTTCAGCAGAGCAGCGCCCGGTGCAGCCGTCGGGTCAGGGAATCTTCCGGGATGGAGCGCGCGCATGAGACGATCTCCAGGCCGAGCGACCTGCCACGGACCAGCCCTCCTCCATCCACGCCTGCCCCCCCGGCCCGACGAACACCAGCCGGCCGACCCAGCGGTTACCCCGCTGCCAGCACTGAACCATCACCCGCCACTCGTCGCCCGCAACCATGACCTGCCGGACGCCCACGCTGTCGCCGGCTCCGAAGGTGGGGATCGGAGCCGGTTCCGACGCGGCCTGCGGCAGCGGGAGCGGGCGCGTGAAGCGCCGCGACACGAGCGCCATCCCCGTCCATCCGCACGCCGGGCACCAGCGCCGATGCACGTCGCGCGACCGGAGCACCCGGGCGACGGCCGCATACGCCAGCGAGCGGAGCCTCAGCGTCTCCTGGCCGATGAATGCGCAATCAGGCCCGCCCACCCGACATCCGGTGCCATCGGGTCCTCAGTTGGTTCGTACGAGGATGCGGGGAATTTCCCACGCATATTCGTACACGGACATCGCGGACGCGCTCCTTGCGCTTGCCAACAGCGTGGCCGGCCAGCGTGGTGCTCGCGGACCAGTGGCGCCTCGACGAAGCCGAAAGCTTCGCGCGACAGGCCCGGTCGATCTACCAGAGCCGGCTCGGCACCGGGCACCTCTTCACGGTCGCGGCCGGGGCGAATGTCGCCTCCATACTCGTTCGCCAGCAGCGATACGACGAAGCCGCGGCGCCCTACCGGGACGGGCTTGAGCCGTTGCCGGTCGCGAAGCTCTGACCGCCGCTGAAGCTCACGGCCCGTCACGTCGCGCCCGGCCCGCGCGGTCACGCGCAGTCGGACGACCGCGGTGGAATCGACCCGTCCGTTGGTTGCGGTGTATACCGTATGGGAGAACGACTGCGGAGAGTCATCAACGTGAGGAGCACCTGATCGGGCCATATCGCGACGGGCCCCGATGACCCGCGGGGCATGGCTGCTCGCTCCACTCGCCCTTGCCGTCACCTGCGGAGCTCTGTCCGCGCAGGTCGCCGCCCGGGCGGTGGCATCGTGTGATGGCAGGATCGTCTCGGCCATCGAGTTCACGCCCCATGATCCGTCGTTCCTCGTCGTCCCCCGCGGCGGGCGCGCCCTCGCGCGCAGCGTGGGGGTGCTGCACACCACCACGACGGCGAACACCGTCGCCAGCTTCCTGCTCCTGGAGGCAGGCCAGCCGTGCACGGAGCGGCGCCGCGCGGAGTCGGAGCGTATCCTGCGCCTGCAGCCGTTCCTGGCGGAGGCCACCGTGCGCGCCATCCCGGACGGCGCGGGAGGGGTGCGCATCGAAGTCGAGACCACCGATGAGATCCCCACCGTGCTCGGCATGCGGCTCCACGGCGCGAGCCCCTCGGCGTTCCGTTTCGGCAACGGCAACATCGGCGGGCAGGGCCTGTACCTGGCCGCGAACGTGGAGCGCGGGTTCGCCTACCGCACCGGCGCGGGCGTGCACGCCCGCGCACGCCAGGTGCTCGGCCGACCCTACACGGCCGCGCTGACGGTGGAGCGCGCGCCTCTGGGCAGCACGTTCAGCCTCGCCCTCGGACACCCGTTCTTCACAGCCCTGCAGCGCACCGCCTGGCACGTCGGGTACGGCGCCGTCAGCCGCTACGTGTCCTTCGATCGGCCGGAGGGCGACCCGCTCTCCCTTGCCGTCCGCCGCCGGCTGTGGGACGTGGGAGCGGTGCGTCGCGTCGGCCCCAGCCGCCGGAGCGCTTTCCTCGGCGCCCTGCTCACCGGGGAGGACGTGACGCCCGCGGCGCGCCCGGTGGTCATCTCCGACTCGGGACTCGTGGCGGACACGAGCACGGCGCTGGGCGGCCCCATCGCCGCCTACCGCAACCTGCGGCTGAACGCCGTCGTGGGCGTGCGCGCGCTGTCGTTCGTGCCGGTGCGCGGATTCGACGCCCTCGCGGCGGTGCAGGACGTGGCCACCGGCGTCCAGATCGGGACCCTCGTGGGGTGGGGCATGCCCCGTTTCGGATCCACCGGCGACAACCTCTTCGCCTCCATCGACCTCTACGCCGGGGTCGGGTCGGCCACGTCGTTCGCCGCGCTGCGGGTGGAAGGCGAGGCGCGGGAGGATCGGCGCACGAACCGCTGGGACTCCATGCTCGGCAGCGGACGGCTCGCCTGGTACGTGAAGCCCGCCGACGTGCACACGGTCATCGGCAGCCTCGAGTTCGGCGGCGGCCGGCAGCAGCGGATCCCTTTCCAGCTCAGGCTCGGCGACGCGCAGGGCGGCGTGCGGGGCTACGCCGACTCCCGGGCTGCGGGTGCGATGCGCGGCGTGGTGCGCGTCGAGGAACGCTGGGCCTTCGCCACCCTCGGGCGCCGCGCCGCCCTCGGACTCGCCACGTTCGCCGATGCCGGCCAGGTGTGGGCCGGCGACGCGCCCTTCGGCGTGGACAGCCCCACCCGGATCGGGCTGGGCGTTTCGCTCCTCGCGGCCGTTCCGCCCCGGTCCCAGCGGCTCTGGCGCCTGGACTTCGCACTCCCCGTGAGCCCGGACCCGCACGCCCGCTGGGAGGTGCGCCTCAGCGGCGTATGGACACGCACCTTCTGGCGGGAGCCGGACGACGTGGCCCGCGGCCGCGCAGGCGCCGCGCCATCGACCATCTTCGTCTGGCAGTGAAGGGCCACTGTACAATGACCGGCACTATCTGCCGTCCGGCGTTCAATCGACCGCCGAGGGTCCGGCCAGTGAACGATGGCCGGCACTATCTGCCGTGAATCGTTCGAGCCCGCTCGGGAGTCTGCGCCCATGACCACGCACCGGCCCACGTCGCACGCCTTCGCCCCCGTCACCATCGCCCTCATTGCGGTCGGCCTCGTCGCGGGCTGGACCCGGAGTGCCCCTGGGAGACCCCCCGGGAGCGCCCCGGCGAGCGACCCGGCGAGCGACCCGGCGGGCGCCCCGGACAGCGACCGCGCCCCGGCCGAGGGGCTCCCATGCCGGCCCCTCGACGCGTGCGCGGGTGGGCGCGGCGACGGCGAGCTGCCGGTGGATGTCGGCATCACGAGCCCGATGAACAAGGTGTTCTTCGAGGACCCGACCGACTTCCACGGCGTCATGGGCGGCGAAGCGCGCGTCGAGCTGGCGCGCAACGAGTACGAGGCCACCCAGCTCGTGCTCTTCCCCCGCGCCGACGTCGCGCGGCTCGAGGTCTCGGTCACAGAACTGCGCCGGGTGGGGGGCGACGGCGCCGTCCCGGCCGACGACGTGACCATCAGCGTCGTCGGCTACGTGAACCTGCTCGCCCCAAAGGTGAAGGGCGACCGCGTCGGCTGGCATCCGGACCCGCTGCTGCCGAACCAGCTTCTGGACCTCACCGCGGGCGTGCTCCAGCCCTACCTCGTCACCGTGTACGCGCCACCGGGGACGCACCCTGGCGACTACGTCGGCAGCCTCCTCATCCGCGCCCCGGGCTCCACGGGCTCCACGGGCTCCACGGGCTCCACGGGCTCCACGGGCTCCACGGGCTCCACGGGCTCCACGGGTATTCCACGGGTTCCACGGGCTCCACGGGCTCCGCGGGGGCGAGCCTGGAGCGGCGCGTGACGCTGCGGGTCCACGTCTGGGACTTCGAGGTCCCGAAGACCGGCCGCTTCAGGACGGCGGCGCTCGCGGGGTGGAGCGTCCTGCGCGACATGTGGCCGGGGAGTCCGCTTCGGCGACGACGAGCGCATGGCGCGCATGCTGGCCCTCGCCGATCTCGGCTTCCGCAACCGGCTGCCCCCGACGCCCTACCTGGCCAACGGCCTGAGGAGCTGGAACTGGCGCGGAGACGGCAACACCGACTACGGCTTCCCCACCCACGACGGCCACGTCTTCAACGCGGAGCGCACGGGGCGGCTCATCGACTACATGCTCGACCACGGCGCCAACAACTTCTGGATCGCGCTCACCTCCAACATCTACGCGCTCCCCGACCGCGCCGAGGCCCGCGAGCGACGGCTGCGCGCCTACCTCGAGGACTACGCCCCCTACCTCCGCGCGCGCGGGCTCACCGACATGGCCTACGTCTACGGCGTGGACGAGCCGTGGGGCGATGCCGTGGGCCAGGCCCGGAAAGTCTACGCGTTCGTGCACGGGATCGTGCCCGACGTCGCCTTCCTCCAGAACACGAATCAGGACAACCGCACCATCATCCCCGACCTGCTGGGCTCCTTCGATGCCCTCGACATCACCCTCGGCTGGTTCGACGCCACCCGCGTGGCCGGCTACCGGCGGCAGCACCCCCGCGCCCTCGACGACCTGTGGTGGAACGTCAACATCTGGCCGGACGCGCACCCCAACCTCTTCCTCGAGTACCCGCTCGTGGACGCCCGCATCATCGGCCCCATGAGCTATGCGTTCAGGGTGCAGGGCTTCGAGTACTGGCAGCTGTTCAACAAAGGCGGTGATCGGCGCCTACCACCCGATCGCCAGCGACGAGCTCCGCGTGCGCTGGAACGTGGACAGGCACTCCCTCGATGGCACCCTCGTCTATCCCGGCGCCGGTGGCGGCATATACAGCTCGCTGCGCTACGAGAGCTTCCGCGACGGCGTCGAGGATGCCGAGTACCTCTACCTGCTCGAGGCCACGCACCCGGACCACCCGCTCCTCCGCGTCCCCACCGTCACCGGCATCTCGGAGTTCGCCACCGACCCCGCCGCGATCCTCGAATTCCGGCGCAGGGTGGCCGCGGCCATCGAGGCGCGGTAAAGCGGGCGGCCCCACCGGGGGCGCCGACCAGCGGGCCGCCTTCGGAAGGAGCCCGGCCACACCGGGGGCGCCGACCAGCGGGGGCGCCTCCGGGAGAAGCTCGCCCCCCCCTGCCTGACCGGACGGGTCGGGCTGCAGGACGCGCTTGCCAGCGCCGCCATCCTGCTGGGGCCGGGGATCACCCACCTCCTCACGGGATTCGGACGGTGGGTGGAGGGGCGGAGCGAGTTCCCCGCGTTCGGCCCGGCGCTGGCGGGCCGGGTTCCTCCTGCTGGTCCACATCCAGACCTGGTGGACCATGTTCGGCTACACACAGCACCGCGCCTGGACCTTTCTGGAGTTCGTGGTCATCCTCCTGCAGCCCATGGTCCTCTTCCTGCTGTGGCATCAGCGCTCCTCTCCGACCGCCAGCCGAGTCCAACCATGGATGTCACCGAAACGCTCTACGTCCCCACCCGCGAGCAGTGGCGCGACTGGCTGGCGGCCCATCACGAGGACAGGACGGAGATCTGGCTCGTCTCCTGGCGGAAGAACACGAGGCGGCCCGGCGTCGCCTACAACGATGCGGTGGAGGAGGCGCTCTGTTTCGGGTGGATCGACAGCACGCGAAAGAGCCTCGATGCCGAGCGGCATGCCCAGCGTTTCACTCCCCGCAGAGCAGGGAGCGCCTACTCCCAGACCAACAAGGAGCGACTGGCCCGCCTCGCCAGGGAAGGGAAGCTCCATCCGTCCGTCGAGGGCGACCTGGACCACGCGCGGCCGGAGGACTTCGAGATCCCGGACGACATCCGCGCCGCCCTCGAAGCGCGCCATGGAGCGTGGACGTTCTTCGAGGGCACTTCCCCTTCCTACCAGCGGATCCGGGCGGCCTACGTCGACCACGCCCGGGCCCGCCCGTACGAGTTCGAAAAGCGGCTGAGCAACCTCGTCGACAAGTGTGCGGCGGGCAGACAGTTCGGCTACGGGATCGAGGACTATTTCTAGCCGCCCAGCACGTTTCAACCCCGTGACCCGCGCGCACGCGCCACGCCCCCGCCCGCGTGGCGACTGTACGACGTTCGGCACGATCTGCCGTGCGTCGTTCAACCGACCGCCGGCCGCCCGTTCCCGCGTCCCGACCCCGGGCGCGTGGCTGAACCGTGGGCGCAGCATGGAACGCATTATCCGGCGCGAACGGCGTTGCGGACTCCACACGACACGACCAACATGCCGAGGAGCTCTCCAGCTCGGAGTTCTACGCCAGAGCCTCGAGCCGTTGAGCCAGGCGGGCGGAAGTTCGGCCGCGGAACCGTCCTGCGGACAGCCATGAAGGGGCGGTATCATCCTGCCTCATCCGTACGTTCGACATCGAGGATTCCTTGTCATGAGAGCAAACGTTCCTGAATTGCTGTTCAGTGCTGTCAACTTTTTTCTGTAGAAGTGGCCTGAGCCCTTCGGTTGTGTGATCCCTCATTCTCGCCCTGGTGGGGTCGAGGGCCGGAGCGCCGAAGGCGCGGGAGGCCACGTTGACTTCCACCGATATCCTGCATCCGCCGCACAGCTCAGGCGGCCGACTCGAGAGCCTCCGCCGACCTCTCCTTCCTCTGTTCCGCCAACGGTTCCATTCGCAGGTAGCGCCGCCCGGTCACCCAGTCCTCGTGCCACTCCTTCAAGAGCGCGGTCACGAGCCGCCGCAGGCTCTCGAGGTTCGGGAAGATCCGCACGACCCGGGTCCGGCGCAGCAGCTCCTGGTTCACCCGCTCGTTCCCGTTCGTGGTCCGGATGCGCCGGCGGTGCTTCTCCGGGAAGTGGAAGCAGCTCAAGGTCTCCTCCCCCATGACCTCGAGCCACTCGGCCAGGTCCGGATGCTCCGGAGCCAGCTCGGCCGCGAGATCCCCCAGCGCCGCCCGGGCCGCCTCGTGATCCTCGCTGTCGTCCCAGACCCGGCGCAACCGCGTGTGGAGCTCGTCCTCGAGCGCCTTCGGAGCCTTCTCCAGCGCGTTCATCAGGAAGTGCCGCTGGCACCGCTGCCACGGCACGCCCGGCAGATGACGCCGCCGAGCCTCGGCCAGGCCCGGATGGGCATCCGCCACCACGAGCTCCACCCCCCTCAAGCCCCGCTCCTGCAACCCGGCCAGGAAGTCCGACCAGGTCGCGGTGGTCTCGCCCATGGCCACGTCCACGCCCAGCACGTGCCGATGTCCGGTCTCGCTCACCCCGATCGCCACCAGCACCGCGACGTCCACGATCCGGTGGTCCACCCGCACCTTCTCATAGCGCGCATCCAGGACCAGGTACGGGAAGGCCTCCGCCAGCTCTCGCGTCCGCCACGGCTCGAGCTCCGCATCCAGCTCCTGCGCGTACCGGCTCACCGTCTCGTGGCTCAGACCCTCTCCGAACAGCTCCTCGCAGATCGCAGCCACCTTCCGCGTCGACACGCCCTGCACGTAGCACTGCGCCAGCGCGCTGATCAGCGCGCCCTCGCTCCGCTGGTACCGCTCCAGCACCGACGGGTAGAAGCCCCCATCCCGCGTCTGCGGCACCCGAAGCTCCAGCACCCCCACCCGCGTCCGCTGCGTCCGCGGCTTATAGCCATTCCGCTGCGCTCTCCGCGCCTCACCCCGCTCGAACGGCGCCGCGCCCACGTACACGTCCCGCTCCGACTCCATCAGCGCCTGGACACCCGCCCGGAGAATCTCCGCCAGCAGATCCCGGTCCGACTCCAGCACCGCTTGCATCCACTCCGTCACATCCTGAGATTGGTCCTGACGGGTCACGATTCCCTCCTCAGTCAAGTGATTTTTTGCGATTTCACTCAACCGAAGGGGTCGGGGCCCGTCTCTGCAACCGCCTCGACCGACCCCCTTCAACCCACTTCTACAGAAAACAGCTTACACAGCGTGCTGTTCGCTTCGCGCGACGACTTTCGCACGTGGCTGCGCGAAAACGCGGAGACAACCGACGGAGTGTGGCTGGTATTCGGCAAGACAAGAGCGATAGCCACACTGTCGGCAAATGACGCCCTGGAAGAAGCTCTTTGTTTCGGGTGGATAGATGGACAGATGAGAAGCATCGATGACACGAGATATGCCAAGTACTTCGCCCAGCGCCGCCCCAGGAGCCCCTGGTCCGAGAGAAACAAGAAGAAGGTGGAAACGCTGCGGGAAAACGGGTTGATGACCGATTCAGGCGAACGAGCAGTGGAAGCGGCAAAACGAAACGGCATGTGGGACGCTCCGAAACGTGAGCCGATTGCCGAGGGTCAGGTCGAAGCGTTGGCAGAAAAGTTGGCCGGCATGACACCGGCATACGAGAACTTCAATAACATGACACCGTCTGTTCGACTCACATACACCAGGAGGTACTTTTCATTCAAGACCGAAGACGCCCGACAACGGGATTTCGAGAAAATTGTAGACAGGCTCAACAAGAACTTGAAACCCATGTAATGTGCGGGCCTGGACGGAGTGCAACCGCGCTGGGTAACGAGGCGTTGCACCTGTCACCCCGGTTCGCGCGCCGCAGGTGAATCCCAGTGCGTCAGGCCGCTATCCGAACCCAGCCGAAAATCATGAGCAAAGTATTCGTCAACATCGCGCTCAGCCTCGATGGCTACATGGCACCGGAAGGAATGACCATGGCGGATCCCGGGTACAGGAACTGGGGCGAAAAATGGGGTGCGCTCATGGCCTGGCTGCTCAAGCAACGGTACATGCGCGAGAAGCTCGAGTTCGGCCCGGGGGGAGAGACCGGCCCGGTCAACGACATGGTTCGCCACACCTTCGAGCGCACCGGTGCGAACGTCATGGGCAAGCGCATGTTCGACCAGGGCGAGGTCAGCTGGCCGGAGGAAGCTCCGTTTCACACGCCCGTTTACGTTCTCACCCACGAGAAGCGGGACCCCTGGGTGCGTCCTGGCGGAACCACGTTCTACTTCGTCAATGAAGGGCCGGAGCAGGCGCTGACGCTGGCAAGGGAGGCGGCAGGGAAGCTCGATGTCCGGATCTCAGGAGGAGCGGACGTGATTCAGCAGTACCTGAACCTCGGTGCGGTTGACGAGCTGGAAATTGCCCTGGCTCCCGTGTTCTTTGGCGGCGGACGGCGACTCTTTGAAAACCTCAACGAGCCACGGCCGCAGTTTCGCATTGCCGAGACTGTCGATGGTCCAGACGCCACGCACTTGCGATACGTGCGTCAGTGAGGGCAGCCCGACAACCGAAATTGTTCCTGCCGCTGAGCCCGGTCAGCGCTCCCGTAGCGGGATTGCCGGCATCCGCGCCCTTGACCCGGCCGCCGTCCCATCCCAACATGCAACCGTCCGATCCGGCCGGCCCCTGAACCCCCCGCGGCTCCCCGCCGCTCGCCGGCCGATCGCACGCGGGACGCACGCGCGCCTCCCATGCACCCGCCGGCCCCCCTGCCGGTGGCGCCATCTGAACAGCACAGCGCCGGAGCCGGCTCATGCGCGTAGACGGCGCCGTCCAGCACATGACGAAGCAGAACCTGGATCGGGTCATCGACAGCTTCACCAAGGACTTCCCGAAGCTGGACGAGGCGAAGGCCCGGGACGCCATCACCCGCAACGTCGACGACCTGACCGACGACGGCCGCATCGGGCGCCAGCTCTCCTTCGACGGCGCCCGCTACCCCGACCGCGTCCTCCAGAGCTTCAGCGCGCTGAGCCCGTCCGGCCATAGACCTGCCCCGCGCCGAGGCCCACTCTGCATGCTGGGCCGGAACACCCGGCTCGTCGAAATCGGGGACGGGGAGGGGCCATGCATCCGCGAGATGAACCACCGACGCCCGCCGTCGACCCTCGCCGCGAACCAGGCGGTCAGGAGACGTCGCGCAAGCCCAGGCTGCTCGATGAAGTCCGCATCGCCTGCCGGGCGAGGCAGTTCAGCGAACGCACCGCGGAAGCCTACACAGCATGGGTCCGCCGGTACGTGCTGTTCCATGGCAAGCGCCACCCGCGGGAGCTCGACGACGACGCCGTGGCCACCTATCTCACGGGGATGGCGATGGACGCGCCCGAAGGAATCGCGCGCCCCGGACGTCGTCGCCGCCTGCCCACCGTGCTCTCACGCGACGAGGTCGCCGCTGTCTTCGCCGAAATGCGAGCCACCACGCGCCTCGTGGCGAAGCTCCTCTATGGCTCCGGCCTCCGACTCATGGAAGCCCTCGACATCCGTCTCAAGGACATTTCCTTGGAGCGGGGCGAGATCGTGGTCCGCAGCGGCAAGGGCGGACACGACCGGATCACCATGCTCCCCCGCGCCATCGACCCCGAGCTGCGGCGCCAGGTGAAGGAGGTTCGCAGGCGCCACGAAGCCGACCTACGCGCTGGCGACGGCTGGGTGGCCCTCCCAGACGCCCTCGCCCGGAAGATGCCGAACGCCGGACGGGATACCGCCTGGCAGTACCTGTTCCCCGCAACGCGACAGCACGTGGACCGCGGAACGGGCCAGCGACGCCGTCACCACCTGCACGAAAGGGCCGTCCAGCGCGACGTCTCGGCCGCCGGCCGTCGCGCCGGCATCGCGAAGCGAGTGATCTGCCACACCCTGCGGCACTCCTTCGCCACGCACCTCCTCGAGGACCGCTACGACATCCGCACCATCCAGGAACTCCTCGGCCACAAGGACGTCAAGACGACGATGATCTATACCCACGTCCTCAACCGCGGCGCGGGCGGCGTGACCAGCCCGCTGGACCGGATGGGTTAGGCTGCGCCAGGAGCCGCAAGGACCCGTCGCCGCGCCAGGCTTTAGGCTGCCCGGTTCGCTGCATCGAGCCCAGTCCGTGAGGGTCGTTAGGCTGCGAGAAACGACACACCAGCGACACAGCGAGCGGAGAGCAAGCTTGCGGCGTGGAACTCGTTGGCCCAATCCTGGGCGCAGTATAGAAGGCGTTATACGCATGCTTCTGAGTTCGTCGGCAACTGAGCTGCCGCCGTGGGAGCGATCCGTGGCACTTCAGGCGCCCAGGCGGACCATCAACCGGCTCGGCGGGTGAGGCGAGGGGGGGCAGATCTCCGGGCGTGCCGGCCCTCACGATCTGCCTGCTTCGCATAGGACCGGAAGAGGGTGGTGATCAATGGCTGGACCCAACGGACGGGACGACCTCAAGTTCCCGTTGGACGAGGCGTTCCACGATTGCTGCGGCCGGGAACGTCGGTTCCGGATCGACTGCCTCGCGCACGAGGGCGGCTACTTCCTCCGAGCTCGTGAAAGCACGAAGGACGGGGCCGGCTACGAGTTCGCGGCGCACTCGGGAACGGCGGCGTATCTCGCCCTCGCCGCATTACGCGCAACAATCCGGCGGGGTCTCTCCATTCGCTACTTGGCCGGTGAGGGAGAGCCCATCGGATTCAGCCACGGCACCGCACGCGGCTATATCGGTGACGGCGGTGTGGTGATCGACGGACGGCTCGTGGCGTTCGACGACCTTGCCCGACTGCTGCAAGAACACGAGGGATGGCAGCTGTGGTTGCGCGTCGCCGACCCCTACGAGGATCTCTGACCACCGCATGTGCACGTGATCATCGCCCAGCGCATAACGGAGCGCTGAAGCTGACGGTCGCCTGCGGCGCCCGCAGCTTATCTCAGTGCGTTATGCAGACCTGGGCACGGACAGCGGAGCCTCTGGAGGAACCTATTCCCCGGATGCGCGCCTGGATTTGGCGGAGCGCTTGCTGGAGCTGCGGGGGCGGCCGCCTTTGAGGCCGTTCTTTCGGGCGGCCCTCGCCTTCGCTTCACTTCGAACCTGGCCCATAATCCGAGGAGCCCAGCCCCGCAGGTTCAGGGCATCGGTCACGAGGCCGGTGAGTGACGCTTCCACATCGATTTCATCCCAATGGAGGCCGTCTCCACTCGGAGAAATCCGCACGTTCGCAAGCTGCTCCTTCGTCGCGTCCCGGAGTCCAGGAACGCGCTCCGGAGGAAAGCCGAAAGCGAAGCCGTTCCGGAGGTGCACGAGGATGAGGGCCTCGCTCTGATCGTACGTCGCAGACGCAGCTCGAGGCTCTACCTGATCGGCTTCGCGAGCCGCTCGAATAGCCTCCTCGTTCTGTCGGTTGAACTCGGCATCAGTGATACCGGTGGACTTACCCATGAAGCCTGCTCCATTCTGCGAGGAAGTGCTGCTGGTGCTGCCTGACGATCCTGAGGGCCTCCCGCGCGTCCGGGGCACTCATGTGGTGGTTCTGCCAGAGGGAGGGGCGAGTCTCGTCGTACCCCAAGCGAACGAGAACTTCTCCTCCGTTCACGGATTCCACGTGGACGTGCGGCGGCTCGTGCTCTCGCGGGGGAGAGTATACGTAGACCTTGAAGCGGCCGTCGTCGTGGATCTTGACCATGCAGCAAGCTAAAACCCATCGATAGGTTTGGGAAGTCGTGCATAACGAAGAGCTGAAGCTGACGGCAGGTGAGGCTGGCGTGGGTGCGCGCGGAGCTGTACAGAAGAAGCAGACGAACGGCGCGCGGAGGGGCCGCAGCTTAGCTCCGAGGCGTTAGGCAACGTACAATGAATCGGTATGAACTCCTCAACTGCGACTGACATCACAATTGTCGAGGACATCCTCGGTTGGGGCATCCTGTGCAGCGCTGTCGCTGAAGTCCCAGTCGCTAGCATTGCACTCGCTCGCCCGAAGTACGCCCACGACAAAGACTGGGATGTGGACCTCCATATCGCACGAGAGCACTGGACTGTGCTCGCGAAGGTCCTGGCAGCCGAGACTGACGCAGGATTCGAGTTCATCGGGCACACCGTGCGTCAAGAGCATTTGCACATCCCACACCTCCATCGCACGCACTACATGCCAGGGCGCGTCGAAGGCTTCTGCAGTGAGCTCGAACTTGACGCAACGGACTTGCCCGCTGCCCCTACCACCCAAACGGTTCTCCTAGCCCTCAGCCCCACCGACCTGGCCGTTGCCGAGGTGCGCGCCCTGCTCCGCGAGGGGACCGGTGAGGTCCGCGCTGATGGCCGGCGCGCCCCGTTCGTATGGACCACGTCACTGGGTCAGGCGGAACTCAGCCGATGGCATCATTGGGAAGTTGCCTCAGTGCAGGGAGTGCCAAGTTCTGTGGAGGTGCCGGAGGCGCAGATCCGCATAGAACTTCCCGATGTGTCAAAATCGACCAAGCCGCGTGTACTCTTTGATTCGCTCCTGTCAGATTTGCGGGGGATGTTTCAACTCCTAAGCTTCTTGGGTCGACGACCAGTTCGTTGGTCGCGTATTTCAGTCGGATCGTTGCGCGACAGCGGCGAAAACGACGGATATCTGCAGACTTCCGTCTTTCACAAACGCGCCATGAGCACGTTTCGGCCACGCACTCACGACCCAATCATCAACGTTGCCCGGATCGATGCGACCTCTTTGGATCAGCTGTACTCCAGGTTCATTGCACTCCCGTATCGTGAATCCATCTATAACGCGATTAGCTTCCTCCTCGCCACGTTTGACACCACCACCATCGCACCGGCCGTGACGAGCGCGTGGACCGCCCTAGAATCGGTCGTTGACGGAGTAACCCGACACGAGCAGCGCGTCCACACTCTGAACGATTCCACGTTCCGCGGGCTACGCAAGATACTCGAACGTGATATCAAAGCGTTCTTACCGGGGCCTGACCACAAGAACACTCGCCGCGACATAAAGAATAAGCTCTCTGAGTTGCGGCTTCGGCCCTTCGTCCGGCGGGTCGTGGAGCTCATTGAGCGCGAAGAGATCGAATGGCACAACCTCTTTCCAGAAAATGTGGACCTTGAGGCCGCGCTCACCGCGGCCTACGCTCGGCGTAGTGCCCTAATTCACCGCGGCGAGGAGAGTGCAATTCGGGTCTTCCACGCGGACCTGTTTCGAGTCCACGCACTCGCGGAGCGGCTAATTTATTGTCTTATTGGCGGCAGGCCAGACTGGCTATGGCATGGGTCCTATCGGCACTGCGACGGCCTTACTAGCGCGTCGATATAGGTCGCGGGATTCACACGGCTCCGTAACCGCTGGCATTCCGGCCCGTTGCCTAACGGACCCGGTGAAGCTGTCGAAAAGCGCCCGTTGCTCGACTGAGTCCTGGTGGACCGTGATCCGCTCGCGCTCGTTTCGTTTCGCGTCGCGCTTTTCGCAGCTTACCTCTGGAGCGTTATGCGCGCTCTCCGCGTTCGTCGGCAACTGAGCTGCCGCCGTGGGAGCGATCCGTGGCACTTCAGGCGCCCAGGCGGACCATCAAACCGGCTCGGCGGGTGAGGCGAGGGGGGGCAGATCTCCGGGCGTGCCGGCCCTCACGATCTGCCTGCTTCGCATAGGACCGGAAGAGGGTGGTGATCAATGGCTGGACCCAACGGACGGGACGACCTCAAGTTCCCGTTGGACGAGGCGTTCCACGATTGCTGCGGCCGGGAACGTCGGTTCCGGATCGACTGCCTCGCGCACGAGGGCGGCTACTTCCTCCGAGCTCGTGAAAGCACGAAGGACGGGGCCGGCTACGAGTTCGCGGCGCACTCGGGAACGGCGGCGTATCTCGCCCTCGCCGCATTACGCGCAACAATCCGGCGGGGTCTCTCCATTCGCTACTTGGCCGGTGAGGGAGAGCCCATCGGATTCAGCCACGGCACCGCACGCGGCTATATCGGTGACGGCGGTGTGGTGATCGACGGACGGCTCGTGGCGTTCGACGACCTTGCCCGACTGCTGCAAGAACACGAGGGATGGCAGCTGTGGTTGCGCGTCGCCGACCCCTACGA
>CAVUKA010000005.1:0-651433 GCA_963741945.1 uncultured Gemmatimonadales bacterium | reverse complement strand
TTTTCACCGGATAGCCTCCCGGTAAACGTCCAGCGTTTCTCTGGCGGTGCGCTCCCAGGTGAACTGGCGCTCGCGGCGGCGGCCGCGCTCGACGAGTACCGCCCGCAGCCCTTCTTCGCGCAGGAGCCGCTCGAGCCCGCGTCGGATGTCGTCGACCGAAAAGGGATCCACGAGAAGGGCGGCGTCGCCGGTGACTTCAGGGAGGGCGGCTGCGTCGGCCGCCAGCACGGGCGTACCGGCTGCCATGGCCTCGAGCACCGGAAGGCCGAAGCCTTCGTGCAGGGAAGGGAGCGCGAAAGCGGCGGCACCCGCATAAAGGGCCCCGAGCTCGTCGTCGTCGACAGTGCCGAAGAGGCGGACGCGATCGCGGAGCGCCGGGGCGCGGGCGAGAGCCTCGGCTTCCCTGCCGGTCTGGCTCATCGCGCCGACGAGAACGAGGAGCACGTCACCGAGATCGCCCGGGAGCCCGGCGAATGCCCGGATCAGGCGAACGTGGTTCTTTCGCGCCTCCAGCGTTCCGACGCTCAGGACGTAGCGCCGATCGCCCAGTCCGTACCGCCGGCGGACGGTGTCCAAGGCGACCTTGCCGTCGGTTGACCGCGGCTCCCGCCCTCTTGCCAGGCGGACGACGTGAATCCGCTCCGGGTCGATGCCCGCCAGCTCGACCAGCTGGTCGCGGGTATGGGCGGAGGATGCGATGACGTGGGCGCGTCGGCGCCGTATCCAGCGGATTCGTCTCGCGTGGACCACCGTGTTGAGCCAGAACTGATCGCGGGGGAGCGTCAGGGTGGCGAGGTCGTGCACTGTGACAACGCACGGGACTCGTGGGTGGCGCGGGAGGTGGAAGATCCCCGCGTGCAGGACATTGAGGTCGTGCAAGAACCGCCCGAGCGGCGGCCCCCCGGCCAGCCACCAAGCGCCGTCGGGGGACCAACGCCAAGGAGCGGGGCCGCGGAAGATCCGGACGCCCGCGCCTTCAAGCGCCGAGAGGGCAGCCTCGGCGCCCTGCTCGGCGCGCGCAGTGAAGTGGAGGCGCACATTGAGGGCTTCGTCCAGCCGGAGCAGTGCCTGTGCCAGCTTGAACTCGTACACGGCGGTGCCGTTCGTGAGGCCATGCCGAAGCTCGGACACGTCCAGTCCGATGGTCAGTCGTCGAAGGGCGGTCACGTAGTGCCCTCCACCGAAGAGCGGAACAGCGCGGCCGCCCGCCGCGCCACTGCTTGTGGGGCGAAGCGGGCGACGGCGTCCGCGCGAGCGACAGCCCCCATCACCGCCGCTCGCGAAGGGTCGGCAAACAGCCCGGACAGCGCCGCCGCGAAACCTTCCGTGTCGCCGGGGTGCACGAGAACGCCGGTAACGCCGTCACGCAGGATCTCGGGGGCGGCGCCATCCCGCGCAGCGACCACGGGCCGCCCCGCGAGCATGCCCTCCACGATCATGCGACCGAACGGCTCGCCCTCGGCCGGGACGACCATCGCGTCTGTGGCGGGGAGCCACTGCTCCACGTCCGTGCGGTGTCCGAGGAAACGGACGCGGCCCGGCGCACAGCGGTTGGCGTCCGCTTCGAGGCGGCGTCGAAGTGCAGGCGGACCGTCGCCAGCGCAGAGCAGGACCGCATTGGTCCCGGCCTCGGCCATACGCGCTACCGCGCGAATGGCGATATCCGGCCGCTTCTGCTCGTCCAGCCGCCCAACGCACGCCACGGCCAGCTCGCCCCGGATCCCCAGCGCCTCGCGCAGCGTGGCCCTCTCCGCCGAGTCCATCTCCCTGGCCAACTCCGAGGGATCAACGGGGCTCGGCAGCACGTGCGGGTCGAGTCCAGCGCGCCGGAAGCGATCGCGCATGAAGCGGCTCTGCACCATCGTCGCCTCCGCCCTCCGGAGAGCGCGCAGCACGCGCGGGTGCGTCCAGCGCCGCCAGAGATCACGGATGAACGCCGCGTGCGGCAGGCCGGCGCGACGGGCGGCGAACCCCACGGTGGGGGTGGACAGGTCGCAGTTCGACACCAGGAGCGCCGCTCCGGCAGCCCGGGCCACGCCAGCCAGCCATTTGGCTTCACGTGTCAGTGGGCGTACGGATACCCATCCATCCATGGCGGCCGCGGTGAGGGTGGAGAGTCCGGGCACGGCCGCGGTGGCGCCGCCAAGGGGCCGGGCCACATCAGTGCAGCGGCCGCTGGCGAGCGTCCGGACCTCGAAGCCGGCAGCGCGGAACGCGTCGGGCAGGGGGCCGGTGCTCCAGGCGGCGAGGAGGGGGGTCCAGCCGTGGTCCGGGAGAGCGCGGGCCAGCTCGAGCAAGCTCCGCTCGGCCCCACCTTCCAACGTCGAGACCGTGCTGGCGAAAACGACGGTGTGGCGGGTCACGGTTCCCCGAAGCCGGTGGCCGAGAGCCGGCGATAGAACTGCACGAGCCGGTCAAGGTACTCCGAGAGCGAGAACGCCTCCTCAATGCGAGCCCGGGCGCCACGCCCCAGGTCCGCGCGAAGCGACAGATCGCCGGCCAGGCGCCGGATCGCATCAGCGACCCCCTGGGCGTCGCCTTCGTTCACGAGGAGCCCCGAGCTCCCGTCCTCGACCAGCTCCGGGATCCCGGCATGGCGGGCCGCAACGGGCACGGCGCCGGTCGCCATGGCTTCCATGAGCGCGACCGGGATGCCCTCTTCGTCGCCGTCCGGGGCGGTGAGGCTGGGCTGCAGCATGACGTCCGCGGCCATGACGCGCTGACGAACCGCGTCGGGCGCTAGAGATCCCGCGAACCGGACGCGTGCATCCAGCCCCAGCCGTCCCGCCTGAAGGCGCAGCTCCGACAGCAGCGGTCCGTCACCAATGATCTCGTACCGAGCGTCCACTCCGGCTTCGGTAGCGCGGGCGAGCCCGTCGAGGGCGACGTTCATCCCCTTCTTGGGGACCAGACGGCAGACGCTCACCAGCCGGAGCGGCCGGGCTTCCGTGCGCTCCATGAACCGAAAATCGTCCGTATCCACACCCAGGTGCAGAACACGCGTCCGGTCCGGCGGCGCGCCGAGGCGTCCGAGCCGGAGTGCGCCGTGCCCGCTGACGGCCAGGTGGAGCGCCCCTGACCGGAACAGCGGCCGATACACGCCGCTGCCATACAGCCGCGGGAACACCGTGAGGTCGTTCGCGTGAAACGTGGTCACGAGTGGCCCGCTGAGGATGCCGAAGCGGTGCAACGTCGCAGCCCGGCGGCCCATTGGCCCGAAGTGGGCGTGCACGACGTCGTAGGTGCGTGGCGGGCGGCGGCGCGCCCACCGGCCCGCAGCCATGATCTCACCGATGTGGTAGGCCAGCGGGCCGGCGGCGCCGCGTACGCCACGGTCCCCGGGCGACGCGGGGGGGCGGCTGCCGACATGCCAGACGACGCGTCGGGCGATGGCCTCGTCGTCCATGGCGGGGTGGCGGGCGGAGGGGTGCGGCGAATGGTGCGCCAGGACATCGACGTCGTGTCCACGCTCGAGGAGCCCGCGGAGCTGCGTAACGACGAAACTCTCGGAGAGAAGCGGGAACGCGTCTACGAAGAGCGCGATGCGCATGGGCGGTCGGCTCACTCCGGCCGCGCCAGTAGCGGGCCCGCCATTCCGCGCAGGTGAGCCAGGAACGGTCTGTTGAACGCCAGCTGAACGAGCGCGTAGGCAGTCACGCCCGTGGCGACTCCAAGGGCCACGTGGGGTATGGGCGCCAGGCCGGGAGCGACACGCGGCAGCAGCCCCACCACCGCTCCCATGATCGCCGCCGCGGAAAGAGAGGGAAGCAGCGCCCGGACGTACTCGGGGGCATCGAGGGACACGAGCCTGAAGAGCACGGCGCGGCTGACCGCGAGGTACAGCAGGTTCACCACGGCGAATGCCGTCGCGACCGCGAGCGCACTGTGGCGGGCCGCAACGGCGAAGGCCGCGGTGTACACGACTGCCGCCCCGAGATTCAGGTAGAACCCGAGGTCCGCGCGTCCGCGGGCGAGGAGGAGCGAGCCAGTGGAATTGCCGAGCGACTTCGCCGCGCCGACCACGGCCAGCACGCGGATCAACGGCACGACGCCGTCCCAGCCGGGGCCGAGGACGAGGGGAACCAGCCAGGGGGCGAGGATGGCTGCGCCGACCAGCGCCGGGAAGAGAACGAACCCGAGGACCCGAGTCATCTCGAGGAAGCCTGATCTCAGGGCGGCCGCGTCGTTCTGCCTTCGGGCGAACACGGGGAAAGCCACGCGGCTGATCACCGGCGCCACGCGGTAGACGGGGGCGAGGACCAGCTCGTAGGCGATCCGGTAGACCCCCAGGACCTCGGCGCCGAGCAGCGCCCCGACGAGTACGTAGTCGGCGTTGGAGGCCCACTGGTTCAGGAGGCGCTCTCCCATCTGGAAGCGTCCGAAGGCCATCACGTGACGCACTTCTGCATACCGGAAGTGGCGGTGCGGGGTCCAGACCCGCCGGCCGGCGAAGACTCCGGCGGTAGCCCGCACGACCAGCTGGGCGGCGTAGGCGGCGACCAGAGCGTAGACCCCCACACCGGCCAAGCCCAGACCCACCGCCGTGGCCGCGGCGACTGCAGCCGCGCTGGCTTCGATCCGGGCGACGGTCCCGAAGTTGAGTTCCCGCTGAAGGAGGAACAGAAACGGCTCGCTCATGGCGGCCACCGGAACCGTAACGGCGAGGACCCGGAGCACCACCACGAGGCGAGGATCGTCCAGCAGGCCCCCGAGCATGCCCGCGCCGAGCCAGATCGCGGCGCCGGTCAGGAGCCCGCCGGCTGCCATCGCCCAGTACATGCTGGAAAGCTCGTTCCGGCTGGCCTGCTGCCTGTGGATCAGCGCAGCGCTGAGTCCGAGGTCGGCCACCGCCTGCGCGCTGCCGAGGATCACTGCCGCGATCCCCATGACGCCGAAATCGCCCGGCTCCAGGATCCGGGCGAGCACCACGAGCTGCACGTACTGGAGCCCGCTGACCCCCAGGCCCGCCGAGCCCATGGCGACCACGGAGCGCGCTGCCCGCTCGCGGAGGTGCCTGGTCGTCATCCGTTCACCCGCTCCTGGATGGCGTCGGCGACCTTCCTCGGTGGCGTTTCAGGAGGCACGTCCAGCCACCAGCAGGCAGCGTCGGCGAACGCGGCGCAGAGCACCCGGGTGCTGCTCGCCACGAGCTCTTCGGGTGATGGGAGAAGGTGGGCGCCGCCCGCGCATTGGGCGGCCGCGCTCAGCTCGACGATGGGGTTCAGCTCTTCCAGCAGGCACGCCGCGGCGGACTTCGCCACGTCCTCCGGCGCCGCGGCTCGCGCCCGCAGCTGCGGCGTTCGGCGCAGGAAGAAGACGTGTCTCAGCTGCCCGCGTCGGGCGACCGCGTCCGGGCCGAGGAACGCCTCCGCGGAGCGCCGCCTGCGCACGCCCCGCGGCCCGAGGACGCCCAGGCGGACGTGCCACGCCGCCCTATCCAGGAGGCCGGCCCCGCGCAGCAGCTGCCGTTGCCGATCGGGCTCACCGCGCACGTTATAACCGTAGACCTGCAGCCACTTTGGGTTCCGCCACGCCGTCTCACCGTCATCAACAGGCGCCAGGTCGTCGGCGAGCAGGCGCCAGCCTCGCTGGACGAGGTCGAGCGCGGCGCTCGTCTTGCCTGCGCCCCCCCACCCGGCCAGGGCGCAAGCCACGCCATCGCGTTCGACGACGGCTGCGTGGAGCCAGCTCTGGCCCACGCGGAGCTGGTCGACCTGTCCCCAGGGATCGAGCACGTCGTAGAAAACGTTCTTGGCGGTCCGGCCCGCCCGGTCCAGATAACCCCAGTCTCCCAGGCGCTGCAGCCAGCGTGGAGCGCCGCCCGGATTCGCCGACGTGATCGTGATGAGGCGGTGGTCTTCCTTCTCGGTGACGTGGTAGAGCAGCCCCAGGCGTGACACCAGCAGCCCGGCACCGTCGACCGTGACGGGTCCGCACCCGACGGCATCGCCGGCGGGGCCGGCGGGAACGGAGAAGCGCAGGACGATGCGGGCGCTGCCGTCGCGCCTGCCTGGTCGCCGGACGGGAAGGAGCTCGGTGACCACGGTGTCGCGCAGCTCACCAGCCCCTTCGACCTCCACTGAAAGCCGGCCGAGGTCGAAGCGAAGCGGTGAAGGCCCGTCCATGGCCGCCCCCCCCTCACCCATCGCTGGCCGACCATCCCACCGCCGACGCGCGGCGCACCAGCGGCTGGCTGAGCCTTCCCACCTGGAAGCCGGCCCAGCGGAGGAACTCGTAGGGGAGGAGTTGGGGCAGGCGGTGGACGTGTCCCTGGTGGACGAAGTAGCCGAGCTCCATGGCCAGGAAGCGGGCGGACTCGGCGAAGGTGGCGCCGCGGTCGATGCCGGCGGAGCGGAGGGCGCGGCCCACGAAATAGCTGCGGCGGAACACGCCGCGCAGGCGGTAGACGTGGGCGTGGAGCGCTTCGGCCGCGGGGTCGTAGGCGATGGCGTAGCCGTTTGCCAGCGCGAGTCGGGCCCAGATCTGGTCCTCGCTGTACTCGGCGTCCTCGGGGATCGGGTGGCGCAGCGCCACGTCGCGGCGCACGGCGCTGAACGCGTTGGAGAAGACCACGCGCCCAGGCCGTGGATGGTGGCCGCCGGGCTGTGGCTCGTAGCGCATGGGCGTGTCCGGGTAGTTCAGGGCGACGAAGAACATCTCCATGGTCGTCGCGTCCCGCGGCACCTGGCGCCCGTAGACGCCGGCCACCGTCCGGTCCTCCAGCGCGGCGGCGAAGCGGAGCGGCCAGTCGGGCGTGACGGGCAGGACGTCGTCCGTGATGAAGCAGACCACGTCGCCGCGAGCGAGCTGGACGCCGAGGTTCCGGGTCCGCCCGTGGCCGAAATCGGCGGGCGGGATGCGGTGGACATCGAAGCCGAGGCCCTCGGCGCGCTCCGCGGTGCCGTCGTCGGAGCCGGAGTCGATGACCAGGACCTGCACTCCGAGGCGCCGCTGGAGCCGCTCGAGGTGACGCGAGAGGTGGCGGAACTGTGCGCCACCGTTTCGCACAGGGAGGACGATGCTGATGCGAGGGCCGTCCATCAGGCCCGTCCGAAGGTCGAGCCGCGGACCAGGCTCAGGAAGAAGGAGGCGAACACGATCTCGGCGCCCACGACCATGAGGGTGAGTGCCAGAACGGCGGGGCGGACGGCGAACAGGTCGCCGGCGCCGGCGGCGAGCCAGGCGGCGAGGATCCACACGTCGATGACGAGCCCGGCGCCGAACAGGATGCCGCCGAGGGTGACGCCGCGCTCGAGGGAGTAGCGGAGGTGGAGCCATCGGATCCAGGAGTCGGCGAGCGCGGGCTGGTTCACGAGGACCCAGCTCTTGGCGTACACACCCAGCAGGACGAGCTGCATGCCCAGGATGGCGAGTGCGCTTCCCACGAACATGAAGTGGTAGTTGAGGTTGAAGCGGGCGGTGACGCGCAGCGGCCCGGGCAGCAGGGCGAGCTCGAGTCCGAAGCCCAGGAGCAGGAGCAGGAAGCCCGGGACAAGGAAGAGCCGGGAGGGGCTGAGCAGCAGAAGCTGGCGCACGACACGCCAGCCGTCGCCCACGGAGCGGCGGGGCGAGGCGTCCGTGCGTGGGTGGAACGTGACCGGGACCTCCACGGCGTCGAGCCCCGCGCGCGCGGCCTGCACCACCATCTCGCTGGCGAACTCCATCCCCGTGGCGCCGAGGTCGAGCCGGACCAGCGAGTCGCGGCGGATGCTGCGGAACCCGCAGCGCACGTCGGACACGCGGAAGTTGAAGAACCAGCGGGACATGGCGGTCTGGACCGGCTCCAGGACATGGCGGTGGCGCCGGCCCATGGAGCGAGGCTGCATGGTCCCGTTCCGGCGCGTCCCGAGGACCATCTCGTAGCCGGAGCGGAGCGGCTCCACGAAGCGGGGGAGGAGCGAGAGGTCGTAGGTCCCGTCGCCGTCCACGAGGACGAGCATGTCGCCGGAAGCCGCTTCCAGGCCGCGCAGACAGGCGGCGCCATAGCCGCGGATCGGCTGGCGCACCACCATGGCGCCGGCGCGCTCGGCGTCCTCCACCGACCCGTCGGTGGAGCCGTTGTCGCACACCACCACTTCGCCGGCATAGCCCGCGCGCTCCAGCGCCTCGAAGGCCTGGCGCACGCACAGTCCGATGGTGGCCACCTCGTTCCGGCACGGGATCACCACGGAAACCTCCCGGCGGTCATCCGGCGCCGGGTCTGTCGGCCAGGGCGTCGTCACCATGTTCAGTCGCGTGGAATCAGGCGCCGGAGGGGGAGAGGCGCTCCAGCGCGCGCCCGCTCCCGGGGCGCTCGCTCGATCCAACCTACGCAAACGCGCCCGCGTTCGGTAGTTGCGTGCTCTGGCGAGTTCCGGCTGGTGGGCCGGGCGTCTGGCGGCGGGCGGGGTCGGGCGGCGGGGGGCGGGGGATCCCGGTGAGGCCTGGCGGCGGGAACGAGCGTACGCTGGACGGCAGATAGTGCCGACGTCTGTTCGATCGACTGCCGCTTACGGGGCGACCGAACGCACTACGGCACATAGCGCCGTCGATAGTACACTCACCCGTCGGGTACCGTCAGGCGCCCCCGCGCCCCCGCGCGCCCCCGCGGCCCCCGCGCCTCGCCTTGACTTCGCGTCCGGGCGGCGGAAGCTTGGGCCGGACCCCAGCCTCGCGGACGCCCACTGCACCTGATCGGAGTTGGAATCTGTGTCCACCATCCTCGTGACCGGAGGAGCCGGCTTCATCGGCTCTCATGTCGTGGACGCCCTCGTGGAGCGGGGGGACCGGGTCCGGGTGCTCGACGCGCTCGATCCCCAGGTCCACGGTGAGGGCGCCACGGAGCCTCGCCTCATCACGGGGCACGTGGCGGTCGGGTCGCGTGGAGTTCATCCACGGGGATGTGACGGATCCGGCGGCCGTGAGCGCGGCGCTCGAGGACGTGGATATGGTGTTCCACGAGGCCGCGGCCGTGGGCGTGGGCCAGTCCATGTACCGGATCGCCGACTACGTCCGCGCCAACGCGCTGGGCGCCGCAGTGCTGCTGGAGGGCATGGTGGCGAGGAAGGACCGGATCCGGCGCGCGGTCGTCGCCAGCTCGATGTCGATCTACGGCGAGGGGCGGTACCGCTGTCCGGAGCACGGTGACGTGGCGCCGCCGCTGCGAGGGGCGGCGCAGCTGGAGGCGCGCGATTACGAGATGCACTGTCCGGTGTGCGCCCGGGTGGTGGAGGCGCTGGCCACGCCGGAATCGAAGCCGCTGCAGCCCACGTCGGTGTACGCGGTCACGAAGCGGGACCACGAGGAGCTGTTCCTTTCGGTTGGAGCCGCGTACGGCATTCCCACGGTGGCGCTCCGCTACTTCAACGTGTACGGTCCCCGCCAGTCGCTGGGGAACCCGTACACGGGCGTCGCGGCGATCTTCGCGTCCCGGCTCCTGAACGACCGCCCGCCGCTCATCTTCGAGGACGGGCGCCAGAGCCGGGACTTCATCCACGTGAGCGACGTCGTCCGGGCCAACCTCCTGGCGCTGGAGCGGGATGACGCCGTGGGCATGGCTCACAACGTCGGTACCGGACGCTCCCTCGACCTGCTCACCATGGTGGAGGCGCTCCGGACTCGCCTTGGCGGGCCCGCGCTCGAGCTGACCGGGCGCTTCCGGCAGGGCGACATCCGGCACTGCTTCGCCGATACGGGTCGTGCCCGCGAGCGGCTCGGCTTCGAGGCGCGGGTGGCGTTCGAGGAAGGGATCGAAGCGCTGGCGGAGTGGGCGAGGGGTCAGGCGCCTGAGGATCGCTCCGCCACCGCGAGGGACGAGCTGGAGTCGGCCGGGCTCACGGTGTGAGCCATGGCTTGACTTCGCCCCGCCTCCGCCGGACCTTCCGCCCGAAGCCATCCCCGCGCGGTGCCGCGCATCACCCGGCCACAGCACCAGAGCTCGAAAGCACCCCATGAACCAGTCCAAGCACCTTTCCGGACCCCGTATCGACCCCGTGCGCATCCGCGGCGGCATGACCGTGGACGAGCTGGTGGACGGCACCTTCGCGTCCTACAACGCCGGCCGGCTGCGCGAGGCGTGCCGGCTGTTCACGGAGAAGATGCTGGACGACGACGTCACCATCGGCGTTTCCGTCACCGGCGCGCTGACGCCCGCCGGGCTTGGGGTGTCGGCGCTGATCCCGCTCATCGAGGCCGGCTTCATCGACTGGATCATCTCCACGGGCGCGAACCTGTACCACGACACCCACTACGGGCTGGGGCTCCCGCTCCACCACGGCAACCCGTTCGTCAGCGACGTGGCGCTGCGGGACGAGGAGGTGGTCCGGATCTACGACATCTTCTTCGACTACTCGGTGCTGCTGGACACGGACGCGTTCTTCCGGCAGATCATCCAGGGCGAGGAGTTCCAGGGGGCGATGTCCACGGCGGAGTTCCACCACCTGTGCGGGAAGTACGTGGCGGAGCGGGAGCGGAAGCTGAACCAGACGGGGGAGAGCCGGAAGTCGCTGCTGGCCGCGTGCCACGAGTACGACGTCCCGGTCTACACGTCGTCGCCGGGGGACAGCTCCATCGGGATGAACGTGGCGGCGATGGCGCTCCAGGGGAACCGGCTGTCCTTCGACGTGAACGCCGACGTGAACGAGACGGCGAGCATCGTGCTGGACGCGAAGCGGGCCGGCGGCCGGAGCGCGGTGCTGATCCTGGGCGGCGGGAGCCCGAAGAACTTCATGCTCCAGACGGAGCCGCAGATCCAGGAAGTGCTCGGGATCGAGGAGAAGGGGCACGACTACTTCCTCCAGGTCACGGACGCCCGCCCGGACACGGGCGGGCTGAGTGGCGCCACGCCGGCGGAGGCGGTGAGCTGGGGGAAAGTGGACCCGGACATGCTGCCGGACGCCGTCGTCTGCTACACGGACACCACCATCGCGTTGCCGCTGCTGACGGGGTACGCGCTGGGGAAGCATGCGCCGCGGGAGCCGAAGCGGCTGTTCCGCCGGCGGGAGGCGATGCTGGGCCACCTGCAGGCCGAGTACGACGCCGTGCTGGAGGGCGGCGAGGGGGCGGCGGAGTCCGCGCGTCATGGCCCGGGGCACCACCCCACGCTGGCGCGGGACCGGTGAGCGAGGCGGCTCGTTGATCTCCGACCCGTGGGCGCTGGTCGCGATCATCGCCGGCATGACGGCGATGGCGTTCTGGCTGGACCTGCACTACCGGTGGGCGAGGCAGGTCGGGGCCACGATGCTGGTGATCGTGTTCGGAGCGGTGCTGTCGAACCTGGGCGTGGTGCCGTTCCGCTCGGTGGTCTACGATGCCATCAGCGGACCGGTCACCTCCCTTTCGATCGTCTGGCTTCTCTTCGCCGTGGACGTCCGCGACCTGAAGGCGGCGGGCCCGCGCATGCTGGCGGCGTTCGCCATCGCGTGCCTGGCGACGATGGTGGGAGCGGTCGTCGCGGGGTTCGCCTTCAACGGCGACTTCAACGGCGATGCGTGGAAGCTGGCCGGCGTCATGACGGGGACGTACGCCGGTGGCAGCATCAACTTCGTGGCGGTGGGCCGGTCCCTGGACTTCCCGCCCGCCCTGTTCGCCGCGGCCACCGCGTCGGACGCCGTGATGACGGCGCTGTGGTTCGCTGCGACGCTCATGATCCCGATCTGGCTGCGTCGCTACTTCCCGGCGCCGAAGCACCGCCACGCGCCGGCGGTGGGTCCGGAGGTGGAGCGCGCCGTGGCGGAGGCTTCGGCCGAGGCGCCGCCCGCGGGCGTGGGCGACGCGGCGGCGGGAGCGGCCGTGCAGGACCCGCACGCCGACCACCCGTTCTTCTCCGAGGCGCCGCTCCGGATCCTGGACGTGTCGCTGCTGATCGGCCTCGGGTTCGCCCTGATGTGGGCGGCCGAGCGGATGAGCCAGGTGGTTTCCCTGCCGTCCGTGCTCTGGCTGACCACGTTCGCGCTCGTGCTCGGCCACACGCCATGGGTGCGGCAGATCAAGGGGGACATGCACCTGGGCGCGCTGGGACTCCATCTCTTTCTCGCCACCATCGGGATCGCCTCCCGCTTCTCCGAGATCGCACGCGTGGGCCCGGACGTGTTCTGGTTCACGGCGACCGTGGTGGGGATCCACGGACTGCTCACGTACGGCGGGGCCCGCCTCGCCCGGCTGGACCTGGAGACCACGTCCGTGGCGTCCCAGGCCGCCATCGGCGGACCGTCGTCGGCGCTGGCGCTGGCGGTGGGACGGGAGTGGAAGGCGCTGGTGCTCCCGGGCGTGGTCGTGGGCCTGCTCGGATACGCCGTGGGCAACTATCTCGGCCTGGGCGTTGCATACTGGCTGCGCGGGTTGTTGGCCGGCTGACCATGGAGAGGGCTGACTCATGCGCGTAGCGATCACCGGCTCCTCGGGGCTCATCGGGACCGCCGTCCAGGCGAGGCTGCGCGACGATGGCCACGCCATCACCCGCGTGGTCCGCGCCCGGGACGCCGCACGCCCCGCGGACGCCGTCTACTGGCGACCGTCGCAGAACGAGATCGATGCGGAAGGGCTCGCCGGCCACGACGCGGTGGTGAACCTGGCTGGCGAGAACATCTTCGGGGTGTGGACGGAATCGAAGAAGAGCCGGATCTATCACAGCCGCGTGGACAGCACTCGCCTGCTGGCGAAAACGCTCGCGCGACTCCCGGAAGCGCGCCGCCCTGCGGTCATGATCAACGCTTCGGCCGTCGGCTATTACGGGACGCGGCCGGCGCACGAGCCGCTGACCGAGAACGCTCTCCCCGCCACCACGTTCATGGCCGGCGTGGTACGGGACTGGGAGGCCGCAGCCGAGCCGGCCCGCGAAGCGGGGATCCGCACGCTCCACCTCCGCTTCGCCCCCGTGCTCGACCCCGATGCGCTGCTCCTCCAGGGAATGTCGCTCGCCACGCGGCTCGGCTTCGGCGCGACCCTCGGGTCCGGCCGGCAGGCCTTTCCCTGGGTCACGCGCGATGACATTGCCGCCCTGGTGGCGTTCGCCCTCGAGCACACCGAGCTCACCGGTCCGGTGAACGTCGCCGCACCGGACCACGTCACCAACCGCGAGTTCGCCGACACGCTGGCACGGGTTCTGAACAGACCCCGCTTCCTGCAGATCCCGGCTCCCGTCCTGTCGCTGCTCGGCGATTTCGGCAGGGAGATGCTGACCGGGGCCTGGGTGGTGCCGCGCAAGCTCGAAGAAGCGGGCTACGCCTGGCGCGACCCCAGGCTGGAGCCAGCGCTGCGGCGGCTTCTGGGCCGCTGACAGCCGGGCACGCAACTCGTTGTCGGAATTGAAGTTCCGCTGCGTCATGCCGCGGAACCGCCCCATGGAGGTGCGATGACGGCACAGCAGGCGGACTCCCTCGCCGCGGTGGCCAGCAAGGCGGCGTCCAGCACGGGAACGGCGCTGGGCGAAGCCGCGGACAAGGTGGCGGGGTGGGGAGAGAAGGTGGTGGCCGGCCTGCCCAATGTCATCGCGGCGCTGGTGGTGCTCTTCATCTTCTGGATGATCGCGCGCACCGTGCGCGGGATCGTCGCCCGGATCGCGCGTCGGGTGGCGGACCAGCCGGAGGTCAACCGCCTGGTGGCGTCCACGGCGTTCGCCATCGTGATCGGGATCGGGCTGGTTCTCGCGCTGGGCGTGCTGAACCTGGACAAGACGGTCACGTCGCTGCTGGCCGGTGCCGGTATCGTGGGACTGGCGGTCGGCTTCGCGTTCCAGAACATCGCGGAGAACTTCCTGGCGGGAATCCTCCTGAACGTCCGCAACCAGTTCACCGAGGGCGACATCATCGAGTCCAACGACTTCATGGGGACCGTGGAGCACGTGGACCTGAGGGCGACGGCGCTGCGCACGTTCACGGGGCAGCGAGTGCTGATCCCGAACGCAGCGGTCTACAAGAACCCCATCACGAACTACTCGCAGACCAGCCACAGGCGGGTGGACGTGGCGGTGGGCGTGAACTACGGCGAGGACCTGGAGAAGGCGAAGCGCGTGGCGGTGGCCGCCATCGGCGACGTGGCGACTCGCGATCCCGGACGGGACGTGGAGCTGTTCTACGAGGAGTTCGGCGACAGCTCCATCAACTTCCAGGTCCGCTTCTGGATCCCGTTCACGCGCCAGACGGACTACCTGGCCGCCCGGAGCGATGCCATCCAGGCGATCAAGCGGGCGTTCGACCAGAACGGCATCGTCATCCCGTTCCCGATCCGCACGCTCGATTTCGGGGGCGGGGATGTCGGTGGGCAGAGCCTGGGGCCGGCGCTCCGGGAGGCCCGGGAGTGATCACGCGGAGAACCGCAGGACACCGCCTCACGCGGAGAACTTCAGGGCCCCATCTCACGCGGAGAACGGCGGGGTCCCACCTCACGCGAAGACGCGGAGAGCGCAGAAAGGACGCGAAGAACGGCGGAAACCCATCTCACGCGGAGACGCGGAGAGCGCGAAGGGCGTTCGGGGGGCGCTGAGTTTCCGGGCGTCAGCAGGCCTCCCGGGGCGATCTCTTCATTGTTGACTACCTTCACGCGGGATTCCAGGCTCTGGCCGCGGCTTCAGGGGCCGGGTAGCCGTTCTCGACGCTGGCGTTGCGGCCCGGTTCGCTCGCCCCCCCTGTGTGTCTCCAGGCCAGCCGCCCCATGGCCGTGCTACGGCCGGTTCGCTCGGCGCAGCCCTGCACGCCGCCATGCCCAACCAGAACGGATTGCCCGGTGCCCCTCGCTTCCCCGGGGAGTCCGCGCCGCCCCCCGGCGCCCTCCGCGTCCTCCGCGTCTCCGCGTGAAAAAGGCCGTTGAAGTCCTCCGCGTCCTCCGCGTCTCCGCGTGAAAAAAGGCCGTTGAAGTCCTCCGCGTCCTCCGCGTCTCCGCGTGAAAATAGCCGTTGAAGTCCTCCGCGTCCTCCGCGTCTCCGCGTGAAAAAAGGCCGTTGACGTCCTTCGCGTCCTCCGCCACCTCCGCGTTCTCGCCGTGAACGCCCTACCGGTAGCCGGCGGCCTGGAGCGTGAACAGCTCGGCATAGACGCCGTCGGCGGCGAGGAGCTCTTCGTGGGTGCCGTTCTCTATGACGGTGCCTCCGCCGAGGACGAGGATGCGGTCGGCCATGCGGACGGTGGAGAAGCGGTGGCTGATGAGGACGGCCATGCGGCCGGCGGTGAGCTCGGTGAAGCGCTGGAACACCTGGAACTCGGCGCGGGCGTCGAGCGCGGCGGTGGGCTCGTCGAGGATCAGGACCTGGGCGTTGCGCATGTACGCCCGGGCGAGCGCCACTTTCTGCCATTCGCCGCCGGACAGGTTGGCGCCGCCGTCGAAGCGGCGCCCGAGCATGTGGTCGTACCCCTTCTCCAGCCGCTCGACCACCTCTTCCGCCAGGCTCTTGTGTGCGGCTTCGCGGATGCGGTCGTGATCGGTGAGCGCGTCGATGTTGCCGACGGCGATGTTCTCGCGGGCCACCATGTCGTAGCGGACGAAGTCCTGGAAGATGACGCCGATGGCGCGCCGGAGCTGGTCGATGTCGTAGTCGCGCAGGTCGACGCCATCCAGGAGGATGCGTCCCTCGCCGGGGTCGTAGAGCCGGGCCAGGAGCTTGACCAGCGTGGTCTTCCCTGCGCCGT
Source organism: uncultured Gemmatimonadales bacterium (assembly GCA_963741945.1). Lineage (GTDB taxonomy): Bacteria > Gemmatimonadota > Gemmatimonadetes > Longimicrobiales > RSA9 > CAVUKA01. Next base: position 635,834 of record CAVUKA010000005.1, on the reverse strand, counting down.
TCTCTCCCACCAGCGCCAGGCGCTCGCCCGGGTGCAGCGTGAAGGAGACGTGGCGGAGGGCCCAGCGCTCGGCGTCGGGGTAGCGGAAGCCGACGTCGTCGAAGACGATCCCGTCGCGGATCGGGTCGGGAACCGGGCGCGGCTCGGTGGTCGAAGCCACGCGCGGCTGCATGTCCAGGAACGTGAACAGGTCGCGGATGAAGAGGCTCTGCTCGAACACGTCGGCGGAGTTCAGCAGGATCCGCTGGATCAGGTCGCGGCTGCGCTGGAAGCTGGACGCCAGGAACGTGAGGCTGCCGATGGTGATCAGGCCGACCACCGTCTGCCAGATGATGTAGCCGTAGGCGCCGTAGTAGACGAGCGTGCTGATGGCGACGAGGGCGGCGCCGACGCCCGCGCGCCGGATGGCGAGAGCGCGGTTGGCGCGGTAGAAGTCGTCGGCCAGCTCGGCGTAGCGTCCGATGAAGTGGTCGGAGAGGCCGAACAGCTTCACTTCCTTGGCCGTGGCGTCGCTGGAGGCGACGAAGCGGAGGTAGTCGAGCTGCCGCCGCTCGGGTGTCCACTGGTAGAGCAGGGAGTAGGAGAGCCCGGCGTAGTGCGTCTCGCCGATGAAGCTGGGGAGCACGGCGACGAGGAGCAGGAGCAGCAGCCAGGGGCTGAACGCCAGGAGCGCGGCCATCAGCGACGCCAGGGTCAGGGCGCTCTGGGCCATGCCGAGCAGCAGCGAGATGAGCGCCAGCCGCCCGACGGTCTGCCGCCTCGCCCGCTCCAGGTGGTCGTAGAACTCGGGGTCCTCGAAGTGCTCCAGGTCCAGTGTGGCCGCGTGCTCCATCAGGCGCACGCTCATGCGGTTGCTGAACAGGTCGCCCAGCAGGCTTTCCAGCAGTGCCGACCCGCGCTGCATGGCGTCCATGAGGAGCGCGAGCGCCAGCTCGAGGAGGACCAGGCCGATCAGGCGACGCCAGTCGGGCGCGGCCTCGCCCACGCTGGCCACCACGGTGTCGATGATGAGCTTGCCCACCCAGAGCAGCGCCACGGGGCCGAACGCCTGGAGCGCGCGCAGGACGAGGATCCCGAGCACTGCGGGCGGACGGGTCTCCCACACCAGCTTAAGGAACGGCGGGAGCTGGCGCAGCGAGCGCAACCGCTCGCGCAGCGGTGGGAGCTCGGTGCTCCGGCGGTGCCGACCGTGGTGGCGGGCCATCTAGCGCTCCAGCAGGGCCATGGCCGCCAGCACCGTGGCCTCCTCGCCCGGGCGGCCGATGACCTGCACCGCCGCCGGCCTGCCACTGCCATCGTCGCCGAACGGCACCACGCCGGCCGGGACGCCCGCCAGGTTCCACATGGCCGCGAACGGCGCGTAGAACGCGTTCGAGGCGACGTTCCGCAGCCAGCCGATCTGCGACCACTCCCGCGCTGCGATGGGCGGATGGGCCAGTGCCGGGGTGAGGATGATGTCGTGCTCCTGGAAGAACGCCGACAGCCGCCGCCGCCACCGGTCGGCGAGTCCGTCCCGGGGTCCACCGACCCGGAGGACCCAGCGTCCCAGGGCGGCGTGCCGGCGCGTGCGGGGCTGGAGTCGCTCGGGACGCAGCAGGCCACCAGTGGCCAGCGCCGCCCTCGCCGCTTCCACGCCGGCGAACCAGCGAGCGAAGACCGGCAGGGCGTAGAGCGCGGAGTACGGCGGGTCGGCCTCCGACACCCGGTGGCCCGCGCGCCGCAGGTGCTCCCCCGCTTCCCGGGCCGCGGACGACCACGCGGCCGCCACGCTCCCACCCGGCAGGGGCGTCCGGATCGAGACCGCGACCGAGAGCGCCCGCCCGACGCCGGGATCCCGGAGCCCGGGCCGGCCGCACAGGATCGACGCGGCCAGCGCGGCATCGGCCGCCGTCCGGGCCAGCGGCCCGTTCGTCGCCATCCCGAACCAGTCCCCGCCGGCCAGTCCCACCGGGGCGGAGCCGTTCCCGAGCTTCAGCCCCACCAGCCCGCACGCGCCGGCCGGGATGCGCACCGAGCCGAGCCCGTCGTTGCCCAGCGCCAGCGGGACCATCCCGGCGGCCACCGCCGCGGCGCTTCCCCCCGAAGAGCCGCCGGGCGTGCGACCGGGGCGGAGCGGGTTCTCCGTCACTCCCCAGTCCCCGTCCGTTGTGGCCCAGATCCCCAGCTCGGGGAGCGTGGTCTTGCCCACGATGATGGCGCCCGCGTCACGGAGCCGGGCCACCGGGTCCGCGTCGCTGGCAGCGATGATCCGGGATACCGCGTCGGATCCCACCAGCGTCGGCTCGCCGGCGACGTCCAGGTTGTCCTTCACCGCCACGGGCACCCCCGCCAGCGGGAGATCGTGGAGGTCGCTCCGGGCACCGAGCCGGCCCGCCTCCGCCAGCGCAGCGTCGTCGCGGACCCGTACGAAAGCGCGCACCTCCGGGTCCCGGTCGCGGATGCGATCGAGACTTTCGCGCACCACGTCCCACGGCTCGCGGGCTCCCGAGCGAACGTCGGCCGCGATGGCGGACGCGGTCCAGCTGGTCTCCGTCTCCATCTTCTGACCTCCGTTGTTCGTACGGCCAGGCCCACCGGAAACTACCGCCGCACGCGCGTATTCACACGCCTCGCCCGGCGCCTCCGGCCCGCGTACGCAAAACGGAGGCGAGCGCGACGGGCCGACGGGGCCCTGACGGGGCGACGGGACGACGGGCGACGGACGAGGCCACAGTCGTCCGACCGTGAACGCGGCGCCGTCCTTGACTGAATGATTGACGGCGGAATGGAGCCGTACATTGTTCACTCGGCGGTCCCCAGGGGCCTCGAGTGTACGATCAACGGCGAATACTGCCGTCGATCGTACACCCGGCATTGGAGCACCGGCGTCCGGGTGATCGATTCGCAGCGCCCGGCGACGTTGCGGCGGCGGGCCCGTCCGGAACGGCTCAACCGGGTAGCAAACGCGCCGGGGTTCCCCTACCATTCATGGTTCTGTCCGGTGTGGCAGCGGCGAGGCGGGTGTCCGGGCGGGACCGGTCGCGGCGCCGTGGGAATGCATGTTGCCGCGGGGGCAGGGGGTACCGGGGCGAGCGAACGAACAGGAGCGCGATGAGCGCGGACAACGCTGTGAAGGGATACGCGCCGACCGGGAAGGACACGGGCGTGGTGAAGTCGAAGGGAACGGCCCGGATCCCGATCGAGGACGGCGCGGCGATCGACATACGGGGTCGCAAGCCGAAGTGGCTGAAAGTGCGGTCGCCCGGGGGCGAGAACTACCGGCGGCTGAAGCAGCTGATGCGGCACCAGCGCCTGCATTCGGTGTGCGAGGAGGCCGGCTGTCCGAACATCGGCGAGTGCTGGCAGGCGGGCACGGCCACGTTCCTGATCCTGGGGGATGTGTGCACGCGCGCGTGCAAGTACTGCGCGATCGCCCACGGCCTTCCCACGGAGCTGGACGAGGACGAGCCCCGTCGGGTGGCGGAGGCGGTGTCGGAGCTGCGGCTGGAGCACGTGGTGATCACGAGCGTGAACCGTGACGAGCTGCCGGATGGCGGCGCGGGGATCTTCGCCGAGACGATCCGGCGCACGCGGGAACTCCGGCCGGGGTGCACCATCGAAGTGCTGACGCCGGACTTCAAGGGGGACGAGGCGCGCGATCGCGACGGTGTCGCGGGCGAAGCCGGACATCTACGCCCACAACCTGGAGACGGTGGAGCGGCTGCACCCGTCGGCGCGGCCCGGTGGCCGCTACTGGCGCAGCATCTCGTTCCTGGGGTACGCGAAGAAGCTGGACCCGGACATGCTGACCAAGTCCGGGATCATGGTGGGGCTGGGCGAGACGCAGGAGGAGATCCGACAGTCGATGGTGGACCTGCGCAAGGCGAGCGTGGACATCATGACCATCGGCCAGTACCTGCGCCCGTCGGAGCACCACGCGCCGGTGGCCCGCTGGGTCACGCCCGAGGAGTTCCGGGAGTGGAAGCGGATCGGGGAGGCGGAGCTGGGCTTCCGGCACGTGGAGGCGGGGGCGCTGGTTCGCTCCAGCTACCATGCCGAGACGCAGGCCCGGACCGTGGGCGCGGGCGGGGTGGGCGAGATCACGGAAGTGCTCGAGAAGGACCGGGCCGCGCCGGGCGAGCTTTCGACGGAGGAGCTGGCCGCGCGCCGTACGGCCGGGGGCTCGCTGGAGCACGGCCTCGGCGGCGCTGGCGCGAACGGTGCGGCCTCCGCGCAGCTGGTGCAGATCGAAGGCCGGAAGTAGGACGCGCATACCGTCCGCCGCCCGCGCGAATGGCGCTCCGCGGCGGACGCCAACACGGATGCGGATGGCAGAGAAAACGAACGGCGGGAAGTCCCGGGATGGCGGCGCCACGGTCACGGTGCCGGCCGCGGACCTGGAAGCGCTGGAGCGCTACGATCGGGACGAGCTGCACCGGATGCTCCGGCTCATGCTGCTGGGTCGCCGGTTCGAGGAGAAGGCGGCGGAAGCGTACGCGCTCGGGAAGATCGGCGGCTTCTGCCACCTCTACATCGGTCAGGAGGCCGTGGCCACCGGTGCCCTGACGCCGCTGCGCGACGACGACTACGTGATTGCCGCCTACCGCGACCACGTCCACGCACTGGTCAAGGGCGTGGCGCCGCGGGAAGTGATGGCGGAGCTGTACGGTCGCGTCGGCGGCTGCTCGGGCGGGAAGGGCGGCTCGATGCACATGTTCAGCCGCGAGAAGAACTTCATGGGCGGCTGGGGGATCGTGGGCGGCCAGATCCCGCTGGCCACCGGGATCGGGTGGAAGATCCGGTACTCGGAGGAGGACCGCGTCGTCGTCTGCTTCTTCGGCGAAGCGGCGGTGAACCAGGGCGCGTTCCACGAGGCCATGAACATGGCGGCGCTCTGGCAGCTCCCGGTGATCTACATCGTGGAGAACAACCGCTTTGGCATGGGCACCGCGTGGGAGCGCGTGGCGTCGCTGTACGACATCGCGCAGAAGGCGTGCGCGTACGCCATGCCGTCGGTGGTGGCGAACGGGATGGACGTGCTGGAAATGCGCCAGACCGTGGAGCACGCCATCGAGCGGGCGCGGGAGGACGGGACGCCCACGCTCATCGAGGCGCAGTGCTACCGCTTCATGGGGCACTCCATGTCCGACCCGGTCCACGGCGTCTACCGCACCAGGGAGGACGTGGAGAAGGCCAAGGAGACCGACCCGATCAAGCGGTTCATCGACGTGCTCAGGGAGGGCGACCGCCTCACCGACGACGAGCTCCACGCCATGGACGCCGAAATCCAGAAGCAAGTGGACGACGCCACCGGGTTCGCCGACGACTCCCCGGAGCCGGGGGAGGACGCGCTCTACGAGCACGTGTACGCCGACGACGGCGTGAGCGGCCGGCTCTACTTCGACGGACGCTGAGGCCATGGCACAGATCACGTACCGCGAGGCGCTCAACCAGGCGCTCGCCGAAGAGATGGAGCGGGACCCCGGCGTCTTCCTCATGGGCGAGGAAGTGGGGCTGTACAACGGCGCCTACAAGGTGTCGAAGGGGCTGCTGGACCGGTTCGGCGACAAGCGCGTGGTGGACACGCCCATCACCGAGCTCGGCTTCGCGGGCCTCGGCGTGGGCGCCGCAATGGCGGGGCTGAGGCCGGTGATCGAGTTCATGACGTTCAACTTCGCCATGCTGGCGGAGGACCAGGTGTTCAACAGCGCCGCCAAGATGCTGTACATGAGCGGCGGCCAGTTCAACTGCCCCATCGTGTTCCGTGGCCCCACGGGCGCGGCGCTCCAGCTGAGCGCGCAGCACTCGCAGGCGCTCGAGCCCACGTACGCGCACTTCCCCGGCCTGAAGGTGGTGACGCCCGGCACACCGGCGGACGCGAAGGGGCTGCTGAAAGCAGCGATCCGCGACAACGACCCCGTCGCCTTCTTCGAAGGTGAGATGCTGTACGCCCTGAAGGGGGAGGTCCCGGATGATGACGACTTCGTCATCCCCCTGGGACAGGCGGAAGTGAAGCACGAGGGCGACGACGTCACCATCATCACGCACGGCAAGATGATCCACGTGGCGCTGCAGGCGGCGGCCGAGCTGGCGAAGGACGGGGTGGGCGCGGAGGTCGTGGATCTAAGAACGCTCCGGCCGCTGGACGTGGACACCATCGCGGAGTCCGTCCGGAAGACGAACCGCGCGGTCTACCTGGAGGAGGGCTGGGCGTTCGCGGGGATCGCCAACAGCGTGATCGGGATCGTCCAGGAGGAGCTGTTCGACTACCTGGACGCGCCCGTGCTGCGCGTGGGGCAGGCGGACGTGCCCATGCCGTACGCGAAGGGGCTGGAGAAGCTGGCCAAGCCGTCGAAGGAGCGGGTGGTGGAGGCGTGCAATCGAGTTCTGTACCGGAGAGTTTGATGGCGACCAAGGTCCACATGGAGGCGCTGTCCCCGACCATGGAGGAGGGGCAGCTGGTCCGCTGGCTCAAGGGCGAGGGGGACGAGGTCGCCGAAGGTGACGTGCTCGCCGAGATCGAGACGGACAAGGCCACCATGGAGCTGGTGGCCCGCGGCTCCGGTGTGCTCCGGAAGCGCATCCTCTCCCAGGGCGACACCGCGCCGGTGGGCACCGTCATCGGCGTGATCGCGGCCGCCGACGAGGACATCTCCGACCTCGTCCAGGCCTCCACCGAGGGCGAGGAAGCGGCGCGGCCGGCGGAGCCGGCGGAAGCGGAGGGGAAGGCGGAGGCGGAGGCCCAGGCCGAGGCGTCCGGCGACGAGGTCTCCCGCGGCGCCGCGGCCGTGGCCGCAGCCGGGGAGTCCGAGCGCGACCGGGCGGCGGCGGGCGTGGATGACGCCGCCGACGCATCGGCCCGGCCGGCCACACCCGCGCCCGCACAGGGCGAGGCGGGTGGCACCGGCGCCGGGACGTCGCGCGGCGGGAACGGGCGGGTGAAGGCGTCGCCGCTGGCCCGCCGGCTGGCGGACGAGGCAGGACTCGAGCTGGACAGGGTGGAGGGGTCGGGCCCCGGCGGCCGCATCACGAAGCGGGACATCGAAGCGGCGCTCGAGCAGGGGCTGGCGACGTCGCCCGCGGCTGCGGCCTCGCCCGGAGCGCGCGGCGGGGCCGGAGCGCCCGGACCGGCCGCCGGCGCGGGAGCGGGTGGCGGCGTCGCCGGCCGGTTCGTCCAGCCGGTCTACCAGGGTCCCGAAGTCGAGGAAGTCCCGGTCACGCAGATGCGGAAGACCATCGCGAAGCGGCTGGTCACGAGCATCGGTCCGGTGCCCACGTTCTACCTGACGGTGGACGTGGACATGACGCGCATGATGGAAGCGCGCGAGCGGATGAACGCCGCACTGGAGAAGCAGGGGCTGAAAGTCAGCGTCAACGACCTTCTCATCAAGGCGACGGCGCTGGCGCTCAAGCGTCATCCGGAAGTCAACGCCGCGTGGCACGAGGACCACATCAAGCGCTACCACCGGGTCCACATGGGCGTGGCCGTGGCCGTCGAGGACGGGCTCATCACGCCGGTGGTGCGGGACGCCGACCTGAAGGGCGCGGCGCAGATCGGGGCGGAGGTGCGGGAGATGGCCGGGCGGGCGCGGGAGAAGAAGCTCCAGCCGGACGAGTACACGGGCGCCACGTTCTCCATCTCGAATCTGGGCATGTTCGGCATCGAGGAGTTCACGGCCATCATCAACCCGCCCGAGGCGGCCATCCTGGCCGTGGGCAAGGTCGAGGACCGGGTGGTGGTGGAAGAAGGCGAGGCGATGATCGCGCCCCGGCTGAAGATGACCATGAGCTGCGACCACCGGGTGGTGGATGGCGCCACGGGCGCGCGCTTCCTCCAGACGCTGACCGGGTTCCTGGAGGAGCCGGCGATGGTGCTTGCCTAGGCGGGAAGACACGAAGGACGGATCACTATTCATGCGTGCTCCGGAACCGGAGTTGCGGGAGGACCGAGGCAAGCCGCGCGCCGCGCGGCGGCCACATCGTGGCTTCGTGCTTCCGTGGCTTCAGCCCCGCAGCCCACTTACGTTCACGACCTGACGAACCCAATCGGCGAGGTACCGCGTGGCGGAACAGTATGACGTTGTGGTGATCGGCGGCGGCCCGGGTGGCTACGTCGCGGCGATCCGGGCGGCGCAGCTCGGGATGAAGGTGGCGTGCGTGGAAGCGCAGAAGCTGGGAGGGGTGTGCAACAACTGGGGGTGCATCCCGACGAAGGCCATGCTGGAGAGCGCCAAGCACGCGAAGAAGGTGAGTGAGCTGGGCGACTTCGGCATCACGGTGGGTGACGTCAAGCTGGACATCGGCGTGGCGGCGAAGCGGGCGGCGGAAGTGGCGGGGCAGGGAGCCAAGGGGACGGCGTACCTGTTCAAGAAGAACGGTGTGGAGCACATCGCCGGCTGGGGCCGGATCGTCGGCAAGGGTCAGGTCGAGGTGGAGCCCGGGAAGAACGCGGGGCATGGCGACGAGGCCCCGGAATCGAAGGGCGAGAAGCGGACGCTGCAGGCGAAGAACATCATCGTCGCCACGGGCTCGCGGCCCAAGTCGCTGCCGATGCTGAAGATCGATGGGGACCGGGTGTGGAGCAGCGACCACGCCGTGTACGCGCCCGAGGTGCCGAAGTCCATCGGCATCATCGGCGCGGGCGCCATCGGGATGGAGTTCGCGGACGTGTTCGCGTCGTTCGGCTCGGAAGTGACGATCATCGAAGCGCTGGACAGGATCCTCCCGCTGGAGGACGAGGAGTCGTCGAAGGCGGTGGCGCGGGCGTACAAGAAGCGCGGCATCACGCTCATGGAGGGCGCTCGCCTGGAGAAGGCGGAAGTCCTGAAGACCAAGGTCAAGCTGTTCGTTCAGACGAAGAAGGGGGAGACGCAGCAGGTGGACGTGGAGCGGGTGCTGGTGGCCGTGGGCCGCGCACCGATCACGGACGACATCGGCCTCGACAAGGTCGGCGTGAAGCTGGAGAACGGCTTCATCAAGATCGATGCGAAGATGCGCACGAACGTGGACGGCATCTACGCCATTGGCGACTGCGCGGGACCGCCGCTGCTGGCGCACAAGGCGTCGCACGAGGGGATCGCGGCCGTGGAGGGGATGGCCGGCGACGAGCACGCGGGCGTCGACTACGGCAACATCCCGGCGGTGACCTACTGCCACCCGGAAGTGGCGTCGTGCGGGATGACGGAAGCGCAGGCGAAGGAGGCCGGCCACGAGATCGACGTGGGCAAGTTCCCGTTCAGCGCCAACGGCCGCGCCCGTACGGCGGGGGAGACGGACGGGTTCGTGAAGATCATCCGGGACCGGAAGTACGGCGAGGTGCTGGGGGCGCACATCGTGGGTCCGCACGCCAGTGAGCTGATCGGCGAGCTGATCGTTGGGCGGCACCTGGAGACCACGGCCGAGGAAATGGACCGGGCCATGCATCCGCACCCAACGCTGTCCGAAGCGATCGCGGAGGCGGCGCTGAGCTCGCTCGGGCACGCGCTTCACATCTGAGGACATGAAGGAGGACGGTATGCACGGTCACCGGCGCAATCGCGCGGTGGGGCTCGTGGTCCTGGCGTTCGCCATGCTCGCGGGCGCCACGGCGTGCGGCGACAGCGGGCCCACGGGACTCAAGATCGAGCCGGACATGGTGGGGATCTACTCGCTCACGGCGCTCCGCTTCGATCCCCAGGGATCGGCGCCGGAAGCGAACGTGCTGCCGCTGATCGAGAGCACGCAGCCGCAGCTGGTGATCTCGCAGACGGGCGTGTTCCAGATCGCGTTCGTCGACCCGTCCACACACCTCATCCGTACGGCCACCGGGAACGTGACGCGCACGGCCGCGGGGCTGAGGCTCGTGTTCGGCAACAAGGACGCCGCCAACGAGCTGCTCCTCCCCGAGCGGCTGGAGCTGGACTGGGACGCGGAGGCCATGACGCTGACGCACACCGGCATTGCCGAGATCCCGCGCGCCCGCCTGCTCGAGCTCTTCCCGACTCTCTACGCCGACGAGCAGCTGTTCGACCCCACGCCCGGCACGCTCACCGTGGCGTTCCAGAACGAGGGGGCGACCACGCTGTAGCGGGCGCACAGTTGTAGCGAGCGGAGATCAGTAGCGGACGAGGAGCTGTAGCGGGCGGAAATCAGTCCGCGGGCCCGAGCGTGATGGCGCCCGGCTCCCCCGCGCGCAGCTCCCCGACGATGGCGGGCGCGGCCGACTCACCGGCGGCGCCCGCTTCATCGTCCGGAGACCGCAGCCCGGCCACGAGCGCGCGGGCATCTTCGGGTGGCAGCGCGATCAGGAGGCCACCGGAAGTCTGCGCATCCGTGAGGAGCGTGCGGGTGACCTCGTCGGCACCGCCCCAGTCCATGAACTCCGCCACGTCGGCCCGGTTGCGGGTCGTCCCGCCCGGGACATGCCCCGCTTCCACCAGCGGACGCACGCCAGGGAGCAGCGGCACCATGGCTGGATCCACGCGCGCGGCCAGTCCGCTGGCCAGCGCGAGCTCCCTCAGGTGACCGAGCAGGCCGAACCCGGTCACGTCCGTGCACGCGTGGACGCCGTGGCGGCGCATGGCTTCCGCGGCCGCGCGGTTGAGCGTGGTCATGCTTGCGACGGCGGCCTCCAGCACGCCCGGCGACGCCTGCCCCGCCTTCACCGCCGTCCCGATGATCCCGGTGCCGAGCGCTTTCGTCAGCACGAGCGCGTCACCGGCGCGAGCGGTGGAGTTCCGCACCACCTGGTCCGGCCGGACCTCGCCCACCACGCACAGCCCGTACTTCGGCTCGGGGTCGTCGATGGAATGGCCGCCCAGCACCACGGCGCCCGCCGCCCGCACCACCTCGCCGCCGCCTTCCAGGATCCGCTCCAGGATGCCGTGGTCGAGCAGGTCCCGGGGGAAGGCCACCAGGTTGAGCGCCAGGAGCGGGCGGGCACCCATGGCGTAGATGTCCGACAGCGCGTTGGCCGCGGCGATCCGCCCGAAGTCGAAGGGGTCGTCCACGATGGGCGTGAAGAAGTCCGCCGTGACGACGAGGGCGCGGTCCCCATCGAGACGGTAGACAGCGGCGTCGTCGGCAGTGCTGGCATCCACCAGCACCGCCGGGTCATCCGCCGGGACGAATCGACGCAGCACGTGCGCCAGCTCGGCCGAGCCGAGCTTGCACGCTCAGCCGGCGCCGTGGCTCAGGGCCGTGAGTCGGACGATCTCGTGGCTGGACATGGGGGGCATGGTAGGACAGCCGGGGCCCGGTCGAAAGGGGTGCCCCCCGCCGCCCGCCCGGCCCACACGAAGCACGCGGAGAACCGCAACAACGTTTCACGCGGAGACGCGAAGAACGCGGAGAACCGCAACAACGTTTCACGCGGAGACGCGAAGAACGCGGAGAACCGCAACAACGTTTCACGCGGAGACGCGAAGAACGCGGAGAACCGCAACAACGTTTCACGCGGAGACGCGAAGAACGCGGAGGGTCTGTCGGGGCAGGCAACGGCTCGGCTTCCAGCGGCATCGATGGTGCCCGTGATCCCCATTTTCGAAGCCTCGCCCGGGAGGGTGCCCGGCCGCCACAGTCTCCCCGCGCTCGATGCCCTCCGCGTTCTCCGCGTCTTCGCGTGAATGCCGTTCCCGGGGAAGCCTCGCCCGGGAGGGTGCCCGGCCGCCACAGTCTCCCCGCGCTCGATGCCCTCCGCGTTCTCCGCGTCTTCGCGTGAATGCCGTTCCCGGGGAAGCCTCGCCCGGGAGGGTGCCCGGCCGCCACAGTCTCCCCGCGCTCGATGCCCTCCGCGTTCTCCGCGTCTTCGCGTGAATGCCGTTCCCGGGGAAGCCTCGCCCGGGAGGGTGCCCGGCCGCCACAGTCTCCCCGCGCTCGATGCCCTCCGCGTTCTCCGCGTCTTCGCGTGAATGCCGTTCCCGGGGAAGCCTCGCCCGGGAGGGTGCCCGGCCGCCACAGTCTCCCCGCGCTCGATGCCCTCCGCGTTCTCCGCGTCTTCGCGTGAATGCCGTTCCCGGGGAAGCCTCGCCCGGGAGGGTGCCCGGCCGCCACAGTCTCCCCGCGCTCGATGCCCTCCGCGTTCTCCGCGTCTTCGCGTGAATGCCGTTCCCGGGGAAGCCTCGCCCGGGAGGGTGCCCGGCCGCCACAGTCTCCCCGCGCTCGATGCCCTCCGCGTTCTCCGCGTCTTCGCGTGAATGCCGTTCCCGGGGAAGCCTCGCCCGGGAGGGTGCCCGGCCGCCACAGTCTCCCCGCGCTCGATGCCCTCCGCGTTCTCCGCGTCTTCGCGTGAAACGTCGTTGCGGTTCTCCGCGTTCTCCGCGTGATCGGATGGGGCGCCCGCGGTGGCCTGTTGGCGCCCCGGGCGAGGGAACGGATGTTGCCCCTCTGTACAGCCCAGGAAGGAGACGACGATGACGGACCAGAATATGCCCGAATACACAAACGCAGAGGGGCTGTCCCTGGCGTTGAATTACCTGCACGACCCATCCGATGTCCCCTGTCCCACGTGCGGGCCCGGGACCATGGAGGTGATCGCGTACCTCGATGTGGACGGCATCCAGGATGGTGTCGTGCGTGCGGCCGAGCCCGACGGCGATTACACGGTGGTCCTGTACTGCCACGACTGCAAGCGGGCCGCGGCGCTCGACCTGAGTCCGGGGAGCAGCGGTGGACCGGACCAGAGGGCGGCCTGATCGGGGGCTGGCCGAAGGTGGGGTGGCGCCGCGGGTGGCCGGCGTTGCCCGTGCCGTGGGACGCGGCTTAGGTTCACGTCATGACCATGACCCCCCGACAGAGGCTCGCCGATCTGGTCGCGATGCCGGAGTCGCAGATCGACCTGGCGGTGGGCGCGCTCCTGATCGCGGCGGAGGAGTATCCGCAGCTCAGGGTGGCGCCGTACCTGCGGCGGCTGGACCTGCTCGCGCAGCGCGTGCAGGACCGGCTGGCGGGCGAAACGGCGGCGCCGGTGGTCCTCCAGGAGCTGTGCGTGGTGCTGTTCGGGGAGGAAGGGTTCGCGGGCAACGCGGACGCGTACTACGACCCGCGCAACTCCTTCCTGAACGACGTGCTGGACCGCCGACTGGGGATCCCGATCACGCTGGGGATCGTGGTACTGGAAGTGGGGCGACGCGTGGGGCTGCCGCTGTCCGGGATCAACTTCCCCGGCCACTTCCTGGTCCGGTACGAGGGCGAGATCGCGCGCCTGCTGGTGGACCCGTTCGACGCCGGGCGGGTGCGCTGGGAGGATGAGGGGCAGGACCTGCTGGACCGCGTCTACGGCGGGATGGTGACCATGCGGCCGGAGTTCCTGCAGCCCGCCGCGAAAGTGGATATCCTCGCCCGCGTCCTGACGAATCTCAAGGGGATCTATCTGAACGCCCGCGACGACGTCCGGGCGCTGGCCGCCGTGGACCGGATCCTGATGCTGCGCCCTGGCGCCGGCGTCGAGCTCCGCGACCGCGGGCTCCTGCTGGCGCGTACGGGGCGGCGAGATGAGGCCGTGGCGGACCTGGAGAGGTACCTCGACTTCGTGCCCACCGCGCCCGACGCCCAGCGCGTGCGCTCCCTGATCGCCGACCTGTCGCGCCCCGGCCAGTGACCCGGCCAGTGACCCGGCCATTGACCCGGCCGCTGCTCCTCGAGCGGTCCAGGGGCCTGCTCGCGGTCCGTGGCCGCGATCCGGTCCGCATGATCCACGGCCTGGCCAGCGCCGACATCCTCGCCGCCTCGCCCACGCGCGGCGTTTACACCACGTTCCTGACGCCGAAAGGGAAGATGGTGGCGGACGCCCGCGTGTTCCTGCGCGCGGAAGCGGGCGAGGGCCCGTCGCTGCTGCTGGACGTGGCGCCCGACGCCCTCGAGCCGCTCCAGGAGCACCTGCGACGGTTCGTCCCACCGCTGTTCGCGCGGGCGGCGGACGTGAGCGACGGCTGGCGTGTGATCGGCGTCTACGGGGATGGAGCGAGCGCGGCCGCGGCGGCTGCGGCGGCCACGACGGACGTGGCGGCGGCGAGCCCCGGGGACCCGGCGGAAGTCGGCGCGTTCGACCCGGCGTCGCCGGAAGAGGCGGTGGTCCCGCTGGGCGACGCGGGGGGGGCGGGATTCGCGGTCCATACGCTCCTCACCGGCGACGATGGCTGGGACTTCTTCCTCGGGCCTGACGCGTCCGGTCTGGCCGACGCCGTCGTCTCTGGCCTGGCCGAAGCGGGGGCGAGGCCGGGGTCGCCGGAAGCGCTGGAAGCGCTGAGGGTGATGGCCGGGCGGCCGCGCTGGGGGCGTGAGCTGACGGACGGGGTGATCCCGCTCGAGGCCGGGCTGCTGGAGCGCGCGATCAGCCGGACCAAGGGGTGCTACACGGGCCAGGAAGTGATCGTGCGGATCCTGCACCGGGGGCACGTCAACCGGGAGCTGCGGCGGCTGGAGTTCGCGGAAGGCGCGCCCGAGCCGGGCACGGAGCTGTTCGATCCCGAGACCGGGCGCTCCAGGGGCGTCATCACCAGCGCCGTGGCGAACGAAGCCGGCGCGCTGGGGCTGGGCTACGTCCGTCGGGAGGTGGAGCCGCCGGCGCAGCTGCGCGTCGGATCGCCCGATGGCCCGCCCGTCAACATCGAGGCACTGGGGTGAAGGCCGGGTGAAGGCGTCGGCCGCGGCCGCTCCCGCGAGGAGTCGGCGTCGCATCCGCTTCGGCCCGGGTGCCGTGGTGGCGGCGGCGTTCATCGGCCCCGGTACCGTGACCACGGCCACGCTCGCGGGGGTGGGCTACGGCTACGCGCTGCTGTGGGCGCTCACGTTCTCGCTGCTGGCCACGCTGGTGCTCCAGGAGATGGCCGCGCGCCTGGGGCTGGTCACGGGGGAGGGGCTGGGCGAGGCGGTGCGGCGGCGGTTCACGGGGCGGTTCTCGCGCGGCGCGGCGGTGGGGCTCGTGATCGCGGCCATCGCGCTCGGGAACGCCGCGTACGAAACGGGCAACCTCCTGGGTGCCGGCCTCGGCGCCGAAGCGGTCTGGGGCGCCACGCCGCGGACCTGGGCGATCCTCGCCGGGCTCGCGGCCTACCTGCTGCTGCGGACCGGCAGCTACCGGGTGGTGGAGCGGGTGCTGGTGGTGCTCGTGGGGCTCATGTCCATGGCGTTCCTCGCCACTGCCGTGGTCACGCGCCCGCCGCTGGCCAGTCTGCTGCACGGCATGTTCGTCCCAGGCATCCCAGGCGGCGCGGGCGTGCTGTACGTGGCGGGGCTCGTGGGCACCACCGTGGTGCCGTACAACCTGTTCCTGCACGCGGCTGCGGTCCGGGAGCGGTTCGCCGGGCCCGAGGACCTGAACGCGGCCCGGATCGACCTGGGCGTCAGCATCATCATCGGCGCCGCGGTTTCCATGGCGATCGTCGCCACCGCGGCCGCCATGGCGGCGGACGCGGGGGGAGCGGCGGGGATCCACGGTGCCGCGGACATGGCCGTCCAGCTGGAGCCGCTCCTGGGGTCGTGGGCGAAGTACTTCTTCGCCGCCGGGCTGCTCGCGGCCGGGCTGACGTCGGCGATCACGGCGCCGCTCGCCGCCGCCTACGCCACGGCCGGCGCGCTCGGCTGGCCCCGCCGCTTCGACGATGTCAGGTTCCGGGCCGTGTGGATGGGCGTGCTCGCGGCCGGGATCGTGTTCGCCGGGCTGGGCGTGCGGCCGGTCCCCGCCATCCTGTTCGCCCAGGTGGCCAACGGGATCCTGCTGCCGGCGCTCGCGGTCTTCCTGCTCGTGGCCGCGAACGACCGTGCGGCCATGGGCGAGCGGGCGAACGGGCGAGTGATGAACCTGGCGGGCGGGGCCGTGGTACTGGTCACGCTCGTGCTGGGGCTGCGGGCGCTGTGGAGCGCGCTGTCGTGATGGAGGAGGTCGGATGAAGGGGCTGTTCCACCTGTTCACCTACGGGTCACTGAAAGCGGGGGCGGCGTCGGCGGAAGCGCGCGCGCTCCTCGCCCGCTGCGAGCGCGTCGGCCCGGGCTCCGTGCGCGGCACGCTGTACGATGTCGGCGACTACCCGGCCCTCCTCCTGGCCGGCGACGACCGCATTTCCGGCGAGATCTGGCGCTGCCCGGCCCACGCCCTCCCGGACCTGGATCGCTACGAGGGCGTGGCCGAGGGCCTGTTCCGTCGCGTGGGCGTGGAAGTGGACGGGCGAGGGTGCTGGACGTACGTGGCGGGCCCCGGGCTGGGGCCCGGCCTCGTCCCGGACCGGCGGATCCAGTCGGGGCGGTGGGAGGGCAGAGAGGAGCGGTCCGGGACGTCCGGCTGAAGCTGCCTCCTCAGCCTCCGGCTTCCAGCTTCTTCAGCCCGATCTGCGTGGCCCAGCGCTCGATCTCGGACTCCTCCAGCGGGCTGGTGAGGACCCTGGTTTCGAGGATGTTCTGAAGCGCCGGGTGCGAGCGCTGGATGCGCGTGAGGACGCGGTTCGCCAGGTGCTGGTCGACCTGGTTGATGAGCAGCGCCACGCGGCCGTCGGGGAGGATGGAGACCAGGTCCCCGTCGTTGAGCCGGGCCTGGCGACGCAGCGACTCCCACAGCTCGGTGGGGCTGAGCAGCTCGCGGGTGTCCAGCAGCGCCAGGGCGAAGAAGGGCGTGGGCGCTTCGTCGACGAGCTCGCGCACGGCCAGCGCCATCTCGTGCGCCTTCATCGGGCGCAGCTCGCCGGCCTCGTTCCGCGGCTGCAGCTGCCGGTCGGGACGGACCGAGCCGTTGCGCCGGTGGTGCCCCCGGGCCGCGCTGATCCGGATCCGCTCCACGATCTCGGCGGGCGGGAGCTCGGAGAGGACGAAATCGTCGCCGCCCATGCGGAGCCCGCGCGAGCGGGTCATGCTGCGCAGCCCGCGGCTGGGTGCCACGAAGAGGATGGGCGCGCCGTTGCCCGCCTTGCGGAGCGTGTAGGTCAGGTTGAACGCGCGCTCCGGGTCGTACGGGTCCACGCCCAGCACCAGCACGCCGTAGCGGGCTTCCAGGAGCTTGACCAGCGAGCCCTGGAGCTCGTTGTACAGCTCCACTTCGAAGCTGGTGGAGAGCGCCTGCACCACTTCGCCCGGCAGCACGCCCGCTTCGTCCAGGATTGCGATGGTGCCACGGAGCGACGTGCGGACCTCGCGCTCGTACGCGGGCAGGTCTTCCGCGATCCCGCCGCCCGTGCGCAGCGTGTAGAGGAACGGCTCGGTGGAGAAGCTGTTCTGCCGCACGCTCCGGAACGAGATGCGCTTGCGGCCGCGGCCCAGCGGCTCCATCTCCAGCACGGCCGCCGCCTCGCCCTCGATGGTGCGGAGCACGTCATCGGGGAGCGCCGTCATGTCGGCGTTGCTGGCGATGAGGTAGGCGGACGCGCCGGACCCGGCCAGGAAGCTCATGAGCGCCCGTGCCGTGGCCTGGGGCGTGTGCGAGTCCTGGAGGAAGTGGCGCAGCTCGTCGATGACGATGCGCGTGACGGGGCGCGGCCCCTGGCCGACCAGCCGCTTGAGCGCTTCCACGGGTGCGTGGCGCTCGCGCCACACGCCGAGCCGCGAGATGGCGTCACGGATGTCCACCACCTGCAGCGAGGGGTGCTCGGAGATGGAGCCGGGGCTGAAGCCCATGTACAGGCCGCGCCCGTCCACCATGCCCGCGTCGCTGGCGGTGACCAGGATGCAGTGCTCCTGCTGCTCGAGACCGGCGATGAGGAAGTGGAGCCCGAGCACGCTCTTCCCCACCCCCTCCGGCCCCGCGACCAGGAAAGCCCCGCTCGGGTCGATCCCGCCGAGCCGTGATTCCAGTGCCTCCACGCCAGTTGACCGCATGCGCCGTTATCCGTGTGATGGGTGGTGGAGTCAGATCCGTGGAATGTCAGCGACTGCCGCCGGCCGTGTCGGTCTGCCCCTGCTGAAGGGCCGGCCACCAGAACTCCGGCTCGCCGTCCGCCCGCACGCCCAGGACCGCCCGCGTGCCGCCGTTCTGGTCGGCGAAGAGGAGCGAGGTCTCGCCGTCCGGCGTGAGGCCCAGGACGCCCCGGGTCTGGCCGCGGCCATCCGCGAAGCCGAGCGTGCCGCTCTGGTCGTCGAGGAAGCCCAGCACCACGCGCGCCGCGCCGGTGGAGTCGGCCATGGAGACGCCCTGCTCCCCGTTGGTCTTCAGGGTCAGCTTCAGCCGGTCCACGCCGCGGGGATCCGTGAGGGCGAAGCGGGCCGCGCCCTCCTCGTCCACGCGCCAGTAGCCGCGCGCCTTCCCGTCCGCCCCCATGAGCACCACCTCGCGCGTGCGGACGGTGGGAGACGTGAGGACCGGGAGCCCCTGGTAGAAAGCGTAGTAGAGGACGCCGGCGGTGCCGGCGGCCGCGACCAGCGCCAGGACCACGGCGAACCAGCCGAGCACCTTCATCCTCCGCCGGATGGCCGCGGTCTCGACGCGCACCCGCTCCGAGACCAGGTCCCTGAACTCCCGGACCAGCTCGGGCGGCATCTCCATGGGCTCGGTCTTCTGATCCATTTCGGCCATGCTCAGCTCAGGCGCGCCGCGGTGGCCTTCGCCTCCGGCGCCATGATCAGGAAATAGGTCTCACACGCCCGCGCGAGGACGTCCCCCTCCAGCCGGATGTCACGCCCCTCGTAGCGCGCGATGTCCTCCACGTGGTCCACCACGTCGCGGGGATGGCATCCCCGGGGCTCCACGCCGCGGTCGTAGTAGTGCTGGTAGAGGAAGTCGACGGCGGCGGGGAGGAACGGGATGTCACGGGCGGCGCAGACCCGCCGCAGGATCTCCGTCAGCGCTTCCCGGCTCGGGCTCCCCACCTCGATCTTGTACTGGATCCGGCGCATGAACGCCTCGTCCACCAGGTCCTGCGGCTGCAGGTTGGTGGCGAAGATGAGGAGCGAGTCGAACGGCACGCGGAACTTCACGCCCGTGTGCAGCGTGAGGAAATCGATGTGCTTCTCCAGCGGCACGATCCAGCGGTTCAGCAGCTCGTTGGCCGAGACGCGCTGGCGGCCGAAGTCGTCGATGATCAGCACGCCGCCCGCGGACTTCAGCTGGAACGGCGCCTGGTACATGCGCGTCTTGTGGTCGTACTGGAGGTCCAGCTGGTCCAGCGTCAGCTCGCCGCCCGTCATCACCACCGGGCGCCGGATCCGGATGAAGCGACGATCGTAGCCGGGGAGCGAGCTCAGCCACTCGGGGCCGGCCGCCGCCCCCTCCGGCGCCGGGTCCAGCCGCTTGTGGTGCGACGGGTCGAACAGGACCATGGTCTGGCCCGTGATGTCCACCGCGTTCGGGATGTAGATCTCGCCGCCCAGCAGGTCCGAGATGATCTCCGCGATCGTGGTCTTCCCGTTGCCCGGGTCGCCGTGGAGGAAGATGGAGCGGGCCGAGTTCACGGCCGGGCCCAGCATCTCGAACAGCCCCTTGTCCAGCACCATGTCACGGAAGCCGCGCTCGATGGTCTCGGGCGTCACCCGGACGTTGCGCAGCGACTGCTTCCGGATCCACTCCTCGAAAATCGGCAGCGGCACCGGCGCCGGCCCCACGTACTCGCTGGCCAGCATGGCCTCGCGGGCACGGCCGCGGCCGGCGTCGGTGAGGTCGAAGCGGTAGCTGCCGCGGTTCGGCCCCGTGGTCCCGCTCACGGCCATGAAGCGCCGCTGCTGGAGCCGCATCAGCCGGTCGTCCACGATCTCGAACGGGAGGGCGACGGCGCCCGTCAGCTCCCGCCCCGTCTGGACGCCCTGGACGTAGAGCGTCTTCATCAGCAGGTCGTCCACGGCCTCCCCGGACAGCCCCGTCTCCTCGAGGCTCTCGGGCGCCGGCGGGGCGCCGTTGCCGGCCGCCGCCGCCAGGGTGGCTTCCGCTTCGGGCGCGTACAGGTCAGTGGGATTCATACCGCTTTCCGGTTCTGCGGGAGCCGGAGCCCGACTCCCGCGGTGACTGCCGCTCCCGCGGCGGACCGCTGGCATCACTGTTGGGAAGCCAGGTCAGCGCATCCCCGATGCGCGTACCCGTTTCCCGGACGGTGCCGGGCGGGAGCTCCAGCGCGTACGACGCCTCGCCGTGGACGGGGGTCCAGCGCCAGGGACGCAGCCCCTCGTAGACGCGCAGGATGCGACCGCTCTCGTCGATGAACAGGACGTCCAGGGGATAGCGCACGCCGAACATGTGCACGCCCTGGCAGGGGCTGAGCAGGATCCCTTCCCCGGGCTCCGGCGCCGGGCGCAGCAGGAAGCCCCGGAGCCGGCCGAACAGGTCGTCCGCCAGCCGGATGCGCGTGCCGAGCACGGTATCCCTGGTCCGGTTCTCCACGCGCAGCGCTCGCATGTCGGTTCGAATCTCCGGCTACATGCTGCCGAGCGTTTCGATGATCTGGATCAGGCCGGGCCCGACCAGCACCACGAACATCGCCGGGAAGATGCAGAGCACGAGCGGGAAGATGAGCTTGATGGCGGTCTTGGCCGCGGCCTCCTCCGCCCGCTGCCGCCGCTTGTCACGCAGCGTCTCGGAGTGGACGCGGAGCGCGTGGGCGATGGACGTGCCGAAGCGGTCCGCCTGGATCAGCATGAGCGTGAGGGAGCGGAGGTCGTCGACGCCCGTCCGGTTGTAGACGTTCCTGAGCGCTTCCTCCCGCGGCTTCCCCGCCCGGATCTCCAGGTTGAGGAGGTGGAGCTCCGCGGCCATGGTCTGGCTCAGCGGGTGGATCTCGTCGGCCACGCGCACGAACGCCTGGTTCAGCCCGAGCCCCGCTTCCACGCACACCACCAGCAGGTCGAGCGCGTCGGGGAGGGCGAGCACGATCTCCTTCTGCCGGCGCCGCGCCCTGGCCCGGACCACGAGCAGCGGCAGCACGAAGCCCATGGCGGCCACGTACACGGACACCAGGACCGTGATCGCTGCCTTCGCGCCCACCATCGGCAGCACCACGCTCGCGCCGATGGCGAGGACGGCCGCGGACGTGAAGCGGAGCCCCCAGTAGATCGGCCCGGCCTTCGGGCTGCGGTAGCCCGCGTGGGTGAGCAGCTCGCGGGTCGCTTCCGATTCCGCGGTGTAGCCCTTGAGCTGCCGCCCCACCACCTCGAGCAGGTCCTCGAGCTGCTGACGCTGCTCCTGGCGGCGGCGGCGCTGGACCGCCTCGGCGGCCTCCGACAGCGTGGCCACTTCCGTCACCCGCCGGTCGACGGCCGCGGAGCGAGCCGGGATGAGCTGTCCGATCAGGTAGACCACCAGCCCGATGGCCACGGCCGCGCTGAGCGCAATGAGTGAAATCATGTCAGATCTCGATGTTGACGATCTTGCGGATCCAGAAGTAGCCGAAGATCTGCATGACCACGGCGAACGCCAGCATCACCCGGCCGATCGGGTGCTCGAACAGGAGCCGGACGTATTCCGGATTCAGGAAATAGAAGGCGACGCCCACCACGAGGGGCATGAGCCCCACCACGATCCCGCTCATCCGGCCCTGCGCCGTGTACGTGCGCAGCTGGCGCCGGATCTTGAAGCGCGAGCGGATCATGTTCGAGATGTTGTCCAGGATCTCCGCCAGGTTGCCGCCCACCTCGCGCTGGACCAGGATGGCGGTGGAGAAGATGCGCACGTCCACCAGGTCCACGCGGTCCACCATCCCCATCATGGCCTCGGCGAACGGCACGCCGAAGCGGGACTCCTCGGAAAGCGTGCGGAACTCGCCGCCCACGGGGTCCGGCATCTCCTGCCCCACCATCTGGATCCCGGCGGAGAGGGGGTGGCCGGCCCGGATGGCGCGCCCGAGCATGTCGATGGCTTCCGGGAACGCTTCCTCGAACCGGTTCAGGTGGCGCGACTTCTTAAGCTTCAGCCAGGCGTAGGGGAGCCACGCGCCCACCAGGGCCAGGATCGCGGCCACGATCGGGCCGGCCCCCGCGGTCATGGCCGCCAGGCCGAACGCCACCGCGAGCCCGATGGTCAGGAAAACGAACGTGTTCATGCTCCACGTGCTGCGCGCGTGCTCGAGGAGCACCGGCACGTCCCGGATCTTCGGCAACCGGGCGACGAGCAGCTCGAGGCCGCCCGCCTCCGGGCGCCGCTCGCGGAAGAGCGAGCCCGTGGCGTCCGCGGGCAGGTCGGCGCGCCCCGTCAGCATGTCGTCCACCCGCCGCGTCACGTCGCGCCGGCGGTACCACGCCCGCCCGCCCTCCAGGACGAGGACCACCGCCACGGTGGCGAACGCCGCCGCCACGAAGACGAGGATGGTGGGGATCCAGGGACTCATGACCACTCCTTGAGCGAGCGGCCGGGCCCCGGTGCCGCTTCGGCGCGCAGCGATCGCAGGCTCTCCTGCGCCGCCGGACCGTCGGTGTTCGAGAAGAGCAGCTCGCCGAGGTTGATGCCGTGCGCCTTGAGCCGGTCGGAGAAGCGCGGGCGGATCCCGGTGGAGCGAAAGCGACCCACCACGTCGCCCTCCTCGTTGATCCCCTGACGCTCGAACTGGAAGATGTCCTGCATGGTGATGACGTCGCCTTCCATGCCGACGATCTCCGAGACCGAGGTCACCTTGCGGGAGCCGTCGGAGAGGCGGCTGAGCTGGATCACCACGTTGATGGCCGAGGCCACCTGCTGCCGCATGGCCTTTTCCGGCAGCCGCAGGTTGGCCATGGAGATCATGGTCTCCAGCCGGCTCAGCGCGTCCCGGGCCGTGTTCGCGTGCAGCGTGGTGATGGAGCCGTCGTGGCCGGTGTTCATGGCCTGGAGCATGTCCACCGCTTCACCGCCTCGGACTTCGCCCACGATGATCCGGTCGGGGCGCATGCGGAGCGCGTTCACCAGGAGCATCCGCTGCGCCACCTCGCCCCGCCCCTCGAGGTTCGCCGGCCGCGTCTCCAGGCGCACCACGTGCGGCTGGCGGAGCTGGAGCTCGGCGGAGTCCTCGATGGTCACGATCCGCTCGTTCGCCGGGATGTAGGACGTCAGGATGTTCAGCAGCGTGGTCTTGCCCGCGCCCGTGCCGCCGGAGATCAGGACGTTCAGCCTCGCCTGGATCACGGCGCGGAGCAGCTCGAGCATCGGCTCGGTCAAGCTCCGGCTGCGCAGGAGGTCGTCACCGGAAAGCGTGTCCCGCTTGAACTTCCGGATGGAGAGGTGCGGCCCGTCCAGCGCCAGCGGCGGGATGATGGCGTTGACGCGCGAGCCGTCCGGGAGCCGCGCGTCCACCATGGGCGAAGAATCGTCGATGCGGCGGCCCACGGCGGACACGATGCGGTCGATGATCTGCATGAGATGGGCATCGTTGCGGAAGCGCACGTTCGTGGGCTCCAGCTTGCCGTACTTCTCCACCACCACCTGGGCGTGCGTGTTGACCAGGATGTCGGAGACGTCCGGGTCCTTCATGAGCGGCTCGAGCGGGCCGAGGCCGAAAATCTCGTCCAGGACCTGCTGCGTCAGCTTCTCCCGCTCCTCCAGGTTCAGCGCCACGCCCTCGGCGCTCAGGAGGCTCTGGATCTCCGGCTTGATGGACGCGGCCGCGTCCTCGCGGCTGAGCCCGTCCAGGTTGGACAGGTTCAGCCGCTCCAGCAGCTTGCGGTGGATCCGCCCGCGCACGTCCTCCATGGTCCGCGTGCCCGCGTCGCCCGACCGCGCGAGCGGCGCCAGCGGCTCGAGGCCCTCGCCTCCGTCCGGGCGCTTCTGCCGAACCTGCTGTTCCCCCGCATCCGTGCTCATGAGCCGCTCCCGCTGCGTTTGCCACCGATCTTCCTGGACAGCCGGCCAAGGAGGCCGCGCCCCTGTTCCTCGATGCCCGGGTCCACCGACCGGGCGATCTCGAGGCCCAGCTCCTTCACGTCCTGGCAGTACTTCGACCGCGAGCCGTTCGAGACCGCCGGCTCGCCCACGTTCACGGAGCGGAGCACGGCGGCGTCGTCCTGCCGCAGCCTGAAGGCGACGGGGACGTTCAGCGTCTTGTCGACGTCCGCCGCCGTGACCTCCTCGCCGCCGGCGGTGATGCGGTTCAGGATGACGCGCACGCGATCGTGGGACTGGCCGTTCCCGGTCTGGAGCTGGGCGATGATCCGCTTCGCGTGGCGGAGCGACGGGAGGTCCGCGTTCAGGACCAGGTAGATGGCGTCCGCCTGCTCGAGCACGACCCGGGCGAGGGGGGTGCTGGGGCGCGCCACGTCCACCACCACCATGTCGTAGTGGTGGCGGATGAGGCGGAGCACCGTGCGCACGTCTTCGGGCCGGATGGACTCCGCTTCGTCCCACTGGACCGGGGCGGGCAGGACGTGCACCCCCGAGCCGTGCTCGGTGATGAGCGATTCCAGCAGGCTCTCATCGAGCCGGTGCAGGTTGGAAACGAGGTCCCGGATGCTGTACTTCGGGGCGACGCCGGTCATCACGCCCACGCTCCCGTACTCCACGTCCAGGTCCAGCAGCAGCGTGCGACGGCCTGTCAGCGCGTGCGCGTGGACGGCCGCGTTCACCGCTGCCGTGGTCGCGCCCGTTCCGCCCTTGGCGCCCGCGAACGCCACGATGCGGGCGCCCTCCTTCGTCCCCGCCGACGGGCCGCGTCCGAGCTTCCGGCCCACCCGCCGCAGCGCCTCGTCCAGCTGCCGCGGCTCCACCGGCATGGGCAGGTACTCGGAGACGCCCGCGCGCATCGCTTCGATCAGCAGCTTGGGCGGCAGCTCCGGGCCGGCGCCGAGGAAGAGGCGCGACGGGCGCGCATCCGAGAGCAGCCGGATGTAGCGCAGCGACGCGACCGGGTCGCCATTGAAATCCGCGATGATGAGCTCCGGATCGTCCCGGTGCAGCTCCTCGAGCATCTCGCTGTCGAGGTCGCCCGCGGGCACCGGGAAATCGCTCACCACGCGCAGCATCTCGGGGAACTCCTTGAGCAGCCGGGACACGGTCTCCCGGAACTCGCGGCTCCCCGATATGACGGCGGTCTTCAGCTTGGCATCATCCATTTGGGCCGTCTACTGGACAAGTCGAATGGTCTTGACGAGCGGGCTCTGCGTCTTGCCGGACGGTCCGGAGCCCTGCACGTAGTAGAGGAACCGGGCGGTCACGGGGTCCTTCCGGCTCGGCTGGGCCTCGATGAAGACCTTGGCGAAGTTGTTGAACTCGATCTTGTCCGAGGGGTTGATGTCCTGGTTCAGCATGCCGGGGTCAACCAGCCCGATGGTCACCACACGCGGGCTGTGGTTCAGCCAGTCGGAATACGCCGAGCCCACCACCGCGCCCTGGCCGTCGGGGCCCTGGCCGGGCTGCCACTGCGCGGTCGGATCGAGGGCGATCAGGTCGCCGATGCCCTGGAACGTGGGGCCGATCATGTTCCCGGGCTCCAGGCTGTACTGGTCGTCCGTGGTTTCGATGTCCCCGTCCCCGATCACCGTGTTCTCCGGGTTGCACGTGACGATGTTCTCCTTGTAATCGCTCGCGCCGCTGGACTCGCCGATCCGCCACGGGTAGAAGATGCCCGGCCGCGCGATCTTCGGGTCGTTCGGGTCCGCCGGCTTGATCATGAGCTGGCGGCCGTAGTCGTCGCCGAAGTCACTCGTGGCGTTCCGGAATGCGCTGCCATATCCCGTGGCGGCGGTATCACCGACCGCTTGGGCGACCTGATATTCATCGGGGAACTCAGGATCGTTTGGATTGTAATCCCAGTCCTCGTCGTTATCCCACCAGTTGTCGCCGTTCGTGTCCTGGCTCGGGTCGTTCTCATCCCACAGGTCGGGGAGCACGAACGGCTTGAGGCAATCGTTCGTGGCGCCGGCGGACATGGCTTCCGCGGTGGCTTCGGCCGTGACGGCGATCTGATCGACGCCGAACAGCTTGGCGAACCAGGTCGCGAGGCCGCGGCGGCGGACCCACACCCGGACCCGCTGGGTCTCCGGCATCACGTCCACCTGGACATCCTGGTCCTGGTCGATGTGCTCGCTGCGGATGACGTTGCGCGCCACGTAGTCGTGCGCCCGCGCGTCCGCAGCGTCGATCGTTTCCTGCGCGTCCGGGGGCGTGAAGTCCAGGTACGCGCTGGCGCCGGCCAGCGCGGCGGCGTCCGCAACGCGCTGGGCCTCGGCGCGGCCGGTGTAGGCCATTCCGAGGTCCACGGCCAGGGAGATGATGGCCAGCAGCCCTATCAACATGACCGCGACGATCGGCAGGGCCACGCCCTGCCGCCGTCCGGAAACCACCGCGTCCTGGTGCTTGTTCATGGCTCCCCTACTCTTCCTGCCCGCCGCCCCCCGGAATGGAAGCGGGCGGGGCCGCCGGCTCGCCGATCGGGAGATGGAGCTCCGTCTCGTTGAATATCCTGCTGCGCTCCCACGTGGACGGCTCGCCCGTGGGGAGGGCGGGAGACGCGTCGCTGGGCTGAACGATGTACGGCGTGACGATCACCAGCAGCTCGGTCTGCGTGTCGCGGCTGGAGCGGTTGCTGAAGAAGGCGCCGATGATCGGGATCTGCCCCAGGATCGGGATCTGGTCCACGTCCTTCTGGTGCTCGTTGTTCAGCAGGCCCGGCAATGGCGATGCTCTGCCCGGGCTTCAGCTCCACCTGCGTTTCCGCGCGGCGCGTGTTCAGCGCCGGGATCTGGTAGCCGGAGAACGTCAGGCCGTTGGCGAAATCCAGGGAGGACACTTCCGGGGCCACTTCGAGCCGGATCCCGCCATCGTTCATGATGCGCGGAGTGAAGTTGAGCCGGATGCCGAACTCCTTCCACTGGATGCTGACCTGGCTGTTCTGCCCGCCCTGCACGGACGGGTACGGGAACTCGCCGCCCGCCAGGAACGTGGCCTCCTGCCCCTCGATGGCCACCAGGTTCGGCTCGGCCAGGCTCTTGAAGTAGCCCTGCGTGCGCAGCGCGCGCAGGAACCAGTCGAGCTCGGTGCCGTTGTCGCCGAGGAGCAGCAGCTGGACGATCCCCTCGGACAGCGTCTGCAGCGACGACCCCACCACTTTCTCCACGTTCCCGAACTCGTGCGGGTTGAGCGCGCGCAGGTCGCTGGACAGGTTGTGCAGGATGCTGCGGTCCACTTCCGCGAAGCGCACGTGCAGCAGCACCTGCTGCGCGGAGGGCGCCACCAGGTTGTTGATCACTTCGGCGCCGCCACTCTGGAGGATCTCCATGGCGCGGCGCGCGATGCGCGGATCGCGGACGGTGCCGCTGACCACCACCGCCTGGCCGCTGGCGGTGATGCGGATGTCCGCCTGCGGGAAGAGCTGGTCCATCTGGCGCTGGAGCGCGCCCACGTCGGGACTGACGGCAATGGTGTACATGCGGACGCCGCCGTCCTGCTCCCAGACGAACAGGCTGGTGGACCCCACGGCGAGCGCGTTCACCACCAGCTCGCCTGGAGACACCAGGGCGTAGTCGGCAATGGAAGGATCACCCACCAGCACCCGCTTGAGCGGCTGCGGCTGCGTGAGCAGCGCCGAGCCCCCCTTCGCGAGCGTGATCACCTGGCCGGGCTCCGACATGATCCGCTGCGCGGCTGCCCCGCTGGCCCACGCCAGCCCCACCACCATCACGACCGCCATCAGCCAGCGCGGCCCCACGGAGGCGCCTTCACCCCCATGCTCGTAGCTCATGTCATGCGCCCTTTCCCTGGTGTTCATGCAAGATCCGCCAGTCCGCAACGGATCAGAATCGCTGCAGCGAGCGCGCGCCGCCGCGGTACAGCTCCACCGATGGCGCGGCAGGCCGCGGGACCACGCGCCCCGTCTGCGTGCGCCGCGTGGGGCCCGTCATGAGCGCGCTCTTGCGGATCCCGTCCGTGCTGACTTCCGCCACGTCGATCATGTTGCGCAGCGCCAGCTGGAGCTGCCCCTGCTGGCTCGCCAGCGTGAGCTTCTCGGCCTCCTGCGGCGTGACCAGCAGCGTGACCACGGAGTAGCTCATCGGCTTGCCCTCCTCGTCACGGGCGGACACCTGCCCGGCGGCGAGGACGGTCATGTCCTGGAGGATGATCTGCGTGCGCGGCTCCCCGCCCTGATCCAGGCTCAGCAGCACGTCCACCCGCGTGTACGGGATCACGAACCCGGCCACCGAAACCACTTCGTTGACGCGGATGCTGAGCGCACGCTTCCCCTCCGGGATCGTGATCGGCAGCCCCGCGCCGCTCCCCTTCTCGGCCAGGTCGCTGGCCAGGATCGGCTCGTTCATGTGGACGGGGCTCATGAGCCCCCGGCCCACCGCATCGGCCGGAACCGCTACGTAGTTGTCCGGCACCGTGCTGGCCGGCCACTCGATCACGTTCAGGTCTTCCCGTGTGAGAAGCGCGCCCACCGGCAGCGGCCGCGCGGCCACCACCACCTGGGCGGTGCGGTCCGGGCGCACCGCCACCGACGTGGCGGGGCGGGTGGACAGGTAACGGAGCGTCGAGAACCCGGCCACCGCGGCCGCAGCCAGCGCGAGCAGGAGGATGACGATGACGCGTCGTTGCTTCATGAGGGTCCTTCTCCTATTCGTTCCGCATCACGATGCGGCTCTTCAGCGTGATCGTGCCCTGGCCCGTGGTCCAGCGGAGGAATGGCCCCACCAGGTTGAACCGGTAGGGGTACTCGAGATACACCGTGCTCGGCTGCCCCGTGGCCCCGCCGCCGCCGCCGCCGCTGTCGTCCACGTCCAGGCACGGCGGCGTGCCGCAGCCGAGGCTCAGGCCGCTGGCGTCCAGCCGCCCGTTCTGAAGCGCCTGGCCCACGTGTAGCAGGACCGAGTCCGGCGTGGAGTTGTTGGCCACGGCGGACCAGCGGGCCCCTTCCCTCGCCGCGTCGGCGATGACGTGGGCCGCGCTCCAGGCGCGGGCGAAGTCGATCATCCCCATGACGATGAGCAGCAGGATCGGCGCGATCAGCGCGAACTCCACCACCGCCTGACCGGGACGTCTCCCCTTCAGCTGCGGCGCAGCCCGCCGCTTCAGCGACCTGATCAATGGAGCCATTGCGCGTAGGGGGTGAAGAGAGTAAGAGCCGCGGCTCCCGCCACGGCCACGGCGTACGGAACCGTCAGTCGCCCTTCATCGCCCAGCCGGGCGCGATGACCGCTGCCGCCCAGCGTGGCGGCGTGCTTCGCGAGGTCGAGCGTCATGACCGTGGCCTCGATCCCCGCGCGCCTGCGAACGATCTCCGCAATCGCAACCACGCCACCCAGCGCTCCGAAGGCCAGGAGGTACGGGACCAGCCCGCTCCAGCCCACGGCCAGCGCTCCGACCACCAGGAACTTGGCATCCCCGCCGCCGATGGCGCCGATGCCGAAAGCGGCGAAGCCCAGCGCGAACGCGATGACCCCGCCCAGCAGCGCCCCCGGGATGCTCGCCACCCCACCGGCGCCGGCACTGGCCAGCAGGGCGAGGGGGAGACCCGCGAGGACGAGGGCGTTGGGCACCCGTCGAGCCCGGACGTCCGTGAGGGCGCCGAGCATCAGGACAACAGTAACGGGTATCGCTAGGAGTGTCGAGAACATTCGCTTCGGTTCGCGTGGGGTTCCCTCCGGCGCGCGTGCGGGTGGGGCACCAGCGCCCCACCCGCCCACGTTTGCGCCAGCCGCCAGCGCCGATCAGGTGCCGTAGGCGTTGTTCGGCGCGGTGTTCAGCGTCTCGGAGACCGTGTCGAAGATCTTGCCGATGGCGTTGCGGAAGACGGTCAGCACCAGCACGAGACCGATGGCCACGAGCGCGATGATGAGCACGTACTCCACGAGGCCCTGGCCGGACTCGTCCGCCAGGAACTTGTTCCACAGGTCCTTCATCGTTCCTCCTCGTCCCTACCGGGACCGGGTGAGTAACTGCCCGAGTGTCGGGCGGCGATCGGGGCGGGCGCCCGAACCGGCGCCCGATAGGGGAATCTCCCCGTTCCGGCAGGTCGCTCGACCCGCCTTCGCACGGTACTGGTTACAGGAGCCGTGCCGCGCGTGCCATCGCAGGTTTTCCGCGCCATTGCTGGACTTTCGTGTGTCCGGTCGATCGCGGGAACGGCTGGTTTGTCGCGCATCGGGACACGCGCCCGTCACGATGCGACACGCCTGGGAACGATCGGGAAGGGGGTGGAGTCCGGACCGGATCGGCGCATCATCTGGATCGAGAGAGCCGCCAGGAGCAGCGCCGCGGCGATCATGCTCGTGAGCGTGCCGATCGTCTCGGCCGTGCCGGGGCGCCAGACCAGGCGGACCTCACGGGAGGCGGGGACCACGAGGATATGGCTTGGCGCGGCCCGGAACGGGCCGACACCCGGCGACGCCAGGCGCCAGTTCGGGAAGTACGACAGCCGGAGCACCATCGGGACACCGGGGTGCGCCCCGTCACCCTGATCTCTCCCGGCAGGAGGCGCACGGCCGATTCCGGAACCCGGACGGGAGCTCCGCTCGCGGCCGCCGGCACCGTGCTGCCGGGAGCGGACACGGGGAGCGGTTCACGGCCGCCGGACCGGAACCAGGCGGCTGCGGCGAGGGGGAGAGAGTCACTGGGGACCGGTCGCAGGAGGCCCGGACCGAGCGCGACGGCCGCATCGTGGATCTCGTACAGGCGCCAGATCGAGTCGCGGGCCAACTCCAGTGTGCCCGGGAGAATAGCGCGGGCGAGGAATCGCGGGTCGCCGGCCAGCACGATGAACCGCGCCCCGAGGAGGCGCGCCTGACGGACCCCCAGCGCCGCATCCGGGACTCCTTCGTCGCCGGCGGCAGCCAGCGTGGTTCCACCCCCCGCGAGGTTGGCGCGCGCACGGGTGACGTACGGGCTGCTGCGGCCGGATTCCTGCCACAGCCCGCCGATGATACGCCGACCCGTCCATCCGGCGAGGTGCCGGAATCCGCCATCGCCGAGGAGGCGCGCCGTGCGCTCGCCGCCACCGTCCGGCTCGAAACGCGCCGCCGTCAGCACGGCCCCGGGCGGCAGGCGGTCCAGCTCCTCCAGAAGCGCCCGCCACGATGTGGTGTCCGCGGCGGAGGCCGTACCGCCGAATATCACTTCTGCCGCACGGCGCGGCGTGTCTCTCAGGGCAACCAGGCCCAGAAGGGCGCCCAGCCCGAGGACGCCCACGGCGGCGCGGCCTCGATGCCGTCGCGCAGCCATGGCCTCGACCGACTGCAAGACCGCCAGTACGGCCAGCGCGCTGATCGCCAGGAAAGCGAAGGGCATGAGGCGGGCCCGGTAGATCGGGGAATCGGGAACCACCAGGGGGATCATCGAAGCCGCGATGAACACGCCTGCTACGCGATAGAACCCCCGCCCCACGTGCGGGCCGCGCCAGGCGAACGCCAATACCGCCAGCACCGCCGCCGGCACTCCCTCGTACAGAAGCGCATCGACCTGTGGTGCGGGTAGCGGACCCCAGTGGAGCGAGCTCATCTCGCCGCGATACCAGAGGAACGGGAGCGTCCACCACGCGGAAACGCAGAACGCAGCGACCCAGCTCCCGATCAGCCACCACCCGTCGCGCTTCCGGGCAAGCACCGTCGAGGCCAGGACGACGACGCCCGTAACGAGGACATGGGACAGCGCCGTCCCGGCCAGGAGGAGAGACGAAAGCGCGAACGCCGACGCGGTCCGGCGCCGGAACAGTGGCGGCAGCGAGGCGAGGTACAGAAGCCCGAGCGGGAAAGCGAGCCCGTAGGAGAATTCGCCCACGACCGCCGCCTCCAGCGTTCCGCCCGCCAGGCCGAGAGCATGCGACAGGAGGAAGAACGCCGATCCCGTGGCCACGACCACCGCGCCGGTGCTCGTGCCCCCCGTGGCCACGACCAGCGCCCCCGCGGCCAGGGGCGTGAGGAACGGCCCGGCCAGCACCACCAGCATCACCGCTACGGCGAGTGGCAGGACGCTGGCCAGCCCGGCGATGGCAAGGGTGGGAAGCGGGAAATAGAAGTAGAATCGCGGGTATCCACCGAACCAGGAGTAGGACCAGCCCCGCAGCCCGCCGCGGCGCAGCGACTCGATGGACTCCCGGATCGGGGCCATGTGCCCGCCGAGGTCGCCGAGGACGGGAGTCTCAGGGTGGAGGAGGGGGAGCGTGCCGATACCGTAGAGGATCGCCGCGGCAGCGGAGCGAGCGCAGCGGCGATCCACGCGGTGTTCCGGCTCACAGGCACAGTTCCTCAGGGTCTTCGACCGCGTGACGGGGGGAGCCCGCGGCGAGCGTTCCATGGGGGCGGAGCGGGGAGGAGGACGGCGAGGGTGGGCGGCGGCGACGGCGGGCCAGGGCCGTGCCGAGGAGGAGGAGCAGGACGAGAGCAGACCCGACACTCGCGGCAAGGCCGGCGCGTTCGGGCCAGCCGGGGCGCCAGACCAGGCGGATGGTCTCGGAGCGGGGGATGATCAGCATGTCGTTGGGTGCGGCGCGGTAGGGCCCGCGTCCCGGCGTTGCGAGCTTCCAGTTCGGGAAGAAGGACAGCCGAACCAGCAGGGGCTGGCCGGGCACCGCACCCGGGATCAGGATTTCCTCCGGGCTCATGGTGATGGCGGACTCGTCGATTCGCGCGGGCTCCGGCAGCCCCCCCGTGGTCGGCGCTTCGGCGGCGTCGATCCGGACGGGGAGAGCACTCCGACCCCCGTCCTCGAACCAGCGGGCGGCTGCCAGGGCGAACGAGTCTGCAGGGGTGGGCGTGAAGCGGCGGAGCGTGCGCGCGATGGCCGCATCGGCGATCTCGAACAACCGCCAGGTGGAGTCCCGGGCGATCTCTCGGGTACTGGGCCAGGAGATGGTATCGAGCGCGGTGGTGGATCCGGAGACGAACAGGAAGCGGGCCCCGAGCAGGCGGGCCTGCCGGACCCCGAGGCCGCGATCCGGACTGCGCGCCGGGAACCCGGTGGTCATGGAGGAGGTGTCCGCGCGGAGGTGTCCGCGCGCGCGAAACTCGTATGAACCTCTGGGGCTGGATTCCCGCCACGTCCCCCCGACCGTCCGGTGGCCGGTGAGCCGCTCCAGTTGCAGAAGCCCGCCATCGGAGATGAAGCGCGGGCGCGCCGCGTCGCGCTCGAAGAGCGAAGCCTCCGCAACCGCTCCCGCGGGGAGCCGCTGGACACGCTGTTGCAGGGACAGCCAGTCGCGGTAGTCGACGGCCGCCCGCATGCCGCCGAAGTTGGCTTCGGCGAGCCCGCGTGGGGGGGGACGGAGGACCGCAACGACGAGGGCGGCCGCCAATGCCAGGAGCCCGATCCCCGTGCGGACGAGGTGGCGGCGAGCCGCGAGAGCCTGGAGACACTGCCATGCGGCGACAGCGGCGAGCGCGGACGCTGCCCACATCCCGAAGGGGAGGAGCCGCCCGGAGTAGAAGGGGGTGTGAGGGACCAGGAGAGGGACGAGGGCCAGGACCGCGAACACGGCTGCGAGGCGGTAGAACCGTTCACCAAGGGCCGGGCTTCGCCACGTGAACGCGAGAACGCCCAGGACCCCGAGGGGGATTCCTTCGATCAACGCGGCAGAAAGCTGCGCGGGCGACAACGGTTTCCAGGCCAGATCCCCCATCTCGCCGGCGAACCACAGGAAAGGCACGCTCCACCAGGCGGTGAGGAGGAAGGCGAAGACCCAGGTGGCGGCCGCGGTCATCAGGTCCCGCCGGCGCCGGAGCAGGGCTAGGGAAGCCACGATGGCGACGGCGGTCACGAGGACGTGCGAAAGGGCCGTGAGCGCGAGCAGCACGGCCGAGAGCGCGAACCGGGTGAGGCGGCGTCCGCGCAGCAGCTCGGGGAGCGACGCCAGGTAGAAGAGCGCGAGAGGCATGGCGATGCCGTACGAGAACTCACCGACGATGGCCGATTCGAGCGTTCCCCCGTCCAGCCCGAGCGAGCGGGAGAGGAGGAAGACCGCCGATCCCGCTGCGACCAGGATCGCGCCTCGCCGTGTGCCGCCCGATGCGGTAACCAGGGATGCGGCCGCGAGCGGCAGGAGCAGCGGCCCGACGAGCACGCCCAGCATCGCGGCCCGGCCGAGCCCCAGCACCATCGACAGCGCCGCCACGAGGATGGAGGGCAGCGGGAAATAGAAGTAGAATCGGGGGAATCCGCCGAACCAGCTGTAGGACCATCCCCGGAGGTGACCCTGGCGGAGCGCTTCCACTCCCTCACGGATCGGCACCATATGGCCGCCGAGATCGCCGAACACTGGAGGTCCGGGGTGCAGAAGTGGCCGGACTCCGGTGCCGTACGCCACCGCAACGAGGGCGAAGAGGAGGGAAATGCCGATCAACGACCCGTGTGCCGGGCGCGAAGACGGGACGGCACCTGCGGGACGCGAGTCCGAACGGTCCGCCCGGGGCGGCATTCCTACCTGCGGGATCGGCCCGACGCTACCGCATCGGCATGCGCGGGGTTCCGTGCCGGCTCGCGGGAGAGGCGTGCGTACAGCGACAAGACCTGCGCGAGCCCTGTGATCCTGTCCGGCCAGCTCCGGAAGGCGCCGTCCCGCGCTCCCGAGAGGCCCACGGGAACCTGGACCACGGCCGAACCCCTCTGGCCGAGGCGCCATAGGACTTCGGTGTCCCAGAGCCACCCGGCTTCCATGACTTCGGGGAGGACGGCCCGGAGCGCCGCCCCATCGAACGCCTTCATTCCGGTCTGATGATCGCTGATGCCGCTGCGCAGCGCCAAGCGGGCGGCCACGTTCACAGCCCTGCTCGCGATGCGACGGAAGAATGGTCGTGACGCCAGGGCGGCGCCGGTCTTGGCGCCGGCGGCGCAGGCGGCGCCGGCGAGAACGGCGTCGATGAGGGCGGGAAGGTCTTCCGGGGCGAGGTCGAGGTCGCTGTCCATGAAGGCAAGGATCTGGCCGCGTGCGTGCAGGAACGCCCGTGTGAGGGCGAATCCCTTTCCGGGGCGTTCGGCGCGCACGACCCGCAGGCGGGGGTCGGCTTCCAGGGCACGGGCGACGGTGTCATCCGACGACGCGGAGTCTCCGAGCACGATCTCGTAGCTCCAGCCCCGTCGCTCCACGGAAGCCGCGACCCGGCGCACCACCTCGGCGATGGTGCCCGCTTCGTCGCGCGCCGGGAGGATGACGCTTACGAGAGGGTGTCCGATTTCCACGATGCGATCAGCCATGGGTTGCCCGGGTGGACTCGAAATGCCCGTCGAAAGGGCATGGGCCGTTCCTCGCCTCTGGCACGCCGTCGACCGGCCGGAATTCGCGTGGATACGCCACTGTTCGCCCTCGCGGCGGATGCGGCGTCGGGCCACTCTGTTCCGGCGCGAGACACGCGAGAGCCGCGGTGCGCAACAGGGACGGCGCTCCCCGTCAGACGGTAGAGGCGAACCGGTGCACTTTCAACCGGATCTCCTACGGGTGTGAGCCAGGCGGGATGGCGGCCCCGGACGAGGGCGCCGTACAGGGTCTCCCGCCCGTCGCGCTCCGCCACGAGGTATGCGTCCCTTCCGGCCGGGCACACCAGCACCAAATTCACGCCGCGCTCCCGGAGCTCGGCCGGGTCGGCCTCGGCGAGCGGAGCGTCCAGTGTCCCGATGACCACCCGGTTGCCGGAATTGTGGAGGTAGGGGGCGGCCAGCACCGCGTGCGATGTATGATAGAGGATCACCGGCCCGAGATCGACGTACGTGGCGATGGTGCTCGGGCCGAGGCCATCGAGCGCGGCGACGGCCTGCTGATCGGAGCAGCCGGATGTGGATGCGAACTCGGGTGCGGAGTTGGCCGTTGGCCACGGCAGGCTTCCGACCACCACCCATCCGAACGTGCCCGCCACCGCCAGCGTGCTACGGACCCAGGGCTGGAGAGGGGAGCCGCGCAGGGTGACGGAGGCGTCGGAGATGGCGACGGCCAGCAACGCGGCCCCGAGTGCTTCGGCATACAGGAGCCAGCGGAACTGAAAGATCCCGAGGACCAGGGTGACCGAAAGGGGGACCAGGAGCGCCGCTCGCGCGGGCCGGTGGCTCGCCGTCCGCAGCGCTGCCGCGGCGGTTGCGGCGAGAGCCACGGCGGGTGCGCCCAGGTGCAGCAGGATCCGGCGCGGCGTCAGCGTTTCCGGGTGGACTTCGCTGATGCCGGGGAGCCAGACAGCCACCAGGGCCGGATCGAGGCTCGCGTACGGCCCGAGGAAGAAGGCCGGTGCGACAGCGGCAATGAGGGCGGCTATGGCACCCCCGGACAGCGCCGCCGCAGCCATCCTCGATCTCGCGCCAGCGTCCGCGACCCGCGGGGCCACGAGCGCCCAGAAGGCCACGAGGCCGAGGCAGACGAGGAGATGAACCACGCTGACGCGGTCCAGGAAGACATCCAGCCATTGGGCCGGAGGCCGCTCCACGATGATCGAGAC
Organism: uncultured Gemmatimonadales bacterium; assembly: GCA_963741945.1. Lineage (GTDB taxonomy): Bacteria > Gemmatimonadota > Gemmatimonadetes > Longimicrobiales > RSA9 > CAVUKA01. Next base: position 599,669 of record CAVUKA010000005.1, on the reverse strand, counting down.
CGCCACGACCAGCGCGGCGGCGGCGTGAAAGCGCAGGTTGACCGCGCCCACGCCCGCGTGTCGCCCCTCAGCCAGGCAAGTCCGAGTACCACCGTCACGATGGCGTACGCGAGCAGCGCTTCGACGCTGACCCACATTCCGAATCCGGCTGCCAGCCCGGCGACGACAGCCATGTCGTAGCTGGGGCGGATGAGCAGCCGTACCATGGCGCCGAAAAGAATGAGAGCAGCCAGCAGGATGAGGTGATGGTGATCGGCACGACCGGGGAATCCGTAGGCGAAGACCACGGGCTGGCCCACGAATAAGATCGCCGCGAGCGGAGCCGACAGCTCCTGCAACAGGGGCCTGACCATCCAGGCGGCCGCAACGGCCGCCGCGATCATCAGCGCGGGCGGGAGGACGAGAGCGGTGGTGAGCAGTGGATCGTGGGAGAAGGGCTTGACGACCATTGCGACCGCGACGATGAGCACGTCCAGGGGACGGGTCCAGTGCAGCATCTCGCCGTAGGGAACGTTGCTGCGCGGAATCGACCCATCGAACCAGCCGGCGCCCCCGAGCAGACGCTGGACGCGCAAGAGGCGCATGTACGCGTCCGTTCCGGGGAGCCATCCGGCCGAGAGCTGGGACCATCGCTGGTATGATGCCGCCACCACCCACAGCACCATGACCGCGCCCGCGGACGCCCAGGTCAACCCCGCGCGCGTTCGGCTGGACGTCATTCCCGGACCTGGTAAAGGACCGCACCCCCGGAACCACGGGGGAGAGGTGCCAGCCATGGAGGCGGATCCCCGGCGGCGAGATGCCCGAAAAGCGTCTCCGCGCCCTGGACCCGCTTTTGGAAGAACGGTTCGTCGTGGCCCGGGCACACGACCACGAGGTCGACCCGGCGTGCCCGGAGGATGGTTCTGGCGCGCTCCGGATCCACCGCGTTGAGCGCCTGGTAGACGGCGAGGGTGCCCGAATTGCGGTGGTACGGGGCGGCGACCACGGCATCACGGGTTCGGAACAGGATCGCGGGCCCGAAGTCTACGTGGGCGGCCACCACCTGTGGCCCGCTGAATCCAGCACCCTGGAGGGCGGAGATCACATCCCGCTCGCCGCATGCGGGAACGCTGTCGGCTACGCGCGGAGCCGGGTGGATGAAGGCGTCGATCACCCCCCCGCCCACAAGCCAGGCGGTGGCCGCTATGACAACCACCAGCGCCTTCAGGAGGCGGTGCGGAAGGCTTTCGGATAGCCGTTCGCGGACCCGGGACACGTACACCGCCAGCAGGGCCGCCGCGATCAGCTGCGCGTACAGCAGCCATCGCACCTGTGCAACGCCCATCACGGAGGCGAGCAGGAGCGGGAACGCCAGCACGGCCACTCCACGCCTGCCCCCGCTGCCCGGCCGGAGTAGCAGCGGCAACCCGACCATTGCCGTGAGCGGTGCGCCGAAATAGGCCAGCGCCCTCCCGGGACTCCACGGCACCGGCAGGAACTCCTGGACGTGGCTCAGCCATAGTGTGCGGAGTCCCGGATCGACGCGGGCGAAGGGGCCGGCCGCGAAACCGGGTGCCATGGCGCTGAGGGTCGTGAGGAGCATGGCCGCTCCCATTGCGGCGAGGGCCGCGCGGCGCCGAACGCCCCGGGCCCGAACGCCGGAGGCGAATGCCCAGAAGAGGACAAGGCCCATGGCAAGGATGAGATGGACCGCGCTGATCCGATCGAGACTGAGGGTCAGCCACTGAGTGTAGGGACGCTCCAGGAGGATGGCGGCCGCCAGCCCCAGCGCGGCCCATCCATGGAATCTGGCGTTGACGCGAGCCCAGTGGCTCTCCCGCGATTCCGTCAGCCACGGCAGTCCGAGCAGCACGGTGGCGATTCCGTAGGCGAACAGCGCCTCGGTGCTCACCCAGATTCCCAGGGCGGCCGCGATCCCGCCGAACCGCGCCGCCTCGATGGCGTTCCGCCCCTCGGCGATGCGGACCGCGGCGCCGAGCACCAGCGCGGCCAGGAGAAGGATGAGGAGGTGATGGTCGGCGCGCCCGGGGAGGCCATAGCTCACGACCAGCGGCTGACCGAGGACGAAGAGCGCGGTCATGGCGGGATGGAGGTCGCGGACGAGCGGCCGTACCATCCATGCAGCCGCCACGCAGCTAGCCAGAAGCAGGAGCGGCGGCACCACCAGACCCGCAACCAGAACGGCGCTGGCGCCGATCACCGGCTCGAGGGGAAGCGCCACGAGAGCGAGCAGCGCGTCCAGGGGGCGCGTCCAGTGCATGGCTTCGCCGAACGGCACGTTGCTCCGCCAGATCTCGGCGTGATACCAGCTCAGCGGAGACCGGACAAGCTCACGCACTCGGACGAGGCGCATGTACCCGTCGGGGTCGGAGAGCTGCCCCCGAAGGAGGTCGGGCCAGCGGCGCCCGCGAGCCGCCGCGGCAGTCATCAGTATCCCGGCGGTCGTGACCATCCATGGCCACGCAGGTGGCCGGCGCAGCAGCGCGCGTTCGGGAGAGCGGGGTGTCAAGACTCGCTGCCGACGACCAGCTCGTGCTTCTCGATGATGCGGTCGAGGCGCCCGCGGGAGATCCCCAGGATGTCGGCGGTCTGGCTCTTGTGGCCGCCGGTCTGGAGCAGGACGCGCTGGACGTATGCGCGCTCGGCGGCATCGATCACGCGGTCCAGCTCCACGTCGCCGGCGGGGAGGTCGGAGGTGTACGGCCCCTTCAGCGGCCCGCCGCCGAGGTCCAGGTGCTCGGGGGTGAGGGTGTCGCCCTGGGCGAGGACCACGGCGCGGGTGAGGGCGTTCTCGAGCTCGCGCACGTTGCCGGGCCAGTCGTGGATCGCCAGGCGGCGGAGCACGTCGTCGGGGATGTGCGGGGCGGGGCGTCCGGCCATGGCGGCGGCGCGGGTGACCATGTGACGGGCGAGGAGGGGGATGTCGGAGCGGCGCTCGCGCAGGGGCGGCACGACGATCTCGACCACGCGGAGGCGGAAGTAGAGGTCCTCGCGGAATCCGCCCTCCTGCACGAGGCGCTCGATGTGGCGGTGGGTGGCGGCGAGGACGCGTGCCTGGGAGTGGCGCGGCTTCTCGCCGCCCACGGGGTAGAACTCCCCCTCCTGGAGGACGCGCAGGAGCTTGGCCTGGAACGCGTTGGTGGTGTCGCCGATCTCGTCCAGGAAGATGGTGCCGCGGCCGGCGAGCTCGAAGCGGCCCTTGCGGTCCGCCTGCGCGCCGGTGAACGCGCCCTTGACGTGGCCGAACAGCTCGGACTCGAGGAGCGTTTCGGGGAGCGACGCGCAGTTGACGGAGATGAACGGCTCGGCGGCGCAGCGGGAGTTGTCGTGGATGGTGCGGGCGATCAGCTCCTTGCCGGTGCCGGTGTCGCCGCGGATGAGGACGGGGGCGGTGGAAGCGGCCACGCGGCCGATGATCTTGAACACTTCCACCATGGTGGGGTGGCGCCCCACGAGGCCCGACGACTGAAGCGGCTCCGCGTCGCCGTCGCCGTCTCCGGCGCGTCCGCTCCTGGCCCGCTCCTCGAGAGCGGAGCGGACCACTTCGTCCACCTGGTCGAGATCGAGCGGCTTGACCAGGTAGTCGTAGGCGCCGTGCTTCATGGCGTCGATGGCCGTCTGCATCTCGTCGTAGGCGGTCATGAGCACCACGCTGATGTCCGGCGCGTCGGCGCGGAGCTTCCGCAGCAGGTCGAAGCCGCTCATGCCGGGCATGCGGAGATCGCTCAGCACCAGGCCGGGGGCGAAGCGGGCGAACGCGGAGAGGGCGCGCTCGCCGTCCTCGAACGCTTCGGCCTCGTAGCCGGACTGGCTGAGGTGGCGCTGGAGGATCTCCCGGTGTGAGGGGTCGTCCTCGACGATCATGATCCGGTGGCTCATCGGCATCAACGGGCTCCCGCGAGTACAGGGGTTTCTTCGGTCGTGGCGCCCTCGGCGGCCGGGGCATCGGAGGCGGCGAGCTGGAGGCGGATGACGAACGCCGCGCCCGTGCCGGCGGCGACGGGCTCGCAGGCGATGCCGCCGCCGAAGCGCTGCAGGACGCGAACGGCCATGGAGAGGCCGATGCCGTTGCCGCGCGGCTTGGTGGTGAAGAACGGCTCGAAGATGGAGCGGGCGAGGCCTGGGGGAACGCCGGGGCCGTTGTCGGCCATCCGGACCACGACCTCTCCGTTCCCGGAATCGGTCCACGTGCTGATGCGGACGCGCGGCTCCGGCCGGTCCTGGAGCGCGTCCAGCGCGTTCACCAGCAGGTTGATCCAGACGCCCCGGAGCGACTCGGGATCGCAGAAGACGCGGTCGGGCTCGGCGCCGCGGGCGAGCTGAACGTCGACGCCGCGGGCGGTCATCTTGGGCCCCAGCACCTGGAGCGCTTCGCCAAGATTGTCGTGGACCGAGCAGGCGCCCGCGCGTCCGCGGCCGGCCGGGCGCCCCATCTCGAGGACCGTGCGCACCACGCCATCGAGGCGGTTCACCTCGCTGAGCGCGATCTCGAGGATGCGGGGCGCGTCTTCGGGGAGGCGGCCGCGGTCGAGGGAGCGGCGGAGGCTCTGGAGCGAGAGGCGGATCGAGCTGAGCGGGTTGCGGATCTCGTGCGACAGGTACGAGGCCAGCTCCCCCACGGCCGCCATCTTCTGGTTCAGCTCGCTCTGCCGGATCGAGTCATCGAGCCGGTCCATCATCTTGCGGAAGGCCAGCGTGAGCCGGCCGACCTCGTCGTCCCCCGGGGGCGGGAGCCACGGGTTCAGGTTGCCGAGGCGGACGGCATCGGCCGCGGCCGCCAGGGCGCCGAGGGAGCGGAACGAGTTCTGGGCCAGGACGGAAAAGAAGAGCGCGGCGGCGGACAGGACCAGGAGCGCGAGCCCGATGTAGAACATGCGGCTCTGGCGGAAGGGGCCGACGAACTCCTCGTCGCTGGAATGCACGGTGACGAGCCAGCCGGGACCGGGCGCCACCGCGGCGGAAGCGCGCCACGTCCCCTCGCCCGGCCGATGGTACGCCACCGTGCGCCGCTCCACCAGCGGATCGAGGGCGCCCGGCACGAACGGCGGCCACGGCAGCCCCTCCACCCGCGCGCAGTCGGACGTGTACAGCGGCCGTCCCGAGCTGCGCTCGACCAGGCGGCTGAATCCCAGCTGCCCCACGTGCGCGGCCAGCGAGGGCGCCCCGCCGAGGAGCCTGGACATGGCGACAACACCCTCCAGCCGGGCGCCGGCCGCGGCGCCCGGCAGCGCCACCGCGATCCGCAGCTCCCGCGGCTCCGCCGGACAGCCGCTGTCGATGCCCACCGAACCGCCGCCCTCGAAGAGGACGCGCGCCTTGCGGCCGGGCAGCTCGAGGATGATGGAGGAGAACGGGGCGGGCGGCGGCCCGTCGAGCGCGATCGCGGATCCGCGGGCCTGCTGGAGCGCCACGCGCTCCGCCACGGAGCGGAGGCTGGACGTGGCGTCCGCGTACTCCCGCTCCAGCTCCCCGGCGGCCTGCGTGGCCAGCGCTTCGCCGCGCGCCTCGATGACCGCGCGCAGCGCGTCCACCGACTGCAGGTAGTCGCCCGCGCCGAGCAGCAGCACCGGCAGCAGGGCGAAGCCGAAGAAGAGGAGCAGGATTTTCGCTCGCAGCGACACGCGCGTCTCGTTCCGGTTGCGAAGGGCTGTGGTCCGCGGGAGGTCCGCGCGCCGGACTGGCGCGCCGGTCAGGGTGCCAATCTAGCGGGTGTCCCCGGGGTTACAAGGGTCTTGTTCCATCACGGGACAACCCGGCCATCCCTTTCCCCGTGGTGGCGTTACCGTGCGCCCGCGGCCTCCGGGCACGGAATCGGCCAGGCCATCCGCTTCCGGCAGCCCGATGCGCTCGAAGAAGTACGGCCTGCCCGGTGTGGCCTCTGCGGCATCGCTGTCGGCGCCCCGATCGGCGGCGCCGGCCCGGAGCCGGAAGACCAGGTATCCGGCGGCCGCCAGCACGATCATGGCGACGATGGCGAGCACGGTGACGAGGATGGCGAGCGCGAGGATCTGGTCCGGTGTCATGTCAATGGCTCCCGTGAATCGCGAGCGGTCGGGGGGACGGCTCCCCGCCGAAGCGGTGGTGAATGGCGTCCCGGTCGGCCGGGAAGGTGAGCAGCTCGTACTCGCCCGGATTCCCTGCGCGCAGGCGCACCGCGAGGTCCAGCGCCGTGTCGGCGTCCACGTGGGCCAGGACGACGGCGATGCTCCGGTCGTCGAGCAGCGCGACCAGGTCACCGTCCTTCAGGCGAACGCGGTCCTGCAGGATCGTCCACGCCTCGCCGGGGCCGCCCCGCGGCCGGATCGCCAGCAGCGCGAACATTGGCGGGCTCGGATCCGAAGTGACGCGTTCGATGGCGTTCGAGAGCTCCCCGGGCGTCATGAGCCGCGGCCGCCCCCGTGCGTCCACGGGCTGCACCGGCGACTGCGAGATGGCCGGCGATCCGCGCCGCGGCCCGCGCCCCGTGGCGGCGTCCACGCGCTCGAGGACTTCCACTGGCGATGCCTCGTCGGTGAGGAAGTCGTCCGCGCCGGCCCTGAGCGCGCGCACGCGCGTGCTGTCTCGCAGCCCTTCCCGCGGCGCGATGAACAGGATCGGCGCGCCGTTTCCGGAGTTCCTGAGGGAGTATGCCAGGTCCAGCGTGAGGTTGGGGTGGTACGGGTCCAGCCCGAGGACGAGCGCGCCGTAGCCGCCGCCCACGATGTCGCTGAACCCCGTTTCCAGGCTGCCGAACCGATCGAGGGTGAAGCTCTCCCCGAGGGCCGCCAGGAAGTGGCCGGGGATGACGCCGTGCTCATCCAGCACCAGCACCCGCTGCCGCGCTTCGTCGGGCTGCGCTTCGGGCTCCCAGCTGCGGATCCCGTCCACGATGCCCACGCCCGGCCGGATGTCGAACAGGAACGGGTCCGCGCGGTGGGCTTTCTGGCGCAGCTTCCGGATCGACAGCTCCCGGCGCTCCCCGCCCGAGCGGCTCACGTGGAACACGCCGGCCGCGGAAGTGATCACGCGGTCGTGGAACCGACCCCGCCCACCGCCGGGCTCGCCCGGGACCGTCAGGTACGTGGTGCCGCGGGCATCGTCCAGGAAGTCACCCAGAACGTCCACCAGCTCGCCGGAGCCCCGGGAGCCATCGAGGAACGGGGCCGCCGAGTCGATGACCAGCCGGTCCGGGAGCATGCCCCGCTCCGCCAGCAGCTCCCCGAGCTCTTCCCGCACCGCCGCCGGCTTCCGGAGCCGGCCGTACCGGCGCGGGAAGTCCGGCCGGATCCGCACCAGCACCAGCCGCCCGTCGCGCAGCGCAGAGCGGAGCTCGCACCCGATGTGGTCCGCGTGCGCCAGCAGGTCCCCGGCCGATTCCTGGGTCACGATGGCGCACTGCTCGCCCGCCTCCAGGCCCGCGGCGATGAAGTGCAGCGCCACCGTGGTCTTCCCCGAGCCGGGCTCGCCCGTGACCGCGTAGTGGCGCCCGGGCACCAGCGTCCCCAGGCGAGTGTCCAGCGCGCCGATCCCCGTCGAGACCATGCGCCCCGGCCGCGGCGGGTCCATCTGCTCCATCAGCGCTGCACCCTGCGTCATCATCGAGCTTCTCGGTTGTCCGGGGTCGGTGGCGGCCGCCCACGCTCCTGCGGCCGGGCCCGAGAGGGGGCAATCGATGTGCCCCATGGTCACACCCTCATCAACTACCGCGGCGCCAAGGAGTTACGAGGGTGTCGACGTCCGTGTCAGGGGAGGGAAGCGGCTAGTTTGTGCCGGGATGGAACACTTTTGCGGGGGAGGCGCGAGGCCGTGGATCATTGACTGCGCGCGCGTTCGCTGTTACGGAGTAAAGGGCAGGCGCTTCCCCCGTTCACCGGCACGGAGTCACAGGATGCTCGAGCGGTTCATGGCCGTCGCACGCACGGGCGTCCACGCGGTCGTGGTCTTCTTCGCGGGCGTGGGCGGTCACATCGCCGACTGGGCGCGGAGCGGCGACCTGACGGTTCTCGTGCTGCTGGCGGTGGCCGCCATCCTGCTCCTCTTCGCGTTCGTCCCGAACCGCCGCCGCTACTGAGCGTCTCGCCGTCTCACAGCCCGAGCACGCGCAGCACGTCGCTGGTGACGGCCCAGACCATCAGCATGGCGACGATGGCCACGCCAGCCCTGCCCAGCGCCACCCGGACCTTTCGCGGCGCGGGGCGACCCCGGACCACTTCCACGAGCAGGAACAGCAGGTGCCCGCCGTCCAGCGCGGGGATGGGGAGGAGGTTGATGATCGCCAGGTTGATGGAGAGCATGGCGACGAACATGAGGAAGACGGGGAGCCCGGCCCGTGCCGTGGCGCCGCTGAGCTGCCCGATGAGGATGGGGCCGCCCAGCTCCCGGGCGGAGTGCCGGCCATCGAAGAGCCCACTGACGAAGTCGCCCACGAGGGTGACGATGTCCCAGCTCTGCGAGACGCCCCAGCCCAGGGCGGCGGCGGGACCCTTGCGCACGCGCGCGGGGGCGTTCGATGGCGGCTCCAGCGCCAGCGGGAGGAAGCGCCGCTCCGCCGCGTTCCGTGGAATGCGGATGGTGATGGGCGGCCGGTCGGCGAAGCGGAGGGTGAGCGGCCCGGCGCGCGCCGCCATGATCGCGCGGGCCACGTCGTCCATGTCCGAGACGCTGCGCGTTCCCACCCGCGTCACGCGGGCCCCCGGTTCGATGTCCAGGAGCGCGGCCGCGCTGGCCGGCACCCACTTCTCGATCACGTGGCCCACCACGGGAGGCGGCGGGACGGGAGCGCCCCAGATGGCTGCCACGGCGGCGAACAGGACGACCGCGAGGAGCGCGTTCATGGCCACGCCGGCGGAGAGGACGAGGGCGCGACCGGCGGCGGATTTCGCTTCGAACGTCCGCTCCGGGTCGGCCCCGGCCTGTTCCTCGTCGCCGCCCTCCAGCGCGCTCATCTCCTCGAGCCCCGCGATCTTCACGTAGCCGCCCAGCGGAAGCGCGGAAAGGCGGAACTCGGTCTCGCCGCGGCGGAATCCGAAAAGCTTCGGGCCGAGGCCGATGGAGAAGCGGGGCACGCGGATGTCCAGCCAGCGGGCGGCCGCGAAATGGCCCAGCTCGTGGACCAGGATGAGCAGCGCCAGCACGCCAATGGTGACCAGGATCGAAACGACCAAGCTACCCTCCCTCCGACGTTCGTTCGTGCGCGATGAGGCGCACGAACCGTACCGTCGTGAGGGGGGAATACGGCCGTTCAGCGAGCGCTCAGGCGGCCCGGATCCAGCGCACGAGCTCGTGGAGCGTGGCTTTCTTCCCGGTGGCCAGGATCCCGGCGCGATAGATCTTGCCGGCGACCCAGGCGATGAGGGCGGCGGTGAGGACCATGATGGCGAGGGCGACGCCCACCTGCGACCAGTTCGCGGGCGCGGCGGCGAGGCGCATGGGCATGGCCACGGGGGCGGTGAGGGGGAAGAGCCCGAGGAAGGTGGCGATGGCGCCGTCCGGCTCGTTGGTGATGGCGCCGAGGAAGAGGAGGGGGAGGAAGAGCGGGAGCATGAGCATCATCTGGTAGGGCTGCGCTTCCTGCTCCGTGCTCATGGACGCGCCGAGGCCGGCGAACAGCGACGCGTAGACCAGGAACCCGAGCACGAAGAAAGCGAGCAGCGCCGCCACGATGCCGCCCGGGAGCCGCACGGCGTCCATGGTGGATGCGGATACGCCGAACTGTTCGCGCAGGAGGTCGGACTGGCTGGTCACGAGCATGATGATCGCCGCCCAGACCGCCAGCTGGAGGAGGGCGGCGGCGCTCACGCCCGCGATCTTCCCGCCCATGAGCCGACCCGCGCGCACCGTCGAGACCAGGATCTCCGAGATGCGCGTGGTCTTCTCCTGGATCACGCTGCGCATGACCGCGTGCCCGTACATGGCGATGACGAAGTAGGCCATGAACGCCAGGATGTAGGCCACGAAGAACGTGCTCTCGGCGTTGCCCGCCGATTCCCCCGCTTCCGTGATGCGCGCGGTGCGCACCGTGACCGGGTGCATGAGCTGGCCCACCACCGACGGGTCGAGCCCGGCCGAGCCGAGCCGCCGCGTCTGGACCGCGGCGGTGGCGGCGGCACGCACGTCGCGCAGCAGGAGCCGGTTCGTGATGTTTCTCGCCCGCAGCTCCACCCGGCCGCTGTCCACGGTGGCGGGGCCGAGCACCACGTAGGCGTCCAGCTCCTTGCCGGTGATCCGCCGGTTGAGCCGGTCGAAGTCGGCGCTGGCGAGCGGGACGCGCTGGATGTCGTAGCCGGGCGGCGCCTCCGCCTCGCCCGCCCCGGCCGGCGCCCCGGCCGCGGCTCCGGCGGCCTCGGCGCGCGGCGACTGCATGGCCTGGACGAAAACGTCGGCCACGCCGGCGGGCGCGCCATCGACCACCACGAGCCGCCGCTCCCCGCTCGAGCTCCCGCCCAGCGTGGGCAGGAGGAGGATGGCGATGAGGAAGACCGGGAACGCGAGCGTGCCCACCACGAAGCTGCGCGTCTGGACCCGCTCGCGGAACTCCCGCTCGATGATGATCAGCAGCTCAGCCATGCACCGCCTCCCGCCTCGCGGCCCGGGGCGCGTCCCCGCCCACGGTGGCCAGGAAGATCTCGTGGAGCGACGGCTCGACGTGCTCGAAGCGCTCGAGGGGGAGGCGCGCGGCCACCACCGCTTCCAGGAGGTCCCGTCCGGTGCGCCCCGGCCGGAGCTCCACTTCCCACGTGCGACCCCGGGCTTCGGCCGTGGCCACCGGCTCCAGCCCCGCCACCATGCCCTCCCCGGCGCCGTCCTCCAGCGCGAGGCGGAAGCGGGGGGTGCGGTGCTGACGCCGGAGCTCGGGCACGGTGCCCTCCAGCACCTTGCGGCCGCCGGCGATGAGCGTGACCTCCTCACACAGCTCCTCCGCCTGCGCCATGTTGTGCGTGCTCAGCACCACCGTCCGTCCGGCGTCTCGGGCGGAGCGGATGGTGTCGGCCAGCACTTCCTGGTTGACCGGGTCGAGTCCGGACTGCGGCTCGTCCAGGATCAGCAGCGGCGGCTCGTGCAGCACGGTGGTGATGAACTGCACTTTCTGCTGCATCCCCTTCGACAGCGCCTCCACGCGCTCCTCCGCCCACTCGTCGAGCCCGAGCCGCTCCAGCCATTCACGCCCCCGCGCCGCCGCCTCGCCGCGGCTCAGCCCCTTCAGACGGGCGAAGAAGACGATGACGTCCAGCACTCTCATCCGCCGGTACAGACCCCGCTCCTCCGGCAGGTAGCCCACCTGCCGCAGAACGTCACGGTCCCGCTCGGGGTCACGCCCCAGCACCTCGATCCGGCCGCCGTCGCGCAGCAGGATGTTCATGATCATCCGCAGCGTGGTGGACTTGCCGGCGCCGTTCGGGCCCAGGAGGCCGTGGATGGAGCCGGTGCGGATGGCCAGGCTGAGCCCGTCCACGGCCGTGTGTCCGGAGAAGTGCTTGGAGACGTCCTCGAGCAGGAGGGCGGGACTGTCGGTGCGGGGTGCGGTCAAACCAGGATGATGGCGGCGAGGAAGGAAACGACCAGGGCGAAGCCGGCGAGCCAGCGGCGGAGCAGGGGAGAGCGAAGCAGACGGTCGCCCGTCTCGTTCTCGACCAGCGAGACGAACACGCCCGTGAGCGTCGCGGCGAAGAAGACGCCCACGGTCAGGTAGACGGTGTAGGCGATCCGGGGCAGGAGCACCGCCGATACCACGATCAGCGCCACACAGATCCCGGCCGCCCACGCGGCCTCCCGCAGCAGCGGCCTCGCCTGCGGCGAGCGCACCACTTCCAGGATCCGGGTGAAATCGAGGCCGGGCTCCAGCCGCTCCTTCTCGGGTGTGCTCATGCGCGAGAAGCTAGCTCGGCCCGTGCCCGGAGCCAAGGGCGCTCACGGGCGTGCGGGGGCGCTCCGGCCGCGCGCGGCGGCGGGACGGGCGTCGCCGGAAACCGACCAGGACCGCGTCCAGGGCGGCCAGCGCCAGGTCGAAAAGCCGCAGCAGCAGCCAGAGTACGCCGGCCACGATCAGGTACACCACCGTGGCCGCGGCCGTCACGGACTCCGGGAGCCGGATGGACGCGGTCCCGGCCACCAGGATGAAGAGCGTGAGCGTCGCGCCCGCAGTGAGCGCGCTGCCGCGGAAGTACGGCCCCGTGGCGGTCAGCGGACCCAGCGCGGCGCCGGCGCACGCGGCGGCAAAAGCCCAGACCAGCACGGTGGCCGCCCGTACCACGGGCTCTTCCGCGCCCAGCGTGCGGGAGACCACCCAGCGCATGATGAGCCCACCCATCCCGAGCAGGCCGACCAGGGTGATGAGCAGCGCGATCAGGGAGGTGGGGACGCCGGCCGGGATCCCCGTGGCGACGGCCGTCAGGGAAAGGAGCAGCGCGGCGCTCGTGGCCAGCCCCCACGCGCCCAGCGCCGCCAGGTCCCGCAGCAGGTACGCCGGCGTCTCCGCCCCGGCGCGGGGCTCGCCGGGGGCGTCGTAGTCCTCCTCCACTTCCGCCGCCAGCCGGCGGAGCACCCGCACCGCCCGCTCCACCGATGCCTCCTCGCCCGGGTGCAGCAGCAGCCGCCCGGCCCCCGCCATGGCCAGCGCGGAAAGCTCCGCCTGCACCACCCCCAGCGAACGCTCCATCCGCTCCAGCACGCCCGGAAGGTCGTTCGCGGCCCGGTACTGCGCCGTGGCCACCCGCGCCGACGCCCGCCGCTCCCGCCCCAGGTACCAGCCATGGAGCCGGTCCACCGCCGCGTGCGCCGTCACCGCCGTCACCGGCGGGACCAGCCCCGCCGCCACGCCCAGCAGCGCCGCCACCGCCATGGCGCCCCACCAGTCGAACGCCACCAGGCCGTGCGCGTTCAGCGCGGCCACCGCCGCGCCACCCTCCAGGACGCCGAGCCCCAGGATCACGAGCGCCGCCAGGACCAGCAGGACGCGGCCGCCGATCTGGCGCATCGAAAGGAGCGCGTAGTAGCCGAGCCCGAGGAAGAGCGGCAGCGCGGCGAGCCCCGCGCCGGGAACCGGACCCGCGGGAACCGTGAACGGGAACCATGCCACCCGCCCCACCACCGGGGTCACCCACCGGACCAGGAGCCACGCGTTCCCCGCGGCCAGCGCCAGCGCCGCCATGCCGATGAGCAGCCCCAGGACCAGCCCGGCCGTGGTCACCCCGGACGGGGTGCCCGGACGGCGGGCGCTCTCGGAGCGCAGCGACCGCGCCTCCACCACCCGCCGCACCCGCTCCACCCCCTGCGCGAGCTCGCGCTGCGCGCTCTCGAAATCCCGCCCCGCCCGGTGCGCGCCCTCCAGCCGCTGCGCCACCCGCCGCAGCTGCGTGGCCACCGAACGCCGCCCCGGCCGCTGCGACGCCATGCCCAGCCCCCGGCCCAGACGCCGGAGCAGCGACCACAGGCGCCGCCGGCGAAGCGAGCGGATCCGGCGGACGAGACGGAGCCGCCCGCGCCGGCGGTCGCCCCCGCCGAGGAAAAGGACGAGGGCCGCCACGAGGGCCGCAATCAACACGACCGCGATGATCAGGGGCAGCACCATGCTGGGCTCCGGCAATTTCGCTGTGGCGCGTATGAAGTTTCGAAACACAAAGTAATCGTTCCCTTTCTCGCCTGCACGCGCAAGCTTCTCGATCCCCGGCTCTTCGGCGGCTCGGGTCTGCGCCCGGAAGTTCGAAGGCGAGGCTCAGGACCCCGAAGCGGGCATGGCGCCGCTGTTCCGGGTCGGCACTGCCTCGGTTCCGCGGTGGAACACCGGGTGACGCCGGCAAGCCCGCGCCAACTGTGGGTTTTCCCTGAATTTGCAGCGGCATCGGGGGGTCAGCCCGACGCGTCGACGCTCGGCATGGCCACTGCTCTCTTTCCGGCCCCCGGACCGCAACATTGAGCTGAACCGCCATGGATCCACGCAGCCAGCAAGTCGTCATCATCGGCGCCGGCCCCGCCGGACTCACGGCCGCCTACATGCTGGCGAAGCGTGGGGTGGCCGTGACGGTGCTGGAGGCGGACGACCAGGTGGGCGGCATCTCGCGTACCGTCGTGCGCGACGGCTATCGCTTTGACATCGGCGGGCATCGCTTCTTCACGAAGATCCCGGAAGTGCAGGCGCTCTGGCACGAGTGGCTGGGCGAGGAGATGATCTCCGTACCCCGACTGTCGCGAATCTACTATCGGGGCCGCTTCTTCGATTACCCGCTCAAGGCCGGCAACGCGCTCCGGGGTCTGGGACTCTTCCGCGCCGCCGGCATGGTCCTGAGCTATGCATGGGCCAGGCTCTTCCCGTCAAAGGATGAGGACACTTTCCAGCAGTGGGTGACGAACCGTTTCGGACGCGCGCTGTACCGGACGTTCTTCAAGACGTACACCGAGAAGGTCTGGGGGATGCCGTGCACGGAGATCCGGGCGGAGTGGGCCGCGCAGCGGATCCAGAACCTGTCGCTCGGGAAGGCCATCCTGCGGGCGCTCCCGATCCAGCGCCGCTCCGACGACATCAAGAGCCTGATCGAGGAGTTCCAGTACCCGCGCCTCGGGCCCGGCCAGATGTGGGAGAAGGCGGCGGCGCGCGTCGAGGAGTTCGGCGGGCGGATCCTCATGGGTCACCGTGCCGTGGGTTTCCTGCGCAAGAACGGGAGCGTGACCGGCGTGGAGGCCCAGGGCCCGGACGGTGGGGTCACGCTCGAGGCGGACCACGTGATCTCCACCATGCCATTGCGGGCGCTGGTGCGCGCGTTCGGCGACAGCGCGCCGGCGACCGCGCGGGAGTCGGGCCGGAGCCTCCGCTACCGCGACTTCCTGGTGGTTGCCCTGATTCTGGATGACGAGCCGCTGTTCCCGGACAACTGGGTGTACGTGCACTCCCCCGATGTCCAGGTGGGCCGGATCCAGAACTTCAACAACTGGAGCCGCGCCATGGTCCCGGAGGCGGGGCGCACCTGCCTCGGAATGGAGTACTTCTGCTTCGAGGGCGATGGTCTCTGGAGCAGCGATGACGGCGCTTTGATCGAGCAGGCCACGCGCGAGCTGCGGCAGCTCGGGCTGTCGGGGGACGCCACGGTCGTCCGCGGGCACGTCGTTCGTATGACGAAAGCGTACCCCGTCTATGATGGGGCGTATCAACACCACCTCGGAGAGGTGCGCGCTTTCCTCGACGAGGTAGCGAACCTGCAGGTGGCCGGCCGAAACGGGATGCACAAGTACAACAACCAGGACCACTCCATGCTCACGGCCATGCTCGCGGTCGAAAACATCTTCGGCGCGCACCATGACGTTTGGGCAGTGAACAGCGACATGGAATACCACGAGGAGATGCGGCTGGGGGAACCGGCTTGTGATGGCTGGCGCGAACAGGAGAATATTCACCCGGTTGACCTTGCTGCTCCAGCGTCATGACTGTCGCGTGTAATACCCCGACCAAATACCGGCTCCCTCACAGCTTTGAGGATCTTCGGACTTTCGTTCGCTATGCTCTGGTGGGCGGGACTGGGACAACTGTCAACATGGCCGTTCTCTGGGTCTGCGTGCACGCTGTCGGATGGCCGGTCATTCTGAGTTCCGCCACCGCCACGGAGACTGCGATCCTGTTCAATTTCGTCGGCAACGATACGTTCACGTTCAGAGGGCGCACTACCCGGAACGGCTGGGCTCAGCGGCTCCTTCGGTTTCAGTCCATATCCTTGCTCACGCTCACCGGAACTGTCGCAACTGTCACGACACTCACCGCGTGGTGGGGCATGGGTTGGCTGATGTTGGCCAATGCCACTGCGATCGCAGCCATGCTGGTCCTCAACTTTGTTCTTAACAACGCCTTCACGTGGGCACGGCCGCTTGTTGCAGGGGAAGGGTGACGGTGCTCCGGGAACGGCGTTGGAGCGCCGGGGACTTCTGGTTGGCGGGTGGCGTGTTCGCTCTCGCCGTTGCGCTGCGGATGTTGTTTCTTGACGCCCCTCCCTCCCCGGACGCTGCGGCTTACGCGTTGGTCGTCCGGCACGGCGGGCTCTATTCCACCTTTCCGTTCGATCGCCCGCAAGGCATTTTCTGGCTCTTCACGGCTGCCATGCGCCTGTTCGGCGATTCCGTTACGGGGTTCCGGGTGGGTGCAGCGCTGTGGGTAGCGGCCACATCAGTCCTTCTCGGTTGGACCACCCGGCCGGTACTGGGGTGCGCCGGGGGTTGGCTCGCAGCCGCGTTGTTCGCCGTGCTTTCCACCACGGCGAGCGTGGAAGGCTTCTCGGCGAACGCCGAAACATGGGTCAACCTGCCGCTCGTGCTCTCGGCGGCCGCCATCTGGGCCGGCCAGTGGAAGCGAGCCGGTTTCTGGATAGGCCTGGCGGCATTCATCAAGCCCGTGGGGGCCGGCCAGTTCGTCCTCCTCTTCGCATGGGCCGCGAGGCGGCGCGAAGCGCGAGAAGCGCTGACCTCTTTGTGGACGTTTGCTGTGTGGCCAGCCTTTTCCATGCTCGCGGGGGCCGCGGCGGACTGGCAGGGCTACTGGTACTCGCTGGTAAGTCAGCGCCTTCTGGTCGACTCGGGCATGACCGCCCCCCCCACACTGCAAATAGGGCGTTTCATCTACGGAGCCCTCCGGGCTGCTCCCGCGTTACTGCTTCCGCTGGCTCTCGGCGTTCTCCCCCGCGCGACCCTTCCTGCGGACGAACGCACGTCTTCCGCCGAAATCCGGTGGTTTGCGTCACTGTGGATCCTGTCCTCCTTGGCTGGGGGCCTCATTGGTTCGAAGTGGTACCCTCATTACTTCATCACATTCGTGCCGCCCCTGGCAATCCTGGGCGCCTTCGGCATCATGGCCCTGGCGGATCTCAGGCGCATTCGCCCTGGGGTAGCCATTGTCGTCGTGCTCGCCTGCGGCCTGCTCCCGCTGGAAGCAAAGTGGTGGCGCGGCGATCGCCAGTGGCAGGACTACTGGTGGCACGAAGGCAGGGCCGCAGCGCTCGACACGGTCGCCAGCAAGATCCAGCAACTCACGCTGCCATCCGAGTCGATCTACATCGCCGCCTCTGAACCCGAGGATTACTTCGTTGCCGAGCGGGCACCCGCCGTCCCCGAGCAATTGTACGTGATGCAGCTTGTGTCCGTGCCGTCCGTTCAGGATACAGTAGTTTCACGGCTCCAGACTGGGCGGCCGGCTCTCGTCGTGATCGTCGACTCAGTGGCGCTGAGGCTGCAGCGTCGTGACTTCGCCAACCGCTTCAAGCGCGCTCTCGAAGCCGAGTACATCTTCTGTGCGGAACGTGCCGGGAGGTCATTCTGGCTACGTAGATCTCTAGCGCCCGGGCGAGCGTGTGATGAACCGGTGCGTGTTACGGACGCAGGTCAGCGTCAGCCGAAAATAACCGTATGGCAACTGTGCCAGCAGGCCACACGCGTCCGTACGCCAGATCCGCCCCCGGATATAACAGGACGCGCAGGACAGAGTAGATGAAGAGCCGCCCTGAGAGATATGCGTTTGCCGGGTCTCTGGCCATACTGGCCTTCCTGTACGGCTTCGGGTGCGCGTGGTTTGGCTGGTTCCCGGGGCCTGTCAATGTAAGCTTGTTGGAGAGCGCGGCGGGGCTCCACCGTGACCTGGTTTCCGCTTCTCTGTTGTGACTCGGCTTCGAATTGTGCCCGAGTATTCGCGGTGGGACGCCGGCCATCAGTGATCTTATGTCAGCAAATCGAGAGGATCCGTGCGCGCCTGGCGCCAGGCAACGGAGGGGGGCAGCAAACGCGGCCGGCATGGCTTTGCACCCAACAACTCCGCTTGAGAACGCTGCCGGCGGCCGATACCGATCTGAAAGGCCCGGTTCAGAGCCTCCTTCCCGGGGGAGCGTGGTCGCCCGATTCGTCCCCGGTGGCCGCGGGCGTAGTGTGACCGGGGCGGGATTGCTGGCGGCCCTGCGAAGCGTCCTCGGCGCGCTCGGGGCCGCCATCGGGCTCTTCGTCCTTCTCGTCATCGGCATCAGCCCCCTGTTCTTCGTGCTGAGTCCGGGGAACGCCATTCTGCTCGTCCCCTTGGGCCTATGGCTCCTGTGGACGCGTTCGATCCGCGTGAAGCTGTTCGGGCTGTGGGCTCTCGGATATGCGGCCTTCGCTTCACTGCGCGGGCTGGCGGACGCGGTGGCGCCGTGGCGCACGCAGTATCCGATCTTCGTGGATCGGGTGCTGGGGCTCGGGACAGTCCCGACGGTGCTGCTTCAGGAGCACTTCCAGGCCAGGTTGTTGGACGTGCTGATGAGCATCACGTATCTTTCGTTTCATTTTGCCTTCCCTCTTGTGCTTGCCGCGTCACTTGCTCTGAACAGGTCGGCGACCCGCGTGGTTTTGGCCCTGTTGTCGGGTTTCGGGATCGCCCTGGTGTGGCACACCGCGTTCCCAACCGTGCCGCCGTGGATGGCCGCGAACGCCGGCGCAATAGCGCCCGTGCGCCGGATACTTTGGGACGTCATGTACCCGAGCGTGCCCCAGATCATGGAGGCAGGTTATCGCGCTTCCTCGAATGACGTGGCGGCAATGCCTTCCGTCCACCTCGTGCTCGCAACGGTGACGGCATTTGCCCTGACCAATCTGCACCGTTCTCTGAAGTGGCTAGGAATGGGCTATGTCGCCTTGATGAGCGTGGCCGTGGTCTTTCTTGGTGAGCACTATGCTGCGGACGCCCTGGCGGGCATCCTGGTCGGGCTCCTCGGGTGGGCACTTGCCGGCCGAGCTACGCGGGAGCGAACCGGGTGGGGGCGGCCGGACGCCATCCCCGGTACGGGTCGGCCCCGACTTGACCTTGGTGGCGGCTGGCGTTCCCGGTCGATCAGCGGCGCCCCACGGAAGACCTCCTGACCGGCAATGATCATCCGTGCAGGCACCGTCAACGGAAGCAGGTCCAGAACGCCTTCATTTTATGTGCGCCTTCCTTTTCTGTTGGTCGGCGCCCTGATCATCCCCTTTCAAGCGTGGTGGCTGGCGGACAGCATCCGCCACCCCGGTCCGGACAATGTGGACTCGCCACAGGTATGGTACCAGTCGGAGCGGGTACGTGCAGGAGCGGAGGAGCTGTACCGGCGGATGCCGGGGTTCGGACCGGATGTGATGGGGGGGTCCGGCTCGACCGGATACCCGATGGACAACAGCCCGTACCTGCCTCCCCTGGCGTCCGTGGTGGCACTGCTGCCCCGCACGGAGCTGGTCACCTTCCAGCGAGCGTGGTTCCTCGTGGTGGCGTTCTCCTTCTGGGCGTTCGCGGCGCTCCTGGCGCGGATTGCACGGGGGCGGTGGAGCGTCGGAGGATTCTTCTTTTGGCATGGCCTGGTTGTGCTGATGCCGGGAGCCCTGCTGTTCTTCCTGCTGTTCAACATCGATCCCCTTCTGTGGGTGTTCTTCGCCGGGGCCATCGCGTATCCGCGGTTCCGCGGGGCGGGGCTGGTCCTCACGACGGCGGTGAAACCGTACGCCGTATGGGCGGTGATCGCGGCGGTGTGGCGGGAGCGGTGGCGGGTGGTGCGAGGAGCCGTCTGGGCCGCGGTGGGCGTGGTGCTGGTGAGTGTCGCCGCACTGGGTCCGGCGCGGCTTTTCCGCGTGTCGCAGCAGTGGTTCACCGCGATCCCGCCGGCGCTCGGCCAGGGCGCGTTCCTGTCCACGAACTGGTCGCTATCGTTCCTGGTGCTGCGGGTGGCCCGCTGGACGGGCGTCTCGCACTACGAGTCAGGGCCGCTGTCGCCGGGGTGGAGGGTGTGGTTGACTGCCGCCTCCGTGGCGGCGCCATTCGGCGCCTGGTGGCTCACGCGGCGGTGGGACACCCGGCTGCACCTGACCGCGGTATTGCTGGCGTCGCTGCTGTTCTCGCCGCTCTGCTGGAACGGATATCTGGCCATCGGGCTGGTGTTCGCGGCCGTGCTGGTCGGGCGGAAGAAGGGACGGGCGACGGGCGGGGGGAGCGCGGCCGCGGCTGAGGCTGCGGTCGGTGCCACTGCAAGCGCCTCTGCAGGACCGTGATGCACGGACCGGTGGAGGCCGCCGTGTCCACGCGTGGCGGTGCCGAGCTGGGCGCGGCCCATGGCGAGCGCGGCCGCGCGTCGGTGGTCGATCTCACGTTCGCTCTCTGGGCGCTCGTGATCCCGCTGGGCTTCGGCGGAATGCTGGTGAATGGGGACGGTGACCTGGCCCGTCACCTCGTGACCGGCCGGTATATCCTGGCGCACGGGCCGCGCTTCGCGGATCCGTTTTCATTCACGCGAGGGGGAGACCCGTTTCTGGCGTACGAATGGCTGAGTCAGGCGTTGCTTGCGGCCGTCCATGGCTGGCTGGGGCTCGCTGGCGTGGTCGTCCTCTCGTCGCTGCTCCTGGCCACATCCTTCGCGCTGGTGGTGCGCTGGGTCCGGGCTGCGGGGGACCCGTGGCTCGCGTTCATGGTCGGGACGGCTGCCGTGGTGCTGACGTACCCGCACTGGCTGGCGCGCCCCCACCTGTTCAGCTTCCTTGGTCTCGCGGCGCTGCTGTACGCAATCGAGTCCCCGCGTCGGACGCTGTGGCTCGGGGTGTTGTTCGCGCTGTGGGCCAACCTCCACCCGGGGTTTCTCTATGGACTGGTGATGCTCGGCGCATGGTCGTCGGGCATGGCCGTGGAGGACGTCCGCTCCGGGGATGGGACCGGGCGCGCCGTCGTGCGGTGGGGCGTGCCCGTGCTGGTCGCTTCCGCCGCCACGCTGCTGAACCCCTTCGGCGCGGCGCTCCACGTCCACGCGCTTGCGCTCGGCGGAGGCGGCTCGGCCATGGGGGTCTCGGAGTTCCTGCCGCTCCCCCTGTTGTCTATCAACGGACTGGTGTTCCTTGCTGTTGCCGGAACGGCCGCCGCCGGACTCGCCCTCGCCCGGCCTGCCAGGCCGTGGCCGGCGGTGCTCCCGTTCACCATTGCGGTGGCCGTATCGTTCATGGGACGCCGGTACACGACGCTGCTTCCGTTGTTCGCGCTCCCCCTCGCGGCCCGCGCGCTGGCGCCCGCCATGGCGGCGCTCCCGCACTGGCTGCTGGGCCGGATGCGCGCGGAGTTCGCCCGATCGGATCGACCAGGATCGCGCCATGGTTCGATGGCCGCGGCCGGTCTGGCACTGCTTCTCGTGGTGGGCCGGGTCGGGGGACCCGGGCTGCTGCCGGACCGGTTCTCGCCCCACGTGTTTCCCGAGGCGGCGGTCCGGGTGGCCATGAGTCAACAACTGGACGGTCGCCTGATCAGCGAGTACACATGGGGCGGCTACGTCCTCTACGCGTGGCCGGGGCAGCGCGTGTTCGTGGACAGCATGGCCGACTTCTTCGGCCCGGAGCTCATCGGCGACTACGTCGTGCTGAGGGACGCCCGGCCCGGCTGGCGCAATCTGCTGGCCCGGAACCGGATCTCCGTCGTGCTTTTCCCGCCGGGAACGCCCATCGTGGAGGCGCTCCGCGGGGCCGACGGCTGGCGCGTTGTGCACGAGGACGGCGTGGCGGTCCTGCTGGCGAAGAACGGGGAGGGCGGATGAAGGAACAGCTGTTCAGCACGCACCACGCGCTCGAGGCGCGCCACTGGTGGTTCCGGGGGCGGCGCAGGGCCATCCTGGAACTCGGGACGCGGCTGTTGCCCGAACGGGGTGTGGTGGTGGATGTCGGGTGCGGCACGGGCGCGGATATCGGTGCGTTCCCCGAGAGGCACGACCGCCACGGGATCGACAGCTCGCCCACGGCAATCCAGCTGGCGCGACGGGCCCATCCGGGCGTCAGCTTCGAAACAGGCGCCGCTCCGGAGGCCGGCAGGGAAATGATCGGCCGGGCCGACCTGGTCCTCCTCTGCGATGTCCTGGAGCACGTCGAGCATGACCACGCTTTCCTGGAGCGGTTGATCGGCAGCATGCGCCCGGAGGCGCACCTGCTGATGACCGTGCCGTTCGGGCCCTGGCTCTGGAGCCCCCACGACGAGGTGTACGGACACTACCGGCGATACACCCGCGAGATGCTCTGGGACGCCTGGTCGGGCGTCCCGGCAGAAGTCCGCCTGCTGGCGCCATTCAATCGCCGGCTGTACCCGCTGGCGCGGATGGTCCGGCGTCTCGGGGCGTGGCGGGGGAGCGGCACGGGGCGCGAAGGAAGCGATATGGGGCTGCCATGGGCGCCGGTGAACCGCGCCCTGGAACGGGTGTTCACGGGCGAGGTTCCAGGGCTCGTGGATGCGCTGAAGCGGGGACGCCGCGATCTCCCGGGGCATGGGCTGAGTCTGTTGGCGATTCTGAGGCGGAGCCAGGCCGATGGCGAGTGATGCTTGGGTGGTCGTGCCGTGCTACAACGAGGCGCTTCGCCTGGATGCGTCCGCATTCCTGGCGGCGGCCGCTGGCTCCCGCGCGCCCACGTTCATCTTCGTGGACGACGGAAGCACCGATGGCACGCGCCGGTCGCTGGACGCCCTTGCCGTCGGGATCGGGCGCCTCCGTGCCGGCGGCTGCCGCGTGCTGGCGCTGGAGCAGAACGTGGGGAAGGCAGAGGCGGTTCGGGCCGGCCTCAGGACGGCGCTCGACGCGGGCGCGTCGCGCGTGGGCTACTGGGACGCTGATCTCGCCACGCCGCTGGACATGATCGAAGCGTTCGATCAACTCCTGGATGAGCGCCGTGGGGTGGACGTGGTCATGGGCGCGCGCGTTCGAATGCTGGGCCGCGAGATCCAGCGGTCCGGCCTGCGCCACCTGGCCGGGCGTGCCTATGGCACACTGGCGTCGCTGGCGCTCGGCGTGCCCGTATACGACACACAGTGCGGTGCCAAGCTCCTGCGGAAGTCATCGGCCCTGGAGCACGCACTCCAGCGGCCGTTCAAATCGCGCTGGGCGTTCGACATCGAGCTGCTGCGCCGCCTCCAGGAGGGGTGGGGGGACAGCGGGATCGACAGGATCGTAGAGGTGCCGCTTCCCGCCTGGCGCGACGTGGGCGAGTCGAAGGTCTCCATGCTGGCGGGCGCCCGCGCTTTCCTTTTTCTTCTTCGCCTGTGGGTGCAGCGGCCCGGGCGCCGCCTGGTGGCCGGGCCAACCGGCCGGCCCGCATCGAAAGGAACGGAGCCGATGACGGCGGGAAGGGAGCCGTGAGCGGCCCCGGCGCGACGGAAACCGCCCGGGCGGGCCAGGAGGCTTCACCCGTTTCGCAACCGCCGGCCGGTGCCGCTGTGCCGGCCCGTGAGCCCCAGCAGGCATCCGTGGTAGGTATGGCGTTCGCCCTGACCTCGGCTTCAGCGGCATTCCTGGCCCACGGGCGGCTGGTCAATGGTGACGGCGACCTCCTCCGGCACATCCTCATCGGCCGCTACATCCTCGGGCATGGGCCGAGGTTCGCGGACCCGTTCTCCTTCTCCCGGGCCGGAGAGCCGTTCCTCGCCTATGAATGGCTCAGCCAGGTGGCATACGCCGGGGCCCATGCGGCGGCTGGATTCGCCGGCGTGGTGGCGCTGGCCGCGCTGCTCATCGGCGGGGCCGTGGCGCTGGTGGTTGCATACGTGCGGCGGGATGGCGGCGACCCCTGGCTGGCGCTGGTCACGGGCGCCGCGGCGGTCGTGCTGAACCAGTCGCACTGGATCGCGCGGCCCCACCTGTTCTCCTATCTCGCGCTCGCCGCCCTGCCTCACGCCCTGCTGTCGCGCCGCCGGCTGCTTTGGACTTCGCTCCTGTTCGCGTTCTGGGCCAACCTGCATCCCGGATTCCTTTACGGGGCCGTGATGGTCGGAGCATGGGGAGCGGGGGAATGGATCGACGAGATCAGGGCCGGACGTCCCCGGCTGTCGGCGCTGCGCACGTCTGCCGCCCCTTTCGTCGTCGCGCTCGCGGCGTCGCTCCTCAACCCGTTCGGCTGGGCGCTGCACGTGCACGCCATGACGTGGATGGGGAGCCAGACCGTGGCGCAGGTGAACGAGTTCCAGGCGCTCATCGCCTTCTCCCCCGAGGGACTGCCGTTCATGGCCGTTTGCGGCCTCCTGGTGCTCGGCCTGGCGGCGCAGAAGGAGTGGCCCGGGTGGCGGCCGCTCCTGGTCACCGCCGCGGCGTTCATGGGGGCGCTCTCCGCCCGTCGCAACACGGCGATGTTCGCCCTCTTCGCGCTCCCCGTGATGGCGCGCGCGCTCACGCCCTTGGTGCGGCAGCTGCACGCCGGCCTGGTGGGGCGGATGCGCGAGGAGTTCGCACGCTCCGACACGCGGGGCTGGCGGCTGGGACTCGGCGTCGGGACGCTCCTGGTGGCGCTGCTGCTGACGGACGGAAGGACGCAGCGGATCACGATCGTACCCGACCAGCCCTCACCGGATGTCTTTCCGGCCGCGGCCGTGCGATATGCCAGGGAGGCGCGTCTGGGCGGACGCCTGTTCAGCCAGTACAGCTGGGGTGGGTACGTGCTGTATGCCTGGCCGGGGCAGCGCCTGTTCGTCGACAGCATGGCAGACTTCTTCGGCGACGATCTGGTGAAGGAGTACGGCACGATCGTCAGCGCGGAACGGGGCTGGAAAGAATTGATGGATCACTACGGCTTTTCCCTGGTGCTGGTCCGGCCGGATGCGCCGCTGGTGGAAGCCCTCAAGGAAACACCACAGTGGCGGGTGGCCCACGAGGATTCGGTGGCTGTGCTGCTGGTCCGCGCCGGCACCTGATCCGCCATGGAGCGTCCGCACCCGCGATCCGCGAGCGGGAGCCTTCTCGTTTGGTCACTGGAGTCAAGTTGAAGCTGAACACGGAATGGCTCGCCCGCCGGGCCATGATGGTAGCGTGGGCATTCACCGCGGCAACCGCCGTTGTCATGCTGCCGCGGGAAATGATGAATCCGTCCTGGAGCGATCGGGACGTCCCCAGCAACTGGCTGGCGCAACGGAGGATCCAGGACGGCGAGCCGCTGTATCCGCCCATGTCGAAGGGCAAGGTCGTCGAACACGGGGACTTCTGGTACCTCTATCCCCCGGTGCTCGCCCCTGCGCTGTCCCTGGCTCCGCGGATGTCCTTCGTGACTTTCAGCCGGTGCTGGTCCGTGCTGCTGTTCGCCTCGTTCTGGGCCTTTGCCGCGGCACTGGCCAGGATCGCCCATGGGCGGGCCACGCCATCAGGATGGGCCGCCTGGGTATTCATCGCGGGGGCGTTCCCCGGTGCAGCCGTGGGCCTGGGTTTCGCCAATGTAGACCCGGTGCTTTGGGCGCTGGCGGGATGGGGTGTGGCTCTTTCCGGCGCACGACGCGGCGCACTCCTTGCCCTCGTCGCCGTGGTCAAGCCGTATGCTGTTTTTCCCCTCGCCTTTGCCGCAGCTCGGGACCGCCGCGCGTTTGCTGGCGCCGCAGCCGCCTTGGCCGGGTCGGTCCTCGTGGGAATGGCGGCACTTTCACCGGGCGGGTTCGTTCGCGCGTCGCTTCATTGGCTCACCGAGGTGTTGCCGCACGTGGCGCAAGGGTGGGCGGGTCTCAACCTTTCGCCCACCACCCCTATTGGCGATTGGCTCGGCCTTCCATGGATCCCGGTGTTCCTGGGAGTGCTGGCTCCCGTAGTGGTGGGTGTCATGCTGCGGCATCGTTCGCCACGGCTGCAAGTGGCCTGCGTCCTCGTGGCGGGAGTATTCGCATCGCCGTACGTTTTGATCCCCTATCTCCCGCTGGCGCTGGTGCCCATCGCGGTCTTCGTTTCCAGCCATCATCCCCGAGCGATATCTGACCAGTCTCTGGCCGTAAATGCGGTCCGATAACCGGGTGTCATTGAGTAGGATTTTGCAATGTCTTTCGCTAAAGTGGACGTTGGGAATACTCGACGCTGCGCGAACCGCGGCCCAAACGGTGCCCACTAAAGATTGGTGTTCGGGAGGTGGAGATGCCACCCCAGCCGGAGATGAACCTCCGCTCATCGAACCCCGTCTACGGTGCGCAGCGTTCCCGCAACGGCTCCGTCATTCCGGTATCCCGCTCCACGCCTCGCGCAGGGAATCGAGGACCGGCCGGGGCCTGGCCTGCCACTTCGGCTCTTCCCAGGTGGCCCAGGAGAAGGAGGCGACGTCCTCGAGGCGGTTGGAGGCCGGGAGCTGGAGCCAGTCGCCGGAGCGGGTGCGGGCGGCGGCCAGGACGCGGATGGCGTCCACGGGCACGGTCTCCAGGGGGCCGCCGCGCCAGCGCTGGAGCGTGTCCTGGAGCACGAGGAGCTGGCTGGGGTCGCCCACGTCCAGGAGCTGCCAGGGGATGCGGAACTCCCAGGCGGTGCCATTGGTCTGCCACAGGCCGTCGGGCCCGGGGCCGTTCGGCAGCAGGCCGGCGTCGTAGCCGAGGGCGGCGAACTCGGTGGAGTCGCGGGCGAACATGCGTCGCGAGAAGACCAGGCGAGGCGGTTCGTAGACGCCGTCGTCGTTGAGGCGGGAGTGGATGCGCAGCCTGCCGACCGTGACGAATCGGCCGCGGAAGAACCCTGGCGGCGGCGACGCGATGTCGGGTCCGGAATCGATGGGCGCGGCGGGCAGCTCGCGGATCCGGATCGGCTGCGAGTGGGTGTCCTTCAGGATGCGGGCGGTGTCGCCGCGGGCGCGCAGGACGACCTCGAGGCCCACGGGCAGGCGGGGGCCCACCTTGCCGGGCCAGCGGCTGTCGCCGCGGCGGGGGTCGATGACGTCGAAGCCGAGCAGGACCTCGTCGACGCGCCGCGGCGCGACGTAGAGCACGCGGAGGTAGGCCTCGTCGGCCAGGAGGCGGAGGGTGCCCCGGGTGGAATCGTCGTATGCCGGCCGCACCATGAGCCAGCCGCCGTTCACCCGCTCGGCGAGGGTCTCGCCGCGGATGCGGGGCTCCGGCTCCACGGCGTTGAGGCCGAAGTGCTCCTCGGAGTCGAGGCGGTTGTACCACATGCGGTCCCGTTCCGGCGGCGACTCGAACTGCTGGGTCACCCACGTCTTCTTGAACCACTCGTCGATCCACTCGAACACGCCGCCCCCGGCCATGCCCGCGGCGGCGATCTCGCGGGTGAGGCGTGCGGTGCCCGCGGCGGCCCGCGCCTCGGTGAGGCCGCCGTGGTGCCAGCCGAAGGGGGCGACGTGGGACACGCCGATGCTCGGGGGCAGCCCGTACTCGCCGATGAAGACGGGGATGTCGCGGTGGTAGCGCTTCAGGGCGGTGAGGTAGCCGAAGTAGTTGGAGGGGCCCCAGGGCGAGACGGCGTGCAGGTACGCCGGCTCGCGGGTCATGAAGTCCGGGTAGTACGGGTAGACGTGGTAGGTGGCGAAGAACCCGGCCGGGAAGCGGCCGGTGGCGCGCGTGTGCCCCGGGTCGATGGTGACCGCGTCCTCGCCTTCCAGCATCACCTGTCCGAGGTCGATGCCGTCACCCAGGCCGCGGAGGATGGCGGCTTCCTCGAGGCTGGTTGCTTCCGTCGGGTGGCGCAGCGGGTCGGTGGTGGGCCAGTTGGTGTAGGAGACCGGCCGCTGCGTGTTGTACCTGCGCGTCTCGATGGCCACGGTGGAGTCCACGACCATGGTGAGCCACGCTTCCATGGGCGACGCGCCGGTGGCGGTGGCGTAGGTGCCGGCCCAGGCGGTGAAGTCGGGGCGCAGCCGGTCGAAGCCGATCACCGACGTGGCCTCCCACTCGCGCCCCAGGATGATGGCCAGCGTCCAGCGCGACACGTCGGCGGCGTAGTGGCCGGAGGCCATGCCGGGCTTCGGCGCGATGTCGGCGCGGCCGTGGATGATGTCGATGGCGCGGCCGACGTCGGCGAGGAACTCGCCCTGCCAGGCCGGATCGGCGTAGCGGGTGCCGTCCGGCGGCAGGTCCGCCCACACCCCCTGCATGAGCCAGAGCGGGTGGTCGGGGTGGCGCGCGTCGTGGTCGGCGAGCGCTTCGTAGAACGCGGGCGGGTGGCGCGTGTACACGCGCACGGCGTTGGCTCCCGTGGCCGCCATCCCGTCCAGCCAGCGGGCGTAGGTGGCGGAGTCCGGGAACTGGGTGGCGAAGTGGCCGGGGAGCGCCGCGCCGAGGTCGATGGCCTTGATGTAGAGACGGGCCCAGCCGGTGTCGGTGCGCACTTCGAGGTGGTCGCCGAAGGCGCGGGCCGGCAGCTCGAGGGTGTCCGGCCGCGTCAGCGGCGGGCGGGGCGGGGCGGGACGGGGGGCGGGCTCGCGGGCCTGCAGGAGCCCGAGGTAGCGGTCGGCTTCGGCGTTGCCCGGATCGAGTCGTCGCACGCGCTGGAACACGGTCGCCCACCAGCGCGAGCTCGTCCTGGCGCCAGGCCACGATGCCCCGCCCCACCAGCGCGTCGACGGCGTTCGGGTGCCCGGACAGGACGGCGTCGAACAGGCGGCTGGCGGCGACGGTGTTGCCGCTCCGTAGCTCGACGTAGGCCAGCCCGGTCCGTCCGCCCACGTGACGGGGGCAGCGGCCCACGGCTTCGTCGAAGTGGTCGCGCGCGGCGGCCATGTCGCCCTGCCGGTACGCGGCCCAGCCAGCCTGGACTTCCGGGTCGGCGGCGCGCGGGCAGACGTACTGGGCGCCCGCACCGGCGTTCACCAGCATCATGGAGCCGAGGACGAGGACCGTGGCCGTCAGCCAGACGGTGCGCCGGGCCACGCGGAGGTGGATCCTGCCGGTCATCATCGTCGCCCTTTCCCTCACGTCCTCAGCGGAGCGACCAGCTGAGCATGACGTTCACGGCCCGGTACTCGTACTGCGCGTCCGGGACGGGGGAGACTCTCTGGACGCCGGAGTTGGCCACGGTGCCCGAGATGGCGATCTGCCGGCCGGGAGCGAAGCGGAATCCGATGCGGGCATCGGCCCGGAGCGCGCCGTGGTCCACCTGGATGACCGGGTGGTCCACGGTCTGGTAGCCGGGCGCCACTTCGGCGCCGCCGAAGAAGTGGTCCGTTTCCAGCGAAAGCCCGAGCGGCACTTCGACGAGGCCGTAGAACGTCGGGTCCCAGTAGCCTTCCGCCAGGTCCTTCTCGAAGCCGAAGCCGCGGCCGTTCACGCCCACCGAGAAGACGGGGACGGGATGGAACGAGACCCGGGCATTGGCCAGCCAGCGGGTGTTGTCCTCGGCGGCCAGGAAGCGGGCGATGCCTCCGCGCGCGCTCAGGCGCAGGCGCCGCGCCAGCAGCACCGAGCTCAGGCCCAGCGACGCCTCCTCCACCGCCACGTTGTTCTGCGCCAGCTGCGCCGTGTAGTCGAACGCGCTGCGGCTCGCGCTCAGCGACGCGCTCACCGGGAGGTACGTGGGCGACGACAGGGCCGCCTGCCAGAGCCCCATGGACTCCTGCGTGGCCCCGTCCCCGGTCCTCACCCCGCCGCCCCCCGAGAGGGTCCAGCCGGCGCCGAGCCCCAGGCTGAGCACCAGGTCG
This sequence comes from uncultured Gemmatimonadales bacterium, assembly GCA_963741945.1. Taxonomy (GTDB): domain Bacteria; phylum Gemmatimonadota; class Gemmatimonadetes; order Longimicrobiales; family RSA9; genus CAVUKA01. Next base: position 570,341 of record CAVUKA010000005.1, on the reverse strand, counting down.
GCGCGGCGCGCCGAGCTCTCGCGGGCGAGCCCCGTCTCCTGGGTGAAGTCGCGGGTGTCGGCCGTGAAGCGCAGCCCCACGCGGCGCGCCACCAGCCACGAGCCGGCCAGGCGGAACGTCTCCGCCCGGTTGCCGTCGGAGTCGCTCTCGTACAGGTAGCCGGGGGCCAGGCTCGGCCCCGCCGCGGCGAGCAGCCAGCGGCGCTGCGCTTCCACGTCGGCATTCTCGGGCGCCAGCCGCTCCGCCCGGTCCAGGACGTCGAGCCCCGCGGAAGTCCGCCCCTGCCAGCGGAGCGTGGCCGCGAGCCCCACCAGCGCGTCCACGTCGCCGGGCTGTGCGGCGAGCACCTCGCGCCAGCGGCGCTCGCTTTCACGCAGGTGTCCGCTCCACGCCGCGACGCGGGCGAGCCCTTTCGCCGCTTCCACGTTGTCCGGGTCCAGCCGCAGCACCTGGCGGTAGTAGCGGCGGGAGTCCTCGTAGCGCCCGGCCCACCCGCTGAAGCGGGCGAGGGCCGAGATGGCCGCCGTGTCACCCGGCTGCTCCCGCAGCACCGCTTCCGCCTGGCGGCGGGCGTCGTCCAGCCGCCCCGCCCAGGCCAGGGCGTTGGCCTCGTGGAGGCGAACTTCCGTGTTGCCCGGGTCCATGCGGAGCAGGCGCTCGAACAGGGGCAGGCTCTCGTCGAACTGCCGGTTCCACGCTTTCGCCAGCGCCAGCCGGTGCAGCGCGCTGATGTCGCTGGAATCCTGCGCCAGGCGCTGCTCGTACAGCCGCGCGGCGGCCTGCACGTCGCCGCGGATCCAGGCGGTGTTGGCCGAGTCCCCGACCTGCCCGGTGGCGGGGGCCGCCACGGCCAGGAAGCAGGCGGCCAGGACAAGCTTCTTCACGGCTGCAGCTCCTTCGCGCATCGCTCGTTCGCGCATCCACGCTCGCGTTCTCATGCCGATCGCTCCACGGCCACGAGCGGCTCCACCGGCCGGACGCCGCGGCCTCCACTCTCCTCGTGTGCTTCATCCTGCGCGCGCCCGTCCCGCTCCCCGACCACATCGCCCGCTTCGCGGTCCTCGCGGTCCTCGCGGTGATGGATGACGCCGTGCCGCTGCTTGTGGCCCCACTCCTGGCTGCCCAGGAATGCGGAGAGCACGCCGCGGAAGCGCCACAACGTGAGCAGCTGGCGGAAGCCGAAGCTCTCGATGACGGAGAGGACCAGCATGCGCCTGAAGTCCGCCGGGTGCTGGTAGCGCCGGAACACGAGCTCCTCGAGCGCCACGGCGGCCACGGAGAGCAGGACGCCGAAGATCACGGCCACGATGAGGAAGGCGGCCACGTACGTGGTGGACGCCCAGCCGAGGAGGACGGCGGTGATGAATGCGACGTAGCCCACCAGCTCGACCACCGGGCCGAAGCCTTCCATGAACCAGAAGTAGGGGAAGGCCACCATGCCGATGCGTCCGTACTTGGGGCGGAAGAGCATCTTCCGGTGCTTGGCCAGGCTCTGGATCAGCCCGCGCTGCCACCGGTCGCGCTGGCGGCCCAGGTCGCCCAGGCGCTCGGGGACTTCCGTCCACGCCACCGGGTCGGGGACGAACGCGATCTCGTACGGCTCGCCCGCCTCGCGGAAGCGGCGGTGGAGCCGGAGCGTCAGCTCCATGTCCTCGCCCACCGTGTCGCTTGCGTAGCCGCCCACGTCCACCACGGCGGCGCGGCGGAACATGCCGAACGCGCCCGAGACGATGAGCATGACGTTGAGGCTGGACCACCCCATGCGCCCGGCCAGGAAAGCGCGCAGGTACTCCACCACCTGCAGCTGCGGCAGGAGCTTCCGGGGCAGGCGGATGTCCACCACCCTGCCATCCTCGAACGTCGAGCCGTTGGCCACCCGGACGATGCCGCCGGCCGCCACGGTGTTCGCGTTCTCCAGGAACGGGCGGATCAGCCGGAGCAGCGCATCCCGCTCGAGCGCGCTGTCCGCGTCGAGCGAGCAGAAGAACGGCGCCTGGCAGTAGTCGAGCGCCACGTTCAGGGCGTCCGCCTTGCCACCGTTCTCCTTGTCGATCACCCAGAGGAACGGGTGGCTGCGGCTGCGATAGAGCCCGCGGACCTTGCCGTGCCCGAGCTCCGCCGTCGGGACGCGCGCGGACGGGCGCAGGTCGAACGCGCTCCGCAGAACGTCGAGGGTGTCATTGGTGGAGCCGTCGTTGATGACCAGGATCTCGTAGTCCGGGTAGCGCAGGTCCAGGAGCGAGCGGACGGAGTCCGCGATCCCCACCGACTCGTTGTACGCCGGCACCATCAGCGACACGGGCGGCGCGCCACCCGCCTGCATGATGTCCTCGATGTCCAGCGAGTTGAGCCGCCGGGCGTAGCGCCGCAGCGCGCGGAAGGACGTGAGGCTGGTGACCAGGTAGTAGCCGTTAAGGATCAGGAAGTACCCGAACACCACCACGTTCAGGACGATCAGCGCCAGCAGCAGGATGTGCGCGCCCATGTCAGCCCTCCTCCAGCAGCACCTGGAGGGCGAGCCCGGCCGGGGCCGACGCGTCCTCCGATTCCATGGCGCGCCGCAGGAACCCCGAACGGCCCCGGGACTTCAGCCCCCGCGCCGCGTGCAGCGCCACCCACGCGGACGGGTCGTGCACCGCTCTTTCGAGCACGGCCATGTCCCTCTCCTCTCCGATCGTCGCCAGCGTCCCCACCGCCTGCGCCCGGATCACCGGGTCCTCGTGCGCGCACAGCGGGCGCACCACTTCCGCGTGCTCCGGCCCGCCGCACCGCCGGAGCAGCCGGAGCGCCGCAGCGCGCAGGTCCACGTCCTCTTCCGTCCACAGCGCCAGCTCCGCCAGCTCCGCGGCGCCGCGGTCGTCCAGCTCCGCCAGCGCGTCCATGCATACCGCCCGAACGCCGGGCGCCAGCGGCCGCTCGCGCACGATGTCGCGGAGCGCCGGGATCGCCGGCGGCCCGAGCTGCGTGAGCGTCGCCCGCAGAAAGCGGCGGTTCCAGTCGCTGAAACGGCCGATGCGGCTCACGATCTCGCGCACGCTGCTCGCCCCCGCCGACTGCGCCAGTCCGCGGGCCGCGCTCATGGCCACCAGCGGCGAGGGGTCATCGAGCGCCGCCACCAGCAGGTGCCCGTGGCTCTTCCCGCCCAGCTCCGCCAGCGTTTTCACCGCCCGGGCCCGCCGCTCGGGGTCGCCCCCGCGGGTGCGCGACGCGATGCGCGGCAGGTACGGCGTCGCCAGCCGTGAAAGCGTGGCCCGGTCCTCCGGGTCGTCGGTCTGAAGCGCCCGCTTGTAGAGGAAGTCGACGAAGAACAGCTCTTCGCGCGGCGCGATCGTCGAGCGGATCGCCGCGCTGTCCGCCGAGCCGTCGCACACGGCGCGGAGCAGCGAGCTCCAGGTTCGCTCGAGGGACCCCCAGTGCTCCGCCTTGCGGTTGTTCCGCCGCCGCAGCAGCAGCGCGGCAATGAGGAACCCGACCAGCGTCAGCATGAGCAGCACGATGGTCACTTCCATCGCGACCATCGGCCAGTCCGGCTGCAGCTTCCGCCAGAACGGGGCGCCCCCCTGGAGTGCGAGCACCGCCAGCGCCGGGCCGCCCCCGTGAGGCCGAGCCCCTGCGCTCCCCTGCGTTCCCGAGGCCTGGTTCATCGTTCCCGTCAGCCCTTCCTGCGCTTCATTGCGAGGCCGTCCGGGCCGCCCGGCGAGCGTCTGTGAACGCACCGGAGCCCGCCAGCATCGGCGGAGCGGTATGGGAGTTCAATGCTGACCCGGCAGAAGGGCAATGCCTGTGCCCCGGAGGGGGCCGCCCCCCAAGTCTCTGGCGGACCTCGTGTTACGGGGTCAGCGCGGGCCGTTGCGACAGGGTGCGACCGGCAACTTTGTAGCGGGATGGGACGATCCCCGGTCCGGCCCACAACACGGTGGCGACGCGGAGCCCGGGGAGCGGCGGCGGGGCCGCCGGATCAGAGGCGGAAGAGGTAGCTGACTTTCAGGAACAGCCCTTCGGCCGAGGGCTCGAGCCGGCCGAACCGGTAGGTGTTCGGCCCCACGCGCGTACGGGTCCAGCCGGCGTAGACCACGGTGCCCGGCGACGGCTCGTAGCCCACGAGGAGGTCGTACTGGACTTCGCCACGGTCGTCGGGGGTGCTGATGTCGCCATTGACGCGGAGCGGCAGCCCGTCCGACCAGCGCAGGGCATCGCGCTCCTCCAGGTTGTACTGCAGGATGGCGCGCGTGAAGAGCGCACGCGTGAGCTGATACCGGATCTTGACGCGCGGGATCTGGGCCACGCTGAAGCGGCCGCCGCCGCCAGCCCGGCGGATGCGGGAGTAGGTGAAGGAGAGGTCGGCGGAGAGCCCGTTGCGGAAACTGATGTTGGCGCTCGGCTCGAGCCCCAGCTCCACGCCGCGGGAGGCTTCCGCGTAGATGGGCACCTCGCCGTAGGAGCCGTCCAGGTGGAGCGAGAGCCAGGACACGGGCTGCGACCGGCCGAAGGCGTGGAGGCGGAGGAGGCCGGACAGGGGAGCGCGCGCTTCCATGGGGATGTAGCCGGCGCCCGCGGCCGGACGCTCGTAGCCGGCGTAGTCGGCCGGATCGAACGCGAAGTAGCCGTACGACACCTCGCCCTGGCCGCCGTTCGGACCGCGCAGGCTGATGTCGAGGCCCGCCTGCACGCTGGCCTCCTGGTAGCGGCGGCCCGCCCACAGGTCCTCGTGATCGAAGTAGGCTTCCGCCTCGACCTGCGGGCTCCAGTCCTCCAGGAACGCGCCCGCCTGGTTGTGGAACGTGTACTGGGCCTCGGCCGCCAGCCGGGCGTCTCCGATGCGGCGGATGAACCCGCTGCGGGCGCGGAAGTCCGGGTGCACGTCCTCGGCGGAGACATCCCAGGACAACCCCCAGCCGCTGCGCGCGAGCTGGGCGTAGAAGAGGGGGCCGAACAGGGTGGACGGGGTCCCGGCGTCGTCTTCCTCCTTCGACCAGGCGCCCGCGAGCTGCGCCGTGAGCGTGTAGCGCCCGGCCAGGATGAGGCGGCTGTCGAGCGAGCCCACGCGGTTGAACCCCTCGCCGCCCAGGAGCGTCCGGTCCGTGTACAGCGCGCCCACGCTGGACCCCGAGCCCAGGTCCCCGCGGACCCGCACGAGGTTGAAGAGGGCGTCCTGCGACGCGCTCCCGAACGTGACCGGGCTCCGGTCCAGTGCCCCCAGGTAGCCCATCTTGAACGCGCCCGTCTTCCCCGTGAGCTTCGCCCCGCCCACCGGGTCGACGATCGCTCGCGTGTAGACCAGCTGCTGGGGCGTGTTGAAGACTTCCGTGCCATCCAGGAAGAACGGCCGCTTCTCGGGGAAGTAGAGGGCGAACCGCTCGTTCACCGACACCTGGTCCGCGTCCGCCTCCACCTGCGAGAAGTCGGGATTCACCGTGGCGTCGAGGATCAGGTTGCTGCTCAGCCCCAGCCGCGCGTTCACGCCGAGCTCCGGCGAGAAGGAGTCGCGCTCGAACGCGCCCGTCGCCACGCGCTCCCCCGTTCGCTTCCCCGTGGCCACCGGGTTGATCTCCACCAGGCGACGAGGGTGCAGCCCCGTCAGCCCCACCAGCGCGCCGTTGAGCTCCAGCTGGTTCGCCGCGTCCTGCGTCAGCGGTGCCCACGACGACTGGTACTCCGACCGCTGGATCGAGCGCGCCACGTTGATGCCCCAGCTCTGCTCCGCCAGGTCGCGGAAGCGGAGCCCCACGTACGGGATCCGGATCTCCGCCACCCAGCCGTCGGCCGTGACCTCGCCCGCCGATTCCCACAGGAAGTCCGGGTTGAAGTCGATCGGCGGGCCGAAATGCTGCTCCGCACCCTCCACCCACAGCCCGTCCGCCTGGATTCCCAGCGGATTGACATAGAAGACGTACGCCTGCGTGTTGTCGTGGAACGTGTCCAGGATGATCCGGACCCAGTCATCCGACTCCACGCCGCCATCCCGGTCCGTCAGCGTGGCCCGGATGGCCGACGGGTCCGAGTCGTACGCGCGGATGCCGAAGTACATGGCTTCCGACGTGTACAGCACCCGCACTTCCGTGGGCTGCGACGCCGCGATCCCCTCCACCGGCTGGTACTGCGTGAAGCCGGTCAGCCGCGCGGCCTCCCCCCACGCGGCCTCGTCCAGCCGACCGTCCACGCGGATACCGGCTTCCGGCAGGCGAGGCACCCGGACGGACAGCTCACCCCGGTCCCCCCGGTACTCGGCGCTGTCCGCCGGGGCCTGGAGCGCCGGCCAGGCCGACGGCGGCTCAGCGCCCGCACCGGGCGCAACGCCCCCGGCCGGAATGGCTATGGCTAACGCAAGCAGCAGGTGCGACATACCTCGGTTCCCCCCTGTCCGGTTTCGCGGCGCCCTATGTTACCAGACGCCCATGGCCCGCGCCATGCTGCGGGCCAGGGCCAGGCTCCACAATCCACAAATGGCCACTTCCGTCATGCGGCTGTCCCACTATGACGCCGTTGCCCCCTGGCGGAAGGGGAACAGGATGCGTTCATACGGCCAGAATGTGGATTGTGGAGCCTGGCCCTGTGCACCTGCGGGCTTGACCCGGGGGCGCGAGGCGGGTAGGTTAACAATAATGATTCTTACTTACGGAAAGAGGACGGAGCGAGCATGGACAGCAAGGTGAAGGAGCTGATCAACGACCAGGTGGCCCACGAGTTCTACGCCGGCTACCTCTATCTCTCGATGGCGGCGCACTTCGAGGCGCACAACTACGACGGGTTCGCGAGCTGGATGCGGGCGCAGGCGAAGGAGGAGACGGGGCACGCGATGCGGCTGTTCGACTATCTGGTGGAGCGTGGCGAGGCCGTGTCGCTGAAGCAGATCGACGAGCCGCCGCACGATTTCGGCACGCCGCACGAGGCGTTCAAGGCGGCGCTGGAGCACGAGCGGAAGGTGACGGGTCTGATCGGGAAGATCTACGAGGCGGCGCAGAAGGCGAGCGACTACCCCACGCAGGTGATGCTCCAGTGGTTCATCACGGAGCAGGTGGAGGAGGAGGACAGCACGGGCAGGGCAGTGGACCAGTTGGCGATGGCCGGGGAGAACAAGGCCGCGCTGCTGATGCTGGACTCGAAGTTCGGGAGCCGGTCGGCGGAGTAGTGAGCGGCATCGGGATGGGCGGGCGCGGGGACGGCTCTCCCCCCGCGCCGTCCGGGCCGGTGGGGGAGTCGCGGGCGGGGTGGATCCGGGTGTCGCGAACGGCGCGCTACCAGGTGCTGGGGGACCCTGCGCGGGCGAGCGAGGTCTGGTTCGTCCTGCACGGCTACGGTCAGCTGGCGGGGCGGTTCATCGGTCGGTTCGCGCGGCTGCCGGGAGTACGGGATGGTGCGCGGGCGGTGGTAGCGCCCGAAGCGCTGTCCCGTTTCTACATCGATGCGGGCGAGGGCGAGGGCGAGGGCGAGGGCGAGCACGGCCCGGCGTCGCGGGTGGGTGCCACGTGGATGACGCGCGAGGACCGGGAGCACGAGATCCGCGACACCGTGGAGTACCTCGACCGCCTGGCCGGGGCGCTGCTGGAGCCGCCCCCCTCCGAGCCGCCGCGGGATCCCGCTCGTGGCGGCGACGCGGCCGGGCTGCTCCCCCCGGAAGGGCGCAGCGTCCGGGTGCTGGGCTTCTCGCAGGGCGCGGCGGCGGCATCGCGCTGGGTGTCACTGGGGCGGATCCGTCCGGCGGAGCTGATCCTCTGGGCGGGCGGGCTGGCGCACGATCTGCCGGAGAGCGCGGCGGCAGCGCTGCGGGGCAGCCGGATCCGGTTCGTGGTGGGAGCCGATGATGCGTGGGCGGGGGAGCGGTCGCGGGTGGGAATGGAGTGGCTGTCGGGGCGGGGGTTGGCGGCGGAGGTGACCCGGTACCCCGGCGGGCACCGGGTCATCCCCGCCGTCCTGGAGGCGAGCTGGCCGCGCTGACGGCCGCTACCAGCTCCAGCTGCGGGTGATGCTGATCTCGCGGTCGCAGAAGGTGCCGGAGACGGTGCGGGTGGCGGTGGCCGGGTCGTAGACCGCGTCCACATCGATGGTGCAGGTGCCCTCGCGGCCGTCGGCGGTGACCCATCCGAGCTCCCCGTCGAGCGACATGGTCTGGGCGCCCCGGCGTGCGTGCCGCTCCCATTCGTGGTGTGCCAGGAGCGCCACATCGCCGTTCAACGTGATCGTGGTGGCCGGGAGCTGCCGGGCGCAGTCCAGGTGCGTCTTGGTCACGGACAGGTCCATGGACCCGGTGCCCGCCTCGAAGTCCCATTCGCGCGTCCGCGTTCCCGCCACACTGATCTGGCCGCCGAGCGGGCAGGTCCACGTGGCGGTGAAGTCCATGGTCCCGCTCCTGGGGCTCGCGCTGAAGGTGGACGTGGCGGCCGGCGCGACGCCGATCTCGGCGGCCGCCGTGGTGTTGGCGAAGTCGTCGCCGACCATGGCGTCGGAGAGGTTCGCAAGCTCGGGGTCGGTCAGGCGTCCGGCGTCCGGGGGCGTCGGGTCGTCGCACGCGGCAATGGCGAGGAGTGCGAGAACGGGCAGGAGGCGTCGCGTGGTCATGTGATCCTCGATCGATGGGTGGTCCGGTGAGCCGGCACCGGGCCGGCGCTTCATCCAGAGGACGACGAAGGGGCGTGGAACGTAAATCCCACGCCCCTTCGCGATGGGTCGCCCGCCCGCTCCGGGCCGCGCCACCCGGGTGTCGGCTGCCGCCGTCGCGGCGTCGACGGCGGGCTACCGTGCGGCCGCCGTCGCCTCGGCGGGCTTCCGCGGCAGCATCTCGTCGCGGTTGGCCAGGTGGTAGACGAGCGCGGCCACCACCACGGCGGACTGCTCGAGGTCATCGATCACCAGGCGCTCGTACGTGTCGATGTTGCTGTGGTGGGTGCGGAACGAGTACTCGATGGGGTCCTGGATGAACTGGAAGCCGGGGATGCCCGCGCGGTCGAACGAAAGGTGGTCGGTGCCACCGGTGTCGTCGTTGCGGACGGCCACGACGCCCAGGTCGCGGAACGGCCAGAGCAGCTGCTCGAAGACGGGGACCACGGCGGCGTTGCTCTGGGTGTGGATGCCGCGGATCCGGCCGGTGCCGTTGTCGAAGTTCAGGTACGCGGAGATGCGGTCGTGGAGCTCCGGGTGGTTCTCGACCCACCGGCGCGACCCGATGAGCCCCTGCTCCTCGGCGCTCCACAGGCCGATGCGGACGGTCCGGCGCATGGGCAGCCCGAGCGTCTTGAGGATGCGCATGGCCTCCATCATGACCACGGTGCCGGCGGCGTTGTCGGTGGCGCCGGTGCCCGGGTGCCAGGAGTCGATGTGCCCGCCGATCATGACGTACTGGTCGGCCAGGTCGGTGCCCGGGATGTCGGCCAGGACGTTGTAGCCCTGGAGGTCGTCGTCGTACCACCGGTTGGCGACGTTCAGCTCCAGCTCCACGGGCTCCCCGCGCTCGACGTTGCGCCAGATCTGGCCGTAGTCCTCGTGGGCGAGCACCAGCTCCGGCGGGCCCACCGGCGCATCCTTCGCGTAGGCGCGGGTCCCGCCGACCAGCATCATGCCGTACGTCCAGCGCGACGGCTGGAGGATGGCGGCCACTTTCTCACCGATGAACAGCTCGTCCATGGCGGCGCGCAGCTCGCGCCGCTTCTGCCACTCCGCCCGCATGCGCTCCCGGCTGGCTGCCGCATCGGCGTCGGCCGCGCCGGTCTGCGCCGGCGGGGCCAGGAGCTCGTCCAGCGACGCGCGCCGGTCCGGCGACTGCCATTCGGGCTCGATGGGCTGGAACGGCTGGAGCAGGACGAACGCGCCCTTCAGCTTGCCGCGGTACGCCGCGAGATCCTCGGCGGACTGCGCGTCCACGATCACCGCGCGACCTTTCACCGTCCCGCGCGTGCTCCCGGACCAGCCTACCGGCCACGCTTCCAGCGGCTGCGCGTACGGCGTGAGCGCGCGCATGGATACGGAGAGGTTCTCCCACCCGCGCCCGAACTCGCCCCACGGCTCCACGGCCACGTTCTCCAGCCCCCAGCCGCGCATGGTGGACGCGGTCCAGTCGTACGCCCGCCGGATCCCGGGGGAGCCCGTGAGGCGGGGGCCGACGACATCGGTCAGGTAGCTGGCCATCTCGGGGATCTGCGACCGGCTCAGCCCCTCGTCCCGGATCCGGGCGACGACATCCAGGTCCACCCGCTCCCGGGCGACCTGCGCGGACAGGGGTACGGCACCGCAGGCCAGCACGGCGGCGGCTGCGGCGCTCAGGATCATGCGCTTCATGACGTTCTCCGGCGATCGACGTTGTGCGCACCGCCCGGCTCGGGCGGGGGTGGGGCTTCGGAGGCTGGGAGTAGGACGCGCGGAGCGGGGTGAGCGTTGTGGCGCCTCCCGGCGGCTGGCGTGGCTCGGTCCCGGCCGTCGGGAACCGGCGGGGGTCAGTTCAGGCGCCAGATGGCCCCGTTCAGGAGCGCGGCGAAGGAGACCCAGAGCAGGTACGGGACGAGCAGGGCGCCGGCCCAGGTGGAGTGCTGGAAGAAGAGCACCACGGTGGCGAGGATCGCCACCCAGAGCGCGGCGATGTCCAGGAGCGCCAGCCCGGGTGAGCGCAGGGCGAAGAAGAGCCCGGACCACGCCAGGTTGAGGGCGAGCTGGATGAAGAAGAGGGCGAGGGCGGCGGAAGCGCCGTGGAAGCCGGCGCGGCGCCACACGAGCCACGCGGCCACGGCCATGAGGGCGTAGAGGACGGTCCAGACGGGGCCGAAGACGGCGGAGGGCGGGTTGAACGAGGGCTTCCGGATCGTCGCGTACCAGTCGCCGACGCCCATGGAGGTGAACCACCCGCCGATCCCCGCCACGGCGAACGTGAGGGCGAGGAACCCGAGGAGACCGAGCGCGGCTCTCACAGCCAGCGCTTCCAGCGAAAGTAGCCCACGAGCGCGAGGGCAATGACGAACATGAAGGCCATCACCGCGGGGTAGCCCCAGTACCAGCCGAGCTCGGGCATGTTCCAGGGGCTGACCTCCGTCTTGAAGTTCATCCCGTACACACCCACGATGAACGTCAGGGGAATGAAGATGGTGGCGATGATGGTGAGGACCTTCATCACCTCGTTCATCTTCTGGCTGACGCTCGAAAGGTAGACGTCGAGCAGCGCGCTGCCCATCTCGCGGAAGTTGTCGAGCAGGTCCAGGACCTGGATGGTGTGGTCGTAGGCGTCGCGCAGATAGAGGTGGGTGGTCTCGGTGATGAGGGGGTGCGGATCGCGGTAAAGCTGGGCCATGGCCTCGCGCATCGGCCAGAGCGCGTGGCGGAGGGAGAGCGCGTCGCGCCGGGCGCCGTGGATGACGCCCACAAGTCCCTCGCTGGGGTCGGCAATGACGTACTCCTCCAGGTCTTCCAGGCGATCGCCGAACTCCTCGAGAACGGGGTAGAAGCCGTCGACGATGGCGTCGATCAGCGCATAGAACAGGTAGTCCGCGCCGTCGGTCCGGATCCGCCCCCGTCCTGCCTTCAGCCGGTCGCGGACGGGGCCGAACGGGTCGCCCTCGTGCTCCTGGAACGTGAGCACCCAGCCGGACCCGAGGAACAGTGATATCTGCTCCGTGTCCACGCGGTCGCGGATGGAAGCCATCCGGGCGGCCATGAACAGGTAGTCCGGGTACTCCTCCACCTTCGGCCGCTGGTGCGTGTTGATCACGTCTTCCAGCGCCAGGCGGTGCAGCCCGAACTCCTCGCCGATGGCCGCCATGGCGTCCGCGTCCCCCACGCCTTCCACGTCCACCCAGAGCACGGGCCAGCGGTGCCGCAACGCGTTCAGCTCGGCGGCCGACGCCACCTCCAGCTCCTCCAGCTGGTCGGGGCCGTAGCCCATCACCCGGATGACCGGCGGCTTGGCGTCGGGGTGGGAGATGAGCGTGCCGGGCGCGGACCCGACGGGAGAGCGGCGGCGGAACGTGTGCAGCCGCGGGAGGGGGACGCCGGCCCGTTTCAGCCCCCGCCGGATGCGCAGCGCGCTCCAGCGCGCGGTCGAAGCGACCGTTCGGGGAATGGCGGCCGCGGCGCTCACGGGGGTGCGCCCGGGGCGTCCCGCGGCGCGCTTCGCCGGGTCATCGGTGCGGTTGGCCATGCCCGCCAAGATAGGGCGTGAGCGCGTGCCCGCCTACGGGTAGTTCTCCCACCCCCACTGCACCAGGGTGGCCGTGTCGCTGCCGGTCTGCCGGACCTCGACCCGCACGTAGTCGCCGGCGCGGTAGTCGCTCAGGCGTGCCCGGGCGGCGCTGCTGGCGGTGCTCGGGATGGTGATGGTGACCGTGCCGCCCTGCGTCATGTTCAGGGTGAACCAGGCCTGGCTGGCGTTCACCTGGCCGATGGTCCCCTCGATCTGGAGCACGCCCGAGGCCGGCCCCGTGGTGGTGCCGCCCTGCCGCTGCTGCACCGGCGTCTGGACCTCGATGACGTCCGTGTAATAGCCCTGCTGCACCTGCTGGACGTGCATGTTCACGACGTCGCCCTGCTCCAGCGACGTGACCGGGTACTGCTGGTTCTGGTAGACCACCTGCGTGTTCTGGTCGTAGAGCACCGCCCCCTGCTGGCCGTCCTGGGTGTTCACGATGATCTGCTGCTGCGACTCCTGGACCTGCTGGATCTCCACGGTCACGTTCCCGGACTGCGCCTGGCCGCTGCCGCCGATGGGCGTGTTCAGGATGTCGCCGATGGCGCCGAGCGTATTGCCGCTGCACCCCGCCGCAGCGATCGTGAGCGCGAGGGCGGGAACGACGCGCGTCCACGCTTGTTTCATTGCTGTCCTCTCCGGATTCTGATCGAGCCACGTGCATGTTCCGCATACACCGGTGCAACGCGGGTGCCAGCGACGCCGCGGCGAGCCGACCTCGGGGCGCGCCTCAGCCCCCGTCGTCCGCCCCGGCCGCTTCCACGATCCCGCCGCCGCCCAGCTCCGCCAGCACGGTGGTGGCGTAGCAGCCCGGCGGCAGGGCGAAGCGGATCTCGAGGAAGGGGCCGAGCCCGTCGTCGCCTCGCCCGAGTCCCGCTTCGACGAGGGGGAACCGGAGGGGCCGGCGCCCGCCGCTCAACGGCGCCATGGCGCGGGAGTCGAGTTCGGAGCGTTCGAACCCGGCGCCTTCGAGAACGCGGGCTTCCAGCGCCGCCGCCTGCCCGGCCGGCGCCCGCATGCGGCGGCCCACCAGGGGGCCGGTGGGCGAGATCTCGAACGCGTCCGACCGGGGCTGCTCGGCCGCGGCGTCCTCCACCAGGAAGAGCGCTTCCGTGTCGTGCTTCCACGCCAGATCGCCCGGCAGGAGCCGGTCGAGCGCGGACAGGCGCTCGTCGAGCACACGGTTGAACAGCCACGACTGGTAGGCGGACGCGTAGAGGCGGAGCATGCGCTTGCCGACCACGGCCAGGGCGCGACCGGCGTCGCCACCCGTGCGCTCCATCGCCCGGGCCAGGCGCGCGCACTGGTCAAAGCCGCGCGGCCAGGCGGCCGCGGCATCCCCGAACCGGCCGGCGTCGAACAGCTCCCGGGCACGGAGGACGTCCCCCACATCCGGAAAGACGCCGGCGGCCGGGTCCACGTCCGGGTCAGCCGGCCGGAGCGGGCGACCGGCGATGAGCGCAGCCGCCTCGGCCCAGCGATCCCGCGCCAGCGCCCGCCCCACGCGCCACGTATCCCCGCGCGTTCCGAAGCGCTGCGGCCCGTACCGGTTCGCAACGCCCCGGGCGACGAGGACCTCCAGCCGCCGCTCGGCACACTCCAGCGCCTCCGGTGTCTCCACCGACAGCCCACCGCCCCCGCCGCCCCCGGAGCCCCCGGAGCCCCCGGAGCCCCCGGAGCCCCCGGAGCCCCCGGAGCCCCCGGCGGCCCCGCCGCCCGCGGCGCCCGCACCGCCCCCACCGCCCCCACCGCCCCCACCGCCCGCGGCGGCCCCGCCGCCCCCGCCGCCCCCGCCGCCCCCGGCGTCGGCCCCGCCGCGCGAAGCCAGCTCCGCCTCCGAACCCCGCGCCGGCGCCGAAGAGCCGCGGAGCCGGATGGCGAAGCGGTTCCCCGCGTGCCAGCCCCGGCGCAGCTTCCGCGGGTGACGGACGGCCCGCAGCACCCGGATGCGGGGGATCGCCAGCGCCAGCGCCCGCTCGGGCGCCACGTGCTCCACGCTCATCCATTGCCGGGCGACCGCCCGGGCGTCCTTCATGCCGGCGTATCCCACGGACGACGCCTTCACGCCGAGGGCTCGCGCCAGGTCTCCGGCCGCGCGCGCAGTGGTCAGCCCGCGCTTCTCCACCTCCAGCCACAGGTGGTCACCGCGGCCGTCCGGCTCCCGCGCCAGGATCTCCTCGACCACGAAGTCCTCCCAGCGCGCCTTGTAGACGCCGACGAGGGGCGGGGTCGGGTCCGAGGAGGAAGGGAGGGCGGGGTCGCGGCGGCTCGTCATGCCGACAAGCTACGGGCCGCCCGGCGGGGGGCCAGTGCCCCGGGGGGGAGGGGGGCGGGGCGGCCCGGGGGGGGTGGGGTGGCTGGGCGGCCGGGCGGGGGTGGCCGCCGGGCGGGGGTGGCCGGCGGCGATCGCGCAGTGGGCAGCGCGGAATCGGCGGCTGTACGAAGAACGGCACTATGTGCCGATGATCGTTCACTCGACCCCGGCGCCGTATCCCGCTGAACGATCGCCGGCGATATTTGCCGTGAATCGTTCAATCGCCCCCGCACCCCCCGCACCCCCCGCAGCCCCCGCACCCCCCGCAGCCCCCGCAGCCCCCGCAGCCCCCGCAGCCCCCGCGGGCCCGCCCGCCCCCCGGGGGCAGCCCCCGGGGGCTAGGGGGCGCCGCCCAATAGCTCGAAGCCGGCGTCGTGGAGCGCGTCGCGGTAGCGCGGCAGCTCGACGGTGTAGAACTGTTCGATGTCCGCCATGGCGCCGTCCACCCTGGCGAGGGCCCACTCCAGCTGCTGCACCCGCTGCGGCGATGGGGCGTAGGGGGTGCCGGTGGCCTCGCCCAGCGCCTGGCTGAGCTTCGCCGTGACGGTGGAGTCCGCGACGATCCCCTTCGTGTCCTCGGGGAGCCGCAGCCGATCGAGAAGCCGGTCCACGCTCTTCGTGATGTCGCGGGTCCGCTCCGTCAGTGAGTCGCGGGTGTCGGCGTCGGCGCCACGCCAGGTCTTCAGCTTCTTCTGCACCAGCGCCAGGGTTTCCCTCGTCTCATTGAGCTTCCGGGTGGTGGCGCGCAGGTCGGCCAGGCGCGTCTGCCCGCGGTAGTAGATGGCAGTGCTGGCGAGCGTGGCCTCCACGGGCTTCTCGCGCCGCGGATCCGGCGCCACGTCCACTTCGCCGTTCGCCACGTGGTCTCCGAACGTGACGCGCACGCCGTACGTCCCCGGGACCACTTCCGGCCCGCGTGGCTCCGGCGAGGTGGTGTCGGAGCCGGGGACGCGCACGCCGCTGCGCTCGAGCCCCCAGGCGACGCGGTTCACGCCCGCCTCCGCAGGGCCTTTCAAGGTCCGGATGACGGAGTCCGCCTTCAGGATCTCGATGGTCACGGGGCCGCCCGACGGCCGCCCGGCCTGTTCCCAGGGCGGCCCTTCCTGCTCGGGCTCGCCACCCTCCGCGGCCGCTTCGCCGCCGGTTCCGGCACCCGCCCCGCCCTTCGCGGCCGCGGTATCGGCGGCGGCGTCCGGCGAGACGTAGTAGGAGATCAACGCGCCGTACGGGCGGTTCTCCCCCTGGAATCGGGTGTCGCCGGGGAAGTAGAACGGTCCGGTGATGCCCACGGTGTGCTTGTACGCCTGCGGGATGTCGAAGAGGTGGAGGTCCGAAGCGGCCACGGCCGCGTCGTGGGCCATGGCGCGGAGCGGCCGGACGTCGTCGATGATCCACGCGCCGCGGCCGTGGGTGCCCGCCACCAGGTCGCCGTCGCGGGGGTGGACCACGAGGGCGCGCACCGGGACGCCCGCGGGGAAGCCGCCGTGGGTCCACTTGCCCCAGTGCTGGCCGGCGTCGAGGCTGAAGTAGAGTCCGAACTCCGTGCCGAGGAAGAGGAGGTTCGGCTCGACCGGGTCCTCCTCGATGGTGTGGACGAAGCCGTCGATCTGGCCGGGGGAGAGCGCCTGCCAGCTCCGGCCGTAGTCGGTGGTGCGATACACGTATGGCGTCCAGTCGCCGCGGCGGTGGTTGTCGAACACCACGTACGCGGTGCCGGCCGCGTGCTTCGATGCCTCCACGTGGGGGACCCACGTCCCACGGGGCACGCCTTTGATCCGGTCCACCACGTTCGTCCACGTCTTCCCGCCGTCGCGGGTGAGCTGGACGTTGCCGTCATCGGTGCCGACCCAGAGCACGCCCTGCTCGACCGGCGATGGGGAGAGGGTCAGGATCGTGGTGTAGTTCTCCGCCCCCGTGGCGTCCGTGGTCAGCCCGCCCGACTCGTTCTGCTTCTGGTATTCCGGGTTGTTCGTGGTCAGGTCGGGGCTGATGATGCTCCACGTCTCCCCGAAGTCGCGGGTCACGTGCACGAACTGGCTGCCGAAGTAGACCACGCCGGGGTCGAACGGGTCCATGGCGATGGCGGCGTTCCAGTTGAAGCGCAGCTTCGTCGCGCTGTCGGGTGCCGGCGGGCGGATGCTGGCGGTCTCGCCCGTCTTCAGGTCGAAGCGCATGAGGTAGCCTTCCTGGCTCATGCTGTAGCCGAGCGTCGGGTCGTTCGGGTCGGCGAGAGCGGCAAAGCCGTCGCCGAAGCCGATGGTCTGCCAGTCCTCGTTCACGATGTTCGAGCCGGCGAACGAGGGCATGACCCAGCTCTGGCTCGGCGCCGTCCAGGAGCCGTTGTCCTGCAGACCGCCATAGACGTGGAACGGGACCTGGTTGTCCACGCTGATGTGGTAGAACTGCGCCAGCGGCAGGTTCTCCACGAACCGCCAGGAGCCGCCCCGATCGTTCGAGATGAACACGCCGCCATCGTTCCCGGTAGCGATGCGCTTCCCGTCGGCGAACGCCCAGAACGCGTGGTGGTCCACGTGCACGCTGGACCAGGGCGCGATCACCGCGAACGTGCGGCCGCCGTCATCGCTGCGCGACAGGTCGCCCGAGACCCGGTACACCCGGTTCTCGTTGGTCGGGTCCACGTAGATCCGGCTGTAGTAGAACGCCCGTTCGTTGACGTTCGTCTCCGCGTTCACCGACTTCCAGCTCACTCCGCCATCATCGCTCCGCAGCAGCGCGCTGTTCTCCGCTTCCACCAGCGCGTACGCCACCGTCGGGTCGTTGGTGGCGAACGCCAGCCCGATCCGGCCCAGCTCGCCCGCCGGGAGCCCGTCCTTCTCCGTCTGGCGACGCCAGGTCTCCCCGCCATCCCAGCTCGCCCACAGGCCGCTCCCGCTCCCGCCGCTCTCGAAGAACCACGGCCACCGGCGGAACGTCCACGTGGAGGCCAGCAGGTGCTCGGGGTTCGACGGGTCCATGACCAGCTCGAACGCCCCCGTCCGCTCGTCCACGTACAGCACTTTCCTCCACGTCTTCCCGCCGTCCGTGGACTTGAACACCCCCCGCTCCGTACCATCGCTCCACGCCGGGCCGAGGGCGGTCACCCACACCGTGCGCGGGTCGGTCGGGTGGACGA
Organism: uncultured Gemmatimonadales bacterium; assembly: GCA_963741945.1. Classification (GTDB taxonomy): domain Bacteria; phylum Gemmatimonadota; class Gemmatimonadetes; order Longimicrobiales; family RSA9; genus CAVUKA01. The sequence continues at coordinate 552,734 of CAVUKA010000005.1, read as the reverse complement.
CGATGGCCTCCGTGTGCTCCGTCTCCGGCAGCCCCAGATACGACCACGTCCGTCCACCGTCCGTGGACTTCCACACGCCCCGGCCCACGCCCATGCTGTTGCGCGCGTTCGCTTCGCCCGTGCCCACGTAGACCACGTCCGGCGCCGATGGCGCGATCCCGATGGCGCCGATGGAGTTCACGGCCACCGAGTCCATCGTGGAAGTCCACGTGTACCCGCCATCCAGCGACTTCCACACCCCGCCCGTCGCCCCGCCCACGTAGATCACCCGCTCGTCGCGCGGCGACACGGCGAGCGCCGCCACGCGACCCGAGGTGCCGGCCGGCCCGATCTCACGGGCGTCCATTCCGTTGAACGTGCTGTCGATGGTCACCGCTGCGGGCGCGCGCACTCTGGCGCTCTGCGCCGACAGCGGCGCCGACAGCGGCGCGCTGACGGCTGCGGCGGCCACCGCGGCGAAGAGCGCCGTGAGGACCGGTGAGGGGAGGCGAAGGCGTCGTCGCATGGCGGTATGCTCCGTTGTGGGAGGTGGAAGCGGATGATACGGAGAAGGAGCGGAGCCCGGCAAACTCGCACCCTCGCGTTCGAAGGATCTTGGCCTCGTGTCCGTACCCGCCTAGCTTGAGGCGTCCCCCAACCGAAGGAGCGTTCATGGGCACCGTCGTCACCTCCCTGCTCATCTTCGCCGGCGTATTCCTGCTGCTCATCCTGATCCCGCTGGCGATCGGCGTCCTGATCTACAACCGCCTCATGGCGCTGCGCGTCGAGACGGACACCGCGTGGTCCGACATCGACGTGCAGCTCAAGCGGCGGCACGACCTGATCCCGAACCTGGTGGAGACGGTGAAGGGATACGCGGGACACGAGCGTGAAACGCTGGAGTCCGTGACCGCCGCGCGAACCCGGGCGGTGGACGCGCGCGGTGCGCCGCCGGCCGAGCGGGCCGGCGCGGAGAACATGTTGACGGGGGCGCTGGGGCGGCTGTTCGCGCTGAGCGAGAGCTACCCGCAGCTGCGGGCGGCGGAGCCGTTCCAGGAGCTGCAGCGCTCGCTGAACACCGTCGAGGAGGACCTGCAGCAGGCGAGGCGGTACTACAACGCCACGGTGCGGGAGCTGAACACGCGCGTGGCCCAGTTCCCGTCCAACATCGTGGCCGGCCTGGCCGGCGTGACATCCCGTGAGTTCTTCGAGATCGAGACGCCCGAGGAGCGGGAGGTTCCGGAGGTGAAGTTCTGATGAGGGGGCCGCGCTGGCTCGCGCGGGGAGCGGCCGCCGCGCTCCTGCTCGCCCTGGTGGTGGCGCTGCCCACGGTCGCGGCCGCGCAGCGGTCCCTGGTCTTCGAGCAGCTGCACGCCGACATCGTGGTGGGCCGCAATGGCGACCTCACGATCACGGAGACCCTGCGCCCGCGCTTCACGGGCGAGTGGAACGGGATCCTGCGCAGGATCTCGCTGGAGCCGCCGAAGGACTACCACGCCGATTACCTGCTCGGCGTGCGTCTGCTCTCCGCCACCGATGGCGCCGGGCACGCGCTGCGCACGCAGACGGAGCGGATCTCGCGCACCCAGCGCCAGTTCAAGGTCTGGGTCCCCGACGCCCGGGATCGCGCCGCCACCGTGATTCTGACCTACCGCGTCCGCAACGCCCTCGGCTTCTTCCGCCCGGAGCAGGGACAGGACTGGCAGCCGATGGACGAGCTCAACTGGCAGGTGACCGGTACCGAGTGGGAGGTGCCGATCCAGCGTGCCAGCGCCCGCGTGGTGTTCCCGGGTGAGACCGAGCCGCGCCAGATGGCCGCGTACGTGGGGACCGCCGGCTCGCAGCGGCGCGCGGACATCCGCGCCACCGGGCCCGGCACGGTGGACGTGGCACCGGTGGGGCCGCTCCGCCCCGGTGAGGGGCTGACGCTGGCCGTCGGCTGGCCCGCCGGGGTGGTGGACCGCGCCGCGGCGGAAGCGCTGCCGCCGCTGGACGGCGGCTGGAGCTTCCATCCCATGGCTCTCTGGCCGCTGCTGATCCCGCTCCTGGTGCTCTGGTGGATGGCCGGCGCCTGGAACGAGCGCGGCCGCGACCCGGAGGAGCGCGCCATCACCGTGCAGTGGGAGCCCGTGGAAGGGCTTTCTCCCGCCGAGGCCGGCACGCTCATCGACAACGATGCAGGGATGCGCGACATCGTTTCCACCCTCGTGGACCTGGCCGTGCGCGGGTACATCGTCATCGAGGAGCACGAGAAGACGGGATTCCTCCAGTTCGGCCGCGACTACCACTTCCACCTGGTCCGCCCCCGCACCGAATGGGACGGGCTCGCCGTTCACGAGGTCCGCTTCCTCGATGCGCTCTTCGAGACCACCACGCCAGCCGAGGTCCTGGCCGGCGTCACGTCGAAGACGGTGGGCCTGCGAAGCCTGCTGGCCAACCTCGGCGTGCAGGACGCTTCCGCCGACGCACCCCCGGAAGCACTGGACACCGTGCGGCTCTCCGACCTCCAGAACCAGTTCTACAAGAAGATCCCGCCCATCAAGGACGCCATCTACCACCAGCTCGTGGCCCGCGGGTACTACGAGCGACGACCCGACAAGGTCCGCGGGCGCTACCTGGGGCTCGCCGCCGTGGTCGCCGCCACAAGCGCCGGGGGCTTCGCGCTCTCCGCCTACGCCAGCGGGCCGTTCCTCGTGGCGGCCGCGCTCGCCAGCGCGCTCATCATCGGCATCTTCGGCTGGCTCATGCCCAGACGGACCGAATCCGGCGCCCGCGCCCGCGAGGCGTCCCTCGGCTTCAAGCGGTTCCTCGAGCGGGTCGAGGCGCCACGCTACCGCCGGATGGTCACGTCCCCCGACCAGTTCGAGCGCTTCCTCCCCTATGCCATGGCCTTCCAGTGTGAAGACCGCTGGGCCGCCGCGTTCGACGATCTCATCACGGAGCCTCCCAACTGGTACCGCGGCACCCGGACCGGCTTCATCGCCTTCCACCCGTCCGCGTTCGCCAGCGACCTCGGCAAGCTCTCGTCCGCGGCCAGCTCCACCCTCTCCTCCTCCCCCGGCTCCTCGGGCTCCGGCGGCGGGGGCAGCGTGGGCGGCGGCGGCGGTGGCGGCGGGGGCGGCGGGTTCTGATCCCGCGCCGCCCGACGCAAGTCGTCCCGTGCGCCTATGGCGGCGCCCCGGCCGCTGCGCTACTCAGGGGGCGGCCGGGGTCGCGCCATGCGGGCGGCGGCCGGGGTCGCGCCATGCGCTGGCGGCGCGTGGATGGCCCTCGCGCAGGAATTCTCTCCAGGTGGAGCGATCTCGACCGCGCGCATCCGGGCCCCATCATCAAGGGAGACAGTGAGTTGCGGATTTTCGACCAGCCCGGGGATCTCTCCAGGTGGAGAGAGTTTCGATGACGAGGCAGCCGGGGTCGCCGGGCGAGACGCCGACCCCTCCCGAACCCGTCCAGCCGGGGGGGCAGGACGGTGGCGTGACGGAGGCGGATATCGACCTCGGACCGTGGGTGGGGGCGTCGCCGGAGGAATCGGGGCCGGCGGCGGAGTTCCGGCGTGAAGTGGCTGCGGTTGCGCGGGAGATCCTGGTGGACGTGGCGCGGAGGGGCGTGGACATCGGGTGCGCCAGGCGGCAGCGCAGCGGGGCCGAGGATCGCCGCGATTCCGGAGTGGAGGCGGTGGAGCCGCGGCAGTGGGACCCGTGGGAGAGCACACCGCTGCTTCTGCTCAGGGCGGCATCGCGGCTGGAAGCGCGCCTCGGGCATGGGCGACGGGGCCGTCTCGAGCGGGGTGACGCAGTCCGGCGCGACCTGGCACTGGTGGATGCCGCGCGGCCGGGCGGAACGTCTCCCGGTCGCTTGCGGCGACGGCTCGGGTTGGCATCCGCGTCCGTTTCCGGGCTGGTGCGACGGTGTGAGGCCCGGGGGCTGATGGCCCGTGAATTGTCGGGAAGCGACGGTCGCACCAGTCGGCTCACCGCCACTGCGGCCGGGCGAGCGGCCATGGAGCGTGCGTCGCGGGCGTGGCGGGCGGCGGACGACCAGATGGTGTCCGGCCTCACGGTTCCGGAGCGTGACGAGTTGCGGCGCCTGCTCCGGAAAGCCGGGCGGGCGCTCGGTTGACCGGTGGGCGATCCCCTTGCTCGGCCGGGCCGTCGCCCTTATTGACTTGGACATGACGGAGACAGAGGCGGCCGGCCCCGAATCACCGGAGCAGATCGACGCGGCACTGGGGGAGTTCCTGCGGCGGTTCAACCGGGGCGCGTTCTGGGAGAGCCACGAGGCGCTGGAGGAGGCGTGGCGGCGGACGGGGAGCGAGTTTTACCACGCGCTGATCCTGTTCGCGAGCGCGTTCGTGCACGTGGCGCGGGGAAACCGCCACGGGATCTCGGCGCAGCTGGGCAAGGCCATGCCGCTGCTCGAGTCGCGGCGCCCCCGCTACCTCGGGTTCGATGTGGACGGTCTCCTGGAGCACGCGGCGGTTTGCCGGCACCTGGTGGCGGAGAACCACGAGGCGCCGGAGGAGGCGTGGCCGGTCCTGATTCCCATTCCTCGCCTTCGCTTCGACCCGGCGCTGGTCCGGGGTGACGAGGTGGAGCTGGGCGGCGGGCGCGACCCGGGCGCGGCGGGTAGTCGCGAACGGAGGCCTTGACAGCCGGTGTGAAGCCGGACCAGCTTAGTCGGCGTCTCACATGAGCTTGGCCCTGCCTCGGCGGCAGGGAAGGTGCCCACCGTAGTACGGAACACAAGCGGTCGATGCAGACCATGCTCCGACAGCTCGGCATAGTGATGTTTTGCGTTCTCCCGGCCGCCCCCCTGGCCGCGCAGAGCTTGCGCGGGTCACCGGCCTCGGTGTCGCGGATGTACCGGACAGCGCAGGCCAACGACTTCACCTTCCTCCGCAGCGGACGCCAGATCCTGGACTTCGTGGAGAAGGGGTATCTCGTGAAGCTGGAGGGGAACGGGGACTACTCCCTGGCGAACGTCTCGTATCCGTACGCGAGGCCCCAGACGAAGGTGTTCATCGAGCGCCTGGCGGCGCAGTACAGGGCCGCCTGCGGGGAGCCGCTGGTGGTGACGAGCCTGACGCGGCCGCGGAACGACCAGCCGGACAACGCATCGAGGCGATCGGTGCACCCCACGGGGATGGCGCTGGATGTGCGCCGGACCAACCGGTTGAGCTGCCGGAAGTGGATCGAGCGCACGCTGCTGTCGCTGGAGAAGGCGCGGGTCATCGAGGCGACGCGCGAGCGCTGGCCGCCACACTACCACATTGCCGTGTTCCCGAAGTCGTACACGCGCTACGTGGCCGCGCTGTCGGATTCGCCGCCGCCGTCGGCACCGGGCGACGACACGCGCTACCGTGTGCGCCGGGGCGACAGCCTCTGGAGCATCGCCCGCAACTACGGGATCGGCGTCGAGGAGCTGAAGGCCGTGAACGACCTGCCCGGGAACCGGATCTACGCCGGCCAGGACCTCCGTATCCCGACCAGCCGCTGAACCGGGGCCCTGAACCGGGGCTCTACCGCCGCTGCCGGTCTTCCGGCTGGTAGGGCAGCTGATTCATGTAGTTCTGCGCTTCCAGGTCGATCCGGGAGGTCCGCAGCTGGTCGGTGGAAGCGGTCACAGCCGTTTCCATCCCGTGCGGGTGCGCCGAAACGGTGACCGTTCCATCGCCACCCTCCAGGGTGACCGAGTGGTCACTGGACGAGACCACCTCGAGCGGGATCCGCTCCCTGAGGTACTCCGCCGCCACCGCGACGGCGCGCTTCCCGCTCATGGCAGTCAATCTCTGATACGCGGCCATGATGATTCCGTGCTCCTGTTCCGTTTCTCCGGGCGAAGGCCGCTGAAGGAGAACGTCTGAGGTCCCGTGTCGCAAGGGGTCACGACGCATCCCGGAGCCAGGCGAGGATCTCGGCGGCGGGAAGCACGCCCGGGAGCCAGCGCTCGCCGTGCCGAAGCAGCGGCACTGCGGTCACGCCGGCTCGCTCCGCCTCCCGTTGCGCCGTCTGGACTTCGGCGGCGCAGGCATCGAGGCCGAGGGCCACGTGGAGCGCCTGGGGGTCCACACCGGCGCCCTCGCCGAGCCCGGCCAGGACATCGATCCGGCCGATGTCGGAGCCGCGGGTCCAGCAGGCTTCGTAGATCCGAGCGGCCATCTCGACACCACGGCCGTGCCCCGCCGCGAACGCCACCGCCTCGTGGGCTTTCGCGGTCCTGGGGACGCCGGGAGGGGCCGAGAGGGCGACGCCCCACTCCGCGGCCAGCGGGCGAGCCGCCTCCAGCTCCGCCGCCACGGCATCGGCATCGTCGGGCGTGAGCGGCGCGGTGGGGGGGCGAAGCTCGAACGGGTGCAGGCGCAGTGACACCCCCGCGGCGGCGGCGGCGTCGACGGCGGCAGCGAACGCCAGCCGGCAGAAGGGGCTGACGAAGTCGTGGTAGAGCACGAGGCCTTCCATCCGGCCAATGTAGCGGGTGCCGCGGCGGTGGGCGCCACCTTGCCCGCGGGCCGCACAGCGGGGCATCTTGCTCGACGCGAACTCGCACCGGTCAAGGTCATGAGCTCCACGGAAACAGCGCTACAATTCAGCGAGAACGTACGGCTGTTGCAGCCGTCTGCCACGATCTCCGTTTCCTCTCTCGCCAAGGAACTCCAGGCGAAAGGGCGCGACATCCTCAACCTGAGCGCGGGGGAGCCGGACTTCCCCACGCCTTCGTTCATCTCGGCAGCGGGCATCGCGGCGATCGAAGCCGGCCGTACGCGGTACACGCCGGCGCCCGGGCTGCCGGCGCTGCGGGAGGCGATCGCCGAAGCGCTGAACCGCGACTACGGCGCGGACACCACGGCGGCGGGTGTGGTGGTCTCGGCGGGGGCGAAGCAGGCGCTGTTCAATGCGATCTTCGTGCTCACGGGGCCGGGCGACGCCGTCATGGTGCCGGTCCCGTACTGGACCAGCTATCCCGAGCTGGTGCGCCTCGCCCGTGCCGAGCCCGTGTGGGTCACCGGTCCGCGCGAACGCGCCTACAAAGTGAGCCCGGACACGCTGGAAACGGCATGGACCCCGGCCGTTCGGGCGCTGCTCCTGAACTCGCCCTCCAACCCGTCGGGTGCGGTCTATTCGCGGGACGAGCTGATCGGCATCGCCGAATGGGCGCGCTCCAGGAACGTGTGGCTGATCAGCGACGAGATCTATTCCCGCCTCTGCTACGTGGCCCCGCGAGCGCCCGGCCTGCTGGACCTTCCGCCGGAGCTGCGTGCGCAGGTGGTGGTGGTGAACGGGGCGTCGAAAGCGTTCGCCATGACCGGCTGGCGGATCGGATACTCCTACACGCCGGCCGTCATGGCGAGCAAGATCGCGGCGCTGCAGAGCCACATGACGTCGAACGCGGCGACGCCGTCGCAGTACGCCGCCGTAGCCGCGTTCACCGCCTCCCGTGAGCAGGCGCGCGAGCTGGAAGCGATGGCGGCGGAGTTCCGGATGAGGCGGGACCTCGTGGCGTCGCTGGTCGAGAAGCACCTGCCGGACGCGGATGCGCTCGTGCCGGACGGCGCCTTCTACCTCTTCATCCGCGCCGACCAGTGGTACGACGACGGCTGCGCCGACTCCGTCGCATTCTGCAAGCGGATGCTCGAGGACGCCGGCGTGGCGCTGGTGCCGGGCTCCGCGTTCGGCGACGATCGCTACGTCCGGCTCTCGTTCGCGGCTTCGCGGGAAGACATCGAGGAAGCATTCCTGCGGATCCGCACCGCCCTCGGGCGTGCGGCATGAGCGGTCCACCGGAAGACGTGGCGGCCCGCCTCTCCGACTACGTGAGCGGGCTGTTCGCCCGCGAGGATGCCGTGCTGGAGGAAGTGCGGGCGGAGATCGCGCGACGGGGGCTGCCGGAGATCTACGTCTCGGCCGAGGCCGGGCGCATGCTGCAGTTCCTGATGGTGGCCATCGGTGCGCGCCGGGTGCTGGAGATCGGGGCGCTGGGCGGCTACAGCGCGATCTGGATGGCCCGCGCACTGCCGGCGGACGGCCGGCTGGTCTCGCTGGAGATCGACCCGGCGCGCGCCGATCTGGCGCGGACGTTCGCGGCACGGGCCGGTCTGGGCGACATCGTGGAGGTCCAGGTCGGCGATGCACGGGAGCGGCTCCCCCTGCTCCGGGACGAGCCGCCGTTCGATGCCGTGTTCATCGATGCGGACAAGGAGGGCTACAGCGCCTACCTGGAGATGGCGATCGGGCTGGTTCGGCCCGGCGGGCTGATCGTGGCGGACAATGCCTTCTGGAGCGGGCGTGTCCTGGAGGAGAGCCCGGAATCGGAAGCCACGCGTGCGCTGCGCGCGTTCAACGAGCGGCTGGCTTCCGACCCGCGGCTGACGGCCACGATCATCCCCGTCGGCGACGGCCTGGCCGTGGCCGTCGCCGGGGGGCGGGGCGCGGCTACTGGCCGGCGCTCTTCTGCTGGTTGATGAGCGTCTGGATCTCCTGGGGCGGAACGAATTTGGATGCGTCGATGGGCCCGTAGACCACCGAGTCGACGGTCATGACCTGCTCCTGCCCCATCATCTGCTGCGTGATCTTCGTGGCGGTCATGACGTCGCCGAAGCGCTTGTAGCCGTCCATCATGCTGACCACCTCGACGTTCCCCATGGGCGTCTCCTGGTTGGCCGTGGTCGCCACCAGCAGGCCGGAGTCCACGCTGTAGCAGTCGAACGTCTCGCGGCCGCTCTTCCACACCAGCCGGACCTTGTAGCACGGCTGTCCGTTCATTTCCGTCTTCTCCACCGTCTCGCGGGTGGTGAACATGGAAGCGTCCCGGAGCGAGCCGGCATCCGAAGCCCCTTCCACCATCGACGCCAGTTCCTTCCCATCGAGCAGACGCGGACCCATGTTCGGGTCCAGGGACCAGCCGACCTCACCCGTGTAGCCGTTGCGGACCACGCCGAGGCCGGGGATGTCGACCACGCTCAGCAGCCGCGTCGGATTCCTGGCGGCGAACACTTCCAGCGAGCCCTGGATCCCCATGGACGGCATGGCGAACGTGCCGACGGTCCGGCTGTCCGGCAGCGACATGATGGCGTCCCGGCCCCCGACCGCCTCGACGTACCGGTCGATCAGCTGCGAAGCCGGCGGGAGGTCCGCCTGCGCGGCCACGGCCACCGGGGCGGCCGCGATGAGCGTGAGCGCAGCCAGGAAGCGGCGCGGTGCAGGAATCTTCATCATCGAACTCCCCTATTCATCTGTTCATGGGTGGGCGGGCGCCTGCGCGCTCGCCTCTGTGGTGCCTGTGTCCTCGATCCAGCGCAGCGCTGCGTCCAGCGCCGCGTCCTTCCCTGCCAGCAGGTCCTTCCGTGTCAGCGGTGTGACCACGTCCGGGATCACGCCGCGCCCTTCCACCCGCTTCCCGTCCGGGCCGACCAGGTTGGCGATCGGGTGCATCAGCAGGTCGCGGTTCGGCAGCCGGACCAGCACCGCGGGCAGCGCCTGCCCCCCCGTCGTGTCCCCGAACACCCTCGCCCGGCCCACCTCCTGCAGCCCGGCGGCGAAGATCTCGCTGGTGGACATGGTCTCGCCGTCCACCAGCAGCGCCAGCGGGCCGGCAAAGGGCCGCATGGCCGCTCCCTCCCGGGTCACCGTGCGCGGCATGGACCGGATGTGCATCTGTCCCTGGCGCGTGGTCATCACCCCGAGCTCCTTCTGCTCGTCCATGAAGTACCCCGACACGCCCATGACCATTCCGGCGACACCGCCCGGGTTGCCGCGCAGGTCCAGCACGAACCCCCGGCAGTGACGCAGCGACTGCACGGCATCATCGAAGGCGGGGAGGATGGCGGTCATCCAGACGCTGAATCGGATCACCCCCGCGCAGCCATCGCCCGCGGGCATGGGCGCCGCCTCCAGGGAGGCGAACATGGTGGGGAGGTTGCCGAAACGCACCGGCGTCCCACGCAGCGGGCGGGGCACCAGGGCCACGGTCCTCTGCTTCCCGCTTCCGTCCGTCAGCCGGACGACGACGGTGTCGCCCACGCGACCGGCCAGGCGAGCGTCCGCGGCGACCGCGACCCTCGCCTCGGCGAGCCGGCGCTGCTCCGACAGCGGCTCGAGGAAGGACAGGAGCCTGGACGCAGGCACGGAGTCGATCTCCTGCACCACCCACCCGGGCCGGACCCCGGCCTCGGCCCCCGGCATCCCGGGGTCCACCCGCCAGGTGATCACACGGCCATCCACTACACGCGTCTCCAGCCCCACATCGCCCGGGTTCCCGCGCTTCCCGGCGGCCGAGTCCGGATTCAGCGCGTCTGCCGCCGCGGCGGGGATGACGAGGAAGTGGCTGTCGCCCAGCCGCTCGACCATCCGCTGGATCACAGCTCGGAGGGAGTCGGCCGTCCCCGCAGTCGCGGCCGCCGGGCGGTACTCGTCTCCGATCGCCCGCCAGTCCAGGCCGTGGAACGTGGTGTCGTAATAGGTATGGAGCACGCGGCTCCACGCCGAGTCGAAGACCGCCAGCGCCATCTCCCGTGTGACCGGCTCGGGGCTCTCGGCGGGCTCGGGGGCGGCCGGCGTCGGCCCCGCCCGTCCGCCGCACCCTGCCGCCAGCAGGAGCGACAGGAGGACCATCGCCGTCCCTCGCTCCGTCCACGCCCGCCCCGCCCGACCTGAACCCATGACTTCCCCTTCCGCTGGTGCTCCCCGGAGTCCCGGCGCCCGCGCCGTGAACGGTGGAATATGGATGAGGATCCGGCGCTCGGGGAGTCCCGTCAGAAGCCCGCCGCCTCCAGCGCCCTGCGCGTCCCCCCTACGTACCCGGCGCCGAACAGGTTCACGTGGACGAGGAGGAAGTAGAGCTGATAGATCGAACGGCGCGCGGGCTCGAACCCCGGCTGCAGCGGCCAGGCCTCCTCGTACGCGGTGCGGAAGCCGGGTCCGAACCCGCCGAAGAGGGCGGCCATGGCCAGGTCCACCTCGCGGTGTCCGTGGTAGGCCGCGGGGTCGATGATGGCGGGCGTGCCGTCGCCGAGCACATGCACGTTGCCGCTCCACAGGTCGCCGTGGACGAGGGAGGCCCCGTCCGCATCGGCCGCCGGTCCGAGGATGTCTTCGAGGGCGACGAACAGGGCGTCGAAGCGTCGCCGGTCGGCGGCGCCGAGGAGGCCGGCGTCGACCGCCCGCCGCAGCTGCGGCTCGAGCCGTCGCCGCTGCCAGAACTCGGGCCACGCATCGAGCCACGCGTTCTCCTGCGGGAGCGAGCCGATGAAGTTGTCGTGGTCGGCGCCGAACCGGTCGGCGCGGGTGCGGTGCAGGGCGGCGAGCTCCCGGCCGAGACGGCTCCAGGAACCGGGTGTGGCGGCCCCCGGCTCGAGCCATTCCAGCAGCAGCCACTCGGGGGAGCGCCCGAGGGCCACGACGCCCGGCACCCGTACGTCGCCGGCCGAACGCAGGGCCCGGAGCCCGCGCGCTTCCGCCTCCAGCATCCCCGCGGGGAGGCGGCCGTCGTGCCACTTCAGGAAGAGCGGCCGCCCGGCACGGGTGCGGAGTCGGGCCGTGGGGCTGATGCAGCCGCCGGCCACAGGCGAGGCGTCGGCGATGTCGCCGTCGTCGGGGCTGCCCGGGCTCCGCTCCCGGAGCGCGGCCTCGACGGCGGCGCGAACCGCCGGCGGGAGGGCGAGGGCGCTCACAGCCGCCGTTCCTGGCGGATGTGCCGCAGCAGGGCTCGAGCGGAGCGATCCACCATGTCGTGGACGTCCTCGAACCCCCGGGGGCCTCCGAAATAGGGGTCCGGGACATCGAGGTCTCCGTCCGCCCGCGGGTCGAACTCGCGGAGCAGGCGCACCTGCGGCTGGCGGGAGCGTCCGCGGAGCGCTTCCACTTCCCGGCGGTTGTCGGCGTCCATGGCGATGATGTAGTCGAAGGAGGCCAGGTCGCGCTCCGTGACGCGGCGGCTGACTCCGCGGACGGTCACGCCTCTCGCCGCCGCCACCGCCGTGGTGCGCCGGTCCGGCGGCTCGCCGTCGTGGTACCCGGACGTGCCGGCGGAATCGACCCGGAAGCGGTCCTGGAGCCCGGCTTCGGTCACGGCGTCGCGGAACAGTGCCTCGGCGAGCGGGGAGCGGCAGATGTTGCCGAGGCATACGAAGAGAACGGAGATGTCGGGGTCTGGCATGAGCCTCGCTTCGGGTGTGCTGTCGCATGGACAAGGTGGACGCGCCGGCGGGGCCGTCAAGCGGCCGACGTGTTATCTTGCCACGCGAATGGACGCCACATGGACAGGTCCGATGCGAAGACTATTCCCGATTCTGGCCGCGCTCGCGCTGGCGGCATGCGATCCGTCGACGGGTCCGACGGAGGTCAAGCTGGACGATCTCCTCGATCCTCCTCGTAACCACGCGGGCATCGCGGTCACGAAGGACCTGGACAACGGCTTCGGCACCGTGGTGCTGACATCCACGAGCGAGTACTTCTTCCCGCTGCTGGTCCCCGCGCCGGCACCCCGGTTCACCTACATCCAGGAGTCCACCACGGCAGCGCTCCAGGTGGTGCTGCCGGACACGCGAACCATGGGCGTGTTCACCACCAGCGATGACGGCGTGGACTTCGCATTCACGGCCCCGGATGGCTCGACGTACCGCCCGCTCACTTCGTGCCGGATCACGGTCACGGCGGCACTGAACGAGGGCGGCACGGGGCGTCTCCAGGGGAAGACGGACTGTCCGGTCACGAACACGGTGAAGGACATCCGCGTCCTGGCCAAGTTCGACTACACCCCCGGCTGAGTCGTGCGGGTGGCAGGGAGGCGCGGGGTGCGGCGGCGCCCGGTCGGGACACGGCCACCCGGAGGCGCCGGCCGCGGTCCGGCGAGGCGGCTGCGCCGCACGGTGTCGGCCGGGACGGCGAGGCGCGAGGCAGGTCGCCGCCTGGCGCCGTTCCGCCGCGCGTCGAAGCTGGCCCTGGGCGTCACCGCGCTCACGCTCCTGCTGGTCGGCACTCCCGGTGCCGTTCCCGGAGAGTCGGAGGCGGGGGCATCGCCCCTCGCCGCTGTCGCGGGCCTGAGCGTGGCCGGGTCGGGAGGCGGCGCGGCCCAGTCCGATACGTCCATGGGCGGCGACACCGTCCCGACCCGCGCCCCTGCGGAGTCGGCGCGGCGGGCCACGGGCACGCTGCGCGCGCTGGGGCGCACGACCTACAACCTGCTGCCCGCCCTCGGCATCGCGCTGCTCGTCCTCCTGGCGGCCGGCCTGCTGGCGAAGCTGGTGGGCATGGTGCTGCGGCGGGTGCTCGCCAGCTGGGAGCGGGCGCAGGCCACGGCGGCCCTCGTGTCCATTGGCATCTGGCTGGTCGCGCTCGGCGCCGCGCTGAGCATCGTGGCCGGGGACGCCCGCGCGCTGGTGGGGTCGGTGGGGCTTTTCGGGCTGGCGCTCTCGTGGGCGCTCCAGGGTCCGATCGAGAGCTTCACCGGCTGGCTGCTCAACTCCTTCCGTTCCTACTACCGGATCGGCGACCGTGTGGCCGTGGGCGACGTGTTCGGCGATGTGGCGCGCATCGATTTCCTCACGACCACCGTGTTCGAAGCCGGCGGCCCGCAGAAGAGCGTGCAGGCGGCGCAGTCCACGGGCGCGCTGATCACGTTCCCGAACTCGGAGATCCTGCGATCGAACGTGGTCAACTACACGCGCGACTTCCCGTACGTGTGGGACGAGCTGACGGTGAGCGTGGCGAACGAGAGCGACCTGGGGCTGGCCATGGCCGCAGTGCAGCGCGTGGCCGATCGTGAAGTCGGGGAGCGCATGGAGGCCGCCGCCCAGGAGTACGCCGCGCTCCTCGAGCGGGCCCGGCTGGCATGGGACGTGGCGACGCGGCCGGCCGTGTACGTCAGCGCGCGGGACTCGTGGACGGACCTCGTGGTCCGGTACCTGGTGCCCGCCCGCGAGATGCGGAAATGGTCGACGCGCCTGCTGCTCGCCGTGAACGCGGAGCTCGCGCAGCCATCGTTGCGCGAGGCGGTGTTCCCGGCGTACAACCGATCGCAGGTTCAGCCGGTTCCGCCGCCGCAGTGGGCGACGCGGGACAGCGACAGGGAGGGTACGTGAGACGAGGTCGGCGGTGGCGGCGCGGATCGGCGCTGGTCGTGGTGCTGGCGGGGTGCACGCCGGGGGAGACGGCGGTTCCACCGGGGAACGGCGTGTGCTCCGCCCCGGAAGTCGAAGTCCCGCTTCCCGCGGCGCTGAGCGAGAGCAGTGGCGCGGCCGCGAGCAGCGTGGCGCCGGGGGTCTACTGGACGCACAACGACTCGGGCGGCCAGCCGGTGGTGTACGCCGTCAACCAGGCTGGCCAGGTGGTTGGAGTGGTCGCCGTCCGGCGCGCCACCAACCGGGACTGGGAGGACGTGGCGGTGGCGCCGTGCAACGGTGGGGGGGCGGGCAGCTGCCTCTACATCGCCGAGACCGGGGACAACAACGAGCACCACGACACCTCCATGATCTACCGGATCCCCGAACCGGACCCGCGCACGGACTCGGTGAGCGCGCCCGCCACGGTCATCCGGTTCCGCTATCCCGATAGGCCTCGCGACGCCGAAGCGATGTTCGTGGCCGACAGCGCGATCTACGTGATCAGCAAGGGCCGGAGCAGCGCCATCGAAATGTACCGGCTGAAGCCGCCGTTCCCCGCGGCGCGGGTGCGCACGGCAGAGCCGGTGCAGGAGCTGGCGCCACCGCCCACGAGCGTATCGGCGCAGGTGACCGGCGCGGCGTTCGATGCCGGTACCCGGCGGGTGGCCGTCCGGACGTACGGCTCCATCCGGTTCTTCAGGCTGCAGGGGGACACCCTGGCGCCCGTGGGCCGCGAGGCCGACGTGGTGGCGCCGTCGCAGCTGCAGGGTGAGGGCGTGACGTTCGTGGACGCAGGTCGCCTGCTCCTGACCAGCGAGTCCCAGGGGCCACTTCCGGCGCTGCTGGATATCGTGGCATGCGATCCCCTGCGCCCTCCGCCCGACTCGGCGGGACGCGAGCCGTAGGCGCTTCGGACTCAGGGCTGAAAGCGAACTTCCTGCTGGACGTAGCCGCCGCCGGCGTCGCCCTGGAAACGGATGCGCAGCCTGATGAATCCGCCGCCCCGCCCGACGAGCTCCGCCCCGCGCAGGCGAGCGGCCCGGGCCGCTCTCAGATCCAGCAGGTGGCTGCTTCCCGCGAGACCCTGCAGGCGCACCACGTAGTCCCGCCCCTCCCTGCGGAAGTCCAGGATCCGGATGCCGTGTGGCGCATCCCCCACGCGAACCTCCTCCCGCGGCGGCACCAGCTCCGCGCCGCCCTCGTACTCCAGCTCCACGAGCGCTTCATCCGCCAGCACCAGGTCGATGCCCGCGTGCACGTCGTGCGGCGAAGCTTCGATCTGCACGTCGGCGTCGCCATCATTGACGGTGGCGCGCGTCACGCGGCTGCCGAGCGGCAGTGCTGGAGCGAGGCGCACGAACAGCGGCCGGGCGGGACCGCGGCGGACGAGGTGCACCGTGTAGCTGCCAGCGCCGCGGCGGATCGAGACGTCCACCCGGTGGGGGCCTGCGACGATCCCCGACACTTCCAGCGAGTCCCAGTCCGCCGGCAGGTGCGGCGCCAGCTCCAGCGCGGAGGCTGGGGCGTCAGGCGTGATGCCGAGCAGCCCCCGGATCAGCGGCGTTACCAGCATGGACGTGGCGAAGAACTGCTGCGGGACCGCCGTGTCGAGCGTGCGGTAGTAGGCGCCCGACATGAGCTCCGGATTGCGACCGCGGGCGAAGTCGAACGTGGTGCGCGCGATGTCGCGCAGGAGCTCGTATCCCTCCCAGGCGCGGTGGTAGCGGTAGTTCGCGAGCGCAGTGAAGCCCGTCATGAACGGCCACACGGCGCCATTGTTGTAATGCAGCGGCTCGTAGAGGGGGTGGTCGGCGGACAGCAGGCGCGTGCCCCAGTCCGTGGTCACGTCCGGCGCGGACAGGCGAGCGAGCATGCGGTCCGCGCGGGCGGGGTCGAGCACGCCGAAGGAGAGGGCGGTGGCCGGCCAGACCGTCACGGCATCATTGACGCGGAGACCCCCCTCCGCGGCGTCGCGGCTCCCGCTCGCGGCGGCGCCCGCGGGATCGAGCAGGGCGAACGCGTAGATGCCCTGGTCGTCCAGCCAGAACTGGCGCTCGAGGGTGCCGAGGGCGCGCTGCTGGATCTCGCCGGCGAGGGCGGCGACGCTGTCGTCGCCCAGCGCCCGGGCCATGTCCCGCACGCCCCCGAGCGCCACCGCCCACATGCCACCGAGGTAGATGTCCGTGTGGAGCGACTCGCCCAGGCCTCCCACTTCGATGGCGCCGGCACCGGCCAGCGGGTTCTCCATGAGGCCATCGCCGTCCGCGTCGGTGGCCCGGGACCAGTCGAAGGCGAGGCGGATGGCAGGCCATTGCGCCCGGAGGAACGCGCCATCGCCGCTGGCGTGCCAGTACTCGGCGCACGCCACGATCCAGTAGGGCGTGGTGTCGCCGTGATACCAGGTGTACGGGTAGTCGGTGAACCACGGGAGCCATGGCGCCGCGAGCGAGATCTCGTGCGGGATCTTGCCGTCGGCGCGCTGGTGTGAGGCGAGGAATGCCAGGCCGCGGCGCACCAGCTCGAGCTGCCCCGCTCCGTCCATGGCGAAGGAGTTGATCGCGGCATCCCCACCGAAGAACCAGCCGAAGCCGGGGCGGTAGTTCCCCGCCCCCGCGCGGCCGAACCCGGCCACGAGTCCGCAGCCGAGGCGGGGCGCGCACACGAGCTGCTGGTCCAGGTTGACGCGCGCCCAGTCGTAGGCGGTGTCGAGCTCCGGCTCGGGCGAGCGGATCGTGGGCCCGGCCGCCAGCACGCCCCGGTAATGCGCTGCGCTCGCCCGCCAGTCCGCTTCCGCGCCATCGAGGAGCGCGTGGTACACCGCGCGGACGCTGTCGATGGCGATCGCGCCGCCGGCGAACGCGATGGGGATCATCTCCGTCGCGGCGCGATCGGGCTCGAACCGAAGGACGAAGCGGCTGGGGATCGTGGGCGCGTCGTGCGCCGGGTGCGTGGTCCCCTCGACGGCGAACGGAGAGCCGATCACGGCGTTGAACTCGTGCACCCCGCCCTGGGAGAGGAGGAACGCGTGCCGTTCCGGCTCCCACGTGATGTACTGCCCGCCGAAGCTCCCCGGCCAGGCGAGATCGAAGTCCGCGTGCATGCCCACGTGGATCTCCAGCGGCCGGATGGTCTGAACGTCGAGCAGGATGATGCCGCCCGGCTCGTCCTGCGGCACCAGGATGTGCTCCCGCACCGTGAACGTGGCGTGCGTGTACGTGATCGTGGTGGCGCCCGGCCGGACTTCCACCCGCGTCGCGACCCGTGATCCCGGGATGGGATCGTCGTAGTCGGGAATGCCGAACGACAGCTCCAGGTCCCGAACGAGCTTGACCGGCCAGCTCCACAGCTCGAGCGAACCCGCCTCGTCGCCGAACACCGCGGCCCGCCGGCCGGTCACGGCGACGTACGCCCCGGGGCGGGCGGGGCCGTCGAGAGACAGGCTCGAGCCGGGGGGCTGGAAGCGGGACACCCCCTGTCCGCTCGAGGGGGCATGTAGAAGCAGCGACGGAATCAGTGCCAGCGTGGCGCACCAGAGGATTTTCCGCATGATCCCTGAAGATACGGTCCGCCGGGTCCCAGCCAAGCGGGAGGCGGGCGCGTGGCACGGGTGATGCACCCTAAAGTGTTGGATTTATTGAGGTTACATATACCGGGGGGCCACACATGGGCGTGGCGGAACAGAACGATCGACGACAGCACGGATCGACCGGGCCGTTCCCGAGTGACCGGGTGGGGGACCACGCCTGGGAGGCGACGGAGATCGAGCGGGGCCCGTTCGAGCGGCGTCGCGCGGGCGATCGGCGCGCGTTCGCGTCGGGCGAGGGCGGCGAGGGCGGCGGCGGCGAGCAGCCGGCGGAGACGGAGCGTCGGCGCCGCTGGGGTCGTCGCAAGTCCGATGTCCTGTCGACGTCGGCGAGGGAATCCCTGCTGGGGCGGAGCCGCATGCTGGTGCGCCGGTTCCAGAAGCCTCTGATCGGGCTGACGCTGGCGGGGGCTGCCGCGCCGCTGATCAACGCGGGCGTGAGTTCCGACGCGCCTCGCACGGGGCAGCCGGAGGAGGCGAGCCAGCAGGCGGCGCCGGAGAAGGACCTGGACACGAGCGTGTCCAGGGCATGGTCGGAAGCGAATGCGGCCGCGATCCGCGAGCAGACGATCGGGGGCGCGGTGATGCGCTACAACATCGACACCGGCCTGGCGCAACAGATCTACGACGCGGCGACGCGCCACGAGATCGAACCGGACGTGGCCTACGGGCTCGTGTTCACCGAGAGCACGTTCCGTGAGCGGGCCGTGAGCAACGTGGGCGCGCGGGGGCTGACGCAGGTCCTCCCGCGCACCGCGCGCTGGCTCGACCCGCAGGTTTCGGCGAAGGACCTGTACGATCCGGCCACGAACCTGGACGTGGGGTTCAAGTACCTCAGGAAGCTCATTGACCGTTACAAGGGCGATGTGGAGACGGCGCTGACTGCGTACAATCGCGGGCCGGGAACGGTGGACCGGATCCTGAAGCGCGGAGGCAACCCGGACAACGGCTACGCGGGGAAGGTGCTGGCGGGCTGATCCGCCGGGCGCGAGCCCGGGGTTGAACGGAAAGAGGAGCCCCGCGCCGCTTCGAAGCGGCGCGGGGCTCCCCCCCTTCGGCGGAGCCGACTCAGATCTTCCGGAGCCGGATGCTGCCGTTCACGGTGGCCAGCCGGAGCTCGGGCCCGCCATCGCCGATGCGGCCGCGGACGCTGCGCGGGTTCATCTTTCCGCTCACGGTGATCGGGAAGTCCGAATCGATGCCTCCGTTCACGGTAGTGGCGTGGAATTCGGCATTGAGATCACCCGGCATCTCGATGGTGATGCTCCCGTTCACGGTCTGGAACTCCACGTCCCCGGACAGCTGGCTCCGGCCGATGCGGCAGGTGATGTCGCCATTGACCGAGCTGGCTTCAGCGAACCCCGTGGTCTGCACGTCCACGCTGCCGTTGACGGTGCTCGCATTCACATCCGCCTGGATACCGCTGGCCTCCACGTCCCCGTTCACGGTGACGCTCGTGAGCCGCACGCCGCGGGGGACCTGCACGGTGAAGTCCACCTTCACGTCGTTCCGCTGCACGTTGTTGCTGCCACCGCCCGGCCGGCACTCGTTCTCCCGACGCGCTCCCCGCGGGGTCGGGTAGACGGCGCAGATGGTCACGCCATCGCCGTGCTCGACCACTTCGATTCGCACGCTCGAGGGATCGTCGCGGCGGCCGTGGCGATCGGCCAGCACGTGGACGGCGTCATCGTCGCTGGCCTGCGCCCGGATGTCACCGTTGACGCCGCGGATCTCCAGCGTCTTGCCCGCCGCGAGCTTCCCGTCCCAGCGGAAGTCCGGGGACTGGGCGGCGGCCGCCGCACTGCTGGCCGCCAGCAAGGCGGCGGTGAGGAGTATGGTTCTCTTCATGGTCTTGCCCTCCCTGCTCCGCGCTCCCTCAGCGGGGGCGCGTCAGCCGGATTTCACCGTTGAATGATTCCAGCTCGATCCGGGCGCTGCCCGACCCGAGCGTGAAGCTGAACTGCCGGTCCCTCGAAGTGCCGCTCAGGCGAATCGGGAACTCGCTCTCGAAGTCGCCCTGGTACGTGGCCACCATGACAGTGGCGTTTGCGTTCTCCGGGACGGCGACGGACACATCCCCGTTGTGGGTGGAGAAGACGTAGCGCCCATCATCCTGGATCGTGCCGCGGTACCCGATCTCACCGTTCACCGTGGTGGCCCGCACGCTGCCGGATCGGACGCCCGTCATGTCGATGTCGCCGTTCGTGGTCTCGACGTAGATGTCGCCCTCCACCTTGTCCAGCGTGATGTCCTTGTTCACGGAGATGGCCTCGATCCGCCCCCGGGCGTGGCTCACGCCCACGTCGCCCTGGATGCTCCGGACGCTCACGAGCCCCGCTCCGCCGTCCACCTGCACGTCCCCGCCCACCGTCTCGACGGAAATCTCGCCGCGCGTGCCCCGCACGCTGACATCGAGGCGGTTGCCCTGCACCCGCACGTTCATCCACTCCGGAACGGTGATGCGGAGATCCAGCTCATTCCGACCCGCCCGGGAGCCGGGGCGGAGCCGCACCGCCGAGCTGGACAGAGTCATTTCCAGCGCACCGCGGCTTTCGGCCCCGGTCACGCCCACCGCGTCGCGGTTCCACGTCGAGATCACCACCTCGCCGCGGATCTCGCCCACTTCCAGGCGCATGCCCCGGGACACACGCAGGGTCGTGTCCTGAGCCACCGGTTGCGTACTGCCCAGCGCCAGAAGCGCCGCCAAGAATGCCGTCAGCATGTCTCTATCCCGCCTTTGTGCTCAGATGCTCGCCGCCTGCCGGAGCAGGTCCATCTTTCGCCGCATCGTCTCGGCCAGATGCTCGTTCAGGAACGCGCTCGACGGATCCGCCTGCAATGCACCACGCGCCTCCGCGATGGCCGCATCGATGATCTGGAGGTTCCGCTCCACCACGATGATCGTTTCGGGGTCGAGCTCCGTCCGTCGACGCTGGAACTCCGCCTCCAGCTCGGTGACCGCCCGATCGTACGCCGTGGTGAACGACACGGGCGTGGCCGCGGCCGCACCGGTCCCCGGCGCTGCCGCCACGGCGCCGGTCGCGGGCGCCGGCACGGCCGTGCGGAGGGCGGCCCAGACGCCGCTCGCCGAGAGGAGCGCCACCGCCAGCACGGCTGCCGCCAGCTGCGGCAACGTGAACACCACGCGCCGCCGTCTCGACTCGAGCGGGACCACGCCGGGCTGCTCCCGGTGGCGGAGCGCGCCCCGCGGGGTCAGCCGCTGCTCGATGCCCGGCCAGAGGTCCCGCTCCGGGATGCAGTCGGGCAGCGTGCCCGCCGCGGTCACGACGGCGCGCAGCTCGTCCACCGTGGCCGCGCACTCCCCGCATTCCAGGATGTGGGCTTCCATGGCCTCGAGGTCCTCGCCCACCAGCTCGCCGTCGATGTACTCGGACAGGCGATCCGTCCAGCCGTCACGTGTCATCATCTCAGGCCCTCAGGTGCGACCGGAGCGCCATTCGCGCTTCATGCAGCTGCGACTTCGACGTCCCGGCGGATATCCCCAGCATGTCCCCGATCTCCCGGTGCTTGAACCCTTCCACATCATGCAGCACGAACACCTCCCTCATGCCGGCCGGCAGACGATCCATTGCCCGCTCCAGATCCAGCCGGTGCTCCGGGTGCGACGGGGGTGCCGTCGCCCGCTGCAGCGCCAGCTCGTCCGGGAGGAACCGCTCCCGCCGCTTGCCCGCCTTCGTGCGCCGCGCCAGGCAGACGTTGATCGCGAGCCGGTACAGCCACGTCCCGAACGAAGACCGGCCACCGAACAGCTCCAGCTTCTCCCAGGCCCGAACGAAAACGTCCTGCGTCACGTCGTCCGCCAGTCCGTTCCCGACCATCCGCCCCGCCAGGCCATGGATTCGTCCCACGTGCTGCCGGTACAGCCGCTCGAACGCGCGGGTGTCCCCCGCGATCGCGAGCTCGACGTCGTCGGCGTCCGTTGTTCGGAGCATCTCGGCCGTTTCAGTCATTCCGTTGTGTGAGATAGGGCGAGGCCCGGAATGGTTGGAAAGATAGATGGAAAGGCCTGGCTCCGGGATGAAGAACGTCAGGGTCCCTCGATTCCCGCCGAGGACAGCAACGGAGCGCACCGTGTCATGGAGATCACGGCGATCGCGAAGCGCACGAAGAACCGGAGCGAAACCACGGCGTGAAACCAGGAACCCGTCCGGGCGGGGTGGCCCGGACGGGTTCGATGGGACGCAGGAGCGCGGCCCTGGGCGAAGCGCGGCTCAGCGGGCTAGTTCAGCAGCGGCTCGATCATCTCGGCAAAGCTGGTGCGCGCCCGGTGCAGCCGGCTCTTCACCGTCCCCAGGTTCACACCCGTGATCTCCGCGATCTCCTCGTAGCTCTTGCCCTCGAGCTCCCGCAGACGGAAAACCAGCTGATGGTGCTCCGGCAGCTCCGAGACCGTCTTCTCCACGATCTCTTCCAGGTACCGGTTCCGGTACAGCTTGTCCGGCTTCATCGCCGAATCCTCGAACTGGAGCGGCCGGTGATCCGGCTCCCAGCGCGTGGTCAGCTTCTGGAACAGCACCAGCGGGCTGCGCGACCGGTTCCGAAGCTCGTTCTTCGACAGGTTCGAGCAGATCGTGTAGATCCACGTCGAGAACTTCTTCGACTGGTCGAAACGGTGGAGGTGCCGCGTGACGCGCACGAACGCCTCCTGCACCAGGTCTTCCGCCCGGTCCCGGTCCCCCGTCTTGCGCGCGATGAAGTGCACCAGGCGGTCCCGATACCGGTTGTACAGCTCGGAGAAGGCCAGCGGATGACCCTCGAGGTGAGCCGCGACCAGCTCGCTGTCACTCATCTCCAACAGCGACACCTGCTTCGTCTCTCCAGACTTCGTAATGGCCATTCACAACCCCTTCGCCTCTGAGTCACACCAGGGGACCGCCGCCCCGTCAATTCCCGTACCGCCAAAGCGGTGGGCCCGGCTTCGCCCGCCAGCGAAAAACCGAGCCCGTCCCTTCAACCGACATTGAAATATAGGGTCGAGTGCCCCTGCGCGCAAGGGCTGTTTCGATCCGCGTTGAAATGTAAGGAGAACGGTTCCGGGCCGCAAGATGCGGGGGGGCGAAGAGGTGGCGGCCGCGCAGGGTGGCGCCGCTGATCGCCGCTCAGCTGGGGGCTGGAAGCGGCGCGGCCCGGGGGCTCCAGGAGGCTAATCGGCCTCGGGCTCGAGGGTCATCTGCATGACCCGCCCCTGGAGGCCGCGGTCGCGACTGGAGATGGTGGCGACATCGTCGAGGCGCTCGGCCACTTCGTCGAGGACGCGGGCGCCGTTCTCGGGGCGCCGCATCTCGCGGCGGCGGAAGCGGACGGTGATGCGGACGTGCTGGCCCTTCTTCAGGAAGCGTCGTGCGTTGCGCACCTTGAAGTCCAGGTCGTGTTCGTCCGTCTTGGGTCGGAACTTCACTTCCTTGAGCTCGTAGGTGTGCTGCTTCTTCTTGGCTTCCTTGGCCGCTTTCTGCTGCTCGTACTGGTATTTCCCCCAGTCCATGATGCGGACGACGGGAGGACGAGCGCGGGGTGCGACCTCCACGAGGTCGAGGCCGAGCTCGGTGGCCTTCTGTCGCGCCTGATCCAGCGGTACGATGCCGAGCTGCTCGCCCTCGGGGTCGATGAGTCGGATGGGGCTGATGCGGATGTCGTCGTTTACGCGGGTGCGGGTCCTGGCTATGAGAGCCTCCTCTGCGGGGTGGGTACTGTCATGGCAATGAAGGGGTCAACCTTCGTGCCGTGTCGTGCGGTCGCGGGTACAGCGGAGCGTTCCGTCGGCAGGGGTAAAGGTGACCCATCGCTGGCCGTCGGACAACTGCTGGTCCGTGTAGGGGGAGCAGAGCGGCGCGGCGCGGTCGCCGCGGACCACCAGGGCGGCGTCGCCACCGGCCATGAGGGTGAAGTCGAGGGCGCCCTCGGGCAGCTGGACGACGAGGTCCAGGGGTCCGCCGGCCGGTCGAATCTCGATGCGTTCGGGGTCTCCGGGCTCCACGGCCAGGGGCCGACTGGAGCCGATGCGGAAATCGCTTCCGTGGAGCCGGACGGTGATGCTCCGAACGGCCGTCAGGTTGTCGACGCTGACGGTGCGTGCGGGGGCGGGTGCGGTGTAGGTGGTGAAGAGCTGTGTGTCGAAGGCGCCCTCCGCCGGGGTGCTCCGGAGCGCTGCGCCGGCGCCGGCGCTCGCAGCTGGCGCAGCGGGGGCTTCGCGTCCAGTCCACTGGAAGGTGCCGCCGCTGTCCCAGCTGCCGATGGACTCGGGCATGACCCGTCCCGGGAGCTGGAGGGAGACCCAGACGCCCTGTGGGATGCTGACAATGTAGTCAACAGGCCCGGGCCCGGAGGCGGCGAGGGTGAGCAGCTCGGTGGCCGTGAGACCGGCGTCGGTGAAGCCATGCTCCGTGCGGGCGGCGACGTGCACCGAGCCGGGTGCGCCGCGCAGGATCTGGATCGATCCTGCGGCGTCGACGTCCACGTGGACCTTCAGGGAGGCGCCCGCGAAGGCGAAGCTCTGTCGGGCCACCTGCCACTCCTGCGCGCTCGCCGGCCGGGCCACGCATGCCGCCGTCAGTGCCGCCAGGGCTATTCCGCTGTACCATCTCATCGCGTCCACCTTCATTCTGCTCCAGGTCATCATAGCCCCGGACGGGCGGATGGGTTCCGCTCCCGGGCGGGACCGGCTTCGTCACCCGCCACGCTCCCGGCGCTCACGGCCGCGGCCGGTCCGATTCGCCGGATCCCGGCGGAATCCGGCACGAGCTTCAGCCGGCGCACCACGGCCTGCTGGAGCGCCGTATCGCCTGCAATGGCAGTGGCCGCCGCCTCTCCGGCCGCGCTTCGGAGTCGGCCTTCCACCGTGACGCTGTCCCCGCGGCCGAGGCCCCGCGGCGGGGCTACGCGGATGATGCGGGACCCCGTCCTCAACCAGGCGCCATCATCGTCGATGGCCACGATCCTTCCGGTGGCGTGGGCCTGCTTGTTGACCGCGCTCTGATCGAGAGGCGCCAGCTGGTCCAGGCTGGGCGAGGACGGGCCGCGGAACGGCGCGCGCGGCGGGGCGGGAATGCGTGCCGGCCGGGTGAAGTCGGCAGCCGAGTCCGCGCTGGCCGTCGGGCTGTCAGCGGGCCCGTCGTCGCTGAGCAGGCCGGTGACGCCCCAGAGCAGGAGCGCGAGCACCACCACCCCGGGCACCCAGGGCCAGTACGACCGTCGCTTCTTCCGGATGTCGGTATGCTGCATTCACCCTCCGGTGCCCGTTCGGCCGTCCTGCGGCCGTGCCGTGGTGGAGGCGGAGGGGTGCAACATGTGTTCCCCGGAGGGGCTGTCGGCGGCCGCAGGCCCGGGGGGCGTGCCGGAAGTGTCCGGGCGCGGCTCGACGGGGCGGCTCCCGGGACGCCCGGGGCCCTCGTGTGGAACCGTGTCCTGGCCGGGGCTCGCCGTGTCGTGGCGGACGAGGCCGGTGTCCGGCTCGAGCCGGATCGTGTCGCGTCGGAGTCGGACGGTGTCGCGGTGGGGCTGCCGCGGTTGTCGGAGGATGATGGTGTCCGGCCGTTGTTGGCGCGGCGGCCGCGTCGGCTGCTCCGGCTCCTCGTCGCCACCCAGGACGCGGCGGCGGAGCCGGTCCCACCAGGATGATTCGGATTCGCGCTGGTACGTCGAATCGTAATAGAGGGAGTCGTAGCCATACGGATAGCCGTAGCCGCTGCAGTCCCGGGGGCGGACGGTGCCGCGGAGGAAATACTCCTGCTGGACGCTGGCGGTCACGGGGCAGTTCTCGGAATAGATGTCTCCTTGCGGGTCGACGAGGAAGCGCTCCACGCCCGGCGGCGGTGTCCAGTCTTCGCCGCGGGAGTCCACGGCGCGCATGATCCCTCCCCAGACGGGCGCGGCCAGCCTGCCACCGGTGGCGCCGTGCATGATCCGCTGCGGCCGGTCCATCCCGATCCAGATGCCCGTGGTGACGTCGGGTGTGAAGCCGATGAACCAGGCGTCGGCGGACTCGTTGGTGGTGCCTGTCTTTCCGGCGGCGGGCCGGGTGAAGCCCACCTGCCGGACGGCGTACCCGGTTCCGCGGTCCACCACCCCGCGCATGAGGTCCATGGTGACGAAAGCCACATCCGAGGCCAGCACGTGGCGGGTGCGCGGCGGGACCTGGAGGACGATACGGCCAGTGCGGTCCGTGACGCTCGTGATGTATCGGGGGGTGGGCCGGTCTCCGAGCGTGGCGAACGTGGAGTAGGCGGCCACCATCTCGACGAGGTTGACATCGGCCGCGCCAATGGCGATCGACGGGTAGTGGGGGATGGTCCCGGAGATGCCCAGGTTCCGGGCCATGTCGATGACGCGGTCGAGCCCCACCTCCTGGGCGAGGCGGATGGTGGCCACGTTCTTCGAGTGGACCAGGGCTTCCCGCATGGTGACCTCGCCGGAATAGCTCCCATCGTAGTTCTTCGGCTCCCAGACGCGACCGTTCTGGACGAGGCGGTAGGGCGTATCCTCGAGGATCGTGGTCGGCGGGTAGCCGGCCTGGATGGCAGCGGCGTAAACGAACGGCTTGAACGCGCTCCCGGGCTGCCGCATCGCCTGTGTGGCGCGGTTGAACTTGGACGCTTCGAAGTCCCTGCCCCCGACCATGGCCAGGACATCGCCCGAGTGCGCGGCCATCACCACGGCGGCCCCCTGGAGGTACGGGGCCGAGGCGGCTGTGTCCGGCTGTGCGCCCTCGGCCTCGTCCGCGTTGAAGGCGGGGTGATTGTAGTACCCGTAGCGCCCCTTCTCGATGGCGTCGAGCTGATCGGTCAGCTCTCGCCGGGTCACCGACTGCGCATCCAGGTCGAGGGTGGTGTGTATCTGGTATCCCTCCGTGTACAGGCCATCGCCCAGGCGGTCTTCCAGGAGCCTGCGGACATGCTCGACGAAGTACGGCGCCGGGTTCTCGGAGTCCATGCTGCCGCGCGCCAGCTCGGGCACGGTGTCTTCCACCTCGCTGGCTTTCTCGCGGGTGATGTAGCCGCTGCTCACCATCCGGCGGAGCACGGTCTTCCGGCGCTCCAGTGCGGCCTTCATGTCCTCCCGCGGGCTGAGCCGGGAGGGTGCCTGCGGCAGTCCGGCGAGCAGTGCCGCTTCGCCCAGCGTGAGCTCCGTCGCCGGGTGGCCGAAGTACTCCTGGGACGCCGCCTCGATCCCCCACGCCCCGCTGCCGAAGTAGATCTGGTTGAGATAGAGCTCGAGTATCTCGTCCTTGGTAAACCGGCTCTCGATCTCGCGGGCCACCCTGATCTCGGAGATCTTCCGGTTCAGCGTCCGCTGGCGGACCGGGAGTCGCTCCGGGAAGACGTTCCGCGCCACCTGCATGGTGATGGTGCTGAATCCCTCCTCGATCCCGCCGGCCCTGATGTTCTGCCAGAGCGCACCGAGGACGCGCGACCAGTCGACGCCGCCGTGGTGGTAGAAGTCCTGGTCCTCGGTTGCGACGAAGGCCTCGGGTACGTAGTCGGGGAGCGAGTCGAGGGCCACGACCACGCGGTTCACCTTGAACAGGTGCGCGACCTCCTTCCCGTTCCGATCGAGCACCACCGAAGCCTGATCGGGGATGAATCCACTGATCCCCGCCACGGACGGGCAGCCCCGGAACGAGCAGGTCTCGTACGCGGCCACGAACACACCCGCGGTGATGAGGGTCACCACGAACACTGCCACCACGACGGCGGTCCATGAGAATGGGCCGGCCCTCTTCTTCTTCCGCCGACCCGCGTCCGAAGGCTTGTCTGCCGTGGCCACAATGCTCGCTGTTCCGGGTACGATGCTTCCGCTGTCATGGAGGGCAGGAGCAAGGAACAGGCCGTGGAGGACGGCTGGTCGTCCGGGTTTTGCGGAGCACGATTGACGCGACTAGCTTTGATGGCCCTCACCTTACCCGCAGGAGCCCGCATGACCCGGTACACCGAGGAAGAGCTCAAGCAGAAGGTACAGGACGGCTACCTCCTGGAGTCTCCGGACGAGATGACGCCCGGATACCGGAAGGCGCTGAGTGTCCAGCTGCTGGTGCAGGGGGACACCGAGCTCATGAGCGCCCCCGCCTACTGGGGCGCGGCGCAGGCCGCCCCATCGACGAACACCATGGTGAGCGCGGTCGCCATCATCCAGGACGAGCTGGCGCACGCGAACATCGCGTATCGGATCCTCGAGGACATGGGGCATGACAAGGAGCACCTGCTCTACGGTCGCGAGCCCCACGAGTTCAAGCACCCGTACGGCTTCGACCAGCCGCTCGAGGACTGGGCGGAGCTGGTCACGGCGAACGGCTTCTTCGACCGCGCGGGGATCACGCTGCTTTCCGACGTGTTCCACAACACGAGCTACGGGCCGCTGAAGCGGGCGCTGGTGAAAGTGGACATGGAGGAGACTTTCCACCTGCGGCACGGCGAAGTCTGGATGCGGCGGCTGTCGGCGGCCGGTGGTGAAGCCAAGGAACGGCTGCAGCGCGCGGTGGACTGGATGTTCCCGATGACGGTGGAGTGGTTCGGGCTGCCGGACGATCTCAAGCGCCACAGCGATCAGCTCGACTACCGGCTCAAGGGGCTCACCAACGACCAGCTGCGGCAGACGTGGATGAGCGCCACCGTTCCGCTGTGCGAGTCGATCGGCATCGAGGTTCCCGCCCATTTCGACGGGAGCACGGAGCAGTATGTGCTGGATTACCCGTTCCCCTGCCAGTACGACGCCGAGGCGAAAATCTGGGATTTCGGCGGCGGTGAGATCAGCTGGGACGACGTGTTCGACCGCTGGAAAGCGCGCGGCCCGATGAACGAGCGGTACGTGGAATCCGTGCGCCGCAGCCACCTGGACGTGAACCGGCTCCTGGCCGCGTGATGCCGCCCGAGTCGAACCGCTCCGCTGCTGCGCCCCCCGGCGTGCGCGGCCCCGCGCTCAATGCGGTGGTGGGCGCGCCGCTGCTCGATCACGTGATCGTGCGTCCCGGAACGGAGCGGCACTGGCGGGCGCTGAAAGAGGTGATCGACCCGGAGCTGCCCATCAGCGTGGTGGACATGGGGCTGATCTACGACATCCGCGAGGCGGACGGGCGAGTGGCCGTATCGATGACGTTCACGGCAACGGCGTGCCCCTGCATGACGATGATGGAAGCGGACGTCCGTGATCGCCTCCTGCGGCAGCGCGGGGTGCGGGAGGTCGAAGTGGAAGTGGTATGGGATCCACCGTGGACGCGCGCCATGATCACCGAGGATGGCAGGGCCACGCTCCGCCGCTTTGGCGTGGCCGCATAGGAACCGCCACGAAGCCAGGAAGGGACCATGATCTTCGAGGTCTTCGCGAGGAAATCCCGGGGTGAGCCGCTCCGGCACATCGGCAACCTGAACGCGCCGGAGCCCGAGCTGGCGCGCGTCTACGCGTTCAGCACGTACGATGAAGAGCGCTGGTTCGACATGTACGTCGTCGCGCGGGACGACCTGCACGAAGTCTTCACCGCGGACCGGGGCCAGCCCGTGGAGGCCGGATGAGCACGCAGCCCGGCGCCGCTCTGGATGACGCCACCCTCGCCGCCGTCGGCGACCTCATCCTCGTGCTCGCCGACAGCAAGCGCCTGCTCGGCTACCGGTACGCCGAGTGGATGCTGGGCGCACCGGAGCTGGAGACGGGGATCGCCTGCTCCTCCATGGCCCAGGACGAGTGGGGCCACGCACGGCTCCT
Organism: uncultured Gemmatimonadales bacterium; assembly: GCA_963741945.1. Taxonomy (GTDB): domain Bacteria; phylum Gemmatimonadota; class Gemmatimonadetes; order Longimicrobiales; family RSA9; genus CAVUKA01. The sequence goes on along the minus strand of CAVUKA010000005.1, from coordinate 523,368 downwards.
CTATGCGCTGCTGAAGGACTTCGACGAGGACGTGGAGGCGCTGGAGCACGGCCGCGCGGCTTCGGCGTACCGGTCGATGGCCGCGCTCGACACTCCGCCGGATGGATGGCCCGGTGTCGTGGCGCTGATGGTGCTGGCGGATGGCGCGCTCTGTGTCCAGTTCGAGGCGCTGAGCGGGTCGTCGTACGTGCCGCTCCGGCAGCGGGTGGAGAAGATGCTCGACGAGGAGCGGTTCCACTCCGCGCATGGCGGGGCGTGGCTGCGGCGCCTCGCGGACGGGAGCGACAGCTCGAGGGCGGCGCTGAGCGCGGCCATCGAGCGTATGCTCCAGCCGGTCCTCGCATGGTTCGGGACCGATGAAGGCGCCGGCGCGATGCTGGTGGATGCGGGCGTGGCCGATGCGACGGGGAGCGAGTTGCGGCGTCGCTTCCTGGATCGCGTCTCGCCGCTGCTGGACCGCGTGGGGCTGAGCCATCCGGACCCGGCGCCGGACCTGACGGGCTTCGACCCCGTCCGCCGCCGGATCGGCGGCGGCGCACCGGACGAGGAGACCATTGCCCGCATCCGTGGCGACCGGAACCGCGCGTTCCTGCTGGACTGATGCCGCCCCGCTTCGACCCGCGCGATTATGGTCTTCCCGAGCGCGTTCCGTGCACGTTCTGCGGGGGCGACGACACCGAGCTGCACGCTCCGTTCGGCAGCGCGCTGTCCGTCTCCACGTACTGGTGCAACCGCTGCCACACGGCGTTCGAATGGGTGAAATGGCAGGAGCGGGATCCCGGCGAGCCGCCGCAGGATCCCGCTCCGTGAGGTCGGGCGGGGGTTGAAGCCCCGGCCGCACCCGCCCGTCAGCCGATCAGCTCGATGTCCTCCAGGAAGTCCCTCAACGGTCCCGCCGTGACGGTCGCGGCCTCCGCCAGGTCCAGTGTGATCCCCGGCCGGGGCTTGCCGTTGACAAGCACGTGGCGGGCGGCCACCTCCACGACCTTCTCGTCCGTCTGGTTCGAAGCCGATCCGTAGTACTCGGTGTAGCGCGCGCTGACCCGCTGTTCGAAGAGGGGGAGCTGGACGCGGGAGAACGAGCCTGCGGCCATGTCCTCGTACAACGCGTGGTGCATCGCATCCAGCACTTCGCGCACCGCGTCCGGTGATGCGCTGAACGCCTGCTGGCAGGTACGCGTGTGAAGCCACATGAAGAAGATCAGCGCTTCTTCCGGCTCTACGGTGGGGATCACCAGGACTGCCGCATCGCCGCCTTCATCCGGCGCGGGGAGACCCCGCCGTTCGATGAAGTCGGAGAAGCTTTCCCACACCAGCTGAGCCAGGTTGTCGCCGAGCTCCGGGGCGGACATCCGCATGTGTGAGCCTCCGATCGTGGTCCAGGGAATGGCTAATACGCCGCCACGGTGCCACCGGTGTCAAGCCTTACGGCAGACCGCCCGATGGCCGGGGAGCGGCAGGGAATCACCCGCCGCCGCCCGGCAGCAGCTTTCGCAGGCGTTTCCGGAGCGCCTCCTGTGCGGCAGCGCGCAGGCTGTCGGCGCGCTGGCCGAGGGAGTCGGTGACTGCCGCGGCGGCGGAGTCCGCCGCCGATCGCCCGGCGGAATCCAGGGGCAGAGCCGCAGCCGAGTCCACGGGCGCCGTGGAGTCGGAGAGGCCCAGGCGAGCCGCCGCTGCGGCCGCGCCCCGCTGGACCAGCTTGGAGGCTTCCTGCTGCGCTGCGGCCCGCGCCCGATCGGTCACCGCGCCGGTGGCGGACGAGAGGTCGAGAGCGACCCTGGGCGCTCCGGCGGTACCGGTGATGCGGACTCCCACGGGAACGCGTCCGCTGGCATCGGCCAGGAGCCCGGCCCGCTGGCCGAGCGCGCCGGCGCGCGCCAGCGTCTCCTGCGGGAGGAACAGCGTGGCTTCGAGGTCCAGCGCGCCGCTCAGGTCGAAAGCGCCGGCCGCCCTGGCGGCGAACGCGGTCGTCTCCAGAACGGTTTCGTCCAGTGTGACGATGGTCCCGTCGATGCCGAAGCTCCCGGCCCAGTCACGGAACCGGAGCGTATCGATGCCGGGGAGGCTGAGCCGGGCCGCCAGGCTGTCCAGTGCCGCCCAGCCGGCGAAGCGGCCGTCGGAGAGCTCGGCGGTTCCACCCGCCTGCACGGTCTCCCGGAGAGGGAGGGCGGACCCGTCGAGGGTCATGCGCACGGTGCCGGTCAGGTCCAGTGCGCCGGTGAGGTGGTCACGGAATGGTGTCAGCCGATCGAAGAAGGGCGCGGCGCCAACCGCCTGCACGGCGTAGTCGGCCGCCAGCAGCGCTTCGATCGGCGCGCCAGCGGAGTCGTGCCGGAGCGGTCGCAGCTCGCCGCTCCCGCTCACCGCTCCGCCCATGAAGCGGGCGCGCGCGCTGTCGACGCGCAGCCGCTCGGGCGTGAGCGAGAGGCGGGCCTCCACGTCGTCGTAGCGGAGCCCGTTCCGGACGATCCTGCGGGCGACGATCCGGACCCCCGCTTCCGCACGGGGCAGTTGCGGCAGCCGCATTCCGGCCTCCGCGGCCGCGTCCGCAGCGCTGCGCCCGTCCACGGGCCGGTCGCGCAGGCGCGCGAAGAGGAGCGTCGGGTACGCGCTCTCCGACGGCCCCAGCAGGCGGTCCAGGTCCAGGGTGTCGGCCGCCACCGAGAGGGTGGCGCGGAGCGGGGTACCGGGCGGGCCCAGGAGTCCCGCCGCGAAGTTCCAGACTGCGCCCCGGACGAGCAGCGGCGTTGCGTCGGGTCCGAGGGTCAGCGGGAGGGAGTCCACGCGCACCGCGTCGCCTTCGAAGCGCGCCAGCGCCGCGGGCACTCCCACGGCGATGGGCCCGATGCCGCTGATACGGACACGGTCGGCGCGAACCGTCCCACGCAGCCGCGTCCGCTCACGGTGGTGCACGGGAATGGCGCCGCCCATGTCCGCGGCGACGCGGCCGGAGATGGCGGCCGTGTCCGGGATGAGGCCGAGGCCGCGCAGCCGCCCGAGATCGGCCGCGCCCACCACATCGAACGTGACCGTCGGATCCGCCGGCGAACTCATCGTGGCGGTGATCGTGAACGGCTCCCCGAGCGCGGAGCCCCGGGCGGCAGCGGTGACGGAGTCCCGGGAGAGGGAGGCTTCCGCGGCCACGTCCTCCGCCAGCGACTCTCCGCCGACCCGCGCACGTCCACCGGCGAGCGTCATGGCCGCGTGAACGTCCGGGAGGGAATCGGGCGTCAGCGATCCCTCGAGGTCGAGCGCCAGGTCAGCGGTCCCCGCCAGCTCGATGGGTCGGCCGTCGGCAAGTGCGAGCCGCTCCCGCACGGACTCCGGCAGCCACGCCGTCAACTCGCCGGCCTCGACCCCCGTGGCCTGGAAATGAAGCTCCCCGTTCCGGCTCGAGTTCGACCGCGCCGCGCGCACTTCACCCCGACCCGCGAGCGTGACGCCGTTGACGGTCAGCGAAGCGCTGCGCAGGTCGAGCCGGTCGTCGGTCAGGTCGAGCGAGGCGTCGTGCCGGAGCCGCAGCCGGAGGCCACGGGGGGGCAGGAGGACACCCGGGATCCGAACGTCGACGTCGTCGAAGCTGACCTCCCCGGTGAGGTCCACCACGGCGAGGGCTCCGCCCCGGATCTCGCCCGCCAGACTGAGCTGCTGGGACCAGCCGTCGAGACGGATGGCGCGCCCGTCGCGGTGGTCGACGAAGCCGAGCCGGCCATCCTCCACTTCGATGCTGCGGATGACGAATGCGATGTCACGCCGGGAAGACCCGGCCGTCGGGGCGGCTTCGCCCGCCGGGGCCGGCTCACGCGCCAGGAGGCGCAGGTTCGGCCGCCCCGCAGAGTCCACCTGCAGGAGCAGCCGGGGTCGATCGAGGGCCAGGCGGTCCACCACCACCCGCCCGCGCAGCAGCGGGAGCAGCCGGGCCGTGAGATCCACGCGGTCCACGGCGGCAACGGCGGCGCCGCTGTCGGCCGTCCCGACCCTGACCGCGAATAGCCTCACGCCCGGATGCGGGAAGAACAGGATGCGGGCGCCGCCCACGCTCACGGGCTGGCCGAGCACGGACTCGGCACGCCGCGCCGCCATCGCGCCGATCCGGTCCTCCGGGATCAGGAGCGCGATGGCAGCGGCGGCCGCCACGAGGAGCAGGGCCAGCGCGAGCCCTGCGCCGAGGATGCGGCGCCTCTTCATGACGGGCCGCGGTACAGGTCAGCTGTCAGGAATGGCCTCCCAGCCGATGGCCACCGTGCGGTCGTCGCGGACGGCGTCCTCTGCCGGAATGACAAGGTCGAACTCCTTGTATTGATCCACCCGGTGCTTCTTCTGGAAACCACCGGTGGCCGCGAGGCCCTTCACGGTGACCGTCCGCTCCGCGCCATCGGGGGCGCGGAGCCGGAGCGACCGCCCCGGCTTGAGCATGGACGGCTCGAAGTCCCCGTTCAGCAGCTTGAGGCGGAGCATCCACCCGCGGAGCGGGACGAAATAGGCGTCGGAAACGCGGAAACGGTAGTCAGGCATATCCTCGCGCAGCCCGGGACGCGGCCCGGCCGGTTCTGCCGGCCGCGGCCGGCATGGGAACAGTGGCGCCGAGACGGCGCTTCACCGCATGACGATAACGGCGAACGCGCCGCCGTGGCCACCCCGCACCTCGCGCACGGCGGCTCGAACGGCCACCTTGGCGGCATGAGCGAAAACGACGCCGGGCGCCCGCTTGCGCCCACGGGACTGGACATCGCGCCGGAGGCCATGCGTGCCATGGGGCACGATCTCGTGGACCGCTTGGTGGACCGGCTGGCCGGAGTGGGGGAGGGGCCGGCCTGGCGGGGAGCCACGCGGGAGGCCATGCGTCAGCGGCTCCGGGGATCGGATCCCGAGCGCCCGATGCCGTTCGACGCGCTGCTCGATCAGCTCTTCGAGGACGTGCTGCCGTATGGGCTCAGCACGGACCACCCCCGCTTCTTCGCCTTCATCCCGAGCTGCCCGACCTGGCCCGGCATGCTCGGTGAGCTGCTGGCCGCCGGCAGCGGCCTCTATCCGGGAACGTGGATGGGCTCCGCAGGCTACGCGTCGCTCGAGCTCGAAGTGCTGTCGTGGTTCAAGGACTGGATCGACTATCCGCACGCCGCCGCCGGACTGCTCCTGAGCGGCGGGTCGATGGCCAACCTCTCGGCACTCGTGGTGGCCCGTGAGGCTCGCCTGGGGGAGAAGTGGGCCGCAGGGGTGGTGTACGCGTCCGCCGAAGCCCACGCTTCCGTGACGAAGGCGGCGAGGATCCTCGGCTTCCCGCCCGGCCGCGTGCGGATCCTGGCCACGGACCCGGAATTCCGGCTTTCACCTGCCACGCTCGAGGAGATGATCGCCGAGGACCGAGCGGCCGGGCTGCGGCCGTTCTTCGTGGCGGCGAATGCCGGCTCCACCAGCACGGGCGCAATCGATCCGCTGGACGACCTGGCGGATCTCTGCAGCCGGGAGGAGCTCTGGCTCCACGTCGATGGCGCGTACGGCGGGTTCGCGGCGCTGACCACACGCGGCCGCCGCCTGCTCCGGGGGATCGAGCGCGCGGATTCCGTCACGCTGGACCCGCACAAGTGGCTGTTCCAGCCGTTCGAGGCCGGCTGCCTGCTCGTCCGCCGCGGGTGGGAGCTCGTGGACGCGTTCCGTTCGGAAGCCAGCTATCTGCAGGATACGAGGGTCGCCGCGGGTCGGGCCCCGGACGATGGGGAAGTGAACTTCGGAGAACGAGGACCGCAGCTCAGCCGATCCGCACGGGCGCTCAAGATCTGGCTCTCCGTCCGATACTTCGGCCTGGAGCGGTTCCGGCAGGCGATCGAGCGGGGGATGACGCTGGCCGAGCGGGCGGAGGAGTGGATCCGGTCTTCCGGGTCCTTCGAGCTGGTGTCGCCCGCCAGCCTCGGGATCGTCTGCTTCCGCGCCCGGGGCGGGGAAGCGGAGAACGAGGCGCGGCTGCGTCGCCTGCGTGAATCCGGGCTGGGGCTCATCTCCTCCACCCGGGTGCGCGGCGAATACGCGCTGCGCCTGTGCATCATGAATCACCGCACGTCGTGGGAGGACGTGGAGGCCGTTCTGGACCAGCTCTCCCGCCCCGCCGCAGGGGGGTAGGCGGCACCGGCGGCGGGGCCGGAGCGGGGGGTGCGGAGCGCCGCTCGAAGGCGGGGCCCGAGGGGGTGGACACGGGCCGCAGTGGACGTACCTTGTGCGTGGGCTGCTCCGTGGAGCCCGGGGACGGGACCGGGGGCGGGGCGCCGACGAGCAGCTGAAGGAGCAGCAGATGGCTACAATCGAATGCAAGCGGTGCGGTCGCACGGGCGAGACACTGGAGAAGCCGCCGCTGCGGAACGAGCTCGGCGAGCGGGTCCACGCCGGGATCTGCCGCACGTGCTGGCAGGAATGGCTCCAGTACCAGACCGCGCTGATCAACCATTACGGCCTGGACGTCCGCGATCGCCAGGCCCGGGACTTCCTGTCGCAGAACATGGAAGCATTCCTCTTCCGCAGCGGAGAGGCCGACGACATCGACACCAGCAAGGAAGGGCAGATCAGCTGGTGACGAGCGACGCGGGGGGGAGGGCGATCCGCATCCTCACCGTCGTCGCCTGCGCTGCGTTCGCGGCCGTGCCGGCGGCGGCGCAGCGCGGCGGGGCGGCGGCCGGCTTCGCGGGCGGCGCATCATCATCGGACCTGAGGGCGACGGACCGCTTCGGCCCCGTGCGCATTGACGGCCGCCTGGACGAGGCGGCGTGGAGCCGGGCCGAGCCGATCACGGACTTCGTGCAGGGGGAGCCGGTGGAGGGGGCGAGTCCCGATGCGCGGACGGAAGTGCGGCTCCTGTTCGACGAGGACGCGATCTACGTGGGTGCGCGCCTGTATGAGCCGTCGCCCGGCCGGATCGCCCACCAGCTGGTTCGCCGGGACGAGACGGGTCAGGCGGACTACTTCCAGGCATCCTTCGACTCGAACCGCGACCGGCGCACGGGCTACGAGTTCCGCGTGACCGCCGCGGGCGTGCAGTGGGACGCGTACGTGTTCGACGACAACCAGCAGGACGTGTCGTGGAACGCGGTCTGGGACTCGAAGGTGCAGCGCCACGAGCACGAATGGGTGGTGGAGATGCGGATCCCATGGTCGCAGATCCGCTATGAGCCGTCGGACACTTCCCAGACCTGGGGGGTCAACTTCCAGCGCTGGCGCGTCGGGGCCGGGGAGCGGACCTACTACGCCCTCATCCCCCGCAGCCGCCATGGCCGGGTCAGCTTCTTCCGGACGATCTCGGGCATCAGGGCGCCATCCGGGCGGCGACGGGTGGAGATTCGCCCGTATGCTCTCGGGCGGACCGTAACCGGGCCTGCGGAGGCGGGAGACCCGTTCTTCAGCGGGCGCGCCACGGAGGCCGCGGCCGGCGCCGACATCCGCTACGGCCTCGGCAGCGCGTTCACGCTCGATGCCACGGTCAACCCCGATTTCGGCCAGGTGGAGCTGGACCCGGCGGTGATCAACCTGTCCGCATTCGAGACGTTCTTCCCCGAGAAGCGGCCGTTCTTCGTGGAGGACGCCCGCATCCTGAGCTTCGATCTCTCGGGCCACCGGAGCTCGCTGTTCTACAGCCGCCGCATCGGACGGGCGCCCCAGGGGTCTGCGCCCGACGGCGCGGAGTTCGTCGACGCCCCGTCGCAGAGCACCATCCTGGGCGCGGCCAAGCTCACCGGGCGGAGCACCGGGGGGCTGTCCGTCGGCGGCCTGGTGGCGGTCACCGCGGAGGAACGCGGCCGCGCGCTGGTCCATGGAAGTGCCGCCGTCGCGGCGGATACCCTCTCGGAGTACCTGGCGCAGCCCCGCGGCTACTACGGCGTGGCGCGGCTCCGCCAGGACTTCCGCCAGGGCGCCACCGCGGTGGGTGGTATCGTGACGGCCGTCCGGCGGATGCTGCCGGCCAGCGGCGAGTTCGATTTCATGCCGTCCGCCGCGTACACGGGCGGGCTCGATTTCGAGCACATGTGGGGAGACCGGGCATGGGCGCTCGTCGGGTTCGTGGCGGCGAGCTCCGTGCGGGGGGACAGCGCCGCGCTCATCGCGATCCAGGAATCGAGCAACCATTACTTCCAGCGGCCCGACTCCGATTTCAGGGTCGACTCCACCCGGACAGCCCTCACCGGCATCGAATGGCGGCTCGAGCTCCAGCGCCGGAGCGGCCGCCACTGGACGGGCGCCGCGTGGATGGGCGAAGTGACGCCGCGGTTCGAGGTCAACGACCTCGGCTACTCCGGCGCCAGTGAGCGGCTGGGTGCCGGCGGCCGGGCGACCTATCGCGAGATCCAGCCCGGTCCCGTGTTCCGGGATTTCGCGCTCAGCGCTTCGATCGACCAGGCGTGGCGCCATTCGGCCGTACGCCGCCCACTCTCACCCGCCGCATGGGACCGGTCACGGAAGAATGGCTCGGTGAGCGCGAGCGCTCGCGGGACGTTCAACAGCTTCTGGAGCGCGGGGCTGGACGCCCGCTACACGCCCGCACGGCTGGATGACGCGGCCACGCGCGGCGGTCCGCTCATGCTCGCGCCGGCCTCCGCGGGGACCGGCGCCTGGCTCCACACCGATCCCAGAAGTCCACTCCGGCTCGACGCGCGCCTCAGCTACAATCGCGGGCGGGCCGGGCGCGCCGTGGATGGAGGGCTCGGGCTCACGATCCGTCCCACGTCCGGGTGGGAGCTCCAGCTCGAGCCCAGGTACTCCGTGCGCACCGACGCGGCGCAGTACGTGGATGCCTTCCCGGACGGGAGCTTCCGTGCCACATACGGAGATCGCTACATTTTCGGAGACCTCGACCGCCGCTCCCTCGCCCTCGAGACACGTCTCAACGTGACGTTCACCCCCGACCTGACCCTCCAGCTCTTCGCCCAGCCGCTCCTCGAGGCGGGACAGTTCACCGCCTACAAGCAGCTGGCCGAAGCAGGGTCCTTCCGCTTCCGCGATCTACCCGAAGGCGCCGCCGTGAGTCCTGGCGCCGGTGGGGACGTGGCTTGCGTGGGTGGCGCCACGTGCAGCGCGGGTGGTGAGCGCTACGTCGACTTCAATGGCGACGGCGCCATCGACGCTACCTTCGAGGATGGCGACTTCAATGTCGTGTCGCTCCGCGGGAACGCGGTCCTGCGCTGGCAGTATCAGCCGGGGTCCACGCTGTTCCTGGTCTGGCAGCAGCACCGGTATGGTGACCGCGCGTTCGGCGACCTCGACCCGGCGCGGGATGGACGCGACATGTTCCGCCTGCAGCCGGACAACGTCTTCATCGTGAAGATCAATTACTGGATCGGAGCCTAGGACCCGAGCGTGAGCCGCCTTTCGGAGCTGCGCCGCGCCTGGCGCGAGGCCGTGGACAACTTCTGGCGAGAGATGGCGGCCGGACCGGCCGGGGACGCCGGACACGGTGTGTACCGGCAGGTGGCTGGCGCCCGCAGTCAGATCGAGCACCTGGACCGCGACATCGGGGACGCGCGGCTCCGGCTGCAGGAGGAGCGCAAGCAGGCGGAGGCGTGCGACCGCAGGGAGCGCCTGGCGCGCGACATCGACGACGGCGAGACGGCCAGGATCGCTGCCGAGTACGGCGAGCGACACCGGGAGCGGGCGGGCGTGCTCGAACGGAAGATCGAGGCTCTGGCAGCGGAGCGGGACCTGTGTCGCAGGGACCTCGACGAGATGGAGCGGGCGCTCCAGGAGGGCCGGATCCCGGAGGAGATCCGGCCCGAGCTGGACGACCTGAATGCCCATCCACGGGAACCCGAGTTCCGGAACCTGGAAGACGCGGAGCGAGGCCGCTCGGCCGACACCCGCCTGGAAGACCTGAAGCGCCGCATGGGCCGGCAGGACGGCTGACGCCCCGACCTCGGGACACCACGCCGGGGCCCCCCGGGCGCCGCCGGGGCTCGCCGGGCGCAGCTTTGCACCGGGGCCAGCCGCGCGCTAGAACCGCCCGCTGAGCAGCGTCATGGCGAGCGCCGGGCGCAGCCGCCCCCCATCGTCCCGGCGGAACGCGGGAACGACCGGTCCGCCGATCCGCCAATCCCCGCGCGCACCCGCGCGGAGCCCGGTCTCGCTGGACGGCCTCGATGATATCGCGCTCGCGGCCACCGCCAGTGCCAGCGCGCTCGTGGCCATCGGAATGCCCACGGCCACCCCGTCGCTCGATGGCTGGACGATGAGGTCGAGCCCGAGGCCGGCGAGACCGCCGGCCACGCCGGCGATGCTCACCAGGCGCGCCGCGCTCCGCGTCGGGTGGCGCCGACGCGCGATGCCGGCCCCGATCAGCAGTCCGAGGTCTCCACCCACGAGCGCCGCCGTCAAAGCGCCGTCACTCGATCCATCCAGGCCCGTCAGCACGGAGAGAGCGTAGCCGTACCATATGCCCCACACCGCAGCCAGGCTCGTCGTGCTCGCCTGTCCAGGCGTGATGCCGTGTGTGCCGGCGATCCGCGATCCTACCAGGATCCCCGCCACGCCCCCGGCGATCATCGAGCCGAGCACCGCCTCCGCCGATGGGCCGTCGTCGTAGCACCACTCGCCGCCGGAGTAGCTGTCCGGCTCACACCGCCTGCGCGAGCCCAGGACATCCGCCCAGCCCCACCCCTGCCACGTACCCCACGTGCCGCCGAACGTGATGGCCGCTGCCGTGCCATCACTCACTGGACGTCCGCGCGTCGCCGTCATCGCCGTCCCGAGCCCCAGTGGACCGCCCACGAGCAGGCCCGCGCCGTACGCCGCAGCATTTTCGGCGCCCAGCATCCCCGGCACGGCCACCCCCAGCCACAACCCGTACAGCGTGCTCCAGACCACCAGCTCGGTTCGACCGCTGGTGTCCAGCCGCCGCCTCCCCGGCTGTGATCGCGTCCGGACGATCGCCGCGGCCGCATCGCTGTCCGGGTAGTGCCGGAGGATGTACTCCATGAGCGCGTCCGCCAGGTCGTACGACTGCTCGGATTCCAGCGCCAGCGCCGCGCGGTAGAGGGCGGCCGCGTGATCGGCCGGGACTGGCTCCTGCGCCTGACAGGGGACCGCGGTCACCGCCAGGGCGAGGGCGAAGGCGGCGACCAGAGCGGGCGGGCGCAAGCGGGACACGGCACCTCCGTCAGTGCAGGGTGAGGCCGGGGCTCCGGGTGGAATATGGGGTTCGAATGGGGGGAAGGGCTACACTTTCCGTCTGACCCGACGCGAGAAGGCCCCCGGCCGGTGCCAGCCGGGGGCCTTCTGTCCAAATCGCCAGGTCCGAGCCTGCCGGTGGCCCGCTGCGATCAGTGGACGCCGCTCATGAGGCGTCGGAGGAGGGGAACGAGGAAGATGAGCAGGATCCCGGCCCCGATGGTGGTGGCGGCCACTGCCCCGAAGAGGGTAGGCAACGGGAGTGCCTCGTAATAGCCGGCGACGAGCCCGGCCATGAGGTTGCCGAGGGACGTGGCCATGAACCAGATCCCCATCATCTGCCCCACCATCCTCGGTGGTGCCAGCTTGGTGACCATGCTGAGGCCGACGGGGCTGAGGGAGAGCTCGCCGCAGGTGTGGAGCAGGTAGGTGAGAACGAGCCAGAGGGGGCTGACCTTGACGCCGCTCTGTGCGAGGTAGGTGGCCCATGTCATTACGCCGAATCCGGCGCCCAGGAGCACCAGCCCCATGACGAACTTGGCCGGGCTGGACGGCTCACGTTTGCCGAGCGCGACCCAGAGCCAGGCGAAGACGGGGGCGAGCAGGATGATGAAGAGCGGGTTCACGGACTGGAACCAGCTGGCGGGCATCTCCCAGCCGAAGTAGGTGCGGTTGGTGAGCCGCTCCGCCACCAGGTTCAGGGAAGAGCCCGCCTGCTCGAATCCCGACCAGAAGACGGCCGTGAAGACGAACAGGATGAAGATGGCGATGACGCGCTTCTTCTCCCTTGCGTCGAGCCCACCGGCAATGAGCATGTAGACGAAGTAGAGGATCGCCATGGAGACGATGACCACGCCGCCCGCATTGGCGATGTTGCTCATCGAGATGGAGAAAGTGCCGGAGCGGGAGAGGAACACGAGCGCGGCGAAGATGACGGCCGTGAGTGCAATCCCTCCCATGAGGAGTGCGTAACCGCGCCGTTTCGCCTCCGCTGTGCCGCGGTACGTGCCGGCGTCGCCGAGGTAGCGGCTGGTGATGAGGTACTGGCCGAGGCCGAGCAGCATGCCGATGCCGGACGCTGCGAAGCCGAGGTGCCAGTTGATGGACTCCCCGATGTATCCGACGATCAGCGGAGCGATCAACGCACCGATGTTGATCCCCATGTAGAAGATGGTGAATCCGCCATCGCGTCGTGCGGGCTGGTCGCCCGGGTACAGCTCGCCGACCATGGTGCTGACATTGGGCTTGAGCAGGCCCGTGCCGAGGATGATGGCGATCAGCCCGGCGTAGAACGTCATGAGGCCGGGCATGGCCAGCATGAAGTTCCCGGCGGCGATGAAGAGGCCGCCGACCAGGACCGCCTGCCGCTGGCCGATGACCTTGTCGGCCACCCATCCGCCCGGGAGGGCCAGCAGATAGACGAACCCGGTGAAGAGGCCGTAGATCGCGGCGGCCTTCGGGACATCGAAGCCGAGGCCGCCGGTGCTGACCGCTGCGGTCATGAACAGGATGAGGAGGCCGCGGATGCCGTAGTAGCTGAAGCGCTCCCACATCTCCGTGAAGAAGAGGGTCGCCAGCCCGCGGGGATGGCCGAAGAAGCCGGTCTGGTCGGGAAGCGCCGCCGTGGCAGCCACTCCACCGCCGATCTCCGCCGCCGCTTCGTCCGCGAACTCGCCCGTGCGATCCTTGGTCATAGCAATCCGCTGATTCTGGGTTTGGAAGCGTCCGAACGTAACGGCTGAGGACGCATTCGACCAGCACGCGTACACGCGCACCTCCGGCCGTGTTTCCATCCGTGATGGCAATTCACGCGACGCACATGCGCCGCCCCTCCTGCCACTTGTAGCCGCGTTGCCGGGCTTCTAGCTTGTTGGCCGGCCCGGCCATTCGGTGCCGGGACCGCCATATCGGGCCCGCGGAGGGACGCGGCCCGTGAGTCATGATCTCGCATGCGGCTCGCCGTGGAGGCGAGCCGTTTCGCTGGGTGCACGGGTCCGCCCGTGCCGGGGAACCATGGATACCAAACTGCTGACGATCCTGCGCAGCCACCCGCTCACCCGCGCACTTCGCGCGGATGAGCGGGAGTACGTCTTCTCCCTTGGCCGGGTGATCGGGTACCTGCCGGGCGCCTATGTCTTCCACGAGAGCCAGCCTCGCCAGGCGTTCGGGCTGATCGTGAAGGGGGCCCTGGAGCTGCGGACGGGGCACCGGGGGCGCCCCACGGTGCTGGCGATCCTGGGGCCGGGCGACTCGTTCGGCGAGGGGAGCCTGCTGGACGACTACCCGCACTCGGCGTCCGCCTACGTCCGCGAGCCCCTGGAAGCGTTCGAGATCCCGCGCGACGCCATCGGCCGGATCGCGCGGGAGAAGCCGGACCTCTATTCCCGACTGGTCGCCGGCGCCGTGCAGCTGATCGCGTCGCGGGTCGCCTCGCCCGGGCGAGTGGCGGGGGGAGAGGCGGTGTACCTGTCCGGTGCCGCCCGGCGCGAGCACGACCTGCTCGGGGAGCGCGATGTCCCGGACCGGCATTACTACGGGCTCCAGACACTGCGGGCGGTGGAGAACTTCCCGATCACGGGCATAGCGATCTCCCAGTATCCGCAACTCGTGAACGCGCTGGCGGCGGTGAAGGAAGCGGCGGCGGCGGCGAACCGGGAGCTGGGGCTGCTGGACGACGACGTGGCCGGCGCCGTCATCGACGCGTGCAGGGAGATCCGGGCCGGGAAGCTCCACGGGGAGTTCGTGGTGGACGTGATCCAGGGGGGAGCGGGGACGTCCACGAACATGAACGCGAACGAGGTCATCGCGAACCGCGCGCTGGAGCTGCTGGGCCGGAAGCGCGGGGAGTACGACGTGGTCCACCCGAACAATCACGTCAACCTGTCGCAGTCCACGAACGACGCCTACCCGACTGCGCTGAAGATCGCGGCGATCTGGTCGCTGGCGGACCTGGAGCAGGCGGTGGCATCACTGCGGGACGCGTTCCTGGCCAAGGCCGATGAGTTCGCCGACATCGTGAAGATGGGCCGGACCCAGCTGCAGGACGCCGTGCCGATGACGCTGGGCCAGGAGTTCAAGGCGTTCGGCATCACGCTGGGCGAGGAGATCGAACGGCTGCGCACGGCCGCGTCGCTGATCCGGGAGATCAACATGGGCGCGACGGCCATCGGGACGGGCATCAACACGGACCCGGGCTACGCGGAGAAGGTGCGGGCGGCGCTGTCGTCCGCCACGGGGCTCGACCTGATCACGAGTCCCGACCTCGTGGAGGCCACGCAGGACACCGGTTCGTTCGTCCACCTCTCGGGCACGCTGAAGCGCCTGGCCGTGAAGCTGTCGAAGATCTGCAATGATCTCCGCCTGCTCTCGAGCGGCCCGCGCGCGGGCCTCGGCGAGATCCGTCTCCCGGCCATGCAGCCGGGGTCGAGCATCATGCCGGGGAAGGTCAATCCCGTGATCCCGGAAGTCGTCAACCAGGTGTGCTTCCAGGTGGTGGGGAACGACCTGACCGTCACCATGGCCGCGGAGGCGGGACAGCTCCAGCTGAACGTGTTCGAGCCGGTGATCGCGTTCAACCTCTTCCAGTCCGTGGACATGCTGACGCAGGCCTGCATCGTCCTGCGGGAGCGCGCGGTGGTGGGGATCCAGGCGGAGCGGGAGCGGATCCGCGAGCTGCTCGAGCACAGCATCGGGGTTGTGACCGCCCTCGTCCCCTACATCGGCTACGAGCGGGCCACCGCGGTGGCCCGCGAGGCGCTGGAGACCGGGCGCGGGGTGACGGAGCTGGTGCTGGAAAAGGAGTGGCTGGGGCGGGAGGAGCTGGACCGGATCCTGTCGCCCGAAACCATGACGCGGCCGCGGGAGATGCGGGCCCCGAAAGCCTGAGCGACCACGGGTTTGCACGGCAATGGCCGGGCGGCTATCATTGTCGTCCGTATCGGTCCGTGCACACCGGCGTCCCGATGCCCCGATCTCCGAAGCGGGGCGTGCGCCTGTGCGGCGGCGGACTGCCAGACCGGCGGACGCTCGGCCTCACTGCAGTACCGTTGGCGTTCCATAGAATCCACCGACAGGCCAGGAATGAAGAAGCCGCTTTCCGCGTCAGGGGAGAAGCCGCGTCCGGCTGGCGCGCTCGCCGCCGTCCGGCGGCGGACGGCGGCTCCCCTGTGGCCACGGAGTCCGCTGCTCCGGCGGGGGTCGCGCGCGAAGGTGCAGCCGTGCGCGGACGGCGCCGGGACAGGGATCCGGCTTCGCCGCAAACGGCGCGTTTCGGCACCGTTCAGCTCGATCCCTCCGCTGGCCCGGGGCGGCTCGTCCTGATCCTCTCCTCCCTGGACGCGGCCCGGGCGCGCTCCAGCGCGGCCTCCGCTTCCGAGATCCTCTTCAGCAGCGCGTCATCGACCCGGTTCAGTCGCGCGCTGGACCCCGCCCGCGCCATGACGCTCGCCCGGTCTGCCGTCGCGGCCAGCTGGTGGGCGACGACCGCGAGCAGCGCGCGCTCCGGGTCGTCGAACGACCGGCGCTCACTGAAGTAGAAGCTCACCGCGCCAAAGGCTCTTCCGTCGACCATGAGCGGCAGCGAGATCATGGAGACGAAGCCCAGCTCCCTGGCCGGCTCCCACCATTCCTTCAGGCTGCGGTCGGCGAAGACGTCCGTCACTTCCACCGCCTGGCCCCGGCTCACGGCGCGACCCGTGGGGCCTCGACCTTCCCGAATGCGCATCTCACCCAGGTAGAAGGCTGACTGCTGCGGCCAGTTCTGCGCGCATGCCAGGCGCAGAAGGCGCGGGTCCTCCTCGTCCCGCAGGAAGACGGAGGCGAAGCTCGCGCCGACCACGGGCGTGACCCGGGCCAGCGCTCTGCGGTACACCTCCAGGGGCGAGGACGCGGTGAGCAGCGCTTCGGCGATCTCGCGGGCGACGGTCAGCTCCCGCTCCCTCACTTCCGCCGGAAGCTCGGCGCCGTCTCGGTCGGATGGCTGTCGTTTCGGGGCCATGGGAAATCGGCGCTCGGGGTGCGGAATCACGGTCATCGCGGTTTTATGCGGCTTTCCGCGGACTTTTCCCTTGACGCGCTCCGGAGCCGGTCCTACTGTATCGGAGCCTTTCGGCCAGGGCAGTTGCGGGAAAAACGTGGCGTCGTCGCCTGGATCCGGCAAGTTCACGGCGCCGCCTGCTTGTCGAGAGCGAGCCCTTCGCCGGCCTCGGGTCGCGGCCGGAGGGTGGTCCGCCTCGGGGCGGACCGCAGCGCGAACTCACTGACCACCACGTGTAGGAGAATCCATGAACAAGTCCGAGCTGGTACAGGCGCTGGCGAGCAAGACCGACATGACGAAGGCGGATGCTCAGCGCGCGATCGATGCGCTGTTCAACACGAAGGACGGCATCGTCACCAAGACGCTGAAGAAGGGTGATCGGGTCCAGATCACGGGCTTCGGCACGTTCGAGACGCGGAAGCGCAAGGCCCGCACTGGTCGGAACCCCCGCACGGGCAAGGAGATCAAGATCGGCCCGACGACGAGCCCATCGTTCCGGCCCGGCAAGGCGCTCAAGGACGCGGTCAAGAAGTAAGCGCTCACGAGAGCGGCGACCCGAGAGAAGGGCCCCGACGCACGGCGCCGGGGCCCTCCTGTTTTTGCTTCCGCGATTGGCCGCTCAGGACGACGATCCGCCCCCGCGCGATCCCCGGTCGGGTGATCCGCCCCCGCGTGATCCGCGGCCCGGCGATCCGCGGCCAGGACCACGGCCGGGAGGGGCGGATCCGCCGGCTCCGCGGGAAGTGCGCCGGTCAGCGCCTCCGCGTGGCGCGCCCGTCCTGCCCCCCGTGCTCCGGTCCCCCGCGCCGGCCGCACTGCCTCGCCCCTGCGGTCGGTCCTTCCGGTCATAGTCCACGCGCAGGCTCCGGCCTCGCATACTGCGACCGTTCAACGCCTGGATGACTGTCGCCGCGAGCGCTGCAGGCACTTCCACGGTGCTGTGCGACTCCCGTACTTCGATCTTCCCCACCTGGTCACCGGGGATCCCGGCATCCCCGGCGATGGCGCCCACGAGGTCGCCGGGACCGACGCCATCCCGCGTGCCGGCGCTCACGAAGAGGCGGGTCCACGTGGTGGGCGGCGGCGGAGCGCCCGCCCCGGGGCGGCTGGCGCCGCCAGTCGCGCGCGCACCCTCTGCGCCCTCGCCGGCGCGCGCGCCCTGCGCCTCCGGGGCGGGGCGTGTGGTACGGGCGAGGTGGACGGCAGCGGCGGCCACTTCAATGGCCGAGATGTCGGCCAGGAGCGGCTCGATCAACGCCAGCTCTGCGGCCAGATCCACCTCCCGGATGGCGGACCGGAGCCGCTCGCGGAGCGCTGTCGCGGCGTCCATGCCGCCGGACTCGGGAAGCTTCACCGGCTTCAGCTTGACACGGGCGCGGCGCGCCGTGAGGCGCAGGTGGGCCAGCTCGCGCGGCGTCACGAGCACGCTCCCACCGCGGCCGTGAAGTGCCGCGAGGCTCTCCGCATCGAATGGGACATCGTAGGAGAGGACGTCGGCGCGGGTGGAGCGCTGGTCCGCGTCCTGCCATGGCAGGACGCGCACGCGGGCGTCCGGGCTGTCCGGTCCCTCGCCCTGGACGGCCACGCCCCGACCGGCAAGCGATGGCGCGATGCGCGCGGCGCGGTCGATGGACCGGCAGACCACGGCGGTCTCTCCGCCCGTGACTCCACTGAGGAGATGCGCGGCCGCGCTCGCCTTCCCGGCCTCGGGGATCACGACGAAATGGACCGTCGCCGTCGGCTCCCACGCTTCCGCTTCCTCATCCGCGGGGCGCGACGGGATCGTGAGGGCGCGCCTGGCGTGGCGCTCGACCAGGTCTTCGATCTGCTGGTCGAGCCGACCCGCCACCACCACCCGCTGAGCGGAGGCCGGCACCGCTTCCAGCACCGTTTCGAGAGACGACCCGCCCTCCAGGTCCAGGAGCCGGTCGGCGGCGACCAGCACGAGCGAGACCACTCCGTCCAGCTTGAGGGCGGAGGCGCGCAGCGCCGCGACGGCCTCCGCGACGGCTGTGACGAGGATGTGGGCGGGGCGCTCCGGCCAGCCGGCGCTCGCCGCGCGCACCTCGATGGCGGCGGGCGCAGCGAGGCGCGCGAGCTGGTCGGCCACCGAGGAGGCGTCGTCGGAGTCGGGGGTGAGGACGAGCACGCGCGGCGAATCGGCCGCCGGCTCGCCGGCAAGGCGGTCGAGGATGCCGAGCCCGTAGGCGCCCGTGACTCCCGCGCCCGTGGACGCGTGCAGCATCACGTTGTTTCCCCTGCGGATCACCGGGATCGCCGCCGCCTGCAGCCCCGTCGGCGCTCGCCATCCCATGCGCTCCGCTCCGGCAGCCACTTCCGTGGCGATGCCGAGCTCCTCGAAACGCTCCACCATGCCTCACCCTCGTTGTCAAGATCACGTGATCCGGCCCGGCGGCCGGCGGCGAATAATATAGCACTCCTGCGAGAGCGCTGCCTGCCGCCCCTTGCGCAGGTCGTGCCGTGCTCCGCATCGTCTCCGGTCCGGCCCGTTCCTTCCCACGCTTCTCCGGCGGCCATGGAACCAGCGGGCCCTGATCGGCATACTGTGGTTCGCTCCTTCGACTTACATCCAGAAAAGGGTAATCGCCATGGCCCGATCCAGATGGCTGCCGGCCGTCGCGCTCCTGCTCATCGCCGGAGTGCCCGTGACCGCGGCCGCACAGGTCGACACTGCACCGCCGCCACCACCCGCCGCGAACGCTGTGGCGCCGGTGCCGCACGCGGCGGACTCGGTCCCGATTCCCGCGGGCACATACGTCTTCGTCCCGGAGGAGAGCGACGATATCGGTCCTCTGGTGAAGGAGGCGGTGCATCACATGTTCTTCGCCATCCGCGGGATCGCCGGCGGACGGCTCCGCAACGCGAACAAGCCCATCGACCGGATCATCATCAAGTATCCGCCGGACAGTGTGTACATGTCGCTGCGGGCGGACGAGCCGCCGGTCGTGTCGCTCCGGAACGGTGAGTTCGCCCCGTACACGCGGGAGGACGGGGAAGTGGTGCAGGTGAAGACGGAGCTGTCGCCCGGGGTGATCGACCAGTTCTTCCATTCGGAAGACGGCGACAAGCAGATGGTCTACACGCTGCGCCCGGACGGGCTGCTGCAGCTCCACGTCACGCTCTTCAGCGACAAGCTGAAGGGTCCGTTCGAGTACACCTGGGTCTACCGGGCCCAGTCGGCGGAAGCAGCCCCGCCGGCCGGGGCGGCAGCGGAAGGAGGTGGCGGCGTGGCCGCCACCTCCGGCCGCCCGGACCTGGGACGGCCGGTCCACACGTTCTCGATCGTCGCACGCGACCCCGACTCTGGTGAGCTCGGGGTCGCGGTGCAATCGCACTGGTTCAGCGTGGGTCCGCTCGTTCCGTGGGCGGCCCCCGGCGTCGGCGCGGTGGCCACGCAGTCGTTCATCGAGTCGTCGTACGGGCCGCTCGGTCTCGACCTGATGCGTGCGGGCAGGACCGCGGACCAGGCGCTGGCGGCGCTCCTCGCCGCCGACGAGCACCCCGAGGTCCGGCAGGTGGCCATGGTGGACGCCCAGGGCCGCGTGGCGGCGCACACGGGGGCATCGGACATCCAGCACGCCAGTCACATCACGGGCGACGGCTTCTCCGTCCAGTCCAACATGATGCTGAAGAGCACCGTGCCGGCGGCCATGGCCAAGGCGTACCGGACCACGGATGGCGACCTGACCGAGCGACTGCTCGCCGCCCTGGAAGCCGCGCAGGCGGAGGGGGGCGACATCCGGGGGAGCCAGTCGGCGGCCATCCTCGTGGTGAGCGGTGACGCGACGCTCATGCCCTGGCAGGGTCGAGTCGTGGACCTCCGGGTCGAGGACAATCCGCATCCGGTGCGGGAGCTCCGTCGCCTGGTCACGCTCTCGCGGGCCTATGCCCGGATGAATGCGGGTGATGCCGCCATGACGGAGGGGGACGTGGCGCGCGCGCTGGAGGAGTACGCCGCGGCCGAGGCCATGGTCCCGGACTCCGCCAGCAATGGCGAGATGGCGTTCTGGCACGCCGTCACGCTGGCCAGCCTCGGCCGGGTCGAGGAATCGCTCCCCCTGTTCCGGCGGGCGTTCGCGCAGGACGAGAACTGGAAGGAGCTGCTCCGGCGGCTGCCTGCGGCCGGCCAGTTCCCGGATGACAGCTCCCTCGTCGCGCGGATCACGTCGCTGCCGCCGGCCCGGTAGGCGACGCTCCCCACCACCAGGCGCGGCGTCGCGGCGCCGCCCCGCTAGTTCACCCGCAGCTGCAGCCTCAACGTTCGCCCCGCCTGCGGCAGGCCGCACTGGTCGTACACGGCGGAGTCGGCCACGTTGTCCACCGCCAGCTCCATCCCCAGGTGTCGGCCCGAGCGCGGGAGCCGGAAGGTGCGGGCGAGCTGGACATCGACGCGCGTATCCGGGTCCAGCGCGACGTAGTTCTCCTCCCCCGGATACGGCGCCACGCAGTATTGCTGGCCCCGATATTCCAGCTCGGCACCGAGCTCGAGCCCCGCGGGCAGCGGGGCGGTGCCACCGATCCCGGCAGCCACTTCGGGCTCGTACTCGGCCCGAACGGCGCGGCCGCCAGCGGCGATGGCCCGCACGTCCTGGAGCGTGAGCTCCGTCTCCAGGGCGAAGCGCCGGTGCGCGTAGCCGGCCAGGATCTCCAGCCCCGTGCTGCGCACCTGGTCCCGGTTCACGCGCATGTACCGCGCGCTGGACCCGGCGGGGGCGGCGCCGCGGACGATGGCGTCCGCCAGCCGCTGATGGAATCCCACGGCCTGCACGTCGTACGGCCCCACGCGCGCGGTGAACCCGCCCTCGATGGCGGTCAGGATCTCCGGCTGCAATCCCGGATTCGGCTCGAACTTGCCGAGCGCCGTCGAGTACATCTCGCGCAGGGCCGGGAAGCGGCCGCGACGGCTCGCGGCGGCGTGCAGCAGGACGGCCCCGCCGCGCGACCCGACGCTCACGCCGATGCGGCCGCCCCATTCCCGCACGGCGAGGCCGGGGCCGGCGCCGCCGGTGCGCGGTGTGTCGCCACCGTCCAGGACCACGCCCGCGCTCATGCGCCCGCCGCTGAGCGCGGAGGATTCGCCCAGCGAGAAGGGCAGGTCGACCTCCGTTCCCGCGCTCCACAACCGCTGGCGGTATCCGCCCGCCTCCCGGGCCGGGTCGCCGCCGGCAAGGGAGGTGGATATGACTTCATCGTGCTGGATGTCGGCGTAGGTGATGGCGGCCCGGACAGCCGTCCCGCTGCCCAGCCGTTGCTCCGCCAGGAGTCGGGTGGTCACCGTGAGGTCATCATCGACCTCCCGCTCATCCAGCGTGGAGAAGAACGAGTCGGACGGCAGTGTCGCGCGCTCGGGTTGCGCCGGGAGAGCGAACCCGTCGATGCGCATCGCGCCGCGGTCCACGCCGGCGCTGAAGCGGATGTCCGCAGTGCCGAGCGAGCTCTCGATTCCCCCGGTGCCAGCGGAGAGGATGCCCACGGCCCGCCAGAGCTCGGGATAGCGCCAGAGACGTGGCCCGGCCTCGTGCAGCTCCGGCGGGACGCCGCGTACCGCCGTGAACGCCGACGCCGTTCCGGCAACCCACGGTCCACTGGCGCCGCCGTAGCGCGCGGACAGGAAGCCGTCGGTGTGTGACAGATCGCTGTTCACCCGGAGCTCGTCAGCGGAGAGGGCGGGGTAGACGGCCGTCGCCCCTGCGGGCGACGCGATCCCCGGCCGCCACCGTCGCCCCATGCCCGCCCGGAGCGCCAGCGTGCCGGCGCCCGCGTCGAGCGCTCCGCCCGTCTGGGCGGCGAAGGCGTATCCGCCATTGTCTTCCACGCCCACAGAGGCGCGGATGGGTGGCGCGTGCACATCGGGTGCGGCCATCTCCACCTCCACCGCGCCCCCCAGGACGTTGGGGCCGTGCAGCACGCTGGAAAGGCCGCGGATGAGCTGGATCCGCTGCGCTCCGGTGACCGGTACGACCGAGAGGTCGGTGCGGTGGTCCCAGCCAAGGGTGAGCGGGACCCCGTCGAGCAGGATGGCCACCTGTCGCTCGTCCGCGCCGCGGATGGCGAGCTGGGCTTCCCCGCGCGAGTTGGCCCGTACCTGCACGAGCGGCAGCGCGCGAAGCACGTCCTCCAGGAGCGGGGCCGTTCGGAAGCGGACCGAGTCCATGCGCATGACCACGGCGCTGACGCCACCCGCAGTGGTGGACGGGCGCACGGCCCGGATGGCGATGGGCTCGATCCGGTAGACGGTGTCCGGCCGGAGGCTGTCGGGTGCCTGCGCGTGGAGCGGCAGGCAGAGGGCCAGGGTGGCAGCCAGGGCGATGAGCCCCGGCGCGCCCGTGTGATGCGGACGGAATCTATGCATGGCGCTCCTCGGGAGCGTTGATGCCGGGCGGGGCTTCGCGGTCGGTAAGGTGCGAGGGGGCGGTGTCGTCCGCAACGGCCCGGGAGCGCGACCGGCCAGAACCCCCGGGTCGGCCAGTCGTCGCCTTGCGGGATCGCTTCAGCCGAGCCGTTTCGTGCGCCCCCGGAGGAAGTCGCGCATCACGTACTGCCCGAGCGTCATGGTGCTGGTGAAGTATGCGCGGCCGCGCGCCATTTCGCTCACTTTGGCCACGAACTGCATCAGAGCGGCATCGCGGGCGAGCATGAACGTGTTGATCACCATCCCGCCCTTCCTGCAGGCGGCCACCTCGCGGAACGTCTCCCGGAGCACGAACGGATCGAGGCCCGCCGGGTTCTTGTAGATGCGGCCATCGGGCATGGTCACGGCGCTCGGCTTGCCGTCGGTGATCATGACGATCTGCCGCATGTCCTTCTTCTGCCCCTGAAGGATGCGGCGAGCCAGCTTCAGCCCCTCGGCCGTGTTCGTGTGATAGGGCCCGACCTGCGCCCGGGCCACGCTCTTGAGCGGGACCTCCTCCGCCCGGTCGCCGAACGTGACCACCCGCAGCGTATCGCCGGGGTATTGCGTCCGGATCAGGTGACTCAGCGCCAGCGCCACCTTCTTTGCGGGCGTGAACCGGTCCTCGCCGTACAGGATCATGCTGTGGCTTATGTCGAGCATCAGCACCGTCGCGCACGAGCTCCGATACTCGGCCTGGTGAACCATCAGGTCCTCGTAGCGGAGGTCCAGCGGGACGCCAATCCCTTCCCGCGCCATGGCACTCTTCAGCGTGGCCGGGATGTCGAGGTTCATGGTGTCGCCGAACCGGTATGGGCGCGAGGCCGCCTCCGCTTCCACCCCCGTGGCCAGGTGCGCGGTCTCGTGGCTCCCCAGGCTCGACTTGCCCAGCGCACCCAGCAGGTCGCGGAGGGTACGGTATCCCAGAAAGTCCAGCCCCTTGCCCGTGAGGTCGAACTCCACCTGGCGGGCTGCCTTCGCCGCATCGTCGATCTTCCCGGTCCCCTCCATCTCCTCGAACGACGACGGCATTCCCGTGCCCTCGGAAAGCGTCAGGTAGCCTTCCTCCACCAGCTTCCGGACGAGGTCGTCCAGCAGCTGGGCGATCTCCTCCCGCACCTCCGCCGAGCCCGGGCCCTCACCCCGGAGCTCCTCCAGCATCTCCGGCGTCAGCTGCCCGCTGGCCATGAGCGCGCGCAGCAGCGCCTCCTTCAGCGATTCCAGCGAGCGGTCGTCGCCCGGCGGATCCTCCCACGCCCACCACGGCTGGTCTTCCGGCCCGCCCGCGAACCCGGACTGGAGCAGAAAATCACTGAGCCGCTCCAGGAGCGATTCCAGGTTGAGGGCGTCCAGCCAGCTGCCCTTGTACTTGCTGTAGGTGGTCAATCGCATGGGGTTTCGCCGGTGAGAGGGGCTGAAGAACGCTCACGGAAGCGCGGACAGAGCGCAATCCCCGCGCCCGCTGGACACACCCTCGCCCCACCCTTACCCTCCGGTCGTGTCCACCCACCCGATCGCCGCTGCGCTTCTGGCCCATTTCGACGTCCACCGGCGGGAGCTGCCGTGGCGCGACACCACGGATCCGTACGCCATCCTGGTCAGCGAGGTGATGCTCCAGCAGACGCGTGTGGACACGGTGCGCGACTACTATCTGGCATGGATGGACCGCTTTCCCACGATCGACCACCTGGCCGAGGCCGACGTGGACGACGTCCTGCTCGCCTGGAAGGGGCTCGGCTACTATTCCCGCGCCCGCAACCTGCACGCGGCGGCGAGGCTCGTCCGTGAGCGGCACCGGGGGTCGGTGCCGGCGGACCTGGCGGCACTCCGCGAGCTGCCCGGAGTCGGGGAATACACGGCTGGCGCAGTGGCCAGCATCGCGCACGCGGTGGCCGTACCGGCCGTGGACGGGAACGTCCGGCGCGTCCTGAGCCGACTCCACGACATCCCGTCCCCCACAGCCGCCGAGCTTCGCCGCCTGGCTTCACGGCTCGTGCCGGATGTCCGGCCCGGGGACTTCAACCAGGCGCTCATGGAGCTTGGCGCCACCATCTGCACACCGAGAGCACCCGCGTGCGGCGAGTGCCCGATCGCGGAATGGTGCAGGGCCCGGGAGGCCGGGGTGCAGGAACAGCGGCCCCTTCCGACGAAGCGGGCGCCGCTGCCGGAGCGAACCGTCGAAGTGGCGGTGCCGGTGCGCGGCGATGGCGCCGTGATGCTGGTCCGGCGCCCGGCCACCGGTCTGCTCGCCAGGATGTGGGAGTTCCCCTCGCCCGCCGATCATGCCTGGGTCCGGGAGATGGTGGACCGGGGCGAGCCTGTACGGGAGCTCGCGCCCGTGCGCCATGTCTTCAGCCATGTGCGAGTGATCTACCTGCCCACCCTGTTCCGCGTGGACCCCGGTTCGACGGCCGGAGCCCGGCCGGAGCCGGAGGCCAGCGCGTGGGTGCCGCTGCACGCCCTGGACGACTGGGCACTCCCGGTGGCGCAGCAGCGCATCGCCGTGGCGGCGCGGGCCGTTCTCGACGGGCCGCCCGGACCCTGGCCGCCCGGACCCTGGCCGCCCGGACCCTGGCCGCCCGGACCCTAGCCGCCCGGACCCTGGCCGCCCAGGACGCGGCGGCCGACCGCGCGGCCGATGAACCGGAGCCGATCGGCCCACGGGAGACGCCGGAGATTGGTCTTCACCACGCCGCGGGTGAAGTACGTCTTCTCCGAGTAGTCGATGGCCACGTCCACCAGCGCGGGCCGACCCGCATCCAGCGCCGCGGCCACCTGGTCCAGCACGTCGGGGATCTCCGCTTCCGTGTTGAGCTTGAGACAGCAGCCGAGCTGTCCGAACGCCTCACAGAGGCCGCCCAGCTCGTAGTCGTGCACGCGGCTGGCCGTCTTGCGGTTCAGCGCCGTCTCCTGGAATTGCGCGATCTGGGCCAGCTCCCTGTCCCGGAGCACGAAAATGGCCACGGGCACGCCGTAGTTTCGGGCCGTGAGGATCTCGAGGCCCGTCATGAGGAAGGCGCCATCGCCCGCCAGCGCAACCACGGGCCGATCGGGCGCCGCCAGCTTGGCGCCGATGGCGGCCGGGACCGAATAGCCCATGCACGAGTAGTCCACCGGTGCGAGGAACTGTCGGGGTCCGTCCAGGCGCAGGATCTCCATGGCGAGGAAGGTGCCGTTCCCGCTGTCGGAAGTGAACGTCGTGCCGGGGCCGAAGCGGGCGTGCAGCGCGCGCAGCAGCGCGAACGGCCGGATGCGGTCGGTGAGGGTGCCGGCCCAGGCGGCATCGACTTCCCGGTGTCCGGCCGCGATGCGACGTCGCAGATCCCGGCTCACCGGGCGCTCGGGGAGCGCGCCCAGCAGCGCGGCCACGGTGGCCGCGGAGTCGGCGTGGATCCCGATCTCCGCAGGGTAGTTGCGGCCGAGCACGGCGGCGTCCACGTCCACGTGCACGAGCGGCCCCGGCAGCGTCAGGCCGTAGCTGCCGGTGCCCACCTCTCCGAATCGACACCCGATCGCCAGCACGGCGTCGCAGTCGGCGGCGATCCTCCGCGCGAACGGCGGCGCGGCGTCGCCGAAGCCGGGCCACAGGAAGAGGGGGTGGGTCTCGGGAAAGACTCCCTTGCCCTGGAAGGTGGTGGCCACGGGGGCTTCCAGCCGCTCGGCCAGCGCCAGGATGTCGTCACCGGCGGGGAGGGCGCCCAGACCGAGATAGAGGAGTGGCTGGCGAGCGCGGGCGAGGAGCGCCACCGCCCGCTCCACGGCCGCCGCGTCCGGCTCCGGCACGGCCCGCCGTGGCGCGCCCGCGTGGAACAGAGACCGCTGCTCGCCGAGGCGGACATCGTGGGTGAACAGGTACAGGTCGGCGGGGACTTCCACGAAAACCGGGCCGGGCACGCCGGTGCGGGCGAGGCGGCACGCCTCCCGCACCGTGGAGTAGAGCGCTTCCCCGGACTCCGGACGCAGCTGTGCTTTCGTGACGGGCGCCACCATCGCGGCCTGGTCGACATCGTGGAGCTGGTAGCCATGCCCGGTGTCGCCCCGGATGCCGCACCCCAGGACGAGCATGGGAATGGAGTCCATCCACGCTTCGGCGATCCCGGACATCGCATGCGTGAGCCCGGCTCCCGGCACGACGTTGACGCACCCGAGCCGCCCGGAGGCGCGCCAGACCCCATCCGCCATGAAGGACGCGCTCTGCTCGTCGGTGACCAGGATCGGCCGCACCGAGCTGGACTCGGCAAGGGCATCGTACAGCTCGATGTTGTGCGTGCCAGGGATCCCGAACGTGAACGGAAC
Organism: uncultured Gemmatimonadales bacterium; assembly: GCA_963741945.1. Taxonomy (GTDB): domain Bacteria; phylum Gemmatimonadota; class Gemmatimonadetes; order Longimicrobiales; family RSA9; genus CAVUKA01. Next base: position 496,486 of record CAVUKA010000005.1, on the reverse strand, counting down.
GCCCTCGTCCTCCAGCGCAGCAACCACCAGCTTCGATCCGGCGATGCTCATCAGACGCCTCTCCCTTCGGCAGGCGGAAACTCGGCCACTTCGGCCCGGAGCTTCTCGGCCACGCGGTCCGCCAGACCCATGATGGTCAGGTACGGATTGATCTCGAGCGAGTCGGGGAAGAGCGCAGAATCGGCCACGCGCAGCCATGGGAGGCCGTGGACCCGCCCCCACGCGTCCGCCACGGAGTCCAGCGGACCCGTGCCCATGGCGCACCCGCCCATGAGGTGCGCGGCCGAGATGCTGATCTTGCCCGTCCGGAAATTGCGGCGGGTGATGAGCGCGTCCACGCGCTCCGCATCGCCCCGCTCGATGAGCTGCGGCTCCGCTTCCGGCGCGTGCACCCGCAGCGCGCCCGCGGCGAAGAAGATCCGCGCGGAGGCGCGCGTGGCCGCCACGAGCGCATCCACCACTTCCTTCGAGAAGGTGTAGCGGACCACCGGCCGACCCTCGCGGTCCACTTCGATCCGGTTCTCCGGCACCGCCCGGTCCAGCGCAAGGACCAGGATCATCTGCAGACGGGGGAACGCCCGCATGAGGCGGCTGTGGGCAGCGCCGAAGCCCGTCAGGTTCTTGGCAGTGATGAACGGGAAGTACATGCACGTCTCGAGCACGTATCCCTCCTGCCACCGATCCAGGAAATAGCTCTTCGGGTGACCCACGTCGTTCGTGATCGGCTCCGCATGCTCCCCCACCAGGATGTGCGCGGGGTGACAGGTGAAGCCGTGGCCGAGCGTCGGCAGCTGCCGCCCCAGCCCCGATCGCAGCAGGAGCGCGCTCGAGCCGATGGAGCCCCCCGCCACGACCACCATGCCCGCCTGGATGTCGTACTCCCCGGGCGCCCACTCGCCCACCCGCCCCTTCGCGCCCGGTGCGCGCGCGCTCACCCGCACCCGCAGGCGACGCCGCTCCGGATCGAGACGCACCACCTCCGCGCGCGTCGCCACTTCCACCCCCGCGTGCTCGGCCGCCGGAAGCTGTACGAACGCCGTCCCCATCTTCGCCCCGTTCGGGCAGCCGAGGTTGCACAGCGAGGAGCCGAGGCAGCCACGGACGTTCACGGGGAACTGCTCGGCTTCCCACCCGAGCGCCTCACACCCTTCGCGGAACAGCCGGTTGTTGTCGTTGATCAGCTCCGGCGGGATGAGGTGGACGTTGTTGGCCACGGCGTAGCGCTCCGCGCGCGCCTGCAGATCGGCGTGGTCGAGGCCCGGAACGCCCCAGTGCTCGATCACCCGCTTCGGCGGCAGGAGGCTGGTCCCCGTGTACACCAGTGTGCTGCCGCCGTACGCGCGCCCGAACGCCAGCGTCATCGAGCCGTCGGCGGTGAGGAATCCGCCATCGTCCTCGTACAGCGCCGATGCCATCTCCAGCTCGCGACCGCTCATCTCGTCCGCGTCCACGCGAGGACCCTGCTCGAGCAGGAGTACCCGCCTGCCCTGGGCGACGAGGGGCGCCAGCGACTGCGCCACCGTGCCGCCTCCCGCGCCGGAGCCCACGATCACCACGTCGTAGCGGGTGCGGTCATTCATGCGTGCGCTCCCGTTCACTGGCGACCCGCGCATCCGTCAGCGCCGCCGGGTGCTCGAGCCAGCCGCGGAGCCGCGCGTCGTAGCCCACGGCCCGGTAGCCCGCCGGCCGGCCGTAATACCCCATGTACACCATTGTTCTCAGACCCCAGAAGCCGCGGCGCAGGAGGAAGACGGGCGAGTTCTGAACGCTCGCCAGGAAGCGCGCGCGGCGCGCGTCGTCGAGCTGCCGGAAGCCCCGTCCCCAGCGGAACACCGGCAGCGCCATGAGCACGCGGATGAAGAGCACCAGCTGGCGCCGCATCGAGGGCGGACGGGCGGCCAGCGCTTCTTCGACAATGGACTCGAGCTCCTGCCAGCCGGCCGCATCCAGGGCGGACGCTTCCGGGACGATGGCTCGGGCCAGCTCGCGAAAGGCGGGTCGGACGGGTTCGAGTGTCGACACGGGCGCTCGGGGTGGAAGGAAGGGCCACGGCGCGCCGGCCGGCGGAGTGGGCCTCCGGCCGCTGGACACCGGTGAGAGCATGCTCATTCTGCGCCGGCGGCCGTGGCGTCGTCAACCGCCGCACCTGCCGCGCGCTCGCCGACGGTTTACCGCGCGGACTTCCGGCCGTACGATTCACCCCCATGAGAACGCCGGATCCCCTGGAGGAGCTCGCCCTCCTCGTCCGCTCCAACCACGGCCTCGCCGTGCTGGACACCGACGACGAAGACCGCGCCAGCACCCTGCTCCGCCACCTCGCCGATCGGCTGGGTACCCCCCGGCTCGCCTGGACGGCCACCCACGGGCTGCGCCGCGACGACGCCGATGGGCCGGTCTACGGCACGCAGTCGCCGCAGGCTGCGCTGGCGCACGTGGAGCGCGCCGCATTCCCCGCCGTGTACCACTTCCGCGGCCTCGGGCCGTTCCTCGGCGATCCCGGGGTGAGTGCCGCGCTGGCGGACGCCGCCCGGGCGTGCGAGGTCATCCCCGGGATCATCATCCTCACCGGCTCCGGGCTGTCGCTGCCGGAGCCCGTTCGGTTGCGCGCCGCGGTGGTTCGCCTCGCGCCGCCCGAAGACGCGGACTACCACGAGCTGCTCGGACGCATCCTGCGCGACCTCCGGCAGCGCCAGGACGTGGCCGTGGAGCTGAAGCCCGACGAGCTCCGGCGCCTGTACGCCAACCTGCGCGGGCTCACGCTCATCGAAGCGCAGAAGGCGCTCACCCGGGCCATCGTCGAGGATGGGCGGCTGAGCGCGGACGACATCGCCGCCGTGCTGGAGCGCAAACGGGAGCTCGTGGAGCGGGACGGTCTGCTCGAGTACTACCCGGTGGAAGAAGCGCTGGCCGATGTCGCGGATCTGGCCGGGCTGAAGGGCTGGCTCGAGAAGCGGAGCGCGCTGATCCGCGACCCGCAGCGGGCGCGCGGCTTCGGACTGGAGTTCCCGAAGGGGATCCTGCTCGTGGGCGTCCCGGGCGCGGGGAAGTCGTTGTGCGCCAAGGCAGTGGCCAGCGAATGGATGCTGCCGCTCCTGAAGCTCGACCCGTCGGCGCTCTACAACAAGTACATCGGCGAGACGGAGAGGAACTTCCGGCGCGCCATGGAGACGGCCGAGCGCATGGCGCCCGTGGTGCTCTGGATCGATGAGCTGGAAAAGGCGTTCGCGGAAGGCGGGAGCGAGGACGGGGGCGTATCCACGCGCGTGCTCGGGACGTTTCTCGGCTGGATGCAGGACCGGCGCGCCGACGTGTTCGTCGTCGCCACCGCCAACGACGTCCAGCGGCTGCCCCCCGAGTTCCTGCGCAAGGGTCGCTTCGACGAGGTCTTCTTCGTCGACTTCCCCGATGCCGCCGGCCGATGCGACATCTTCCGCATCCACCTCGCCCGCAGGAATCACGAACCCGCTGACTTCGACCTCGACGCGCTGGCCGACGCCGCCCCATCCTTCACCGGCGCCGAAATCGAGCAGGTGATCATCAGCGCGCTGTACACCGCCTTCGCCAGCGGGAAGCCGCTCAGCCAGGGGGCGCTCCTTGCCGAGATCGCCCGGACCCGGCCGCTGGCCAGCACCGCCCGCGAGCGCATCGGCGCCCTCCGCGCCTGGGCGCACGGCCGCACCGTTCCAGCCAACTGAACGGAGCGGGTCGGGAATACTCCCACAGGAATTTCATCCAGCCCCCGACTGTTCCACGGCGATCGAGACACCATCTTGAATCCACAATTTGGAAATGGGGTCCGCGGCGCGCGGGTAGGGGCTTCGCCGGAGAGTCGCCGTCGGGCCCCATTTTCAACTTCAGTCGGGGCGGAGGCCCGCCATGCCGAGATCGGTCCTGGTTCCCGTCGACGGCTCCAACTTCGCCGAGCACGCCCTCCCATACGCCCTCGGGATCGCGCGTCGCACGGCCGCGACCATCCACCTTGCCCTCGTCCACGTACCGGCCGACCTCGTGGGGCCGAACCATCCGCTCGCGGATACGGTGGAAGCGCAGCACGCCGAGCAGCGTGACCTGGACGCCGCCTATATCGAGGACCTCACCGAGCGGGTGGCCAGCTCCGGACTCCCCGTGCGCCCCGCACTGCTCCGCGGCAATGTGGCCGTGGCCCTTTCACGGTATGCGGAAGGGCAGGGCGTCGAGCTCGTCGTGATGACCACGCACGGGCGGGGCGGCCTGCAGCGCGCGTGGCTCGGAAGCACCGCCGACAGCCTGCTGCGACACTGCATGGCGCCGCTGCTCCTGATCCGGCCCTCCGAGCACACGCGTGAGATCACGGGCGGCACGGACCGGCGCTTCGAGCGGATCCTGGTGGCGCTGGACGGGAGCGATACCGCGGAGCGCGCTCTGCGCGATGCGCTGGACATGGGCCTGACCGATGAAGCATCCGTGGTCCTGCTCCACGTGTTGCAGCCGCCCGTGGCGGCCGCTTCCCCCTATCTGCCCCATACGATCCAGCTGACGCACGAGGAGATCGAGGCCCGCGAAGCCCACATGCGCGGCTACCTGCAGCGGGTGGCCGCGCAGGACTGGCTGGCCGGCCACACGGTGGAGACCCGGGTGATGGTGGACTATCAGCCGGCCCCCGCCATCCTCGATACCGCCGACAAGCTGGACTCGGACCTGATCGTGCTCGGCACGCACGGTCGGGGCGGGCTGCGTCGCCTGATCCTGGGCAGCGTGGCCGACAAGGTCATCCGTGGGACCCGACGCCCGGTGCTGATCCACCGGGGCGTGGGCCGCGTGGCCACCGGAGCCGACGCGGGTGCCCGGTCCGGAACATCCGAGCCGACAGAGACGGGCGCCGTTCCCTGAGCAGGGGCCACGCTGCATCCATTCCCGCCCCGCTGGCACGTGCGATCCATGGCCCGCCGTTGACCCCCCGGAGCGCTCCGTCCATCCTCCGGCGGCGGGGCGATGACCACGTGGCGCGAGGAGAGCATGTCCGGCACCGCAGTACTGTTCGATCTCGATGGGACCCTCATTGCCACGAAGGCGCTCTACCTGGAAGCGTATCGTGTCGCCGTGGAGCCGTATGTCCGCGAGGACCTGTCCCGCGAGGACATCATGGCGCTGCGACCCACGTCGGAGCTGGCCTTCCTCCGGGCCGTGGTGGCGGAGGCGGACCTGGACGCCTGTGTCGAGGACTTCTATGGCGCTTACCAGCGCCTCCACCCGGACATGTTCGAAGGCGTCTACCCCGGCATCCCCGGGCTCCTCGACCGGATCCGGAGTTCAGGCCTCCCCCTGGGGCTGGTCACGGGGAAGAGCCGCCGCGCGTGGGACATCACCCGTGCCGCCATCACCCTGGGCGAGTTCGACATGCTCGTGTTCGATGACGATGTGCGCGCCCCGAAGCCGGACCCGCACGGGCTCCATCTCGCCGTCGAGCGCATGGGCGCCGATCCCGCCAGCTCCTTCTACGTGGGCGACACCATGACCGACATCCGCGCCGCCCAGGCCGCGGGCGTACGCCCCGTGACAGCCCTCTGGGCACGGGAGCAGGACGAACGCGCGGATTTCGCGGAGCGCGCGCGCCAGGCAGGCGCGGTCGTGATCGACCACCCGGCCGACCTCGTCGCCATCCTCCGCCTGGACGTCAGAACGCCACGTCGAGCATGACGTAGAGCCACCCCTGGTGGTCTTCCGCGTGGCCGAGGACATCCGTCCACGCCGCCCCCGCGGCGAAATACGATGCCCCGCCCGTCAGCACTACGCCCGGTGCGTAGCTCCACCGTGCGGTCAGATCGATCTCCTCCCCCAGGTGCGCGCTGCCCACGCCGCTCGCCGCGGCCAGCGCGAACGTATGCCCGTTCAATCCCAGCGAGAGATCGGGCGTCACCACGTAGCCCGACTCCACCCCCACGTCCTGGAGACCTCGGCCGGCCGTCTGGACCGGGATGTTCAGGAAGAGGTCCATGTACCCGTAGAACTTGTGGTTCGTCGCGAACAGCGTGTCGAACACGCGAACGGTGCCGTCCGCCGGATCATCATCCCCCGACAGCCGGTCGTACAGGACACCCACCCGCCACGCCTGCGTCACCGCGGCTCCCGCTTTGGCCGCGAACAGATACGCCGACACGTCCTCCATCGATCGCTCGCCCAGCTGATAGGCGCCCTCGACTCGCCAGTCCCAGCGGCCCCGCGCCGCCGCCCACCGTCCACCCAACGTGTACTGGTCCGTGACGTCCACTTCTCGTGCAGGATCCGCCCGCAACGCGTCGGCACTGTTGTACAGCACGTACGCCTGCACTGAACCGGATTCCCCCAGCCTGCCGTACACGCCGTAGAGCGCAGCGTCCCCCGTGCCGGCCTCCCGCTCTCCCAACGACATCGCCAGCCCGTCCACCACCACACCAGTGCCGCGGTAGCGCAGACGCAGGCCGTCGAACGAGCGCGCCTGCTGCGCCCAGTTCAGAGCGCCCACGAGCCGCTCATCACCGTACGCCAGCTCCTGCCGCCCCGCCCGCGCCGTCCACGTCGAAGCCTCCGGACTCCCCAGCTCCACCCAGCCCTGATGCAGATCGAGCGCGTCCGCAGATCCATCCGTGGTCGACGCCTCGCCACCCCACAGGCGAACATCCTGAAGCTGCACGAACGCTCGCGCACCCCCCCTGAGCTCGGCCAGCGCCGACACGCGCGTCCGCATGCTCGTCATGTCCAGCGTGTGGGAGCCCGCCCCCTCCCCCCCGTTCACCGGATCCCGCCACTCGATCCGCGGCCGCACTTCGCCCCCGAGCTCCACGCTCTGCGCCGCCGCCGCTCCCGCCGCCGCCAGCGCCAGCAGCACCGCCCCCGCCATTCGTCTCATGTGCGCCACTTTCGTTGCCGTTATTCCGCATAACCTTGTCCTTAATGGCCTCCCTGTCTGTAGGGGTTCACCTGATTCTGGGCCGGGGGGCTGTGGTGGAAGGCCCCACTGGCGCATGCGAAGGGCACCTGGCATCGTGACGTTCCCATGGCTCGAATCCTTCGAAGGAAGGGTGGACGATGACGCTGTTCCGCTCGGTGTTTCTCGCTGTCTTCATTGGCACTGCGCTGCTGGTGGCGGCGTTCCTGGTGAACGCGAGGCGGCCACGGCTGGAAGTGGAGCAGCCGTCGCCGGAGCTGGTGGCGGCCACGGGGAAGTGCGCGTCGTGCCACCGTGAGGAGACGGCGGCGATCGTGCTCGAGTACGAGCAGAGCGGGCACGCGCGGGTGGGGACCACGTGTCTGGACTGTCACCAACCGGTGGAAGGTCAGGTGGGTCTGGAGCACAACGGGTTCGTGATCGCGACCACGGTGACGGCGCTGAACTGCGAGCAGTGCCATGCCAAGCAGTACCGGGAGTACCTGCGGAGCCGTCACGCGGCGCCCGCGTTCGCGGCCATTCATGGGGCGGCTCCGTTCACGGATGAGCAGGTGGAGTTCGCGGAGCGGTATCACCCCGGGGCGGTGAAGCGTGCGCCCAACCCGCTGACGGCGCTGGAGGGGGAGAGTGCCGCGGAGTCGGGTTGCGAGGCGTGCCACTCGGTGGGGAAGCCGAACGCGGATGGGAGCCTCGGCACGTGCACGGTGTGCCACGGTCGCCACATGGCGTCGGTGGCGCTGGCGCGGCAGCCGCGAACGTGCGGCCAGTGCCACCTGGGGCCGGACCATTCGCAGATCGAGATATACGAGGAATCGAAGCACGGTGTCCTGTTCGAGGCGCAGCGGAACGAGATGAACCTCGATGCGGACCCGAAGACGCTCACGGTGGAGGACATGCCGGTGCCGACGTGCAGCACGTGCCACATGAGCGGGCTGGGCGGCGCGAGCATGACGCACGACGTGACGGAGCGGCTGAGCTGGTGGCTGTTCGCGGAGGTGAGTGAGCGGCGGCCGACGTACCTGCAGGGGCAGGCGAACATGAAGGAAATGTGTGCCAACTGCCACACGCTGGCGCACACGGACAGCTTCTACGTGCGCGCCGAGCGGGTGGTGGCCTCAACGAACGAGAAGGTGCGGGAGGCGCAGCAGGTCATGGAGGGGCTGCGGGCGGAGGGGCTGCTCACGCCGAAGCCGTTCGATGAGCCGATCGACTTCACGTATTTCAACTACTGGCACTACTTCGGGCGGACGGCCAAGCACGCCGCGTTCATGGGCGGTCCCGACTATGTGCAGTGGCATGGCAACTACGAGCTGCTGACCAACCTGATCGAGATGAAAGCGCAGGCGGCGGAGCTGCGGCGAGCCCACGGGATGGCCCCGGCGGGGACGGGTGGGCAGGCTGGTGGAGCGGGGCAGTGACAGCGGAGCGCCGCCGGTCGCCTCGCGTCCCGCCGTCGTACGTGGCCGGGAACGAGGAGGTGGCGGAAGTGCGGTCGAGGACGCGGTGGGTGGGGTTCTCACCCAACCGGCCGTTCCTGGTGGAGGTGTTCATCGCGCTGAACTTCTCGTTCCTGACGCTGGACATCTACGTGGCCCATTCCGTCAATGCTTTTGCCCGGGCCCCCGAGTGGATTCCGCTGGCCTACACCATTGCCGCGGCCCTGGCGGTCCTGGTGAATCTGACGGTGTCCGCGCCGGTTCGTGGCGTCGTTGGCGGGAGGGCGGGTCGGGGCGGTGTCCGGTCGTTCCGGGAGGGCGCGGGATGGTGGCTAGGGGTGGTGGTGGGCGTTGCCGGGGTGGCGGTGGGGGTGGCGGGCATGCTCTGGCACCTCCACAGCAACTTCTTCCAGGCGCTGACACTGCGCACCCTGGTCTACTCGGCCCCGTTCGTCGCCCCGCTGGCGTTCACGGGTCTGGGGCTCCTTCTGCTGGCCAACCGCCTCGTGCCCACCGACTCCGTGGAGTGGGGGCAGTGGGTCCTCATCCTCTCCTGGGGCGGATTCCTGGGGAATTTCGCGCTGTCACTCCTGGACCACGCGCAAAACGGGTTCTTCTACACCATGGAGTGGATGCCGGTGGTCGTGGCGGCGTTCGTGGTCGGCTGGCTCCTGGTCCCCATCTTCGTTCCGGTCCCGCACCTCTTCTTCCGCATCACGCTCGGCGTCCTGGCGCTGGCCGTGGTCACGGGTTTGGTGGGATTCGTGCTGCACGTCTACCCCGCGTTGACTGAAGACGTGGCAACGCTGCGTGAGCGCATCATCTACGGCGCCCCGGTCTTCGCGCCGCTCCTGTTCCCCAACCTGGCGCTGCTGTCCGGGATCGGGGTCTGGGACATGTGGGCCAAGGAGTGGGTCAGCGACAGCGCCGACGGTGGGCCGGAGATGTAGTGGAGACGGCCAGTGGAGCGGCAGCCGGCGAGGGGCCCGGAGGGCGGAAGTGCCCGGGCCCCTCGGTGCGGATCGGCTCTGCTCGGCTCAGACCTTCGTGACGTGCTGGTTGACGAGCTTGGTCATCTCGAACATCGAGACCTGATCCTGGCCGTTGAAGATGGGCCGCAACGTGCCATCCGCATTGATCATTCGCCGGTTCTGCGAATCCTGCAGCTTGTTCTTCTTGACGTAGTCCCAGACCTTCTTGGTGATCTCGCTGCGCGTCATCGGCTCACTGCCCACCACGCTCGCGAGCTGGGCGTCCGGCTGGACCTTCTGAGCGAGTCCACCGCGTGCCTTGGCCATTCGGTATTCCTCCGGTGTGATGTGTCGTCTGGGGGATCTCCCGCCGTCCAAGCTACGCCGATCCATTGCGCGCGCAATGATCCTGCGCCCGGGCCACGGTGTACGGCCGCGCCGTTCCGGCCACTCAGAAGTGCTGGAGGCGTATGAACAGCGAGGCGGGCTCGGGGGTCCCGTCGCTGTCGAAGTCGAAGGCCGCATCCTGGCGCCGGAGCGTCATGAAGCCGTTCTCCAGCGACTGCTCGTACTCCACCCGCGGGCCGTCGTTGGAAACCAGCACCAGCGTGCTCCCCCTGATGTCGAAGGTGCCGGCGTCCCTGGTAGTGCCGCTCTGCTCGGAGAGGCGCGTGGTGTACGTTCCCTCGAGGGTGAAGTCGATCGTGTAGCTGGCGCCGTCGTCCTGCACGATGTCCCGACTGAGGGGCGGTTGGGCGGCGGAGGTGTACTCGAACCTCAGCGCGCCCCAAACCCCCACGAGATCCCGGTCGGAGGGGCCCGTGCCGTCGCCACTGCACGCCACGAGCGGGGCCAGCGCGAGAGTGGCGACGGCGAGGCACGCGGCCCCGCGGGTCAACCGGGCCCGCGGCATCAGAAGGTCAGGCCCAGCCGGAGTCGAAAGGCCGGGTCCCCATCGCCCACCGTGGAGACCACCACCGCGCCACCCACGTAGAAGGGAAAGAGCGCCAGGGTGGCCCCGGCCTCGGCGCGAAACTCGTTCGATGTCCCCGTGGTTTCGCCGCGGAGCGGGTCCGTGACCTTTTCACGCACCCATACGTACTGGGGCAGGGCGTAGATCGTGGCGCTGTAGTGGGGATACGCCAGCGTCTTGCCGATCCCGAGGCCCACCGGGACACCCAGTCGGTCTGCGACGTGGGGCTCCGGGTCCGCCACGTACGTGACCCCGCCTACGGCGCAGACCGACGGCTCGACCAGGAAGAAGTCGTAACTCGCCAGCCCGGTGAACGTGCGCGCGTCTCCGTCGCCCGCGTCGGTGTAGCCGAAGCGGAACGACGCGGGACCGGAAACATCGGCCGTGAACTCTGCGCCGTAGGCGGCGTCGCCCTGCCCGAGATCGGCAACGGCGGCCACTGCGATCGCGCCATCGCGGGTGGGCAGCCCCAGGCACGCCTGGGCGGCGGCCCTCTGCGCTGGAAGCGCGGCCATGGCAACGGCCACAACCGGGATCACCATCTTCATCGGGGATGCTCCTCTCTGTCTGGGGTCCGGGGCTTCGCAGTTGATAGCGCCGGGACCCCGGGGTTTGTTCCCGCGCCTTTCGCCGCACCTCAGTCGTGCGGCCGCCGATCGCCACCGGGCCGCAGCGTTCCGGCGCCGCCTCCGCCGGGGGCTTCCCGGCTCCCCCGCAGCAGCAGCGCGATCCATCCCACGATGAAGATGGTGGCGAAGCTGAACCACTGGATGGCGTACGACAGGTGCGGTCCACCGGTCAGCTCCGGGGGGTCGGCCCGGATCGGCAGCCGACGCTCCGCCCCGGACGAGGCGCCCGCCTGCCCGGAGGCGGGCGTCGGTGGCGGCGACGTGGCGAGCAGATAGAGCGGCGCGACGGGGTACGGGTACTGTCGACGGATGGCGTCGCCGGCGAGACGGAACCACCGCGTCCGGAAACCGCTCTCCTGGACCTCCACGTGGATGTCCGGGAATGGCATGAGGATCCCCTCCACGCGAATCGGTCCCCGGAGGCGGAACCCGGCCATGTCGACCGTGGCGGCGTCGGCGGCCGGAGCCCAGCCCCGGTTCACGAGCACCGCGCCTCCCGCCAGCCGCAGCGGCGAGTACACGTGGACGCCCGGCATTTCCCGATAGCTGCGCCCGGCCAGGACGATCGTGCGGTCGCCGTCGTATTCGCCCTCGATGATGGCGCGGCGATAGGTGAGGCCGGTGGTGTCGCGGATGGCCTCTGTCACTTCCATTGGGTCTGCCGACATCCTCGCCGCGACCACCGCGTTGTGGGCGAGGCGGCCTTCGCGGCGGTGCAGCTGCCAGATCCCGAGGCGGACGCAGACCGCGGCCACCACCAGAACCGCCACGGTGCCGAGAACGCCGGCGCGCGTGATCTCCAGGGGACGCATCGATCCTCCCGTTGACGTTGCTTCGCGACCAACATACGGCCGCGCGGCCGATCCCGGGACCGGTGCCCCTGCGCCAGCCGCGCGGGGGGTGGTTGCGCGAGCCGCGCGGGGGTGGTTCGGAGGCGCGTGCGCGAGAGTTGCAGGTCGGGTACGTTCCTACACGTTCCTGCAGCGGAGGCTCGGATGGGCACCATGCGCAGCATGAATCCAACGACCGGAGAAGTGGTCGAGACGTTCGATACGCTCGACGGGCGGGCGCTCGATGACAGGATCGCGGCCGCGGCGGAGACGTTCGCCTCGTACCGGAGGACTTCGTTCGAAGACCGCGCCCGCTGGCTCACGCGGGCGGCGGAGATCCTGGAATCGCAGCGGGACCGCTGGGGCGCGCTGATGACGCGGGAGATGGGGAAGCCCCTCGGCGCGGCGGTCTCGGAAGCGGAGAAGTGTGCCTGGGCGTGCAGGTACTACGCCGAGAACGGTCCCCGGTTCATGGCGGACGAGCCGGTCTCCGCGGCCGCGGAGCGCAGCCTCGTCCGCTATCAGCCGCTCGGGACGGTGCTGGCCGTGATGCCGTGGAACTTCCCCTTCTGGCAGCTGTTCCGGTTTGCCGCGCCCGCCCTCATGGCGGGAAACGTCGGGCTGCTGAAGCACGCGTCCAATGTTCCCGCGTGCGCCCTCGCCATCGAGGGGATCTTCCACCAGGCGGGCTTCCCCGAGGGCGCGTTCCAGACGCTCCTGATCGAGTCCGGTCGCGTGGCTTCCGTGATCGAGGACCCGCGCGTGCATGCGGTCACGCTCACGGGGAGCGAAGGGGCGGGAGCCTCGGTGGCGGGCACCGCCGGACAGCAGGTCAAGAAGACGGTGCTGGAGCTTGGCGGCAGCGATCCGTTCATCGTGATGCCGAGCGCCGACCTGGAGAGCGCGGTGGAGACCGCCGTCACCGCGCGCCACATCAACAATGGCCAGAGCTGCATCGCGGCCAAGCGGTTCATCGTGCACGAGGCGGTGGCCGACGCGTTCGTCGCGGGGTTCGTGCAGCGGACCGAGGCGCTGACCGTGGGAGATCCGATGGACGCCGCCACGGACATTGGGCCGCTGGCGACGGAGCAGATCCGGGACGACCTGGCGGACCAGGTGCATCGCACCCTCGAGGCCGGCGCATCCCTTCGGACCGGTGGACGCGCTCCGGATCGGCCGGGATGGTTCTACCTGCCGACCGTGCTCACCGGCGTGCCGCTCGACAGCCCGGCCGCCGCCGAGGAGACGTTCGGTCCGCTCGCGGCCATCTTCACCGTGGGCTCCCTGGACGAAGCCATCGAGGTGGCCAACCGAACCCGTTTCGGTCTCGGCGCCAGCGCGTGGACCCGGGAGCGCGCTGAGCGTGATGCGTTCCTCGACCGGATCGAAGCCGGCGCGGTCTTCATCAACCGCATGGTGGCCAGTGATCCGAGGCTCCCGTTCGGCGGGATCAAGAGCAGCGGGTACGGCCGGGAGCTGGCCCGCGTGGGGATGCACGAGTTCGTGAACACGAAGACTGTGGCCGTGGATGACGTGATCGACGGCCTGCCGGCCTGATACCGGGGACCGGCGGCATGCGAAGAGGGCCGGGAGTCACGCTCCCGGCCCTCTTCGTGTCACCCGTCCCGCTGGCGGACGGGCGCGCCGCTAGTGCAGCTCCTGCTCGGACCCCGAGTGGCCCTCGTGGACCAGCGCGCCCTCCGGGAACGTGAGCGCCCCATCCTCCAGGCGCGCGCCGCGCAGCGCGAGCGCCAGTGCTTCGCCCAGATCCTCGGCAAAGTGGAACTCGATCTGCTCCCTGGCTTCCACCGGCAGGTCATCGACGTCCGGCTCATTCTCCTTCGGCAGGATCACCGTGCGGATGCCGGAGCGGAATGCGCCCAGGACCTTCTCCTTCACGCCGCCGATGGGCAGCACCCGGCCCGTGAGCGTGATCTCACCCGTCATCGCGACATCGTTCCGCACCGGCCGCCCCGAGAGCGCCGAGACCACGGACGTCGCCATGGCAACGCCTGCGGACGGCCCGTCCTTCGGTACCGCGCCGGCCGGCACATGGATGTGCAGCTCGGTGTCACGAAGCTGCTCGGCGGAGATGCCCAGCCTCTCGGCGTGCGTCTTGGCGTAGGTGAGCGCGGCTCGTGCCGATTCCTTCATCACGTCGCCCAGCTGGCCGGTCAGGATCAGCTTGTCCTTCCCCTTCGACGCGCTGGTCTCCACGAACATGATGTCGCCCCCCATGGGCGTGTAGTACATCCCCGTGGCGACACCCACCGTGTCCACCTTCGCCGCTTCCTCGGGGTGCACCCGGGGGCGGCCGAGGAGCGGCTGTATGTCGTCCGCATCCACCCGGACCTTCGCCTTGTCACCCCCGGCAATGCGACGCGCGGCCTTTCGCGCCAGCTTGCCCAGCTCGCGCTCCAGCTGCCTCACGCCCGCTTCCCGCGTGTATTCGCTGATCACCCGCAGGATCGCCTCATCCATGACCTCGAGGCTCTCCTCGTCCACCCCGTTGTCGTCCCGCTGCCTGGGGAGGAGATAGCGCTTGGCGATCTCCAGCTTCTCCTGCTCCGTGTATCCGCTGAAGTCCACCAGCTCCATCCGGTCCTGGAGCGGCGCCGGGATGCGGTCCTGGTAGTTGGCGGTGGCAATGAACAGCACTTCCGAGAGATCGAACGGCATCCCCAGGTAGTGGTCCACGAACTGGAAGTTCTGCGCCGGATCCAGCACTTCGAGCAGCGCCGCCGATGGATCGCCCTGCAGCGACACACCGAGCTTGTCCACCTCGTCGAGCAGGAACACCGGGTTCTTCGTACCGGCCTGCTTCAGCCCCTGGATGATCCGACCGGGCATGGCACCGACGTATGTGCGCCGGTGGCCGCGGATGTCCGCTTCGTCGCGTGCGCCGCCGAGGGCGATGCGCACGTACTTCCGGCCCAGCGCCCGGGCGATGGACTTGGCGATCGACGTCTTCCCGACGCCGGGGGGGCCCACGAAGAGCAGGATCGGCCCCTTGCCCACGGCACGGGAGCGCGCCATGTCGGCATCCTCGGGCGACTCCTCGTCGGGCGACGGCTTCCGCTCACGGGTGGGAGCGGGCACTTCACCGCCCTCCACGGCGCCCGTGGTGGAAACCTCCGGCGCATCATTCGACGCCGACACCGCATCCGGGGACTCGCCGATCGCGTCGGCCGCCTCGTCCGCCTCGGCCTCCGCCTCACCGTCCTCTGGCCCGGCCGCGGCCGCCGCCTCGGCGGCCGCTTCGGCGGCCGCTTCCTCCGCTTCGGCGGCCGCTTCCTCCGCCTCACGGGCCTCGCGGTCCGCTCGCTCCATCTGGAGCTTGCGCACGGCCAGGAACTCGACCACGCGGTCCTTCACGTCCTCGAGGCCGTAATGATCCTCGTCCAGGATCCGCTCCGCCCGATCGAGGATGATGGCATCCTCCGTCCGGTCGTTCCACGGCAGCTCGGTCACCCAGTCCAGGTAGGTCCGGATGACCTGGTACTCCGCCGACTGTGGATGCGTGCGACGGAGCCGGTTCAGCTCGCGGTCCGCCTCCTCCCTCGCGGCCTCCGGGAGATCGAGGGCATCCAGCTGCTGCCGCAGCGCCTCGGCTTCGTTCTCGGCGTCCTCCTCACCCAGCTCCTTCTGGATCGCCTTGAGCTGCTCGCGCAGCACCATCTCGCGCTGCTTCTCGCCGAGCTCCTGCTGTACACGCTGCTGGATCTCCTCCTGCGCCTCGAGGCGCACGAGATCCCGCTCGACGGACAGCAGGACCTGACGCATGCGGCTCTCCACCGGCAGCATCTCCAGCAGCTCCTGCTTCTCCGAGGCAGGAACCTCCAGGTAGAACGACACCATGTCGGCAAAGCGACCCGGATCCTCGATCCCTTCCACCAGCTGCTGCAGCGCTTCGTCCGGGATCCCCCGGCGACGGCCGAGCTCCACGGACCGCTCGCGCAGCTCACGGTCGAGCGCCTTGTACGCCGGGTCCTCCGGGTTCCATACCGGCTGATCCTCCACCACACGGACCACCGCTTCCAGTCCGCGCTCACCCTCCTGCGTCACCTCCAGCGAACGGGCGCGCTGCTCTCCCTGGATCAGGAGCTGCAGCCCGCCCCGTACCCGCTGTGCCTGCACCACGCGCACGATCACGCCGAAGTCGTGCAGGACCTCCGGGCTGGGATCGTCCTCGTTCTCGCTCTGGCACACCGCGAACATGCGGCGGTCTTCCGCCATCGCTTTCTGTATCGCCTCCACCGTGCCGGGCCGACCCGCGCTGATCGGAACGGTCACGCCGGGGAACACCACCGTCTCCCGCAGCGGCAGGACCGGCAGCCTGATTCGATCACCCATAGTGCGTTGCCCCTTCCCCTCTCGGTTCCTCTCGCGAGCCCCCGCCACCCCTCTGACCGCGGATCCTCGCCTCGTCTACCTGCTCTGCCGTTTCGGACGGCGAGCGTGTTAACCACGGTTAAGGAAGCAGTATGCTTGCCAGAAGTCGGCCACAAGCTCCTTCTGCCCGCGAACACGCGCTTCACGAGCTCTATACCCGCCAGAGCCCCGGCCGCTCCGACCGGCGCCCACCCGCCTAAATGGCGTCCGGAGGCCACCTCCTGCCGGTATGACAGCGCCCTCGGCTTGTAGTGCCGCCGCGCCCGGGGCACATTCAACGTGGAGGTGCCATGTCACGAGCTTTCGTCAATGAGGATGCCCCCGAGCCGCAGCGCCGATTCGCGCTGCCGCCCCTGGACGACCCCGGCTACGACGCTGCGGCCGCGTTCGCCATGTTGGAGGCGGCGAGGGAAGGGGACACGAGGAGTGCCGAAGAGGCAACTGGCTACCGGTGGGGATCGCCACAGCTGCGCCCGCACGTGGAGCGTCTGCTGGAGAAGGAGCGGGAGCGGCCGCTGCGAGAGCAGGACGATCGCCTGATCACGGTGGCGAAGCGGTTCCTGAGGGCGGTGCCGGGCGGGCGGTGACGATCATGGCTTCGACCAGGTCCGGGCCGCCGCGGCTGGCGCGCATGGTCTTCTGGCTGCTGCTGATCGGCAGCTGGGTCGTGGTGGTGTGGCTCATGTGGCAGGCGATGACCACGGTGCCGTCGCCGGAGCGCCTGGAGCAGGAGCGCATGGTGGCCATCCCGTCGCCCCGCACTTTCGTGACGTCCGTGGTGTTCAGCGCCATGGAGCTGGCGGTGGTGCTGACGGTGCTGTGGCCCCGGTGGACGGCATTCTACGCCACCCGGCTGGCCATCACGGATCTGGGCCTCATCACGTGGTTCGTCATGACCACGCCCATGGACCTGAACCATATGGACTGGGTGCACCGGCGCTGGCTGGCTTTCCTGATCGTTGCGGTCGCGGCCGCCCTCCTGGTGGTCCTGCTCCACCGGCTCGGTCGCCGGCTCCTGCCGCGCGAGCCGCGCTGACCGCCCGGGTCGACGCGCTCGCCGCGGGCCGCGGGCCGCGGGCTGGGGGCCGATGCGGAAGCCGAGGCGAAGGTGCACCACGCGGACCAGGAGACAGGAGTGGAATGTGAGCAAGCGGGGCACCATCGGCATCCTGACCGGCGGCGGCGACGTCCCCGGTCTGAATCCGGCGATCCGGGCGATCACGATCCGGGCTTTGAGGGAAGGCTACCGCGTGCTGGGGATCCGGCGGGGATGGGCGGGGCTCGTGGACCTGAGGCGGGAGGGGGACGCGGACAACAGCGCGAGCGTCCAGACGCTGACGGAGGAGGTGGTGAACCGTGCGGGGCGAACGGGAGGCACGTTCCTCCACACGTCCCGGACGCGGCCGAGCCATCTACCCCGGACGCTGGTGCCGCAGCACCTTCGGGACCGCCTTACGGAGGAAGTGAACGACGCGACCCCGATCGTGCTGGACAACCTGGAGTGGCTGGGGGTGGACATGCTCATCGCCATTGGCGGGGATGACACGCTCAGCTACGCCCACCGGCTGCACCGCGAGGGCGTGCGCGTGGTGGCGATCCCGAAGACCATGGACAACGACGTTCCAGGGACGGACTACTGCATCGGGTTCAGCACGTGCGTTACGCGGACCATCGAGCTGACCCACCGGCTGCGCACGTCCGCGGGCTCCCACGAGCGTTTCCTGGTGATCGAGGTATTCGGACGATACGCGGGGTTCACGGCGCTGCTCCCCACCATGGCGGGCGCGGCGGATCGGTGCGTGATCCCGGAACACCCGTTCGACATCGACCAGCTCACGGAATTGATGGTCTACGACCGCAACCGCCACCCGTCACGGTACTCCGTGGTCCTGATCTCGGAGGGCGCCACGATCGGCGGCGGGGAGATGCAGTTCGAGGGGGCGGAGCCGGACATGTTCGGGCACAGGAAGCTGGGGGGAATCGGCGACATCGTGGCGGCGGAGCTCAAGGACCGCTCGGCCCGCTTCAACAACGGCGATCGCGTCAACGTGGTGAACCAGCGCCTGGGGTATCTGGTCCGGAGTGGCGAGCCGGACGCCATGGACTCCATTGTCCCCATGGCGTTCGGCAACCTGGCCCTGGATCTCGTGCTGGCGAGGAAGTCCGGGCGGCTCGTGAGCGTTCGCAACGGCGCGTATGACAACGTGCCGATCGACGTGGTGGTCGGGCGGAAGAAGGTGGTGGACGTGGACCGCCACTACAACACGGACCGGCTGCGCCCGATCTATCACACGTTCAACCGGCAACCGGTGTTCATCATGACGAGCGATGTCTGACGGCGCGGACCGGGGGCCCGGCACACGGGCCTGATCTCATGATCTCACGAGGGGGGGCGGGCACTTGCCGGGGGCGGGTGCGGCGGGCCATCCTCTCGGGGAGCCGGTGAAGCGCGGGAGCTGGAATCGGATCTGGCGGAGAACACACGAGGCGGAACAGATGGCTACAGGTACGGTGAAGGGTGCGCGCACGGTCCGCGCGCCACGCGGCACGGAGATCTCCTGCAAGGGCTGGCAGCAGGAGGCGGCGCTGCGGATGCTGATGAACAACCTGGATCCGGACGTGGCGGAGCGGCCGGATGAGCTGGTGGTCTATGGCGGGACGGGGCGGGCTGCCCGGAGCTGGGAGGCGTTCGACGCCATCGTGGCCACCCTGCGTCGCCTGGAGAACGACGAGACCCTCCTGGTGCAGTCCGGGAAGCCGGTGGGGGTGTTCCGGACGCATGAGCACGCGCCGCGGGTCCTGATCGCGAACGCCAACCTGGTGGGCCGCTGGGCCACCTGGGACCATTTCCGCGAGCTCGAGCGGAAGGGCCTGATCATGTTCGGGCAGATGACCGCCGGCTCCTGGATATACATCGGCACCCAGGGGATCCTGCAGGGGACCTACGAGACGTTCGGCGCGCTGGCGCGCCAGCATTTCGATGGCTCACTGAAAGGGAAGTGGGTGCTGACCGGCGGCATGGGCGGCATGGGTGGCGCGCAGCCGCTCGCGGCCACCATGAACGAGGGCTCCATCCTGGTGGTGGAAGTCGATCCGGGCCGGATTCAGCGTCGCCTGGACACCGGCTACTGCGACCGGATGACGCACGACCTGGACGAGGCGCTGGAGTGGGTGACGGGGGCCGCGAGGCGCGGAGAGTCGGTGAGCGTCGGGCTGGTGGGGAACTGCGCGGAGGTGCTCCCCGAGATCGCGCGTCGGGGCGTGGTTCCGGATGTCCTCACGGACCAGACCAGCGCCCACGACGAGCTGAACGGGTACGTCCCGGCCGGGCTCACGCTTGAGGAGGCGGACGCGCTCCGGGAGGGGGATCCGGAGGAATACCGCCGTCGCTCAATGGAGAGCATGGCCATCCACTGCCGGGCGATGGTGGATCTCATGAACCTCGGCGCCATCACCTTC
The DNA here is from genome assembly GCA_963741945.1 of uncultured Gemmatimonadales bacterium. Taxonomy (GTDB): domain Bacteria; phylum Gemmatimonadota; class Gemmatimonadetes; order Longimicrobiales; family RSA9; genus CAVUKA01. Next base: position 476,892 of record CAVUKA010000005.1, on the reverse strand, counting down.
GACTACGGGAACAACCTCCGCGGTCAGGCGAAGGACGCCGGCTACGCCGACGCGTTCGCCTTTCCGGGGTTCGTGCCTGCCTACGTGCGGCCGCTGTTCTGCGAGGGGAAGGGTCCGTTCCGCTGGGCGGCGTTGTCGGGCGACCCGGCGGACATCTACCGTACGGACGAGCTGGTGCTGGAGCTGTTCCCGGAGGACGAGCACCTGGCGCGCTGGATCCGGAAAGCGCGTGAGAAGGTGCAGTTCCAGGGGCTTCCGAGTCGCATCTGCTGGCTTGGTCTGGGCGAGCGGGCCCGCTTCGGCGTCGCACTGAACGACCTGGTTGCGAGCGGAGAGCTGAAAGCGCCCATTGTGATCGGGCGCGACCACCTGGACACCGGTTCCGTGGCAAGCCCGTTCCGGGAAACGGAGTCCATGAAGGATGGGACGGACGCGGTGGCGGACTGGCCGATCCTCAATGCACTGCTGAACACCGCCAGTGGGGCGAGCTGGGTCAGCTTTCATCACGGCGGCGGCGTCGGCATCGGCAACGCGCTCCATGCGGGGCAGGTCATCGTGGCCGACGGGACCCCGGAAATGCGCGTCCGGCTGGAGCGAGTGCTGACGAACGATCCGGGCATCGGTGTCGCGAGACACGCGGACGCCGGCTACGAGGCCGCGCTGGAGACGGCGCGTGAGCGGGGCGTCCGCCTGCCCATGCAGGAGCAGGAGTAGACCACGAGACGGCCGGGCCCGAGCCGATGGCCGGGGCCGGGTGGCGCGGGGGGCCCGCGCCGGAACTCAAGGAAGGAAGAGGTATCGGAATGCCGAGCGACGGATACGAGCAGGACCTGCTGGAAGGCGCGCAGCAGCCGGGCGAGCCCGGAACGCAGCCGCCCGAGGAAGAGGAAGAAGAGAGCCCCCGTCCTACCGCGAGCCGTTGGACGGACAGCATCCGCAACCGGTTGTTCCGGGCCCGCACGCTGATCATCAGCGGTGAGGTGAACCAGAAGCTGGCAGCGGAAGTGATGGGGCAGATGCTGGCGCTCGACGCGGAATCCGAAGCCCCGATCACGGTCTTCATCAACTCCCAGGGCGGACACGTGGAGTCCGGTGACACCATCCACGACATGATCCGTTTCATCCGCTCGCCCGTGCGCATGGTGGGCACGGGCTGGGTGGCCAGCGCGGGCGCGCTCATCTACGTGGCCGTGCCTCGGGAGCGGCGGTTCTCACTGCCGAACACACGATTCCTGCTGCACCAGCCGGCCGGCGGCGCGCGGGGCACGGCGGCGGACGTGGAGATCGAGGCGAAGGAGATCCTGAAGATGCGAGGGCGTCTGAACCGCGTCTTCTCCGAGCAGACCGGCCAGCCGCTGGAGCGGATCGTGGATGACACGCACCGCAACTTCTGGCTGAGCGCCGCGGAGGCCGTGGACTACGGGCTAGTGGGCAAGGTCATCGATCACGTGAGCGAGATCGAGTAGGAACCGCCTCGAAGCGAAACCCGCGGCGGCACTGCCTGCGTAGTGGACGCGGGGGCGCTTCCCAACCAACGAGGCGATCGCGCCATCGAACGGAAGGGAAGCGTCACCCGTGCACCCTTGCCGAGAACACTTCATGAATCAAGCTCACGATCTCGCGGCCGCGACGGCCGCCTTCCTGTTCATTGCCCTGGCCCATCCTGCCGCCGCTTCGGCCCAGGAGGGCTACCAGGTGAGCGGCGAGCATGTGGCCGTGTTCAACCTGGCCGGCCAGCTCCAGGTGGCGGCCACCGGCGGCTCTGCCGTGACCGTGGCGGTCACCCGGGCCGGCGCCGACGCCGACCAGCTCGAGATCCGGACGGGCGACGTGGGCGGAAGGCAGACGCTGCGAGTGGTCTATCCTTCCGACCGCGTCCACTATGATCCCGATGGCTGGAACGGCAGCACAACGCTCCGGGTCCGCAGAGACGGCACGTGGGGTGACCGGGACAGGGGCGGCGAACGCGTCCGCATTTCCACGCGGCCGGGCGGGCTGGACGCACATGCCGATCTGACCGTCGGAATTCCTCGCGGTCAGCGCGTGGATATCTATCTGGGCGTGGGCCGGATCACCGCGGAGAACGTGGATGGCGACCTTCGCCTGGACACGTCGGCGGGAGCCGTGTCCGCCAGCGACATGTCGGGGCGCCTGGTGATCGATACGGGCTCCGGCAGCGTGGACGTGGATGGGATGGCCGGCGACCTCGACGTGGACACGGGGTCGGGTGGGGTGCGGGTGGTGGGCGTGACCGCGGACGCGCTGCGCATCGACACCGGGTCGGGGAGCGTGGATGCCCGAGACGTCGCCTCGCGCTCGCTCGAGATCGACACCGGCTCCGGCGGCATCACCCTTCTGTCCGCCACCGCGTCCGATCTCGCGCTGGACACCGGCAGCGGCTCGGTGGAGGCGGAACTGACGAAGGACGTGGACCGGCTGGTGGTGGACACGGGTTCGGGGAGCGTCGTGCTGCGCCTGGCGCAGGACGTCGGGGCGCGCCTGCACGTCGAGACGGGGAGTGGCGGGATCCATGTGGACGTCCCCCTCACGATCACGCATCACGCGCGGGACGAGCTCGATGGGACCATCGGCGACGGCCGTGGCTCCATCGAGATCGATACCGGATCGGGCTCCGTGCGAATCCGGGGAATGTGATCCCCGGCCGGAGAGGGTTCGACCGGCGCGCGCGGCGGCCGGCCGCACCGGTGGCCCTCGCGCTGGTCGGAGCCCTCTCCGCCTGCTCTTCGCCGCCCGCAGCCCCGGCGCCGCGCCCGCTGGCCTACGGTACGCCCGAGGTCGGCACGGCGGTGTATGCGTTCGCCGACACCACGGCCTTCTCGTTCGACACGGGCGCGATGGGGACCATGCGACCCACGACGGCGCTGGCGGGAACGGCCGAGCTCGCCTTCCACGAGACGCCCGCCGGACTTGCCGTGACCGTCCGCTTCCCACGCCTGAGGGGCGGCTTCTCGGCCCCGGCGCGGGGTGGGGCGTCCGTTGTGGATTCCGATGTGGAGGGACCGTTCGAGCTCTCGGTGACGCCGCGGGGCGGTGTGACCGTGCTCGACACTCCGTCGCTCAGCCTGGCGTTCAGTGATGTCTCGGGGCCGGAAAGGCTGCCGCGGCTCTTCTTCATCCATCTTCCGGGGCGAACCGCAGTGGTGGGGGACGAGTGGGAGGATACGGTGGCGACGCGGGAGTCCACCGGTGGCACGACAACGTCCACGTGGGAGGCGACCACGACGGCGCTGGTCGGTGACACGCTGCTGGGCCCGCGACGGGTGCTCCGGCTGTGGACACGGTCCAGGATCCGAGTGGAAGTGACGGGTTGGTCGGGCGGCGTCCAGGTTCGTCAGCATCTCGAGGGCTTCCGCACTGGAAGCGCCCTCTGGGACCCCGGGCGGATGCTGCTGGTGGGCCGCGACGAGAGTGGCGTCTTGGAGGGCACGCTGCAGATGGAAGCGGGCGCCGCGCCACCCATTCCCGTGGTGGCGAGGATGCACCGCCGGGTGGACCTGATCGGCCCCTGAGCGCTCCGGGACCGCTGGCCCGCTCCTCGCATGACCCCCCGGCGGCCGGGTCGCGGAAGACCGGGCCGAAGGGGGAACTCCGCAGCGGTGACCGGGTAGCTCCCGGGCCGGTGGCCTGCCCAATCCCCGGGCCCGAGTGCCGCCAAAGGGAGACGGATGGACGGCTTCAAAATCGGACGCTTGTTCGGCATCGATCTGCGCGTGCATCCCTCGTGGTTCATCATCGCCGCGCTCGTGACCTGGACGCTCTATTCGAACGCGCTACCCGTGGACTTCCCGGGAGTGGGAGCGGCGGAGCGCCTGATCATGGCGGTGGGGATCACGCTCCTCTTCTTCGCATCCCTCCTCGGCCACGAGCTGGCGCACTCGCTAGTGGCGATGCGGCGGGGAATCCCGGTGCGCCGCATCACGTTCTTTCTCTTCGGCGGGATGGCCCAGACGGCGCGGGACAGCCGCTCGCCCACGGAGGAGTTCGTCATTGCGGGCGCGGGGCCGCTGGCCAGCTTCGGGCTGGCCGGCGCCTTCTTCGGGATCTGGCTGCTGGGTGCCGAGGCGCACTGGCCTGGGGCCGCCATGGGCGTGCTGGGGTACATGACGGCGCTGAACCTCGTGCTCGGCACGTTCAACCTGATTCCCGGGTTCCCCATGGATGGAGGCCGGCTCCTGCGCGCCGGCATCTGGAAGGCGACCGGCGATGTGACTCGCGCGACGCGCTGGGCGTCGCGCGTGGGCGTGTGGATGGCCATGGCGATGGTCGCGTACGGCCTGTGGGAAGTGTTCCAGGGCGACGTGATGAGCGGCATGTGGCTCGTGTTGATCGCGCTGTTCATCCGGAACGCCGCGCGCTCGAGCTACCGCCAGCACGTACTGGGTCAGCTGGATGACGTCCTGAACGGGCGCGGGCTCGCGCGGAGCGCGGAAGTGCCACGGTCCGGGGCGCCCGAGATCCGCCCACCGGGGTTGAGCGGTCGGGACGTGACCGCGCTCGGTCACAACGAGGCGTGATGTTCGAGATCCCGAGCGAAAATCTGCCAGAAGGCTTTGCGGCCACCGTGGACCGGCCGCCATCTCCGCCAGCAACGCCGCGGCCCGCCGCCACGGTCGTGCTCATGCGCGACGGCCCGTCCGGTCTGGAAGTTCTCCTGCTCCGGCGCCACCAGAGCAGCGGCTTCGTCCCGGGAGCCTGGGTCTTCCCGGGCGGCCGGGTGGACAAGGCGGACGCCGCTCCCGCGATTCATGATCGTGTGAGCGGCCTGGAGGGAAGGCCCATTCGGCCGGAGCCGGCGTTCTGGGTGGCGGCCCTCCGCGAGCTGTTCGAGGAGACCGGCGTGCTGCTGGCGAGGCACGAGGGCGGCGAGTGGACCGGTGATGCTCTCTCGGATCGACGGATCGAGGCCATGCGGCACGGCCTGATGGACGGGAGTGCAACGCTGCTCCAGGTCCTCGACGACCTGGACGTGGCGCTCGACGCCCGAGGCATGGTCCACATCGCCCACTGGGTCACGCCCGTTGTCGAGCCGCGACGGTATGACACCCACTTCTTCGCGGCGGCGCTGCCAGTCGGGCGGGAAGCGACGGCGGACCCGCGCGAGATGACCGAAGCGGCATGGCGGTCACCCGCCGATGCGCTGGAGCAGTTCCATGGGGGCAGCCTGCCCATGGTCTTCCCCACCGTGAAAACGCTGGAGTCGCTGGCGGGGTACGCGTCCGTGGAGGCCGCGATGGCTTCCATGGAACGGGCAGAGATCCCGCGTATCCTGCCCCGGCTGGTGCGCACGGCCACGGGCGTCGCGATCGTGCTCGACTGACGGATCACCTGAGCCAGGAAGCGGATGTCACGACCCACCACACTCGGAGCACTGAAAGAGTCCGGCTACACGGGGCGGCGCGTGAAGGACGAGATGCGCGAGAACCTGCTGCGGAAGCTGGAAGCGGGCGAAACGCTCTTCCCGGGCATCCTCGGGTACGAGGAAACCGTGGAGCCGCAGCTCGTCAATGCCGTCCTGGCCCGCCAGAACTTCATCCTGCTCGGACTGCGCGGTCAGGCGAAGAGCCGGATCGTGCGGCAGCTCGCCAGTCTTCTGGACGAAGCCATACCGATCATCGCGGGAAGCGAAGTGAACGACGACCCGCTGCATCCGGTGTCGAAGTACGGCCGGCAGATGGTGGAGGAGCACGGGGATGAGACGCCGATCGAGTGGATCGGCCGCGATGCGCGCTATATCGAGAAGCTCGCCACCCCGGATGTCACGATTGCGGACATCATCGGGGACCTGGATCCGATCCGTGCCGCGCGAGGAGGCCACGTGCTGGCGGACGAGCTGACGATCCACTTCGGACTCCTGCCCAGGGCCAACCGCGGGATCTTCGCGGTGAACGAGCTGCCGGACCTGGCGGGCCGCATCCAGGTGGGGCTCTTCAACATCATGCAGGAGGGGGATGTCCAGATCAAAGGCTATCCGGTGCGCCTGCCGCTGGACGTGCTCCTGGTCTTCACGGCCAATCCCGAGGACTACACCGCGCGGGGCAAGATCATCACGCCGCTGAAGGACCGGATCGGCGCGGAGGTGATGACGCACTACCCGGAGGATGTGGAGGCCGGGATGGAGATCACCGCGCAGGAAGCGTGGCTGGCGCGCGGCGGAAAGCCCGTCGATGTCCCCGCGTTCGTTTCCGAGGTGGTGGAGCGGGTGGCGTTCCTGGCCCGAACGGACAAGCGTATCGATCAGCGGAGCGGTGTCAGCCAGCGCATGCCGATCACGGTCCTCGAGAACGCCGTCAGCAATGCCGAGCGGCGCGCCGTGCTACTGGGAGAAGACCGTGTCACGCCGCGGGTGAGCGATGTCCACGCCGCGCTCCCGGCCATCACGGGCAAGATGGAGTTGGAGTACGAAGGCGAGCTGCAGGGGGCGCCGAGGATCGCCCGGGATCTCGTGTCCCAGGCGGCGCTGGAGACGTTCGAGTCGAGGCGCCGGCTGCCCGTGGACGAGGAGCTGGACGAGATCGTGGATCACTTCGACCGCGGCGGCGTGGTCCAGCTGGCGGACATGGCGCGGGATGATGCGGTGCTCGAGGGGCTCCAGGGCGTGCCGTCGCTCATGGACGTGGTGGACGGCCTCGACATCGGCGATGGCGGCCGACCGGGGGTGCGCGCGGCCGCGGCGGAGCTGGTGCTGGAAGCGCTCGTGGCGCAGAAGCGGATCAGCCGCAGCGACGCCGGCCGCTACACGCGCGGGGCGCGCCGGCCCAAGGGTGGAGCGGGGCCCCAGTTCCCGGGCACGCTGGACATCTGACGGGGGTCAGCGGCCCAGCACCCGGTCGCGGAACTCGTCGAAGCCCGGCACTTCCGTGAGCGTGCCATCGACCAGCGCGGCGAGTTCCTCCGCCTGCTGCCACTCCCGCTCCAGAAGCTCCGCTTCCACCTGCTCGTCGAGCGCAATGCCGAGAGCGAGACGCTGTTCGGAATCCATCTCGCCGATCGCCTCGGCGGCCGATCCGAGACCGAACAGCAGCGCAGACGGACTCCCGGCCGTGTCCAGCTCGCCGGCGGCCCCCTCGACCAGCGCTCGCTCCCGCAGCTGCCGGTTCACCACCGAGAGCCCCAGGCGCAGCGCCGGCCGCGCCGCGCCCATCGCGATCCCCACCTCGGCCCCACAGAGCCCGCACGCCGCCACGGTGGTGGCGGCGCCACCGTCCAGGACCAAGCGAACGCCCTGGAAGGACCACGGAGTGATCCAGAGCGGATCACCGCACGACGGGCATTCCGGCGCCAGCGGCACGGTGAGGAACGCAGCCGTGAGCGTGGCCGCCTGATCCACGAATGGAGAAGCCAGCCAGCGCTGCTGCAGGGTCCGGCCGCCGAGCATCTCTCCGTAGCCGCCGCTGTACCCGAATGGCGACGACGGCAGCCCTTCCAGCAGGCGTCGCAGCCAGCCACCGAGCCCGCGCGGGCGGGGCCTCGGCACCAGGTCACCGTACCGCCACACCGCCAGCTCGGGACGGGGCGCGCGGCCCACGCGAACCATCTGCCCCTCTCCGGCTTCCACGAGGTCGAGGTGCTCCGTCCGAAGCCGCACGCGGCCGTCCCGGGCGGCGGCCTCCAGGCGCTCCAGCGCCGACCAGCGCGCTTCCAGCGGGACCGGGTTCCAGCGGTGGCATGATGGGCAGATGTGCCAGAGCCGGCCGAGCCACGGATCGAAGGCGGGGCGGGCCAGGCGAGGCGAGAGCGGATCGTCGCAGAAGAGGCAGTGCATGCATTACAATACGTCGTGAAGCGTTGCCCGCCCATGTGCCCACGAAGGAGGTCCGTCAATGGGCAGAGCCGAGAAGTACGTGCTGGCGCTGGTTCTGGGGGCGGCGGTCCCCGCGTGCGCCGGCGCAGGCACGGGGTCGCCGTCCATGGACGTGCCGGATGAGCCGATGCGCATAGAGACCGGGGGGCGGCCGCTCGAGATCACGCGTGAGAAGCAGGTGACTTCGGCGCAGGTGGACGTCCCGCTGACCGAAGCCTGGTCCCGGCTGCTCACGGCGTACCGTGCGCTGGGGATCCCCGCCTCGGCGCTGAGCGTCAACCCGGGGAGTCATACGGTCGGAGTCGTGGATCGTCGCACGAGCCGGCTGGCGGGACAGCGGATGTCGCGCTACCTGAACTGTGGCTATTCCCTGGGAACGTCCAAGGCGGACCAGGGACAAGTGCGTGTGACGCTTCAGACCACCCTGGCGCCAGCCGGGGAGGCGACCGTCGTGCGGACCCGGTTCCAGGCGATGGCCGGGACGTCGGGCGTGAGCACGGCCCCGATCCCATGCGCGAGCACGGGTGCGCTCGAGCGCGTGATCCTGGAGCGGGTGGTGGGCGCGGATCCGGGCTGACGCGGAGCGGGGACGTCATGCCTTGCTGGGTCGGGCACCGTCCGGGCATCTTGGGGCTCAATGGGTGAAGACGAGCGTGAGCGGCCGGTGCTGATCGGCGTGGCCGGCGGGAGCGGATCCGGGAAGACCACAGTGGTCCGCCGGATCGTGGAAGCGATCGGTCCACAGGATGTGGCCGTCCTGCACCACGATTCGTACTACCGTGATGCCGCCCACCTCCCGTTCGAGGAGCGCGCGGCCATCAACTACGACCACCCGGAGTCGCTGGAGACCGCCCTGCTGATCGAGCACCTGCGCACTCTCCTGCAGGGCCAGCCGGTGGAGGTGCCGATCTACGATTTCTCGCAGCACCTGAGGCGACCGGAGACCCGGCGAGTGGAACCGAAGCCCGTGATCATCCTGGACGGCATCCTGATCCTGTGGGATCGTCGCCTGCGGGACCTCATGGACGTGAAGCTGTTCGTGGATGCGGATGCCGATGTGCGCCTCGGGCGCCGCCTTCGCCGCGACATGGAGGAGCGGGCGCGGTCGGCCGAATCGGTGCTGACGCAGTACATGAAGACGGTGCGTCCCATGCACCTCGAGTTCGTGGAGCCGAGCAAGCGGTACGCGGACGTGATCATCCCGAGAGGAGGACACAACCGGGTGGGCGCTGACCTGGTGATCGCCACGGTGAAAGCTCGCCTGGAGCGGGCTGGCTCGCTCCGCTCCTGAAACGCAGCGCCAGCCGCGCTGAGCCGAAACGGAAAGGGCTCCCCGCTCGCTCGATCGCGACGGGGAGCCCTCCTGCTTTCGCGAGGCTGGCGCGTCAACTCACATCCCGCCCGCCATCCGAGATCTGGATCTTGCGCCCCTTGGCCTCCTCGGCCTTCGGGACCTCGACCACCAGAACGCCGTTCTCGAACGAGGCCTTGATCCCGCTCGCATCCACCGCCCGGGGCAGCGTGAAACGACGGGCGAACGTACCCCAGCGGCGCTCGTACAGGAGCATCTGGCCGTTCTCATCCCGCTGCTCTTCCTTCTTCTCGCCCTGGATCGTGAGCACACCGTCCTCGAGCTCGATGTCGATGTCCTCGCGACTCACACCCGGAAGCTCCGCCCGCAGCAACAGGTGATCGGGCGTCTCTTCCACGTCCACGGCCGGGGCCCACAGGTCCGGCGTGGAGGCGAGCGAGCCACCGAAGAGGCTATCCATTTCCCTGGCCAGCCGGTTCATGTCGGCCCATGCCGACCGCGTCCGCCGTACCACCGGAACTCGTGCCATCATTTCCTCCGTTCTGCTCTGTTCTCGGTTCCTCCGTTCGCAGCCGGCACTCCGCCGGCGCGTGACTGCCCCGAGAAGGAAGCAGCGGTCATACCAGTGTGGCGCGCCACTTTGGCAGAGAGAAGCGGGGGGAAGGTGCAGGTTCGGCGGGCGGCTGCCGTTCCGACTCGGGCGCGGTGGCTCGGGGTGGCTCAGCGGTTCGCGGGTGGGCGGTGCTGGTCGAGGAGTGTGGAGGCGGCATCGACATCGAGGGGGCGGGAGAAGAGGAACCCCTGGATGGAGGCGTGGCCGAAGGCGCGGAGCCGCTCCAGCTGCTCGACGGTCTCGACGCCTTCGGCGACGGCGTGGAGGCCGAGGGCGCGGGCGAGGCCGAGGATGGTGCGGACGAGCTCGGTCCCGTCATCGTCGGCGAGGCGGCTGATGAAGCTGCGATCGATCTTCAGCGTGTCGATGGGGAAGGTATGAAGGTAGTGCAGGGCGGAATAGCCGGTGCCGAAGTCGTCGATGCAGAGGCTGACGCCCAGGCGGCGGAGCTCGTCGAAGGTGCGCACGGCGGCCTGCGGGCTGGCCATGACCACGGACTCAGTCAGCTCGAGGCGGAGCGAGGGGCCGTCCAGGCCGGTCTCGCTGAGGGTCGCCTGTATCATGGCCGCGAGCTCCGGATGAGAGAACTGCCGGGCCGAGAGGTTGACGGAGATGAAGAGATCAGCGCGCTCGGGATCCTGCTGTTGCCAGTGTCGCATCTGCTCGGTGGCCCGACGCAGGACCCAGGCGCCGAGGGGTACGATGATGCCCGTGTCCTCGGCAACGGGGATGAAGGAGGAGGGGAGGATCAGGCCCTTCTGCGGGTGCTCCCAGCGGACCAGCGCCTCGAAACCCGTCAGGCGATCCTGTTCGAGGTCGAGAACCGGTTGATAATGGACGACGAACTCATCGCGCTCGAGAGCCCGGCGGAGATCGGTCTCGAGCTGGAGCAGGGCCACGGCGCGGGCGTGCATGCCTTCATCGAAGATCTGATAGCGCGCGGGCCCCAGCTCTTTCGCCCGGTACATGGCCGTGTCCGCGTCGCGCAGCAGGGCGTCCGGCGTGGATGCGGCGGAGCGAGCGAAGGTGATGCCGATGCTGGCGGAAGTGAAAACGTCCCGGTCACCCAGCGAGAGGGGGCTGCGGAGGCGGTCCTGGACGCGCTCGGCCACGTGGGTGGCGGCCCCGGCGTCGTCGATGCCGTCGAGGAGGATGGCGAACTCATCGCCTCCCATGCGCGCCACGGTATCCTCCTGCCGGACCTGCTCCCGGAGGAGCGCGGCCACCTGCTTCAGGACCTGGTCGCCCACGGTGTGACCGAGGCTGTCGTTCACCACCTTGAAACGGTCCAGGTCCAGGAACAGAACGGCGAGCTCGCGCTCATCACCCCTGCGCCTGCGCGCCACGGCGCGCTCGAGACGGTCCATGAACAGCGCGCGGTTGGGCAGGCCCGTGAGCGGGTCGTGAAACGCTCCGTGCGCCAGGCGGTCCTCCCTGGCCTTCCGCGCGGAGATGTCGTGGATGATGGCCTGGTGAGCGCGCCTGGCGGCCGCATCGGCGGCGGGAGCGCTCAGCCACGCGGTCAGGAGGCACCATCGCCGATCCCCGTCCCCGCGGAGCAGCAGCGCCTCGAAGTCGCGCACCGACCCGTCGGTGGCGAGGACATCGCGGAACCGGGCGTGCTCCTCCGGGTCCCCGAACAGGGTGGAAACGCAGCTCCCCACGAGGTCCTGTTCTTCCCGGCCGAAGAGGCGGACAGCTGCCGCGTTCACTTCCGCAATGAGCCCATCGGCGCCCGCCATGTAGATGGCGTCGCCGGATTCCCGGAACAGAGTACGGTATTGCCGAGCGCTCACGGTCAGGGGCCGGGGTTCATGGGGAAAACGGGGACGTTTGGCGGACATTCCCGGGCGGGACTGGCGTGGAGAATGCACTCGGCATCGCTGGCGCGCCAGTGCTGTGCGGCCTAGCTTTTCATCCTCTCATCTTCCGCAGGAGGTTTCGTGAGCGCACGTTCGTGGGTCCTTGCCGCCGTGCTCGTCGCCGGGTGCGGGGGCGGGCCGTCGCCGGAGCAGCCGCGCCCTGGCGGGGCGCCGGGGCTGCCGCAGCCGAGCCCGGAAGTGGTCGCGAATGCGACGAAGGAGTTCGGCAGGTTCAGGGACGGGTTCCTGGCATGGTACTACGAGAGTCACCCGGTGCGTGCGACTCAAGTGGGGGTGCACGCGTACGATCGGCTCCTTCCGTCGATGGAGCGGGTTGCCGTGCAGCAGCGGATCCAGGATCTGCTGGACTGGGATGGGCGACTCCAGGACATCCCGTTCCGCGCGCTCGAGGGCGCGGAACGCTACGACTACGCGGTGCTGGAGTACGCCATACGGGCGGAGCTGCTGGACCTGGAGGAGCTTCGGCTCTGGGCCACGAGCCCGCGGATGTACACGGACGCGATCGCGGAGGGCGTGGCGTCGCTGGTAGGGCGGCCGTTCGCGCCCGTGGCGGAGCGGATGGCGGCGCTGCAGAGCCGGTTGCGGGCCGCGCCGGAGGTACTGAACGCCGCGCGGGAGAACCTGGAGAACCCGCCAGCGGAGTGGACGCAGCTGGCGATCACGGACGCGGAGGGGCTGCTCACCTACATCGACGCGCTGCCGGAGCTGCTGGGGTCGGAGGCCGCGGCGGCGACCGATGGTCTGGAGAGCGCCCGCAGCGCGCTGGCGGGTGCGCTGAACGACTACGTGGCATGGCTGCGGACGGACCTCCTCCCACGCTCCACGGGCAGCTATCGGCTGGGGCGGTATTTCTTCGCGCGAAAGCTGCTCTACTCCGAGCACATCGATCTGAGCGTGGAAGCGCTGGATCGCCTGAACGAACAGGAGATCACGTCATACAGGGACGAGCTGCAGAAGGTCGTGGCCGCCGTCGCGCCCGGGCGGTCGGTCCGCGCCTTCATGGATTCGCTCTCCATGATGCACCCCGCGCCGTCGGAGCTGGTCCCCGCCGCCCGGGAGCTGACCCGCAGAGCGCGGGACTGGACCCTCGGGAGCGGGATGGTGACGGTGCTGGACTCGACGGCGCCCGTGGTCCGGCCCTCGCCGTCGTACGCTCGTGAGCGCTTTTCCCGGGTGGACGCGCCCGGGCCACTGGATTCCGTCGGACTGGCCACGTACTACGAGCTGACGAACGCACTGCCCTCGTGGACGGAGGCGGAGCAGGCGTCCTTCCTCTCCTATTTCAACAACGCGGCGCTGCTCGGCCTCACGCTGCACCAGACGTTCCCCGGCCGCGCGGTGGAGCTGGCGTATGCGCGGACGTACCCGAGCGACGTGCGGAAAGTGTTCACGCCGCGATCGTTGGCGGAAGGTTGGGCACAGTACGCGGAACAACAGGCGCTGCAGGGAGGCTTCCCGGCCCAGGACTCCACCGCGCGGATCGCAGCGATCTGGAGCGCACTGAAACAGCATGCGCGCTGGTATGCGAGCCTGCACATCCACGCGCTGGAGGAGCCCATGGACACTGTCGTGCAGCGGTTCATGGACATTGCGTACATGCGCGAGGCGCCCGGACGGCGGGAAGTCCTGCGGGCCACGTACGATCCCATGTATCTGGCCGCGGCGCTGGGCCGGGTGCAGATCGTCCAGTTGCGGAAGGATTACCAGGCGTACGTCGAGAAGGAGAAGAAGACCTTCACGGAGCTCGACTTCAACGACCGACTGCTCTCGCTGGGGCTGCCGCTGCCACTGGCCAGGGAAGTGCTGATGCCCCACCCCGCATCACAGATGCCGCCACGCGCCCGCTCCCACCCGAGACACTGAGGACCATGGCCGAGACCCGCCGACCCACCACCCCCGCCGCCGAGGAGATCCTCGGCGGCTACTTCCCCGTGCTGGACCACGGATTCGTCGCCCTCGTGGACTACATGGGGAGCGACGAGGACATCGAGCGCGCGGCGCGCGTAAGCTACGGCTACGGCACGCGAAAAGTCAGCCAGACGCGGGGGCTCGTGCGCTATCTGCGGCGCCACCACCACACCACGCCGAGCGAGATGGTGGAGCTGAAGTTCCATGTCTGCATGCCGATCTTCGTGGCCCGGCAGTGGGTCCGGCACAGGACCGCGAACCTGAACGAGTACAGCGGCCGGTATTCACTCATGCCGCTGCTCTTCTATGCCCCGGACGCGGACCACTTCGCGCTCCAGAGCGTGGACAACAAGCAGGGACGCATGCCTGAAGGGGCGAGTCCCGAGCTGCACCGCCAGGCGCTGGCTCGATGGCAGGAGACGCGCGAACAGGCTGGCGCCGATTACGAGTGGCTGCTGGGAAAGGATGTGGCCCGGGAGCTCGCGCGCATCGATCTGCCGCTCTCTACCTACACGCAGTGGTACTGGAAGATCGACCTCCACAACCTGATCCACTTCCTGACGCTCCGCGCCGATCCGCACGCGCAGTTCGAAATCCGCGCCTATGCCGAAGTCATGGCCGGGATGCTGAAGCGCGTGGCGCCGCTCTCCTACGAAGCCTGGATCGATTATGCCTTCGCCGCCGCAGCCATGTCCCGGGGCGAAATGGAGGCGCTCCGCGCCCTCATCGATGTCGGACAGGAGGATGAGAGCGTGACGCTCTCCGCTCGCCATGGCGGCAGCCTCGATGCCACCGCCCTGCGGGACCACGGGCTCAGCAAGCGGGAGATGATCGAGCTCGCCGAGAAGCTGCGGCCCGCCGATGTCCCCGATTTCGAGCTGGACCTCGCCGGCATGCGCTCCGCCGAAGAGATGGGCGAGGAGATGCAGATGGCCGTGCCGAAGCTGGACCTGGAGTAGAGCACCGATCAGCGCGGGGGGCGACTCCGGGCTCGTCTCACGACGATCCGGGAGTCAGCCCTGGGGCTTCCCGCTTCATCCCTGGCGCCTCGGGTCGGCGCTGAAGGCGTGCTGAAATCCGAGCCCCTCACACGGGCAGCGTCCGCAGGCCCGCCCCTCGCGGTCTGCCAGGCACCCCTCCCGCCGGCACCGCAGCCCGGGAGGCAGAGCGGCCCGCTGCATCCGGTTCGAGGGCCCTCGTGGAGGGGTTTGGCCTACACTCCCGCCGGTCTCGCGTGGGGGTTTTCCCTACACGAGCCTTTGAATAACAGAGTCAGTGTCTTCGTGTCAAGAGCCTTGTGGGCGGGGACGACTCCCGAGGAGGGGGACGGGGTCGGCGGGGGTGCCATCGCGAAGGATCTCGAAGTGGAGGTGGGGTCCGGAGGCGTTTCCGCTGGAGCCGGAGAGTCCGAGGAGGCCGTGGTCGTCGACGGCATCGCCGGTCGCGACGCGGATCTGGGAGAGGTGTGCATAGAGGGATCGGAGTCCGCCGCCGTGGTCGAGGATGACAACGCGGCCGTAGCCGGAGAGGAAACCGGAGAAGACGACGCGGCCGGGCTCCATGGCGTGGACGGGAGTACCGGCGGGCACGGCGATGTCGATGCCGCGGTGGATGTCGAAGCGGAAGCCATCGTGACGGAGTCCGAAGGGCGAGGAGACGGTGCCTTCGACGGGCCATGCGGGGATGTGGCAGCCGGCGAGGATCGTCGTGGCGAGGAGGGTCGCGAGACGAGGCGTTCGGCGGCTCATGGGGAGAAGGTGCGGAGGTTCGGGCGGCGGCGCAACGTTCGGGTGCCGCGCGCCCTGTTGCTCAGGTGAGCTGTGTGGGGAGCACCTTGAAGAGGACGACGAGAGCGATCACGAGGAAGAGGGCGAGGGCGAGGGGGGCGGCGAAGACGCCGGTGAAGATGCGGCTGTCCATCTTCAGGTGCATGTAGAACATGACGACGAGAGCGAACTTGGTGGCGGAGAGGGTGACGAGCGTGGGGACGAGGACGGGGTGCAGGGCCGGGATGTAGAAGACGGCGACCTCGACGAACGTGATGGCGGTGAGCACGACAGCGATAATGACGTAGGTGCTCCAGCCGGGGTGCTTCTGCTCGTGCTGTTCAGCGTGGCTGCTGGTTTCGATGTCTGCGTGAACCATGGGGGGCTCCGATTCAGGTCAGCGGATCAGGTAAACGAGAGTGAAGATGGCGATCCACACGATGTCCACGAAGTGCCAGTAGAGGCCGGCCACCTCGACCTTGAGGGAGTCGCCGGGCCCGACGCGTCCGGCGAAGACCTGGAGTGAAAGGATGAGGAGCCAGATCACGCCGATGGAGACGTGGGCGCCGTGGAACCCGGTGAGAATGAAGAAAGAGGAGCCGAATACGTTCTTGCTGAGGGTCAGCCCCTCGTGGTAGAAGTGGGTGAACTCGAACGCCTGGAACCCGAGGAAGGTGAGCCCGAGTGCGGCGGTGACGAGAAGGAAGATGAAGCCCCACTTGCGGTTCCCTCGCTGCACGTTGGCCAGGGCGAGCACCATGGCGAGACTGGACATGAGCAGGACGAAGGTGCTGATCGAGGTGAGCGGAATGTTGATAACGTCCGCGGGATACGGCCCGGCGACGCTGCGCCCTGCGTAGATCAGGTACGTGGAGATGAAGGAGCCGAAGAACAGGGTCTCCGAGCCGAGGAACGTCCAGAAGCCGAGCTTCCAGGTGGGGATCCCGGTCGTGGTAGGCGGGTGGGCCGCGTGCTGTGAAACGGCGTGCGCGTGCGCTTCCATCGTCGTCTAACTCCTCAGCCAGCCGGCTCGAAGGCCCAGTTGATCACTGCGATGGCGGTGGCCGCGAGGCCGATCAGCGGCATCCACCAGATGTCGGTCATGAACAGGATGAGCGTGCTGGCGGTGCAGGCCGCCGTAACCAGGGGCCAGAACGAGGGATTGGGCATGTGGACCCCGCCCGGGGGCTCGCGCCAGACGCGCTCGTCGTAGTTGTCCGGGTGGTCCCAGAGGGGGTTCCGGCTGCGGACTTCGGGCAGCTCGGCGTAATTGTAGACGGGCGGCGGTGAGGTCGTGGCCCACTCGAGAGTGGCGGCGCCCCAGGGGTTGTCGCCGGCGGGCACACCCCTGCGCCAGCTGCGCACGAGGTTCCAGGCGAAGGCGAGGGTGCCGAAGGCCATGAGCGGAGCGCTCAGTGACATGAAGAGGTTGATGCCGCCGAGGTGAAGCTCGGGGGCGTAGGTGTAGATGCGGCGTGGCATGCCCAGGAGCCCCACGAAGTGCATGGGGAAGAAGACGAAGTTGAAGCCGATGACGAAGAGCCAGAAATGCCACTTCCCCAGCGTCTCGCTGAGCATGTGCCCGCTGACCTTCGGGTACCAGTAGTAGAAGCCGGAGAACACGCCCATGATGAGCCCGCCGATGAGCACGTAGTGGAAGTGCGCCACGACGAAGTAGGTGTTGTGCTGCTGGAGGTCGGCGGGTGAAGCGGAGTGCATGATGCCGCTGATCCCGCCGATGGTGAAGAGCGCCACCATGGCCACGGCGAACATCATGGAGGTGCTGAACCAGAGTTTCCCGCCCCACATGGTGGCGAGCCAGTTGAAGATCTTCACGCCCGTGGGGATGGCGATGATCATGGTGCTGATGGTGAAGAAGGAGTCGGCCACGGGGCCGAGGCCCGTGGTGAACATGTGGTGACTCCAGACGCCCCAGCTGATGAAGCCGATGAGCGCACCGCTGAACACCATGATGGCGTAGCCGAAGAGCGGCTTGCGGGAGAAGGTGGGAATGACCTCGGAGGCGATGCCGAAGGCGGGGAGGATGAGGATGTAGACCTCGGGGTGGCCGAAGAGCCAGAACAGGTGCTCCCAGAGGATCGGGTCTCCGCCCGCTGCCACATTGAAGAAGTTCGTACCCCAGAAGCGGTCGAACGTGAGCATGAAGAGGGCGACCGCGAGCACGGGCAGGGCGGTGATGATGATGAAGCTGGTGACGAACGCCATCCATGTGAACAGCGGCATGCGCATGAGCTTCATGCCGGGCGTTCGCAGGTTGATGATGGTGGTGATGAAGTTCACGCCGCCCGCGATGGAGGCGATGCCCAGGATCTGGAGGCCGAGGGCGTAGAAGTCGATGTTCGGCCCGGGCGAATACTGGACAGTGCTGAGGTTCGCGTAATTGAACCACCCGCCGTTGGGGGCGGCGCCGATGAGCCAGCTGGAGTAGATGAAGATCCCGCCAAAGAGGAAGACCCAGTAGGAGAAGGCGTTGAGCCGGGGGAACGCCACGTCCCGCGCCCCGATCTGGAGGGGCACGACGTAGTTGAAGAACGCCACGGCGATGGGCATGCCCACCAGGAAGACCATGGTGAGGCCGTGCATGGTGAACAGCTGGTTGTAGACGTCCGGGCTCACCACGTCCATGCCGGGCTGCGCCAGCTGCCAGCGGATGATGAGCGCTTCCAGCCCGCCCAGGATGAAGAACACGAGGGCCGTGGCGCCGTACAGGATGCCGATCTTCTTGTGGTCGATCGTGGTCAGCCAGTCCCAGATCCCGCTCCGTCCGCGCGGCTTCACAGGCGCGTATGCTTCGGCAGTTGCCATGGTCGTATCCGGTCCAGTCGTCGGCTATCGCGGCTGCGCCGCGGAGATCACGCTGCTGTCACTCGACGGCGCCGCCGTGCCCGCAGTGGCGGAGTCCGTGGCGGGCGCCGCTGCCGGTGAGGCGGAGTCGCGCCGCACTGCTGCCCCTGGCTTGACGGGACCCTGGTAGAGCGGGCGGCGCAGGTCGCTGAGATAGGCCGCCACGGCCCGGGCGTCCTCATCCGAGAGGCCGGTGGGGGGCATGCCGCCCGCGCCCACTTCGGCGCCCGGCATAATGATGCCGTCCTTGATCTCGGGCGCGTGCAACACCCAGCGCTGGACGTTCGCGGGCGTGTTGTCCAGCGCCCCCGCTCCGATGGCCCAGCGCTCGCCCAGGAGCGAGAGGTTCGGTCCGATCTTCCCCTGCGCCGAGGTCCCCTCGACGGTGTGGCACGCAATGCACGTGCTGGAGAGGAAGATCTGCTTCCCCTGCTTCGCCAGATCACTGCTCGGCTCGACCGGCGTCTTCATGTCGCGGACCCAGGCATCGAACGCGGCGGGCGAGACCGCCACGGCACGCATCCGCATCAGGGCGTGCGACGCGCCACAGAAGCCGGCGCACTGGCCCAGGTACTCCCCGGCCGAGTCCACTTCCAGCACGATCGTGTTCTGGTGGGGCGCCGGTATGCCTTCCGGCGTCCGCACCACCGGGTTCGCGTCCTTCTTCCCCCCGAGCCGCGGGATCCAGAAGCTGTGGATCACGTCCGCCGAGCTCAGCTCCAGGGCGAGGGGCCGGCCCACTGGGACGTAGAACTCGTTCGCCGTGGTCACGCCCTGCGCCGGGTAGTGGAACTCCCACCACCACTGGTGCCCCGTCACCTGGATGACCAATGCGTCGGCCGGCGGCTTCGGCTGGGTCAGGAAGATCGAGCGGATCGTCGGGATCGCGATCACCAGAATGAGCACCGCGGGGATCACCGTCCAGGCGATTTCCAGCTTGCTGTTCCCGTAGATCGGCTTCGGGTCCCCGCGGCCGGGGCGATCCCGGAACCGGACGAGGATCACCGCGAGCGCGCCGAACACCACCACCAGGATCGCGACCGTTATCCACGTCACGAGCCCCCAGAGGTCGGTCTGGATCCGGCCATACTCGGTGACCGGACGGATCATGGTCTGCGGGTGATCCTCCGCGCAGGCCGCCAGCACCAGGAGCGCCACTGGAATCAGGCGGCGCCCGAATCGGGTGATTCCTTCTCGCATGTACGGTCCGGTGTTCATCGGCGAAACGGGGCCGCAGCCGGGGCCCCGGAGCCGAAAAGGGTAGGAGAATATTACCGGCCAGTCAAGTGTTGCCCTACCACCTCGACGGGTAATGCCCTACACGGGGTCGGGGCGGACGAGGGACCTGGATGCGGGCGCCACGGAAGGCGGGCGAGGTTGACCGCGGGCCGGCGCCCGCTCCATTGTGGCGAGGCCGGGCATCCCGCCCGCGCGTTCGGGATCCTGCGTGGTCGGGTGACGTGATCGGGTCGCCGAGGGAGGATGGAAGGATGATGGCAAGAGCGAGCTCGCGCGCTCAGGCGGGCATCCGAGTGCTGATGCGGATCCTGCTGGCGCTTCTGGTCACGCTGCTGGTGTGTGGGTGGCGGGCGACCGGGGCGGTGGCTCAGGAGGGGAGCATGATGGAGCAGAGCGGGGAGCGGCCGCGGGCGCGGGAGGCGGGGATCGTGGTAGGGATCCTGCCGCCGGGCCGGCTGAACGCGATCACGGATGTGGCGGGTGTGCGGGTGGGGCAGGTCACGGTGGTGGAGGGAGACAGTGTGCGAACGGGGGTGACGGCCGTGGTGCCGCACGCGGGGGACACGTTCCACGAGAAGGTGCCGGCGGCGATCGTTGTGGGGAACGGGTTCGGTAAGCTGCTGGGTGTGACGCAGGTACGGGAGCTTGGAGAGATCGAGACACCGATCCTGTTGACGTGCACGCTGTGCGTGTGGCGAGCGGCGGACGCGATGGTGGCCTGGCTGCTTGCGCGGCCGGGCATGGAGGATGTGCGGTCGATCAATCCAGTGGTGGGCGAGACGAACGATGGCTACCTGAACGACATCCGTGCCCGGCCGATCCGGCCCGAGCACGTGGTGGCGGCGCTGGAGGGAGCGCGGGGCGGGAGCGTGGAGGAAGGGAGCGTGGGTGCGGGCACGGGGACCGTGGCGTTCGGCTGGAAGGGCGGGATCGGGACGTCGTCTCGCGCATTGCCCGCGAGTCTGGGCGGCTGGACGGTGGGGGCGCTGGTGCAGACCAACTATGGCGGGGTGCTCACGGTGGCCGGGCGTCCGGTGGGGCAGAGGCTGGGTCGGTATCCGTTCAGGGAGGCGCTGGACGCTGGAGCGCCGGAGCGGGACGGCGGTGACGGCAGCATCATGATCGTGCTGGCGACGGACGCGCCGCTGACTTCGCGCAGCCTGGAGCGCCTCGCGCAGCGGGCGCTGGCGGGGTTGGCGCGCACGGGCTCCATCATGAGCAACGGTTCCGGCGACTACGTGATCGCGTTTTCGACGGCGGAATCCGTGCGCCGCGGGGATGCGGCCGCTCCGCGCGCGGTGTCGGACGTGCCGAACGACCTGATGTCGCCGTTGTTCCAGGCGGCGGCGGAGGCCACCGAGGAAGCGATCTACAACTCCCTGTTCAAGGCCACGAGCGTATCGGGGAACCGCGGCCGGGTGGAAGCGCTGCCGCTGGACGCGGTCATGGATATGAAGGCGGGAGGCGGCTGAGCGGCGGCGTGGGCCGGCGGGTGGTCAGCCGCGGGGTGAAGGGGAGGGCGGCGCTCAGCGGGATTCGGGCAGCTCAGCGGGATTCCGCAGATCGCCGCTCGGGGTGCGTGTCACCGGGGACGTCGAGATCGAGGAGCAGGCGAATGTCGTCCAGGCGGGCTTCGGCATCGTCATCGCCGAGTTGAATGAGCGTGCGGATGTAGTCCGGCTGGAACATCATGAGGGCGAGGACGTCCGGACTGCCGGTGCGGGTGGTCCCGAGACCGCGGGTGAGGAAGCGGAAGCTGCGGGGGAGGCGCGGCTCGAAGTCGCGGGCCAGCGCGGAGAGGTCTCGAGAGGGGCGGATGTTTACGCTGCGCACGATCCGCATCCCGCCTCTCTCCTCCGGGGGGATCCGCTCGAGGAGCCGGTTCAGCGTCTGGAGGCGGAGCACGTCCTGGTCCATGGTGTCGAGGAACACCGACTGCGTCAGCGTGCCCAGGATCTGGGCCGGCGGCGGGTAGCCGGAAACTTCGGGACGGTCCGCCTCTTCCTGTGATGTCTCCGCGCGCGTGGAAATGCTCAGGATCCGCCGCGCACCGAGGTGGAGGGCGGGGGAGAGCGGAGCCGTGAGACGGATCCCTCCGTCGCCGTACCACTGGTCGCCGATCCGGATGGCGGGGAAGAACCCGGGCAGGGCCGCGGAGGCCATGACATGGTCCACGCGCAGCCGGGTCTGGACGCTCTTGCGGTGCGGCCGCTCCCAGACTTCGATGTCACGCCCCTGCACGAACACCACGTTCTGCCCGGTGGTGTAGCTGATGGCGCTGACGGCCACGGCCTTGAGCGTGCCGCGGTGAAGATTGTAGTCGATGCCGGTGATTTCCCCCTCGATGGCCACCATGGTCTCGGCAAGGAAAGCGGCCAGCGGGGCCGTGTCCAGCAGCCCTCGCACCTCTGGAGCCGGGAGTGCGCCGCCGGAGAGGAGGCGAGCGATCCACCGGGATGTGCTCCATGCCAGGTGGGCGGGGTCGGTGCGGAAGACCCGCTCGGTGGTGAGCTCCTCCCACAGGGCGGTGAGCTCCTCCACGGCCTGGGGAAACGTCCCGTGGTGTGCGGCCAGGTGCACGGCGTTGACGGCGCCGGCGGACACCCCGGTGATGATCGGGATGCCGAGCGCAGGGAAGTGGCGGGCGAGGCAGCGGAGGGTCCCGACCTGGTAGGCGGCGCGTGCTCCACCGCCGGTGAGGACGAGGGCGAGCTCACTCGTCGAGACGGGGGAAGTGTCGAGCGGGCCGAGCTGCTCCAGGTCGGCGCGGGTGAAGCGCGGGAACCGAAACCGTCGCACCATGCGGCTCTACGAGCGTGCGAGCGCGGCCGGACAGCGCCGGCGCACCGGTGGGTCAGTCCGCGTCTTCGTGGGCCACATACAGGGTCTGCGTGGGATAGGCGAACTCGATGCCGAGGGTGGCGAACCGGCGGAACAGTTCCAGGTTGATGGCCTGCTGCGTGTCCATGTAGCTGTTGTAATCGGGCACGAGCATGTAGTACACCACCTCGAAATCGAGGGAAGAGCCCCCGAAGCGGGCGAAGTGGACGCGGTCGAGACGCGTGTTCTCCTGGTGCTCGACCGCTTCCCTCACGAGGGTGGGGATCTGCTCCAGCTGGTCCGGGGGCGTCTGGTAGACCACCCCGAAAGAGAAGACGATCCGCCGCTCCTGCATGCGCTTGTAGTTGCGGATGCGGCTGGAGAGGAGGTCGTTGTTGCTGAAAACGAGCTGCTCGCCGGAGAGGCTTCGGATGCGCGTGGTCTTCAGCCCTATGTGCTCCACGGTGCCCATCATGTCGCCCACAATGATGAAGTCGCCGAGGACGAACGGCTTGTCGAGGACGATGCTGAGCGAGGCGAAGAGGTCGCCGAGGATGTTCTGGACGGCGAGGGCGACGGCGATGCCGCCGACGCCGAGGCCGGCGATGAGCGCGGTAATGTCGATTCCGGCCGTGTCCAGGGCCACCAGGCCGATGATGACCCAGAGCGAGAGGCGCAGGAGGAATCCCACGAATCTCATGGTCGTGGCGGCCGCGGCATCCTCCTCGAGGCGCTGGGTCGTGTAGCGGTGGAGGAAGGCGCCGATGGCAGTGTTGCCCCAGAGCGCGAGCTGGAGGAGGGTGGCCAGGGAGGCGATCCCCCGCACGACGAGCCCGACACTACCGGGCAGGACCAGGACCTGGATGGCGGCCAGGAGCGCCAGGGCGAAGAGGAAGAAGCCGTGGGTGCTGGCCAGGACCGCGGCGGCGATGTCGTCGAACTCCGTGGCGGTGCGCCGGGAGAAGCCGGTGAGGGTGCGGAGGACGAGCCGGCGCAGGAAGAAGAGTGCCGCCAGGATCACGAGGCCGAGCAGGACGGCCAGCGCCCAGGTGGAAAGACTGTTGCCGTAGAACGTGTACGCCAGAATTCGCATGAGGGGAAAGAGAGGGGGGGCAGGGTCGCGTGGCAAGGAGGACGGCGGGAGGAGGTCCACCCGGGCGGGCCCGCGGCAGAGCGCTCGCTCGCTGCGCCGTGGAGCGGCATCTCTGATGACGCGACAGGGGGACGGGTGCTCACACGGCGGATGGAGGACGGATGATCGAGGCGTGGTTCGCGGGGCCCTGGGGCCCACTGATCATCTTCTGCGCGCGAATCTTCGATGTCTCGCTGGCGACGACGCGGATGCTGATGTCGGTGCGGGGCCAGCGACTGCTGGTGCCCTTCGTCGCTTTCTTCGAGGTCCTGATCTGGCTCTTCGCGGCGGGGAACGCGATCAAGTTCCTGAACAGTCCGCTCCACGTGATCGGGTACGCGGGCGGCTTCGCGGCCGGCAATGCCGTCGGTCTGTGGGTGGAGGAGAAGCTGGCGCTGGGGCTGGCCACGGTGCGGATCATCTCCGAGCACGGCGGGGTGGAAGTGGCGGAGGCGCTGCGTGAGCTCGGGTTCGGCGTGACGGAGTTCTCCGGGCAGGGCCGCCGCGGCTCGGTCGAGGTCGTCTACACGGTGGCGCGGAGGGGGCAGCTGAAGCGGATCATGGCCACGGTGGAGGAATGGGCGCCGGACTCGTTCGTCACCGTGGAAGAGCCGCGGTCCATCCGGCGGGGGTGGGTGCTGCAGAAGCGCAGGAAATGAATGCGAGGCGGGCCCGCGGCCCTGCCGGGAGGCTCCGGCGGAGCGCCGCCGCCGGTCAGTCTCCGTCCACCACGGTGCCGTAGGAGAGCTCGAGCATGCGCTCGATGGACCGGCGCGCCTGACTGCGGACGGGCTCGGGGACATCCACCTCGTAGCGGTCGTGGAGGAGGGCGTCGCGGACGTTCTCGAGGGTGATCTCGTTCATGTGCGGACACCGGACCGAGCAGAGGCGGACCATTTCCTTCTCGGGGTTCTCGGCGACGATGTTGTCCGCCATGCTGCACTCGGTGAGGAGCAGGTAGCGGTCGGCATCGGAGTCGCGCACGGCCCTGATCATTGCGCTGGTGCTGCCACTGAAATCACTGGCCTCGACTACCTCCGGGCTGCACTCCGGGTGGGCGAGGACCATGACATCGGGGAACTGGCGCCGGACATTGGCGATGTCGGCAGTGTTGAACTGTTCGTGCACTTCGCAGCGTCCGCGCCAGCCAATGATGTCGTAGGCCAGGTCACCGGAATGGGCGGCCGATTTCCCGTTCCCGGAAAGTCCGGCCGGGTGGGTGCCGTTGGCGGCGGCCGCCGGCGTCCCCATCTCCTTGACGAGGGGGAAGATGATGGTCTTGCCGGTCTCGCGGGCCACGTTCTTCGCCAGGTACTCGTCCGGCAGGAAGATGACGCGATCGCTGTCCAGGCTCTGGACGATTCTGACGGCGTTGCTGGACGTGCAGCAGACGTCGGTCTCCGCCTTGACGTCCGCGTAGGTGTTCACGTAGGTGACCACGGGAACGCCGGGGTACTTCTTCTTGAGGCGCCGGACGTCCTCGGCCGTGATCGACTCGGCCAGGGAGCACCCCCCTTTCTCCGTGGGGAGCAGCACTTTCTTGTGCGGGCTCAGGATCTTCGCGGTCTCCGCCATGAAGCGGACGCCGCAGAAGACGATGGGGTCGCCGGGTGCCTCGGCGGCGAGGCGGCTGAGCTCGAGGGAGTCGCCCTTGAAATCACAAACGGAGTGGAAGAGGGCTGGTTCCATGTAGTTGTGGCCGAGGATGACGGCTCCGCGCTCCGCCTTGAGCCGGTTGATCTCGGCGGCCAGCTCGGCCTTGTGGCGCAGCTCGAAATCGGGGAGCACGTCGCCGAGCCGCTCATGGAGCGCCCGGTACATCTCGTCGGCGGACGTGGTCCGTGCCGTGTCGATCTTCCCGCTCATTCCATCTCCCATCGTTCTACCACTCGAATTCGAGCGTCACATCGAGGGCGGGCGCCGAGTGCGTCAGCGCGCCCACGGAAATGAAGTCCACACCGCTCTCGGCGGCAGCGCGCACGGACGCCAGGGTGACGCCGCCGGAAGCCTCGGTGAAAGCGCGACCGTCCACCTGAGTCACCGCGAGCGCAAGCTGCTCCGGTGTCATGTTGTCCAGGAGGATGGCGTCGGCGCCGGCATCGATGGCCTCCGCCACCTGGTCCACCGTGTCCACTTCGATCGTCAGGGCGACGCCGTGACCCAGCCGGTCCCTGGCCTCGCGCACCGCCTCCGGCACGCCTCTTCCCGCGGTGGCGAGCGCGGCGCGGTGATTGTCCTTGAGCATGAAGCCGTCCGAGAGGCCGAAGCGATGATTCCGCCCGCCGCCGCAGCGGACCGCGTACTTCTCCAGCAGCCGGAGCCCGGGCGTGGTCTTGCGCGTATCCAGGATCCGGGCGTCCGTGCCCTGGACGGCTTCCACGTACCGGCGAGTAAGCGACGCGATCCCGCTGAGCCGGCCGACGAAGTTCAGCGCCACACGCTCGGCGGAGAGGATCGGGCGCGCCGCCCCTTCGACGCTCAGGAGCGTGGCCCCCGCGGCCACGGCATCGCCGTCGTCCACCAGCGCGCGCACGTCGAGGCTGCCATCCAGGACGTGGAAGACGTGGCGCGCGAGGGGCAGCCCGCAGGCCACGCCCTCCTGCCGGGCGATGAGGCGGGCACGCGCGCGGGCGGCCCTGGGAACCAGGAGCTCCGTGGTCACGTCCCCGGAGCCCAGATCCTCCTCCAGCGCCTCTTCGGCATACCGCCGCAGCAGCGGCTCCGGCGGTACCGGCTGTCCTCTTGCTGCCATTTCTTCCGGTCCTCGGCTTCGCTCGGCCCACCCCTGTACCGCGGCGAAATGAAACCCGGAAGTAAGACGGGTGTTCCGGCAGGTCAAGGGGGCGATCGCCGCGTGGGCGCGGCCGTGTCAGGCTCGGGGGAACGCGTGGGGACGAGCGCGTCTCAGTCGAGCTCGGCCTGCCGGACGGCGAGCACATCGGGGAGGCGACGGAGGGCGCCCAGGACATCGGGGGCGAGCTTCTCGTCCACCGCCACGGCGGCCAGCGCCTCGCCGCCAGCCTCGAGACGACTCTGGTGGTATTCGGCGATGTTCACGCCGGCATCGCCCAGAACGCTGCCCACGCGCCCGATCACGCCCGGCACGTCGCGGTTTCGCAGGATGACGAGCACGCCACGCGGGCGAACATCGACCGGGAAGGCGTCGATACGGATGATGCGGGGGGTGTTGCCCCGGAGGCACCCGGCCACCCGCGTTTCCAGCCCTCCACCGGCCACGCGAAGCTCGAGGTGCTCGGGGAATTCGGCGATCGCTTCCAGGTACACGCGGCTGATCCGGACCCCGCGAGCTTCCGCGAGCAGGAGGGCGTTGACGAGGTTGACCGCGCCGCGACCCACGATCCCGGTCAGGACGCCCACCATGGCGGCGGCGGTGACGGGTCGCAGCACGTCCTCGGCGTTCTGGCCGGCATAGCGCACTTCCAGGGACTCGCCACCCCCGCCGAGGGCGCGGGCGAGTCGTCCGAGACGCGTGGCGAGGTCCAGGAGCGGGGCGATGCGGCGCATGAGCTCGCCACCGACCGCGGGGGCGTTGATCGCCCCGGAGTAATCCTCTTCGAGAAGAGCGTCGCGCACCGCCGCGGCCACCTCCACGGCCACATTGTGCTGCGCCTCGTCCGTGGCCGCTCCGATGTGCGGTGTCAGGACGACGTTGTCGAGCTCGAGCAGCGCGTGCCCGGCAGGGAGCGGCTCATCGCGATAGACGTCGAACGCGGCGCCGGCGAGCCGCCCATCCCGGAGGCGGTCGACGACCGCGTCCTCGTCGACGAGGCCACCGCGTGCGGCGTTGATCAGGATGGCCGATGGCCGGAGCAGGTCGAGGCGTCGGGCATCGATGAGGCCGAGCGTCGCATCCGTCAGCGGGACGTGGAGCGAGAGGATATCGGCGTGCGCGAGGGCGGCGTCGAGCGACTCCATCTCGATCCCGAGCTGCCGGGCCCGCTCCTCCTGCAGGAACGGATCACTGGCCACGACCCTCATGCCGAAGGCCCGGGCTCGCCGGGCCACTTCCGTGCCGATACGACCGGCTCCGATGAGGACGAGGGTCTTCCCATGCAGCTCGGAGCCGCGGAAGCGTTTCCGATCCCACTCGCCCGCCCGGATGGAGCGATCGGCGGCGGGCACCTTCCGCACCACGGCCAGCATGAGGGCGAGAGTGAGCTCGGCGGCCGAGATCGTGTTGCCGGAGGGGGCATTGAACACGGCGATGCCCTTCTCCGTGGCCGCCGGCAGATCGATGTTGTCGACGCCCACGCCGGCGCGCCCGATGACCCGCAGCCGGGAAGTGGTGGCGAGGCTCTCCCGCGTGATCGTGGTGGAGGAGCGAACGATCACGGCGTCGGCATCATCCAGCTCGGCGCGGAGCTCATTGCCGCTCAGGCCAAAGCGGGGAATGAGCTGGAAATGGTCATCGTGGAGGGGCGCCAGACCGCTCTCGGGTATGCGGTCCGCGAGAAGGATGCGGAGGCGCTCAGCCATGGGTGGCGAGCGCGTCCGCGAACACTTCCGTGAGCACGTCCAGGAGCGCGTCCAGCTCGCTCAACGTGTGGTCGCCCATGTGGCCGATCCGCACCATGTCGTCTTTCGCCGGGCCGTATCCGGTGGCAATGACGTACCCCCGCGCCCGCATGGCCGAGCAGATGTCCGGCGCTCTGACGCCCGGGGGCATCGTGACGCACGTGACCGTGGGCGAGCGGTACCCTTCGGGAGCAAGGATGTCCAGCTCGAGGCCGCGCCCCTTCGCTTCCGCCACCCAGGCGTACGTTCGCTCGGCCATGGACCGATGGCGGGCCCACCGGTTCTCGATCCCCTCCTGGCGGATGGCTTCGACCTGCACGGCCGCCGCGTACATCAGCGAAACGGCCGGCGTGTTGGGGGTCTGGCTCTTCTCGAGGTTCCGCTCGAACTCGAGGATGTCGAAATAGAGGCCACGCGTGCGACTGGACTCCGCGCGCTCGAGGACCGCCGGCTGCGCGACTCCGAACGCCAGGCCCGGGGGAAGGGCGAAGGCCTTCTGCGAGCCGGTGACCACGAAATCGATGCCCCACGCATCGGTCTCCACCGGCGCGCCGGCCATGGAGCTCACGGTGTCGACACAGACCATGGCGCCGTGCGCATGGGCGGTCTCCGTGAGCTCGCGGACGGGGTTCAGCACGCCCGTCGAGGTCTCGGAGTGGCAGATGGTGACCGTGTCGAAGTCGTCGCCCGACAGGGCGTCGTCCAGCATCTCGGGCGTGTGATTGCGGCCGAACTCCACCTCGAGGCGAGTGGTCTCGAAGCCGGACTGCTCGGCGATCTTCGCGAAGCGGGCACTGAACGCACCATTCACCAGACTGAGCACGCGGCGCTGGGCGGTGTTGCGCACCGCCATCTCCATCATGCCGGTGCCGGAAGAGGGCGCGACGTAGACGGGGCGCCCGGTGCGGAAAACGTCCCTGAGCCCCGGCTGGACACGCTCCATGAGCGCTTCCATCTCCGGCGTGCGGTGGCCCATCATGGGGCCGAGCATGGCTTCCAGGACTTCGCGCCGCACCTCCGTGGGTCCAGGGAGGAAGAAGCGTCCGAACTCGGTTGTCTTCGAGACCATGGGGGACCTGCGCGCTGATGATGTCGGCGTTTCCGGGGCTCCGGATCCTACTTCCATTCCACGAGCCCCCGATCCACGAGCGCCTTGCCCCGGTCGTAGAGGCGGCGCCCGGCCTCATCGTCGGGGGGAGTGTCACCGAGCGCAAGCGGCAGGATCGGGGCGAGGGACGCGGCGCGGAGGACGACGGGGGCGGCGGCCACCACCTCGGGGCGCTCGATCACGCCGGCATAGGCGACGAACAGATCCACCTCGTCCCGGGCTTCCAGGTCCGTCGCGCCGTCACCCACGAACATGACACGGGCGGGGAGCGGGGTCGGGGCGGCTCTCAGGGCGCGGATCACCTCGGCCTTGCCGCCGGCACGGGCCGTGGGCGCGCGCTCATCGAAGCCGGCGTACTCGCCCGCGGCGTCGAAGTAGACCGGCACCGCGGTGATGGCGTCATCGGAGAGTCCGAGGTGCCGGGTCAGGCCGAGCACCGCCGGGCGCAGGCCACCTGAAATCACGCGAACATCCACGCCGGCCGCGGTCAATGTGGCCACCGTCGCGGCGGCGTCGTCCACCAGCTCCTCGATGTAGCGGTCGACCAGCGCTTCCACGGCCGCCCGGCTCGGGCGGATCAGCTCCAGGCGCCGACCGTAAACCGCGTCGAGGGGGAGCTCGCCGCGCATGGCCGAGTCGGTGAGCGTCTCCACTTCGCGGCGGTTCCCGACCGCCAGAGCCTCCACTCCTTCGAGAGCCGAAAGCGTGGAATCACAGTCGAAGATGACAGTGCCGTAGCGGATCATGTCGGCAAGGTACCGATCCATTGCCGGTGCGCAATGAGATCCGCGGTCCGGCGCGGCGCAGTCGCCTCAAACGGCGGGATCCAGGACCCGGCCGAAGCGGCGATCCCGGCGACGGAACTCCACAACCGCCTCCCTCAGGTCACGGTCGGTGAAGTCGGGCCAGAGCGTGGGCGTGAAGTAGAGCTCGGCATAGGCGCACTCCCACAGCAGGAAATCGCTCAGACGCTGCTCTCCGCCGGTCCGGATCAGCAGGTCGACATCCGGTGCGCCACCCGAACAGCCCTCCACCTGGCCGAGCACCGCCGAGAACGCCTCCCGGCTGCCACACGCGTCCGCGGACAGTGCCCGCGCCGCAGCGCGCAGAATGGCGTCGCGACCGGAGTAGTCGATGGCAAGGCGCAGCGTGAGCGCCCGGCCCTCCGCCGTGGCCGCCTCCGCGGCCTCGATGGCTTCCACCAGCGCTGCGGGGATCCGATCCCGACGCCCGATCACCTGCAGGCGGATCCCGTTCTCCACGCAATGCGGAGTCTCCCTCGCCAGGTACTCCTCGAGGAGCGTCATGAGCGCGGCGACCTCCTGCGGCGGCCGCGCCCAGTTGTCCGATGAGAACGCGTACAGCGTCAGGATGCCGATGCCGAGCTCGGGCTGCGCCGCCGCCTCCACGATGGGGCGCACGACGCCCGAGCCGCGACGGTGGCCCCGCGAGCGCGGCCGCCGCCGGCGCGTGGCCCACCGGCCGTTGCCGTCCATGATGATCGCCACGTGCAGTCGCTCGCCGTCGGGTGCGGCGTGCTGCCCGAATTTCCGCGCGAAATCTCTGCGTTCTGTCATTGCCGAGGCGTATCCAATCAGTCCCGGACAGCCCGGATCAGGGCTTCCATGTGCTCCAAATAACCTTCCAGGGCCAATCGACCCTCGGCCGTCAGGCGATACCGCGTTCGCGGCACCCGCCCATCGTAATCCTTGATGCACCGGATGTAGCCCGCGTCCTCCAGCTTGCGGGCATGGGCGCTCAGATTGCCATCCGTCAATCCCAGCAGCTCCTTCAGGTCGTTGAACGCCAGCGTCTGGTTCACCGCCAACGCGCTCACGATCCCGAGCCGCACGCGCTCGTGGATCAGCCGGTTGAGATCCGGCGCCGGCGCCACCAGGCCCCCGGCCTTACCGCCCGATCCGGACCTCGCCACCGCGGCACCTCGCGACGCCCGCGCCTCAGCCACCGTGCCGCCTCCAGATCAACGCGCCCAGAACCACGTGCAGACCGCCCAGCCCCAGCGCGAGCAGCTCGTCTCCCCACCCGGGAACCAGAAGCGCCAGCCCCCCCACCCCGATGAACACCGAACCCATCAGCGGCACCACGCGGACGCTGTACGCGCCCCCCGTCATCACGCCCGCGCCATACAGCACCAGCCACAATCCCGGCAGCAACCACATGTTCCCGCCCCGGAACGCCGCGGCCGTCAGGAGCGCCCCGGCCACCATCGGCGGCGCGAACGCCAGCAGCAGCTTGCGCGCAGTGTGCGAACGCAGGGCGACGCCCTGCGCCCGCGCCTTCCGCGCCGTCGTGCCAACGGAAATCATCCCCGCCAGCACCAGCTCCCCCACCCATACCCCCAGCCAGCGACCCGGCGTGGGCTGGATCGCCGCCGCTCCCGACGCCAGCACCGCCGTCAGCCCAACCAGCACGAACCCCGACCCCGACAGAGCCGTGAACGCAGTGGCGCGCTCCATGGTCTCGCGGATGAAACGGAGGTTGTCCGCCGCGCGCTCGTGCAGCGCAATCGGGTGCGCCCGCTCAGGTGTTCCCATGCGCAGAGGATGGCGATGGCGGCGGTATACGTCAAGTACTTTGTCTCACAAAGAAGCACGGCTGGGGCGCGGCCATTGGAAGTGCCCGGAAGGGGGCTGGGAGGGGTGTGCGGAGGGGTGTGCGGAGGGGTGTGCGGAGGGGTGTGCGGAGGGGTGTGCGGAAGGGTGTGACCGGTATGGCGATTGCGACGGTGGGGAGTGCCGTCGCGGGGCGGGATCTCGCGGCGGTTTCGCATTCTGGGACACACATTTGGCCAAGGGGGAAGAGCGATGGGCGTCAAGAATCTCGAGGAGCTGTTCGTGCACGAGCTGAAGGACCTGCACGATGCGGAGAGGCAGATCCTGAAGGCGCTGCCGAAGATGGCGGAGAAGTCGCAGCACGAAGAGTTGCGGAGCGCGTTCGAGGAGCATCGTCGCCAGACGGAGGGGCACGTGAGGCGTCTGGAGGAGATCTTCGACGACATCGGCGAGAAGCCGGGCGGCGTGAAGTGCAGGGGGATCCGCGGGATCATCGAGGAAGGGGAGGAGGGGATGAAGGAAGCGGACGAGGGCGAAGTCCGTGATGCGGCGATGATCGCGGCGGCGCAGCGGGTGGAGCACTACGAGATGGCGGCGTACGGGAGTGCCCGGACGTTTGCGCGCCGGCTCGGGAACAGCCGTGCGGCGGAGCTGCTGCAGCAGACGTTGAACGAGGAAGGGGAGACGGACCACAAGCTGTCGCGGATCGCGGAGAGCCGGGTGAACCGGGAGGCCGAGTCCTGAGCGAGAGGCAGGAGGCCCCGTCAGGGGCAACGGGTCTCACGCGAAGTCGTGGGGCCGGGAACGATCGAGGGTAACGGAAGCGGCCGGGGGAGCAGCAACTCCCCCGGCCGTTCGCTCCGAGTCGGGGAACGAGCCGTGCCGGGAGAGCGCTTCCGGCGCCGCGTTCATGGCCTTCGTGCGCAATCCAGGCTCTCGGACCGGCTCCGGTCGGCTCCGGTGATCAGGCTCCGGCGTTCGCGGCTTTCGCGTCTTCCTTTCCGGCGCGCTCCGGCGCCTGCCAGTCGGGGTTTCCGCGGACGTACTGCTCGAACCAGCGCAGCTCCTCGACCATGCGAGTGCGCTGATGACGCGGCTCACGGAACCCGTGGGGCTCGCGCGGGAAGCGGATGAGGCGGTTCGGGACGCCGAAGCGGCTGAGGGCGGCGTGGAAGTTCATGGACTGACCGGGCGTGTCGGTGGAGTCCTCATCGCCGTGGAAGAGGATGGTGGGTGTGTGGATCTGGTCGGCGTGGTAGAACGCGCTGCGCTCGATCCAGAAGGCCCGGTTCGACCACGGGTCGCCGCCGAGATACCAGCGAGTGACGTCGTAGTTGAAGCCCACGCCGAACTCGCCCGGCCAGTCGGCGACCATGGCGCCGAGGGAAGCGGCCTTGAACCGGTCGGTCTGGGTGATGGTCCAGCCGCCGAGGATCCCGCCATAGCTCCATCCTTTGACGGCCATGGAGTCGGGGTCGGCCACGCCGCGCTCGATCATGGCGTCGACGCCGCTCATGAGGTCCTGAAAGTCGCCGCCGCCGATGTCGTTGACATTGCCGCGCAGGAGATCGTCGCCATAGCCGGTGGAGCCGCGGACGTTGGGCTCGAGCACGGCAAAGCCATGGGCGGCCAGGATCTGGGCGTCGGGGTTGAAGCCGAGCGTATAGCCGCCGGCGGGGCCGCCATGGATGTGGAGCACGAAGGCGCCGGGGGCGGAGCGGTCTCCCAGTGCGGGGTAGAGGATTCCCTCGACGGGCAGCCCATCCGTGCTCGTCCACTGGACGACTTCGGGCTCCGCGAGCGCGAGTTCGCGGATGTCGGCGCCCACGTCGGTGACGGCCGTGCGCTCCATGCGCCGGTTGAACGCGGACGTGTAGACTTCCGGTGGCGAGGTGGGGGTTTCGAACGTGAACGCCACGCGTTCGTGATCGCGGGACCAGCTGGCGCTCCCCACCACGCCCCTCCACTGGCTCATGGGCCGGACCTCGCCTCGGCGGAGGTCGAGGCGGTAGAAGTTGGTGACGGTGCCATCCGTGGCGGTGAAGTCGAGGAAGCGGCCGTCGCGCGTGAACCCGCCGACGCGGATGTCGAGGTCGGAGTCGGCCAGGAGCTGCCGGGTGTCCCCGGTGGCCGGGTCCATGAAGTAGAGGTTGCCCTGGTCGAGGGTCCAGGTCTCGAGCGATGGCGCCACGAAGAGCAGCGACGTGCCATCGGGCGTCCAGCGGAGTCCCGACTCGGGCGCTTCGTTGTGCGTGAGCTCGCGGATCTCTCCACCATCCATCCCCACCACGGCGATCTCGGAGCGGAACTCGTCGTTGCGTCGGTCCTCGGTGCGGAAGGTGAACGCCACCCGCTCACCGGCGGGGTCGACATCGAAGTCGCCGACGATGCGCTCGCCGCTGGTGATCGGCCGGGCGTCGGCGTCGTCGAAATCGGCGGGGACCCACCAGAGATTGGACCAGCTGCCGCGGCTCTGGCCGTTCGGCCCCTCGTCCACGATCACGGCGTCGTAGCCGTCCTTCCGCTCGTCCTTCTCCTTCTTCGGGACACTGTCGGCAGCGATGAAAACGAGCCGCCGGGCGTCTGGCGTCCACTGGAAGGCGCGCACGCTGGTGGCGTGGTGCGTGAGCTGCCTCGCCTCGCCGCCGTCGGTGCGGATGAGCCAGATCTGGCGTCCACTGCCGGCGTCGTCATCGTCGTCATCGGCGGAGCGGGCGAACGCGATCCAGCGGCCGTCGGGGGACCACTGCGGCGAGCCATCGCCCTTCTCGGCCGTGTACGGGCGCGCGTCGCTGCCATTGGCGTTGGCGATCCAGAGGCGGGTCAGCCGGTCGTTGTCGTCCCAGTTCAGCTCGGTCCTCGTGAACAGGACGCGGCGGCCATCGGGGCTGAGCTCCGGGTTTCCCACTCGCGTCATGTCGATGGCGCGGTCGACCGTGAACCGTTCCGCAGCGGGTGAGCCGGCCTGAGCGTCCGCTGTCGAAATGGCGGTGGCAAGGAGGAGTAAGGACAGCAGCGGCGCCGTGGTGCGCATTGGTGTCTCCTGAAACCCGGGTGTGCCTGTGTCGTGGTCGGGGTGGCCGATATTATGGGGTGGGGGAGCGGAACGCGCGACCCGCGGCCCGGAACGGGAGGCAAGGTGCGAGAGTGGCAGCGTGAGGCATGTGGTCGGCCGGGCACGGTTCGCGCCGCGGGGATGATTCGTCCGGTCGCTCCCATCGCGGGGGCGCTGCTGGCGTTCCTCGTCGCATGCCAGCCGCCGCTCCCGCCGCCGCCAGCGCCGCCAGTGGCTGCGGCCATGGCCGCGGACGTCGGCTATCTGGGCGATGCGGCCCGTGATGGGCGGGTGCTCGGGTCGGCGGGGCGGGACCAGGCGATGAGCTATATCGCCCGCCGGTTCCGGGAAGCTGGGCTCGACCCGGTGATCCGGCAGCCGTTCGACGTTCACGGCGTGCTCATGAACGGCGAGGGCGTCAACGTGGCCGGAATAGCGCGAGGATCGGACGCCCGCCTGCGGGGGCAGTACGTGGTGGTGGGCGCGCACTACGACCACATCGGCCGACTGGCCCCGCTGTCCCGCGATCCCGCTCGGACGGGCATCCGGCCCGGGGCGGACGACAACGCATCCGGTGTGGCCACGCTGCTGGAGCTGGCCCGGCGCGTGGCGCGGCGGCCTGCCGCTCGAACGATCGTCTTCGTGGCTTTCGACGCCGAGGAGCTGGGCCTGCTGGGCTCCGCGAAGTTCATCGCCGGGGCGCCGCTCCCCCTGGACTCCGCCGTGGCCATGATCAACCTCGACATGGTGGGACGCCTGCGACGCGGACGCCTCACGGTCATCGGAGCGTCCACCCATCCGGCCTGGGAGGCGATCCTCCTGGACGCCAACGAAGGCGTCGATCTCGACCTCCGCTTCGAGCCCATGGACGACGACTCCGATCATGCCACCTTCCATCACGCCGGCATTCCGGCCATCCACCTCTTCACCGGGCTCCACCCGGACTACCACACCACGGAGGACCGCGTGGAGCGGCTGAACGATTATGGCATGCTGCGCGTGGCGGATCTCGCCGAACGGGCGCTCCGGCGCGCGGCCGCATCGCCCGTGTTCGACCCCGCATCGCGGGGGCCTTGACCCTCACGCAGCGTCAGCGATTACCGTGGTCGGAAGGGTGGCGGCCAGCGGAGCGGTCGTGCGCTCGACGGGAGCGATCCGGCCGCAACCGGCGGCTCGGCGAAAGGAGGCATGGTGGGCAAGGAATGGACGGTGGGGGAAGTGGCGGCGCTTGCGAACGTGACCGTGAGGACGCTCCATCACTATCACGCGATCGGGCTGCTGACGCCGTCGGGGCGGACGGCGTCCGGGTATCGGCTCTACGCGCCAGGGGATCTCGAGCGGCTGCACCAGGTGCTTCTGTATCGGGAGCTCGGTCTGTCGTTGGAGGCGATCAGCGGGCTGATGGACGGTCCCGCGCCGGATCGTCGGGCCGCGCTGTCGGCGCAGCGGGAGCTGCTGGGGGAGAGGGCGGAGCGCGCGGAAGCAATGATCCGCGCAGTGGACCGCGCATTGGAAGCCATGGATCGAGGCGAGAGGCTGGAGGTGGAAGACATGTTCGAGGGATTCGAGTCGCTGGATGCACCGGAGGAGGTCCGCGCGGAGCAGGCGAGACACGGCGGCGAAGTCCGGGAGCGCTGGGGAGAGACGTCGTCGTATCGTGAGTCGATGCGGCGGGCGCGGGGGTACACGAGAGCGGACTGGGAGCTGCTGAAGTCCGAGTCATCGGCGATCGAGGCGGATATGGCGCGTCTCATGGCCGCGGGGGAGCCGCCGGGCGGGGAAGCGGCCATGGCCGCTGCGGAGCGGGCGCGCCTCCACATCGACCGGTGGTTCTATCCGTGCGCCCCGGGGATGCACGCGGAGCTGGCCGCGATGTACGAGACGGACGCGCGCTTCGCGGCGCATTACGAGGAGCGTGCGAAGGGGCTGAGCGCGTATGTGGCGGCGGCAGTCCGTGCGAACGCGGGGCGGTCTCGGTCGGAACTGTAGGGATGGGCGGCTGGTAGACGGATGCAGAGCCGGTGACCGGAGGTGGCCGCGAGGGCCAACCCGGCGTACGGGCGCAGAGGGAGAGCGGAGCGCATGAACGGGAACCGGTGGGTCATGGCGGCCCTTGTGCTGGCGGTGGGGATCGGGTTCGCGGGCTGGGCGGCGGGCCACGGGGTGCTGGAGAGCCGGCGCGATCGGTACGTGACCGTGAAGGGTCTGGCGGAGCGGGACGTCGAGGCTGACCTGGCATTGTGGCCGTTCCAGGTCGTGGCCGCGAGCGACGCGCTGGCGGAAGCGCAGTCGCAGGTCCAGCGGAGCACACGGGCGGTCCTGGCGTTCCTGGCGTCGCACGGGATCGACACCACGAACGTGGAGCTGCAGGGCGTGGAAGTGACCGACCGGCTGGCGGTGCCGTACGGGGACCCGAATCAGCGGGGCATGCGGTACACGATCCAGCAGCTGATGGTCGTGCGCTCGGAGGACGTCGCGGCGGTGCACGCCGCCAGCCAGCGTGTGGGCGAGCTCGTGGACGCGGGCGTGCTGCTCCGGAGCGGCACCGGCTGGGGCCCCGTGAAGCCCACGTTCCTGTTCACACGGTTGAACGATCTCAAGCCCTCGATGATCGCGGAGGCCACGGCGAGCGCGCGGGAGGCGGCGGCGCAGTTCGCCAAGGATTCGGGAAGCGAAGTCGGCGGGATCCGCACGGCGAACCAGGGCGTGTTCCAGATCCTGCCGCGGGACCAGGCGCCCGGGATCAATGAAGCGGACCAGCTGAACAAGACGGTGCGCGTGGTCTCCACGATCGAGTATTCCCTGGACTAGCCGCCGCCCGACGGGGAAGTATGGGGAAGGGCGCGGGCGTCGGCGGTGCCGGCGCCCGCTTGGCATCCTGGCCGCGGCATCCTACCATCCGCCATCGGCGCTCCCTCTTCGAATGGAACGGACCATGAGACTTTCGACCCTGGCCGCCCGGGGGGCGGTCCCGCTCTCGCTCGCCGCACTGGTGGTGACCGGCCTCGTCGCCTGCAGCGGCGGTGACACGGCGCAGGAGAACCGCGACCCCACGTTGCGCGCGGCGCGCAACTACGCCGACTCGCTGAACGTGGATCTATCCGCCATGGAGCACCGGCCGAGCGGGCTATACGTGCAGGAAGTGCGGGAGGGCACCGGCGCCCGTGCGGACTCGGGCGACATTGTCACGGTGCAGTACACGGGATGGCTGCCGTCGGGGAAGAAGTTCGACTCGAGCCGTGATCGTGACGAGCCGTTCCAGTTCGCGCTGGGCTACGGCCAGGTCATCAAGGGGTGGGATCAGGGCGTGGTCGGCATGAAGGTGGGCGGCGAGCGTCGCCTGGTGATCCCGCCGGGTCTGGCGTATGGAACACGGCCGGCCGCCAACGGCGTCATTCCGGCAATGTCGACGCTGGTGTTCGATGTCGAGCTGCTGGGCGTCCAGAACCGCACCCCGGAGCCGGTGGACAGCGCGAACGCGACGGCGAGCGAAGCGGGCGAGGAGCCCGGCGCGGGGTCCGGCGGCGGGGTGGGGGGCTCGCGGTGAGGGCGGTCCGCTATCACGGCCCGGAGCAGCCGTTCCGCCTGGAGGAGGTAGCGCGGCCGGAGCCCGGCGAGGGAGACGTGCGGGTGCGGATCGAGGCGGCGGGCGTGTGCCACACGGAGCTGCACTTCCAGTCGGGCTTGCTGAACCTGGGCGTGCAGCCGCTGACCATGGGGCACGAGATCGCCGGCGTGATCGACGCCGTGGGACCGGGCGTAACGGACCGGTCCGAAGGCGATCGGGTGCTCGTCTACTACTACGCCGGCTGCGGGGAGTGCGAGTGGTGCCGGCGGGGCGATGAGAATCTCTGCGGTCAGCTGAAGGCGGAGTACGGCTTCTTCAACGACGGGGGCTACGCGGAAGCGATCGTGGTCCCGGCCGGGAACGCCGTCAGGCTGCCGGACTCGCTCTCCCCGGAGGCCGCGGCGCCGATCGGCTGCGGAGTCACCACGGCCATCCACGCGTGCAACCTGGCCGAAGTGGGACAGGGCGACGTGGTGGTGGTGTACGGCATTGGTGCGGTCGGGTACGGGCTGGTGCAGGTCGCGAAGCTCCGGGGCGCCACCGTGGTGGGGATCGGGCGGACGCCCGTGAAGCTGGAGCGGGCCCGCATGCTGGGCGCCGACCACGTGGTCAATGCAGACGAGACGGACGACGTGGCCGCGGCCGTGCGCGAGCTGACGGGGGGGCGTGGAGCCGACGTCGTGTTCGAGCTGGTGGCGACGAAGGAGACCATGCCCGTGGCGGTGGGCATGCTGGCGAAGCGAGGCGCCCTGGTGTTCATCGGGTACTCGTTCGACACGCTCCAGACGCACCCGATCGGGCTGGTGATCGGCGAAACGCGCGTCATGGGCAGCGTGGGGAACACGCTGGCGGAGCTGGAGGAGGCCGTGCGGCTGGTGTCTGAGGGGAAGGTGAAAACGCTGGTGGACCGGACCCTTCCACTGAACCGTTTCCAGGAGGCTCTCGACGCCGTGCGCGATGGAGCCGTTCTGGGGAGGATCGTGCTGAAGCCATGAACGACAGCTCGCAGGGTGCGGGCGGCGGTGAGGCCGACCGCCGCAGCTGGCAGGAGGATCTCGGTCCCGAGCGGGAGCCGGGGACCGGGGCGAACGAGCAGGAATCGGGCACCGCTCCGCCCGGGAAGGCCATACCGACGGGGCCGGAAGCCGTGGCGGACCGGGCGGCGCTGGACGCGTTCATGCTCGCGCTGCGCGTGGCGCTGCACACGTTCTCCATCGAGGGGCCGGGCACCGAATACGAGAAGCCGTGGGCGCTGCTGCGCCAGATCGCGGATGGCGACCTGACGCTGATGAGTCCGGCCGAAGTGGGCGTGCGCCACCCCGGGCTGCGGGATTTCGTCTACGAGTACGCCAACCAGCTGGTGCAGCACGATCGCGAAGTGGCGAACCGTATCCTGCGAGGACTGGGCAAGGCGCTGTAGCCACCGTGGAACGAGGAGCCTGATGGTGAATGCCGGTACCGGATTCGATGCGGGGACGGCAATCGTGGCCGAGTCGCGTCGCCTGCTGCGCGAGGACTACGTGCCCAAGATCCGCCGGGCGCTGGAACGGATGCCGGAGGAGGACCTCTGGTGGCGGCCGAACGAGGCGTCGAACAGCGTGGGCAACCTGCTCCTCCACCTGGCCGGGAACATCCGGCAGTGGATCGTGAGCGGGGTTGGCGGCGCGCCCGACGCGCGCCATCGCCAGGCGGAGTTCGATGCGGCGGAGGGTCAGGGCGGGGCCGCATTGCTGGAGCGGCTCGAGGCGGCCGTGACCGATGCCGCGGCGGTGCTGGCGGAGCTGGATCCGGCGCGGCTGGGCGAGGAGATCCGGATCCAGGGGCATGAAACGACCGTGCTGAAGGCAATCTGCCACGCGGTGGAGCACTTCTCCATGCATACGGGGCAGATCCTGTGGATCGCCAAGGCGCGCGCGGGGGAGGGGCTGGGGCTGTACGAGATGGGGCCGGACGGGCATCCGAGGGCGGCCTGGCGGAACCGGAGCTGACTCCCAAACGACGAGGCGAGCTTGGCGGAGATGACGGAGCAGGAGCTGGAGCGGCTGCGCTACCCGAGCGGGCGTTTCCGCCCGCGCGATACGCTCTCCCAGGGTGAGCGGGACGCGCTCATCGAAGCGATCGCGGCGCTGCCATCGATGGTGAGGCAGGCGGTTGCCGGATTGTCCGGGACCGAGCTGGACTCGCCGTACCGGCCGGGCGGGTGGACGGGGCGTCAGGTGGTGCATCATCTGCCGGACAGCCACCTGAATGCGTTCATCCGATTCAAGCTGGCGCTCACCGAGGATGAGCCGACCATCAAGACGTTCGAGGAGGCGGCGTGGGCGGAGCTGCCCGACGCCACCCGCGGCGGCGTGGACGCCTCGCTGGCGATCCTGGACGGGCTGCACACGCGCTGGGCGCGGCTGCTCCGATCGCTGTCTCCAGCGGACTTCCAGCGAACCGTGATGCACCCGGAGTCGGGGCGGATCACACTGGATTTCCTGCTCCAGCTGTACGCATGGCACGGCAGACACCACGTGGGGCACATTGCGGCGGTGCGCCGGGGCGGCGGTTCCCCGGGTGCCGCCGACAGCGGAATGGATGGACACGGTCAATGAACGCGGGGGAGGCGA
This sequence comes from uncultured Gemmatimonadales bacterium, assembly GCA_963741945.1. Lineage (GTDB taxonomy): Bacteria > Gemmatimonadota > Gemmatimonadetes > Longimicrobiales > RSA9 > CAVUKA01. The sequence goes on along the minus strand of CAVUKA010000005.1, from coordinate 436,080 downwards.
GAGGGTGATCCGGATCTGTGTGGCGGGAGCGACTGGATGGGTGGGGCGGAGCCTCACGCCGGCGGTGGAAGCGGCGCCTGACCTGGAGCTGTCCGGGGCCGTGTCGCGCTCGGCGGCGGGGCGGCCGCTGGGGGAGGCAGTGCCCGGGTGCACGACCGACCTCCTCATCCGGGGGACGGTAGCGGAAGCGCTCGACGGGGGTGCCGACGTGCTGATCGACTACACCTCACCCTCCAGTGCGAAAGCTCACACGCTCACCGCCATCGAGCGCGGCGTGCACGTGGTCATCGGCACGTCCGGGCTGACGGAGGAGGATTATGCCGAGATCGACGCGGCCGCGAGCGCGGCCGGTGTGGGCGTCCTGGCTGCCGGGAACTTCGCCATCACGGCCGTTCTCCTCCAGCGCTTCGCGGAAATGGCGGCGGCGGTGCTGCCCGCGTGGGAGATCCTCGACTACGCGGATGCCCGCAAGCCTGACGCCCCGAGCGGAACGGTCCGGGAGCTGGTGAGCCGCATTTCCCGCGTCGCCCGCCCCGAAGTGGCGGTACCGGTGGAGGCAACGGAGGGCGAGCGAGCGTGCCGGGGCGCAACGATGGGGGGGATTCAGGTGCACTCGGTGCGGGTCCCCGGGATCGTGATCGGCGCGGAAGTGATCTTCGGCGCGGAGGGCGAGCGTCTGTCGCTCCGGTTCGACGGCGGAAGCAGCGCGGCGCCGTACGTGGAAGGGACGCTGGTGGCGGCGAGACACGTGGCGGAGCAGGCCGGTCTGAGGCGCGGGCTCGATCAGGTGCTCTCGCTGGGCGGGGGAGCGGAATGACCGAGTCGGCCATGGACCTCCTGGCCCGTGAGTTCATCCAGGTCTGGAGCGCCGGCAACCTGCACCTGCTGGATGAGCTGGCGGACCCGGACATCGTGGTGGACTACGCCCATTTCGACCGCCCGATCCGTGGCGTCGACACCTTCCGGGCGGCGCTGGAGCAGACGTTCCGTCATTTCCCCGACCTGGTGACCACGACACGGACGGTGCTGGTGGACGGGCACCGGGCAGCCGTGGAGTGGACGTACGGCGGCACACACACTCAGGGTGATCTGTTCGGGGTCGCGGCCGCGGGCGCCCGCGTGAGCGTGCGGGGCGTGACGCTGTACCGGGCGGAGCACGGGCGGATCGTGGAGGAGCGGGGCGTGGCGGACCTGGTGTCGCTCATGACGCAGCTCGGCGCGCTCTGATGGTCTCGGGTGACGCGGGGCTGCTCTCGCGCCGCGTGATCCTGCTGGTCACGCTCTTCACGCTGTTCGCCGGCGGGGCGGCGGTGGAGCGGCTGCAGGAGCTGGGCGCCTGGATCGGGACGGGGGTGGTGGAAGGCGCGAGCGCTGGCGCGTACGTCACCCGGCTGGTGTCCACCGCGATCTTCGTGGCGCTCGTGGTACGCGCACTGGTCCACCTGCTCCGCACGGGCGTCCTGGTTCGGCGGTGGCTCGGCCTGGCCGCGTGGCTGGCGGTCCCGGCCGTGGGCTGGCGGGCCGCGGACTGGTACGAGGTGGTGCCGCTGGAAGTGGTGGTGAGCGTGAGGGTGGGTGGCTTCAGCGTGGGCGTGAGCCTGATCGGGGTGGCCCTCCTGCTCCTGTTCTTCCGCTGGGTGGTCTGGCGGCCTGCGCGGCCGGCGGCCGTCAATCCCGACGGGCGCGCAGGTTCATGACTTCATCGCGCAGGTGCCCCACTTCGGCATAGAGGCGTTCGATGGCTTCGTGGAACGCCTGCTCGATGGCCCGCCGGCGGGTCTTCAGGCTGGGCGTCAGGAGCCCCGCGTCGACGGTGAACTCATCGGGCAGCAGCGAGAACCGCTTCGGCGTTTCGAAACGGGCCAGGTCCCGGACGCGGTCGGCCGTCTCATCGTGCAACAGGTCGAGGAGCCGCGGGTCCCGGGTCGCGGCGGCGCGGTTCGACAGGTCCACGCCATGCCGCTCGGCCCACGGCGAGAGCGCTTCCCAGTCCGGGACCACCAGCAGAACCGGGAACGCCCGACGATCTCCGATCATCACCGCCTGCGCGATGTAGGGCGAGGACGTGATTCGGTTTTCCACCGCCTGCGGCGCGATGTTCTTCCCGCCCGCCGTCACGATGAGATCCTTGAGGCGGTCGGTGATCCGGAGGAAGCCCTCGTCATCGATCTCCCCCACGTCGCCCGTGTGAAACCACCCTTCCTCATCGATGACCTCGCCCGTCGCGTCGGGATCGTCCCAGTAGCCCACCATGACGCCCGGACTCTTCGCCAGGATCTCGCCGCTTTCGGCGATGCGGATCTCCACCCCAGGATAGGGGCGTCCCACCGTACCGATCCGTACGGCCTCCGGGTGGTTGCCCGTGAGCACGGGCGAAGTCTCCGTCAGGCCGTACCCCTCGTAGATCGGAAGCCCCGCCGCGAAGAAGAAGTCGCCCACCGCCGCCGAGAGCGGCGCGCCGCCCGAGATGGACCCGCGCAGGCGGCCGCCGGTGCGTCGCCGGAGCGTGGCGAACACGGTGCGGTCCGCAACGGCCAGCCGCGCCCGATCCGCGACCGTGACCCGTCGGCCCTCGCGCTCCGCCGCCCGTACGCGGGCAGCCACGTCGCGGGCCCAGCGGCCCAGGCGTCCCCGGGCCCCCGGCCCGCGCACCACGCGGTCGTGGAGCTTCTCGAAGAGGCGGGGGACGGAGACCATGACGTGGGGCCGCGCGGCGAGGAGGTCCTCGGCCAGCGTTTCGACGCCGCGCGCGAACGTGATGGTGACGCCCTCGTCCCAGAAGAAGAAGTCAGCGGCGCGCTCCAGCACGTGGGCGAGGGGGAGGATGGAGATGCAGGTGTCGCCGCGCGTGACCGGCACGCAGCCGGACTGGCCCGTGGCGGCGACCATGTAGGCGAGGTTGGCGTGCGTGAGCATGACGCCCTTGGGCGCGCCGGTGGTGCCGGAGCTGTACACGATGCTGGCCAGGTCGCGGGGCCGAACGGCGGCGGCCAGGCGTCGCAGATCGGCGAGCGGGGGTGACCCCATGACTTCGTTCCATGCGACCGCGTCGGCCGCCGGCTCCATGGCCGCCAGCCACTCCACTCCGGTGAGCCCCTCCGAGCGCATGGCGTTCCGGATCTTCGCCGCCTGCGCCGCGCTGGACACCACCACCCCGCGCACGCCCGCATCTCCCAGGATGTAGGCGGCCTGGTCGGCGGGGAGCGACGCGTACACGGGGACCGTGACCGCACCGAGCGTCAGGACGGCGTAGTCCGTGAGCGTCCATTCGACCCGGTTCTCGGACAGCAGGCCCACGCGGTCGCCCGGGCCCACGCCGCGGCCGTGGAGCCAGGCAGCGATCCTGGCCACGTGGTCGGCCGCCTCCTGGTAGGACAGCTCTCGCCAGGCGTCGCCCTCCCGCCATCGCAATGCCGGCGCCGGACCGAAGCGGTCCACTGCGCCGAAGAAGGTGGCGGCGAGCGTGCGCCGCTCATACGGCTCGAGTGCCGGCCCTCGCAAGGTGCGCATGGATGAGGAAGGTAGTGAATCTCGGGCGCGGCGGGAGGGGAGCGGCATGGCAGGGGTGTGGGGTCGGGGCTATAGTACCGGGATGAGCGAACTTCCGGCCGTGCGACGCTACGGGGAGCGGGAAGTCAGCCGCATCCTGGAGCGGGCGGCCGAGCTGCAGGCGACGGAGGGGGCCGCGGCTCCCTCGGCCGGCCTGACGCTCGGGGAGCTGGAAGCGATCGCGGCCGAGGTCGGGCTGGATCCGGCGCACCTCCGGCAGGCCGCCATCGAGCTGGACACCGGCGGGGCGGACGCCTCGGTGGCGCGGCTGGCGGGAGCGCCGACCAGGGTGCGGACGGAGCGTGTGCTCCCGTTCGAGGTCACGACGGAAGCGCTGGGCGCGGTGGTGGCCGTGATCCAGCAGACGGCGGATCTGCCCGGTCACGGCAGCCTGGTGGGACGGTCGCTCACGTGGCAGTCCCAGAGCGCGAGCAGCGTCCGGACGCTCCAGGTGATGGTAACCGCGTCCGGTGGCCGAACGCTGGTGCGCGTGGAGGAGCGCTACGGCGGTCTGGCCGGCGGGCTCTTCGGCGGCCTGGTCGGCGGAGTCGGCGGTGGCGTGGGACTGGGTGTGGGTGTGGGCGTCGGCGCCACACTGGGCTCGCTGGTGATCGGGCTCGGTGTCCCGCTGGTGGCGTTCGGCGGCAGCTACGTCCTGGCGAGGACGATCTTCCGCCAGGTGGTCCATGGGCGCCGCGCGGCGCTGGAGGCGCTGGCGAGCCGCGTCATGGACGCGCTCGAACCCCATTCGACGAGGTGACGGTGACACGGGAATCGCCATACAGCGATGAGATGGAGACGCGGCTGCAGGAGTGGGCGGCGGGTGACCCCTCGGTGCGCGCCGCCCTGCTGGTGGGCTCGCGAGCCACACCGCAGGGGGCGATGGACAGCCATTCGGACTATGACGTAGTCCTGTTCCTGTCGCCGGGGGCGCGGCACGCGGAACGGGACGCCTGGATCGAGACCTTCGGCAAGCCGCTCATCGTCCTGCGGGAGTGGACGGAGCACCGGGGCGAGCGGGTGCCGACCCGCCTGGTGCAGTACCGGGGCGGGCACCGGATCGACTTCACCCTGTCGCGCGTGGATCTGCTGCACCGGATCGCGGAACAGGTGAACCTCCCCGACTGGCTCGGGAACGGCTACCGCGTGCTGCTGGACCGGGATGGCGACGCCGCTCGCCTGCCGCTCCCGTCCGGGAGCGCGTACATCCCGCGGCAGCCGCAGGCGGCGGAGTACGAAGCGCTGGTCGATGAGTTCTGGTGGGAGAGCTATTACGTGGGCAAGTACCTGGCCCGCGGGGAGCTGCTTCCCGCGCGCTACAGCGCCGAGTGCGTCATGCGCTACCGCTGCCTCATCCCGATGCTCGAGTGGTACGTCCAGCTCGGACGGGGGTGGGACCAGGCGGTGGGAGTGCGCGGCCGCGGCCTGCGCTGGCTCCTCGACCCCTCGGATCGCGACCTGCTGGACGGGAGCTATGGTGGCCCCACACTGGCGGGCGGCCGCGAGGCGCTGTTCTCCATGGTGGCACTGTTCCGGAAGGCCGCTCGCGCCGTGGGGCGGGATTGTGGCCACGAGTACCCGGAAGCGCTGGACCGGGAGATGGAAGCCATGCTCCGTCGCTCCGCAGAGGCGTAGCGTGGCCGGAGCGCAGGGGGAGTCGGGCGCGCGGGGACCGGGCCCCGGTCGGTCCCGGGAGGCCATCAACATCGCGCGGGAGCTGTCACGGATTCCCGGTCACTGGTCGCCGAGGATCGCGGCGGAAGTGAACGACACGCACGTGAAGCTGGCGCGCCTGCTGGGGGAGTTCGACTGGCACCGCCACGCGGACGAGGACGAGCTGTTCCTGGTGGTGAAAGGTCGCCTGCTGCTCCAGTTCCGGGACCGTGACGTCTGGGTGGAGGAGGGTGAGATGGTGCTGGTCCCGCGCGGCGAGGAGCACCGCCCCGTCGCCCCCGAGGAATGCCACGTGCTGCTGGTAGAGCCACGCGGGACGCTGAACACCGGTACGGAAGTGACGGAGCGGACCGTGGCGGAGCCGGAGTGGATCCAGGGACAGTGACGCGGAGCGGGCCAGGATGTCAGAGCAGCCGGAGAACGTGCGGAAGAGCGAGGCGGAGTGGCGGGAGTCGCTGACGCCCGAGCAGTACCGGGTGGCGAGGCAGGGCGGGACGGAGCGGGCGTTCACGGGGGAGTACTGGGACAACAAGGATCCCGGGACGTACCGCTGCGTGGCGTGCGGCGAGCCGCTGTTCAGCTCTGAGACGAAGTACGAATCGGGCACCGGCTGGCCGAGCTTCTCACAGCCGCTGGCGGAGGAGCGGATCGAGACGCGCGAGGACCGGAGTCACGGCATGCGGCGAGCCGAAGTCCTGTGTGCGCGCTGTGAGTCGCACCTGGGGCATGTCTTCCCGGACGGTCCGCGCCCGACGGGGCTTCGCTACTGCCTGAACTCGGCGTCGCTCGCGTTCGAGCCGCGCGAGAAAGGCGGACCGGACGACGAGCGCCGCGGATGAGCGCCTGAGCATGGACTTCGACATACCGGTATCGGGTGAAGAGGCCCTGGACCTGCTGCGCCGATCCGACAAGCACTACCTGGGCGCGGGAGACGGAACGCTCTTCGCCCCACCGCACCCGCTCTGGCTGGACGTGCCCGGCTTCTGGGACGAGGGGCAGGTGTACCTGCACCGGCTGGGCCCGCTGTTCACGATGTCACTGGTGGACGACGGCGGGCTCGAGCGGCCGCTCCGGCTGGTGGAGCGGGCGTGGTCGCCCCACGGGATGGCGGCCATTTACAGTGACGGCGAAGTGGAAGTGGTGGAGCGGCGGTCGGTGCGCCCGGGCGGCCACTTCGTAAGCGAGCTTGACGTGCTCTCGGGCGTGCGCGCGGGCGGGTGGGTGGTGGCGTGGACGGCCCAGGAGACCACGCTGGTCCCGGACCGTTCGAGCGTGGAGGCCGGCCCCGGTGGGATCCGCTTCACTCGCTTTGCCGAGGATGCCCAGCGCCGGGGCGAGCCGCTGGCGATGGAGTGTACGCTGGAGCTGGAGGGCGCATCCGGCTGGGCCGTGCACGAGTCGGAGATGATGCCCGACTACCCCAACGTCCCGCGCTGGGGCGTGACCCCGTTCGCGGACCGGTGGGACGGGGGGGACGGCGGGATCGGGGGCGTGACGAACGGGGAGAGCCCGGAAGGAGGCGGCCGGAGGCTCCTGTACATCGGGCTCGCCACCCGGATCGTGCTGAACGGGATGGGTGTGGGGCGGGTGCGGGCCGGGATGACGGTGCGCCCCGCGTCGCCGGGGCTGCGCAACGCCGCCATGTCGCCCCGTGCACCGGAGATGCGACGCGGGTCGGCCGCCGCGGAATCGCGCGACGAATGGATCGAGTTCTTCGACCGCGCGCCGTCCCTCCGCTGCTCGGATCCGTGGCTGTCCCGGTACTTCGCCTACCGGTGGTACGGCCTCCGCCTGAACTTCCTGGATCCCGCCGGCAACTACCGCCACCGCACGTGCGCCGAGGGGACGGACTACTTCCACTGCGCGATCAGCTACAGCGCCTGGTGTCATGCCCGGGAGCTGCGCTGGCTGCCGGATACCAGGCGGGCGCGTGGCGCCGTCCAGACGTTCCTCGAGCACCAGCGCGCGGACGGGTCGCTCCCCGGCCGGGTCTACCTGGACCACGACCGCCGCACCGACTTCTACATCGCCGACTGGGGTGGCGCGCTGACCGCGCTCGAAGAGGCGCTCCCCGGGGGCGCGCCCGCGGCGGACCTCTATGGCCCGCTCCATCGCTATGCCGACTGGCTGGACGGCGACCGGGATGGTGAAGGCACGGGGCTGTACGACGTGCGGGATCCGTACGAGACCGGACAGGAATACATGCGGCGGTACACGGCCGTGGACGCGGAAGCGGACCGCCAGCATTTCGACTTCCGGCTGCGGCTGAAGGGCGTGGACATCACGGTGTACGCGTACAGGCTGCGGCGCGCGCTGGCCGCGGCCGCCCGCCAGCTCGGTCGGGACGAGGAAGCCGGGCAGCACGATGCGGTGGCGGAGCGGATCAGGGACGCCGTCCGGGCGAGGATGTGGGACCCCGACGCCGGCCTCTTCTTCGACGTGGATCCTCGCACCATGGGGCGGACGGGCGTGAAGGCGGCCGTCTGCTTCTACCCGTACGGCACCGACATCGCCGGCGCGGAACACGTGGACGGGCTGCGCCGCAACCTGTTCGATCCGGCGACGTTCTGGACGCCGTTCCCCGTGCCCAGCACCGCCGCGGACGACCCCACGTTCAGCGCCGATGCGGAGTGGCGGGGCGTTCGCCGGAGCTGCGCGTGGAACGGCCGGGTCTGGCCCATGACGAACTCCCACGTGGTGGAGGCGCTGGCGGGCGCCGCCACCCACGATCCAGGGCTCCGGGTCCGGGTTTCGGAGCTGCTGCAGCGCTATGTGCGGATGCTCTGCTTCGATGGCGACCCGGCGCGTCCGAACTGCTTCGAGCACTACTCCCCGGTGACCGGCCGGGCCTCCGTGTACCGCGGCATCGATGACTACCAGCACTCGTGGATCAACGATCTCGTGATCCGCTTCCTCGCCGGGTTCCGCCCGTCCGGCGAGCGCGCGGTCGTGGACCCGTTCCCGGGCGGTCCCGAGGAGCTGCGGCTGGACCGGCTGCCGTGGCGTGGCCATGAAGTGGGCGTGGCCATCACGGGCGGCCGCTTCCGGGTGACCGTGGATGGACGCGTCGCCGGGAGTGGCGGAGTGGGTGACCGCATCGAGGTGGAGGCGTGAGGGGAGCCCTGCCCAGCGTGGTGCTGGCGTCGGACGCGCCGCAGCACGCGGAGTCGAAGGGGATCGTCAGCTGGCTCGCCGGTGTGTCCGGGACGGACGCGGCCGTGGCCCGGCTGGACGCCGTGGTGTCGAAGGCCGCGCCGGGGGCCGTCGTCTGGATCCATGGCGTGGAGCCGATGGCCGCCGAGGCGCTCGGTGGTGGGGCGGTGGAGCTGCTGCGCCGCGGGAGGGCGCTTCTCACGGGCGGCGCCGCCGCATTGCCGGCCGCGGTGGGGCTCGAGCCGGTGACGCCCGGGGATTCCGCGCGGCTCGAGTGGCATGACGCGGATGACGACCTGTACCTGTTCCCGTCGTTCTCCAGCTTCCCGCGGATCAGGGGGCACGGCAGCTTCCGCGGGCATCCGCTCTTCGAGGGGCTCGGCGCGGGGGCGTTCACCTGGTCGGCCGCGGAGGGTGAAGCGTTCACTCGCGTGGCCTACCTGCGGCCGGACTGGCCGACCCGCGCCCGGGTCCTGGCGGTCGAGCGGAGCTACATCCACCTGAACGCCGGGAGAGCCACGATCTGGGAAATGGATGGCGACGCCGGTCCGGTCCTCTGCATCGGCGCCTATCTCCCGTTCGCCGCTGCGGGCGGGGCCTTCCGGGAGAACGTGCAGCGGCTCGCAAGCAACGCGCTGCGTCGGGCCGCAGGGAGTGCGGCAGCACAGGGGGATCGCGAGCGCGTCTGGGTCATCCGGCCGGTGGAAGCCCGGGAGGACCACTCGCTGCCCATGCCGGAGCTGCCCCTGCTGCACGAAGACCTGCCTTCGCTGGAGCATTCGCTCCGGGCCGCCGGCCCCGCGGATGGGGATGCCCCCTTCACCGTGGCCGGCCGCAGGGCGTTCGCGGCCGGCGGCGAAGCGCGCGGCGTGGACGAGGTCTGGGCGCATCCGGTGCGGCTGGCGAGCGGTCCGAGGCTGGCGGGCGCCAGTGCGGAGACCGCGACCGTGACACCGCTGGGCCTCGAGCGGCGCCTGAGGGTGGATGGAGCGCCGATCCTGGAGCGGATCACGGTGCCGCGGGACGCGCCCGTCTGCCTGGTCGAATGGCGCGCCGTCGCGGAGCCCGTGACCGTTGATGTGGAGTGGACATCGGACCTGCGGCTCATGTGGCCGTACCCCGCCACGGCATCCTCGCCGCTGCGGTGGCGGCGCGCTTCACGCGGGGTCGTGGTGGGCTCGGGAGCCGGGGAAGCCGCCGCGTTCGCGTTCAACCGCCCGCCGGAGCAGCTGACGGTAACCGATGCCAGCACGGAGGAGGTGGCGGCCGTCCGTGTACGGGCCCGGCTCCGGCTGGGACGCGGGGAGTCCGTCCGCCTGGCCATGGCCGCCGCCCCCGCCGCGCAGCTGGATCGGTCGCTCCGCGCAGCGAACCGAGCCGCCACCGCCGTCCTCGCCCGGAGCGGGGCGACCGACCGTCTCCTGTCGGAGCAGCTGTCGTTCGACGCGCCGGACCCGCTGGTCACGCAGGCCGTGGAGTGGGCGAAGGTGCGGCTCGCATCCTATCTCGTGGAGACGCCCGGGATCGGGCGTTCCCTGGTGGCCGGCTACTGGGCGTCGGACGACGGATGGTTCGGACACGGACGACCTGGCTATGCCTGGTATTTCGGCCGAGACGCCGTCTGGACCGCCCTGGCGTCGCTCGCCACGGGAGACTTCGGCGCCGCGCGCGACGTCCTCTCCTTCCTCGGCGACCACCAGGCGCTCTCGGGAAAGATCCTGCACGAGTGCAGCTCCAGCGGGGTGGTCCATTACGATGCGGCCGACGCCTCGCCGCTCTACCTCCTGCTCATGGCCCGCTACCTGGAATGGTCCGGCGATATCCGCTTCCTCCAGGCGCAGTGGCAGCGGGTGCGGGCTGCGCTGGCATACTGCGCGTGCACGGACCGGGACGGAGACGGTCTCATCGAGAACACGGGCGAAGGGCACGGCTGGGTGGAGTTCGGGCGGCTCGGAGGCGGCGATGTGACCTTTTACAACGCGGCCATCTGGACACGGGCCACGGCCGAGCTGGCCCGGGCCGCCGAGGGCATCGGGCAGGCCGAGGACGCCCGCCGGCTGCGCCGGATGGCGGAGAGGGCGGCCGAGGCGCTCGAGCCGACGTTCCGTGACCCGGAAACCGGCACGTGGTCGATCAACGTGCGGCGGGGGAGTGGCGACGCAGGAGGCAACGGCTGGCGTCGCCTATCCGTGCAGACCGTGATGCAGGGCGTACCGCTGCTGCTCGGCGTGGTCGACCCGGCGGCCATGGGGAGCTGGCTGGACGAAGTGGCGACCGACCGTTTCAGCGCGCCCTGGGGCGTGCGCATGCTCCCCAGTGACGACCCCGAGTACAACCCCGCCAGCTATCATGGCGGCGCGGTGTGGCCGCTGTTCACGGGGTGGACCAGCTGGGCGGAGTACACGGCCGGTCGCCCCGAAGCGGCGTACCGGCACTGGCGCATGAACGTGGACCAGGTGTTCTGGCGCGAACGAGGGGCGTGGGACGAAGTGCTGCACGGCACCGAGCCCGAAGCACGGGGCGTCTGTCCGGACCAGGCCTGGTCGACGGCCATGGTCGTGAGCCCGCTGGTGTACGGGCTCCTCGGCGCGGAGCCGGACGCCACCAGGGGACGGCTGGTGCTGCGGCCGCGGCCGCCGAAGGAGTGGGAGCGGTTCCGCGTTCGACAGCTGAGCGTCGGCGACGCCGGTGTCACGCTGACGTATCGGCGGCAGGGGTCGACACACCGGTTCACGCTCGCTCAGGAGCGCGGCGCGCGTCCGCTTCAGCTCGTGCTCGCGCCCGAGCTGCCCGGAGCGGGGGTCGCCGAGACGCGCGTGGACGGCGCGCCGGCCGATCTGGGCGCCCACAGGGTCGGGGAGCGGTGGCGCGTGTCCGTTCAGCTCGTGCTGGACGCGGAGCGGTCGCTCGAAGTGACGATGGCGCCGTGAAGCCGGCGTGGGGAAAAGCAGAGCGCCCGGCTTTCGGGCCGGGCGCTCTGATGCAGCCGGATGTCCGCGGCGATCAGCCCTGGTCGAGCCACCCACCCTCGGACAGGAGCTCTTTCACCTTTGCCGGCCGATCGCCGAGCGTGGTGCGCACGATGGATCGCGCATAACTGATCCGGTCATCGTCCGATAGCTGATTAACGACGGCGATGGGAGCGCCGTACCGGAGGAGCAGCCGCTTTGCATCCTTGGCCACCTCGTCCATGGATCCTCCTGAAGTCGAGATCGGAACGGAACGAACAAAGATAGTCAAAGTGCGCGCACTGATCAACTGCATGGTAATAGTGGTGGCGCTGCTCGCCGCCTGCGGTGGTAGCGACGGAGACTGCATCCGCGCGGTTTCGTGGGCGGACTACCGGGAGCTGTCGCTGGACCGGGCGGTGGTGGACTCGTTCCGGACGAGGCATCCGGAGATCCCGGTGTGCATGGAGTCGCTGGAAGGGTCAGGGATCTACCGTGAGAAGGTGCTGATCTCGATCGCCGGGGGCGCCCCGCCGGCCGTGTTCCTGCTGGATGGGATCGACATCCCGGCGTTCGTGAACCGGGGCGTGCTGCTGGACCTGTCGCCGTATGTGAGCCGGGTGGGCGTAGACCTGCCGGCGTACGATCCGCGGATCCTGTCGCTCTTCCGAACGCCGGCCGCTTCGGGGGACAGCGCGCTGTGGGCGTTCCCGAAGGACTTCACGCCGATGGTGATCTACTACAACAAGGACGTCTTCGATGCGGCGGGCGTGCCGTATCCGCGGGCGGGATGGACGTGGGCGGAGTTCCTGGAGACGGCGAGGCGGCTGACGCGGGACAGGGACGGGGATGGTGAGCCGGACGTCTGGGGGTTCGGATGGCCCCGGGACTTCTTCTATCTGCAGACGTGGATCTGGGCGGGTGGGGGCGAGCTGCTCGGGGCCCGCGACGATGGCGGGTACCGGGCCACGGGCTACCTGGATTCCCCGGCCACGGTGGCGGCGGTTTCATTCTACCTGGACCTGGTGCGGAAATGGCGCGTCGCGCCGAGGGTCGAGATGTTCCGACGCGGCCTGGGCGGTCTGAGCCGCATGTTCTACAGCGGCCAGGTGGCCATGCTCCAGTCCGGGCACTGGGCGGGACCGACCCTGGCGCCGCAGGAGGCAGCGGGGCGGCTGCACTATGGCGTGGTGCCGATGCCGACCCGCGCAGGAGTGGACCCGGTAACGGTGCTGTACGCGTCGGGGTGGGCGGTGCCGAAGGCGGCGGAGCACCGTCGCTGGGCCGTGGAGTTGGCCGCTTTCCTCTCCTCGACCACCGCGCAGCGGATGCGCGCGGCGAGCGGGCTGGCCGTGCCATCGATCCCGGAAGTGGCCGAGGAGGTGGCGGCGGGGGACACCACGGGCCGGGAGCGGGTGTTCCTGGAGGCCGTGCCCACGGGCCGCAACACGTGGGGCGCGAGAGTCGAGAAGTGGCGGGAAGTGCAGGACGCGCTGTTCGACCTCCTCGACCGGCCGCTGGTGGCGGGTGAGCCCGTGGACTCTGTGGCGCACGACCTGGCGGTGCGGATCGACGGTCTCCTGGAGCCGGGGCCATGACCGGCCGCGCCGTCCGGGGCTGGCTCATCCTCGGGCCACTCGCGCTCTCGGCCGCGCTGATGTCGGGGCTGGTCGGCGCGCATGCGCGGGAGGGCCGGTCGGCGGCGGACGCGACGGTGGCCGGAGCTGTGGCGGAGCGGTGGCGCGCGCTGGCCCCGGACGCGGCGGAGAACGGGTCCATATCGGTCGGAGCCGCGATCCTCCCTGCCGGGGACAGCTACGACGTGGCGATGTACCGCCGCTCGGACGCCGGCTTTGCGCTGAGTACGGCTCTGCCCCGGCCCAGGGCCAGGCTCCACAATCCACTTTCCGGTCTACAATCCGGCGTTGCCCCCGACTCCGGTACGAGCCACAAGGACATTGTGGGAAAGGACCATGGCGAGACCGGCCATTTGTGGAATGTGGAGCCTGGCCCTGCATTCCCCCGGCGGCTGCCCGCGGGGGTAGTGGCCCGGCTGGACCGCCTCGATCGGCCGTTCGAGGCCAGGATGGACGGCCGAATGGTGGCGGTGGCGCCGCTGCACGACGCAACGGAGTGGGAGACGCTGGGAGCCGTAGTCGTGGCGCGGCGCGGGCCGTTCCCCGCCCGTTTCGCGGGATGGCCGCTCCTGGGGGGTGTGGTGGCGCTCGTCCTTGCCTGGCTCGCGCTCCGGATCACCGAAGCGCGGCCGGCGTGGATGCGCGCTGCAGCCGTCCTGGCTCCCGGCGCCGGCCTTGCCGCGTCCGTGGTGCTGCTGGCCCCGCGGGCCGCGCCGGCGGTGGGCGTGGTTGGGGCGGCGTGGCTGGTGGTGGCGGGGGTGGGCGTGTCGCTCCTTCCGCTCGACCGGCAGCGGCTCGCGCTGCGCGAGGCGGCCACGGGCTGGGCTTTCCTCGCGCCATCCCTGGCGCACCTGCTGGTGTTCTCCCTGGGGCCGATCGCGTTCGCGCTCTGGCTCAGCTTCCATCGCTGGAACCTGGTCGAGCCGCAGCGCCCGTTCGTGGGGCTGGCCAACTACGTGGAGCTTGCGGGCGACGGGGCGTTTCTCCACTCGCTCGCCAACACGGCCGTCTACGTGCTCTTCGTGCCCGTGGGCATGGCCGTGGCGCTCGGGCTGGCGCTGCTGGTGAACCGGCCGTTCCGGGGGGTGCGCGTGGTGCGGGCGATCCTCTTTCTCCCCTACATCACCAGCTTCGTGGCCATCAGCCTGGTCTGGAAGTGGATATACGAGCCGGACTTCGGACTCTTCAACCTGGTCCTGGAGCGGCTGGGACTCGGCGGACTGCCCTGGCTCACGTCGCCGGCCACGGCCATGCTGTCGCTTCAGATCATGTCGGTGTGGATGTACGCCGGCTACATGATGGTCCTCTTCCTGGCCGGGCTCCAGTCCATCCCGGCCAGCCTGTACGAGAGCGCGCGCATGGACGGGGCCGGGCCGTGGCAGCGCTTCCGCCACATCACGCTGCCACTGCTCCGCCCCACCACGTTCTTCGTGCTGGTCACCATGGTGATCTTCATGTTCCAGGTGTTCACCGCCGTGTACGTCATGACGGAGGGCGGCCCACTCCACGCCACGGACGTGATCGTGTACCACATCTACCGGAACGCGTGGGAGTACCTGCGGATGGGGTACGCCTCGGCCATGGCATGGGTGCTGTTCGCGGTGGTCTTCGCGCTGACCATGGCGCAGTGGCGGTGGATCGGGAGGGAGCGGGCATGAGCGCGGGCATGGCGGGTGCCGCGGAGAGGCGCTTCAAGGGGGTCGGCCGGGGAGGAAGCGACGGCGAGGCGGGGTGGAGGCGGGCGCTGACGTACGCGCTGCTGTCCGTGGTGGCGCTCACGATGCTGGCGCCTTTCCTCTACATGGTCAGCACGTCGCTCATGGATGAGCTGGAGGTGTTCCGCTTCCCACCGCCCCTCGTACCCGCGCACCCGCGGTGGCAGAACTACCCGGAAGCGCTGACCGCGCTGCCGTTCGGGCGGTTCTTCCTGGTCTCCGGGGTGACCAGTGTGGCCGTGGTGCTGGGGACGCTCCTCTCCTCGGCCACGGCCGGCTATGCGTTCGCCAGGCTGGAGTTCCCGGGGCGCGACCGCATTTTCCTGCTCTACCTCTCCACGCTCATGGTGCCGGGGATCGTGCTGCTGATCCCGCGCTTCCTGCTCGTGAACGCGTTCGGCTGGGTGGACACGTTCCAGGGGCTGATCGTGACGGAGCTGGTGCAGGTCTGGGGGATCTTCCTCCTGCGACAGTACTTCCTGTCGGTGCCCCGGGACCTGGAGGACGCAGCCCGGATCGACGGAGCCAGCGAATGGAGGGTGTTCACGCGCATCGCCCTCCCGCTCGCCCGGCCCGCGCTGGCCACTGTGGCGCTCTTCATCTTCGTGGACCAGTGGAAGGGGTTCCTCTGGCCGCTCATCGTCACCCGCTCCACGGACATGCGCACCGTGGAAGTGGGGATCGCCCGCTTCGCCGGCATCTACTACGCGAACTGGCCGTACCAGATGGCGGCGTCCGTGGTGGCCATCCTCCCCATCCTTGTGCTGTTCGTCTTCGCACAGCGGTACTTCATTCGCGGGATCCAGCTGACCGGCCTGAAAGGCTGACCCGGCCGGACCTGCGGCGGCGGGAGGTCATGCAGCGGGCGTCGCGGGAGCGCGGGCCCCTGTCTTGCGGGCCGTGACACCCCGGCCGAGGTTGAGAACCCCGAACACAGAAACCCGACGGAGAAGAGCCGATGCGTCGCCTGATCATCCCCCTGCTCGCGCTCGCCGCCGGCGCGTGCGTGTCCGTCCCCGCAGCCGCACCGTCGCCCACCGCGCCTCTGCCCGCCGAGTCCGCTGCCGCGCGGCCGGTGCCGTACCCGGTGCTGCCCCCACCGACGTTCGAGCGGGCGGTGGCGAGACACACGCGCACGACCACGGGCGAGCCGGGCCCGGCGTACTGGCTGCAGTGGGCGGACTATGCCATCGAGGCGAGGGTGGACGTGGACGCGAAGACGCTGAACGGGTCGGAGACGATCCGGTACCACAACAACTCGCCGGGCCCGCTGCCGGTGCTCGTTCTGAACGTGACGCAGAACGTTCACGAGGCGGGCGTGGAGCGGAACCGGCCGGCCGAAGTGACGGGCGGGATGACCATCGAGCGGGTGGCCGTGGACGGTCAGGAGCTCGGGACCACGGAGAGCCAGGGACAGGCGGGCTGGGCTGTGCAGGGGACCG
Source organism: uncultured Gemmatimonadales bacterium (assembly GCA_963741945.1). Lineage (GTDB taxonomy): Bacteria > Gemmatimonadota > Gemmatimonadetes > Longimicrobiales > RSA9 > CAVUKA01. The sequence continues at coordinate 419,962 of CAVUKA010000005.1, read as the reverse complement.
TCATGTATATCGTCCCTCCCCGGCCGGTGCAGCCCGGGGACACCGTCGATCTCGCGCTGGACTTCAATTTCGAGCTCCCGCAGTCGGGCGTGGGTGGGCGCATGGGGTACAGCCGGGACAACCTCCTGTATCTCGGCTACTGGTATCCCCAGATGGCGGTTTACGACGACATCATCGGGTGGCACGCCGATGCGTTCCGAGGGACCGCCGAGTTCTACGCCGACTTCGCCTCCTACGACATCACCGTCGATGCGCCATCCGGCTGGATCGTCATGGGGACCGGTCGGCTCGACAACGCCGACGAAGTGCTCCAGGGCGACGTGGTGGAGCGGCTGCGGCAGGCGGAGTCCAGCGACACGGTGGTGCACGTGGTGACGCACGACGGCGCCTCCTCCGCCACCATGGACGCTCCGGACGGCCGGCTGAGCTGGCATTTCGTGGCGGACAGCGTGCACGACGCGGCGTTCGCGGTGATGAAGGACTTCGCGTGGGACGCGGAGCGCACGGCAGTGGGCGACCGCGACGGGGATGGGGCGACGGACTTCGCGCGTGTCGACGCGTTCTGGCGGAAGGACGCGAAGACATGGGCGGAGGCGGCCGGCTTCGCGCGGCAGTCCATTGCCTTCCACTCCGATTTCACGGGGCTGCCGTACGCGTGGAGCCACATGTCGGCCGTGGAGGGCGGTGGCATCATCGGCGGCGGGATGGAGTTCCCCATGATGACGCTCATCGGGGCGTACGAAGGGCGGCCGGACACGGCGCTCTATGGCGTGATCGCCCACGAGCTGGGGCACGAGTGGGTGCCCATGATGGTGAGCACGAACGAGCGTCGCTACGCGTGGATGGACGAGGGGACCACCAGTTTCCTCGAAGACAATGCGTATGCCAGCTTCTATCCCGGCTCCAACCCGTTCCTGCAGGAGCAGCAGACGTACGCGCAGGTGGCGCGGGCGCGTGTGGAAGGTCCGATCATGCGCTGGTCCGACTTCCACTATCCCGGCCCGGCCTACGGCGTGGCCTCCTATGCGAAGCCGGCGACGCTGCTGCACGCCCTCACCGGGGTCCTCGGGGAGGACACGTTCATGGACGCGTTCCGGGCGTTCTTCGACCGCTGGGCGTTCAAGCACCCGTACCCGTGGGACCTGTTCAACACGTTCGAGGACGTGAGCGGACGCGATCTCGACTGGTTCTGGCGCAGCTGGTACTACGAGAGCAGCTGGGACGGGAAATGGTGGCTGGACCAGGCGGTGTCCGGCGTGGAGCGGCTGCCGGATGGCGAGACGCGGGTCACCATCAGTGACCTCGGGTGGGTGCCCATGCCCACCCCGCTCACGATCACCCGGGGAACGGAGACCAGCGAGCGGACCATTCCCGTGGACGCATGGCTCACGGGGAAGGATCGCGTGAGCATCACACTGCCCGCGGGTGATCCGGTGACCCGGGTCGAGATCGACGCGCAGCACTATTTCCCCGACATCGACCGGTCCAACAACGTGTGGACCGGCGGCTGAGCCGGGGGAGCTGGCATGGCTCGACGGAAACGGTGGATGCGGCAGCCGATGTCGTGGCAGCGGGGCGGCGGTGTGGCGCTGGCGGCGCTGGTGGTCGCCGTGGCGGTGGCCGTATACCTGGACAACACGGGAGACCAGGAGCTTCGACCGCTGATCCAGCGTCTGCAGGAGGACGGTCGCGAGCCGACGGACCTGCTGGTGGCCATGGGGCGTGGCTCCCGCGTGCTGCTGCTCGCGGACGAACACGGGCAGGTGGGGCCGAAGCGGCTGGCATCGACGGCGATCCGGTCGCTGGCGGAAGGCCCCGGTCTGGACGCGGTGGTGCTGGAGGTGCCGAGCGACGAGCAGCCGTACATCGACGCGTACCTCTCGAGCCCCGCGGAAGACGCCACGGCCCTGCTTTCACGCCCTGCCGCCGTCCGCGAGGCGGACGGAACCGCCCGCGCCTTCCTGGACATCTACCGCGCGGTGCGGTCTGTGAACCGGGATGTGGGTGCGGCCCGGCGGGTGCGCGTGATCGCGGCCGACCTGCCGGGCTGGCCGCCCCCCGATGGGACGCGGCCGGAGCGGGTGGCGGCCCTCTACGCGAGGCGTCCCGCCCACATGCTGCGGCAGATGGATGAGCAGCTCCTGTCCGTCAACCCGGATGCGCGCATCCTGGTGTTCATGGACGGGTACCTGACGCTCCACGGAACGCGCGGCGTGCTGCGCTCGGCGGGCGGGAACGAAGAGGAAGTGACCTGGCTCGGGGACCTGCTCCGCCGCCGCGCCGCCGACGACACGCGCACCGTGCTGCTGGACGCCGGGCGTCCGGCCTCGGGCGTGCTGGGGGCGATTCCGGAATACCACGGCACGTCGCTCTACCGACCGGTGAGCCGTGAGCTCGGCAGGGCGGCCGGCGTGCGCGTGGACAGGGCGTTCACCGCAGTGCAGGACCCGGTCCTGACCCCCACGTCGCCCGGGCTCGCCATGGAGATCCTCCCCGGCGGCTACACGATGCGCGACGTGGCCGACGCCTACATCTTCCTCCGCGCGGAGCGGTAGCCGAACGAAACCGGCCTGGGCCCCGGGCCGCCGAGCGGTGGGGCGCAGGCCGGCTCCCGTCAGACGTGCGGCGCCGAGCTCAGCCCGTCACGCCTGCGCTTCCGCCTGGTAACCGGCGTCGGCCACGGCCGCGCTCATCTCGCGTGGGCTGGTCAGGCCATCGTCGTAATCCACCACGGCACGCCCGTTGTCCAGGTCCACGCGGGCGCTCCGCACGCCCGAAACGGCCTCCAGCGCGCTCTTCACCGTGTGCACGCAGTGATTGCAGGTCATGCCGGTCACGTTCAACGTCGTTCTCGCCATTTTCGGCTCCTCCTGGATTCAGGGTCAGTAATTTGCGTTCTTGCCCAGCCGCCGCAGGCGGAGGGAATTGGTCACCACGCTCACGGAACTCATCGCCATGGCGGCGCTCCCGATCACGGGCGACAGCAGGATCCCCCAGACCGGGTAGAGCACGCCGGCAGCAATGGGGATCCCGATGGCGTTGTAGATGAACGCCCAGAACAGGTTCTGCTTGATCACCCGCATGGTTCGGCGCGACAGGTGGATCGCGTCGGGGACGCCGTTCAGGTCGCCGCCCATGAGCGTGACGTCCGACGCCTCCAGCGCCACATCCGTCCCCGTGCCGATGGCGATCCCGATGTCGGCCTGCGCCAGCGCCGGGGCGTCGTTCAGCCCGTCGCCCACCATGCCGACCTTGCGGCCGTCCGCCTGGAGCCGCTGGATCTCCTCCACCTTCCCGCGGGGCAGCACCTCGGCGACGACCCGGTCGACCCCGACCTGGCGCGCTATGGCCTCGGCCGTCGCCCGGTGGTCACCGGTCAGCATGACCACTTCGAGCCCCATGGACCGGAGCCGGCCGATGGCGGCGGCGCTGGACGGCTTCACCGGGTCGGCGACGGCGATCACCCCCAGCACTCGCCCCTCGCTCCCCACGAACACGGGCGTCCTCGCCTCCGCGGCCATGCGCTCCGCAGCCTCCGAGAGGCGCCCGGTGTCCATCTCCTGCTCCGCCATGAACGCGGCGTTGCCCACGAAGATCAGACGCCCGTCCACCACCGCTTCCGCCCCACGCCCCGCCGTCGCGTAGAAATCGGCCGGCTCCGCGAGGAAGATCTCGCGGGCGCGGGCTGCGTCCACGATGGCGGCGGCGAGGGGGTGCTCGGAGGCGGTCTCTATGGAGGCGGCGAGGCGGAGGAGCTCGTCGTCTGAAAGGCCGTCGGCGGTGGTGACCTCCACCACGGCGGGCTTCCCCTCCGTGATCGTGCCCGTCTTGTCCAGCACGATGGTGTCCAGCCTGTGCGCCGTCTCCAGTGATTCGCCTCCCTTGAAGAGCACGCCGCGCTCGGCGCCCGCGCCCGTGCCGGCCATCACGGCCGTGGGCGTGGCCAGCCCCATGGCGCACGGGCACGCGATGATCAGGACGGTCACGAACGTGACCAGCGCGAACACGAACGCCGGCTGCGGGCCCACCACCCACCAGACGGCGGCCGCGATCAGCGCGAGACTGATGACCACGGGAACGAAGATGCCGGCGATCACATCGGCCAGCCGCTGGATCGGCGCTTTTGAGCCCTGGGCGTCCCGCACCAGCTTGACGATCTGCGCCAGCGCCGTGTCGCGGCCCACTTTCGTCGCCTCGAAACGGAAGCTGCCCTGGCCGTTGATCGTCCCGCCCACCACCTCGTCGCCCTCGGTCTTCTCCACCGGGAGCGGCTCGCCCGTGAGCAGCGACTCGTCCACCGCGCTGTGGCCGTCCACCACGCGTCCATCCACCGGGATCTTCTCACCGGGACGGACGACCACCACGTCGCCCACGACCACGTCCTCGATGTCCACGTCCGCCGCCTCGCCATCCCGGACCACCCTCGCCGTCCGCGGCTGCAGACCGGCCAGCTTGCGGATCGCCTCGCTCGTGCGACCCTTCGCCCGCGCTTCCAGCAGCTTCCCGAGCAGGATCAGGGCGATGATCATCACCACCGCCTCGTAGTACACGTCCGCCGGCAGGCCCGCCCGGATGAAGATCCCCGGCGCCACGGTGGCCACGATGCTGTACAGGAACGCTGCGCCCGTCCCCACCGCGATCAGCGTGTTCATGTCCGAGCTGCCGTGCAGAAGCCCGCTCCACGCGCCCTTGTAGAACTGACGGCCTGCCCAGAAGACCACCGGGATGGTGAGCGCCAGCAGCGTCCACGTGAGCACCCGCGGGTCGATGGCGTAGAGCCAGGGGACCACCGACGAGAGAACGCCGTTCACCGGAGTCATGAGACGGTGGAACAGGTCGTTCTGCATGGCCGCCGAGTCGCGCGCCATCAGCGGCATCGACGCCAGCATGGCGAACACGCTCACCACCGCCGCCAGCGAGAACTTGTTCCGCAGCGTGCGGTACTCCCGCTCGCGCGCGATCCGCTCCCGCTCCGCCGGGTCCGCCACGTCCACCGGCGCCGCCAGCTCGTAGCCGGCGGCTTCCACCGCCGACTCGAAGTCGTGCGGCGTCACCACGTCCGGGAGATAGACGACGCGCGCCGTGCCGGTGGCGATGTTCACGTCCGCCGTCAGCACCCCCGCCAGCTCCTTCAGCGCCGCCTCGATTCCGCCGCCCGTGGCCGCCATCTCCAGCCCGGCCACCTGCAGCTCCGTCTCCTCCAGCCGCGCACCGTATCCCGACGAGCGGATCGCCTCCACCAGCGACGCCGCGCTGGTCGACGACGGATCGTATTCCACCGTCGCCCGCTCCGTGGCGAAATTCACGCCCGCGTCGCGGACACCTTCCGACTTCGACAGCCCCTTCTGAACCCGCGTCGCGCACGCCGCGCACGTCATCCCCGTCACCGGGATCTCCAGCTTCGCGAACCCGGCCGTACGATGACCTTCACCCGCGTCCTTCCCGGCCGTTGTCGTGCTATCCGCCATGACTCCCCCTACTCCCGGACGTGCCTGTACATCAGGTCCATCACCTCGTCGTACGTCCGCTCCGCCGCCACCGGGTCACCCGACCGCAACGCGTCCGTCACGCAGTGCTGCAGATGGCTCCGCATCAGCAGCTTCCCCACTCCCCGCAGCGCGGCGTGCACCGACGCCAGCTGCGTCAGGATGTCGGGGCAATAGCGCCCTTCATCCACCATCTTCTCGATCCCGCGCACCTGCCCCTCGATCCGCTTCAGCCGCCTGGCCGCGGCCGCGCGCGTGTCGGGCTGAACGGCGAGTGCGCCGGTCTGCGCCGTTTGGTCTGCCATCGGTCTTCTCCCGTCGCGTTCTGGAGCCATACCCCCCTACCCTATACAAGGGGGAGGAAAGCGTCAAGGGGTGGGGCGGTGCAGGGGTCGGGCGCGGGGCGTGCCCGGGCGGTGTGGCACACGTCGTGAATCCGAGCGGGGGCAATGACGGAAGACAAGGGATGGTGGCGGCGTGTGGGGGAGAAGGACTCCGGGTTCCGCTACGAGAAAGTGGGCGGCGGCGAGCTGGTATGGGAAGCCGGTCTGGCGCGGATCGACCGGCTGGCGATCCCGCCGGCGTGGACGGACGTGCACATCGCTCCCACGTCGCAGCGGAAAGTTCAGGCGTGGGGGAGGGATGCAGCCGGGCGGAAGCAGTACATCTACAGCGAGGAGGCGGTGGAGGCGCGTCAGCAGCGGAAGTGGGCGCGGGTGCTGGCGTACGCGCACGTGCTGCCGCGTCTGCGGGCGGCGACGAACGCGCACCTGAAGCTGGAGGGCGCGGGTCGGGAGAAAGTGCTGGCCACGGTGGTGCGGCTGATGAGCCGGTCGTTCTTCCGGATCGGGAGCGAGCGGTACGCGGTGGAGAACAAGACGTTCGGGATCGCCACACTGAAGAAGGCGCACCTGGAGATCCGGGGAAACGATCTGATTTTCACGTATCGCGGGAAGCGGCGGAAGGACCAGCGGCGGGTGGTGGCGGACACGCCGCTGGTGGAGATCGTGGGGGAGATCGCCGGGCTGCCCGGCTCGCGGCTGTTCCGCTACGCGGGAGAGGACGGGCGCGTGTGCAACGTCACGGCGAAGCACGTGAACCGCTACATCAAGGAGATGGTGGGGGAGCGGTACACGTCGAAGGACCTGCGGACGTTCGGCGGCACGGTGCGGGCGGCGACGATCCTTGCGGACATCGGCGAGGCTTCGAGTGACCGTGAAGCGCACAGGAACACGGTTCTGACGGCGCGGCTGGTGGCGAGCGAGCTGGGGAACACGCCGGCGATCGCGCGCAGCGCGTACATCCATCCGGCGGTGTTCGAGGAATATGAAGCGGAGGGGCGGACCATCGAGCCGCTGATGCGGAAGCAGGAGCGGGCGGTGCACTCGGAGGAGCCGGTGGAGTACTACCCGGAGGAAGCGGCGCTGATGCGCTTCCTCGAGCGATACGGCTGAGCGGTCCGGAACGGTCCGCTCGCCGCGGCGGTACTGATCACGGCGGGTGAGGGCGCGGCGAGCGCGTCGTCGCGGTCAGGAGCACCGGCCGTTCAATTCCCGGCCGGCCGCGCGTTATCTTGATGAAACCCGGCCGCCCCGGTCGAGCGTAGGACAGGTAGCACAGGGGAGCCTCCGCACGATGGTACGCAAAGCCCGCAACCTGGACCCGGACCGCCGCTACGGCCGAGCGCTCGGCTGGGCGCTGGCGGTGTCCGTCCTCGTGCACGCGGCGGCGTTCCTCTATTTCGATGCGCATCCCCTGCCGCGCCTGCCGCTGGCGGCCGCCGGGGAGCGCCGGGGCGGCGCCGCGGCGGCGCGGGGCGGCGGGATGCAGGAAGTGGCGCTGGAGCCGCCGCGGGCACCGTCGCCGCCGGCACCCGCGGAAGTGCGGCCGGTGGTGGAGACGCCGGAAATGGAGCAGCCGGAGCCGGAGGAGGTCCCGGACGACATGCCGGCGGTGGCGCTGGCCCGGGGCCCGCTGACGGCGGGCGGCTCGGGGCCCCTGCCGGAGCTGGGGGTGGGCACCGGCGATGGGACCGGCGTGGGCGGCGGCGGGACGGCGGCTTCAGGGCGAAGCGGCGTGATGCCCCCGAAGCCGCGGGGCATGATCCTCCCGCCCGGCGATCGCCCCGACGAGGTGCGGGGGAAGGAGGTGGACGTCTGGGTCTTCGTGGCGGCGAACGGCCACGTGGTCGCGGACTCCACGCGCCTCGACCCGTCCACCGGCGACCGGTCGTTCGACCGGCGGCTGAGGGAGCACGCAGCGGCGTGGGTCTTCGAAGCCGCTCGCCGGAACGGACGGGCGGTGGCCGAGTGGTTCCGCTACACCATCGTCATGTAGCGGAACCCGGTGTCGCCGACGGTCCGGGGACCGTCGGCGACAGCGAGTACCGTCCGTCTCGCCAGCGGGTCAGGAGGACTCGCCGACGGGCGTTCCCCTCCAGTAGAGCGAGGCCGGGACCACGTTGCAGTTGAAGGCGAAGCCGAGGTTGATCTCCACGGCGTCGCCGGCCTCGACTGCGGCTTCGATCTGGGCGTCGGTCGTGAGGTGCGTGACTGCCTCCTTGCTCGTGAACACCACCTCGATCACTTCCCACGCGATGTTGAAGTCCGGCTTGCCCGGGGGGTCCGCGATATGGTCGTGGCCGAGGTAGGTCGGGTCGCTGCCGTAGACGTCCGGCATCGCTCCCATGGCTACCTGCGCCACCTCTCCGTCATGGTCGGGGCAATTGCCCGGAACGCCCATGCAGTTGAGCACGCCCACATCCGCATCAGCCGGATACTCCACCAGGTACAGCGGCGACACGGCGTGGCTGTTCGCCTTGGAAGGCAGCGGCGCCTTGATCGGTGTCAGCAGGTACATGAGCTCACCCGTGTCGGCGTTGTACGCGGGCTCGATGGCGACCTGACCGAAGATGCGCTCGCCCGTGGGCATCTCCGTGGTTGGCGTCGGCGCCCTGCTGGCGGCGAGGGTGGTCGGGGCCGCCTGCGCGGGGGGCGAGGTGGGAGTGTCGCCGCTGCATCCCGCCACGAGCGGAATCACGAGAGCGGCTTTCAGTGCAACGGAAAAGGTACGGGTATTCACGACGATCTCCTTGTCGTGAGGGGCAGTTGTGCCGCGCCGGAGCGGCAATTTGCGCAGAAGTGCGCAAAAACGAACAAAGGTCCCGGCGCGAGTCGGCGCGGGACCTTTCATGGGTCAGTCGGTACCGCCGTTCGTCCGACGGTCCCGGAGATCGTGTACTCCAAGTTTCATGAACGCCCGCTGGCCGGTCAAGGCGGCAGCCGTTCACCTGGAAGGCCAATGTGGACCAGAATCCACTCGGCTCGGTGCGCTGGTGCCGCGTCGCGCGCGAGCGTAGCGTTGTGGAGATGGCTGCCCGCCCGTCGGGGGCCGCACAGGGAGGGGGAGAATCCAGGCGTTCCCGGCCGGGAGAGGAGAAGCCGCTGACCAGACTCGTTGCGCGTCCCGGAGCCCGTTCCGTCCTGGAGGGGTGGCTCGCTTCAGCCGGCTCGCTCATGGCCGCGGCGGCCGGCAGTCCGGACGCTCGCCCGCTCCAGGGCCGTGGCACCGTCTACGTCGTGGGCCGTCCGGGTGGCGGCGCCGGGAAATGGGTGGTGAGGCATTATCATCGGGGTGGGGCGGTGGCCCGCCACCTGGGCGACCGCTATCTGCGTCTCGGGATCCCGAGGCCGATCCGGGAGTTCCGCGTCTCGGCCAGATTGCAGGAGTTGGGGATCCCCTCGCCGGCGCCGGTGGGCGCGGCCGTGTACCCGGCCGGGATCTGGTATCGGGGCGACCTGGTCACGGAATGGATCCCCCGGTCACGCGACCTGGCAGGCGTGCTCTTCGAGGGCGCGTCCGCGGAGGGAGGGCTGTGGGCGGGATCCGCCGACGCGGGAGCACCCGGCGTCATCGCAGCCCGGCGGGCGGCGGCGATGGAGTCGGCGGGGCGGCTGATTCGCAGGCTTCACGATGCCGGTGTCCGCCACCCGGATCTCAATCTCAAGAACATCCTGATCGTGGATGAGGCCGGTGGCCCGGAAGCGCTGGTGATCGATCTGGACGGCGCGCGGCTGGGGAGCCCGGTGGGCGCGGCCGGGCGGCGTCGCATGATCGACCGGTTCTGGCGCTCCGCCCGGAAGTGGGAGCGACGGACCGGGCGCTCGCTGCCGGCGGGTGCGCGTTCCGCGTTCGAGGCGGGCTACGGAGGCTGAGGCTCGGGGGCGACCGGAGCTGCCCCGGGTCGGGATCGTCGGCAACCCTCGAGCGGGATGATGCATCCAACGGTGCACCGTCCGCCGGCATTCTTCATCCCGAGGTGCATTCAATGTGGAAGGACTTCCGCTTCGCCTGGCGCGGCCTGGCCCGGAGCCCCGGCTTTGCGCTGGCCGCGATCCTCACGCTGGCACTGGGGATCGGCGCGAGCACGGCCGTGTTCACGCTGGTGGACGGCGTGCTGCTGCGGCCGCTGCCGTACCCGGCCGCGGACCGGCTGGTGTCGCTGGACCACGAGGGACGGGGCGGCGAGGACCAGCTCCCGATCTCGCCGGGGCTCTATTTCCTGTACCGGGACCATGCGCGCACGCTGTCGTCGGTGGCGGTGTACCGGGACGTGGTGGTGAACCTCGTGGGCGATGGGGGCGAGGCGGAGCGGGTGGACGGGCAGGCGGTGACACCGTCGCTGTTCGACGTGCTGCGGGTGGCGCCGCTCATGGGGCGCCCGCTGCTGACGACGGATGGCGAGCCGGGCGCCGAGCCGGTGATGGTGCTGAGCCGTGCGCTGTGGCGGAGCCGGTTCGGAGAGGACCCGGCCACGGTCGGGCGAACGGTCGATGTGGACGGGGTGTCGCGCCGTGTGGTGGGCGTGATGCCGGCCGGCTTCCATTTCCCGGCGGCGGAGGTGCGGCTCTGGATCCCCATGGAGATGGACCCGGTGACGGCGCCGCTGGGCGCGTTCGGGCTCGGCGGTGTGGGCAGGATGGCGGACGGGGCGACGCCGGAGGCCGTGCGCTCGGAGCTGGGCGGTCTGATCGAGCAGCTGCCGGAGCTGCGGCCGGACGCCGGGCCCGTGCTGGGCTTCCTGCGGGAAGTGCAGCTCAAGGCCGTCCCCCGGCCGCTGAAGGCGTCGGTGGTCGGCGACATCGGGCGGACGCTGTGGACGCTGCTGGGGATGGTGGGCTTCGTGCTCCTGATCGCGTGCGCCAACGTGGCCAACCTGCTGCTTGTGCGTGCGGAGGGGCGGCAGCGGGAGCTGGCGCTCCGGCGGGCGATCGGTGCCGGGTCGTGGCAGGTGTTGCGGCCGTTCCTCGCCGAGAGCCTGGTGCTGGCGGGGATCGGAGGCGCGCTCGGCGCGGGACTGGCCACGGTGGCGGTGGGGGCGGGGCTCCGGATGGCGAGCGCGGATCTGCCGCGCACGGCGGAAGTGGGCGTTGACCTGCGGGTGCTGGCGTTCGCGGCGGCGGCATCGCTGCTGGCGGCGCTGCTGTTCGGCCCCGTGCCGGCCCTCCGCTACGCCCGTAGCGACCTGTCGGGGCGGCTGAAGGAAGGCGGCGCCCACGGCGGCACGGCAGGCCGCGAACGGCACCGCGTGCGGAACGCGCTCGTGGTGATCCAGGTGGCGCTCGCGCTGGTCCTGCTGATCGGGTCGGGGCTGATGGTGCGCAGCATGGTTGCGCTGCTCGCCGCGGACCCCGGGTTCCAGGCGGAGGGCGTGCTCACGGCGCGGCTTTCGGTGCCGCCGGGCGAGATCCCGGAGGCAACGGTCGTGGGCGACTACTACCGCACCCTGGAATCGCGGCTCCGGAGCCAGCCGGGCGTGCTCGGGGTGGGGGCGATCAGCGCGGCGCCGCTCACGGGGAACGTGAGCTTCTTCGCGCACGACATCGAGGATCAGCCGATGGCCTCCAATGGCCTCCCGCCGCTCGCGCACGGGGCGTGGGTGGATCCCGGCTACTTCGAAGCGATGGGCGTGCCGGTGGTGGAGGGTCGGACGCTCGAGGACGGGGACGCGGGCAACGGCTACCGGGCCGTGGTGGTCAGCCAGGCGTTCGCGCAGCGCTGGTGGCCGGATGGCAGCGCGCTGGGGAAGCGGCTGCGCCCCGGCGGCGGCGAGTGGTGGCAGGTGGTGGGGGTGGTGGGGAACGTGCGGAACCGGAGTCTTTCCGACGATCCGGAAGAGATGGTCTACTACCCCACCATGGTCGGGGAGCCCGGACAGCCCGGGGCGGTCCGGTCGCGCGACCTCGTGATCCGGGTGGCGGGTGATCCCGCGCGCTTCCTGCCCGTGCTGCGGCGTGAGGTCCGCGAGCTCAACGCCCGCATCCCGCTGGCCGACGCGCGGCCGTTCGAGACCGTGGTGGCACGCTCGGCGTCGCGGACTTCGTTCACCATGGTGGTGCTCGGCGCCGCCTCGCTGGTGGCGCTGCTGCTGGGCGTCATCGGGATCTACGGCGTGGTCTCCTACGTGGTGAGCCAGCGGACCCGGGAAATCGGCGTCCGCATCGCGCTGGGCGCGGCGGGGTCTGCCGTGCGCGGAATGGTCCTGGGCCAGGGGCTGATGCTGGCGGGCGTGGGCGTCGGGCTCGGCGTGGTCGGTTCGCTCGCCGCCAGTCGCCTGCTGGCCAGCATGCTCTACGGCGTCAGCGCCACGGACCCGCTCACCTACGTGGCCGTGGCCGCGCTGCTGATCGGGGCCGCCGCGGCGGCCAGCTGGATCCCGGCGATGCGTGCCGCGGCCGTGGATCCGGCGGCGGCGCTGCGCAGCGAGTGAAGGTCAGGAAGGCGACGGGCTGAGGTGGCCGTGCGGGCGACACCGGGCGAGGTCCGCCCATCCGGGGGCTGCGGTTGACTTCGCGAGCCCGCGGCCGGAGCTTCCCGGCGCCATGACCCCCACGAACACGGCCGCCCCGGCGGAGATCTGCATCGTCATGCTCAGCGCGCTGGGCGATGCCGTGCACGTGCTGCCGGTGGTGAACGCGCTGAAGCGGAAATGGCCGGAGACACGGATCACCTGGGTGGTGCAGCCCGTCCCCTTCCTCCTGGTTCGGGACCACCCGGCCGTGGACCGGCTGGTGGTGTTCCACCGCCGCCGAGGCGTGGGCGCGTGGCGGTCATTCGCCGATACGGCGGCCAGGCTGCGGGAGACCCGCTTCGATATCCTGCTGGCGCTCCAGGTCTACGCCAAGGCCGGCCTGCTGGTGGCGCTGGCGAAGGCGGACCGCAAGGTCGGCTTCGACCGGGCGCGCGCCCGGGACCTGAACTGGCTGGTCACCAGCGAGCGCATCCGGCCGCACCCCGTCCAGCACGTGCAGGACCAGTATTTCGAGTTCCTGGAGCACATGGGTGTCGACCCGTTCCCCGTGGAATGGCGGATCCCGATCCGCGACGAGGAGCGGCTGGCGCAGCGGGCGTTCCTGGAGGGCCTGGACCGGCCCGGCTGCGGCATCGTGGTGGGGACGAGCAAGCCGGAGAAGAACTGGGCGCCCGAGCGCTACGCCCGGCTGATGGACGCGCTGGAGCAGGACTTCGGGCTGCGGCCGGTGATCGTGGGCGGACCGTCGGCCGTGGAGCGTCGCATGGCGGACGAGATCCTGGCGCGCACCAGCGCCACGGTGGTGGACGCGCTGGGAGACGACCTGCGCCGCCTGGCCTGGCTCCTGGACGGACTGCCTCTCGTCGTCAGCCCCGACACCGGGCCGCTCCACCTCGCGCGCGCGCTCGACACGCCCGTGGTGGGGCTCTACGGCTATACCAACCCGAAGCGCTACGGTCCATATCGTCAGCTTCCAGGACCTGGTCGTGGATGGGTACGCGCGCTACCCGGGCGAGGACTATCCTCCGAGCATGGAGTATCGGCCGGACGGGATGGCGCGGGTGCGGGTGGACGACGTGCTGGCCGCCGTCGAGCGCGGGCTGCGGGCGGGAGCCGGCTGACGCCCGCATCGCACCGACCGGCGCCGTGACGTAGATTGGCGGCACCCGCCCCCCTCTGCAGCCCTGCACCCCCCGAGCCATGGCGACGGAAAAGCGAATCCTCTGGGTCGACGACGAGGTCGAGCTGCTCGAGCCGCACCTTCTCTTCCTGCGCCAGCGCGGCTACAGCGTGGACACCACCACGAATGGCGACGACGCCCTGGAGCTCCTGCGGCGCGGACCGTACGACCTGGTGCTGCTGGACCAGCAGATGCCGGGGCGGAGCGGGCTGGAAGTGCTCTCGCTGATCCGTCGCCAGGAGCCGCACGCGCGGATCGTCATGGTGACGAAGTCGGAGGAGGACCGGACGCTGGAGGAGGCGATCGGCCGGCAGGTGGACGACTACCTGGTGAAGCCGGCATCGCCGCGGCAGGTGCTGTCGGTGGTGACCCGTCTTCTGGAAGGGTCACAGCTGCGCCAGCAGCAGGCCGCGCAGGATTTCGCGGCGCGCTTCATCGGCCTCTCCCGGGCGAAGGATCGCGCCTCGGAGTGGCGGGACTACCTCGAGATCTACTCCGAGCTGGTGGACTGGGACCTCCGGCTGGAGGAAGCGGGCGAGGCGGGGCTGCTCGACTCGGTCCGGTCGCTCAAGACGGAGCTGAGGCGGAAGTTCGGCGTGTACATCCGCGACGCCTATCCGGACTGGCTCCGCTCCGACGCGACGGAGCGGCCGCCGTTGAGCACGGACGTGGTGCGGCGCTGGGTGGCGCCGCGCGTGGGGAAGGGGGCGATGCTGTTCGTCATCATCGACTGCCTCCGCCTCGATCAGTGGCGCGGACTGCGGCCGTTGCTGGCCGGTTCCTTCGACATGGAGGAGGAGCTGTATTTCAGCATCCTCCCCACGGCCACCCCGTACGCCCGCAACGCGCTGTTCAGCGGGCGCTACCCGGACGAGATCGCGCGCGCCCGGCCGGACTGGTGGGGAACGGACGAAGGGAGCCTGAACGCGTTCGAGGACGAGCTGTTCAGGGAGCACCTCGCGGAGCTCAAGGGTAAGAGCCTGCCCGTCCATTACGAGAAGGTGTTCACGGACGAGCAGGCGGACGAGCTGGCGGCGAGGGTCAGGAACGCGATCCGGAACGGCTCCGTGGTGAGCCTCGTGTTCAACTTCGTGGATCTCCTCACGCACGGGCGGAGCGAGTCCTCGCTGCTCATGGAAGTGGCCCGGGACGTTCGCGGACTGCGCGCGCTCACACGGCAGTGGTTCGAGCGCTCCGCCGCGCTCCGGATCCTGCGCGATGCGGCCGCCGAGGGCGTGGAGGTGGTGCTGACGTCCGATCACGGCTCCATCCTGTGCGAGCGGCCGGTGACCGTTTACGCGCGCCGGGATGCGACGGCCAATCTCCGGTACAAGTTCGGCCAGGACCTGCGCGCGGAGGAGGCGGAGGCGGTGATGGCCGTGAACGACGAGAGCTTGCTCCGGCTCCCGCCCGGCCGCCTGGCCACGAACTACCTGATCGCGCTCGAGGACTACTTCTTCGTTTATCCCACAAAGCTCCGTGAATACCAGGCGCGCTACCGCAACTCCTTCCTGCACGGCGGCGCCACGCCCGAGGAGATGATCCTGCCCGTGACCACCCTGACGCCGCGGTGACGCGGCCGGCGGCCTCCGGCTCGCCGACCGTGGTCGATCGTCCGCGCCCGGGCGCCAGGGACTGGACCCCCCGCCCGGCTGCGCGGTACAATGCGGTCTGTGAGGCGGCGGGAGCGCCGCATCCTCCATTGCTGCAACGCGGAACGCTGAATTGCGCCTGTACCTGAGAATCCTCGGCTACCTGCGGCCCTACGTGGGGCTGTTCGTGGTCAGCGTGGTCGCCATGGTGGTGTTCAGCGCGCTGGACGCGTTCAGCATGGTGATGCTGATCCCGTTCCTGAACATGCTGTTCGGGGATGGAGTGGGCGGGGGCGTGTCGCTGTTCGCGGGGCGCCACGGCCGGATTTTCGACCTGCTGCACGTGGTGGTGGGCGGGCTGATCCCCACGGGCGACCCCATGGCGGGGCTGCGCAACGTGCTGCTGCTACTGTTTGCGGCGTTCCTGTTCAAGAACATCGCGCTCTACATCCAGTCCTACACGGTGGCCGTCATCGAGCAGCGGGTGACGCGGGACCTGCGCAACCAGATCTACGAGCACCTGATGTCGATGGACCTGGGCTTCTTCCTCAGGACGAAGTCGGGGCAGATCATCTCGCGGATCACCAACGACGTCGACCAGCTGCGCACGCTGGTGACGCGGAACCTGGCGCAGGGGCTGTCCAACGCCATCCAGACCCTGGTGTTCCTGGGCTTCCTGATCGCGTTCTCGTGGAAGCTGACGCTGCTCACCGCCGTGGCCCTGCCGCTCATGGTGGGGCTGTGGAACAAGTTCCGGGACCGGATCTGGAAGGGCGTGCTGAAAGTCTGGAACGCGGTGGGGGAAGTGTCGTCGCACATCCAGGAGACGGTGGGCGGGATCCGGCTGGTCAAGGCGACGGGGGCGGAGGCGTACGAGTCGGCACGCTTTCGTGAGCTGACGCGGCGCCAGTACAAGGCGGCGGTGCGGAACGAGCGGTGGCGCCAGGTTTTCCCGTCGGCGAACGAGATGATCGTGGCGTCCGCGCTGCTGGCCGTGCTCTGGTACGGCAGCCGACTGGTGCTGGTGCGCGGCACGCTCCAGCCGGATGCGTTCCTGGCGTTCACGGTCATGGCCGCGCGCATCCTGCCGCCGGTGAAGTGGCTGGGGAAGCTGCCGTCGGTGGTACAGCCGGGGCTGGCCGCGGCGGAGCGCGGCTTCGAGCTGCTGGACGCGAAAGCGGAGATCGAGGACCGCCCGGGTGCGTTGCCGGTGACCGGGATCGAGGACGCGCTCCGGCTGGAGGGCGTGTCGTTCCAGTACGAAGCGGAGCAACCGGTGCTGCGTGGTGTGGACATCGAGATCGGCCGCGGCCAGGTGGTGGCGCTGGTAGGGCCGAGCGGGGCGGGGAAGACCACGGTGGCCAACCTGGTGCCCCGCTTCTACGACCCCACTGCCGGGCGGCTGAGCCTGGACGGCCGCGACCTGCGCGAGCTGCGGGTGCGGGACCTCCGCTCCCTCATGGGCATCGTGACCCAGGAGACGGTGCTCTTCCACGACACCGTGCGGGCGAACATCGCGTACGGCCGCCTGGACGTGACGCAGGAAGAACTGGAGTCTGCGGCGCAGGCGGCGAACGCCCACCACTTCATCATGGAGCTGCCCGACGGCTACGACACGGTGCTGGGGGAGCGCGGGACCCGGCTGTCCGGCGGGCAGCGGCAGCGCGTGGCCATTGCCCGTGCGCTGCTGCGGAACGCGCCGATCCTGATCCTGGATGAGGCGACCAGCGCACTGGACACCGAAAGCGAAGTGCTGGTCCAGGATGCCATCGAGCGGCTCATGACGGATCGCACCGTGCTGGTGATCGCGCATCGGCTCTCCACTGTCCGGAGGGCGGACCGCATCGTCGTCCTGCAGAACGGACGCGTGGAGGACCAGGGGACGCACGATCAGCTCCTGGCGCGGGACGGGCTGTACCGTCGCCTCTACGAGCTCCAGTTCGCCAGCGACACCCCGCTCCGGCCACTGCCCACCTGACATGCCACCGGTCATGGATGTCGCCGCGCCACCGACCGCCCCCGCCCGGGTGCTCCGGATCACCGCCCACAATGGCGCCCCGGTCCTGGGTGGCGCCGAGATCGCCCTCGCCCGGCTGCTCGCCGGCCTGCGCGGCCGGGGTCACGATGTCCTCCTCTACTGCAACCACCCCCGCGTGATGAGCGAGGCCGCGGAGCTCGGGACCCCGTCTCGCCGCTACCGGCTGGGTGGCGACATCGCCGTCCACGACGCTCTCCGCTTCGCCATTGAGCTCCGGCGCCAGCGCCCGGACGTCCTCGTGGTCGGAACGTTCCGGAAGATCTGGCTGGTCACGCTGGCGGCGGCGCTGGCGGGCGTGCCGCGGGTGGTGGCCCGCGTCGGGCTGGAGACCGACGTGCCCCGCAACGCAAAGTACCGCTTCGTCTTCGGGCGCTGGGTGGACGCCGTGGTGTTCAACGCCGAGGCCACGCGGCAGCGGTTCCTGGCGACGATGCCCCCCTTCCGCGGCCGGGCTGTCACCATCCACACCGGCGTCCCGAGGCCCGACGCCCGGGGCGGAAGCGCGCTCCGGGACGCGCTCGGTATTCCGGTTGCCGCGCGCGTGGTGGGGTCGGTGGGGCGCCTGGCCGTGCAGAAGCGCTACGACCGCCTGGTCAGAGCGCTGGCGATGCTCCCGGACACGCACGCGCTGATCGTGGGCGAGGGCGAGGAGCGGGACGCGCTGCTGGCCCTGGCCGCGGCGGAGGGGGTGGCGGGCCGGCTTCACCTGCCCGGGCACTTCGCCGATGTGGCGCCCGCACTGGACGCCATGGATGTGTTCGTGCTCACATCGGAGCGGGAGGGGATGAGCAATGCCATGCTGGAAGCCATGGCGGCCGGGCTTCCTGTGGTGAGCACCGACGTGAGTGGAGCGGCCGAAGCGCTGGCGCCGCTGCCCGATGGCGCGTCGCCGGGGCTGATCGTGGGGAGCGATCCCGCCGCGATCGGCCGTTCGCTCGCGTCGCTGCTCGGATCGCCCGGGCGGATGCGTGCCATGCGGGCGGCGGCGCTGCGGGTTTCGCGGGAGCGCTTCTCGGAGGAGCGGATGCTGGACGCATGGGAGCGCGTTCTTCTCGGGCTGGAGAATTGATGGACCGGATGGACGGGCCGGAGCGGGATCTCCGCTGCGTGCCCGCGGGGTGAGGGCCCATCGATGAAGCTGGTGGTCCAGAGTGACAGCCGCGCCTGGGGCGGGAACGAGAAGTGGCTGATGATGGTGGGCGAGGGTCTGGCCGACCGCGGTCACGACGTGCTCGTGTCCTGCCACCGGGGAGGTGCGGTGGCGGAGCGGGCGCGGGCCGCGGGGCTGCGCGTCACCCATGCCCGCCCGTCCGGCGACGCCGATCTGTTCCACGCGCTCGGCTTCGCCCGCATGCTCCGCCTCGAGCGGCCCGATGCGCTCCTTCTCTCCGCGTTCAAGCGCTCTTTCTGGGGCGGATGGGCGGCCCGGCGCGCCGGGGTGCCGCGGATCGTGGAGCGGCTCGGGATCGAGCGCGCGCTGCCTCGCCGCTGGAAGTACATCCACGCGTTCCGCCACTACATCGATGCGTTGATCGTGAATTCACGGGCGATCCGCGAGACCTGGCTGGCATCGGCGCCGTGGTTCCCGGCCGGGGAGGTGCACGTGGTGCTGAACGGGATCCGCCAGGCGGGCTCGGCAGCCGGCGCCATCCGGGAGGAGCTCGGCCTCGAGGCGGGGGCGAGGCTGGTGGTGGGGGTGGGGCGGCTGGAGGAGCGGAAGGGATTCGACATCCTGCTTCGCGCGTTTGCACGCGCGGGCGGTGGCTCCGCGCACCTGGCCGTGGCCGGAACCGGGCCGGCGGCCGCGGAGCTGCGGGCGCTGGGTGCCGCGCTGGGGGTGGCGGAGCGGGTGCACTGGCTCGGGTTCCGGACGGACGTGGAGGAGGTGCTGGCCGGGGCAGACCTCTTCGTGCTGGCCAGCCGCCGCGAGGGGATGGCCAACGTGATGCTCGAGGCCATGGCGGCGGGGTGCCTGGTGGTGGCCACGGACGTGAGCGGCGTGATGGATGCGCTTGGCCCCGTGGCTGGGAGGAACCAGGGAGGCTGGATCGTTCCTCCGGACGACGCGGATGCCATGGCCGCGGCGCTCGGCTCGGCACTCGGCGCCGACGCCGCCACGGCGGCAGCCATGAGGCGGGAGCTGGCGTACCGCGTGTCCGAGTGGTTTTCGCCGGAGCGGACGGTGGAGGAGACGGAACGGGTGCTCCTGGGGAGTGGAGTGGCGGGGTGAGCGAGCTGGCGGACGCGCGCGAGATCTGCATGGTGCTGCTCACGGGGCTGGGCGACGTCGTCCACGGGCTCCCGGTGGTGGACGCGCTCAAGCGCGCCATGCCGGAGCGCCGCATCACGTGGGTGGTGGAGCCGGTGGCCGCGCCGGTGCTCGAGGCGCATCCGGCCGTGGACCGCGTGGTGGTCTTCCACAAGAAGGAGGGTGTGCGTGGCGTGGCCCGGCTGGCGGGTGAGCTCCGGCCGCTGCGGTTCGATGCCACTCTCAATTTCAACATCTACTTCAAGAGCGTCTTCCCCACCGTGCTTTCGGGCGCGCCGCTGCGGCTGGGATTCGACCGGCGGCGCGCGGCCGACGGGGTATGGTTGTTCGCCAATCGCCACCTCCCGCCCAGGCCGCGGGCGCACACCCAGGACATGTTCCTGGAGTTCCTCGAACCGTTCGACGCGCCGGCCGAGCCGCTGGCATGGCGGCTCGGGCCGACATCGGAGGAGCGGGAGCGGCAGGCGGCTTTCTTCCACCGCTTCGACCGCCCCGTGGCCGCGGTGGTGCCCGCATCGGCCAACCCGAAGAAGGACTGGTTCCCGGAGCGGTACGCTCACGTGCTGGATTCGCTGGAGCGTGACTTCGGCTTCGCGCCGGTGATCGTGGGCGGGCCGTCGAAGCGAGAGCGGGATCTCACGGCGGAGATCGTGCGCCGGACCTCCGCGCGGCCTGCGGTCGAGCTGGGCGACGGCATCCGGCGTCTGATCTGGATCCTGCACGGGAGCGCACTGGTGGTGGCGCCGGACACGGGTCCCGTGCACCTTGCCCGGGCCATGGACGTGCCCGTCGTCGGGCTGTACGGCCATACCAACCCGTGGCGGGTCGGACCGTATCGACGCTACCAGGAGCTGTGGGTGGACGCATACACGGAGCCGGGGGAAGCGCCCGACGCTTCGAACGCCGAGCCGAAGCTCGGGCGGATGGAGCGGATCACGGCGGACCAGGTGCTGGAGCGGGTCGCGCTGGCCGTGGAGCGCTTTCCCGCCGCCCGTACCGGCCGCGGTCGCTCCGATGACGCTCCACGGACCGATGCCTGAGCGGGGCGGCGCGCGACGGTTCCGGCGGTCGCTGCAGCACCGCATCGAATACGCGCTGGTCCTCCTGGCGCGCTGGCTCGACCGGGTCCTGGGTCGGCGGGCAATGGAGTGGGCGGTGACGCGCCTCGGCCGCTTCGCCTACCGGCCGCTCGGGATACGCGCGGCCGTGGTGGATGAGCAGCTCCGGCGGGCGTTCCCGGAGCGGGACGCGGCGTGGCTGCACCGCACCGCGGCGGCGGCGTACGGCCACGTGGCCCGGGAGGGACTCGCGCTGCTGCGGGCATCCCGACTGAGCCGGGACGAAGTCCTGGCGCTCACGGACGTGGACGACGGAATCGAGGCGATGCGCCAGGCCGTGGAGGCGGGCACGGGTGCGATCGTGGTCGCCGGGCATTTCGGCAACTGGGAGATCGGCGGCGCGGCCGTTGCCGCGCGCGGCATCCCGCTGGACGTGGTGGCGCGCCGTCAGTCAAACCCGCTGTTCGACCGGCTCATCAACGCGGCGAGGGAGCGGCTCGGCATGCGGGTGATCGAGCGCTGGGAAGCCACCCGGAAGTCGCTGCGAACGCTGCGGGAAGGACGCGTGCTGGCCCTGGTCGCGGATCAGGACGCGCGCGCGGCTGGCGTGTTCGTCCCCTTCATGGGCCGCCCGGCGTCCACGTTCAGAGGCCCGGCGGTACTGGCGCAGCGCTCCGGAGCGCCCGTATTCATTGGCACGGCGCGGCGCCTCCCCGACGGACGCTACGACGTCCGGCTGCGGAAGATCCCCCGTCCTCCCTTCGATGACCCGGAGGCGGAAGTGGTGGCGCTCACGGCCGCGCACGTGGCCGCGCTCGAGGCCGCGGTACGGGGCGCGCCGGAGCAGTATTTCTGGCACCACCGGCGGTGGAAGACGGCGCCGCCCGCGGAACGGGCCCACGGCAGGCAGGTATAACGCCGTGGGTTGAACGGAATCCTGGCTCTGGAAGCGGTCTCTTGGTCTATATCTGCATACCGGCCTACAACGAGGAGCGGACCATCGGCGTGGTCCTGTGGAAGATCCGACAGGTGATGTCGGACTTCGACCGGGACTACCAGGTGCTGGTGGTGGACGACGCCTCCACTGATGGGACCGGCGACGTGATCGAGCCGTACGCCCGGATCATGCCTGTCCACGTCCGCCGCCACGAGCGCAGGGAAGGCTACGCGGCTTCGCTGGACGCGCTCCTGCGCGAGGCCGTCGCACGCTCGACCTACCCGAAGCGGGACGTGGTGGTGACGCTCCAGGCCGACTTCACGGACGAGCCGGAAGACGTGGCCACGCTGGTGAAGCGGATCGAGGGCGGTGCCGATGTGGTCACCGGACGGCTGCAGCCCGCCCCGAAGGGGATGCCGCGACTGGTGCGCTGGTCGCGACGGCTGTGGAGCTACCTGCTCCGTCGCCTGCGCGGCGGGAACGGCGAGGCGGACCTCTTCTCGGGGTTCCGCGCGTATCGCGTGATCGTCCTCCGCAAGGCCATCGAGGCGGAAGGCGACCGGCCGCTGGCCACGGGCGACGTCTGGGCCGCCAGCGCGGAGCTGCTCGGCCGCGTGGTGCCACACGCCCGGCGCACCGAGGCCGTGGACATACGCGTGCACCCGGTGCGCCGGCAGCGGACCAGCCGCTTCGATGCGCGGCGGGCGTCCGCCGAGCTCGCCCACCTGTTCCGCTCCGGCCGCGGCGCCGCGCCGCCTGCACCGGCGGAGGCCGCCGGGGATGCCGCCGTGGGCAGCATCGCGGCGCGGGACGCGCCCGGTCCGTCGGGCGGGGCGGGCGAGTCGGGCCGCAAGCCTACGCGGGAGTCGGCGTGACGCGAGCGCGCATGCTGGCCGCGGCGCTGACGCTCGCTCTCGGGCTGGCCGGCGGCGCGGAGGCGCAGACGGCCGCCGCCACGACCGTGATGCCCTTCGGTCCCGGTGAGCGGGGGGAGTACGCGGTGTCGCTCGGTCTCTTCGGGAACGTGGGCAAGGGCACCATGGAAGTGGTGGGGACGGAGCTGGTGGACGGCCATCCCACGTATCACCTCCGGTTCACGGTGAAGGGCAAGGTGGCGTTCGCGGGCGTGGACGACCTGCTGGAGTCCTGGGTGGACGTGGACGGGCTGTTCACTCGTCGCATTCACAAGGACCAGGACGAGGTCAATTACGAGACCGAACGGTGGTACGACGTCTATCCGGAGCGCATGATCTATGTCCGGCGCTCCACCGGATCCGTGGATACGCTGGCCAGCGCGCAACCGCTGGACGAGGTCTCCTTCCTCTACTTCGTCCGGACTCTCCCGCTGGAGGTGGGGGACACCTATACGTTCCACCGGTACTACAAGGAATCGGGGAACCCCGTGAGGCTCAAGGTGCTCCGCCGCGAACAGATGGACGGCCTGAACGGGAGCAAGATCCCGGTGGTCGTCGTGCAGCCGATCATCCGCACGAAGGGGCTGTTCGGGGAAGGAGGCCAGGCCGAGGTCTATTTCACCGATGACTGGCGGCGGATCCTGGTGAAGATGACGTCCAAGGTGCCCGTGATCGGGCGGCTCGGGCTCACGCTCACCAGCTATACGCCCGCGCCGCGTTGAGGCGGGCGTCGCGACCGGAGCCCGGAGAGACAACGCGATGAGCCAGTACGACGAGATCGACCTTTCGCGCGTACGCACCGTCGCGGTGGGTGATCGGCCGAACAAGGTCCGCGCCGACGACTTCGCCCGCGTCCCGGGCGACGATCGGTCCTTCTCCGCCTTCCTTGCCTCCCTCCCGGACATCCTCGAAGCCCGCAGCTTCCTGGCCGTGGTGGACGCCATTGTCGAGGCCGCGCGCCGCGAACGCCCGGTGATCTGCATGATGGGCGGCCACGTGGTGAAGACTGGCGTCGGCCCGCTCCTCATCGAGCTGGTCCGGCGGGGCGTGATCTCGCACCTGGCCAGCAACGGGTCGGCCGTGATCCACGATTACGAGATGGCGCGCTGGGGCGGGACCAGCGAGGACGTGGAGGCCGGGCTCCGCGACGGCACCTTCGGGATGGCGGAAGAGACCGGTCGGGAGATGAACGACGCCATCCGCCGCGGCGCCATGGAGGGGTGGGGACTCGGCGAGGCGCTCGGGCGCGCGCTGGAGGCGCGGGCGGCCGCGGATGAGCTGGCGCACGGCGATCGCTCCCTGCTGCTGGCTGCCCACCGGGCGGGCGTCGCATACACGGTCCACGCGGCGCTCGGCGCGGAGATCATACACCAGCACCCGGCCGCCGATGGCGCCGCTATCGGCGACACCAGCCACAGAGACTTCCGCCGCCTGGCGGCGTCGCTTGCGGATCTCGACGGCGGAGTGGTCCTGAACCTCGGCTCGGCGGTGGTGATGCCTGAAGTCTTCCTGAAAGCGCTGACCGTCTGCCGCAACGTGAACGAGGGCAGGCCGCGGGCGTTCACGGCCGTGGATCTCGACATGATCCGCCAGTACCGGCCCCGCGTGAACGTGGTCGAGCGCCCCACGCGAACGGGCGGCGGAAAAGGCTACCAGATCACGGGGCACCACGAGATCATGATTCCGCTCCTGGCCTGGGCGGTGATCGATCGGCTGGACGGCTGAGCCAGCCGCGGTGGCGTCGGAGCGCCTTCCATCGAGGGGTTGACCTGCCCCGCCACCCCATTATACTTCGGGCTGCCTTGCCCCCATCGTCTAGTGGCCTAGGATATCTGGTTCTCAGCCAGAAGACCGGGGTTCGATTCCCCGTGGGGGTATCAGGAGTGCTGGCGCGGGAGAGGTAGTTCTCGCCACGCTTCGCGCGACGAGAAGCCCGCAGAAGGACGGTTGGTGCGGGAGAGGTAGTTCTCGCCACGCTTCGCGCGACGAGAAGCCCGCAGAAGGACGGTTGGCGCGGGAGAGGTAGTTCTCGCCACGCTTCGCGCGACGAGACTTCGCTACGCTCCCTGCGGTCGCGTAGCTCAGTTGGTTAGAGCGCACGGTTCACATCCGTGAGGTCGTAGGTTCGAGTCCTACCGCGACCATAGGTTTTCGGAAGTTGTTGCGCCCCAGGGGCTTACGCCGCTGGGGCGTATTGCGTCGCTTCTGGCTCTCTGGGACATCCGCGGGCGTTCGCGCAGGATTTCGCGGAACGAAGCCACTTTCCAGGCAGGGCGTTCCAGGGCCTCGGGTCCTTCGCGGACCGCTACCTCTGGCGGTCCGGTCCCGGCCACATCCTCCAGCGTTCTGGTGGTTCCAAGGAGACGGCAGCCCCCGCGGCGGGTGGATGGACCGGCTGTAGTGTACAGATGGGTCCAAACGCAGCGTAATGGGCGGTCCAGATGTAGCTTGGGAAATCCTGGACTCGACCACGGGGGGCGCATGCCGTACACGCGAAGGGTCATCGATGACGAGCTGGATGAGCTCCTGACGGGGCTCCCGGCGCTCACGATTGAAGGGCCGAAGGCAGTCGGGAAGACCGAGACGGCGCTTCAGCGGGCGGCGACCGTACGGCGTCTCGACGATCCGGCCCAGGCGGCTCTTGCGCGGGCCGATCCGGTCAGGGCCGTCTCTGGCGATCCACCAGTGCTGCTGGACGAGTGGCAGCGGGTGCCGGAGGTGTGGGACGCGGTGCGCCGGGCGGTGGATGCGGACCCGGTACCCGGACGGTTTCTGCTCACTGGTTCGGCGGCGCCGGAGTCGCCGGCGACGCATTCGGGTGCGGGTCGAATTGTGCGACTGCGGCTGCGTCCGATGAGCCTTATCGAGCGCGGACTGGGCCCGCCGTCCATTCCATTGCGGGAGCTGTTGGGTGGAGGGGCGTCGCCGCTCAGGGGGGAGACCTCGATGGGTCTGAGCGATTATGCGGAGGAGATCGTGGGGTCCGGTTTTCCCGCCATCCGATCCCTTCCCGATCGCGCTCGAAGGGCGCAGCTGGATAGCTACCTCGACCGAGTGGTCGATCGCGATTTCGAGGAGGTCGGACAGACGGTACGCCGGCCGGATACGCTGCGTCGATGGATGACGGCGTACGCGGCCGCCGCCTCGACCACCGCGACCCTGGAATCGATCCGGGATGCCGCGACTCCCGGCGAAGCCGAGAAACCGGCACGAACCACGGTCATTCACTATCGAGACGTGCTCCAGCGCCTCTGGCTCCTGGACCCTGTGCCTGCGTGGGTGCCGTCCCGGAGCTATTTTTCCCGGTTGGCCCGGCCGGAGAAGCATCAACTGGCGGATCCTGCGTTGGCCGCCCGCCTGCTCGGGGTTGGAGTGGACACACTGATCGAGGGTGGAGAGGGCGCGGCCATCATCCCTCGCGACGGGACCCTGCTCGGTCACCTTTTCGAGTCGCTGGTGACGCTTTCGGTGCGGGTCTACGCCCATGCGGCGGAGGCGCACGTCAGGCACCTGCGGACCAAGGGCGGGCGCCACGAAGTGGACCTGATCATTGAGCGCGCGGACGGGCGGGCGCTGGCGATGGAGGTGACGCTCGCCCGCACGGTTTCCGACGATGACGTCAAACACCTCCTGTGGCTCCGCGATCGCATGGGCCGCGATCTCCTGGACGCGGTGGTCGTGACTACCGGTCCGGCGGCCTATCGCCGCGCGGACGGAGTCGGTGTGATCCCGGCCGCGCTACTTGGCCCGTAGGGACCCGGAGGGCACGGGCTGCCACTGCCAGGCCCACGGCTGACCCGGACGCCCCGCCGATGACCTGCTCCACCGGCCGGCCTGCGAGCGGACGCGGTGGGCGTGGCGCCGACCGGGGGCTTGACATATCGATGATCGTTGATGCATTATCCGGCCATGCCGAACGAGATCCTCCCGGACGACGCGCTGCTCCAGCGGTTCCAGGCCGTGGCCGAAGAGACGCGATTCCGCCTGGTCCAGCTGCTTGCGGGTGGGGAGCGGTGCGTGTGCGAGCTTCAGGAGGAGCTGGACGCGGCGCAGTCCCGGCTGTCGTTCCATCTGAAGAAGCTCAAGGACGCCGGAGTGGTGTCGGACCGGCGCGACGGCCGCTGGGTGTACTACTCGCTGGTGCCGGACGCGCTGGAGGAGATGCGCTCGTTCCTGGGCGAGGTGAAGCCAGCGGCCGGATGGCTGCCGGTGCGCCGTTCGGGTGACTGCTGCGGGTGATGGGGGAGGGCGAATTTTTTTGGTGGATAACATCAATTTCTGTTGATGCGGAGTGGCCCATGAGCGAGAACGTGAAGGCGGTGGTGCGGCAGAAGTACGGGGAGGCGGCGCTGCGGGTGGTGACGGGGGAGAAGGGGACGTGTTGCGGGACGTCGTGCGGGTGCGGGGACACGCAGGGGGATGGTGGCTTCGCGGATCCGATCACGCGGGACCTGTACGACGCGGTAACGGCGTCGTCGCTGCCGGAGGCGGCGGTGCTGGCATCGCTGGGGTGCGGGAATCCCACGGCGCTGGCGGAGCTGAACGAAGGCGAGGTGGTGCTGGACCTGGGGAGTGGCGGCGGGATCGATGTGCTGTTGAGCGCGAAGCGGGTGGGTGCTGGGGGGAAGGCGTTCGGGCTGGACATGACGGACGAGATGCTGGCGCTGGCGCGGCGGAACGCGGCGGAGGCGGGGGCCGGGAACGTGGAGTTCCTGAAGGGCGACATCGAGGCCATCCCGCTGCCGGACGGGAGCGTGGACGTGGTCATCAGCAACTGCGTGATCAATCTGTCGGCGGACAAGCGGCAGGTGTTGAAGGAGGCGTTCCGGGTGCTGAAGCCGGGCGGTCGCTTCGCGGTCTCGGACGTGGTGACGCGGGGCGAGATTCCGGCGGAAGTGCGGCGGAGCATGGAGCTGTGGGTGGGGTGTGTCGCGGGTGCGCTGGATGAGCGGGAGTTCGAGGCGCTGCTCGCGGAGGTGGGGTTCGAGGACCCTAGCCTGGAGCCGACGCGGGTGTACGAGCCGGCGGACGCGCGGTCGTTTCTCGCGGAGGCGGGGCTGGACGCGGACGTGGTCGCGGAGGCGGTGGAGGGTCGGATCATGTCGGCGTTCGTGAGGGCGCGGAAGCCGCTGGGCGAGAACGCGCCCGCCGCCGTGGCCGCGCCCGCGTCCGTGGTGGCGAAGCCGATCATGGAGGAGTGACGTGCGATACGCGCTGATCAGTGACATCCACGCCAACCTGCCGGCGCTGGAAGCGGTGCTGGCCGACATTGACGCGCGGAGCGTGCTGGCGGGGACCTACCATCTCGGGGACCTGGTGGGGTATGCGCCGTGGCCGAACGAGGTGGTGATGCTGTTGCGCGAGCGCGGGATCCAGGGCGTGGCCGGCAACTACGACTCGACCACGGCCACGGACTACGAGCACTGTGGGTGCGCGTACGAGGACCCGCGCCAGGAGGAGCTGAGTCACGTGAGCTACGCATGGACGCGGGCGCACGTCTCGGCGGCCACGAAGGCCTGGTTAGGGAGCCTGCCGTTCCGGATCGACATCCGCCCGCTCGGCGGGCATACGGCCGGCCCGCGGCTGATCCTGGTGCACGGCAACCCGGTTCTCAACACCGTCTACTGGACGGAGGACCGCTCCGACCGGTTCTGCCTGCAGATGGCGGAGAAGCTCGCCGCGAAAGCGGGCGACGTGGTCGCGTTCGGGCACACGCACAAGCCGTGGCACCGGACCGTGGCCGGGATCCACTTCGTCAACACGGGCTCCGTGGGACGTCCCAAGGACGGGGACTGGCGCGCGGGCTACGTGCTCGTGGAGATGGACGGGGAGGCCGTTTCGGTCGAGCTCGCCCGTGTCGACTACGATCTCGAGCGGGCGACGGCCGCGATCCGGGAGAGCGAGCTGCCGGACGATTTTGCCGAGCACCTGGCAGTGGGTGGGGCGGGGGTGCGGCCGGCATCCTGAGCCGCGCGGGCCCCTGACCCCGGTGCTGGGTGGGCGTCCTACGATCCGGCAGCCCCGTCCCCGGCCAGCAGCTTCTTGACCTGGCCCACCGAGAGCAGGTGCCCGGCGGACTTCACCTGCCCATCCACGGCCAGAGCGGGCGTCATGGCCACGCCCATGCGCGCGATGTCCCTGATCTTCTCCACCTTCTCGATCTCGGCGCTGATGCCGAGCTCTGCGATGGCCTTCTCCGTGTTGGCGGTGAGCGCCCTGCACTTGGGACAGCCGGTCCCGAGGATCTGTACCTTCATTCTCGTGCTCTCCGTCCGTTTCGTGTCCTGGTCGGTCCGGCCGCGACCGCGTCAGGCGATCACGCCGTAGATCATCCCGGCTGCGGTGGCCATCGTCACCGTCAGCGTCAAGAACACCAGCGTCTTCCGGGTCCCGATGAAGCTCCGGATCACGAGGATGCTCGGGAGCGAGAGGGCGGGCCCGGCGAGGAGCAGGGTGAGGGCCGGCCCCTTGCCCATTCCGGCGCCGATCAGCCCCTGGAGGATCGGCACCTCGGTCAGGGTGGCGAAGTACATGAACGCGCCGGCCACGGAGGCGAAAAGGTTGGCGCCCAGCGAGTTGCCTCCCACCGCTCCGGCCACCCACGAGGACGGGACCAGCCCTTCGTGGCCGGGGCGGCCCAGGAGCAGCCCGGCAACGAGGATCCCGATGAAGAGGAGCGGGAAGATCTGCTTGGCGAAGCCCCACGAAGCGCTGAACCACTCGCCCGCCTCGCCCCCGCTCGTGCTTCCGATCAGCGACAGCCCCACCGCGGCAGCCGCGAAAGGAACGAGGGGCTCCCGCGGGAAGAGCAGCGCGAGCGCGGTCGTGACGCCCGCCGTCGCCACTACTTCGATGGCGCTCATGCCGATCCACCGGACCAGCGCGTACGCCAGCACCAGCGCGGATCCGGCCGTCAGCTTCCATTTCGCGGCGTACACGGCGAACCAGAAGCCACGCGAGGACTCGGGCGCACCCCAGTTGGCGAAGACCAGAACGGCCACCATTGCACCGAAGAAGGTGGCGGTCTGCCACAGCGGCCGGCCCCCGGCGTCCCCGGCTTCGGGGCCAGCCATCCACTGCCCCGACCGCTCCATCTCCGAACGGCGGAAGATCACGTGCATGAGGAGCCCGATCACCAGCGCGAACACGACCGCGCCTGCCGCCCTGGCGATCCCGATCTCCACGCCCAGCACGTTCGCCGTGAGCACGATCGCAAGCACGTTGATCGCCGGGCCAGCGTAGAGGAACGCGGACGCGGGGCCGAGGCCCGCGCCGTTGGCGTAGATCCCGCCGAACAGCGGCAGAACGGTGCACGAGCAGACCGCCAGCAGCGACCCCGAGACCGAAGCGACGCCGTAGGCCACCGGCTTCGGCGCTCGCGGACCGAGGTACTTCAGCACCGCTTCCTGGCTCAGGAAGACCGAGATGGCGCCGGCAATGTAGAACGCGGGAACCAGGCACAGCAGAACGTGCTCCCGCGCGTACCACTTCGTCAGCGCCAGCGCTTCCGTGACCGCACCATCGAAGCGGGCGTTGCCAACCGGGAGGAAGTAGAAGAGGAGGAACACACCGCCGATCCACGCCAGCGGCTTCCACTCCGAGCCCCAGTCCGTGGCGCCCGCCTGAGCCCGCCGCCGCTCCCACCACCCGGCGAGACGACGCCACCGACCTCCACGCTCCTCCATCCCCTCCGCCGCCGACGTCGACCCTGGCATCCCCGGCCCCCCCTCAGCCGGCTGCCGCCGCAGCCGCCGCGTTCCACCGACCACTGCACCGCACCGCATCCTCCGCCGACCGACCCTCCGCTCGCGCATCCCGGATCTCGACCAGCAGCGGCCCCGCGTCCGGGAGCGGACGGTCCCACAGCAGCCCGCGCAGCAGCACCAGGATCGCCGAAAGGTCACCGTCCGGGCGACTGGGCAGCCCGTAGTTCACCAGCAGACCCTCACGCTCGTCCTCCAGCACACCCGCGTCGCGCAGGTAACGAAGGTGCCGCGATGCCTTCGGCTGCGTGATCCCCAGGATCTGCTCCACCTCGCAGACGCACAGGGGCCCATGGCGGAAGATCAGCCCCATGATGCGGAGCCGCGTCTCGTTGGACAGCGCCTTGAAGATCTCGTCCAGCCGGTCCATGCATCCCCCTGCAATCGAGAAGTCGATTAAAAGATTGCACGCACTACCGCAGCTGTCAGTGGGGGAAATCCTGCATCCGGATACGGGCTCCGCCCCACACCACGCAATCGGGCGGGCTACCGAAGCCCTACTGCGAAGGTGTGGAGCCGAACACAACGCTTCCGCCACCGACCCGGGCGGGTCGGAGCGGAGGGGTAGGGATCACCGCATCAGTGGTCGGACGCCACTCCGTCGCCAGCGCTCAGGTCGCCAGAGGCCAGCGGCCGGACACGCACGTTCGCGGTGGCGGCGAAGAACGGCTGTTTGCGTCCGTCGTCCATGGACACCTCGAGGACGCGGCCGCCGTCGGCGGTCTTGTTGAGGATGCGGACGACGACACCGGTCCCCTCGTGGGTGTGGACCCGTTCGCCGGGACCGGGGATACGCTCCGAGCCGGCCACCCATCCGGGGGACTGCTCGGGGTCGACGCGCAGGCTGCGTCGTCCCCGGGAGGTGGGGGTGGTGCCGAGCGACAGGTGACTGGTCATGCGCCCTCCTGGCGACTGGGGGATCTCCAGGTCGAGCGACGGGGCACGGCAGCCGCCCTGGACGGGCGCTGGGACCGCGGCTCACGGCCAGGGTCGCCGGGGCGTGCACCGGCGGACGGCGATTGCGCGCACCGGGCGTCGTTCACTTGGCTGCTCGAATCTAACGGCTGGGGCCCCACGCCACCAGCGATGCCACGGGTGCGGACGGGCCGTCGTCTATTCCCGGCCGTTGCCGGGCTCCGGCTCCCGGGGCAGACGGAACGTGAAGGTCGCGCCTTCGCCCGCCGTGCTCTCGAGCTCGATCTCACCGTTCATGAGGCGCGCGAGCCGGAGTGACACTGCGAGCCCGAGCCCGACCCCGCCCTTGGACCGTGTGGTGGAGTTGTCGGCCTGGGTGAACGGCTCGAAGATCTCGTCGTGCTGGTCGGGCGCTATACCGGGCCCCGTATCGGTCACATGCAGCGCGACATCCCGCTGACCGGGCTCCAGCCGGACCACGACCTCGCCGGCATCGGTGAACTTGATGGCGTTGCCAACGAGGTTCGTCACGACCTGTCGGATCTTGCCTGCATCCCCGAAGATGAACTCCGGCCGCTCCGCTCCGTGCACTGTCAGCCGGAGCCCCTTCTCTTCGGCTTCCAGCCCCAGTATGTCCACGACCTCCCGTGCGATGGCGGCGAGGTCGATCGTGCTCCGGTGGAGCTCCGTTCGGCCGGCGTCGGAGCGCGAGAAGGTGAGTACTTCCTCGATGATGGTGACCAGGTGCCAGGCGGCTCTCTTGATCCGCTGGAGGTGCTTCTTCTGCTTCGGGTTCATCGGGCCGACCACCTCGGTTTCCATGAGATCGGCAATGCCGATGACGGCCGTGAGCGGCGTCCGCAGCTCATGGCTCATGGTGGCGAGGAACTGACTCTTCACCTCCGCTGCCCGCTCGGCCGCCGCTTTCGCGTCGAGGAGCTCCCGCTCCCGCTCCCGTTCCTGGGTGATGTCGGTGTTCATCCCCACCCATTCGCGGATGTTGCCGTCCGCGCCCCGAAGCGGGACAGCGCGGGCGGAAGTCAGCCGCCACGTCTGCGAGCGGGCGTGCCAGAGGCGGAACTCCGTGTCCATGGGCCGGCGTTCCGAAACGGCGGTCTGCCACGTCTCGGCGGCCCGCTCCCGGTCGTCGGGGTGGACGACATCGAGCGAGCCCAAGCCCAGCCATTCCTCCTCCGTTTGCCCGGTGAAACCCCGCCAGCTCGGGGAGTCCCGCACCGCGACACCCTCGGGGTTGGTCGACCATACGATCTCGGCCGTGGCGTCCACGAGCGCCCGGAATCGCTCCTCGCTCTCACGGACGGAGCGCTGGGCCTCGCGCACGCGTGAGACATCCGTGAACGTGACCACGACGCCGCCGATCCGGTCCTCGTCGGAGCGGTAGGGTGTGATCCGCACGAGCCAGGAGTGGCCGCTGCCATTGCCGATCTCGCGCTCGACGGGCTGTAGCCGGTCGAGAACATCCTGGCAGTCCTGCCGGAGCTCCGGGTAGTCGACCCTGTACGTCAGGTGGTCGAGCGGCCGCCCCTCGTCCACCGGCATGATGTTGAAGATGGTCTGGAGGGCGGGCGTGTAGCGCTGCACGCGCAGTCGGCGGTCCAGGAAGAGGGTGGGCACCTCCGTCGCCGCCATCAGGTTGTTGAGGTCGTCGTTGGCGCTGGCCAGCTCCGCGACCTTCCGGTTCAGCTCCTCGTTGACGGTCCGGAGCTCCTCGTTGGAGACCTGGAGCTCCTCCCGGCTGGTCTCCAGCTCCTCGAGCGTCGACCTGTACTCCTCGTTGATCGACTGGAGCTCCTCGTTCGCCGCCCTGAGCTTCTCCTGGTGCGTCTCCGACGCCTCCACCAGCTCGCGCAGCCGCGTTCGGGATGTCTCGAGCTCCGCTTCCACGTGGCCCAGCCGCCGCGACGCATCGGCCCCGTCCGCCGCCTGCTCCAGGTCCGCCCCGACCGGCGCCTCCAGGAATGTGATCAGGGCGAGGGGCAGGTCCTCGGCCACGGGCGCGGGTGCCGCATACATCTCGACCTGGCGCACCTCGCCCTCGATGTGCACGCGCACCCAGCCGGAGCGCGCGGCGCCCTCCTTGTCGAGCGCGTGATACAGGACGCTGCGGAGCTCGACCCTGAGCTCAGGGCGGCTGACTTTCAGGATGTTCGCCGACGGGCTGCCGGCGGGAAACTCCATGTACCGGCGGGCTCCGGGCGAGACGTGGAGGATGTTGTGGCCTGCGTCCACCAGCACGCTCGGGGGCGCGTGCATCTCCAGTGCCTGGCGGTGCATTGCGGCGGCGGCAACCTCCTGCTGCGGCGACACGGTCTCGATGCGCTCGCCCGGCGATCGCCTCCGGGGGCCTGGGATGAGCGGCATGTCCGGGAGTGGCCCTGGCCCCTCGATCTCACTGGTGCGCCGATAGATGCGGTGCTGCTTGTCCACTGCCTGGAAGCCGCCGTGGTCCGGCGGGCTTTCGGAGCTTCCCAGGAAAAGGAAACCGCCGGGGCGCAGCGCGTACCGGAAAACTTCCGCCACGCGCTCCTGGAGGCCCCGTTCCAGATAGATCAGGAGGTTCCGGCACGTCAGCAGGTCGAGACGCGAGAACGGCGGGTCCCGGAGCAGGTCGTGCTCCGCGAAGAGCACGAGATCCCGCAACTCCTTCCGCACCCGGTAGTACGCCCCCTCCCGCCGGAAGAACCGCTCCAGCCGTCCCGGCGGCACGTCGGCGGCGATGGCATCCGGGTACAGCCCTTCCCGGGCATACGCGAGCGCGTGCGCGTCGAGGTCCGAGGCGAACACCTGCACCGATTCCACCAGGCCCCGCCGCTCGGCCTGTTCCGCCAGCAGCATCGCCACGGAGTAGGCCTCCTCACCGGTCGCGCACCCCGGCACCCACACCCGGATCTCCTCCGGCGGACGCTCGCCGCGCTCGAACAGCGCGGGCACCACCGTGTGCTCCAGCTTGGCGAACGCTTCGGGATCCCGGAAGAAGTTGGTGACGCTGATCAGGAGGTCCTCGAGCAGCGCCTGCGGCTCCGCCGGATCCGCCCGCAGCACGCCCACGTACTGCTCGAGGTCTCGCGACCCGTGGACCTGCATGCGACGCCCGATACGGCGCAGTACGGTGCTCTTCTTGTAACCGCGGAAGTCTCGCCCCGTCCGGGTCTGGACGTCCGCGAGGATGGCGCGCAGCGCCTCCGCCTCACCGTCTTCGAGGCCGTCCGGGTCTGGCGGCCGCCACGCTTCCTTCACCGATCGCAGCTCGAGCACCTTCCTCGCCAGCTCCCGCACCGGCAGGACGAAGTCCACCAGCCCGGTCGCGATGGCGCTCCTGGGCATGGTGTCGTACTCCGCTTCCTCCGGCGACTGGGCCATGATGATGCCGCCCCCCTCCTTGATCGCCTTCAGGCCCACCACGCCGTCCGTGCCCGAACCGGAGAGGAGGATGCCGATCCCGTCCGGATGGACCGTGGCCAGCCCCCGGAAGAACGTGTCGATGGGCGTGCGCCGGCCCCGCACCTCACTGAACTCCGACAACTCGAGGTGGCCGTCCGTCAGCTCCAGGTTGCGGTTCGGGGGGATCACGTACACGTGATTCTCCTCGATCCGAGTCCGGCCCTGGACCTGTCGCACCGGAATACTGGAATCCGACTGCAGCACCTCCGCGAGCTGACTCTCGTGCTCCGGCGACAGGTGCATCACCACCACGAACGCCAGCCCGGGATCGTTCGGAAGCGCACGGAAGAAGTCTCCAAGCGCCCGGACACCACCGGCCGATGCGCCGATCCCCACCAGCCGGACGTGCCGGGGCTGACGGGGAGGCGCTTCCATTGCAGTTTCGGGATCTGGCGCCATGGGTCCTCGGCAGACCGGCGGGTTGGTGTGCGAACCGACCTGTAATGTACGGTGCAAGAACGCTACCGCCCAGTCGACGGCGCGCCTCGCCCCGGCCCCGCTGCGCGCGGCTGAACCCGCTTCGGCCGCGGGTCCGACGGCCCCCTCCCGGTCTTCGCGGACCGTTCACAATTCTTGACCTGTTCCAGAATCAGTGCTATGGTTCCGTGTGAGCGACACCATGCCTACCGATCCCCGTGCGCTGCTGCGCCGGAACCGTCTGCAGGTCACGGCCCAGCGGCTGGCCGTGCTGCGGGCGGTGGCGGAGGGGCCGCACAGCACGACCGACGAGATCTATCAGGTGGTGGAGGGCGAGATCGGCGCCGTGTCGCGGCAGGCCGTCTATGACGCGCTGGCCGCTTTCACGGACCGGGGTCTGCTGCGGCGAATCCAGCCCGCGGGTTCTCCTGCCCGCTATGAGGCTCGAACCGGGGACAACCACCATCATCTCATCTGTCGGACGTGCAACCGGATGGTGGACGCGGATTGCGCAGTGGGTAGCGCCCCCTGCCTGGAGCCGGCCGATGCGGCGGGCTACGAGATCGACGAGGCCGAGGTGATCTACTGGGGCCGGTGCCCGGAATGTGCGGCAGCTGGGCGGGAGCGCCAGGGCGAGTGAGCCGGGAGACGAAGCGAGGAAAGAGGAGAGGAACGGACGTGTCTGAGACCTTGAGCGAACACGACAAGCAGGCGACGCGGAGCACGAGCGAGAGCGAGGACCCGGCGATCCAGCCGCCGGAGCCGAAGCGGACGCCGCCCAGGACGAACCGGGACTGGTGGCCGGACCGGCTGGACCTTTCTGTGCTCCATCAGCACTCGTCCGCGGGCAATCCCATGGGCCCGGACTTCGACTACGCGGAGGAGTTCGGCGAGCTCGATCTGGAGGCGCTGAAGCGGGACGTCATGGAGCTGATGACGACGTCGCAGGAGTGGTGGCCGGCCGACTATGGGCATTACGGGCCGCTCTTCATCCGCATGAGCTGGCACGCCGCGGGGACGTACCGGATCCACGACGGGCGGGGGGGCGGGGGTGACGGGTCGCAGCGTTTCGCTCCACTCAACAGCTGGCCGGACAACGCGAACCTGGACAAGGCGCGCCGACTTCTGTGGCCGATCAAGCAGAAGTACGGGAAGAAGATCTCGTGGGCCGACCTCCTGATATTCGCCGGCAACTGCGCCCTGGAGTCGATGGGGCTCGAGACGTTCGGCTTCGGGTTCGGCCGGGAGGACATCTGGGAGCCGGAGGAGATCTACTGGGGCCCGGAGGACACGTGGCTGGGCGACGAGCGCTACAGCGGAGACCGGGATCTCGAGCGTCCGCTGGCCAACGTGCAGATGGGGCTGATCTACGTGAATCCGGAGGGCCCGAACGGAAACCCGGATCCCATGGCCGCAGCGAAGGACATCCGGGAGACGTTCGCGCGCATGGCGATGAACGATGAGGAAACGGTGGCGCTCATCGCCGGCGGGCACACGTTCGGCAAGAGCCATGGCGCGGGCGATCCGGCGCTCGTCGGGCCGGAGCCGGAGGGCTGCCCGGTGCATGCCCAGGGGCTCGGCTGGAAGAGCGCGTACGGCAGCGGCAAGGGCAGGGACACGATCACCGGCGGCCCCGAGGGTGCGTGGACGCCCACCCCGATCACCTGGGACAACAGTTTCTTCGAGACGCTGTTCGGCCACGAGTGGGAGCTGACCGAAAGTCCGGCCGGGGCGAAGCAGTGGAAGCCGAAGGGGAACGCGGGGGCGGGCGCGGTGCCGGATGCCCACGACACGTCCGTTCGCCACGCCCCCATGATGATGACCACGGACCTCGCGCTGCGCGTGGATCCGGAGTACGAGCGGATCTCGCGCCGCTTCCATGAGCACCCGGAGGAGCTCGCGGAAGCGTTCGCGAAAGCCTGGTACAAGCTGCTGCACCGGGACATGGGGCCCGTCTCACGCTACCTCGGCCCGTGGGTGCCGGAGCCGCAGCTGTGGCAGGACCCCGTTCCCGAAGTCGACCACGCGTTGATCGATGGTGACGACATCGCCGCGCTGAAGGAGGAGATCCTCGCGTCGGGGCTTTCCGTTCCCGAGCTCGTGCGCACCGCCTGGGGCGCCGCGGCCAGCTTCCGCGGCACCGACATGCGGGGCGGCGCGAACGGCGCGCGCATCCGGCTCGCGCCGCAGAAGGACTGGGAAGTCAACGACCCGGCCGAGCTGGCGCGGGTGCTGCGGACGCTGGAGCGGATCCAGCAGGACTTCAACAGCGCGCAGTCCGGCGACAAGCAGGTCTCGCTCGCGGACCTGATCGTCCTCGGCGGCGGGGCGGCCGTGGAACGGGCCGCCCGGGACGCGGGGCACGACATCACGGTCCCGTTCACGCCGGGGCGAACCGATGCCTCTCCGGAGCAGACGGACGTGGAGTCGTTCACCGTGCTCGAGCCGAGGGCGGATGGGTTCCGCAACTACGTCCGGGCGGGAGCGGCGCTTTCGCCCGAGACCCTTCTGCTGGACCGCGCCAACCTGCTCACGCTGACCGCGCCGGAAATGACCGTGCTGGTGGGCGGCATGCGCGCCCTGAACGCGAACCAGGGGGGCTCCCCCCACGGCGTGTTCACGGACCGGCCCGGGACGCTGACCAGCGACTTCTTCGTGAACCTCCTCGACATGGGCACCGAATGGTCGCCCTCGGACGCGGCGGAAGGCGTGTACGAGGGGCGAGACCGCGCCACGGGGCAGGTCCGGTGGACCGCCACGGCCGCCGACCTCGTCTTCGGCTCGAACTCCCAGCTGCGCGCCATCGCGGAGGTCTACGCGGCGGATGATGGCCGGGAGAAGCTCGTGCGCGATTTCGTAGCGGCGTGGACCAGGGTGATGAACCTCGATCGGTTCGACCTGGACTGACCGGCGGCGTGGAAGCGCGGCCCGTGACCACTCGCGCTTCCACGCCGTGAGCGGAAACCCGGGCGCCTACTCGTAGCGCAGCGCCCGCATGGGATCGAGGCGGCCCGCGCGCCGGGCGGGGACCCACGTGGCCAGGAGGGCGACGCCGCCCAGGAGCAGCGGGATCGCGATGAACGTGACCGGGTCGACTACGCCGATGCCGAAGAGGAACCGTGCCAGGAATCGCGCGGCCACGAGCGCCAGGGCCACCCCGATCGCGAGCCCTGCGCCGACCAGCACCGCGCCGTCGCGCAGGACCATGCGCCGGACGTCGCCGGGGCGGGCCCCGACGGCCATGCGGATCCCGATCTCGCGGGTGCGGCGGGAGGCGGTGTAGCTGGCGACGCCGTACAGCCCTGTAACCGCAAGGAGCAGGGCCAGCGCGCCGAACGCACCCAGGAGGAGGGCGCCCATGCGTGCCGGGTAGAGCATGATGGCCATCTGGTCCCGGATCGTGCCGCTCTGGAACGGCGTGACGGCCGGATCGATGGCCTGGATCTCGGCCAGGAGCGTCGGGAGGAACCGGCTCGGATCGCCGCGGGTGGCCGCGACCACCATGGCGATGTCGGTGCCGCGGCGGTCGAGCGGCAGATAGACGTACGGCCGCGGCGCCTCGCCCAGCGTCCGGACCTTCGTGTCTGCGGCCACTCCAACCACCGTGGTCCACGGCCCATCCTCGCCGCGGCGCAGCCGCTTGCCGATGGGATCCTCACCGGGCCAGAAGCGGCGGGCCGCCGTCTCGCTCACGATCGCCACGTCGGGCCCCGTGCGGTCCGCGCGGGTGAAGCCCCGTCCACGGACGATGGCGACGCCCATGGTCTCGAAGTACGCGTCGTCGGTCCGGGTGTAGTCGTAGGACGGAATGCGGCCGTCGGCCGGGGTGGGCTGACCCTCGGGGAGGAACTCACGGGTCTGGATGGAGATGCCGACGGGGACGCGCGCCGCAATGGTCGCCGAGCGGACTTCGGGGAGCCCATCGAGCCGCTCGACCAGTCGGTCCATGAACACGCGCCCCTGCTCGGGCGAGTAGCCGAGCTGCTCAAGGTTGAGCGCGGCCATGGCCAGGTGCTCGGTGTCGAACCCCGGGTCCACCTTGCGCGTTTCCGCCAGGCTGCGAAGGAACAGCCCGGCGGCGACCAGGAGCAGGAGCGAGACGACGACCTGGCCCACTACCAGCCCGTTCCGGAGACCGAACCGGCGGCGCCGGCCAAGCCCGCTGCGCGTGGCGTCCTTCAGTGCCGGCAGGAGGTCGGGGCGGGAGGCGCGCAGCGCGGGGGCGAGCCCGAACAGGATTCCCGTGAGTACCGAAAGGCCGAACGTGAACAGGAGGACCGTCCGGTCGAGCCCGAGGTCCAGGTTCACGGGGATCGGAATCGGCGGCGTGAATCCCATGAGCACGCGGATCAGCAGGAACCCGAGCGCTACCCCGGCGGCGCCGCCCAGCAGGGCAAGCAGCACGCTCTCCGTCAGGAGCTGGCGCACGACGCGGCCGCGGCCTGCGCCGATGGCCAGGCGCGTCGCGATCTCCCGCTGGCGGCCCGCGGCGCGGACCAGGAGCAGGCTCGCCAGATTGGCGCACGCGATGGCCAGCACGAGCCCGACCACCCCCATGAGCAGGATGGCGATGGGCGTGAGGGCGCGGTCCACCATCGGGTTGAAGCTCACCTGATCGGAGCGGAGCAGGGTCATGGACCGGCCGTCGTTCGTGTCCGGGTAGGCGGCGGCCAGGCGATGGGAAAGGACGCGCAGCTCCGCCCGCGCCTGGTCCACCGTCACCCCCGGCTTCAGGCGTGCCACCGGGAAGAGGTTGCGGCCGCCCCGGTACTCCGCCTGGTCCGCGTCCTCGATGTGCAGCGCCACGGCCATCGACGTGGGCAGCCACAGGTCCATCTGGAACGCGGGGAACTGGCCCGTGAACCCCTCCGGCATGATGCCCACCACCGTGATAGCGCGGCCGTTCAGGCGCAGCGTCCGTCCGACGACGCCGGGGTCGCCGCCGAAGCGCCGCTCCCAGGTACGATGGCTGATCACGGCCACCGGGCTGGCCCCCTTCGCCGCGTCCAGATCGGCGTGGAGCGTGCGGCCGATCGCCGGTCCGATGCCCAGCACGTCGAACAGGTTCGGCGTCACCACCTCGCCCCAGAGGATGTCACTGGTGCCATCGTCGTCCGCCAGGCTCACCATGGCCGGGTAGCGCGCGGCGACGTCGTCGAACACGGTGGCCTCGTCCTGGATGTCCCGGAGGTCGGGGTACGAGAACGTCGAGTATTCGTACCCACCGGCGTCGCGCGTGTAGAGCTCCACCAGCTCGGCCGGCGAGCGGGCCGGCATGTCCCGGAACAGCACCGCGTTGACGATGCTGAAGATGGCCGTGTTGGCGCCGATCCCCAGCGCGAGTGAAAGGATGGCGGCGGTGGTGAAGCCGGGCGCGCGCAGGAGCCGTCGGGTCGCGTAGCGCAGGTCGTGGAACATGGCAGGCCAGTGTTCGGGGTCGGACGTCGTGGGCCTCGCGGCATCGGCTCAGGCCTGGGCTCCCGCCCAGGGCGCGGCAGCCGGCCGTGCGTCCTCGCCCTGACCGTACGGCACCCGGCCCTGGCGGTTTCGGAGGCGCCCGGGCGCTCAGCCTCCCGCCGCGGGGTGGCGCAGCGTGCTCACCCGCTCGCCGGACCCTCGCCCTGTCCGGGTCGCTCGGGTGGGGTCCGCGGCGGCCGCTCCAGCGACGTGTCGTACCACGCGACCGGGTCCTCGAGCGGCTCCAGGTGGGTGAAGACCGTGAGCCGCGGCACCGCTTCGCGGATCTCTTCCTCGATGCTCTCCAGCAGGTCGTGCCCGCGCTGCACCGTCCATTCCCCGGGCACGAGGACGTGAACGGACATGAACCGGTGAGCGCCGGAGCGCCGGCTCCGGAACGCGTGGAACTGGATGCCGTTCCGTTCGTGCCGGGCCAGCACGGCCCGGATCTCCCCCTGGACTTCCGCCGGCAACGCCGTATCGAGCAGGCCGAGCATGGACCGGCGGAGCAGTGCCACGCCCACGCGCGTGACGTTTGCGGCCACGAGCAGCGCGACGATGGGGTCCAGCGCGTTCCAGCCGGTGATCCCGACGAGCCCGACCCCCGCCAGCACACCCACCGACGTCCAGACATCCGTCATCAGGTGATGGGCATCCGCCTCGAGGGCGATGGAGTGGCGCTCGGCCGCGGCCCGGAAGAGCACACGCGCCACCATGAAGTTCACGACGGAAGCCGCCACCGACACGGTCAGCCCCAGCCCGATGTCCTGCAGCGCCACCGGGTTGAGCAGCCGTCTCACCGCGGTGGCCGCGATGAGTACCGCCGCGACCAGGACCAGCGCCCCCTCGAAGCCGCTCGAGAAGTACTCCGCCTTCGTGTGGCCGTACGCATGCTCTTCATCCGCCGGCCGACTCGCCACGGCCAGCGCCCGCAGCGCCACCACCGCCGCCACCAGGTTCACCATCGACTCCAGCGCGTCGGACAGCAGCCCCACGGAATCCGTCAGTACGTACGCCCCGCCTTTCAGCGCGATCGTCACCACCGCGGCGACGATCGAGAGCCAGGCGTAGCGTGTCAGCTTGTGTGCGACCATGACCGTCCTGTGGGGGAGCTCGAACGCGCCTTCGGCGACGACGATGTCAGGATGAAGCGTCGATGGGCCGGAAGCAACCGGAAGCAGTGCGGCGGAGGGGGTCCGCCCCTCACCAGCCCAGCTGGCTCATCCGCTGCTCGATGATGCCGGCGTACCACCCCATCCGCTGCGGCCGCCGCCGGAGCGGGGCGGGAAGGACGGCGGCCAGGCTGGCCGCCTGGTGCCGGGAGAGGCGGGCAGCGTCGGTGCCATAGTAGTGGCGGGCGGCCGCCTGAGCGCCAAAGATCCCCGGCCCGAACTCCACCACGTTGACGTAGAGCTCCAGGATCCGTCGCTTTCCCAGAATCCATTCCGTCGGGAGCGTGAGCCCCCACTCGTAGAGCTTCCGCACCGGGTTGCGGTGCGTGGTGAAGTAGAGGTTCTTGATCAGCTGCTGGGTCAGGGTGGACGCTCCCCGCATGGGGACGCCCCGGGTCCGCGCCTGCTGCCTCGCCTTTCGCAGCTCCTCCCAATCGAAGCCGTGATGCTGATAGAAGCGAGCGTCCTCGGCGGCCACGACGGCGTGTGGCACGTTCGGTGACATGCGTGTGAGACTTCGCCAGCGGTAATCCCGGAGCGGCCGCTCGTGGTCTGCCGCCCGCTCCACCACGCGCTGGATCTGCACGGTGGTGACCACGGGCGGGAGGAACCGCAGATACACGAGCCCGAGTATACACAGGACGTAGTAGGCCAGTGGCAGGAGCGCGACGGCAAGAACGCCCCTGCGCAGGAGCGCCCGCCGTGCGCTTCGCGGTGGTGCCGGCTCTTTCTGCTCGTCGTCCATGGCCATGTCGGGCGGTCGCGGTCGGCAAGCCGGGGGCCGCGAGCTCCCCGGCGTTGACCTTACATTAATATCGGGGAAGGGGATCCGTTGACAGCAGAAGCGATGATGATCCGCTCCAGATTCCGGCTGGTCATGGTGCTCGCCTCGCTGGCGATCGCGGGCGCGGGGGCGGGACGGCCGGTGGCCGGGCAGGTTCCGGGCGAGGAGCAGCGGGCCGCCTTCCACCAGCCCGGCGCGCTCCCGTTCTTCTACGACCTGTACACGTTCCGGGGCGAGAATGGCCGGACTGCGGTGGTCGCGGCCGTCGCCGTGGCGACGCGCTGGCTGGAGCGCAGGGACGTGGGCGGCGAGGATGTCTATCGCTTCAACGTCTCCTTTGTCCTCGCCGACACCGCAACGAGGGTGGTCTTCCGGACCGACGACTCCGTGTCCGTGGCCGCGCCTTCCAGACTTCCGGATGAGCACCTGCTCTACACGCAGGTGGCCGTCCAGGCGCCGCCCTCGGCCACGACGGTGCAGCGCGTGGTGATGACCGACCCGAACGTCGTGGGGGTCGGTCAGCTCTACGACGCCTCCTTCCCCATCCCCGACTACGGCGGCAGCGAGCTCATGCTCAGTGACATCGCGCTGGGCCAGCCGCAGCCGGAGGGCGGCCTCGACCGTGAGGGGAACACCGTCGCCATCCTGCCGCTGGCGCGCTTCCCGGAGAGCTCCCTCGACCTCTATTACGAGATCTACAACATGCCGGCGTCGGCCCGGTACGTGACCGAGATCTCGTTCGAGCCGGTGGATGGGGAAGGCGGACCGGCGGAATCGGGCAGCGGGATCCGCTTTCAGGGGCGCGCGCCGGAAGCCCGTGGAACGGTCCGTGAGTTGCGCCGGCTGACCGCCGACCTGGAGCGAGGGCTGTACCGGCTTACGGTCACCGTCCGGGTCCCGGCCACCGGCGAGAGCGCCCGTCGGTCGCACGTCTTCGAGATCCAGGACTCGGATGCCGGCGCCACGCTCGTCCTGGCGCGCCCCCGCCGCTGAAGCGCCATCTCCCCGCTCTGCCGGACGGACGCACATAGTTGCGGATCCGGGAAAACAGTACCGGGCGGTGATCCCGCGTACGGGGTGTGGGATCGCCCGGGGACAGGGGGCCGCACGAGGGCGTGGGCCGGTCCGCGACCTCGGGTTTCCGCGGCAGCCGGCCCCATCGTCGCCGGAGAGAATGCCTATTGCAGTACGAGCGGGATCCACTCTCTCGGGCGAGGTGAAAGCATGCGTCCGCGCATCCGAAAGAACCGGATCCCGACGGATCTCATGGACCGGCTGCACGTGGCGGCCGTGGTCGCATCGGAACAGGTGTTCGACGAGCACGTGCGTTCGGCGGTGGAGCTGGTCGAGGAAGGAGCCGGACGGGCGCCCGCCCAGCGGCTGATCGCCACTTACGCCCGGCTCCACCACATCCGCGGGCAGGAGGCGCGCAAGCTCCACGGGCGCGTGCTGTCCGCGCTGGGTGATGCCGTAGGCGACCTGGGGCCCCTTCTTCCGCCGCGGTCCCCGCTCGCCCGTCTGCTGCGTCGCCTGCGCGGGCGCACCAACCCGGAGCTGCGCGCATGGGTCGAGCAGCACACGGCCAGGTCGGAGCTGTCCGTGCTGGACATCCACGTGGACAACGCCCTCGCCATGGTGAGGCTGGCGGGCGACCACGCGTCGGACCGGGAGCTGGTGGCGTTCTACGCCGACGCGCTGGAGCTTCGCCCGGCCGTGGCCGAGATGGTGGAGTTGCGCGTGCTCAAGACGCTCTACGACCGGGGAACCGGCCAGGTCGAGCCGCTGCGTCCGGAAGCGGCCGGGTCCATCCCGTTGCGCGTCTCCGACAATCAGCGCTAGCTGCCGGGAGCGGTATCGGTCCGCCCTTCACCGCTTCCACCCGCCTGCCCGTCCAGCCCGAGCTCGCGCCGCAGCTCGTCGCGCGCCTGCTGGATCATGGCGCGGACCCTGTCCCGGAGCGTGGCCACGTCTTCCATGCCCAGCCCGTCCGTCGGGACGGGCTCGAGCACCCGCGCCACGGCACGGGCACGGTTGAAGCGCATGGAGTGCTTGGCCATGGCGTTCCGCGTCCCTGCCACCGCGATGGGGAGCACGGGAACCTGCTTCTCGATGGCCGCCCGGAACGCACCATCCCGGAACGGGAGCAGCTTGTCCGTGGTCGAGCGTGTCCCCTCCGGCAGGATCATCACCGACACG
This sequence comes from uncultured Gemmatimonadales bacterium, assembly GCA_963741945.1. Lineage (GTDB taxonomy): Bacteria > Gemmatimonadota > Gemmatimonadetes > Longimicrobiales > RSA9 > CAVUKA01. The sequence continues at coordinate 375,511 of CAVUKA010000005.1, read as the reverse complement.
CGCTTGTCGAGCCGGTCCAGGATCTGGTCCAGGGCGCCGGCTCGGCTGCGCACGCTGCCGCGCGCCACCGGGATGTCGCCCGCCATGCGCATCATCCAACCCATGACGGGGATCCGGAAAATCGCCTTCTTGGACAGCCACTTCATCTCCCACGGAAGGTGCGACAGCAGGAAGATGTCCGCATAGGACTCGTGGTTGGCCACGGCGACGTACGGCCTGCGCGGATCCCTGATCTCCACTCCGCTCGTCCGGAACTGCCAGAACGGGATCAGCTTCACCGCCACGATGGCCGCCCGCCGGAACCACCGGCCGGCCGTGTAGCGGCCGCGGTCGAAGGGCGCGGTGACCACGAAGATCGCCGTGAGCAGCGGGAGCCAGAGCAGGGCGAGGAGTCCAATGGCGCCCCATACCAGGGCGGAAACGAATGCACGCATCCGCGAACGCTGCACTGGTGAGGCCGAAGAAGCAAGCGGCAGGTGGGCCTCGTCGCTACGGGCTGAACCGGGGCTCGGTCCAGAGGGCCAGATCGCGCACGTAGATGTCCGTCCCGACCGCGCGGGCGGCGAGGCGGACGGTCCACAGCCGGGCGGGGTCGATGGCCACGTGAACGGGGGCGGTCAGGAGCTTGCGGTGGTCCAGCCACAGCGACGCCTGCCCGTCCGGCCGGAGCTCCAGCGCCAGATGGAACCAGCGCTGCCCCGTGGGCTCGTCGAGGAAGGCTTCGATCTCGGGGTTGTCGCACACGCTGAACCAGACACTGGTCGGGTCGAACCGCGACCCGACGCGCGATGGGTATCGCACGCATACCGACTGCTGCGGCGGATTCCATTCGCCGGTCGCGCGATCCACGTCGGCGGGCGTCGCGGCCACCAGGCACACGTCCACATCCTGGTAGTCCCGCCGCGTCAGCGGGACGCGGGCTTCGAGCTCCAGCGTGATCCCGTGGTCGGCCGGGACCGGCTGCCGCAGGACCAGCCCGTCCTGGTACTTCGCGTCCCCCTTCATGTGGAGCGCCGGGTGGCCGTCGAGTGGCTCGACCTCGGGCCGCGGCCAGCCCACGGGAATCCAGCGCGTGGTGTCGAGGGTGGCGAACGCGTCCGCCACACGGGCCGCCCGCGGCCGGTCGCCGCTCACCCGGATTCTCCGCGTGTCGCTCAGGGACCACCCCCATTCCGCCGTGAGCACGGTGGCGCCCGGTGCGTTCGCCGTGATCCGGTCTCCATCGAACACGGAAGCCACCCCCGGTTTCCCGGTGGTCCAGCGCACGGAGTCCGCCGCCTTCCGCATCCCGTTCGAGTAGACGAGGCTGGCGACGAGCGGGCGCCGCTCGCCCCATTCCAGCTCGAGTGGAGCCGCGCCGGCGTCGAGGGCCACCGGGATCGGTGCAGGATGGGGCGGCAGCCAGGAGATCCGGTCTGCCGCCTGGTCCAGGTGCAGTGGCAGCGGACGCGTCTCGCCGGAGCGCAGATCCCGGAGCACCAGCACGCGGCGGCCCGAACGCACGCCGCTGTGGATCATGGCGGTGCCGTCAGGCGAGCAGGCGATGGGGCCGAATCCGATCTCTTCGAACAGGCGAGGCTCCGGCTGCCCTGGATGGAACAGTGCGATGCGGGGCGTGTCCGCGCGGGTGACCGAGGCGGCGAGTCGGGCGCCGCACCACTCCATGTGGGAGAGGGGCGGTGTGATCCATTTCGCCACGGTGTCTCCGTGGGGGGTCACCATTCGCAACGTGTCGTCCTGCCCCTGGGCGGTGAACGCGAGCAACTGACCGTCGGGGGACCATCGGGGCGTGGTGGCCAGGCCGCGGGCGGAGTAGAGGACCCGCGTCTCCCGGCCGTCCAGGCGAGTGATGACCTCGTCTTCGCGGTACTCCCCGGATGCGGTGTCCTCCCGCGTGTAGGCGAGCCACTCGGCGTCGGGCGAAATGGCCCCCAGGTACAGGTCGCCACGGCTCCGCAGCTCCACGAGCGTGTCACGCGCGCCGTTGAGGACCACGATGTCGGGACCACGGTCCTCGCGCTCCAGGTGGCCGGACCACAGCAGCGACCCGTCCGGCGCCCGATGGGGAACGAAGTCGCCGGAAGGGACGGAGTCCCCGAGGGCACGGGTGCGCCATCGGCCCGGATCGCGGGTGTCCACGTTCATGCGCACCCAGCCATCGGGCTGGCGGATGAACAGCGCGCCCCCGCCGTAGGGCGGCGGCCGGTCGGGGAACACCCCCAGCGCGTAGCCGCCGATGAGCAGGACCAGGATGGCCAGCGCGCCCGCGCTCAGCACGAGCCGGGGCCAGGACGGAAGTCGATTCTCCGCCTCCGCCACCCGCCCGGGCTGCATCGCCATCCGACGGAGCTCCGGGTGGACGAACACCAGCGTGTCCTCCCCCTCCCAGCGCGCCAGACCGGCCTCGGCGAGCTCCGCGACCGCGCGGTCGAATGCGTGCGCCCCCAGCGTGGTGGATCGGCGCAGCCGCGGCGCGGGGATCGGCGCCGCCACGCGGGCCATCGCTTCCGCCACCGCCATCGCCTCGGGCTGCAGCGCTCCCAGGCGACGGCGCAGCTCCGCCGCCACGGGCGCCGGGAGTGGCGGCGGATCCGCCAGCCGATCCGGGTCGATGGAGCCGTCCGGGCGCAGCAGCGCGCGGGCACCCAGGTCTTCCACGAGGTGCCGCAGGAAGAGCGGGTTGCCCCGGACCACGGGGTCGATGCGGCGGGCGACGGTTTCCGCCTCGGCCGCGAGCGCTCCCGGCGAGGCCCCGGCCCGGGCGGCGCCGGCGGAAGCCTCGGGCCCCGGGCGGGGGCGGACCAGCTCCGACGTCCTCAGGATGGCCGCCACGTCGGACAGCGCGAGCGGCCGGAGGGTCACCACCACGGCGCCGAGCTCGCTGATGGCCTGCTCCTCGACCGCGCGGTCTTCGGCCGTGGCGCCATCGGCGCGATAGAGATACGCGAGCATGATCGACTCACCCCGCAGGCGGCGCCCGACGCGGCCGAGAAGCGCGCGGGAGGCGGGGTCGGCCCACTGCATGTCGTCGCCGATCACGAGCAGCGGCGCCTCGAACGTCACTGCGCCCAGGAGGTCCACGAACGCGTCCGCCAGTGCCACGTGGGCGGGAAGCCCGTGGGGGGCAATCTCGCCGGAGCGCAGGCGGCTGGGCACGAGCGACCGCAGCACCCGGTCCGAGGCCGGACTGGTCCCCGCCGCGCCCGGCAGCGCGAGGAGCGCCGACACCAGCTCCGCCACGAGCCCGAGCTCGATGTCCCGGTCGGACGGGAGCCCCTGCGCGCCGATCACGGCTCCGCCCGACGCGGCGACCACCGTTGCCAGCTCGCGGGCCAGCCGCGTCTTCCCGATCCCTTTCGGCCCCTTCACCAGCGCGACTTCCCGCTGCCCGCTCGCGGCACGGCGCCATACCCGGGTCAGGAGCGCCAGCTCACGGCGACGATCGGCGAACACGAACCGCCTCGCACCGTCCTCCCCCGGCTGCGCGGCTGCCCGGCGGAGCGCCTGGAGACGCGCCCGGAGATCCGAGAGCACCTCGTCATCCCCCTCGCCCGCCCGCTCCTCGGCCTCACGGAGCGCGGCCGCCGCTTCCCCGGCGTCGCGCAGCATCAGCAGCGCCAGCACACGCGCCTCGTGCGCCTCCATCCGGTGGGGCGCCACTTCGACCGCCAGCTCCGCGAACGTCCGCGCGCGCTCCGGCTCACCGGTCGCCGCCGCCGCGCCCGCGTGGCGGAGCAGGACATCGGCCACTTCGCGGTCCACTTCGCTGCGGATGTCCTCCGCCCACCGCTCGAAGCGCGACTCGTCCGTCGTGAATGCTTCGAGAAAGCGTCCCCCGCGCAGCAGCAGCGCATGGTCGAGGCGGTCGGCGGCCAGCGCCGCGCGGAGCTCTGCCACGTCCGTCTGCAGGCGCGACGCGTCCAGGCGAACCGGGTCCTCGCCCACCAGCAGATCCGGCTCGAGCAGGCGACGAAGCAGCGACAGCGCCTGCCGCACCGACTGGCGCGCGCGCGACGCGTCCGACCCTGCCCACAGCAGCCGCGCCAGGTCGGCGCGACTCACCCCCTCAGGCGCGAACGCGAGGTGGACGAGCAGGGCGAACGGCTTGCCGAGCGGGATCTCCACCCGCTCGCCATCCAGGTCCAGCCCGGGCTCTCCCAATGTGATGAGACGATACGGCAAGATCTGCCACTCTCTGGGGGTTCGGGCAGATGGGACTCGAAATAGGCGATGTGGTTCCGGAGAGCAAGATCCCCGGCTACGGGGCGCTGTGCTCTGCCCGGAACTCCCGGCACTCGATCTCTTCGAGTGTGCGGGACTGGTCGGTCTGGATGACGAAGTCGCCCCATTCGCCGCTGGGGGCGGCCTCGAAGGTGCCCACGTCCTCCACGGGGCGGAGCGACACGATCAGGCTGCTGGCCCCGGGGCTGTAGGCCTGGAGCTGCTCGGGGATGCCGGTGCCCCGCTCGACGTGGAAGCCGCCCACCATGTGGAGAACGAGGGCGTGGGGGTGCGCGTCGAGGTAGCGGGAGATCCACCATGCCATGGTGGCATCCCAGAGCACCTGGCTGTCGAGCTGATTGCCCATCTGCCGATGGGAGCCCATGGGTGCCGGCGGATGGGCTACGGGTACCCCGCACCTGGTCCCTTCCTGCGCCATCACGTCCGCGATGGTCTGGATCCACTGCTGCTTGTACGCCTCGGATGCCTGGCCGTACGGGAGCGGCGGGAGGTACGCCAGGGCACTGGCGGGGAGATCGGCCAGCGCGTCGCGTCCGAGCCGGGACACGCGGGTGACATAGCGGCGGGGGGCGTTCGCCGCGATCACGTCGAGGCCGCGCTCCCTGGCGAGCTCGATGAGAGGTCGATAGTCGCTGCGGTAGCGCGGCCAGGGGCGGCTCGCCTCCTCGAACGAGGACTCGGAGATGAGGTCGGCCAGGTATTCGTCCAGCACGGGCTGGACGTCGTGCTCGAAGAACTCCAGCGAAAGCGCGACGGTGCGGCCCGAATCGCCGTAGCGGTCCGAAGCCGCTTCCAGCAGCTTCGCCTCGAGCATGTGCCCGGTGGGATCGTCGTGCGTCTCGCCGATGAAGACCACGTCGACGCCGGCCATGGCCGCCACGATGTCCTCGATCGACGCCGGCTCGCCGGCTCCCGTGAATACGCGGAAATCGCCGGGGACGTAAGCGGTGTCCACCGGTTCCTGATCCGGCTGCTGTCCGGCGCCGGGTGAAGCGCCGAGGAGCGCCAGGCCGATGGTGGCGGCGAGCGGGAAGAATCGCATGGAGAGGCAGTGCTCCGGCAAAAGGGAACCGTGTGTCCGGCCATCTTACGCCCCAGCCGGATCTCCGGCCAGCGCGCTTTCACCGGCTTCCGGACGCCTGGTGGCGCCGGGGCGCTCCAGGCGGGCGGTGCCCCCCGGGTGCCGGGGCCGGGCGTCACGGGCGGAGGCCATCGGGGCACGGGGGCGGAGCGGCAGGTCGATACGGAATCGTACGCCGCGGCGGCCATCGGAGAAGGCCGCGATGGCGCCGCCATGCGCTTCGACGGCCGCGCGCGCGATGGGGAAACCCGCCGCGGAGCTCCCGCGGCCGCCGGACAGGGACCGGGCGTAGCGGTCGAAAACGTGCGCCGCCCGCTGCGGGTCGATCGGCGCGCCGTCGTCCTCCACTTCGATGACGAGCCGGCCGCCCCCCCCGCTGAACCGGATCTCCACACGTCCGCCTGGCGGAGTGTGATGGAGCGCATCATCGACGAGGTGGCGGAGGATGTCGTCACGCAGCGAGTCGGGGTCGGCCACGATGAACGTGGGGGCGCTCTCGTCGGTGCGCACCTCGAACCGGATGCCGGCCCGCTGGCCGACAGCGGCGAGCTGGCGTGCGACACCGCCGGCGAAATGCCGGAGTCGGATCTCCTCGACGCCCGGTCGGAGCCCCCGCGACTCCATCCGGCTCACGGCCAGGAGGTGGTCCGCCCTCGCACCGAGCGCGCGCGCCTGTTCCAGCAGATTCCCCAGGATCCGCTCCTCGCGGGCGTCCAGGCGCCCGTGCAGCTCCTCTTCCAGGAGCTCGGCGTAGCCGGCGATGATGGCGACCGGGGTCTTCAGGTCGTGGCTCGCGTCGCCCACGATCTCGGCCTTGGTGCGGTCCAGCTCCGTCAGCCGGGTGGCCATGGAGCGGAACGAGCGGAAGAGATCGCCCACTTCGTCCGACCGGTCGTAGCCCGGGTCGGCGGGCGGGTCGAAGCGCCCGTTCCCCACATCGAGCAGCGCGCAGCGCAGCCGTTCGAGCGGCCGGCTCAGCCGCCTCGCCGCCATCCAGGAGAGCGCCGCCGTCAGGAGAAGGGCGGCCAGCATCGCCACCACGGTGGTGAGCGCTGCGGCGCTCGCCGATGCGTCCGCCCGTTCCACGGCCGCTTCGGTCCTGCGGTCGAGGGCGCCCGACAGGTTGGCCACGGCGACATCGGCCCGGCGCAGCAACGGGAGAGCGGTGCCCCCCAGGTAAGTGGTGGCTTCCTCGAGCGCCCCGGCGTCCACCAGCGCCCGAACCGAGTCGGCCGCGTTGCCCAGCGCCGGGAGCGGGAGCCCGCTGGCCACGAGGGCCTCCCCGTATCCCAGCCTGCGCAGCGCCTCCGCCTGCCCCGCGATGTGCGACACCGTCCGGTCCACGTCCGCCCCGATATCCGGGTCGGCAGTGGCCACGTACGCGCGCTCCAGACGGTCCAGCTCCGACACTCCCCGGCGGAGCAGGCCCACACCGTTCGCCGCCCGCGCCCCGTCGGTGCGAATTTCGTGAACGAGCGACCGCAGCGTGTGGACACGTCCGACGGCGTAGACGGCCGGGATGGTCATGAGCGCAGTGAGCGCCAGGAGACTGAGGAACAACCGGCTGCGCAGCCTCACGCGGCGCCTCCCGCGCCCGCGCCGGCGCCGGCGAGCCGGACGCCGCGCCCCGTCGCGCGGTCGAGTCGTCGGATTCGCTCATCCAGGCTGCGCCGTTCCTGCAGGAGCAGCTCGAGCTCCCGCTCCGGCGACGGGCGCATGCGCGCGGAGCTCCGCTCCAACGCGGCTTCCCCCGCACCGGATTCCTGCGCGGCGTCCTCCGCGGGCACCACCGCCAGCAATGCCTCCACCACCCGGGGCTCGAAGTGCCGCCCGGAATCCCCGCGGATCGTCGCCAGCGCTTCCGCGGCCGTCCACGCGCGCTTGTACGGGCGCTCGTGCGTCAGGGAATCGAACACGTCGGCCACCGCCACGATCCGGCTGAGCGGCGGGATCTGCTCCCCTTCCAGCCCCGCCGGATAGCCGGCGCCGTCCCAGCGCTCGTGGTGACAGAGCGCGATCTCCTCCGCCAGGCGCAGTAGCGGGTACTGGCTGCCGGACAGGATCTGCGCGCCCATGGTGGTGTGCGTCCGCATGAGCGTCTGCTCGGCTTCCGTCAGGCGCCCTTCCTTCAGCAGGATGGAGTCGGGGATGCCGATCTTGCCGATGTCGTGGAGCGGCGCCGCTCTTCCGAGGAGGGCCACCTGGTCGTCCGGGAAGCCGATCAGCTGCGCCAGCCGGGCCGAAAGACGACCCACGCGCTCCGTGTGGCGGCCGGTGTCGTCGTCGCGGAACTCCGCGGCCTGGGCGAGGCGGTCCAGGGCCTCCTGGTGCGCATGGTAGAGCTCCCGCGTCCGCTCGTGGACCCGCTCTTCCAGCGTGGCGTTGTGGTCGCGCAGCTGGGCGTGCAGGAACCGCGTTCGGAGGAGGTTGCGTACCCGGAGCCGCACTTCGGCCGGACTCAGCGGCTTGGTCAGGAAATCGGAGGCGCCGGCGGTCAGCGCGCGCCGCCTCGTACCCACCGCCGGGTCGCCGGTGGCCACGAGAACCGGCACGTAGTCGCCGCGCGGGATCCAGTTCCGGAAGATCTCCATGAACTGGAACCCATCCACTCCCGGCATCATGAGGTCGAGGATGACGAGATCCGGCCGGATCTCACCCAGCCGGGCGGCCGCCTCACCGGCGTCCGTGTGCTCCACGATGGTGCCGAACCCTTGCGGCTCGAGCACATCGTGCAGGAACCGGAGGTTGGACCGCTCGTCGTCCACGAGCAGGATGCGGGCGCCACCAGGACCTGCGCCGGGGAAGCTCGCGTCGGGGTGCTGCGACATCACAACCAGCTTGATTCAGGGGAAAAACGAAAACTGTCCAACCAGCGGCCGGGCCACAAGTGGCGCCGGCGCGCCCGCCGGCAAGCTCGGGCACATCCTGACCCACCTCCTCGCGCCGACCCCGTTCACCTGCCTCGCAACTCCTTTCGCACCGGGCGGACGTGACCTATCCTGAACTCTTCCCGCCGTCGCTCCTTCTACCGGAAGAGCGCGCGGTCGTTCCCCCGCTCCAACCCCGCCGCACATGTCCGCCGAAGCATTCCGCCGCGCCCGTCAGTTCCTCCTCGACCATTGCTCGGACGCCCCCACGGCCGTGCGCGAGTTCCGCTGGCCGCAGCTCGACACCTTCAACTGGGCCCTCGACTGGTTCGACCCGTACGCGCAGGGGAACGAGCGCCCCGCGCTCTGGGTCGAAGCGGAAGGCGGCACGGTGCAGAAGCTGAGCTTCCAGGAGATGTCGGAGCGCTCGAACCGCGTGGCCGCCTACCTCCGCGAGCTCGGCGTTCAGCGGGGGGATCGAATGCTCCTCATGCTCCCGAACGACGTCCCGATCTGGGAGACCATGCTGGCGGCCATGAAGCTCGGGGCCGTGGTGATCCCCGCCACCATGCTCCTGTCGGAGGACGACCTCCGGGACCGGCTGGTCCGCGGTGACGTCCGCCACATCGTGGCCGATTCCTCGCAGGCGTCCAAGTTCGAAGGGCTCCTGGACGGACAGACCCGGATCGCGGCAGGCGACGAAGTCCCCGGCTGGCACCGGTATCACGATGCCTACCGGGCGGACGCGGCGTTCCGGCCGGACGGCGTCACCCGGGCCACGGATCCGCTCCTCCTCTACTTCACCAGCGGGACCACGTCGGAGCCCAAGCTCGTCCTGCACTCGCACCAGAGCTACCCCGTGGGCCACCTCTCCACCATGTACTGGATCGGCCTCCAGGAGGGAGATGTCCACCTGAACGTCTCCTCGCCCGGGTGGGCCAAGCACGCGTGGAGCAGCTTCTTCGCGCCGTGGAACGCGGGCGCCACCGTGTTCGTCTACCAGTACGACCGCTTCGACGCCGCGCGCACGCTCGACGTGCTCGGGCGCTGCGGCGTCACCACCATGTGCGCCCCACCCACGGTCTGGCGCCTCCTCATCGGACAGGACCTGGCCGCATCGCCCGTGAAGCTGCGCGAGATCGTGAGCGCGGGAGAGCCGCTGAACCCGAAGGTGATCGACGCGCTCGAGGCCGCCTGGGGGATCAGGCCGCGCGACGGCTACGGCCAGACGGAGACCACGGCGCAGGTCGCGAACCCGCCAGGGCAGCCGCTCAAGGTCGGCTCCATGGGCCGGCCGCTCCCCGGCTACCCCGTGGTCCTGCTGGATCGGGACGGCCACGAGATCGATGGGGAAGGGGAGGGCGAGATCGCGCTCCGGCTCGGCGACCAGCGCCCCGTGGCGCTCATGCAGGAGTACGCGGACGACCCCGAGCGGACTCGCGACGCGCTGGGCGGAACCCATTACCGGACGGGCGACGTCGCCGCGCGCGACGCCGACGGCTACCTGACCTACATCGGCCGCGCCGACGACGTCTTCAAGAGCGCCGATTACCGCATCAGCCCGTTCGAGCTGGAGAGCTTCATCATCAAGCACGAGGCCGTGGTGGAGGCGGCCGTCATCCCGAGTCCCCACCCCACGCGCCTCAGCGTGCCGAAAGCCGTTCTGGTGGTGCGCGAAGGCTACGAGCCCGGGCCCGAGCTCGCCCGCCACATCTTCGCCTACATCCGCGAGCACCTCTCCCCGTTCAAGCGCATCCGCCGCATCGAGTTCGGCGAGCTGCCCAAGACCATCTCGGGGAAGATCCGCCGCGTCGAACTGCGCAGCGCCGAAAGCGGCCGCCCCGAGGACCGGCGGCCCATGGAGTTCTGGGAGGAGGATTTCAGGGAGGAAGGCGCCGAGGACGACGATGAGTAGACGAGTAGAGGGGTAGCCGGAGGCGCCGGCGGCCCCGCGCCGCGACCGGGCGGGGGCCGCCGCGCGCCGGCTATTCGAGCACTTCCTCCTCGGCTTTCTCGCCCAGCTCCACGATGTCACCATCCTGGAACAGCACCATCTCGCACATCTTCCGCCACGTCTGCTTCCGGCGGAACAGCCATTCCAGGTCCATGGCGAAGTGCTTGTACTCCTCCTTCTGCGCGTTCCGCATGATGGCCCGCGCTTCCTCATCCCGCTCCACTGCGAGCCTCTGCTCGTACCAGTCGATCGCCTCCGCCTCCTCGATGAGCGAGATGATCATCCGGGCGAAGCTCCGGGTCTCCTCCGGCAGCTCGTTCGCAGGCTCGTGATACTGTTCGAATCCCATTGGCCTCGTCTTTCCGTTCGTGGATGGTCCCGGTCACGCCGGGCAAGCCGTGTACCGCGCGTCCAGTTACGCCTCCGCGACCTCCTGGAACTCCCGGTACAGCTCCCGCGCCCGTCGCCGCAGCGCCTTCAGCTTCCGGCTGTCCTCGGCGAGCTCTCCCACGCGCCCGTGTACCTCGCCTGCACGTTCAGGTGGATCGTCTGCTCCGCCGTCTGCGGGCTCATGTCGCTCCTCTCGTTTCAATTCTGTTTACGGGGGTCAACCGATCTGGAGGGCGTGCAAGGACGATTCCAGCGGCGATGGCGCGCCGGGGCGCAGGGGCCGGGACACGGGGCCCGGACGCGGGCGGGGAGCTGCCGCGTCCAGGGATGAGGGAGCCGCCGTTGATTCAGGCAGTCTCCGCCGGGGCGGCGGGGACGAGCGGCGGCGGCGTCGCCGCGGCGGGAAGGCCGCCGAGCCCGAGGCGCCGGAGGGCCTGGGCGTAGCGCGGGTCGTCGCGGAGCGCAGGCACGGGCACCACGGACAGGAAGAGGAGGCTGGGATCGTGCTCGGCCAGCGCCCGGTCGATGTGCTCGAACGCGTCGTCCGTCCAACCCAGCGCCGCGAGCAGGACCCCCTCCCAGAAATGGGCGGCAGCGCCGCGGGCGCCCCGGTCTTCCAGCTCACGAAGACAGCTCACGGCCTCGGTGCCGTGGCCGCAGGCCGCCAGCACGGCACCGGCCTGCCCGAGCGTGTTGTCCGACGCGGGCCCGACCTCGAGTGCGCGTCGGGCAAGGGAGGCGGCTTCCAGCGTATGGCCTGTGCGGGTCAGGGTCTCGGCGAGCCCGATGGCGGCGGCGGTAAACGCCTGGTCGGCATCGACCATGGCGCGGAACACCGCTTCGGCCCTGCGCAGCCGCCCGGCGAACACGTGGACGTACCCGAGCCGGATGCGGGCGCGGGGGTCGATGGGGCTGAGCTCGCACGCCCGCGTCGCCATGGCCAGAGCGGCCTCGCCGTCGGCGCGGACGTACGTGTGGTACATCTCCATGGTGAGGTGCGCCTCCAGCGAGCTCGGGCTCAGCTCCAGCGCTCGCTCGAGCTCCCGGCGGGCGCCATCGTAATCCCACTCGTGGAAGAGCAGGAGCGTGGCCCGCGCCACGTGGGCCTCGGGAAGGTGGGGGGCGAGCTCCAGCGCTTCCTCGATGGCGACCCGCGCCCGGCGGACCAGCGGCCCGGGCCGGTCCGTGCCGAAGCCGGCCGCGAGAAGCAGGAGCGCGTCCGCCAGCCCCGCGTAGGCCAGCGCGCACGACGCGTCGTGGCCGATCGCAGTCTGGTAGAGCCGCGTCGCCCGGCCGATGGATTCCGCGTCCAGCTCCATCTGCGCGCTGCGGGCACGGAGATAGGCGTCATAGGCCTCCGGGACCACCGCGCGAGCGAAGCCCCGCTGCTCGCTCTCCGATGGAAGGCGCCTGAGCAGACTTTCCGCGACGGCCTGGACGATCTCATCCTGGATCCGGAACACGTCCCCCACCGGGCGCTCGAACCGGTCCGACCAGAGCTGCCATCCGCGCTTCGCATCCACCAGCTGCGCAGTGACCCGCAGCAGCCCGCCAGAGCGACGGATGCTCCCTTCAACCACGTGACTGACCCCCAGCGTCTGCCCGATCTCGCGCGCGTCCGCGCCGGTCTCCCGGAAGCGGAACGAAGAGGTCCGCGCAACCACGCGCAGCCCGCGGATCTGCGCCAGCGCGTTGATGAGCTCCTCCGCGATCCCGTCCGCGAAATACTGGCTTCCGAGCTCCGTGCTCAGGTTCGAGAAGGGAAGAACCGCGATCGAGCAGCGCGCCTCGCACCCCGCCGCCTCCGCGCCGGTCGGAGCCCCGCTGCCGCCCTCCGGCGACAGCTCGTACGACCATGCCAGGACCAGCGCGAGCGGAAAGCCCAGGATCGTGGCGACGAGGACCGCCGTCAGTGCGCCGGGCGGCAGCCCCAGCGCGGGGAAGGCGATGTCCGCGGCCTGCCATACCACGAACGCCACGAGGACGTAGCCGGCCGCCGCACGGTACACTTTGCGGCGCCGCAGCTCGACGGCGAAACGGCGGAGAGAGCGTTCCATTCCGGATGCCTTTCAAAGGCTGCACCGTCAAGATGTCGGGTGCGCCGCGGGCACCGCAATGACGGCGTCTTTGCCGCAGCCCGCCTTGACTGTACCAACTGGTCGGTTTATCGTGCGACATGGCCGACTCCGACACCCGATCCCGACTCCTCGATGCCGGCCGCAGCCTCATGCTCGCCCGCGGCTATCACGCCACGACCATCGACGAGATCTGCGCCGGGGCGGCCGTGAGCAAGGGGAGCTTCTATCACTTCTTCCCGGACAAGGAGAGCTACGGGCTCGCGCTCCTCGAGCGCTTCTACAGGGAGGGCGTGGCCCGGGTCCGGACGGGCCGCTACGCGACCATTCTCGACCCCCGCGGCCGCCTCGACGCGTTCATGGAGCACGTGGAGCGCATCGCCCCCGCGTTCTGGCAGCACGGGTGTCTCATGGGCGCGTTCGCCACCGAGCTGGCCGAGTCGAACCCGACGATCCACGCGCGCGTCGCGGCGCTCTTCGACGAGCTCGTGGCCGGCGTGACGCCCCTCTTCCAGGCGGTAGTGGGTGACCGCGCGGAGGGTGCCGCTTTCGCGGAGGAAATGCTGATGATGCTCGAAGGATCGATCATCCTGGCGCGGGCCCACGGGGATCCGGAACGGATCGCCGCCGGCCTGCGCCGCTTCAGACGGAGCGTGGCCGCGCGCCTCGACCCGGCGGAGCCGGCGGGCGTGGAGTAGCCGGGCCGCGGCGTCGTTTTTTTGTGCGCCCTCCATACCGACTGGTCGGTATGGAGATTGCGGCGATTCGTTGTTCCCTGTTCGACCCCTACCCGAGGAGGACCTGATGTTGAAGCGAACGCTCTTCCTGCTGTACGCGGTGGCCTGCTACCTGGCGTTCTTCGTGGTGTTCGTGTACGCCGTCGGCTTCGTGGCGAACGTGGGCGTCCCGCGCAGCCTGGATGTGGGGCCGGCCACGCCGCTGGGGAAGGCACTGGCGGTGGATGGCGCGCTGCTGCTGCTGTTCGCGCTCCAGCACAGCGGCATGGCGCGCAGTGGGTTCAAGCGGTGGTGGACGCGCGTGGTGCCGAAGCCGATCGAGCGGAGCACGTACGTGCTGTTCGCGAGTCTGGCGCTGGCGCTGCTGTTCTGGCAATGGCGGCCGATCGGTGGGGTGGTGTGGAGCGTGGGTGGTGTCTGGCGTCCCGTCCTGCTGGGCGTCTCGCTGGCTGGCTGGGGGATCGTCTTCATCAGCACGTGGCTGACGAGCCACTGGGACCTGTTCGGCCTGAGGCAGGCGTGGCTGTACATGAAAGGAGAGCCGCAGTCCGGCCTGGAGCTGTCAATGCGCGGCTTCTACAGGATGGTCCGCCACCCGATCTACCTGGGCTTCACCATCGCGTTCTGGGCCACGCCGACGATGACGGTGGGCCACATGGTGTTCGCCGTGGGGACACTGGCGTACATGCTGATGGCGATCCAGCTCGAGGAGCGGGACCTGCTCCGCATCTACGGCGACGCGTACCAGGCGTACCGGCAGCGCGTCTCCATGCTCTTCCCGGCGCCGGCCCGGGGGGAAGAGGGTTGACCCGGGGCGGGACGGCGCCGACGGGTTGAAGAGCGGCTGAAGAAGGGCAGCATGACCGGCAGCCGGGCTTTCACACGAAGCCACGGGGGCACGAAGCTAAGAAAGGACGGTGGGCGCGCAGGCTTCCGGGCCGGGAGACTTCGCGGACGGCGAGCGCTCGCCAGGTAAGCCACGGCGTTGTGCCGGGCCGGCGTTAGCGGCCTGATGTGACCATGCCCTGGAGCTTGCCGCCCGCGGCATGCTCCGCGATTTATAGGTGCTCCGCGGGTGTCTGTGGCCAGAGCGGTTGTCTGGTGAGGCGGTGCTGCTCAAGGTAGAAACGGTCACGCACCGCCGGACTACGAACGCCGCGGGATCCGGAGGCGTGCGTGCCCGAGTGCTGTCGCTTCTCCCTCGGCCGGCTGGCCGTGGATGTCGCGGCGTGCCCCGTTCGAGGTCGAGGAGGACGTCGAGGGGGCTGCACGCGGGGCCCATATCTCCCCATCGCCTCGAGGACGTCTGCCGCTTCGGCGGTCCCATCCAAGAGACGGCGCGCGGCTATTGCCGCGGATGTTCGGCACGTCGGCGGATCGAGGCGGTCCGAGGTCAACCTCGGCTGACTCCGCGTGGTTACGGGGTCGGCTTTACCGCTGTGGGCGTGCTGGCAGGAACCGTGGCCCGATCGCGCTTGGGAAGCCGAATGCGCCGGGCGAAGGTCATCGAGGGTCGCTCTACGGCTACATTCAGAACCCAGGCGGCGAAGACGCTGACCGTCACCGACGCGGCGAGCAGGACCAGGGCAGTGGCAGTGCCAATGTCAGGCCCCGTCACGCGCATGGCCACCTTCAGAAACCGGGCGCCGATGACGAGATGAATGAGGTACAGGCTGTATGATACTTTGCCGAGGAACTGAAGCGTACGGCCGGAAAGGTGTGCATGCATCTCCCCGCGCATGCCAACCCACACCAGGGCGCCGCTGGTCAAGGCTGCGACACATGTTGTCTGGCATCGATAGGCATTTGGGGCGATCAGCAGACCTGCCAACACGGCTAACGTCGCGAGAAACGCCCAGCGCCTGAGGGGCGTCCTCCTTTGAACCACCATCCAAGCAGTGATACCGAGCGCAAATTGGAACCAACGATCGACAAAAAGCCCTCGGACTGGCAAAGGGAAGACTCCAACCCAAATGAGGACCGAATATATGAAGGCGACCCCGAAGGCCACGTTTAGCAGGGGCACCATTCGCGCGGATCGCGCGATGGCGGATCGGCCTTCCACTTTCGCGGCGGCCACGCATGCAAGAACGGTGATGATATAGAACTGGACTTCGTACGTCAGGCTCCAGAATACGGGCACCACTTCACCGTATCCGAGGAACCGTTGCGTATACGTCATGTTACTCAGGACTTCGCGACCCGTCGGCATGTGCGAAGCCAGTTCGGGATACAGAGCGAGACCTGCCCGGACGAGCAGCAGCTCGAGCGCAATCGTCACCCAGAGGGGTGGATCGAGCCGCACGATGCGCCTCGACGCATAGCGCCCGAAGTACTTCCAGGTATAACGGCCCCCCACCACGCTGTGGGCGATGACGAACCCGCTGAGCACAAAGAAGATGTCGACACCGAGATTGCCGTGGCTGGACACCCAGACCAGCGGGCTGGTGACACCGCTGCGGAGAGGGCCCGCCAGGGTATCGACAAAGTGATACAGGACCACCAGCAGCGCGGCGACGCCCCTCATGCCGTCCACGAACAGGAAGCGAGCCTTCCGGTTCCCACCCCGTCCGATCACCGCCGGGTGTGCGCTCGTGGCGCTTGGTGGGCTCAACTCATCCGCATGGAGAAAGGATATTCGTGGTGGTCCGTACTGCGCAGGAGGGGAGCGCCGCGAGACTGAGGTGCTAGGCCGCAATCCAGACCACGGCCCCCGAAAATGCGACCCAAAGCCCGCCACGCCGATCGTCGGCATGGCCGCATGATGCGCGTACGTTGACTGCACCCTTAGACTGAATCTTGACGATACCCGTCACCATTGCGCAGATCAAGAGCCAAAAGAGACCATCTGTCACATGAACCCACCGGAAAGCCGCCAGACAGATCCCCTGTTCCTGCAGCGGCCCGGAGGCCGCATCGCCTACGACACCGTGGGCGAGGGCCCGCTCGTGGTCTGCGTCCCGGGGATGGGCGAGATCCGCGCGTCGTTCCGGTTCCTCGCGCCCGACCTGGTGGGCGCGGGCTTTCGCGTGGCCACCATGGACCTGCGCGGCCACGGCGAGAGCGACGCCACCTTCTCGTCCTACGACGACGTGGCCGCCGGCTCCGACGTGGTGG
This sequence comes from uncultured Gemmatimonadales bacterium, assembly GCA_963741945.1. Classification (GTDB taxonomy): domain Bacteria; phylum Gemmatimonadota; class Gemmatimonadetes; order Longimicrobiales; family RSA9; genus CAVUKA01. The sequence continues at coordinate 359,048 of CAVUKA010000005.1, read as the reverse complement.
CGCTGCTGGAGGCGCTCGGCGGGAGCGCCGTGCTGATCGGGAACTCCATGGGCGCTGGCGCGGCCGCGTGGGCCGCCACGGAGGCGCCGGAAAGGGTGAGGGGGCTGGTGCTCATCGGCCCCTTCGTCCGGCAGGTCCCGGTGGGCCGGGCCATGGAGCTGATGTTCCGCGTGGCCATGATGCGGCCGTGGGCCCGCGCGGCCTGGCTCGCCTGGTATCCCCGCCTCTTCCCGGGCCGGAAGCCGCCGGACTTCCAAGCGCACCGGCAGCGCATCGCGCGCATGCTCCGGGAGCCGGGGAAGGCCGCGGCGTTCGCGGCCACCACCCGGACTTCCCACGCCCCCGTGGACGCCCGGCTGGACGAAGTGGGTGTGCCGGCGCTCGTGGTCATGGGCGAGGAGGACCCGGACTTCCCGGATCCCGCGGCCGAAGCGGAGATCGTGGCCGACCGGCTCGAGGCCGAGGTGCTGCTGGTGCCCGGGGCCGGGCATTATCCGCACGCCGAGTTCCCGGAAGTGGTGTCTCCGGCCGTGATCGAATTCCTGCGAAACCTTGGCTGAGGTGCCAGTGCCCGATCCCGCGCAGGCGACGTCGCCCCGTCCCCCGGCATGGCCGTTCGTCGCCCCGTTCGCCCTTTTCGTCGTACTCCTGGGCATCGAGCCGTACGTGGCCGGCGTGGTGGCGCCGGCGCTCGACCCTCGCTGGCTCTATGCCATCCGCTCCGCCCTCACCGCCGCGCTCCTGCTGGCGCTCTGGCCCGTCTATGCGGCGCTGCCGGGCGTCTGGGGCCCCCGGGCCGCGGGGGTGCGGGGGTGGGCGGCCGGCGTGGCGGTGGGCGTGGGGGTGCTCGTCGCCTGGATCCTCCTCGACTTCCCGCCGCTCGTGTTCGGCGAGGCGAGCGGCTTCGACCCGCGCGTGGGCGGCGCGATACACCCGGGGCTCGCGGCGGCCCGCCTGGCTGGCGCCACGCTGGTGGTGCCTGTCATCGAGGAGCTGTTCTGGCGCGCGTTCCTCATGCGCTGGCTGGAGCGGCCGCGCTTCCTGGACGTGCGGCCGCGCACGGTGGGGTGGAAGGCGCTGCTGATCACTTCGGCGGTGTTCGCCCTGGAGCACCGGCTCTGGTTCGCGGGGCTGCTGGCCGGGCTGGCGTACGGCGAGCTGTACCGCCGCACCGAGAGCCTGCGCGTGACCATCCTCGCCCACGCGGTCACGAACGGGCTGCTGGGCGCCTACGTGCTGTGGACCGGCAGCTGGAGCTTCTGGTGAGCCGGGGCTAAAGCCGCGTGATCAGATAGACCAGCGGCGGGATGAGGAGGAGCATGCTCCTCAGCGTCCCGAACGAGAAGAAGCCGCCGTGGCTCTCCTTCGGCACCATGATCCGGTCGCCAGCCTGCAGGTTCAGCTGGTCGAGCGTGCGCCCCGCCGTGATGGCCTGCTGCAGCGCGTCGCCTGTCCAGACCACGCGGTCGCCGCGGCGGATCTCGACGTGGTCGAGGTCGGCGTCGCCCGCGGGGCCGCCGGCCGTCATGAGGGCGTCCTGCACCATGGCGTCGGCCGGAATGGTGTAGAACCCCTGCTGCCCCACCTGCCCGAGCACGGCCAGTCGGATCAGGCTGTGGGCGCGTACGCTCGGGTCCTTGACGTACCGTGCGATCTGCTGCTCCAGGTGCGACTGCAGCTCGGAGCGGAGCACGCCGGCCAGCGACACTTCTCCGATGTCCGGCAGCACGAGGACCCGGCCGGGCTGGACGGCGAGGGTGTCGCTCAGCTGGGGCTGCCCCTGAACCCAGAGCACCACCCGGTCGCCGATCTGGAAGTCGCCCGTCTGCAGACGGCTGCGGATGAACTCGGCCTCCCGCTGCGCCTGCTCCCGCACTTTCGAGCTGTAGCCGGGGGATGCGGCGGCCTCATCGAGCCGCTGCACGATCTCGTTCAGCTGCGACCGCGTCATCTCCGTGGTGCGGGGGTCCCACCGGATCCCGCTCTGCGCCCGCGCCGGGGCCGCCGCGGCGAGGCACAGGCCCGCCACGAGGAGGGTCCATCCCAGGAAGTGATCTATCCGTCTCATGCTGGCGTCTCCAGCTGTGCCGGTTCGTGCAGCTCGTCCTCGTCGCGGGCGGCGTAGCCCGCGACGTAGCGATAATACCCGTAGGCGGACGATGGCGGGACCCCGTTGAACACCGCCCCGAGCAGCCGGATCGGCAGCCGCTCCAGCAGGTCGAGCTTGCTTTCCGCCATCTCGCGGTTCGTGGTCCCGCTGCGCACCACCACCAGCATGTTGCCGGTGAGGGTGCCGAGGGCGAACGGGTCCACGCCGGCGCCGAGTGGCGGGCTGTCCACGAGGATCGCGTCGTACTGCGAGCGCATTCCCAGCAGCAGCTCGCGCATGGCTGGCGAGCTGAGCAGCTCGGGGCCGTGCCGGACCCGGGCGCCGGATGTGATGAGGTGGAGCCGCTCGAAGCGCGTGTGCCGGATGAGCTGATCCTCCTCGATGTCGCCATCCAGGAAGTCCGTCAGCCCGGGTTTGCGCTCCGTGTCGAGGATGCGGTGGAGGGTGCCGCGGCGGATGTCGCCGTCCACCAGCAGCGTGCGATAGCCCAGCTCCGAGAACGACAGCGCCAGGTTCGAGGCGACGAAGGACTTCCCGTCTCCCGGCCCGGGGCTGGAGATGGTGAGGGTGAGCGGGCCGGCGGCGCCGTACGCGTTGATGACGCTCAGGCGGATGGTGCGGAACGATTCGAGTACTTCGTCGGTGTGAACCGTTTCGGTCCGCTTCTTCCGCAGGTTGGGGATGCTCCCCAGGATCGAGAGTCCCATCTCGCGCGTGACTTGGTCCGCGTAGCGCACCCGTGGGTCGAGGCGGTCGCGCAGGATCGCACCGCCCACACCGAGCCCGAGGCTCAGGCCGAACGCCATGAGGATCAGCTGGATTCCCTGCTCCTTCACCGGGCGCCGCGGCACGGTCGCCTCGTCCAGCACGCGGACGTCGGGGATGCTGCTGGCGGCCGCCAGCCGGGCCGCCTCGTAGCGCGACTGCAGCGTGGTGTACAGGTTGGTGGCGATGTCCACCTGCCGCTGCAGCCTCGCCTCCTCGATGGTGCGCGGCGGCACCTGGCGCAGCTCCCCCGACGCGGAGTCGAGGTTCTTCTGGATCTCATTCTGCCGCGCGTCCAGCTCGGACATGAGCGTCCGGGCCAGCCTTGGGATCGTGGTCTCCTCCAGCGTGCGGATCTCGCCGGCGAGCTGACGCAGCGGCGGATACTCCTCCGTGTACTGGTACTGCAGCGCCCGCAGGTCCGCGCGCTTCTTGTTGAGCTCGTTCAGCGCCCCCGACAGCTGGGCGGACTGCTGCACCGACCCGATCGACTGGAACGCCTCCGGCTCGACGCCCTTGGGGTCGCTCAACGCCCGCCGGATCGCGTCACGGTCCCGCCGCAGCTGCTCCGCCTGCACCCGCATCGAGAAGAAGTTCTGGAACACCGGGCCCTGGGTCATGGCGATCCCTGGCGTGATCGGCGTCGACGGCTCCGAGGGCAGCGTGACCGTGTGGATCTTGAAGCTCTCCAGCGACGATTCCGAATCCTTCAGCGACTGCTGCGCGTCGTCCAGCTGCTCGTCCAGGATCTTCACCAGCTCGTCCTGCTTCGCACGCTTCAGCTGCCCCGCCACCTCGATGTAGCGGTCCGTGAGCGCGTTCAGCGTGGCCGCGGTCTTGACCGGATCCGCCCCCTGAAGCTCCAGGCGGAGGAAGTTGCCCATCTTGTCCAGCGTGGTGCGCAGCTCACGCCCCAGCCTCAGCGACTCTTCCCGCGGCACCGAAACGCGGAACTCCACGGGTCGGTCCGGCGGGAACTGCGCGAGGTTCGGCTGCCATGCGAAGCCCAGCTGCGCGCCCACCGAGTCGCCGAACGCCCCTGACTCGACCCGGGCGCCATCCCGCTCGAGCACGTACTGCCGCGCGCTCGGGTCCACTTCCAGGCTGAAGTCGCCCGGCGCGAATCGGTCCTTCAGGTCGAAGCCGGCCAGGTACGAGGAATCGGAGAGCGGCCTGGGGTGGAGATACAGCTTCTGCTCGCGGACCACGTAATCGAGAACGACGAACGAGCGGAGCAGGTCGATCCACGCCGAGGAAGAGAGCAGCTCGTTGGACCGGATCGGGCCCGCGTCCGCGCGATCCGACCGGTCCGACGTCTCGATCCAGATCGTGGCCTGCGCCGCGTATTCCGGATCCACGTACCGGCCAGCAATCGCGCCGCCCACGGTGCCGAGCACCGTCACCGCGATGATGGCCCACTTGTACCGCAGCACCGCGGCCATCATCCGCTTGAGACTGACCCCGCCCTCTTCCTCTTCGTCCGGAGAGTATCCGGGCGGCCCCAGCTCGGCAGCGGCTCGTGGGGCCGGAGCCTCGTGCTTCCGCGCCAGCTCCACCGATTTCTCGGGAGGTCGGTTATCTGCCATGACTGCGTGCTGCTTTCGTGGACGAATCCAATGGGGGGAGAGGAGGAGCGTTCCAGAACCTCGAGCCACATGCAACTGCGATGCCGCTGCGCGTGCGCGCCCCGCTCACGACCCCCGCGGCGGAAGCCGGACAGAAACGATAACCCGGCTCTCCCACGCGCACCACCCCGCCCCTACCGGGCCTCAGCGCCTGCCCAGGACCGCGCCGGAGCGGGACTCCGGTCTGGTCGTGCGAACGCGTACGGCCGAACCTGCCCCGTTCCGCCCCGCTACATCCAGTGTAGCGGCGCTGGACGTCGGCTCCGAGGCCGGCCTGCCGGGCGGCTCCGGCGTGGAGCTTGCCATGGCGGTGACGGTTGGACGATCCGCCCGGATTGTTTTACTGTATGTGACCCGGGAAGGCGCACTGTCGCCCCGGGACGGATCTCGCCTTCGTAACCCACGACCTGCAGATCATGCTGAAGACCCTGTCCGTGCCCGTCGGGAGGGAGGGAGCCCGGTGAGCCAGGCCGTAACGGAGGTCCTCGCCTCGCCGGTCGAACGGGCGAGAGCGTGGGCGCAGCGCCCCGACTGGCGTGTCGCCGTCCCGGTGGTCGTCGCGGCGGTTGCCTTCGCCGTCCTCTACGCCGAGCCCTTCCGCACACTCCTGCGCGACTGGTGGAACGACCCGGAAGCCCAGCACGGTCTCCTGCTCGGCCCGCTGGCCGTGTGGCTCATGTGGCGGCGGGGGCTGGTGCAGGCGCGGCCACAGCGCGTGCTCGGCGGCGCGATCCTGCTCTCCGCCGTCCTCCTCCGTTACGCCTCGGGGCTGGCGGCCGAGCTGTTCACCATGCGCTTCTCCCTCCTGCTCGGGCTGGTCGCCCTGGTGATCTACCTCCGGGGCTATCGTCAGGTGATACATTGGTGGCTCCCGGCCGCGCTGCTCGTCCTCTCCATCCCGATCCCCGCGGTGGTCACGGGCACGCTGGCCCTCCCGCTCCAGTTCAAGGCATCGCAGATGGGGAGCGCGCTGCTGAAGTGGCGCCACGTGCCGGTCCTGCTCCAGGGGAACGTGATCCACATGCCGGGGCAGAGCCTGTTCGTGACGGAAGCGTGCAGCGGCCTGCGATCACTGACCGCGCTGCTGGCGCTCGGCGTCCTCATCGGGGGGCTCTGGCTCCGAAAGCCGATCTCGCGCGTGCTGCTGATCGCGCTGGCCATCCCCGTGGCCGTGTTCCTGAACGGGATCCGCGTATTCCTGACCGGGTTCCTGGTCTATTACGTGAGCCCCGAGCTGGGACGCGGCCTCATGCACTACACCGAAGGCTGGGTCATCTTCGTGGTTGCGTTCGCCATCCTGGGCGTGTTCGCCTGGGCCATCACCGCCGTGGAGGACGCGTTCCACCGGTCGGCGCGCGGCGCCGGCCCCCATGAGGCGCCCGCCGGGAGGGAGCCGTGAGCCGCCGCCTCGCGCTCTGGTTCCCCGCCGCGGTCCTGCTGGTGGGCGCGGCAATGACCGTGGGCGTCGACACGCAGCGGGCGCTCCCGCTCCGCGACGACCTCGCCGACGCCGTCCCCGTCCGGATCGACGGCTACGTGGGAACGGACGAGCAGATCTCGCCGGAAGAGCTGAAGGTGGCCGGCGTTTCCGACTACCTGTTCCGGATCTTCCGTCCCGCCGCGTCCGCGGAGGCGGACGAACCAGCGGCCGAGCCGGACACGGCCGCGGCGGCGCTCCCGTTCTCCCTCTACGTGGGATACTATGAGCGGCAGGAGCGGGGGACGACGATCCACTCGCCCAGGAACTGCCTCCCCGGCGCGGGGTGGGAAGCGCTGACGTCCGCGGACCAGCCGGTGGCCGTCGGCGGCGACACCGTCATCGTCAACCGCTACCTCATCCAGCGCGAGGACGAGGAAGCCATGGTGCTCTACTGGTACCAGGGGCGAGGACGCGTGGCCTCCAACGAGTACCGCGTGAAGCTCGACCTGCTGCGCGACACCGCGTTGAGAGGCCGGAGTGACGAAGCGCTCGTGCGCATCGTCGTGCCGGTGGAAACCACCACCCGGCAAGCGCTCGACCGCGCAATCGCCGCCGCACAGGCCGTCATCCCGGCCCTGTGGCAGGCGCTGCCGGCGTGAGGAGCAGCCGATGAGCCGAGATCCCGTGAAGACCGTCATGCGGTCCATGTACCCGGTCGCCGCGATCCTCGTGATCGTTCCGCTCATGGACCTGTCCACCCGCGTCTGGCCGCTCCGCGCGGCCGATACCGGCTGGCGCTTCGGCGCCTTCGGCCTCATCGCCAACTTCCTCATCCTCCCCGTGGCGGGCCTCGCCCTCGCCACCATCACCGCCGCCGTGTTGCACCACCGCCGCACGCTTCGCTCCCTCGCCGCCCTCTCCTTCGCCATCGGCTTCGCGCTGCTGGTGGGGTCCGGGCTCTTCGCCCTCGACTTCCTCCAGCTCCGGGCGAGCGTCCAGAAGGAGGCCATCGGCGCGTTCGATGTGGCCTCCGTCAAGGCAACGGCTCATGGTCCTCCTGGCCATAACCGTGGCCGCGTGGCTCGGCGTGACGGGTTGGAAGGCGAGCTCGGCCATGGTCACGCCACAGCACCGCACGCGGGCGCAAGCGGCGCGGCGGCATCCTGGTCAATTCCGGTCGGGACTGAAGGGGCCTCGGAGGCTCCCACCCCCGGCTGACCGCACGGCCCCGCGCCACCCGGCCGGGATCGTCGCGGGCCGGGGGTGATGCGAGGATCCAACACTCCGGAACATCGCCGCCACAGATCCGCCGCCGGCGGGCTCCGGGGGTGATTCCGCTAAAACGTTATGTGGCAACCGGTTACGGCGCTGCGGCCTCTCGCGAAAAAGACGTGAACGCGTATTGCAGTTACTCCCGACCACTTCGGCCCCCGAATCACTGGGCCGATCGGGTCTGAGAAACGGAGAACTGCGTGCTGCAACTGTCTGATGGAGCTCGAGTGACGACGCGCTCGACAGCCTCGCCGCTCGTGCCCCGACGCACGATTCGCTTCAACGCCGACCAGGTCGTATCCGCTCCCGGCTTCCGTTCGATGGAGCTCGACTTCGACTCGCGGAAGGCGCGTCGCCTCCTCAACGTGGTGGTGGCCGCCGCGGGTCTGGTGCTGGTGTTCCCCCTGATGCTGCTCATCGCCCTCGCCATCAAGCTCACGTCCGGCGGCCCCGTGCTGTTCGTCCAGGAGCGGGTGGGCGTGGATCGCCGCAACCCGTTCCTCCCGTCCGGCAACTGGCGGCGGAGCGTGGATCACGGCGGTCGGCTCTTCAAGGTCTACAAGTTCCGCACGATGGTGGTGGGCGCCGATCGGGCCGGACCCGTCTGGGCGACCCCCGGTGACCCCCGCGCAACACGGCTGGGCGCCATCCTCAGGAAGTACCGCCTGGACGAGCTGCCCCAGCTCTGGAACGTGCTCCGGGGCGACATGAACATCGTGGGCCCCCGCCCCGAGCAGCCCGGGATCTTCAAGGAGCTCCGCTCCCAGATCGGCGAGTACCACCGCCGGCAGCGCGTGCTCCCCGGGATCACCGGCTGGGCGCAGGTCAATCACCACTATGACCGCACCATCGACGATGTACGGATCAAGCTCCGCTACGACCTGCAGTACCTCGACCGCCAGGGCGTGGTCGAGGACCTGCGGATCATGCTGCGGACGATCCCGGCAGTGATGATGAAGAAAGGGGCGTGGTAGCACACGAGAACACGCACCAGTGACGGTATTGAAAATCGCGGAGGAGCGCAGCCCGGCCACGATCCGCGGCGCTCTTCCTCAGGACGTGGGGCTCGCGCCCCGCATACCCGGGAGCTGGCCACTCCGGGGCACTTGGTTCCACACCCACGTGGGAGGTTGTACATGAGAGAATTGCGCAAGGCGGCGTTCGTCCTCCTGGTGCTCGCAATGCCGGTCGGCGCGGCGGCCCAGGTCGACATGTATGGACCGCCGGCTCCGGCACCGGCGCCCGGCCAGACCGGGTATCTGGACTACCTGGGGCACAAGGGCAGCGACTGGTGGTACAGCGGCTATGTGATCAACAATGGGTATAATGGGGCGCTCGGCGGGGCCACCTTCGACATGTTCTGCGTGGACCCCGTCAACGAGCCCATGAGCGGGGACGTCTACATCACACCACTGTGGGCCGCCGGCAGCGCGTACGGCTACACCTACAACGCATCCCTGGACAAGTACCTCCAGGCCGCGTGGCTGGTTTCACAGTTTACCTACGGCGATCCGAACAGCGACCAGAACGGGTCGATTCAGGGAGCGATCTGGCAGATCCTGGGCGATGGCGGCCCCTCCGGGTATACGGCGCCCAACATCGGCACCTGGGTGACCAACGCGCAGAACAACTACGACTCCGTGGACACGAACAGGTACGCCATCCTTTCGGGAGTCGGCTATCCCGAGCAGGGTGAATTCGGCCAGGAGTTCATGGTGATGCTCTCTCCCGTGCCCGAGCCTTCCACCTGGCTTCTGCTGGGGACCGGCTTGCTCGGCCTCATCGGTTTCGGGTATCGTCGTCGCCGGATGCAGGCCTGAGCCCAGACCGGCTTTCGGCAGCGATTGGAAGAAGTGCCGCATCGGGAGGCGATTCCGCCTCCCGATGCGCGCCTTTATAGCATGAAACGAGGGCAATGAGCAAACAATCGAGCGTTGTGGGAACGGCGTACGCCATGGCGTGCGTCCTCGTCTTTTTCCCCCTGGCCGACCTCGGGACGAACCTGTGGCCGTGGAAGGTGGGGGCGCCCACATGGCGCTACGGCAGCTATGGACTGCTTTCCGGATACGTGCTCACAGCTCTCCTCGGCCTCGCCCTGGCGCTCGCCACGGCGATTCTCGCCCGGCACAACCGGATGGCTCGCGGACTGGCGGTGCTCAGCGGACTGCTGGGCGTGGTGTTCCTTGCGAGCACGGCAGTCTATGGCCTCGACGCCATCCAGGTTCACGCGGGCGCCCCGGCCGGAGCCCGGACGCAGTTCGCCATCGGAACGGCCAAGGCCCTGTTCAAGAACGTCTTCTCGATGATGGTCCTGTTCTGGTTCGCGCGGGCAGGGTGGCGCGCCAGCGGTGTGGCGGCGGCGAGAGACGCGGATGGCAATCGGACCGACGTCCTCGTGAGCAGTGGTTCGGGTTGAAGTCCGGCCCCCTGCCGCAATCCCGAAAGAAACCGACGGCCACCTCGCTCCTCGAGCGGAGTGGCCGTCGGTCTTGCGTCCGAAGAAGGGCTGCTGACCCGCCTCGAGCACGGGCCCGGCTCCAGCCACCCGGGAGGCCGGCGCGCCGTGTCGGACGGCGTTGTGGGGCTCGCCTACGTGGCGAGGCTTTCCGCGACGAGCTTTCGGACGAGGGCGCGGTTATCGTAACGTTCTCGCACCCAGTCGTCACCGCGCCTGGCGAGCTGCGCGATCTGCGCTGTATCCATGACCGCGATTTCGGACAGGGCGCCGGCCAGGGCCTCGGGGCTGCCGGGTGGAACGAGAAATCGGTGCAGGAAGGGCGGCACCGATTCGGGGATGCCGCCCGTATGGGAAGCGACGATGAGCGTTCCTTCAAGGAGCGCCTCCTGCAGAACGGCCCCCTGTGTCTCGTTCCACGTGGGCGTGGGGATGCTCGGGAGGAGCAGCACATCGGCCTCTCCGATGCGGGCGAGCGCTTGCTCGTAGGGGAGGGAGCCATGGAAGACCACCTGCTCGCCGAGCGCCAACTCGCGGACGAGGCGCTCCAGCGCGGCGCGAGTCGGGCCGTTGCCCACGATGTCGTAGCGGAACGGCAGGGGCGTAGCGTCCACCAATTTTGCCAGGGCCCGGAGCGCCACCGCGTGCCCCTTCCCTTCGCTCAACCGGCCGACGCTGACCAGGCGGAGCAGTCCGTCCGTGCGGTACGACCGGCCGGTGGACGGCGGGAAGTCCTTCATGGGGAACCCGAGCGGCAGCACGACGGTTCGCTCTTCCGGTGCGCCGAGGGCGATGGCCTCTCTGCGTGCGAACTCTGTGAGTGCGAAAACCCTGTCCACGGTGTGGAGGGCGCGCCGTACGCCGGCATCCCGGAGGCTCCCGGCTTCCGCGGGGAGCCCCCCGTAGTAGATCGTGGCGACTCTGCTCTCGGGGTAGACGCGCCCGAGCCAGGGCACGAGAATCAGAGCCTCGTGGGACTGGACGAGGCAGAGATCGGGCGTGGCCGATGGGAGTGTGGTGGCCCGGATGGCATTCTTGGCGCGCGCTCGGAGGCGTGCCCCGGTACCGCCCGTCGCAGCGCGCCGTAGCGTCTGCAGCGGGTGTGTGATGGCGCGGCTGAGGACACGAGGGAGCACGCGCAGTGTGGACCGGGTGTCAGTGGCCAGCCAGTATCGGGTTCGGCGGTCGAGGTCGTACGCCTGGACCAGACCGCTGCGGACGCGTCCGAGGGTGCCGCACGCGAAGATGCGCAGCTCGTGGCCCTGCTCCACGATCTCGGCGAACTGGGCGTCGTAGTACGGCTTGTACGCGCTCGGGTACCAGGAGGCGAATGCGTAGACGCGGATACCGGCAGCACTCATTGCGCGGGGAGTAGTCCGGCGTGTAGTTCTGAGGTGAGCGGTCCGCATATGCTCGGAGGCGGCCGTTTGGGTCAGCGTTCCAAGATATGGGGGAAGGAGTCCGTGGGCGAGGCAAGAGTCCTGTTCATCTTCGGGTCGCCGCGAAGCGGAACGACGTGGATCCAGCTGCTGCTGGATCAGCACGCCGGAGTGGTGACCGCGCCCGAGACGCAGATCTTCGGGTTCTACCTCAGCGGTTTCAGGCGCCAGTGGGCGGAGGAGCGGGACGGAGCTCGTCGCAACCGCCAGGGTGGCGGTGGGCTGAGCCAGCTCCTGAGCGAAGCGGAGTTCGAGCAGCTGTGCCGGACCAGCGCCGCGTTCGTGCTGGGCAGAATCGCGGCGAGGAACCCCGAGGCGCCGGTGGTGGTGGAGAAGAGCCCGCAGCACGCGCTGCACGCTTCGTTCATACACCGGCTCTTCCCCGAGGCGTATTTTCTCCACGTGCTCCGCGACCCGCGGGACACGGCCGCGTCACTGGTGGCGGCGGGGCGGAGCTGGGGGCGAAACTGGGCCCCCGGGCACGCGGCGGAAGCGGCCAGGGTGTGGCGGCGGCACGTGGAGCGGGGACGCGAGCTGGCCGGAACCGGCGCGCGCTACCGGGAGTTGCGCTACGAAGACCTGTCAGGCAACACGGGCGAGGCCCTGTCGGCGGTCCTGGAGTGGCTGGGGCTCGAGGCTTCCGCCGCGGAAGTTGAAAGCCACGTGGAAGCGTGCCGGCTCCAGCGCCTGCAGAAGCGCGGGGCCGGCGGCGATGGCGGGCTGCCGGTGCCAGGACGGACGATCCCCTCGGGCTTTTTCCGGAGGGGCGAAGTCGGGGGGTGGGCGCAGGACCTGAGCCGGAGCGAAGTCCGCATGGTGGAAGCCATCGCGAGTCCCCTGATGGAAGAGCTGGGATACCGGCCCACCGGTTCCGCCACACCGGCGGTCCGGGCACGCCTGGCCGTTCACGACGGCGTGGCCCGCCTGCGCGACAGCGTGGACTGGCAGCTCCAGCGCCTGCTGCGGCGCGTCTGACGGTGGCGTCTACCGGCAACGTGCTGTGCGTGGCCAACTTCCCCACCAGCGCGGGATACGCCTGGCAATACATCGAGAGCCTCTACGCCGCCGTGGCGGATGATCTCGCTCGCTACGGGGTCCGGACGTGGGTGGCGTATCCCCGCGTGGATGCGGCGCCGGACACGCTCACCGTGAGCGCGGCGGAAGCGATCGAGCTGCCAGTCCGGCTGAACTCCCCGGCAGGCGTGCTGGCGGTGGTGAGGACCGTGCGGCGCCGGGAGATCCGCACCCTCTATCTCACGGATCGCGCTTCCTGGCACCCGATGTACGCCGTGCTGCGCCTCGCGGGAGTGCGCCGGATCGTGGTGCACGACCACACATCGGGCGCACGGACGCCGCCGCGAGGTCTGAAGAGCCTGCTGAAGCGCGCCAGCCGCGCATTCCGTCCCGGGCTCGCGGACGTGGTCCTGGCGGTGAGCGACTACGTGGGCCGGCGCGCAGTGGAGGTGGCCCTGGTGCCGCCCGCGCGGGTGCGCGTCACCAAGAACTCCGTGATCGTGCCGCCGGCCCCCGACCGGGAATGGCTCCGGCGCGAGTACGGGGTGGCGGTGGAGCGCCCGGTGGTGGCGTGCGCGTGCCGGGCGGCGGAGTACAAGGGCGTGCAGCACCTTCTGGAGGCATTCGACCGGATCCACGGCCGGGCCGAGCCGCGGCCCGTCCTCATCTATTTCGGCGACGGTCCGTACATGGACGCACTCCGATCGATGCGTCAGCGACTGGACGCCCGGGACGACATCGTCCTCGCCGGCTACCGTCCGGACGCGGCCGATCTCCTGGGCGGCGCCGACGTGTGCGTGGTCCCTTCGATCTGGGCGGAGGCGTTCGGACTGGCCGCGCTGGAGCCCGCGGCCCGGGGCGTTCCCGTGGTGGCCAGTCGGACCGGTGGGATCCCCGAGGTGGTGAGGGACGGCGAGACCGGGGTCCTGGTGCCCCCGGGCGACGTGGAGGCGCTGGCAGCAGCCATGGCGACGCTCCTTGCGGACCCCGAGCGTCGTCGCAGCATGGGGGCGGCGGCACGGGAGCATGCCGAGGCACACTTCTCCCGCGGCGCGCAGCTCCGCGAGCTGACCCACCTCTTCCGGAGCCTCGCGGGAGTGGAGGAATGACGCTGCGTCGCACTGTGAAGACCGCGCTGGAGCTGGCGCTGACAGCGTCGGGGGCGGCGGCTGTGGCGCGGCGCGCACGCACGGGGAGCGTGGCTGTCCTGGCGTATCACAATGTGGTGCCGGACGGGGAGGCGGGCCGCGGAGACGCCAGCCTGCACATCCCCTTCTCGCGCTTCCTCCGGCAGCTGGACCGGCTCGCGGAGACGCACGAGATCGTCGCCCTGGGCGATGTCGGCGTGCCCGAAAGGCGGCGCCGACCCCGGGCCGTGATCACTTTCGACGACGCGTATCGCGGCGCGGTGACACTGGCGCTGCCGGAGCTTCGCCGCCGCGGACTCCCGGGCACCGTCTTCGTGGCGCCGGCGCTCCTGGGGGAGGCGGGGCTCTGGTGGGATGAGCTGGCGGAAGCCGGGCGGCTGTCGTCCCGCGAGCGGGACACCGCCCTCGAGGCACACCAGGGGCGCCTGGAGACGGTGCGCCGCTGGGCCTTTCCCGACGGTCAGACACCCGCCATGCCGGCAAACTACGGCATTGCCACGGCGGACGAGCTCGCGGCGGCGTGCGGCGACGGGATCACGGTGGGCGGCCACGGCTGGGGACATGCGTGGCTCCCCGGCCTCGAGCGGGGGGTGCTGAGTGACGAGCTGGCGCGGACGCTGGACTGGATCCGCCGCTTCCGGGCGCCCGCCCTCCCCTGGCTCGCACTCCCGTACGGCGCCGGCACGCCCGCAGTGCTCCGGGCTGCCGTGGAAGCAGGTTTCGACGGGATCCTGGAGATCCGTGGCGGCCTGTGGAGGCCGGGGAGCGACCGGCGGTCCGTGCCCCGGATCAACGTCCCGGCGGGTCTGAGCGTCCGGGGCCTGGAGCTCCGCGCCAGCGGGGTGGCGCTGTGATGGAGACCGTCCTGGTCACCGATGGCGACCAGCGGGCCGCGCTGGCGATCGTGCGATCTCTCGGCCGCGCGGGGTACAGGTGCCTGGTGTGCAGCGGCAGCGGCCGGTCGCTGGCCGGGGCTTCGAGATACGCGCGTCGCGAGCTGCGCGTCCCCGATCCCGCCGCCAGCCCCGGCGACTATGCCGCGGCAGTCGCCGCCGCAGTGCAGGAGGAAGGCGTGGATCTGGTGGTCCCCGTGACGGAGGCTGCCCTCCTTGCGCTGCTCCCGATCCGGGATCGGCTGGAAGCCCGCCTGCCGTTCCCGGAGCTGAGCTCAGTGCGGGCGATCTGCGACAAGGCCCGGGTCCTGGACATGGCCGCGCGCCTGGGGATCCGGGTGCCGGCGCAGACGACCGTGATGGCCCGCGGCGAGGATCCTGGACCCGGCACACCCCTCCCGGCCGTGCTCAAGCCGACCCGCTCCGTCTACACCGCCAGCGACGGGCAACGGGGCAAGGTGGGCGTCCGCTGGGTCCGCACGCGGCAGGAGCTGGAGGCCGGGCTGGCCGCGTACCCGGAGGCGGCGTTCCCCGTGCTGATCCAGCAGCCGGTGACGGGTCCCGGGATCGGCCTTTTCGTGCTGCTGCACGAGGGGCGCGCGCTGGCCCGTTTCGCCCACCGCCGGCTCCGGGAGAAGCCGCCGAGCGGCGGCGTGAGCGTGCTGCGCCAGAGCGAGCCCGTGGGCCCCGCGCTCCTCGAGACGAGCCTCGCGCTGCTGGACGCCTTCGACTGGTCCGGCGTGGCCATGGTGGAGTACAAGCTCGACGCGGAGACCGGCGACCCGGTCCTCATGGAGATCAACGGCCGCTTCTGGGGCTCGCTCCAGCTGGCCATCGACGCCGGCGTGGACTTCCCACGACTGCTCCTGGACCTCCACACCGGCCGCGCCCTGCCACCCCCTCCGCCCTATCGCTTCGCGCGTACCCGGTGGATGTGGGGCGACGTGGATCATCTGCTGGCCGTCTGGCGGGACTCACGCTACGGCTGGCGCAGCCGCGCCGCCGCCGTGGGCGGCTTCCTGCGGGCGTTCGGCCCCGGCTACCGCGACGAAGTGTTCCACTGGCGCGACCCCCGCCCCTTCTTCCGCGAGAGCGCAGCGTGGCTGAGCCATGCCCTGCGACGACCGTGATGTCCCGGTCCCGAGCCCGGGAAGCATCTATCAGCCCGTCGGGCTCTACGTCAGCTTTCGGAATGCGGTCAAAGCGCGCTCACCCTTGCGCGTCGGAGTCTCTCCGCAAGGCAAACTCCTATCGACAACGGCCGCCGGTGCCGCTCGGGTTCTTTCGCTCAAGCCTTGCAGAGCGGCTCCGCTCGGATAAGACGTTAGGTTGCTCAGAATGCGCGGCGGCGTGCCGAACTGCCGTTTGGCGATATATTTATCTATCAGAAACGCCGTGAGATTTGTTTGGACGGAGATGTAATTCGAAGAAACGCCAACGCACAGTCCCGGAGCACATCCTGCTGATTCCCCTTCTTGCGTGGGCTCTGAGGATCACCGTAGGATACGGTTTGGCAGTGCAAAAAAAATTTGGCCGATTGAGAAAGGAGGTGCCATCTTTGGCCGAGGTGGCTCTTTTCATCAAGACATTCCTGCGCAATCCCTGCCTATTCGAGACGGTGCAGTCCATTGGTGTCAACGCAGGCGAACTAGACTACCGCATCTATGTGGTCGATGATGGGGTAGACGATGGCGACCGGAACCGCCTTTATGCAGACCTTGAAAAGGCAGGGCACAGTGTGATACGTCTGCCGTTCGACATGGGTGCTTCTGCGGCGCGAAACGCTGCTCTGCTTCATGTCGATGAGCCGTATGTGCTTCGGATGGACGACGACTTTGTCTTCACTCCCGACACTTCGGTAGACCGTATGTTAGCCTTGTTGAAAGCACGGCCACAAATCGGAGCCGTGGCCGACCTCGAAATTCAGCGCCATCGCGGTCGCGGTGTACGTTCTGGGCAGGTCAGCGCAGGACAAGGGCGCTTGGACCAGATTGGTGGTACACTTTGGAAGATCCCGTTTGCCTTGGAGCGGGTTGAATGGCAGGAGACAGCGGGGGTCCGCTTTTCGATGTGCGATTATTGCCGCAACTTCCTCCTGATCCGACGCGAGTTGTTCGATGATGTCCGCTGGGACGACCGACTCAAGATCCGCGGCGAGCACATTGACTTCATGCTCCAAATCCGACGGAATACCGATTGGGGGCTAGCCTTCACTCCGGATTCCGTGCATGAGCACGCAGGGCCTTCCGCTCCAGAACAGCCGCAAGAGTATTTTAAGTTCCGGTACCGGAACGGTGGCTTTCAGGAGATATTGCAAGACAAATGGGGCTTCAAACGAATTCGAACGGACCGAATCGGAGGGTCCTCGCGACTGCGCCGCACGTGGTCGTCCTGGATGATTGCACTGGCGGCGCGGTGGCCGAGTCAATGATGCAGCTCCGAAGATGTGGGTGCGACACTGTTCGGAACCGTCCAGGACCGACACAGTCGGATACGCGGACAAAGGGTCGCCGCGCAAACCTCATACCCGCTCTGCCATGCGCCTCGACCTGACGGCGCTGCGGAGACGAGCCAAGCCGGCGATTAGAGCTGCGCTGGATAGCGTACGCCGAAGCCCTGGGAACCGAATGCACTGGTCTGAGCCGTACAGCTTTATGAACGTAGGCGATCAAGTAGGACCATATCTGTTCGGGGTGATGACGGGCAGGCAACCCGTCAACGTCTGGCCTTCAAGGTGGTCAGTACGAAGTGTTTACCTCACGGCGGGGAGTATCGCGAATCGCGCCCAATGGGATTCCATTATTTGGGGTTCAGGAATCATGTCGTCGGATTCCTACCTCGAGCAACCTCAGGAAATCCGAGCTGTACGGGGGCCGCGGACGTTCGATCGCTACCGAGATTTCGCCATCGAGTGCCCCTCAGTATTTGGTGATCCCGCGATCTTGCTGCCTCGGTTCCTGGAAGCAACCATCACCATGCGTTCTGGCCGGGTGGGCGTCGTTCCGCATTATACGGAGATTCGAGATGTCCGGGAGATGATCCGTGGCCTTGCTGGGCTGATACTGATTGATGTGCGGTATTCAATCAACGATTTCGTGGAGGCCGTAACCAGTTGTGAATGCGTCGTCTCCAGTTCGCTGCATGGCGTAATAATAGCACATGCTTACGGGATACCAGCCCGGCACATCATTGTCACCGATCGGTTATCTGGCGATGGCGTCAAGTTTCAGGATTATTACGAATCCCTCGGCATGACCCACCGATCGACCCCCGTCTCGGAAGGAAAAGATTTGATTGCCGCGGCGCATCACGTCGACATTCCTGACCAGCGAACACTCGCACAGACGGCTACGGCTCTTCTTGCCGCTTGCCCATTTGGCCAAGTGAGCGGACCGTAGCTGGGTGGTCTCGGAGATCTCGAGCTTCCGGGAGATCTCTGCCACCGGCGTACCCGCCTCCGCCTGGCGCAATGCCATGGCGATCTGCCCTTCCGAAAATCGACTCCGTCTCATGGGCCGCTCCGCGCCTTCTATGAGAAGGCCTTGTCTGTCAAGGGCCAACGTGGTGGCCCCAGCCGGTCCTCGACCGGCCCTGCGTTCGCCCATCGGACCATCCTTCTATCCGCACTCGTCGAGGGTGCACGCTCGGGTGCACCGGTGCCAGCTGGTGTCCGTTTCCCGCTCCTGAGCTGCCAACTCTGCGGCGACCTCTCACGGTCAAGGCGCGGAACGCAGTCTCAGGGACGCGGTTTCTCTGGGCGAAGTGCTGATGCTCCTGTCTGTGCTCGTCTACGGACTCGTTCTACGCCGCCTTACGCCGGGCGGAATAATGCGGGTCATACTTCACCCCCGTGACCCAGAGGTGGTGGAGCAGGACTGCGAGCTTTCTGGCCACGGCAATCACCGCTCGCTTCTTGGCGTTCTTTCCTCCCCGGGCGGCGATCCGCTCCCCATGAGCGCGTAAGTCACTGTCCGGTCCGAAGCGACCCAGGATGTAGTGAGCCGCATTCACCAGGAGTCTTCGTCCGAGCTCGTCTCCCGCTTTCGTGATCCGCAGCTGCGGACTCGAATCGCTACTCTCGTCCAGCTTCGGCACCAGTCCGAAGTACGCCCCCGCGTCCCGGCTTCGGTCGAAGCGGTTGGCGTCCTCCACCACGAGCACGTAGGCCAGCGAGGTCACCGGGCCCACGCCCGTAACCTGCTGCAGTCGCGCGGTCTCCGGGTATCGCTCCCGGGCCAAACGCTCGATCTCCCGGTCGTAGCCCCGAATCTGAGCCGTCAGGGCTCCGATCATCTCAAGCACCGGCGCCAGCGCCGCTCGCAGTCCGCTCGGGATCTGGCTGTCCGCCTTGCGGGCAAACGCGTCCGCCGAACACCCCTGGATGCGCCCCCCTACCGGCTTCACCGTTCCCCGCACATGATTGACCAGCTTCGTTCGCGCCGACACCAGCTGATCCCGGGCCCGAATCAGTGCCAGATGCTCCTGGGCCTGCACCCCTCGGTGGCGGATCGGGTGTAGCAGCTTCGGGTCCGCTCGCCCCTGTCGCGCCAGAAACTCCGCGTCCATGGCGTCATTGCGCTTCTTGCGCCGCCCCTTCCCGTACACCAGCGCCGCATTCACCACGATCACTTCATGCCCCAACCGCTCCAGCAGCCAACACACCCACGGCGAATGCGTGCCCACCTCGATCACCACCCGGCATGCCCCTAGCGCGCCGAAGTACTCCTCCACCGCCGGCCACGTCGTCGCCACCGACTCCTCGCGGACCACGTCCCCTCCGGCATCCACCCCGCAGATCCGGCTGACTCTATCGCCCAAGTCCATCCCCATCGTTAGCTTTGGAAACAGCGCGACACCTGTGAGCATGGCCGTCCTCCGGCATCTGGGCCTCGAGCCCGTGAATGGTCAACCATCTTGGCGCCCTGATATTAGGTGACGCCGCGACCAGCCGAGGGCGGCCTTCTCATTTCAACTCTCCTGAGACTCCGGGTCCGAGGCGAAGATAACGCTCCTAAACGGGCCCCTGCCCGGACTCAATTCTGGGGAGAAGACCACCGGCTACTAGGACTGGGAAGCGGCTCAAAAGCTCCGGGCGGGTTCATGGAAGAGATCAGCAACCGCCGGTTGGCAATTGCACCACATTCCAGACTTGATGGGTCCTGAACAGGAGTCGATGGGCATACGCGGATTCTCGACCAATCACGTGCATTGATCGACCTCGGCGAGAAGCCCTGCGCGCCAGCGGAGGCTGAAAGATGGAATACTGGCCCTCGTTCTGCAATCCAATCCATGCTGGGGTGTTCCGCAGCGGTATTCGAAGAGACTCATCGGCCATGAGCCGATGCCGTCGGCCGGTGGTGCTGGGCATTGCTGCGCGGTAAGTTGAAACAGTGAAGATTCCGCGGTTTCGCACTATGGCGATACGCAAAGCCGACTACGCATCCCCTGAAGCCGACGAGCGCGAGTGACTGTTTCCACCGTGAAATCCGCAGGAACCATGGAGGAGACGCCTCGCCACGGAAGGCTGTCCTTCTTCTTCTACTTCTTCCGGGCGTACAAGCTTCGGAGCGCGGTGATGATCGCGCTGCTGATCCTGGCGGGAATGCTAGAGGGGATCAGCGTGGTAGCGTTGCTGCCTCTGCTGGAGGTTGCCATCGGGCGCGGCCAGGGGCCGCACTCGCGGCTTGGTCAGTTCATGGCGGAAGGTCTCCACACGTTGGGGCTCCAGCCGAGCCTTCCGGTGCTGGCCGCGTTCATCGTCCTGGCCATCACGCTGAAGGCCGTGTTGATCTGGCTGGGGATGCGGGAAGTGGGCTACACGGTTGCGCGGGTGACGCTCGACCTTAGGCTCCGGCTGGTGCGCGCCGTGCTCCGGGCCCGCTGGCACTATTTCGGCAGCCAGCCGATCGGTCGGTTCGCGGCTGGGGTGAGCAGCGAGGCGGTGGCCTCTGCTGCCGCCTACCAGCAAGCGTGCTCGGTCATCGCGTCGTTTGCCCAGATCGCAGTGTACCTGTTGATCTCGGCCGCCATCTCGTGGCAGGTGACGGTGGTGGCGCTGGTGCTGGGCGTGACGCTGGTGATCGCGCTGCGGCGGTTCGTGGCCATGAGCCGGGCGGCGGGGAAGGAGCAGGCGCGGCTGACGCGGAGCCTGACGAGCCGTCTCATGGACGCCCTCCAGGGCATCAAGCCCATGAAGGCCATGGCGCGGGAGGAGCTGTTCTGGCCCCTGCTGGAGGATGAGGCGCAGGGCCTGAACGAGGCGCAGCGCGCGAGGGTGGTGGCCGCGGAATCGCTGCGCCTGTTCCAGGAGCCGATCATCACGCTGTTCCTCACGGCCGGTCTGGTCGGGCTCCTGATGCTGACCGACCGCTCCTTCTCCTCGGTGATCGTGCTGGCGTTCATCTTCTACCGCCTGATGACGAACTTCAGGACCCTTCAGATGCAGTACCAGGTGATGACCACCGGGGAGGGGGCGTTCTGGCAGCTCCGGGACCAGATCGAGGCGGCCGAGCGGGAGGCCGAAGCGCACACCGGCGACAAGGGGATCGACGGTCTGCGGGACCGGATCGAGCTGAAGCAGGTGGACTTCGCCTACGATGACCTTCAGGTGTTGGACGGTCTGGACATGGTGATCCCGGCGGGGCGCATGACGGCGTTGCTCGGTCAGTCGGGAAGCGGGAAGACCACGATCCTGGACCTGATCACCGGGCTCCAGCGCCCGCAGGCCGGTGAGGTGTTCGTGGACGGGATCGCCCTGGGGGAGCTGGATCTGACCGCCTGGCGCAGCCGCATCGGCTACGTTCCGCAGGAAGTGTTCCTCTTCCATGACACGATCCGGCGCAACATCACCCTCGGGGATGAGTCCATCGATGATGCGAGAGTCGAGAAGGCGCTGCGCGACGCGGGAGCGTGGGATTTCGTAGCGCGGAACTCCGCCGGGATCGATGCGCTCATCTCCCCGCAGGGCTCCAACCTTTCGGGGGGGCAGCGGCAGCGGCTTGCGATCGCGCGGGCGCTGGTGAAGCGCCCCACGCTGATGGTGCTGGACGAAGCGACCACGGGCCTCGACACCCGAACCGAGGCGGGCATCCTGGAGACACTGCGCAGGCTGAAAGGGAAGGTCACGATCCTGGCGGTATCGCACCAGCCGGCGCTGAGGCAGACGGCGGACCTGGTGATCGAGCTGGTGGATGGACGGATCACGGCCGTGGACGCCTCCGGGAGCGAGGTGTCAGCGGCGAGCGGCCGCTGACCGGGGGGTAACCGATGGCCTCCGCAGCGACTCAAGAGCGGCAGCAGCCGGTACCCGCGCTCTTCCGCGTGAACGTCCGGTCCATCTGGCGGTACCTGTTGACGCAGCCGGCATCGTTCTGGCTCATCAACTTCTATCTCTTCATAGAGTACGTCCGGCCGCAGCAGGTCTGGCCCGCCCTCGATGTCCTGCCGTGGGGTCAGACCACGCTAATCCTGGCCACCATCGTGCTCCTGTTCGAAGGCAAGCTGCCCAGGCTGCACACGATCGCGGGGCCGCTGCTCCTGGCGTTCTCGGTGATCGTTCTCCTGTCCGCCATCACCGCGTACAGTCCGGCGGCGTCTTACGCCCAGTTCCAACTGTACTACTCGTGGGTGCTGATCTATCTGCTGATCACGAACATCATCAACACGGAGAAGCGCTTCTTCGTGTTGATGCTGGCGTTCCTGTTGTACTCCTTCAAGATGTCGCAGCACGGCTTCCAGGGCTGGGTGCTGAGCGGGGGAAGCTTCGTCAGCTGGGGGGCGACGGGGGCGCCCGGTTGGTTCCAGAACTCGGGGGAGTTCGGGATCCAGATGTGCGTCTTCCTGCCGCTGGTGGTCGAGTTCATCTTGGCCCTGCGGCCGCACTGGGGGCGCTGGACGCGGCTCTTCTTCTATTTCCTCCCGTTCACGGCGATCATCAGCATCGTGGCCTCGTCATCGAGGGGCGCGCTGGTGGGGGCGGGGGTGGTGGGGATGTGGTGGGTGGCGCGTTCGAAGCACCGGGTGCGAGGGCTGACGGCCATCGTGCTGCTCGCGGCCGTCACGTGGGCCATTGTGCCGCCGGAGCAGAAGGCGCGCTTCAACGCGGCGGGCGAGGACAAGACGTCGGTGGCGCGGCTGGACCGGTGGAAGGACGGCGTGGAGATCGCCAACGAGTATCCGGTCCTGGGGATCGGCTACAACAACTGGGGGACGTACTTCGACGGTCACCTGCCGCACAACATCTTCATCCAGGCGTGGGCGGAGCTGGGGTATACGGGGCTGCTGGGATTCCTGGCGCTCATCGCCGCCACGTTCTGGGTCAATTTCGACACGCGAAGATTATTGGGCAGCGTGCCCACGTACACGTCCTTCATGCGGCACATGGCGTACGGCCTGGATGGTGCGCTCATCGGGTACATGGCCAGCGGGTTCTTCGTCACCGTGCTGTACTACCCGTTCTTCTGGATCAACCTGGCCATGACCGTTTCGCTGCATGCGGCGGTCAGTGGGCACCGCCGGCGCTACCTGGCGGCGGTGCGTCGGGGCGGGGCCCCGCAGATGGTGACCGGTGGAGCGCCGGTGCTGGGGCGAGCCGCGGCGGGATGACGGACACGCCCGTTCTCCACGTCATCGACACCACGGGGCCCGGGGGTGCGGAGACCGTGTTCCTGCAGCTGGCCGATGGGCTGCGTGGTCGGGGGTGGAAGCCGAGGATGGCGGTGGTTGGAAGGGGGTGGGTGCTGGACCGGGTGCGGGAGCTGGATCTCCCCGTGGACCTGTTGCCGACGGAAGGCCGCCTGGACGTGCGGTACGCCCGTACCATGGCGGCCTTGGTCCGGCGCCACGACATCCGCCTGATCCAGGCGCACCTGTTCAGCCCCGCCGTCTACACCAGCGCTGTCGGCCTCTGGACGGGGACGCCCGTGGCGGCCACGTTCCACGGCAATTCCGACATCGATGCCGGCAGCTTCGGTCGCAGGCTCCGCTTCCGGCTCCTGGCGCGGGCGGCGCGAGTGGTCTGCGTATCCGAATCACTCGGCCGGGAGCTGGCACGGACGGGGCTGGTCCCCGCGAATCGGGCGCGCGTGATCCACAACGGCGTGGACATGCGCGCGTTCGGCAGCGCCGACGGCGAAGTGGTGCGGCGCGAGCATGGCGTGCCGGTAGGTGCGGTGTTGGTGGGGGCACTTGGGAACGTGCGTCCGGCGAAGGACTACGCCACGCTCCTGCGGGCGGCCGCGATCCTCCGCGACGACCCGCGTCTCCGCTTCGCCATCGTGGGAGAGCGGACGGAGCCGCTGTACGGAGAGCTGCTGGCTCTCCGCAGCCAGCTCGGTCTCGAGGATCGCGTTTCGTTCTGGGGCTTCCGGGAGGATGTTCCCGAGATCCTGGCGGCGTTCGACGTCCTCGCCATCAGCTCGAGCACGGAGGGCTTCTCCATCGCCGCCATTCAGGCCATGGCGGCCGGAACCCCCGTTGTGGCGACGCGGTCGGGCGGTCCCGAAGGGATCATCACGGACGGGCAGGACGGAGTGCTGGTCGCTCCCGGCTCCCCCGAGTCGCTGGCCGCGGGGCTGCGGCGGTGCGCGGAAGATCCGGAGTGGGCTGCGCAGCTGGCCGTGCGGGCGCAGCGCACGGTCCGGGACCGGTTCTCGCTGGAGTCCATGCTGGACGCGTACGAAAGCCTCTATGACGAGCTGCTGGCACCCCGTTCCAGCCATGCTTCCTCCACGCCGGGGACGAGCGCGGCCAGCTCCTCGACCTGAGGGAGGAAGCGGTCGCGCAGGATCGCTTCCAGCTCCGGCGGGATCGGGAGGCTCGACGGATCGCGGTTCGACCGCCGACGCAGCCGCGATGTGTCCAGCGTCCCTTCCAGACCTATGTGGTCACCCACGGCGCGGAGGAAATCGCCAGGCGCCGCAACGAGCCGGTCGTAGAGGAAGACCTGGAAGTCGTCACCGAAAGCCGCGCGCCAGAGGCGGACCATGCGCGGATAATCGGTTCGCAGGCGGTGGGTCGGGTGATCCATCTGCGCCAGGAAGGCGTCCAGGTCCGTCTCCTGAACATCCCGCCCCTTCCACCGATACATCATCTTGAGCCCGGACCAGACCCGGTCCACGGGATCCCGGACGAGCAGGAGGAGGCGGGCTCCGGGCCTGAGGACGCGGCGCGCGAGGGACACGCCGCGTTCGTCGAGGGTGGAGTAGGCCGGCGTGATGTCGCCGGCGAGTCGGCCCCGGACCAGCCCGGCCGGGAAGAGGGATCGATACCAGCGCGTGGTCCGCGGTTCGTCGTAGAACCGGCGGAGCCAGCGCCAGACGGAGGGTGAGGGCCGCTGGAGGAGAGGCGAATACCGCTCTCGCAGCCCCGTCCAGCTGCGCTCTTCCACACCCAGCAGCTCCTCGTTGGCGCAGATGGTGTTGAAGAAATGGAGCTCCTTCACGGGCGGGAGCCATATCCCCGGCTGGATGGCGAGGTTGTCGTAGAGCCAGGTGGTACCGGCCTTCTGCGCGCCGATGCAGACGAAATCGGGGCCGTCTTGCACCGGCGGCTTCGCTTCCCGCGTCATGCCGTCAGCTCCTGATACAGGCGGACGTACTCCATCCCCGTGGACCGGATGCTGAACCGCTTCTCGACTCGCTCCGCGGCCGCCCGGCCGATGGCCACCGGGTCCACGGACGGGGATGTGCCGTAGGCGGCGTAGAGGGCCTGGAGGAGCGAATCGGGGTCACGCGGATCGAACAGGAGGCCCGAGATGCCGTCCTCGATGACGTCCTCCGACCCGCCCGTCCGGGTGACGACGGGCGTGAGTCCCACGGCCATGGCCTCCAGCAGCGCGTTGGACAGGCCTTCGCCCGTGGAGGGGAGGATGTACGAGTCGGCCGCCTGTAGGTACCGGTGGACCTCGGGGTCGTATCCGCGGACGATGATCCGGTCTCCGGCCGCTGACTCGTCGATCTGCGATGTCAGCCGCCGAGCGTACGCTGTTCTGTGCTCGTCGCGGGCGGCTCCTCCCACCAGCAGGAGCTTCAGGTCCAGGAACTCGAGATGCGGATCCAGCACCTGCACCAGCCAGTGCAGAGACTTCCGCTCCATGAACACGCCGTGGAAGACCATCAGCCGCCCGTCAGTCGGCAGGCCGAGTTCCCGCCGGAGCTCCCTCTTCCGAGGGTCGGGGACCGGGTGATACACGGTGGTGTCCACTCCGTTGGGGATGCGGTGCAGCCTGCCCGGCGGCAGGCCACTGGCGAGGTACTCCTCGCCGAGCCGCTTGCTCAGGACCACGAACGCCCCGGCCAGGCGGAGCAGGCGCTTCTGAAAACGCCCGCTCCGGGAGCGGGCAAGCCCGGCGAACTCCCCCGAAAGGCTGGATCTCACGAGGACTCGCTTGCCCAATGCTCTGGCCGCCGGGATCGCTCCCGCCTGATGGAACGCCGCGGAATGGACGTGGAGCACATCAAACCGGCGACGGAGGCCGTGCAATGCTCGGGCGATCCGGGCCCAATAGGCGAGCGTGACAGCATGGGACGCGTCCGCCGGGAGGGCCGCCACCCGCCGGATGGGCACCCCCTCGAGGAACCCGGTCGATGCTTGGTCGGGGGCGCCGTCCGTGAGCAGCGATACGTCCCACCCCGCTTCCCGAACGATGTGCGCCAGGGTCAGCGCCTGTTTCCCCGCGCCACTGGCATCCGGCGGCATGTATCGCTGATAGATGCAGACACCCGGCATGCTCACCGCGCGGTCAATCGTCGGGCCCCGTCCGAGCGGGCTCCGCGGAAAAGGTGGTGGTCCAATCCTGGAAGGACCGGCCGAGCAGCACCCCCAGGCGCTCGGCCATGGCGCGCATCTCCGGCCGCAGCTGCTCCACCGCCCGTTCCATTGCTTCCTCGTCGGGTGCGGCAGGGCGGTAGCCCGCCCGGCGGCCGAGAGCCTTGATCCACTGCGGGACGCCAGGGGATAGACGATCCCACAGCCGGGACCGGGCGAACCGGTCCAGCCGGCCGCGGCCGCGGAGCCGGGTGAAGCGTTCGGGTCGCGCATTGCGTTTTTCCAGCCCTCCCCTCGGGAGCGCCGGGTCCAGCCCGAGCCAGCTCAGGAGGCTCCGCACTGTGCGATCCGGTTCGGCGACCAGCTCCTCGAAGGTAGCGGCGAACACAGCGTCCCGGCCGAACTCCTCGAAGTACGGCGCCAGCTGCATCGGGTAATCGCTCACCGCCGTGTACTCCGGCACCTCCCGGAACGCGGCCTCCAGAGGGCGGTGTTCCTGGTGCTTCCGGACGTTGTGCCAGTAGTGGCTCAGGGTGCGGTCGACGGGATCCCGCATCAGATAGATGAACCGGGGCGGCTCGTCCACGAATGCCGCGATGCGCGCCGCCACGCCCCGATACAAGGGAAGCTTCGTGTAATGGGTGCTCGATTCCCCGCGATAGACCGCATTGCCGGCGGCCGCGAACAGGCTCATGTACCAGTCGGCGTCCGCGGGATAGTACGTCAGCTCCGGCACGAAGAACCCGGGTTCCTTGGGCTCACTCAGGAAGATCGCGGGGTGAGTGCTCAGGAGATGGTGCAGCGAGGTCGTGCCGGACTTCGCCGCCCCGATGAGAAACAGGTTGGGCTTCTTCGGCATGGATCACAAGAGGCTGGTCGTGCTCGAGCGTCGAGGCGTGGTAGTGTAGCCGAGCGGCCGGGTTCTGCCAACTGCCGGTCAGTGCGAGAGCGGCGTCGGAGGCCGCCCCGCGGCGCGCCGGCGGCCATGTGGCTTCGCTTGACCGCGCTGTTCTACGGGGCGCACTATGTCTAGCGTCGCTCCCAGGCCTGATCCTTGTATCCGTGTCCCGTGATCCCAGGCGAGCCACCGCGAGAACCCATGATCCTCTCCCACAAGCACAGGTTCATCTTCATCAAGACGGAGAAGACCGCGGGGACGAGCCTCGAGATCGCCCTGTCGAAATATTGCGGCCCCCATGACGTGATCACGCCGCTGGTCCCGGAAGATGAGCAGAAGCGGGCTGCGCTGGGCTACCGCGGCGCCCAGAACTACCACATTCCGTTCAGGCGCTACGGCGCAGGCGATGTTCTACGCGCAGCATACCGCCGGCAGCGCCTACATTTCTTCAACCACGCGGGGGCTTCGTTCATCCGGCAGTACGTGGCTCCGGAGGTCTGGAAAGAGTATTTCAAGTTCGCGTTCGAGCGCAATCCATGGGACAAGGTCGTGTCCGCCTACTACTGGAACGCCGCGTGGAGGGGATTGTCGCCTTCGATGAAGGGGCTTTCGGAATGGACACAGTCGGGACACGCCAACTGGATCCGTGGCTTCGAGCTGTATTCCGTTCGAAACGAGATCGTGGTGGACCGGGTGTATCGCTATGAGCGATTGAACGACAGCCTGACGGATCTGGCGGGACGACTGGACCTTCCCGAGGTCCCGGTGCTGCCGAGAACAAAGGCGAAAGCCCGGAAGGACAAGCGGCGCTATTCGGAACTGCTGTCACCGCCGGACAGGGACAAGATCGCCAGGATGTTCGCCCGCGAAATCGCCTACTTCGGCTATGAGTACGAGGAGCGGAAGGCTGATGCCCCCCGTCGTTCCCAACCAGGCTCATCTTCCCGTTCTTCAACCGATCAATGACTGCACGCGCCGCATTTCTGCCTAGACGCATGCGAGCGATTCCCCGCTCCGTCCGAGTCCCGGCGCCCCACGTTACATCCTGCACCTTTCATTTCTGCTGCACCAGAAGCGAGACACTTCTGCTGCCATGCTACAGCAGGCGAACGCGACCGTTCTCCTTCTCGATGGCCGATGGTATCTTGACCTGAACGCCTCCTCCGGCCACCGGATCTTTCCACAGGACATGCAGTCGACGAGTGAGTGCTGCTGAAAAGTTGTATCGGCATGCCCCAATCTGGGCGCAGAAGATCCTCCTGAACGCCCATGCCCTTCGAATCGAGGCGCACCGCTACGGGCCGCCGTTCCGACGGGCTCTGCGGGACCTTCTTCAGAGCGAACGGGCGCCGCGCGAGGACCTCGATGCCGTCCGCGACCGGAAGCTGCGGGAAATACTCCGCTTTGCGGCGACCCGGAGTCCTTTCTACGCTCGCAGGCTCGTGGAGCACGGCATCGATGCCGAGGGACTACAGGGTGCAGGCGACTGGTCCCGCCTGCCGATTTTGACCAAGGAGGAGGTGCGAGCCCACGGCCCCGAGATGCGGAGCGCGGAAAGACCCGTAAAGGGGTGGCTCCACGGCCACACCAGCGGAACCACGGGCGCTCCGCTCTCCCTGTGGTACGATCGCAGCACCTGCATCATGACCAATGCCGTGGATGCTCGCCAGAAGGCGTGGGGTGGGCTCCGCGATGGCGACTGGATCGGCGTATTCCTGGGGCGAGTGATCGTCCCGACAAAGCAGGACGAGCCTCCCTTCTGGCGGGCCAACCACGTGCAACGGCAGGTGTGGTTTTCGAGCTTTCATCTCCAGCCTCGAAATCTGGGTGCCTACGTAGGAGAGATCAGGCGGCGAGGTCTGCGGTTTCTCGAGGGCTACCCGTCCACCCTCTACATTATCGCCCGCCATCTTCGCGACCACGGCGAGACTCTGCCAATGGCATCCGTGTTCACGTCCTCCGAGACGCTCCACGACGTGCAGCGAGAAGCGATCGAGGCCGCGTTCGGCTGCCCGATCTTCGACTTCTATGGTCATGCCGAGCGCACGATCTTCGCGGCCGAGTGCGAGCACCACTCGGGGAAGCACCTCGCGGACGAATACGGCTACACCGAGGTGGTCGACCAGGAGGATAATCCTGTGGAACCTGGTGAGGTCGGCTTTCTGGTGGGAACATCCTTCCACAACACCGCCATGCCGCTGATCCGGTATCGGACGAGCGACGTCTCCGCCATGATCGAGGATCCGTGCCCCTGCGGAAGGACCCTCCGTCGTATCGAAGATATCACGACGAAGGCCGAGGACATCATAGTCACAGCCGACGGCCGCTTCCTGTCACCCTCGGTGCTAACCCACCCGTTCAAGCCATTCGATCAGATCCGGGAGTCGCAGATAGTGCAGACGGCGCCTGACAGGCTTGATGTCTACGTAGTGGCGGGAGAGTCGTTCGGTCCGAAAGAGGAGGCGGGGCTGCTCCGGGCACTGATGGACCGGGTCGGGAAGGGCATGAGGGTCGAGATCGAGCGGGTCGAGAACATTCCCCGGGAGCCCTCGGGAAAGTTCCGTTGGGTGGTCTCGCGGGTACCTCATGCCCTGCGCTTCAACTGGGACCGGTAAGGCCCGATACCATGAGTAATGTAGCAGGAGGCAAGCCGCAGATTCTCTTCCTGGCCCAGACGCTCCCCTATCCCCCTGACGGGGGTGTGCAGATCCGGACGTACAACATCTTTCGGCTCCTTGCACGGCAGTATCATGTCCACGCGCTCTGCTTTTACCGACGGGCGATCCATCCGACTGCGCCGAACGTGGAGCGAAGCGTCGCTGCATTGAACGAGCTGGGGCGCGTGGAAGCCTTCCCGATCCCCCAGGAGCACTCCCGACCACAGTTGCTCCTGGACCACCTGCGTAGCGTCATCTCGGGACGGGTGTACACGGTGCACGCGTACCGCTCGGACCCGTTTCGCCGGCGCCTGCGCGACCTGGTGCGCACGGGGGAGTTCGAGCTGGTGCACATGGACAGCCTGGATCTCTCCGGGTATCTGCCGGAGGTCGATGGAGTGCCGACGATCTGCACGCATCACAACATCGAGTCGGAGCTGCTGCGCCGGCGGGCGGCGCAGCAGTCCGGGACTCGGCGTTCGTACCTTCGCCACCAGGCCGGGCTCATGCTGCGGGAGGAGGCCCGATGGGCTCCCCGTGTCGCCCTGAACGTCGCTGTTTCCCCCGCAGACGCCGTCGCCCTCCAGGAGATCGCGCCAGGCGCTCGGGTTCAGGTGGTCCCGAACGGCGTCGACACTCAACTGTTCCGCCCTCGGGCGGACGGTGAGGACGGCATCGTGTTCGTCGGCGGATACACCTGGTTCCCGAACCGCGATGCCCTGCACTATTTCGCGACAGAGATCCTGCCGGTCATCCGGAGCCAGAAGGGTCCGCGGGTCCCCGTCCGCTGGCTCGGCCGTGCGCCCGAACACGTGCGGGAGCGTTATCGCCTCCAGCACGGCATTGAGCTCACGGGTTACGTGGATTCGATCCAACCGCACGTGGGGCGCGCGGCCTGCTACGTCGTTCCCCTGCGCGTGGGCGGGGGGACGCGCCTGAAGGTCCTGGACGCCTGGGCCATGGGCAAAGCGGTGGTGAGCACGAGCGTCGGCTGTGAAGGACTGGATGCCCGTGATGGCGAGAACATCCTGATTCGCGACGATCCGGCAGAGTTCGCCGCAGCGGTCAGCTCGGTTCTGACCGATGCTTCTCTGCGGACACGGCTCGGCCACGCCGCCCGCCAGACCGCCGAGGAGCAGTACGATTGGGAAGTGATCGGCCGTAGCATGATTCCCGCCTACGAGAAGCTCCTTTCCGGCTGACGTCGGGCCCGGAAAACAGTTCGTCAGTTCCGAAATGATTGCGCGTTTCGGCAGTCGGGACTCCAGACTCAAATGAGGTCCCGGGGCTGATTCGGCCCGTGGTACAGCCATCTTCAGCGTTCACTCTCTCCTCGTGCACCGCGCTTGCTCCTGGGTGCCCGCGGCAGTCCGACTGCCATGAATACATCGGGACACCTCATGAATTCAGGAGACCGGGTTGATGCCGACCCTGGCGAGCGAGACCGGCCGGATCCATTTCCATAAGATCATCAGCCTCCTGGGCGCCGTACTGGCGTTCGCGGGAATGACCGCATGTGACAGCTTTCTCGAGCCTCAGCTCCAGGCTGATCTGCAGGTGAACACGAGCTCGGTGCATTTCACCGCGCTCAGCGATTCGAGACAGTTGACGGCCACGGTCCTGAACGCGATCGGTGACCCGATTGCCGAGCCCGATCTGCAGTGGTCGAGCACCGATCCGGCGATCGCGGCGGTCAGCGGCGCCGGGGTGGTGACGTCCAGGGCAACGGGGCAGGCCCAGGTCACGGTCAAGGCCCGCTGCTGCGACGTGTCGAAGAAGGTGGAAGTCACGATCGAACAGGTTCCGACCGTTCTCCTCGTCACTCCTGACCAGGCGGAGATGGACGTGGGTGACACCCTGCGCATCGACGCCCGGGCCGAGGACGCGAATGGCAACGCGATCCAGGGCCTCACCTTCACGACCCAGGACGGAACGGTGGCCGCGGTGAGCGACGATGGCGTCGTTTCGGCGAAGGGGGAAGGGACCACCGCCGTCGAGGTATCGGTCGGCGCCGTGCGGGCGCAGGCGGACGTCAAGGTGCGCGGCAAGACCAACACGGAGGTTTCGGAGATCCGGGCCTCTGTCGACAGCTATCAGTTCAAGGCCCTCGGCGACGTGCTCGACGCCAGTGCGGACGCGCTCGACGCCAGCGGCAACGTGGTCCACGGCATCGCGTTCGACTGGAGCAGCTCCAACGCGTCCGTAGCGACCGTCGACAAGAACGGCCGGATCACGGCCGTGGCCGATGGGAGCGCGACCATCACCGTGAGCGCGCCGTGCTGCGGGAAGTCGGATCAGATCGCCATCACCGTTTCACCGCCCCCGGCCACCAGCCTCGTGCTCGATCCTGGCGAGGTCAGCGTGGACGTGGGTCAGACCGTCCAGCTGTCCGTCAAGGACAATCAGGGGCACCCGGTCGGCGGCGCCACGTTCTCGTCGAGCAACGCAGCGGCGGCAACGGTCGGCTCCGATGGCAAGGTGAAGGGAGTGGGCGCGGGCTCCGCCACGATCACGGCGAAAGCCGGAACGCTGTCGGGCAAGGCCAGTGTCAACGTCGTGGCGACGACACCGCCCCCACCGACTGTCGACGTGGCGCGGGTCCAGGTCAGCAAGGCCGCGCTCGCATTCACGGCCCTCGGCGACACCGCTCGCCTGAGCGCCACGGCGCTCGACGGTTCCGGAGGAACGGTGAGTGAGGTTAGCTTCGGGTGGTCGAGCTCGAACGCCTCAGTGGTCACGGTGGATAGCATGGGACTCTTGACAGCCCGCAGCGTCGGGACCGCGTCCGTGGTCGTGGCAGCGCTTTGCTGCTCGGCCGCGGATACGGTGGCAGTCACGGTCCACCAGGTGGCGGCGACGATCACTTTATCGCCCACAGTGTCCTCTCTAGCCGTGGGGGAGGCGGTGCAGTTGGCGACCGTCGTACAAGACGCCAACGGCAACACGATGACCGCCACTCCAACGTGGGCCAGTTCGAACCCGGCAGTGGCCATGATTATGGATGCGGGACTCGTCCGCGGGGTGGCGGCGGGGTCCGCCATCGTACGTGGCTCGTTCTCTGGTTTGTCTGCGTCGGCTACGATCGACGTTCACGAGAGTCAAGCGCCAACCGGGTTGATAGTGACCGACGGCTTCGAGAATGCTGACTATTTCGGTGCGCCTTCGGGATTTTCCTGGGTTTCCGGCTTGGCTAACCATCGTTCCACGGTCCAGCCTGAAACCGGCAGCTACGCACTGGATCGGAGCTATCCGGCCTCCACCCTTCCGGGTGGCAATGCCAACAACGAAGCGAACTTCAACCTCCGCGGCCACTACTCCGAGCTTTGGATCGAACGCCACATCTACATTGGCGCCAACTACAGGCACATCACACCGCCCGACGGTCACAACAACAACAAGTTCTTTGCACTGTGGGGACGGGAGTATGGAGGTGACAACCGAGCCAAGCTCGTTATCGAGTTCCGTCCGGACAACACCTCTGGTATGGAGACGGGAGACTCGAAGTTCCGGTTCCTGGCAAACCCCAGCGGCGGGCCCTCCTCGTACAACCTGGGCACTAGCAACGTTGGCGGCACGGCCACATACGTCAGCCCCGGCATCGCGAGTTCGGGGACCGCGCTGTTGCGCGGCCAGTACACCACATTCCGGCTTCACGTCAAAGTGGGGTCCGGTCCCGGTGAGGGTGTCATTCAGGCGTGGATAGGAAGCGCCCTCATCTTCGACCAGAGTGGACTCAACCTGTACCCGGAGGGCGGGACAGACACGCCCGCGCCGTATTTCGAGGCCGGGTACCTGTGGGGTGCGGCGAACAGCGGGTTCGAGGAGGCCACGCAAATCTTCGAGGACAACTTCAAGGTTTACACGGCCGATCCCGGTTGGTGACACGCTCGAACCTGCTCCAGCCGTATGCCCCAGCCGTAGCGATCAGGGGCACCCGCCACGCGGGTGCCCCTGATCGCTTCTTTCCACGATCGTGAGATACCCACGGCTCCGGTCCGTATGCAGCGAGTTCGAGGCGAAGTCCAGGCTTCACCGCTTGGCCGCTGCTGGCAGCGAACTGCGACCACGAATATGATGATGCGATCATTGTCGGATGCACCGGCTTGCGAGCTCACAGACGGCGCTCTCTGCTGGCTGGAGCTGTGTATTCTGCGCTGCCATCATGCAGATTTCCCGATCTGAAGTCCGCGACCGCGGGGAGGGTATGAAGACTGTCATGCAGGGGTCGAGGCCTATCCTCCGCCGGGCGCCCTGGTGTGCGGGCCCGTGAACGGCCCGGAGCCGTGTCGCGTCCTCCATGCCTTCGAAATGGGCGTCGTCGGAGGGCAGTTCCGAGTGGTGGAGGCGCTCGCAGTGGCGCAGCGCCGTGCCGGCTTGGAGCCGGCCGTGCTTGCTGTGACTACGGGTCGTGTCACCGCGCATCCCATCCTCGCATCCCTAGACCGCAACGAGGTTCGAGTTTTCCAGCTGCCACTGCGGAGCAGACGGGCTTATCTAACCGAGCGCAAGGCCGTGGTCGCACACGCACGTGCGACGGGGGCAGATATTGTCCATAGCCATGGTT
Organism: uncultured Gemmatimonadales bacterium; assembly: GCA_963741945.1. GTDB lineage: Bacteria > Gemmatimonadota > Gemmatimonadetes > Longimicrobiales > RSA9 > CAVUKA01. The sequence goes on along the minus strand of CAVUKA010000005.1, from coordinate 325,022 downwards.
ATCGCGCCGATGTGGTGGATGCCCCCGCGGCGAGGCGTGCGGGCCTCGCGGCGGTCACCACGTTGCACGGATTCACTGGTGGCAGCTTGCGGAATCGGCTTTACGAGCGACTCCAGCGGCGCACAGCCAGGCACCTGGATGGCATCGTGGTCGTCAGTGAACCCATGCGAAAGGGAGTCGAAGCTTCGGGCGTGTCTCCCGATCGTCTCCATGTGGTGCGGAACGGTTGGCTCGCGACGGCGCCTTTGCTCGACCGGGACTCGGCTCGCGCCCGGCTCGGCGTCCAGCCGGAGTTCCGTATCGGGTGGGTGGGCCGGGTGAGTCGGGAGAAGGGGCCGGATGTGCTGCTGGACGCGCTGCGGCGCCTGGGGGATGAGGGCTTCGAGGCGTCGGTCATCGGCGATGGTCCGCTCCGTGCCGCGCTCGAGGCGCAGTCCGTGACATCCGCGCCGCCGGTGCGGTGGCACGGCGTCATCCACGGCGCGGACACGCTGTTCCGCGCATTCGACGTGTTCGTCCTCAGCTCACGGACGGAAGGGACGCCCATGGTCCTGCTGGAAGCCATGCACGCCGGAGTGCCGATCGTGGCGACGCGGGTCGGCGGGGTGCCGGACGTGGTCGGGCCGCGGGAGGCGCTGCTGGTGCCGCCGGAGGATCCGGCGGCGCTGGCCGCGGCGATCCGGGCCGTGCGCGACGATCCCGGGGCGGCGCGGGCCCGGGCGGAAGCGGCGAAGCAGCGGCTGGAGCGGGAGTTCGGGGCGGAGCAGTGGGTGGAGGCGTACCAGAGGGTGTACCGGAGCGCAATGGAGCGGAGGCGGCGCGACCGATGAGCGTTGCCTACGCCGTTCTCGCGTGTGCCGTGCTCCTGGCTCTCTACACCTACGCGGGGTACCCCTTCCTGGTGGGCGTGCTGGCCCGGTTCCGGCGCGGAGGCCGCCCGAGGGATGGGGAGCTCGAGGCGCCGGGTGAATGGCCGTTCATCTCCTTCAGCGTCCCCGCGTACAACGAAGAGGCGGAGATCGCGGGGACCATCGAAGCGCTCCTCGCCATCGACTACCCGGCGGACCGTCGGCAGATCATCGTCGTGTCCGACGCGTCCACGGACGGCACCGACGGGATCGTGCGGGCGTACGCGGACAGGGGTGTGGAGCTGGTGCGACAGCCGGAGCGGCGGGGGAAGACGGCCGCCGAGGAGCTGGCGGCGGAGCACGTCCGGGGCGGCATCGTGATCAACACGGACGCATCGATCCGCATCGCTCCTGACGCCATCAAGCCGCTGGTGTCCCGCTTCCGCGACGCGTCGGTGGGCGTGGCGTCGGGGAGGGACGTGAGTGTTTCGCACGCGGAGCGCGAGCAGAACGCCGGCGAGGCGGGGTACGTGGGCTACGAGATGGCGGTGCGCGACGCGGAGACCCGGCTGCACGGCATCGTGGGCGCGTCCGGCTCCCTCTATGCCATCCGGACGGACCTGCACCGCTGGCCGCTGCCGCGTGACCTGAGTCGCGATTTCGCCGCCGCGCTGCACGCGGAGGAGAACGGCTACCGGGCAGTGTCGGTGCCGGAAGCGGTCTGCTACGTACCCCGCACCGACTCGCTCCAGCGGGAGTACCGGCGGAAGGTCCGGACCATCGAGCGGGGGATGCACACGCTCTGGTACAAGCGCCACCTGCTGAACCCGTTCCGGCATCCCGTCTTCGCATGGATGCTGTGGAGCCACAAGGTGGCGCGCTGGGCGCTGCCATGGGCGGGGGTGGCCGCGTTCGCGGCGCTGGTGGTGCTGGCGCGGGCCCACGCGTGGGCCGCCGCACTTGCCGGGCTGGGGACGGCGGGGCTGGCCGTGGCGGCCTGGGGATGGACCAGGGCGGCGCGCGGGCGCGTGCTCCCGTCGCCCGTGGGGACCCTGACGTACGGGCTCATGGGGAACGTGGCGGCGATGCGCGCGTTCCTCGGACTGCTCAGTGGCAGCCGTCAGGCGGTGTGGGAGCCTACGCGTCGCCGGGCGGGCGCTGGCTGAGCGCGGGGGGTCTTCGCAGGATCCACAGCCCCAGCGCCGCCACGGCGACACCGGCCAGCACCCAGACGACGTCGGCCGCCGACCGCATCCACGGAGGCGCGTCGGACGGATCCGCCAGCAGCGCCCATCCCCGCCACGCCCCCACCTCCGCGCAGCCGTCGGCCGAGGGCCCGGGACGGGTCACCTTCAGGCAGAAGCCCCAGGGCCCGGACCGGCGGAGCGCGGCGGTGATGGTGTCTCCGGGCGCGATCCCCGCCAGCGCACCGCGCCACCGGAGAGTCGGCTCATCCAGGCGCAACGCTTCCGCCTTCCGCCGGATCCGCAGCACCATGTCGTCCCCTTCCGCCCCCAGCAGCAGCACCTCGTGGTGGCGCCCGTCGTAGATGCTGAAGATCGGCGCGAGGCGCGCGGGTGGAGCGCCGGCCACGAAGCGGAGCCGGATCGGCTCGCCGGCGAGGATGGCCCGGCGGGAAGCTGCGGAGTCCCGGAGCCGCCGGGAGGGAGCGGGCTGGTCGCCGATCGTCGCCTGGAAGATCCGTCCCCGGTACACGCCCAACGACGGTCCCAGGTCGGCCGTCCACTGGCCGTAGTAGGTGCCTTCCTGCGGCGCGGGTAGCAGGAGCCAAGCGGTGGCCCCGACCACGACCACGGGTAGAGCGACGAGCGCGGCTCCCGCGGCTCGGCGGTGGGTCACGACCCACGCGCGGATCGATCCCGCGCGGGCGGCGAGCAGCGCGGCGAGCGCGGCGCCGGTGGTGTTCCAGATCACGTCCCCCACCGACGCGTAGCGCCCGACCAGCCCGAGCTGCGTGGCCTCGATGCCGGTGGAGAGGAGGGCCGCGGTCAGGACCACCCACCCGACTCGCCACCCGGCCAGCACCAGCGCGGCGCCGAAGGGGGCGAAGAGGAAGACGTTCAGGATGGCGTCGGCGGTGCCTCGGGAGCCGCAGATGATGCAGGTGGTGGTCAGCACTTCCCGCGTATCGACCGCGGCGGAAGCGGGCTGGAGCGTGAGGGCGAGGATGACCGCGGTGGCCGCGGCGGCCGCGAAGCCGGCCAGGACCCGGCGGGATGACGGCGCCATGCGTCGCCTACGGCAGGCTCCTCGCCAGCACGGGCCCGAGCCGGTTGGTCACGGCGAGCGGCAGCTTCTGCCAGATGCTCGTGGCGAGCCGGTACTTCGGGGAGTCGGGCGACGGGGTGGCGTCGACGCCATCCGGGGACCACTGCGCCCATGGCAGCGGTACGTCGCGGCCGCCCCACTGGCTCTTGAAGCGGTGGGTGCCGCCGCCGGGGGTGCAGCGGCCGAAGTTGAACGTCTCCAGCCCTCGCCGGCTCATCTCCTCCATGAGGCTCCAGTACAGGAGCATGTTGGGCGCCATGCGGCTGTACTCGCGGAGCGCCGAGGCCCAGGTGATCTCGAACTCGCTGCCGTGCGTGATGCCGGCGCCGGCGGCCACGGCCTTCCCCTCGTGGTAGACGGCGGCGAACGTGATGTGGTCCTCGAAGAGGTGGAGCACGCGGGTGAAGAAGCTCAGCGGCAGCACGGGCGTGCCGAGGTCGCGCATGTTGCGGCAGTAGATGTCGTAGAACGGGCGGATCTGGTCCAGGTCCGTGCGCACTTCCATGCCTTCCTTCATCGGGCGCCGCACCTGGCTGCGCACTTTGGACCTGAGCGCCTTCCACAGCTCCTCGGGGTCGGACGGGAGGTCGAGGAGGACGGTGATCTTGCGGTCGGACGTGTCCAGGTCGCCCGGGAGCGGGGAGCGGGCGCGCAGCTCGAGGAGGTCCACGTCGGCAGCTTCTGCCACGTCCCGGGCGTGCCGGACGAGGAGCTCGACGGCGTCCTCGTCGCCCAGCGGCCCTCCGTAATTGAGGAAGGGCATGCTCATGAGGTAGTCGCCGAACAGGCGGCTCCGGACCCGCACGAGCGGGAGGACGCCGGCGACGCTGGCGTCGCCCGCGCGCGCCATGAGGTAGCGGGTCTCGTGGCCGAGGATCTCCTCGACGATGGGGCGCCAGCCGTGCAACTGGCAGAACGTGGACTCCGGGCGGGAGCGGACGAAGTCGTCCCATCGCCGGGCGTCGGAGTAGCCGGCGGTGTCGATGTAGAGGGTGCGGCTGGGCTTCACGAGCTGGAGCATCGGGGTTCGGGGTTGCGAGGCGACGCCGGGCGCGCGCCGGGCGAGCCCGCGTCGAGTGTAGTGGCGATGGACTGGAAGCGAAACTCCCGCAGCAGCTTGCGGAGCTTGCGCTCGGTTCCTCGCACACCGCCGTAGTGCCGGACGCGTGTGGCCGGCGGGACGGGGAGCCGGGGCTGACCGGGGTCCAGCTCCCACGGGTGGATGTAGAACGTGCCGGGATGGCCCGCCCGCTCCGCCTGACGCAGACCGGCGCTCACCAGGCCGTACGGCAGCAGCCGGAAATACGCGCCGCCGGCGGCCGGCAGCACAGCGCCGCCCAGCCGGAGCGTGGTGGGCGGGACCTCGTGCAGCGTGCCGGCGCTCAGCTCGAGCCGGTGGGGCTCGCGCCGGCCGCCAGGGTAGCCGTAGCCGCGTCGCCGGACGGGGAAGAGTGACGAGTCGTAGCGATACCCCTCCTCCAGCAGGATCTCGAGCGCCCATTCCATGCCGGGCGTGATGCTGAAGCTCGGGGCCCGGTAGCCGACGACGGGCCGCCCCGCGGCATCCTCGAGCACCGCACGGCTCCGCCGCACGCTCTCCCGCAGCTCCGCGGGCGTCAACTCCGTGACGCGCCGGTGCGCCTGGCCGTGCGACGCGATCTCGTGACCGGCGTCGCCGATCCGGCGCACCAGCTCCGGGTGCCGCTCGGCGATCCAGCCCAGGACGAAGAACGTGCCCGTGGCGCCGACCCCGGCCAGCCGCTCGAGGATCAGGTCGACGGAAGCTTCCACCCGCGACGGCAGCGTCGGCCACGCGTCGCGGGACACGTGCGGCGCCAGCGCCACCACCTGGAAGTACTCCTCGACATCGACCGTGAAATGATGATGGATCAAAAGCTTCGAACGCTCCACCGGCGAGTCAGGGGATCGTCGCTCACGGATTCTTCGTCCCGGCACGGTTCGGACCAGCACGGCGGCCAGGGCGGTTTGACCCCCGGGCCGCCATCACGCTACGGGGAAATGCGGCCGTCCGCCACCACCGCCGCCCTGGCGGCCGGGCCGGGCCTGTCTTCATGGCGGCTGTCCACGACACCTGTGGTAGCCACTCCACACTCATGGGGCCGATCGGGAGGATGCGGAGGTCGGACATCCGGATGCTGTCATGGCCCCTAAATCGTTGTAATAACTTGCGTTAGCAGGTATTACCGGGTGGTCGCGTTCCGGATTGCGATGGTCGGTTCCGATCTTGCGACTCCGAAATACCGTCGCATACGGACAGTCCGGCACCTGATGAACGGGACCGGGCGTTTCCGTGGCGATGTACGCGATCACCCGTTGTTCCCCCCAGGAGGGCCGCATGAAGAAGAGAATTGCCATGATCGTGGGCGCGGTGGCCGCGCTCGCACTGCTGCCACCCACGGCCGTGGAGGCGCAGAACTTCCATTTCCAGTGCCCGGGCTGCACCACCGTGGGCAACGGCCCCACCGTCTACAGCGACTACCTGTACCAGTTCACGGTGGATCCGGCCGGCATCTACGATCTCTACGCGGCCGGGACCGCGACCGGCCAGTTCGACGTGTGGATCTTCACGGATCCGACCAACTTCGACCCGGAATCGACCCCGGCAACGTACGCGTACCACTACAACTATTTCGTCCCGGATCCGAATTCGAACCAGTGGTTCGGTTCACCCGACCTGGCGGCGAGCACGACCTACTACATCGGGGCCACGGCCGTGACGGACGAGGTGTGCACGACGGGGCAGGGGTGCAACCTGGAGATCAAGATGCGGGAGGGCGGCTCGCCACCCCCGACTACGGTGCCGGAGCCGGCCACGCTTCTCCTGCTCGGCACCGGTCTCTTGGGCGTGTTCGGCCTGGCCCGACGTCGTCGCAAGGACAGCGTCTGACGAGCTGACGGACCGTTCGTGATCGCGTGCGGACTGCGGCGCCGCTTCCCGGCCGGGGAGCGGCGCCGCCGCGTGATGGAGCGATCCGGCGCACCTCATCCTGCCTCGAAGAGTTCAGCATGGCACACCTGAGAAACGCGACGCCGCTGCGATCCCTGTTCTGGCCCGGACAGCTCGTGGCCTGGGCGCTGATCCTGTTCCCGCTGTCGGGGCTGGTGCTGACGCAGCTGGTGCCGGGGACGGAAGGGGCGTTCCGAAGGACGCGCCTGCTGGGGTTGATGGCGGATGGCACGGCCATCCCGCTGCTGGGAATTTTCCTGGGGGCTGCGCTTGCCGCGCTGCACGATCGGCCAGGCTGGCGCCGGTTCTATTCCGTGGTGAGCGGAGTTGCGGGGCTGGCCCTTGTCATCGTGGGGCCGCTCTTCATGCTGGACGCGTTGCAGGTCCGGCGCGGCGTGAAGCCGGAGCTGCAGCAGCTCTACGAGATGAACTCGGCCCGGTCGCTGGCGATCGTGCTGGTCACAGGGGCCATCCTGCTCCTTCTGGCCGCGGCGCTCTGGCGCTCGATCCGGCAGACCCGCCGGTCGAAGGAGGAAGGCGGCGCCGGTCTGGTACTCGGGGGTAACCCCCCCGGAACGTCGTCCGCGAGTCGCTGAGACGGCGGAGCAGCCCGACCGCGCGCATGGGAGATCAGAGCGAGGGAGATCGCGGGGCTCGGCCGGTGCGCGCGCTGCGACGCGCGGCCCGCACCTTCCTGGACCGCCTCGATGCCGCGCTCCATCCGCTGCGGCGAAATGCGGCCCTCCGCCACCTCCGCGCCCTGCCGCCGGACACCTCCGTCGTCTTCCTCTGTCACGGCAACATCTGCCGGAGCCCGTTCGCCGAGGCCGTGCTCCGCCGTGAAATGGCGATGCGCGGTCAGCTCGTCGAGGTGGCTTCGGCTGGATTCATCGGCCCCGGGCGACCCTCGCCTCCCGAAGCCCGCGCCGCGGCCGCGCGGCTGGGCGTCGACCTCTCGGGACACCGGTCCCGGCTGCTCGACCAGGGGCCCACCGTGGCTGCGCCGCTCGTCGTGGTCATGGACGTCCGGCAACGACGGCACGCTCGGCAGCTCATGCGGCAGCCCCCGGCCTTCATCCTCGTGCTCGGGGACCTGGATCCGACAGCGATCCGGCGTCGAGGCATCCGCGATCCGTGGGGCGCGGAGTCGGGTGTGTTCGATGAGGTCTACGCCCGGATCGAGCGGTGTGTCCGGGAGCTGGACCGGGCTCTGCTGGCCTCCCAATGAGGGGCGGATGGCGTGGGGCCGGAGACCGTGGCCAGGGGCCGGGTGGTGCACGGGTACACCGATGGTGTTGGTCTGATGCATCACAAATCTCCTGGCGATGGCCTGCCCGACGCGTTCGATCAGTCCGCAATCGGTTGTGGCACAACGTGGCTTGACGTTTGACGGCTCGAGCGCATCGATGGCGTGAAAGGTGCGACGACTGCACGCTTACGACGGACCCCCGTTGAGCGGGGTCCCGCCATTCACCGTGTTCAGAACATGCCAGAACTGCAGGGGACCGTGGCACGAGAGCAGAGACGCGATCCGGAAGCTCCGCTGCTAGCCGCACGGCTGGTGAGCGAAGGGCCGGCTCCGCTGCGCCCGTCCATGGACGCGGCGTGGCGCGTGCTCCCCGGGCTCGGCCTCCTGCTGGCGGTGGTGGGCGTGGTGGACGTGGCGCTGTACGCCTACCCCCCCGCGTTCGGCTCCCCGGAGTGGGAGTTCGGGACCGTGGCGTCCATGGTGAGCAGCCTGCCGCTTCCCACGATCGGGTTTGCGGCACTGCTGGCGTGGGCGCTGGCGCGCGGCGGTCGCGCCGGGCGCAGCGTGGTGGGCATCACGCTCCTGGCCGCAGCGCTCCTGGTCGCGGCGGCCTACGTGCTGTTCCTGCTCAACGTGCCGCTGGCGCTGCGTTCCGCGAACGGACCGCAGGGCACACTTCTGGTCCGCGCCATCATCCGGACGTCCGTGATGGCCGTCGGCTTCGGCCTCGGCTATCTGGTTTCCGGGATCGTATTGATCCGCACCCTATTTCCGAGGAAGGGCCCATGAAACTTCGAAATCTCTCCCCATGGTCCATGCTGGTGGGCGTGGCCTTGCTGGCCCCCGCGGGTCTGTCGGCTGAATGGATGGCCAATCCCGTATGCGGCGGGGGTTCGTTGGACACGTGCATCGGGTTCAATCTTGAACAGGATGGTGACCTCTTCAAGTTCACGGTCACGTATACCACCGGGACGGCGTTGGACCCGGGTGTGATCACAGCGGCGGGGCTGATCGGCGCGAGCCAGTACGCCGACGATTTTTCCGGCCTCTCGTTCAACGGGCCCGTCCTGAGTGGGTGGGCTCTTGATCCGGGTGACGGGAACTGCAATGACCTCTCCGGTGGCGGTGTCTCGAGCAAGCCGCTGGCGGGGGCGTGCACGACCAATGGTGTGAATGACGGACTGGCGCCGGGGGGTTCCGTGAGCTTCACGTTCGCGAGCGACCTGACGCTGGCAGAACTGCAGCAGCTGACGGAAGGCCGTGTGCACATCCAGAGCTATGGTCGCTGCTCGGTGAAGCTCACGTCCGATGGCTCCATCCTGCTGCCGGATGGCTACACCAGCCTGGCCGACTGTCAGGATCCGAACGTGGTGCCCGAGCCCGCCACGCTGCTGCTGATGGGAACGGGGCTGCTGGGGCTCGGAGTGGTGGGGTACCGTCGTCGCCGCCGGGAAGACTGACGGGGGGACCTGATCCAGTGATGTAGAACGCTCTTCCTCGGAGCAGAAAGGGCGGCCGTACCGAAGGACTCGGTACGGCCGCCCTTGTCGTTGCGGAAGCTCCTGTCGTGACGGCCGCGGCTGAAGCTCCTCGCCGCGTCTGGAGTCGCGGTGCCGCCTACCCTCGGGGCAGCGGGATGACGAAATGGAAGCGAGTGCCCTCTCCGGGCCGGCTGTCGACGTGCAGCTGGCCGCCCAGGAGGGTGACCATGCGGTGACAGATGGAGAGGCCGAGGCCGGTGTCGGAGAAGTGGTAGCCGGTGCTGCTGCGGCTGCGAGTGAAGAGGTCGTGGACGGCGTCGAGCCGCTCTCTGCTCATCCCGGGGCCGGTATCGCGGACGGAGAACTCGACGCGGTTGTCGCGCTCGCCGCCCACCTCCCCCACCACGATCTCGACGCGGCCGGTTTCCGTGAACTTGATGGCGTTGGAGACCAGGTTGACGAGGACGCGTGTGAGCGGGACCGGTCGTCCGAGGCGGGTGTCGTTGCGCGGGGTGAAGAAGGAGAAGCCGAGGCGTTTCTGCTCCAGCATGGGTGCGACGACGTCGCGGACGCCTTCCACGAGGTCCTTGATGGAGAACTCCTCATCCTGCGCGCGCTCCCACGCCCCGTCCGATCGGCTTGTGGCCAGGTCCATGACGTCATTGGCGACACCGACCATGCTGAGGGCGGCGCTGTAAACGATCCCGAGCTGCTGGCGCTGGAGGTCGTTGATCTCCCCGCTCTGTCCTTTCCGGAGGGTTTCGGCGAGGAACATGATCGAGGTCAGAGGCGACCTGAGGTCGTGAGCCAGCTCCACCACGAGCTCGAGGGCGTTGGCGCCGGTGAGGAGGAACGCCAGGTTCTGGCGGTCGTCCGGGTAGACGGCGGCGCGGTAGCCGTCGAGCTTCCTGAGCAGCTCGAGCTGCTGCTCGGCCGGTAGGGTGCGCTCCCCGCTGAGGATGCGGTGGCAGAGCAGCTCCTGGAGGCGGAGGGCCAGGCTGACTTCGCCACCCGACCGGCGGCCTGCCTGCTGTTCGGCCGCGGGGACTTCGAGAACGAAGCCGACGATCTCGTCCATGACTGCGGCGGCCTCCTCGCGGCCGAGCGCCTGGCGGCGCCAGGCGTCGGTGTCGGCGAGGACGGCGTCCGCGGCGGCGCGGAGGGCATGCGACTCGGCCCGGACGGAATCACTGCTCCCGGCCGGGTATTCGGTCCGCTGAGCCGGGCCCGCGTGGCGGCGAGCGTCTGCCATGGAGACTCCGCTGCTGTCCATTACTTCTCTCGGAGAATGCTGTCCCGTTGAAGGTCGTGCTTGTCGATCAGCCGGTACAGCGTGGTGCGGTCGACGCCCGCCATGCGCGCGGCCTTGGACATGTTGCCATCAGCCCGCGTGACCAGTGAGCTCAAGTACGAGCGCTCGAACTCCGACAGCAGAGCCTCGCGCGCCTCGTGGTACGAGCGGCCGTGCAGGCTCTCGAGGATGGATGCAAGAGCATTGCCGTCGCCGGTTTCGGGGGCGGCGTCATGCATGAACGGGATCGTGGATGCCTCGATGGCCTGACCGGGCTCCGCCAGCACCACCGTATGCTCGACCACGTTCTGGAGCTCCCGCACGTTCCCAGGCCAGGGGTACTCCAGGAGCGCCTGCGTGGCGCCATCCGTGAACCGGGGCGGCTCCTCGCGCGGGTAGTCTCGCGTCCAGTATGCCAGGAGAAAATGGGCGGCGAGCTCGGGGATGTCCTCCGCTCGCTCACGGAGCGGCGGGACATGGATCGGCACCACCCGCAGCCGATAGTAGAGGTCCGAGCGCAGCGCGCCGTCGCGGACCGCCTGCCTGGGGTCGCGGTTCGTGGCGGCGATGATGCGCACGTCCACGTGGGCGTCCGCCGACGTGCTGCCGACGCGCCGGAGCACGCCGTCCTGGATCACGCGCAGGAGCTTGGCCTGGATCGCCACCGACATTTCCGGGAGCTCGTCGAGGAAGAGGGTCCCACCGTCGGCGATCTCGAACAGCCCTTCCTTGTCGCGCACGGCGCCGGTGAAGGATCCCTTCACGTGCCCGAACATCTCCGACTCCAGGAGCGGCTCGGGGAGCGCCGCGCAGTTGACGGCGACGAGCGGCCTGGACGCGCGGCGACTCAGCCGATGGATGTAGCTGGCGATGAGCTCCTTCCCGCTCCCGCTCTCGCCGGTGATGAACACGGAGGCGTTGCTCTGCGCCACCTTGCGCGCGAGCTCCAGGACGGACCGGATGGCCGCCGACGACCCGATGACCTTGCTGTCGCTGTCCCCGTCCGCCTCCGTGCCTCCCCCACCCGCTGCCCCGTCGGCTTTGTGCGCGCGAACGGCGTGCGCGGCGCGGCCGATGAGCACTTCCACGTGAGTGGCGGAGAACGGCTTGGGCAGGTAGTCCCAGGCGCCGGCGCCCAGGACCTCGAGGTTGGACTCCACACTGGGGTTCCCGGTCATCATGATCACGACCGTGGCAGCGCGGCGCTTGAGCGCGGCTTTCAGCAGCTCGATGCCCGGCACGCCGGTCATGTAGAGGTCGATGAGCATGATGTCGAAATCATGGCGCCGGATCGTCTCCAGCGCGTCCTCCCCACGCCCCTCGGCCGAGACGGAGTAGCCCTGCATCCGCAACACGTTGACGCACGTGTCCCGGAGCGTGGCCTCGTCGTCCACCACGAGGATGCGAATGGAATCACGATCCTCGTGGGTGAGTGGTGCGAAGCCGGAAGCTGAAGCGGGTGTCGGCATAAAGCTGGGGCGAGTTGCGTGGGCCACCGGGACGGTCCGCTGCGCAGCGGCGCCACACGATGCGGTGGCGAGGGCCGCTCCCGGGCGAGCGCCGCTCCCGCAGGATGGCGGACACGAGAGATACCATCGCCGCCCGCGAAAATCAACAGGAGAGGCGATCGAGGGCGCCAGTCAATGCCGCTCCCGCGGACGCGGGAGCGAAAGGGGAATCGGTCCGTGCCCGGCGCGACGGGGCCGGCCCCGCCGGCCTGTCAGTTCAGCAGCGTGTCCGGATCGGCGCCGAGCGCCTCCGCGGCCCGGCGCACGAACTGCTCGGGATCGAGCCCTCCGATGTCGAGATCCGAGATGGAGAAGACGGCGGTCCTGGCCGTCCCGGGGGCGCCGGCACCGGCCGGGGGGCCGGTGGAGCGCCTGAGTCGCTCGGCCGCGACGCGGGCGCCCTGCTCCGGGGTGTCCGGCGTCAGGACCGCGTACTGGTGGGGTCCGAGCTGGCCCAGGATGTCCGAGCGCCGGGTCGAGCTGCGGAGGAGCGTGGCGATATCGGCCTCGATCTCCCTGTCTCCGCGCGGCTCGCCTTCCGATGCCGCCATCTCCACCACGATGCAGGCGATCGGGCGCCCGTAACGGGCGGCGGCCGCGGCCAGCTCCCGCGCGCGCTGAAGCACGCCGGCGCGGGTGTACAGCCCCGTGTCGGGGTCCAGCAGCGTACGGTCCTGCGCCCGGTCCGCTTCCAGCTTCGCGCGCACATAGCGCTCGAGCCGGAGCACCAGCTCCTCCGCGTCCACCGGCAGGGCCAGCACCTCCCACGCCCCGGCCCGCAGCACGTCGATCCTCTCTTCGGGCGTGATCGGCCCCGAGGTCATGACGATGAACGGCGCGGCCGGCGAAACGGCGTCCGACGCCAACAGCTCGCGGCACAGGTCCGCGCCGCTCATGTCCGGGAGATTGTGCTCGATGAAGACCGCGTCCGGGTTGGACGCCGAGGCCCGCTCCAGCGCGAGCTCACCGGTATACGCCCGGAGCACGGCATAGCCGCGGTGGCCGAGCACGGTGTCGAGTGAGCGCGATGCCCACTCGTGCTCGCTGACGATGAGTACGATCGGTGCTCTGGCCAAAAAGCGTTTCCCGGACGCTCCGCCCGCCCAGCAACCTGATCAGGCGTGATTGTGACTCTATGCCCTAGATGTCGCTACATCCAGCACGTTCCGTGCTATCGGCGCACGTCCCCCGTAATGCTTGTGCGGGTTGCCACAGGCAGTGTTGGAGCCGGCGGGCGTATCCGTCAAGTATCGCAGCGATACCGCAATCGTGTTGCGGCCGCACCACATCCCGCGGCGGGCACGACGTGGGGCGTGACGGGCCGTCATCGTGTCGACGGACCGACGAGTCAGCCGAGGGCGCGGAGGGCGGCATCGAGGAGATCTTCGCCGGTGGCGACGTGGCTGGAGCCGACGGAGGCAGCCACGAGGGTGCCCGAGACGCCCCAGTCGCGGAGGCGGCTGGCGAGGGCCGAGCGGATGCGGGCCGCGGAAGCGGCAGCGGCCTCGCCGTCGGCCTGGGGGAGGAGAATGAAAAGCGGGCCGTGGTCACCGAGGCCGATGACATCGGAGGCGCGGAGCAGGGAGCGGGAGACTTCGGCGAGGCGCTCGAGGAGTGCGGCGGGGTCGCCCGCGGCAGGATTGCAGCCTTCGAGTCGGAGCGCGAGGCAGTGGACGGGGTGGTGTCGGCGGCGTGCGAGGGCGAGGGTCTCATCGGCCACGCGCTCGAGGGTGTCGCGGGAGTAGCGGACGGTGGGCCAGCCGTGGACGGGCTCCGGCGTGCGGCGGGCGCGCAGGATGTTGCGGAGGCGGAGGATCAGGGCGGTGGATTCGAGGGGGATCTTGACGATGTCCCACGCGCCCGCTTCGAGCCACGCCGTGTACCGGCCGGGCTCAGGCAGTCGCCGGGTGACGACGAACACGGGGGCGGTGCTGTCCACGACGCCGCGGTCGAGCGCCTGCCGGAGCTCGGCGGGGTCGGCTCTGTCGTCCAGGAGGACGGCGTGGGCACCGGGTGCCGCGCTCCATGCGTCGGCGAGGTGCGAGACGGGTTGCCGCACCACCCGGAGCCCTTCCTCGACGAGGAGGCGGTGGACGATTTCGCCCGCGGGGTCGTGCTCGAGCACGGCGAGCACGGTGAGGGGGGTCGCGTCGCCCGGCGCGTGATCGGTCATGGAGCAATGATGGGGATGCGGGCGGAATTGCGCGAGGGTCTGTGGTACGCCCACCTTGGACCGATGATGCTACCTCCTGTGAGTTCGCCTGTTCCCGCTGGCGCCCTCGCCGCCGCGGCCGCTGCTGCGCTGGGGCGTGGCAGCCCGCGCGCCGAACTCGAGGCGCTGCTTCTCGAGCGGTTCGCGGCGGACGCCGTGATGTTGTGCGACTCCGGCACGCACGCGCTCCAGGTGGCCCTCTCGCTGGCCATCCGGGAAACGGGGAAGAACGGCGTGGCGCTGCCCGCGTACAGCTGCTACGACGTGGCCACCGCCGGGCTGGCGGCCCGGGCGCGTCTCGAGTTCTACGACATCTCCCCGGAGACGCTGGCGCCGGAGCCGGAGTCGCTGACCGCTGCGCTCGCCCGGGGCGTGGCCGCGGTGGTGGTGGTCCACGCGTTCGGGATCCCCGTGGACATCCCGGATCTTCGCTCGCGGGTGGAAGCGAGCGGCGCCGTGTTGATCGAGGACGCCGCCCAGGGGCACGGGGGCTCGCTGGGTGGGCGGCCGCTCGGGAGCCTGGGCACACTTAGCGTGCTGAGCTTCGGCCGCGGGAAGGGGTGGACGGGAGGCGGGGGCGGGGCGCTCCTGGCGCGGGACGGGTTCGGTGCGGCGACCAGAGCACTCCCGCTCCCGCAGCCTCGTCGCGGGGGCGCCGTGGTCCTGCTGGCGCGACTGGCGGCGCAGGGGGTGCTCGGGCGTCCCGTGCTGTACGGGCTCCCGTCGCGGCTGCCGTGGCTCGGGCTGGGGGAGACCCGGTTCGCGCCTCCGTCCCCGGCGCGGGCGATGGGGCGAGCGGCGGCAGCGGCGGTCATGGCGGCGGATGCGGCCTCGGCGGCGGAGGCGGCCGCGCGCCGCCGGAATGCGGCCGTGCTCCGCGCCCGCCTGACCGCGGTTCCGGGGCTGTGGCTCCCGTCCCAGCCGCCCGGCGGTGGTGTGCCCGGATACCTTCGGCTTCCGGTCCGCAAGCCGGGAGTGGCGGCGGAGGAGGTGGTTCGGGGCGGGCGGAGCGTGGGGGTGCTGCCGAGCTATCCGCGGGCGCTGTCGTCGCTGCCGGAAGTCGCGGGCGTGATCGGTACGGCCCGGCGGACGCCGGGCGCCGACGCACTGGCGAGGGAGCTGTTCACGGTGCCGGTGCACCGCTGGGTGGACCTGGACGTGATGGAGCGGATCGCCGGTGTGCTGACGGGGCCGGCGTGACCCCGCGAGGGAACACGCCGGCCCCGTGGCACGAACTGGAGCGCGGTTACTGGATCGTGATGTCGGCAGTTCCGCGTGGCTTCAGGATCCAGCTCCCCGCGGGGAGGGGCGCCGGAACGAGGAGGCCGGTGGCGGAGATCCGGGTGCCGATGATCACCGGCCGACCGCTGCCATCCGCGGGCCAGCTGAGATAGAACGGCACCTGCGCATCGAGGACCACACTGAGCGGCCCCGATCCGTCGTTCACGATGAAGACGCGGTCCCCGCCCGCCGTGCGGGCGGTATCCTGGATGGTGGCTCCCATCACTCTGACCAGCCCGGCATCCAGCTGTCCGGAGCGCGCCGTAGATGCCATGAGAGTGGAGACCACGTCGCTCGGCTGCGCGGGCTGGATCCCGGCGTGGAGGAGCGTGGTCTGGACGTTCGTCAGCACGGGCTGTCCGTAGGCGACGTCGACGGTCCCGACCAGGCGCACACTGTCGCCGCTGGCAATGGTGGTGGCCGGCACCTGGAAGGCACGGATCGCGCCGGTCGCGTCGCGCACGTGGAGAATGGCGTCGCCGAAGGTCGACCAGGTGTTCAGCGCGGTGCCTTCGACCTGGAGGCGGGTGCCCACCGGCCGGTCGCGGGCCGCGGCAATGGTGAGGAGCGGATACGAGAGCGGGCCGACCACCACGTCGGCCGCCGTGCGCGGCTTCACCACCCATTCGCCGGCCGCCCTGGGCACGAGCACGCCGGAGATGTCCATGATGGACCCGAGGACGGAGGACGGGAAGAAGACGCGGAATCCCACGTCCGCGTCCAGCACCACGTTCACGCTCCCCGACCCGTCGTTGACGGTCAGGGTCATGTTCCCCCTGTTGTCCGTGGCCGTGTCGCGCACCACGACGCTGTCCAGGTGGACGAGCTCGGCATCGAGGCGGCCATTGTCGGCGCCGGCGGCCGTCCTGGCGTTCACCGGAATGGCTTCGGGGGTGCGGACGGCGGTGCGCACGATCGTGGCCTGCACGTCCTTGAGGACGGGGGCGCCCGCGTCGATCCCGATGCGGCCGAGCAGCCGGACGCTGTCGCCCGTAGCTACCGCCACCGGCGGCACGCGCACGGCCCGGATCGCACCCGTGGAGTCCCGCACGTGCACGGTGGAGTCGGCGAACGTTCGCCAGCCGGTGAGCGCCAGCCCCTCGATGAAGACGCGTGTCTCCGGCGGCTGGTGCCGTGCCGAGTCAATGGGAAGCGCGGGGAACGTGAGGCTGACGAGGAAGGCGGCGGTGTCGCCGTACGTCACGGTCACGTTCGCGGAGTCCACGCGGAGGAGGCGCAGCGTGTCCGGGATTCCGGCCGCCGCCACACGGGCCACGTAGTTGCCCACGGGAATGCCATCGAAGATCACCTCGCCGCTCGGGCCCGACGACCGGGTGGCCTCGGTCCTCCCGTTCTCACGCTGCGCGAGCTCCACCGTCACGTTCGGGACCGGACCGTCACTGCCGTCCAGCGTCCCATTCCCGTTGCGGTCCACCCACACGAGCCCCACGGCGGTCCCCTTCGCGTCGATCCCGACGAAGTCGGAACGGGACTGGCCGCAGGCGGCGGCGAGTGCGGCCAGCGAGAGGGTCATCAGAAGGAGCAGAGTGGTTCTCATCAGAAGTACAATCTCAGGGAAATGCGGAGCCGGGACAGCTGCGTGTCGGTGAGCTGACCCTGCCGGAAGTGCGAGTTGACGGCCAGCGGAACGTGGACGCGCCCGGACACGGGGTCGACGGTCAGCGATCCGTTCGGATCGAGGACGTACAGCGCCGTATCGTAGATCCCCAGCCCTCGTGGTGAGAGATCGATCCCCTCCAGGCGCAGCTCGGTGCGGACGCCTTCCATGACCGGCAGCGCGGCGGTGACCCAGGCATCGATGGAGCGGCGGGTCGGGAGCCGGCAGGAGTTCCGCTCGGCGAAGCGCCCGGCGTTTTCGCGCAGGCAGGGCCAGCGTGTGAGAAGGTCGTCCATTCCGGGAAGGGCGTCATCGACGTACGCGGGGTCGTTCCCGATCACGCCATCGCCGTTGGCGTCCACGGCGCTGCCGAAGCCGGGGGTGAACGGGAGGCCCGAAGCCATCCGGTACAGCGCGCCAAAGTGAACACCGGTGATCACGGGGAGGCGCACGTCCACCGCGGCCATGGCGCGATTGGGCGCGTCCAGGTCGGAGATCCCGTCCTGCCAGTCGTCCAGGCCGTCGACGCCCGGGAAGGGCGGCAGCTCCTGCACACCGGGGAGCATGCCCGCACCCGGCCATTCGTCACGGGTTGCGGAATGCGTGAAGGAAGCCGTGAGCTTCACCCGGTCACCGGCGTTCTTCTCCAGGGCGGCCGTGAGGCCCCAGTACGTGGAGATGCCGTCCGTGTGCACGGCGAAGACGCGATCGAACTCCGAGAACCTGCGGTTGCTGCCCGGCTCGGCCGCGAGCAGGCTGCCCTGGCGCACCAGGCTGCCGAACACCGGACGGTCGTACTGATCGGCGTATGGTGCGGTGGCGAGGAGATTGAGGTCGCGGCGCCGCGGCAGGTTCTCCGTCCGGCGCAGCACACCGCTGAGGTGAAGGGCGGCGGAGGCGCCGAGGGCGCGACTCAGGCCGATGCTCCCGCGCGTGGTGAGCGGCGGCTGGATGTCCCCCGAAAGGACGGTGAGCATGGGCCCGAGGTCCCGGGGGGAGGTGTCCGCGAGGTTCCCGACCGCGCCGAGGGCCGATATGCGCCCGTTCGAGGTGAGCGCCTCGCCGAGGAGCGCCGGGGAGACATCCCCGCCGACGAGCGTGAGGCCACCCCGGATGAACCACTCGTGGCGGTTCTCGATGTCCCAGTTGAGTGCGGCGACCGCGCCGAACGTGGTCGCGGCCGAGGAGATGTCGGTGTTGTCGATGCCGGTCAGCTCGAACCAGCGCCGGTTCCTGAGCAGCCCGGAAGCCGGCAGCGTCTCGATGTCGACGCGCGCGCCCGTCGTGAAATCGAACCCCGGCGCGAGCTGCCACGTGTCCTGTGCGTAGCCGAAGAAGTCCTGCGTGGTGAACGTGGCGGCCGGAACGGGACCGGCCGTACCCTGGAACGCGCCGAGCCGGTTCCTGAGATCGGCCGGGGTCGCGAACAGGTAGCTCCCGGTCCGGCCGTACAGCTCGGTGCGGTCGTGCCACCGGGCGGCGAACCCGGCGCCCAGCTTCACTCGGTGGGCCCCGGACTGAAAGTACACGGTCCCCTGTCCGTTGATCTCGCTCCGCTTCAGGTCCGCGGGCAGCGCCTGACTCCCGGAAAGCTGGAGCGGGACGGAAGCGACGACCACGGCCGCGTCGCCGAACGGTGTCGTGTCACCGCCAGCCGCCTCGTACGTCCGCGTGCTGTTCCCGAATCCGAGATGGAACTGCGCGGACACTTCATCGGAGAGCGGCGCGAGCATGGTGGCGGCGGTCATGATGTCGCGGGCATCCCGTGCGACGGGGATCCGACCGCCTTCGGGGGCGACGGCCGGTACGTCATCCTGGGCGTCGGCCACAACGGCGCTCACGCGCAGGTAGCGCCCGCGGGGGAGGGACCAGTCGAACGTCCCCGCCGCTTCGATGTGCTGCTTCTTGATCGGCGTTGCGACCCATCCGAACTCGTCGCCCGTCCCGAGCTGGAGGTCGGCCGCCCATCCCGGGACGCGGGACACCGGCTGCTCGCGCTGCAGGGCCTGAACGCCGAACCAGGCGTGAGCGCTGTCCCCGGCCAGCGCTCCCCCGAAGCTCGCTCCGCCGCGCCACGTGGTGTACGAGGAGGTCACCTCGTCGATCGCCAGGGGATCCATCCCCAGGGCGCCTTCCAGCCGACCGGAGGAACGGTCGCCGCCGGTGTTGAGCATCGTCGCCAGTATGCCGCCCGCGGCGCTCGGCCATTCCACATCGGGTCGCCCGGCGAACAGCTCGGCCTGGGCCAGACCGAGGATGGGCACGAGGATCGATCCCAGGTCCGCCAGTGCCGGCAGCTCGAGCGGCTGGAACGCGACGCCATCGATCGTGAGCGCACCCAGTGTCGCAGGCAGCCCTTCCACCGTCAGCGGTGGCTCGCCCACGGTGCTCGTCATCATCAGCTCGCCCGCTTCACCGTCCACGTACGGGATCGCCCGCCGCTCCCATTCGCTGAAGGCGACGCTCCGACCCGCCCGCGAGCCCGCGCTCGCGGCGCCGATGAAGGGAACCCGGTCGGGCTCCTCCACCACACCCTCGGCCGGCCTGAGCTCCACGGCGATGCCCACGCGATGATCGAGCCCCAGCGGGATCGGGCCCACCAGGACCGGCCGATACCCGAGCTGCTCCACCAGGAGCTCGTATCGACCCGGCGGGAGGAGCGGGAACTCGAACTCGCCCTCGATGCCCGTTTGACCGAGCACCGCGGTGTTCGCGCCGACCTGACGGAGCGTGAGACCCACGTCGGAAAGCGGCGAGCCGTCCGGGCCGGCCACCGTCCCTTCGAGGGCGGCGGTGGTGGGGCTCTGTGCGGACAGAACAGCGGGGACGAGCGCGGCAACGATGAAGAGCAGCGCCTTCGCACCTCGTGCAGGTGGCATGGGTATGCGGCTTCGAGTTAGGAGCTACGACGATGGTCGGTCAGGCAGCAACGTAATGCCCGGCTCTGGTGATGACCAGTGGATCGGGGAGTGTCAGACGGCGGGTTTGCGGCCGCGCAGCAGCCGCTGGATGGTCTGGACCAGATCGAAGGGGGAGATCGGCTTGGGGAGGAAGACCACCTGGCGGATCTCCAGCCGCTGGAGCTCTTCCTCGGTGTAGCCGCTCATGAACACGAGGATGGTCTCGCCGCAGCGCTCGCGGCAGCCCGCGGCCAGCTCCTGCCCGTTGACGCCGGGCATCACGAGATCGGCCAGGAGGACGTCCGGGCAGCGGCGGAGATAGGCCTCCCGGGCGGCATCCCCGTCCGCGACGGCTTCCACTTCGAAGCCCGCGCCCGCGAGAGAGCGCCGGAGCACCTCGCGGACGCTGTCATCATCGTCGGCGAGGAGGATGCGGTAGCGGTTCGCGGATGCGCGGTCCATGGGCATTATGTTCGGGGGAATGGGAAGACCCCATTGTACCCGCGCGACGTCGATGGCGCCAGCCGGGCGCCGCCGGCGCCCGATGCGAGGGTGAGCAGCGGGGCGGCGGAGTGCTACCGGCCGGGCAGCCACTCCATCAACCGCCCCAGCAGCCCTCGCGCGCTCCCCCGGCCCACGACCAGCAGCGGCATTTCCCCGCTCACCAGCCGTCGCGGGTTCTCTTCCATCAGGTGCCGCGTGGCCTCCTCGCCGAGGTGTCGCTCCAGGCGGGCACGGGCCTGGGGGAGGTACGTGGCGCCGCGGGCGTGATAGTCGCTCGCCACCAGCGAGACCAGGCTCTGCTCCAGGAGCTGCCATGCCGCGTCCCGGGCGGCGCTGCCGTAGCGGCCGCTCAAGGAGCCTGCATTGACCTGGAGGAAGGCGCCGGCGTCGTGAAAGCTCCGGGCGAGAGCGGGCGTCATGGCGCGGTAGCGCTCGGGGTGGGCGAGGAGTGGCACGAAGCCGCTGGTGGCGAGATCGCGCAGCGCGTCGGCGGCGCCGGGCGGCACGAAGAAGCCGTGGAACTCGACCAGGACCGCGCTTCCGCCGTCCAGGCGGAGGCGGGGATCGTCGAGATCCGGGTTGGGCGTATCGAGGCGAAGCTCGACGCCTCGCCGCAGCTCGAGGTCCGGCAGCCGCTCGCGGGCCATCGCCACGAGCGCGTCCCACCCCTGGTCGATCTGCTCGAGCCGCGCGGTGCATGCGTCGCGCTGGCGAGTGAAGGACGCGTCGAAGTGAGGCGTGCACAGGACGCTGGTCACGCCGTCGTCGCGCATGGCGACGAGGGCTGCGTACGCCTCGTCCAGAGAGCGGGCGCCGTCGTCCACGCCCGGAATGATGTGGTTGTGCAGGTCGAGCATGGGGAAAAGCTAACCCGGAGGGGGGTTCCTCTCCATACCGCGGCCGTCTGGATGGCTCTATCTTCCGTCGGCTTCCAGCGATGACAGACAGGGGAAATCCATGACCCGATCCAGCTCGGCGCCCGCGACAGCGCTGCTGACGCTCACGCTCGCATTGACTGCCGCGCCGTCGGCGGGCGCCCAGACTCCGGCCGCGCCGGGTGCCGCGCCGCGCGGCATTGCTCCGCCGGCCGCCGATTCCGCCGCCCGCCCCGCGCTCCTCGTGGCGCTGGTGGTGGACCAGCTGCGGGGCGATCTGCTGCCCCGCTATGCGCCGGCGTTCACGGGCGGATTCGCCCGCGCGCTGGACGAGGGGCTGCTCTACACCGACGCGGTGCACGACCATGCCCATACGGAGACGGCCGCGGGGCATGCCACCATCGCGACGGGCACGACGCCGTCGCACCACGGGATCGTGAGCAACATGTGGTGGCAGCAGAAGGGCAGCCAATGGCGACTGGAGTATGCGGTCGATGACACCACGTCCCACATCGTGGGCGCAACGGACCTTCCGGGTCGGTCTCCAGCCAACATGCTCCGGGACGCGTTCGGCGACTGGCTGATGGCGGCGAAGCCGGAGGCGAGGGTGGTGTCGCTGTCGCGGAAGGACCGCGCGGCGATCACCATGGGCGGGCGCTCCCACGGTGCCCACGTCTTCTGGATCGGTCCCGGAACGGGGCGGTTCGTCACGTCCACCTGGTACCGTGGGGGAATCCCGGACTGGGTCGAGCGCTTCAATCGCGAGGTGATGCCCCGCCTGTACGCGGACAGTGTGTGGAGCGGCGCGCTGGCGGCGACGGCGCCGGAGCTGACCCGCCCTGACACCTTCCCGTTCGAGGGTGATGGCCAGCACACCGCCTTCCCCCACCGGGCCGCGGTGGAAGCACCATCGAGCAGCTGGCCGACGTACGACGACTGGTGGATGGGCTCGCCCGCGCCCGATTCGGCCGTGCTCGCCCTGGCGGAGCGAGCGGTGGCCGCGCTGGGCCTGGGTGCCCGGGGCACAACGGATTACCTGGCGCTCGAGCTGTCGCAGACGGACGCCATCGGCCATGCCTACGGTCCGATCAGCCGGGAACAGCTGGACAACCTGATGCGCCTCGACCGGGCGCTGGGCGTGTTCTTCGACTACCTCGACCGGACCGTGGGAGCCGGACGGTGGGCGGCCGTGATCACCTCGGACCACGGCACGGCCGATGTCCCCGAGTGGTGGCAGCGGGAGGGCGTCGGCGCGCTCCGTGTCCCGAGCGAGATGCGGCGCGACGAGGTGCGGGTGGCGGGGGAAGCGGCACAGCGGGCAGCGCGCACGAACGCACCCGTGGGGCTCGGCCTCGACGCGGAGCGCGCTCAGCGCCAGGTAGCCGCGGCGCTGAGGCGGTTGCCCTCCGTGGTGGATGCGATGCCGCTGCACGAGCTGGTGGGGCGCGAGCCCTCGGACTCGTTCCGGGTGCTGTACCGGAACTCGTTCCGTGCCGGGCGGCGGCCGAACGACCTGGTCGGACCGTTCGGTGTGGACGTGCGGGCGCCGGAATACTGGGTGGACAAGGCGTTCACCGGGACCACGCATGGAACCCCGTACTTCTACGACCGCTGGGTACCCATCGTCCTGCTGGGTCCCGGGATCGAGCCGGGTCGAGACTCGACACGGGTGCGCAGCGTCGACATCGCTCCCACGCTGGCGCGATGGGCCGGGATCCCTGCGCCGGCCGACCTGGATGGCCGACCCCTGCCGGCCGTGCGCTGAAGCGGCGGCGGCAGGAGTCGCCGAACCGAGGCGCCCGCGGACCCGGACCGGGGGCGCCGGGTCCGGCGGGGCGCGTCAGTGGTGGACGTGCCCGTCCATGAGGATGTCGAGCACTTCCAGCGCCACGATCACGGCCTCGCTGGTCCGCGGGTGGTGCGCACCCCGGTAGCGACAGTCGATGTCGTACACCGGCCGGCGTCCGCAGCCGGAGCGGGCCCATTCCAGATCGAGCGCGCGCATGAGGCGGGCGTGCTCGTCCGGGTACCACCACTCCCACTGGTACCGGTCATTCCGCCAGTGCCACTCGTCGTGCGCGTTCTCCAGCTCGTCCCCCACGATGGAGCAGCGCACGGCCCGCGCGCCGTAGCTCCACCGTTCGGGGCTGCGCACGTACACCAGCTCGATCCAGACACCCGGATGGCCCGGGTACCACCGCGGTCCGCGGTCGTACCGCCAGCTCGAGTACCACATCGGGTCGTAGTGACTGCGGTCCCAGGCACCGCGCCGGTCGCGGTCGTACCGGTTGCGATCGTAGTCCCGCCTGTCGCGGTCGCGGGTGTTCACGACCCGGCCACCCCGGCCCGCATCCCGCGGATCCGGCCGCTCCACGATCGGCGGCCCGGGCCGCGTCCCCTCCGGCCGGCTGGGGATCACCGACCGCATGGTCCCCCTCTCGGCGGGGCGCCCGTCCGGAATGGCGGACGGGCGGGCGGTCCGCTCCTGTCCGGCCGGACGGGGCAGAACCGTCGTCCTGCTGCGGGTCGACTGCGGCAGGGTGCTGGGTGGCCGGCTCGGCTGCGGTCGCGGCGACTGCGGGGTGGCCTGCGGTCGACTCGGCGCCTGTCTCACCGGCGCGCTCCGGGTCGGCACGGTGCGCTCCACCCGGGGCGTGGGTGTCGAGGACGGCCTGGCAGATGGCCTGGAGGACGACGGCCGCGTGGCCGGGCTGGCGGACGGTCTCGACGGCGCGGGGCGCGCGGACGGCCGCGACGGCACGGGCTTGGTCCCATGGGACTGGGCGGCGAGGCTGCCCGGAAGTGCCATGGATCCCGGGGCCACGAGTGCGGCGCACAAAATCAGTGTCAAGCGCTTCATGGTCACGACGCATTGAAGGAGGGGCAGGGGCACCGCCGCAAGGGGCAGGAGTCGGACCGGTCGCCTCGATCTTCATTCAAACCATTACATTGTAACGACATGGCCGGCAAGGGCGGAAGATGTCAGGGGCGCTGCACGTCCCCTGCATGGGACAGCGGGTGTCCTCTCACGGGTGCGCCGACGGCCCCGCCGGGCCGGGCGCCGGTGCCCGCTCGAGGTCGCGGTCCCGCCAGCGCCAGATCCAGGCACCCAGCGGCCAGGCGATGAGGAACGACGCGGTGACGTCGCTGAGGAAGTGGGCGTGCGCAGCCACGCGGGTGAGGGCGCAGCCCCAGGCGAGCCCCCACCAGATCCAGCGTGCGCGCGGGAACATCCGGGCCAGAACGGCGGCAGCGCCGAACGCGACGAGGGCGTGGCTGGAGGGAAGCGCGAGGCCGCCGTTGTACAGGGGGCGGTCGGAGAACGAGCGGAATACGTAGACACCGAGCTCGCCCGGCCGCTGGCGGCGGAAAACCAGCTTGAGGAGCTCGGCCGCGATGCCGCCCAGGGTGGCGCCGAAGAAGAGGAGCCCGGCGCGCGAGCGGTGGAGCCGTCGCCCGGGTGTGCGGTCGTGGAGCGCGAGCGCGGCGGCGGCGATGATCCAGGTGGGGAGAAAGCCCTGGATGCGAAGAAACCGTCCCCAGTCCTGAGAATAGACGTCCTGCATGCGGAAATGATGGAAGGCCCAGGGGTCGAGGAGGGTGGCCAGGGCGAAGAGGAGGACGCCGAAGAGGACCAGGCGAGTGGCTTTCATGGGCGGAAGATGACGCCGAGGCCACCGCCGGGAAACCCGGGCGCCCGCGGGTGTCGCCGGGGTCCCGGGGCCGCCCGCGGGCGTCGCTCGGGTCCCCGGGTCTCAGGCAGCCTGCGCGCGAAGTCTCTCCAGGTGGAGAGACATGCGGGCGCGCAGCTGCGCTGATCCCTTGCACTGCAATGACTTGCGGCCACATGGCCACCGGCGGAGATCTCTCCAGCTGGAGAGATCTCCGGCAACCCCACGCCCTGGAGGGCGAAGCCTCTCCGGGCCGGCCTAGTAGCTGTGCGTCCCGATCTTCACCTTGCCGCGGAACACCCAATAGATGACGACGGTGTAGGTCAGGACGAACGGCATCCCGATGAACGCGATGATGCGCATGATGTGCAGCGTCTTCATCGAGCTGGCGGCGTTGTAGATGGTGAGGCTGTAGGCCGGGTCGATGCTGCTCACCAGGAGGTGCGGGAAAATGGCCATTCCGAAGAGGAACGAGAGCGCGGCGATGGCGGCGACGGAGGAGATGAATGCGGCGAACGGGCGTCCCCGGTAGATCGCGCGGGGGACGTTCGCCACGGCGAGGACGTTCAGGACGACCACGACCCACGCCAGCGGGATCTCGCGGAAATTGGTGGTGGCCTGAGGCACCATGGCCAGCGTGAAGATGGTGGTGAGCAGGTAGGCGACGAGGAAGAAGCCGAACGTGCGCCACATCCACCCGTGGATCCGCTGCTGCAGGTCGCCTTCCGTCTTGAGGTACAGGTAGATGGAGCCGTGCATGGCGAACGTGGCGACCACCAGGATCCCGACCAGGAGGGGGTATGGGGTGAGCAGCTGGAGGATGCCGCCCACGAACTGGTGGTCGGCGCCCAGGGGCACGCCCTGAATGGCGTTGCCCACCGCGACGCCGAACAGGAGGCTGGCGATGAGGCTGGCGGCGAAGAACGCCCAGTCCCAAGCGGAGCGCCAGCGCGTATGCTGACGCTTGCTGCGGAACTCGAGCGAGACGGCGCGAAAGATGAGCGCGAAGAGCAACAGCATGAACGCCAGATAGAAACCGCTGAAGGCGGCCGCGTAGGCCACGGGGAAGGCGGCGAAGAGCGCGCCGCCGAACGTCACCAGCCAGACCTCGTTGCCGTCCCAGAGCGGGCCAATGGAGTTCATGACCACCCGCCGCTCCTCGTCCGTCTTCGCCAGCGGGTGGAGGATCCCGACGCCCAGGTCGAAGCCATCCAGGATGGCGTAGCCCGTGAGGAGGACGCCCATGGTGAAGAACCAGAACGTGTAGATGTCCATGATCAACCCTCCTCCTCCTCCGTCTGATCGGGAGCGGGCGCCGGCCCGCGTCCCTCTGCGGCCCGCTCCTCGTCGCCGTGGGCTTCGGTCATGGAATAGCGGTCCTCCTGCACCCGCCGCGAAGCCGCTTCCACCAGGTCGCCGGTCCGCGTTTCCGCCTGCATGGTGACGGGCTCCGGTCCATGCTGGATCTTGTCGTTGAGCACGAAGACCCAGACCAGGAAGAGGAGCAGGTAGATGAGGCCGAAGCCGGCGAGGGACGTGAGGACCTCGCCGTTGACCAGGTTGGTGGAGAAGGAGTCGCCCGTGCGGAGCAGGCCGTAGACGGTCCACGGCTGTCTGCCCACCTCCGCCGTGACCCAGCCGAGCTGGTTGGCGGCGTAGGGGCCCAGCACGGCGAAGACGAAGATCCAGAGCAGCCACCGTTTCTCCACCAGGGTGTCGCGCCAGTGGAACCAGAGCCCGATGGCGGTGATCAGGATGAAGAAGAGCCCGAGGCCCACCATGAGGTGGAAGCTGTAGAACGTCATGGCGACGGGGGGCCAGTCGGATTCCGGGAACTGATCCAGCCCGGGCACCGGCTGGGTGAAGTTGCGGTGGACCAGGAAGCTCAGGCCGCCGGGTATCGACAGGCCCGCCTTCACCTCTCTCGCCGCCTCGTCCACGATGCCGAACACGTGGAGCGGCGCCCCGGCAGTGGGCGTGCGATAGAGCCCTTCCATGGCCGCCAGCTTGGTGGGCTGGTACTCGGCCACGATCCGGCCGTGGAAGTCACCGGAGATCGGCGCGGCAATGGAGGCGATCAGCCCCAGGAGCAGCCCGCCGCCGAACGTGCGCTTGGCGAACTCCTCGTGACGCCCGTGGAGCACGTACCACGCGCCGATGCTCATGACGAAGAACGAGCCCAGGATGAAGGCGCCAATGAGCACATGGCCGATCCGGACCATGCTGGACGGGTTGAACAGCAGCGCCCAGAAATCCGTGATCTCCGCCCGCACCGAGTCGCCGTGCTGCACCAGGTGGTAGCCCGCGGGCGTCTGCTGGAACGAGTTCGCCACCACGATCCAGACGGCGGAGAACATGCTGCCCAGCGAGACCATGAGCGTGGCGAAGAAGTGCATCTTCGCCGAGACCCGGTCCCAGCCGAACACCAGCACGGCCAGGAAGCCGGATTCCAGGAAGAAGGCGAAGATCCCCTCCGCAGCCAGCGCCGAGCCGAACACGTCGCCCACGAAGCGGGAGTATGTGGCCCAGTTCGTCCCGAACTGGAACTCCATGACGATCCCCGTGGCCACGCCCATGGCGAAGTTCACCGCGAAGATCTTCGTCCAGAACCTCGCCGCCGACTCGTACTCCAGGTCCTTCGTCCGGAGGTACTGCGCTTCGAGATAGACCATCACGGCGCCGAGGCCGATGGTCAGCGGCGGGAAGAGGTAATGGAACATGATGGTCGCAGCGAACTGGATCCGCGACAGCAGCAGCACGTCCATAAGCGCAAGCTCCCGGTAGGCTCGCCGGATTGAACGGGAAGGGCTGCGAGGATTGTAGGGGGGCGGCACGCGAGCAACAAGCCGGCTGGCGGCGGCGCGCTCGCGCGGAGCCGTCGTTTCCGGTCCGGCCAGCCCCCGGCTAGGTCCTGATCTTGACCCAGCGCACGCGCTCGAACGGGTCGGCCAGCACGCGATACGCGAGGAGGCAGAGCGCGATGGTGGCCATGGCGGTGGCGCCCGCGATCATGAACATGATGAGGATCTGGTAGGAAACGGCGTCGCGCGGGTTGGCGCCCGCCAGGATCTGGCCGGTCATCATTCCGGGGAGGCTGACCAGGCCCACCACCATCATGGCGTTGATGATGGGAATCAGCCCGGTGCGCACGGCCTCCGCGATCCAGGGTCGGAGGGCGATCCACAACGATGCACCGAGCGCGAGCCGCGCTTCCACGGCGTCGCGCCGATCCACCAGCTCGTTCAGCAGGCGGTCCATGGCCAGGCTGATCCCCGTGAGCCCGTTGCCCAGCAGCATCCCGAGCAGCGGGATGACGTACTGGGGCTGGTACCAGCGGTCCACGCCAATGATGAGCTCCGTGGATACGAACGTCACCGTCCCGGTAGCCAGCACGAGGGAGCCGAACGCGGCGACGTGCGCTCCATTGAAGCGTCGCTTCGAGCGCTGCACGGCGGCTCGCGCTGCGGCCACGAGCATGACGAGGAGAACGGGTATGACGTAGTACCAGCGGTCCAGCGCGAACACCCACTCGAGCACCACGCCGATGAACGTGAGCTGCAGAACCGTGCGAACGCCGGCGATCGCGAGGCGGCGCTCGAGGCCGAGCCGGAGCCCGATGCTGATGGCGGCCGGGACGATGAGCAGGGTGGCGGCGAGGGCGAGGTCCCAAGGGCCCAGCGTGATGAGTGGCCGGTTCACTGTGCCAGCTCTCCGACCGTTGCCCGGCGCGTGGCCAGCGCCTCGACCTCCGCGGCGTGATGGCTCACCCAGACCAGCGCCCGACCCGGGGCCGCTGCCGACCACTCGGCCAGCAGCGCGACCACGACCTCCACATTCTCAGGGTCCAGGCTCGCCGTGGGCTCATCCAGCAGCAATACCGTCGGCCGGGGCGTGAGTGAGCGGACCAGGGCCACCCGCTGCTGCTCACCACCCGAGAGCGCGCCGAAGCGGCGGGAGAGGTCGGTGGTCCCGAGACCCAGGCGATCGAGGAGGAGCCGCTGCTCTTCCTCGTCCAGTGCGTCGGGATGGATCTCCCGGGGGAACGACAGGTTGCTCTCCACGGTCTCGGCAATGGACACGGGCCGCTGGGGCAGGTAGCCCACGCGCCGGCGGAGCTCCCGGACGCGCTCCGGCGTCACTTCGTCGCCGTCCAGGAGGATTCGCCCGTCGGCCGGCTCGAGCATGACCATGGCGCGCAGGAGCGTGGTCTTCCCCGAGCCGGACGGCCCCGTGAGCACCACGCGGTCGCCCGCATGGACGGCGAGGCGGACGTCGCGCAGGACGGGCGCGTCCGCATCCGGCGGCGTAACGGTCAGCTGCTCGACGGCGATGACGGGCGGCGCTGGCATGAGGCCGAACGTAGCCATGGCAACGCACGGCGGCCACAGGCGACGCGGCTCACCACGAGCTGGTGGGGCGCGAGCCCATCGCCAGCGGCGCTCCGCAGCGCTCTCTCAAGTCGCCTCCGCAGCGGCCGACACTGGTCGAGTGGAGGGGTTGTCGCCGCGTTCTTCCGCAGTGACCTTCAACTATTTCCACCATCAGGGGGGATTTTGTCGGCCGAGCATCCGAGCGAGTCGGGGATCGGTCCGGAGAGGGGCGTGAGCGGCGCTGTCGGCGAGGGGGCCGGGGGCGCGGCGGATCGCCTGGCCGGAGGTGCGCCGGAACCCGGAGAGAGCGCGGTCGGGACGTATCGTCAGCTCTTCGAGGCGAGCCCGGTTCCACTGCTGCTGTTCGACGCGGAGAGCCTGCGGATCCTGGGCGCGAACGCGGCGGCGAGGGAGCTGTACGGATACAGCCTGGACGAGATGCTGACGCTTTCGATCCTCGACATCCGCCCCGGGTCCGAAGCGGAGGCGCTGCGGGCGCTGATGAGCACCGAATCGCATGGACTGCGGCGGCAGACGGGATGGCGGCACCGGAGGCGTGACGGGACGCTCCTGGACGTGGCCGTTACGAGCCATGACCTCGTGCTCGATGGCCGCAGGTGCCGGCTCGTGCTGGTGGAGGATGTAACGGAGCGTCTCCGTTCGGAGGCGGCGCTCCGATCCAGCGAGGAGCGGCTCCGTCAGGTGGTGGGGGCGGTGGAGGACGGATTGCTGATCGAGAGCTCGGATGGCCGGATCACGTTCGCGAACGCCGGGGCCGAGAAGATCCTGGGCGTCCCGCTTTCCGAGATCACGCGCCGGACCCATGACGACGCGGCGTGGAAAGTGACCACGCCGGATGGTGATCCGCTTCCGCCCGAGGACTACCCGCTGGCCCGGGTCCGCCGCACGGGGGAGCCGGTTCACGACGCCATTCAGGTGGTCGAGCTGCCCGACGGCAGGCGCAAGGTGCTGTCGGTGAACGCGGCGCCGCTCCTGGACGATGGAGAGTTCACCGGCACGGTGACCTCGTTCCGCGATGTCACGGAGCAGCACAGGGCCGAAGCGCTGCTGCGGGAGAGCGAGGAGCGCTACCGGACCATCCTGGAGCAGACCGCGGACGCGTTCTACATCAGCACAGTGGACGGGAGGCTGACGGCGTGGAACCAGGCGTTCCTGGAGCTGTTCGGCTACACGGAAGAGGAAGTGGCAAGGCAGGACGTCCGCGCGCTGTACGCCAACCCGTCCGAACGGCAGGAGTTCCGCCGCCGGGTGGAGGCGGCGGGCCGGTTGCGGGACTGGCCGGTCACGCTGGTCCGCAAGGGGGGCGCGCAGCGGGAATGTCTCCTGTCAGCCGCGCTGCGGCGAGACGACGATGGTGGAATCGTCGGCTACGCGGGGTTCATCCGCGATGTCACCGAGTGGCGGCGGCGTGCGGAGGCGGTGCGGGAAACGAACGAGATCCTGCAGGCCGTGGTCCGTGCCTCTCCCGTTCCGATCATCGCGGCGGATCCCGAGGGGTTGATCCACATGTGGAACCCGGCCGCCGAGCACGGGTTCGGGTGGACCGAGGCGGAGCGGCTCCGGACCCCGCTCCGGAACGTCCTGCCGCCGGGGCGGGTGGGTGCAGAGCTGGAGCGCCGGATTCTCGCGGGCGACGCGTTCACGGATATCGAGCTCAGGCTTCCCCGCGGAGACGGGGGAATGTTCGTGGCCAGCGTCTCGGCCGCCCCGCTCCACGATGCCGCCGGCGGCGCGGCGGGCGCCATCGTGGTCGCGGCGGACATGACGGCGCGGAAGGCGGCGGAACAGGAGCTGATCACGGCCGCGGAGCAGCAGAGCGCCGTGGCGTGGCTGGGGCAGAGGGCGCTGGAAGAGGTCCGCATCGAGGTGATCCTGAGCGAAGCCACCACGCTGATCCGTGAAACGCTCGCCGTCGAGTACGCGAAGGTGCTGGAACGGCGGCCCGATCGCCCTGAGCTGCTGCTACGCGCGGGTGTGGGGTGGGCCCCGGAGCTGATCGGGAGCGCGTGGGTGTCGGGCGGGCCGGAGTCGCAGGCCGGACATACGCTGGCCACGAACAGCCCCGTTGCGGTCGCGGACCTGGACCAGGAGGAGCGTTTCCCGGGGAGCGACCTGCTCCGCGAGAACCGGATCCGGAGCGGCCTCACCGTGCCGATCCGAGGGCACCACGGCATCCTCGGCGTTCTGGCGGCCCACTCCAGGCAGCCCCGCAGCTTCACGGAGCAGGACGGGGCCTTCGTGCAGGCGGTGGCGAACGTGGTGGGAGCGGCGATGGAGCGGGAACGTGCCGAGCGTCAGCGCCAGCGCTTCACGGCCCTGCTGGAGGCGACGACCGACTACGTGGGGATCGCCCACGAGGACGGCACCGTGGTCTACCGCAACGCTGCCATGCGGCGGGTCATGGAGATCGATGACACGGACGAGGACGGCAGTGCGTTCTTCGGCTCGCTCTCCGAGGCCGATGGCCGCTGGTTCCGGGAGGTGGTCATACCCACGGCGCTGGAGAAGGGGAGCTGGAGTGGGGAAACCAGACTGATCTCGCGGGGCGGGCGCGAGATCCCGGTGTCGCAGGTGGTCATCGCCCACACATCGCCGGAAGGGTCCACGTTCCTGTCCACGATCGCGCGTGACATCCGCCCGATCCGCGAGCTCGAGCGGCAGCTCCAGCAGGCGCAGAAGATGGAGGCGGTCGGGCGGCTGGCGGGCGGCGTGGCGCACGATTTCAACAACCTCCTGACCGCGATCATGGGGCATGTCGATCTGCTCATGCAGCGCGTGGATGAAGCGGCGAAGGAGGACCTGGCGGAAGTGCAGCGGGCCGCTACGCGGGCGAGAGATCTGACCCGGCAGCTGCTGGCGTTCAGCCGGCAGCAGATCCTCCGTCCCCGCGTGCTGGACCTGAATGCAGTCGTGGAGGACACGAGCCGGATGCTGCGCCGTCTCATCGGGGAGGATGTGGAGCTGGAGCAGCAGCTTGCGCCGGACCTGGAGCCGGTCCGGGCCGATCCGGGACAGCTCGGCCAGGTGCTGATGAACCTCGCCGTCAACGCCCGCGACGCCATGCCGGAGGGTGGGCGTCTCACGCTGCAGACCGCCAACGTGGACCTGGACGAGGAGTACGCGCGCGGGCGCCCCACGGCCGAGGCCGGGCGGTTCGTGATGCTGGCCGTGACGGACACGGGGATGGGAATCGCGCAGGAGATCCGGGACCGTGTGTTCGAGCCCTTCTTCACGACGAAGGAGGTCGGCAAGGGGACGGGGCTCGGGCTCAGCACGGTGTACGGCATCGTGAAGCAGAGCGGTGGCTGGATCTGGGTGTACTCGGAGCCCGGGCTGGGGAGCACGTTCAAGATCTATCTGCCCATCGTGAACGAGCGGCCGGACGCACCGGAGCGCCCGGCGGAGGAAGGCGCGGATCTCGATGGTGACGAGACCATCCTGCTCGTGGAGGATGAGCCGGCGGTCCGAGCGCTCGTCCGGAAAGTGCTCCGGAAGAGCGGCTACACGGTGCTGGAAGCCCGCAGCGGGGAAGAAGCCCTGGCGGTGGCGGCCGATTACGAGAGTCGCATCGACCTGCTGCTCACGGACATGGTCATGCCCGGTATCGGCGGCGGCGAGCTGGCCGGGAGGCTGCGTCGCGTGCGCGGAGACCTGCCCGTGCTCCTGACTTCCGGATATGCCGAGGAAGCCGCGCGGCGCCAGGCCGGCGAGGTTCCACGAAGTCTCTTCCTCGAGAAGCCGTTCGTGGCGGGGTCGCTGCTGCGCATCGTCCGGGCCGCGCTGGATCTCTGAGGACGCGGGAGCGGCTCGGGCCCGGGCCCGCTACTCCTCCGCGCGGACGATCTCGCCACCCTTCATGACGAACCGGACGCTCCGCAGCGCCCGGATGTCCTGCGACGGGTCACCAGCCACGGCCACCAGGTCCGCGAGGCGGCCGGACTCGACCACGCCGCGGTCGTCGAGTCCCAGGATGGTGGCGTTGCCGGACGTGCCGGCGCGGAGAACATCCAGAGCGGGCATGCCGTACTCCGCCATGAGCTCGGCCTCCCGTGCGTTGTCGCCGTGGCTGAACACGCCCGTGTCGCCGCCCAGGCACATGGGCACGCCGGCAGCGAGGGCGGCGCGGAAGCTCTCGCGGCTCTGCCGGATCCGCTCGGGCTCGGGCGAGCTTCCGGGGGGCCAGCCGCGGTAGCGGGCGATGGCCTCGGAGGCCGCCAGGGTGGGACAGAGCGCCACCCCCCGCTCGGCCATCAGGCGGAAGATTTCGGGCGTCCCACCGTCGCCATGCTCGATGGTGGCGGCGCCGGCCAGCGTAGCGCGTCGCATCCCTTCCGGGGTCGAGGCGTGAGCGGAAATGCGGCGCCCGCTGCTCCCGGCTACTTCCACCGCCGTGCGGAGCTCGCCTTCCGTGAACGTGGGCATGGCCCGGCCGCCGGGGCCCCAGCCGTAGTCGGCGTACACTTTCACCCAGTCGGCGCCGTGACCGATCTGGTCGCGGACCACGCGCGCCATGGTCGGGCCGTCCGCTTCCTCGGCGCCGAGCAGCATGTCCAGCTCGGGCACGAACCCTTTGGGGCCGTAACTTCCCGTGGCGACAATGGCCTTGGTCGCAATGAGCAGGCGGGGGCCGGCGATCACGCCTTTCTCAATGGCGGTCTTCAGCCCCGCATCCGCGTACCCCGCCCCCTCCGTGCCCAGGTCCCGCGCCGTCGTGAAGCCGGCCATGAGGGTGGCGCGGGCGTGATTGCCCGCGCGCAGCGTCCGCTCCGCGCGCGACTCCTTGAGCACCTGGTCGTTCCAGGACACCTCGTCGTACGGGTGGAGGAACATGTGGGTGTGGCCATCAATGAGGCCCGGGAGGAGCGTGGCGCCGGGGAGCTCGATCACACGGGCTCCGGCGGCATCCACGCTCGCGGCGGGCCCCGCGGCGGCGATCCGATCGCCGTGGACGCGAACGACCCACCCGGGGTGGACGGCGTGTCCGTCGAACACGCGGTCGGGGCGAAGGAGCAGGTCCTGGGCCGCCGCTGGTGCTGCGGCGGCCAGGAGCGCGGAAACGAAAAGTAGGATCCGGCCTGGTGCCGGCGCGGACAGCGTCATCGCTCGATTCTCCATGGTTTCGGCATTCTGGAAGAGATGGTCGGGCACGACCCCGCATGCAACCCTGTCCCGGCCGTGGCTGTCGAAACCCATGTGCGTCGAGGCGCGTACGGATGGCCGAATACCACAGACCACAGCGCACTCAACGCCGGCCCTGGTGAGCAGCTCCGGCGTTGGTGCGACGTAACGCGAAGTCCCCGATGAGATTCCCGTTCATTGCAGTCCTTTTCTCACAGCGACAGCTGTATGGACCGCGGGCGCGTCCGCGCAGGACACCGGCTCCATGGCCGCCGTTTCCGGCCGTGGGAGCGGTTCCCCCGGCGGTCGGGATGCCATCCTTGCGCTCCATGCCACACGCGTGGCTGCCCCTCCCACGATCGACGGTGATCTCGGCGATCCGGCGTGGGCCGGTGCCCAGGTGGCCACCGGGTTCACCCAGAAGCAGCCGAACCCGGGCGCGGCCGCGTCACAGCGCACCGAGGTCCGCGTCCTCTACGACGACCGGGCACTGTACGTGGCGGCCCGCATGCACGACACGGCGCCGGACTCGGTGGTGGGGCAGCTGGGGCGGCGCGACAACGAGGTCTATTCCGACTGGCTGTACGTAGCCATCGACAGCTACTTCGACCGGCGGACCGGCTTTGCGTTCGGGCTGAATCCGAGGGGCGTGATGGTGGACGTGCTGCTGTTCGATGACACGGAGGACGACGGCTCGTGGGACGCCGTCTGGGAGGGTGCGGCGAAGCAGGACAGCGAAGGCTGGACGGCCGAGTACCGCATCCCGCTCTCACAGCTCCGCTTCAAGCCGAGTCCGGATGGCCGGGAGCAGGTCTGGGGGATCAACTTTCTCCGCAAGATCGCACGCAACAACGAGGAGGCCCTGTGGGCTCCCACGCTGCCGACCGATGCCCGCATGGTTTCCCTGTTCGGGGAGCTGCGCGGTCTCCGGGACCTGAACCCCCCGCGTCGCCTGGAAGTCATGCCGTACGCCGTGGGCAGCGCCACGCGAGCGCCGCACGAGGCCGGTGACCCGTTCTACCGCAGTGTCGATCCGTTCGGCGGCATGGGTGCGGACGTGAAGGCGGGCATCACATCCGATCTCACTCTGACGGCCACCATCAACCCGGATTTCGGGCAGGTCGAGGCGGACCCGTCCGTGGTGAACCTTTCGGCGTTCGAGACGTTCTTCCCGGAGCGGCGACCGTTCTTCACCGAAGGGATGGACATCTTCCGCTTCGGGCTGGGGATCGGCGATGGCGACCTGGGGAACGAGAGCCTGTTCTACTCGAGACGCATCGGGCGCTCACCGCAGGGCGAGGTGGACGGGGACTTCGTGGATCAGCCCGAGGCCACCACGATCCTCGGCGCCGCCAAGCTTTCGGGGAAGACCGCGGGCGGGTGGTCCATCGGCGTGCTGGACGCGCTGACGGGGAAAGAGACGGCGCGGTCCATGACCGACGGGGTGGAAAGCACCACGCCGGTGGAGCCGCTGACGAACTACGGCGTGGTCCGCGTCATCAGGGACTTCCGCGAAGGCAAGAGCGCCATTGGCGGGATCTTCACCACCACGAACCGCTCGCTCCCCCCTTCCGGGGAGCTGGACTGGCTTCAGAAGTCCGCGTACACGGCGGGCGTGGACGTGCGCCATCGGTTCGGTCCCGACAACGCCTACCAGATCACCGGCTCCTTCGTGGGCAGCTATCTCACCGGA
This sequence comes from uncultured Gemmatimonadales bacterium, assembly GCA_963741945.1. Taxonomy (GTDB): domain Bacteria; phylum Gemmatimonadota; class Gemmatimonadetes; order Longimicrobiales; family RSA9; genus CAVUKA01. Next base: position 289,125 of record CAVUKA010000005.1, on the reverse strand, counting down.
ACGGCCGACGCGATCGACGAGGTGCAGACCTCTCCCGTCCACAACTTCCAGCGCCCGGACGCGGATTACCTGCACTACGATGCCGCGCGGACGACATTGGCGGGGAGCGCAGCCAAGATGGAGCTGTGGAAGCTGCAGGGCGACTGGCGCTTTGCTCTCTTTGGCATGACCCTCTCGCCCGAGTTCGACGCCAACGACCTCGGCTACCAGCGAAATGGCGACATGATCTTCAGCGGGTTCTGGACCGGGTACAACGAGAACGACGCGGGGCCCGTGTTCCGGAGCTGGCGAGTCGGCATGAACGGCTGGAACGGGTCCACGTACGGCGGCGACCGCATCGACCTGGGCGGAAACGTCAATGGCGGGTTCGAGCTGAACAACCTGTGGGGCGGCAGTGCCGGGATCAACTACTCCACGGAGGCGCTGTCGACCTCGATGCTGCGGGGCGGCCCCGGGTTCCTCCGGCCGGCCAGCTGGAACGTGTGGTCGAATTTCTGGACGGATCACCGCAAGCCCGTCCAGCTCAGCGTCAGCTTCGGGGGCGACGGCGCCGCCGGGTCCGGAGCGCACGGCATGTACGTCTCCCCAGGCCTGACGATCCGCCCTTCCGACAATGCCGACCTGTACGTCGGGCCTTCCTACTCGAAGAGCACGAACCCGATCCAGTACGTGGATGAGCAGGACGCCGATGGACAGCCGTACTGGATCCTCGGGACCGTGGACCAGACCACCGTCTCCATGACGGCGCGGCTCAACTACACGTTCTCGCCCACGCTCTCACTCCAGCTCTATGCCCAGCCGTTCATGAGCGCCGGGACCTACGCGGACTTCAAGTACGTCACCAACGCGAGGGCCGCGGCCTACGAGGACCGCTTCCATCGCATCGGCGCCGGGGAGATGACGTCGTGGCGCAACGAGGATGACGAGCTCGTACACGGCGTGGACGCAACCGGCGACGGGAACGGCGATTTCGAGTTCACCGACCCGAGCTTCAACTTCAAACAGCTCCGGTCGAACGTGGTACTGCGCTGGGAGTACCGGCCCGGCTCGACGGTCTTCCTGGTGTGGAGCCAGGGGCGCACCGACTACGTGGAGGATGGCCGCTTCCGCTTCGGCCGGGACGTGAACGCGCTCTGGAACGCTGCGGGAACCAACGTGCTGCTGATCAAGGTCAGCTACTGGCTCGGGTTGTAAGGGCGCGAAGGAGGCAAGGAACGGCACAGAACGGCACAGAACGGCACAGGACAGCACAGAACAGCACAGCAACGAGCACGGAGGGGTGCGCAGACAGTTCATGGGCGAGAGTAGTGCAGCGTGTTGAGAATCAGCGCCAGCGGGCGGTCGGGACGAGACGCGCATGGATTCTTCCTCCTGGCGGCACGTCCTTCTTTTTGTTCGTTTCGCCGGTTTCTATATTCGAGGGATCCAAGTTGAAGCCTTTCTTGCCCATGAGGGTGGTATGGCTGTTGTGCTGCTTGTCGATCGCGATAGCGCCACGCGGGAGATTCTGCGTGCCGCCTTCGAGTTTCGCGGTCATGTTGTCCTCGAGACGGCGCAAGGCGAAGTCGGACTTGCGTTGGTGAGATCCGAACAGCCAGACGTGGTGGTGGGTGACTTCCCCATGGACGTGCCGGGTTACTCACCGTTCGTCCGAAACGCCCGAGCCGCAGGGCGCGGGAGGCCCTTGATCGTCTCGTTCTCCGCCCGCGCTCTGCCTGACCAGCTTACTGCAGCTGAAGCGGTCAGCGATCTTGTGATCACAAAACCGGCCGCTCCCATGGACATGGTGGTCCGGGTAGAGGCTCTGCTCGCGGCCGCGGACTGAAGGCCCTGGAGCCCTGGCGCACGGCTGTCCCCTCACACCGTCCTTCCCGTGGTTCGCGTGAGTGCCGCCTCTTTCGGCTTCGCGACTCGCGTTCTCCGCGTGACGCGGGTGGCCGGGCTCGCTAGCTTCAACGGAGGCGCCGCTGTGGGGCGCCGGCGACGCAGCTAACGACGGGCCTGAAGGCGGGGCCGATGGGGGGTAGAGGATGTTTTCGGATTTCCAGGAAGTCCGCCGCTATATCGCCGAGAGCGAGACGCGGATGGTGGACCTGAAGTTCGTGGATCTGTGGGGCCGCTGGCACCACGTCACCGTGCCGGCGGACCACTTCAACGAGGATGTGCTGGAGGAGGGGATCGGCTTCGACGGCTCGGCCGTGGGATTCCGGGGGGTGGCCTCCGGTGACATGGTCCTGGTTCCCGATCTGGGAACCGGTGCGCCCGACCCGTTCTGGGACTCGGCCACGCTCTCCTTCATCTGCTTCGCCTGCGAGGCGGACACGAAAGCGCCCTACCCGCACGACCCGCGGAACATCGCGGCCAACGCGGAGGCGTACCTGCGGGCGTCGGGCGTGGCGGACGCGAGTCGCTGGGGGCCCGAGTTCGAGTTCTACGTGTTCGATGACGTACGGTTCGAGAACGGCGTCAACCGCGCATCGTACTGCGTGGAGTCGCGGGAGGCGGAATGGGCCATGTCGAAGGGCTCGAACGGCGCCAGCGGTCACACGATCCCGCTGCATGGTGGTTATCACGCGATGCCACCGGCGGACCGGCTCTACAACCTGCGGTCCGAGATCTCCATGCACCTGGCAGGCATGGGTGTGCCGGTCAAGTACCATCATCACGAGGTGGGTGGCCCCGGACAGGTGGAGCTGGAGATCCCGCTGGCGGGACTGGTGGCGGCCGGGGACATGGGGATGCTCGTGAAGTACGTGGCCAAGATGACCGCCGCCAGGCACGGACAGACCAGCACCTTCATGCCGAAGCCGCTGTTCGGTGAAGCGGGCAGCGGCATGCACTTCCATCAGCAGCTGCGACGGGGCGGCGACAACCTCTTCTACAGCGCCGACGGCTACGCCTACCTGAGCCAGGAGGCGCGCTGGTACATCGGCGGGCTGCTCGTGCACGCACCCGCGCTGCTCGGGCTGACCAATCCGAGCACGAACTCGTACCGACGCCTGGTGCCGGGGTTCGAGGCCCCCGTCCGGACGTTCTTCTCCCTCGCCAACCGCAGCGCGGCCGTGCGGATCCCGAAGTACGCCACGGCACGCGACGCGGTCCGGATGGAGTTCCGTCCGCCGGATGCCAGCGGGAACATCTACCTTTCCATGGCCGCGCAGCTCATGGCCGGAATCGATGGCGTGAAACGGAAGATCGAGCCGTCGGACCACGGCTTCGGACCTGTCGACGAGGACGTGTTCTCGCTGTCGGCCGAGCGCAGTGCCGCCATCGGCCAGCTCCCCACGTCGCTGGAAGAAGCACTGGAGGCGCTGGCCGGCGACCACGAGTTCCTGCTGGAGGGCGGCGTCTTCAGCCGCACGCTCATCGAGCGGTGGATCCGGGTGAAGCGGGAGAAGGAGGTCCAGCCGGTGCGCGCGCGGCCGCACCCGTACGAGGTCATGCTCTACTTCGACGTGTAGGCCGCGCAGGAGACAGACGCGACGGCGGCCGGTGCGCGGTCACGCAATCGAACGTTCACACGAAGCCGCGAAGAGTGGGGCTGCCCTTCGCGGCTCCGTGCGAGCGCTCGATCCCGGGCTCAGGCGGCCCCGAGCACTTCGCGGATCTCCGGGAGCACGGCCTCGAGCTGCTCCTTCGTGACGATGAGCGGCGGAGCGAAGCGGACCACCTCCTCGTGGGTTTCCTTGGCCAGGATCCCTCGCTCCTTCAGCGCTTCACAATACGGTCGCGCGGGACCGGTCATGACGACGCCGATGAGCAGCCCCCGGCCGCGCACCTGTCGGATGCTGGGCGAGTTCATGGCCCGCAGCTCGCCCATGAACCAGTCGCCGAGCTCCGCGGCCCGCTCCGGCAGGCGCTCCTCCACGATCACGTTCAGGGCGGCGAGCCCCACGGCCGCGCCCAGGGGGTTGCCGCCGAACGTGGAGCCGTGGCTCCCGGGCGTGAACACCTCCATGACCTCGTCGTCCGCGAGGATGGCGGACACGGGATACACGCCTCCGCCGAGCGCCTTCCCCACGATCATCACGTCCGGGCGGACGTTCTCCCAGTCGCTGGCGAACATGCGGCCGGTGCGGCCGAGGCCGGTCTGGATCTCGTCGGCGATCAGCAGCGCGCCGTGGCGGTCGCACAGCTCGCGCGCCCCCTGGAGGAATCCGTCGGGCGGCACCACCACGCCGGCCTCCCCCTGGATCGGCTCGACCAGCACGCCCACCGTGCGCTCCGACATGGCTTCCGAGAGGGCCTCCAGGTCGCCGTACGGGAGGATCCGGAATCCCGGCGTGAGCGGGCCGAACCCCTGCTTGTAGAGATCTTCCGATGAAAAGCTGATGATGGTGGTGGTCCGGCCGTGGAAATTGCCTTCGAACACCAGGATCTCCGCCTGGTCGGCCGGAACGCCCTTCACTTCGTAGCCCCACTTGCGCACGGCCTTGATGGCCGTCTCCACGGCCTCCGCCCCGGTGTTCATGGGGAGCGCCTTGTCGTAGCCGGAGATCTCACAGAGGCGCTCCAGGAACGGCCCCATCCGATCGTTCTGGAACGCGCGCGAAGTGAGGGGGAGCCGCCGCGCCTGATCGATGAGCGCCTGCACGATACGCGGATGCGCATGGCCCTGGTTCACCGCGGAGTAGGCCGACAGCATGTCCATGTACTTCCGGCCATCCACGTCCCAGACCCAGACCCCCTCACCGCGCGTGAGGACCACGGGCAGGGGGTGGTAGTTGTGTGCGCTGTATCGCTCGGCCTGCTCCAGGTATGCTTGCGTATCCATGACATCTCTCGCTCCACCAGGTGACACGAAGGCCCCGCGCCTCCGCCGCGCCGCGCGCGTGGGTGCGAAGTTCGGGCGGGCCCGGGCAGGCCGCAAGGGCATCACGGGCAGGGGCCGATGGCGCGAAGAACGGCGCTCCCGACCATGCCAGGAGCGCCGTTGGTACCGCCGAACGCGGCGGGCTTCGACCCTGCGCGTCCCCTACCGCAGCGCCACGCCCTCCTGGAGTGCGGGCTCGGGACCGGAGGGCAGGACGGGCTCGTTGATGTAGTCGAAGTCGACGGGCCCGGTCAGCGTGCGCAGCCATGAGGTGATCGCCGCCACGTCGTCGTCCGAGAGCTGCGCGCCGACCTGATGCCAGCCCATAAGGCGGACGGCGTCGGCGAGGCGCTGAACGGAGCCGTTGTGGAAGTACGGCCAGGTCTCTTCGACGTTCCGGAGCGACGGGACCTTGAACATCATCCGGTCCGCCTCCTGCCCCGTCACCTGCTGGCGCCCGGTGTCGCTCAGGTCGAACCACGCGTGCACCAGGCCGGCCTTCTGGTAGCTGGCACCGCCCACGTACGCACCGGCGTGGCAGGCGACGCAGCCTGCGCTCACGAACCGCTCGAGGCCGGCCTGCTCCTCCGCCGTGAGCGCGCTCGCGTCGCCGCCCAGGAAAGCATCCCACCGCGACGGCGTGACCAGCCCTCGCTCGAACGCGCCGACCGCCAGACCGAAGTTGCGGAACGTCACCGGGTCTGCGTCACCGGGGAACGCCGCTTCGAACGCATTCACGTATCCGGGCATCGAGCGCAGGATACTCACCACGTCCGACTCCTGGGAGATCCCCATCTCGACAGGGTTCAACACCGGGCCGAGGGCCTGCGCCTCCACGTCCTCTGCACGGCCGTCCCAGAACTGGGCCACGTGGCCCGCCGCATTGTAGACCGTCGGCTCGTTCCGGGGCCCGAGCTTCCCGTTGTGCCCCACGCCCGTGGACCGGTGGCTCGTGCCGTAATCGTGGAGCGGATGGCACACGTAGCAGGAAACGTCGCCACTCACCGAGAAGCGGGTGTCGTAGTACAGCATCCGACCCAGCGCGACCTTCTCGGCCGTGATCGGGTTCGACTCCGATGCCATGACGGACGGGAGTGGGGCGAACGCAGAAATGAGATCCGGATCGACGCTGGCCGTCGCCTCGTCACCCCCCGTGCTCCCGCCGCAGGCGGCCGCCGCGCCCGCCACCAGGATCGCCATTGCCGTGAGCTGTCCCATTCTCCTCATGCTCCCCCCGGATGTTCGATTGAGTCGCGGGCCTCGCGCATTGTGCCCGCGCGAGCGACGGTCGAGATTGGTTGGAGAATTGGTGTTCCGCGCCCGGCGCGACGATCCGGCAAATGACGGATACGGCTGCCGGGCGCCAGGGCACGGGCAGAAGGGGGGCTGGCATGGGCGAGATCAGCGCACGAACGCTGCGGACCGTGCTCCACCTGGTGGTAGTGCTGATCGTGACTGTGGCGGCAGTGAACGTGGGGCTGGATGTGGCCGGGGGCACGACGGGGCACGTGGTATTCGAGCTGCTGACCTATGGGGGCGCGCTCCTGCTCGCGGTGGGGCTGTGGCTGGGATGGTGGCGGGCGCAGGCGCGGGGTGAAGTGCTGAGCGCCGCGCTGGGAGCACGGGGGGAAGGGGACGGCCGAGGGCGACGCTCGGCCAGGCCGCCGCTGGACGGGCTGGCGGGGATGATGGAAGCGGAGTTCGCGGCGTGGGAGCTGACGGACGCGGAGCGGGAAGTTGCGTTCTTCCTGCTGAAGGGGCACACGCACAAGGCCATTGGGCGCCTGACGGATCGTTCGGAGCGTACGGTCCGTCAGCATGCGGTCAGCGTCTACCAGAAATCGGGGCTGGCCGGTCGTGCGGAGCTCGCCGCCCATTTCCTGGACGAGCTCGCGCCCGGTGGTGGACTGGCGTGAGGCGACGTGCGGGCGTGAGGCGGGGGTGACCGCGGCGCGGGCGGGGGTAGCGGGGAATCCCCCACGGAAGCATCGGCGTTTGCCTGCTGGCGTCCGTGTGCAGCGCGTCCATCATCAATGTGGGGCCGGGTGGCCGGGGCGCGGGAATCCGCGGCCGGCGCGCGGCCGAAGGAGGGAAGGAGCCACGGCGATGCTGATCGAGCGATTCATACCGGAGCCCGACTTCAACGAAGTGCGCGAGACGGAAGTCGACGCGGCTCCGGAAGTGGTGATGGCAGTGATCAAGGGGACCGAGCTTCGCGATCCCGTGATCGCCACGCTCTTCGCGGTGCGGGACCTTCCGAACCGCGTGGCCCGGCGCCTCGGGCGCGCACGGCCCGACCTCGGGGATGCGTCGTTCACGAACATTCCGGACGTTGGACCGGGGTGGGTGAAGCTGGCGGAAGAGGACGGGCGGGCGCTCGCGCTGGGGTCCATCGGACGATTCTGGCGGCGGGATTATGGCCCCCGGAAGGTGGCGGCGGAGGATTTCGCGTCATTCTCGGAGCCGGGCTATCTCAAGCTGGTGGTGGCGTCGGAGGCGAGGCCGGGAGGGTACGGCCGCACGCTTCTCCACTACGAAGCCCGCGTGGAGGCCACGGACGAGGAGGCGAGGCGTCAGTTCGTGCGGTACTGGAAAGTGATCCAGCGCGGGAACGATGTGGTCGTGCGGCGGGCGCTGCAGCGGATCAAGGCAGAAGCCGAGTGGCGGGAGTGCCTGACGGGCGCGCTGGCCGACCGCTGAAGAGGAGGGGGAGCGGCCGTCAGCGGTCGCGCAGCACCGCGGCACGATGGTCGGCCTCCGCTTCGATCCGGCCGCACATGATGTCGCACATACGGAAGATGTCCTCGCCGGCCAGGCTGTAGTACACGTACAGCCCTTCCTTGCGGCGCTTCACGAAGCCGAGCGAGTGGAGCAGCTGCAGGTGCTTGGAGACGTTCGCCTGCCCGAGCTCCGTCTCTTCCACCATCTCGGAAACGGTCCGCTCCCCCTCCCGCAGCGTCTGCAGGATCTGGATGCGCGCCGGCTCCGCGAGCGCCTTGAAGCGCTGCGCGACCAGCGCGATGAGCTCCGGTGAGAGCGGCTCGTCCCCTGTCCCTGCCATCAGCGCCTCCAGGATCCTGTGTGTCATGCTGCCTCGGCCGCCAGTGTGGGCGGGCGCGCGTTCGCTCGCCTCCGACAAGGTAGAAATCGCGGCGGCCCGGGACCAGTCATCCACCCCACGTCGTCAGACAGGATCGAGCCGCTTCAGGATCACGCGGCCGCCTCCCGCTCCTCCTGTATCCGGCGAGCGTAATCCAGGGCGATCATTGCCAGGCCGCGGCTCCTGAGACCGGCCTTCACGGCGGCACCGAGCGCTTGCTCCTCCGTCAGCCCCTCGTCCAGGATCCACCAGGGCAGAAGCGCCGCGCCAACCCGGTTCCCGGAAGCACAGTGGACCACCACGGGCGCTCCTCTCGTGTCCCGCATGACCTCGCGCACTCGCTCGAACGTCTCATCACGGATGGGACCGTGGCCGAACGGCACCGCCAGATAGCAGAGACCCGCGGCTTCCACCGCGCCCGCCTCCTCGTGCCCGCGCGGCTCCCACTCCTCGCGCAGGTCCACCACCGCGGTGATCCCGTCCTCGCGCAGTCCCGCCCATTGGCCCGCATGAGGCTGGCCGGCCGATACCACCCCCGGCCACGGCTCACTCGCGTTCGGCAGCGACATGGTTTTCGACATCGCCCGATCCGTCACGTGCGCCTCCCCCGCAATCGCTCGATTTCCGTTGCCCCCGCAGCCGCGGACCCCGTCCCGCGTCCCGGTCGCACAACCGTAGGGGAATATACTACAGGTGTCCGTGAAGATGTAGGGTTTCCGACTACACCGAAAGGGAGAGGAGGGGCGCGGTGGCGGTTCGGGAGGGTGGAGGAGGTTCGCCGGACTGCGGCGGGAGCGAACGTGGGAGAAACCGGGGAGGGTGCTCCCGTCCGCTTCGATCTCCGTTATCTTTACGGCGCTCGAGGGGCGGCCGAGGGGCGGCCGACCGGGGCCGCGGGATGACGGAAGGCTGGGACGCACGGAGCGCGAGTGAGCAGAGGATGAAGCGGACGATGTGGAAATCCGGTTGGTGGGTCGTGGCGGCGACGGTGGTGGTCGCCGCGTGCGGCGCACCGTCGCCCGCGTCGCCCTCCCCCCGCCCGGTCCCGCCCGACACGACGCGGATCGAGCCGCGAAGGGATAGCGCGGCGGCGAAGCCGGAGGCGGCGGACACCGTGATCGGCGAACCGGTGGGGACGGCCGCGGAAGCTGCGCGCGCGCCTGAAGAGAAGGAACCCGAAGCGACCGAGCGGAAGCCGAGTCCGGCTCCGCCGGCACGTCGCGCCCCACGTCGCCGGTCGCCGGTGCCCGTGCTCCCGGGTTCGCTGCTCCCCCGGGAGCGGATCGTGGCGTTCTACGGGAATCCAGCGTCGAAACGAATGGGGATCCTGGGCGAGCTGCCTCCGGAGGAGATGCTCCAGCGGCTGGATCGCGAAGTGGCCGCGTGGCGCGCCGCCGACCCGGGCACCCCGGTCCGTCCGGCGCTTCAGCTCATCACCGTGATGGCCGCCGGCGATCCCGGGCCGGACAGCCTCTACCGCGTCCGCATGCCGGACTGGCGGATCCAACAGGTGATGGACTGGGCCAAGCGACGCGACGCCCTGCTCTTCCTGGACATCCAGCCCGGGCGAAGCGACGTCCCCGCCGAGCTCCCCAGGCTCGCCGAGTGGCTGCGCGACCCGAACGTGCACTTGGCGCTCGACCCCGAATGGTCGATGCCCGGCGACGGCATCCCCGGCCGCCAGATCGGCTCCATGACCGCCGAGGACGTCAACTTCGCCATCCGCTTCCTCGCCCACCTCGTCGACGAGTTCCACCTCCCGCCGAAGGTGCTCGTGGTCCACCGCTTCACTCAGAGCATGCTGCGCAATGCCGACCAGATCCGGCTCGACCCCCGCGTCCAGGTGGTCATCAACATGGACGGATGGGGGCCGCCCGCGCAGAAGATCCAGGCCTACACCGACATCGTGGCCCCGGAAGCCGACCAGTTCACCGGCTTCAAGCTCTTCTTCCACAACGACCGCAAGGGCGGCTCGCGCATGCTCACCCCGGAGGAGCTGATCCGGCTGGATCCCGCCCCCGTCTACATCCAGTACCAGTAGGTCTGCAGTTCCGGTCCCTCGCCTGCGGCCCCCCTTGACGGGCGGGTTAGACTACACAAGTAAACAACTATACGGTAATGGAGGACAGGAATGGCGTACCCACCCATGGTGATCACGCACGAGGGCGGACTGAAGTTCGCGACCGACATCCGGGGGCACCGGCTGATCGTGGACCAGCCGAAGGGCGCAGGGGCGGACGAGGGGCCGATGCCGATCGAGCTCCTCGGCGCGTCGCTGGGCACGTGCGTAGCGCTGTACGTGCAGCAGTTCTGCCACGCGCGCGGTCTGCCGTACGAAGGTATGCGAGTGGAAGTGCAGCAGATCGGGGCGCGCAACCCGGGGCGGGTGGGCGTGTTCGAGGTGAAGGTCGTGCTCCAGGAGGCGATCCCGGCGGAGTACGCTCAGATGCTGGATCGGGTGGCGCGGAGCTGTCCGGCGCACAACACGCTCGTGCACGGTGCCGATGTGCAGGTGCACGTGGAGCATCCCGGGGCAGAGGAGTCGGAGCCGCGGCGGATCGCGGTCTGACGATGAAGCAGGGGAGGCCGGCCCGGTGGACGCGTGGACGCGTCGTCCTCCCGGGTGCGAGTCAGCTCGCGGACACCGCGGCCGCGTCGCCCCTGGCCCCGTAGCGCTCCATCACCACCACCCTGTCCCGTCCCTCCTCCTTGGCGCGGTAGAGGGCGCGGTCGGCGGCGGCGATGAGGTCATCAGGCGACTTCATCCCCGGCTCGTACTCGGCCACCCCCGCGCTGCACGACACTCTCCCCCACGGGAACTCCTGCTTGCGGATCCCCTCGAGCACGCGCTCGGCCATCACTCTCGCACCGGTAGCGGGAACCCCGTCCAGGATGGAGAGGAACTCTTCGCCGCCGTAGCGAACGCTCAGGTGCATGGTTCGGGTGCGCGACAGGAGCACGCGCCCGAACTCACGCAGGGCGGCATCGCCGGCGCGGTGCCCGTGCCTGTCGTTGACCTGCTTGAAGCGGTCGAGATCGAACAGGACCACGGAGACCCCGATTCCTCGCTGGGCGGCTGCGAAGGCGCGCTCGAGGTGGAGCATCCCGTGCCGTCGGTTCGGGAGCCCGGTATCGGAGTCCGTGAGGGCCATCTGCCTGGCCTCCTCGAGCTTGCGGCGGAAGAGGGTGGAGAGTGCGCCGGTTCCGAGCGAGACCGCGATCAGGATGACCGTGAACCCGAACAGGATCTCGGTGCGAGGGAGGTCTCCCCCGGAGACGGTGACGACCACCTGTGCGCTGGTGAGGGCGGCCATCCCGGCGGCGAGGGCGAGGGAAGCGCCGCCCCATCCGCGATAGTAGGAGAGGAGGAAGGGTGGAATGAGGGCCAGCAGCCAGACCAGGGCGCCCGCGTCGTAGGTCCAGGTGGGGAAGAACGCCGAGCTGAGCACGGGGATCCACAGGCAGAGCAGGGAGAGAAGCAGCGCCTGGGGCGGGACGCCCGTGGAGTTCTGAGCGATCACTTTCATGTGCCACCTCCGCGGCGACTGTTGAACACGCGGTCACGGTCGATGATGGGTCCGTGCATCGGCGCCTTACGAGGGGGGCGTGCGGCGGGTGGCCCGATGTCCGGTTCCAGGACAAGGGACCGCGCCCGACCGGTGGCCGGACGCGATCCCCCCTGCCTCGCTCGGTCCTGGAATCGCCGAGCCGAGGTCATGAGAGCCCCGAGTGGAGGATTGTCCCCGCTCAGTAGCCGAAGACGTAGGCGAGCGTGAGGCCGAACAGGCTCGCCTGGTTCGAGTAGGTGCCGATGTTCAACGTCAGCGGGTTCGTGCCGGGCTCCGGGTTCCGGACGCGGCCGGCGCGGTCCTCCTGGTTCACGTAGTTGTAATAGGCCTCGGCCCTGAGGGCGCCGAAGCTGTAGACGAACCCCAGCCCGTAGATCTGCCGGGCCGCGTCCGGGAGCAGCGGAGTGACGGTCTGGGCGGGTGCCGCCGGACCGTTATAGCTGAACCCGCCCATGAGGTCGAGGTTCTGGGCTGCGGTATAGGTGAACCCCGCCCGGTAGGTCTGGGTGTCCTCGTAGTCCATGGCCAGCTCCAGCTCCGTGCCGCTCTCGAATTTGGCCGTGACCGTGTCGAAGACGCTCCACCGGTTCCACTGGAAGTCACCCTCGAGGGCGAGCTCCGGGGTGACCTTCAGGTTGACGCCGACCACCGCTTCCGCGGGGAACGTGATGGTGGCCTCGACGCCCTGATCGGAGAAAGGCCCACCGGGGGCGAAGAGGTAGGGAGCCTGGTTCGCGATGACGGCGCCGAACGGGACCCGGACGCCGGGGGCGACCGTAACCAGCAGGTCCTGGTTGAGGGGCTGGAAGGTCGCGTCGCCGCTCAGGTCGACCTTCACCTGGTGCATGTAACGCGCGCCGAACGAGAGCTGATCACTGGCCATCCAGAACGCGCCCACCTGGAACCCGTAGCCGGTCCCGGTGCCCTTCATGTTGGCGCTGACGATATCGGTTCCCGGGACGATCTCCGGCAACGGGCGGAACGGGTAGGCCGGAGCGCCCAGGTAATACGCGTCCTGGTGCTGGTTGATCTCCATTCCGCCGAACACGATCTGCGGGCCTGCGGCGACGGAGAACTTGCCCGGCACGATCTGCCAGGCCAGCGTCGGCTGGACGTAGATGCCGGTGACGGAAGTGTTCCAGGACAGGAATCTCCCCTCGAAGGTCTCCGGCCATTTCAGGGTCAGTCCGAACGGCGCCCACACCCCGATGCCCGCGGCGAGTCGACCCTCAGGCCCGAACCGGTACGACAGGTAGGCCTGCGGGACCACCGGATTCGCGGCCTTGCGGTCCACGGTCTGCCCCGACTGGTCGTAGGTGAACGCGCCGGAGTTGTGCACGACGGTGGCGCCGAGCGAGAAGGTGGACGGCTGAAACGCCAGCGCTGCCGGGCTGAAGTAGATGCTGGATGCGTCCGGGCACGGCGCGGCGGCCACGGCTCCGCCGCGGGCGCTCGAGCACGCACTCTGGTTGTATACGGAAAATCCCTGTCCGGCTGCGGGCGCGGCGAAAGCCGCCAGCAGCAGCACGGTTGCGGCGGGTCGGCCGATTGTACGACCCATACGGCGCCTCCTGGTTGTTTGTCTGGGGGATGCCCGTTAGACGCTACATAGTTTGACGCCGGCCCGGTTCCGGCAAGAGGAACCTTGGACGCGGCCCCGCGGGGCTATCATCCGAGTGCGCTCGTGTCTATCATCACGGCCCATGCGAACGTCGGTTCTTCTCATCCTGCTCGTCACGGCGCTGGCCGCGTGCTCGGGGGACCACGCCACCCGCTCGGAGGGCGGCCGTGTCCCCGTGGCGGCCACGCTGTACCCGGTGGCGAGCATCCTCCAGTTCGTGGGCGAAGGCGCCGTGGACGTGCACACGATTCTGCCGCCTGGCGCGCACCCCGACACCTACGAGGCCACGCCCCGCGTGGGCGAAATGCTGGCCGGGGCGGCGCTCGTCGTGCGCGTGGGCGGACCGGCGGATGACTGGCTGGTCGTGCCGGCCGGCACGAAGGAGCTGATCCTGACGGCCGGCATGCCGCTCATCCACGAGCGCGGCCCCGGAACGGGGAATCCCCACGTGTGGCTGGATCCGATCCTGGTCCGCGACTCGCTCCTCCCGCGCATGGCGGCAGCGCTGACCGCGGTCGCCCCCGACTCCTCCGCCGCGATCCGCGCCCGCGCCGCCGCGTTCGCGGACTCGCTGACGGCGCTGGACGCATGGATCCGCGAGACCCTGGCCCCCGTGAGGGGCGCCCGCTTCGTGGCCGCCCATCCAGCGTGGGTCTACTTCGCGCGGCGCTATGGCCTGGAGGAAGTGGGCTCCCTGCATCCGTCGCCGGGCACCGAGCTGGGCACGCGGGATCTCGCTCGGCTGGTGAATGCCGCTCGTGACCGGGGCGTGGCCGCCGTCATCGCGGAACCGCAGCTCGGGGCCGCGGGCACGGAAGCGCTCGCGCGCGAGCTCCAGCTTCCCGTGGCGGTAGCCGACCCCGTGGGGGGTCCGGAGCTGGACGGCCGGGAGGATTACCTGTCGCTCATGCGGTACAACGTCCGCGCGTTCGCGCGGGCGCTCGCGAGCCATGCGCCTGGCGCCCGGGGAGGGCGCCCGTGACGGCAGAGCGGGTCGAAGGCGCATCGCCGGCGGAGCGAAACGATCCGGCGATCGAGTTCTCCGGGGTCAGCTTCGGCTACGGCGCCGCGGCCGTCCTCCGCGGCGTGACGTTCCGTCTGGCGGAGGGGACGTTCACGGCGCTGATCGGTCCGAACGGGGCGGGCAAGACCACGCTGTTGCGCCTGCTGCTGGGGCTGGAGAAGGCCGACCAGGGAAGAATCTTCGTGTTCGGCCATCCCGCGGGCTCGAAGCAGGAGATCGGGTACGTTCCGCAGCGGACGGGCGTTCCCGAGGGGTTCCCGCTGAGCACGGAGGAAGTGGTGCTGATGGGGCGGTACGCCACCATTGGCTGGGGGCACCGCCCCCGGCGAGCGGACCACGATGCGGCGGAGCGGGCGCTGGCTCGCGTGGGGCTTTCGGACGTGGCGCGCCAGCGGTTCAGCGAGCTTTCCGGCGGTCAGCAGCGCCGTGCCCTGATTGCCCGCGCGCTGGTGTCGCAGCCTCGCCTCCTGCTCATGGACGAGCCCACGGCGGGGCTGGACCCGGCGGCGCAGGCCCGGTTCTACGACACCTGCTGCACGCTTCAGCGGGAGGAGGGGATCACCCTGCTGGCCGCGTCGCACGACATCGACGTGGTGGCTCGCCACGCGGACATGGTGCTCCTGCTCGACCGGACGGTCCAGGCGGTGGGGCGGCCGCAGGACGTGCTCGAATCGGAGCGCCTCGATCGCGTCTACAACTTCCCGCACGGTCACGTGCACGCGCCCGGCGAACCGCCGGCGGGGGCCCCGTGACGGAGTTCCTGGCATACGACTTCGGGCAGCGAGCGCTCATTGCCGGAATCCTGGTCGGGCTCGGGTGCGCCGTGCTCGGCTTCTTCGTGGTCCTGCGGCGAATGGCGTTCGTCGGCATCGGGATCGCGCATGCCGCGCTCGGCGGCGTGGCGATCGGCGTTCTGCTCGGCATCGACCCGGTGTTCGCGGCCCTCGGATTCTCGATCGTGGTGGCGTGGGTGATCGCGGCCATGAGCGGAAAGGGGCGGCTGAGCGAGGAGACATCCATCGGGATCCTGTTCCCCACGGCCATGGCACTGGGTGTGGCGCTCATGGCCGGAACACCCGACTACCGCCAGAGCCTGCTGGGATACCTGTTCGGCAACATCCTGCTCGTCCGGCCGGCCGACCTCGCGCTGGCTGCCGTGCTCGTGGGCGGTTCCCTCGTGGCCACCATCTTCCTGTTCAAGGAGCTCCTGTTCGTGAGCGTGGACGAGGACACCGCCCGGGCGGCCGGGCTCCCGACCACGCGGCTGCGTTACATCCTCTTCACCCTCCTCGCCGTCACCATCGTGTCCGCCATCAAGGTGGTGGGCATCGTGCTCGTGTCCGCGTTCCTCGTGATCCCCGCCGCGACGGCGCAGCTGGTGGCACCCAGCATGCGCGCGATGCTCTTTCTCTCGGCCGTCTTCTCCCTCGCGGCCGTGGTGGGCGGGCTGTGGGTGGCCTGGATCTTCGACCTCCCCTCCGGCGCCGCCATCGTGCTGCTCGGGGCGGTGATCTTCTTCCTCGCCGCCGCGGGACACCGGTTGCTTCGACGCGGGGTATAGCGCTCCATGCGACGTCTGACCTTCACGTTCGCCCTGATCCTGAGCGCGGCCGGGCTCGGCCACGCGCGTGCGGCCCGCGCGCAGGAGCCCGGGTGGAACGGGGCCCGGGCACTGGACCTGGTCGAGCGAGCCCGGGAGCGGCGTCGTCAGCCGATGGCCGACACGGCGCTCCGGAGCTACCGCGCCGACGTGGATGGCTACATCTACTTCCTGCTGGACCGGGAGGGGCAGCCGGAGCCGGTGCTTCTG
This sequence comes from uncultured Gemmatimonadales bacterium, assembly GCA_963741945.1. GTDB lineage: Bacteria > Gemmatimonadota > Gemmatimonadetes > Longimicrobiales > RSA9 > CAVUKA01. The sequence continues at coordinate 273,188 of CAVUKA010000005.1, read as the reverse complement.
CGGGCGGACCAGGTGGCGCTGCTGCTGTACTGGGGCCGGCCGAACCGGACGAAGCAGATCATCCGGGGGATGCGCTCCGAGGAGCAGTTCCCCATCAAGGACTTCCGCTACTACCTGGATCGCTACACCGTCATCCAGAACGGCTTCGGCGACGTCATCCGGGTCGGCGAGGGTCGGGACGTGCGGAACGTGCCGCACCCGCTGTCGCCCGGCGCCGACTCCGTCTACGACTATCGGCTCGTGGACTCCACCACGATCCGGCTCCCCGGCCAGCCAGAGCCGATCCGGGTGTACGAGATCCAGGTGCGCCCGCAGGATTTCGGACGCCCGGCCATCATCGGCTCACTCTTCGTCGAGCGATCCCGCTCCGACCTCGTGCGCCTCGCGTTCACGTTCACCCCGTCGGCGTACATCGATCCGCGCAACCAGCGCGTTGAGATCATGCTGGAGAACGCGCTGTGGGAAGGGAAATACTGGCTGCCGCGGGAGCAGCGTCTGCTGGTGCGCCGCGAGATCCCGGAGCTCGACATAGGCCTCGGGACCGTGATCCGGGCGGCGCTGAGGGTGAAGGACTACACGCTCAACCCCGACCTGCCGCCCGATTTCTTCACCGGCCGTCCGGTGGTCCTCGGCGAAACGCCACGGCAGCTCGCGCAGTACCCCTTCGAGAAGGGACTGTACGAAGGGTACGAAGATGTGGGCCTGGCACCGGGCACCAATCCCGGCTCGCTCGACGACGTGGACGTCCACGCGATTGCCGGGCGCATCCTGCGGCAGCGCTACCTGGGCGGCCTGTCCCGCGTCCGCCCGTACGCCCCCGCCGTTTCCTCCATCCTGCGCTACGATCGGAGCGAAGGGCTGGTCACGGGCGCCGGTGTTTCCGTGGCGCTGGGGCGGACGCAGCTGCACGGCTATGGCGCCCGTGCCTGGGGCGACGAGGCGCTCATCGCCACGATCGGGTGGAGGTCGGCACCGCCCGGAGTGCCCGGATGGTCGCTGGACGCCTATCGCCGCAGGCCACTGGATCTCGGGCTGCGTCCAGGCGCAGCCGGCGTCACGGCCACCGCGTCCGCGCTCGCCACGGGCGAGGACTACCGGGACATCGCGCGGAGCACGGGCGGCACGGTCACGCGGAGCTGGGGGCAGCCGGCCCGCGGCCGTCTGTCGCTGGCGGCCGGGGCCGAGTGGCAGGACCCGTACGAGCAGGCGGCCACCACGCCGCCGCTCGATCGCACCGGGCGCTTCCGTCCCGCGGCGCCCGTGACACCGGGAGTTCGTCTGCTGCTGTCCGGCGACTACGAGCGGGAGCTCGACGCCGGCCCCTTCCAGCTGCGCGTCCACCCCCGGATCGAGGCCGGGGAATGGAGCCCTGACCCCGGGCGCAGCAACGCCGCACCGGAGGAGGGGGCGTTCGGTCGCGCCCTCGTCGATGCGGAAGCCACCTGGCGGAGCGACCGCTACTCCGATGCCGTCCGGGTGCGCGCCACGGCCGCCGCCGCCTTCGGCGCCACACCACCCCAGCAGCAGTGGCTGCTCGGTGGTCGGAACACCCTGCCCGGCTATGACTTCCACGCGTTCGTGGGCGAACGCGCGATCGTGCTCGACGTGGCCGGCTGGCGCACCGTTGTCCCGCACTGGCTCCAGCTCCGCGCCCTGGCGGCCGCCGGATGGGCAGGACCTGGATCCGCTTCGTTCGCCCCGCACCTCGCAGAGGAGGGCCTGGAACCCTGGACGCCCCGCGCAACCGGCGGAATCGCGGCCAGCGTGGGCGTCGGTCTCGGCTCCATCGACGGGATCGTGCGCCTCGACTACGCCGTCCCCATCGGCGCCCACGCCGATGGCCGGGCCGGCACCCTCATCTTCAGCGTCGATCCGCGGCTCTGGTCGTTCCTGTAGCCCGGGGCGGTGAACTCCCACGGTCGCGGCGGTGGCCCCGCGGCGGTGAACTCGACCGGTCGCGGCGGTGGCCCCGCGGCGGTGAACTCGACCATTCGTGGGTCGCCGCGGGCGCATCGGTCACCTTGCAGGCGGAAAGCGTGATGAAGTCGACCGCGTCGAGTCCGACCGCGTCGGCGGATACCGAGTTGAGCGCGAATTCGGCGCTCGATGTGCCATGACCCCGCTTCACGCCGCTCGAGCGGTCGAGTTGATGGCGCGGCCGCCGAGGGGGACCCCTGACCCCTGACCCCTGACTCCCGTCCGCTTGCGCCGGACGATCGGCTCGCGCCATTCTCACGGGCATCCCACACCGACAGCCACCCCCGAATCCGGAGACCTGCCATGCGACGCGGTCCAATCGCGTTTCTCGCCCTTTTCATCCTCCCCCTGGCATTCCTGGCTGCGTCGCCGCAGCCGGCGGGCGACCCGGTCCTTCTGGGCTTCACGGCGGAGACGAGCGCGGCGCAGCGGGCGCTGGAGGAGCGGTTCGACGGGCTGCTCGACGCGGCCGACCTGCGCGGCTGGATGCAGGAGCTGACGGACAAGCCGTTCTACGTGGGCTCGCCGGGCGACCGTGAGAACGCGCGGTTCATCGCGGACCTGTTCCGCTCCTGGGGCTACGACACGCGGATCGACGAGTACCAGGTGCTGTTCCCCACGCCGAAGGAGCGGCTGCTGGAGATGACGTCGCCCAGGCGATACCGGGCGAAGCTGGCGGAGCCGGCGGTGGCGGGTGACCGGACGTCGGGCGTGGCCGGGCGGCTGCCGACGTACAACGCGTACTCGGCGGATGGCGACGTGACGGGCGAGCTGGTCTACGTGAACTACGGGATCCCGGACGACTATGAGGCGCTGGAGCGGCGGGGCATCGACGTGAAGGGGAAGATCGTGATCGCGCGCTACGGCGGGTCGTGGCGCGGGATCAAGCCGAAGGTGGCGGCGGAGCACGGTGCCATCGGCTGCCTGATCTACAGCGACCCGCGGGACGACGGCTACTACGAGGGCGACGCGTACCCCGAGGGCCCGTACCGTCCGGAGCAGGGGGTGCAGCGCGGGTCGGTGGAGGACATGCCGCGCTACCCCGGTGACCCGCTGACGCCCGGCGTCGCCGCGAAGGAGGGGGCGGAGCGGTACTCGGTGGCGGAGTCGCCGGTGATCATGAAGATCCCGGTGCTGCCGATCTCGTGGGGCGACGCGAAGCCGCTGCTGGAAGCGCTGACCGGGCCGGTGGCGCCGGAGGCGTGGCGCGGGGCGCTGCCGATCACGTACCACATCGGCCCCGGCCCGACCAGGGTGCACCTGAAGCTGGCGTTCGACTGGTCGCTGCAGCCGGTGCAGGATGTCATCGCGGTGCTTCCCGGGAGCGAGTTCCCGGACGAGTGGGTCGTTCGCGGCAATCATCGCGACGGCTGGGCCATGGGCGCGGCGGACCCGATCAGCGGGCAGGTGGCCATGCTGGAGGAGGCGAAGGCGGTGGGGGCGCTGGCGAAGGCGGGCTGGCGGCCGAGGCGGACCATCGTCTACGCGGCGTGGGACGGCGAGGAGCCGGGGCTGCTGGGGTCGACGGAGTGGGTGGAGGATCACGCGGCGGAGCTGCGGGAGAAGGCCGTCGCCTACATCAACAGCGACGGCAACGGCCGCGGCTTCCTGGGGATTGGCGGGTCGCACACGCTGGAGCGGTTCGCGAACCAGCTGGGGAAGGACGTCACCGACCCGGAGACCGGCGTGAGCGCGTGGGACCGCGCGCGGGCGCGCATGGCCGTGTCGGGCGACGCGAAAGTCCTGGACGCCGCGGACCTCCCGATCTCACCCCTCGGCTCCGGCTCCGACTACACCCCCTTCCTCCAGCACCTGGGCGTGCCGTCGCTGAACATCGGGTTCGGCGGCGAGGGCGGCGGCGGGCAGTACCACTCGCAGTACGACTCCTTCGACCACTTCCTCCGCTTCGGCGACACCGACTTCGCGTACGGCGTGGCGCTGGCGCAGGTGGCCGGCCGGGCGACGCTCCGCCTGGCCGACGCCCCCGTCCTCCCCTTCCGGTTCGGCAACTTCGCGGGCCACGTGGCCGACTACCTGGACGACGTGGGCAAGCTGGCGGACCGGCTGCGGGAGGAGGCGAGCCACCGCAACCGGCTCGTCGCCATGAACGCCTACACCCTGGCCGCCGACCCCACGAAGACGTACGTGGCGCCCGATTCCGTGGCGCCGGTGCCGTACATCAATGTGGCGCCGCTGGAGAACGCGGTGGCCCGGCTGAAGACCGCCGCCCACGCCTACGACCGCGCGCTTGCCGAGGCCACCGCCGCCGCTGCCGGGACGGACGCGGCGTCCGGGGCGGTTTCGCTCGGGCGCGTGAACGTGCAGGAGCTGAACGCGTTGCTGATGCGGACGGAGCGGCTCATGACCCGCGACGAGGGGCTCCCCCGTCGCCCGTGGTTCAAGCACATGATCTACGCCCCCGGCTTCTACACCGGCTACGGCGTCAAGACGCTCCCCGGCGTGCGCGAAGGTATGGAGGAGAAGAACTACGACGAGGCCGAGGCGTACGCGGTGAAGATCGGGGCGTCGCTGGATGCGGTCTCCGGGGCCCTCGAGGAGGCGACCGCGTTGCTGAGGCCCGCCACCTCCGCGGTTTCCACGCGGGGGCGCTGAGAGGGCGGAGAAAAACCGTTCCACGCGAAGCCGCGGAGAACGCGGAGGGCTTCATCGGGCTGCGCGGGCCGCTACGGCCGCTGCGGTGACCGGGCAAGAACATAATGGTAGTGCCCGGCTCGCTTCCGGGCGAGGAAGCTTCCTGGCCCGGAATGCCCCTCCGCGATCTTCGCGGCTCCGCGTGAGAGGGTGTGGACGTTCTCCGCGTTCTCCGCTACCTCCGCGGCCGGGGCGCTCACGGCACGTTGCTACGCAGCTCCTCGATCCAGGGGCGGGCGGAGGCGTCGCTGGGGGCGCGCCAGTCGCCGCGCGGGGAGAGCGATCCGCCGGATCCGACCTTGGGGCCGTTGGGCATGGCGCTCCGCTTGAACTGGCTGGTCTCGAAGAAGCGGTGGAGGAAGACCTCCAGCCACTTCTTGATGGTGGCGAGGTCGTATTCGTTCCGCTTCTCGGTCGGGATCCCGTCCGGCCAGCCGCCCTGATCCCGGTCCCCCCATGCCGCGTGGGCGAGGAAGGCCACCTTGCTGGGGCGGAAGCCGTAGCGGGAGACGAAGTAGAGGTGGAAGTCCTGGAGCTCGTACGGCCCGACGCGCTCTTCCGTGCTCTGCGCCGGCCCGTCCTCCTCGGCGGCGCCGGGGACGAGCTCGGGGGAGATCTCGGTGTTGAGGATGGCGACGAGGGTGGCGCTGGTATCGTCGTCGAACTGGCCCGATGCCGCCACCCAGCGGATCAGGTACTGGATCAGCGTCTTGGGGACGGACGCGTTGACGTTGTAGTGCGACATCTGGTCGCCCACCCCGTAGGTGGTCCAGCCGAGCGCCGCCTCGCTCAGGTCGCCGGTGCCCACGACCAGCCCGCCGCGGTGGTTGGCCAGCCGGAAGAGGTGCGACGTGCGCTCGCCCGCCTGCACGTTCTCGAACGTGACGTCGTAGACCTCCTCGCCGTCGGCGAAGGGGTGCCCCAGGTCCGAAAGCATCTGCCGTGCGGACGGCCGGATGTCGATCTCCTCCGCCGTCACGCCGAGGGAGCGCATCAGTTTCCACGCGTTCGTCCTGGTGATGTCGCTGGTGGCGAAGCCAGGCATGGTGTAGCCCAGGATGTTCTCGCGCGGGAGGCCCAGGCGGTCCATGGCGCGGGCGCAGACGATGAGCGCCTGCGTGGAGTCCAGCCCGCCCGAGACGCCGATGACCACCTTCTCGATGCCGGTGGCGCGCAGCCGCTGCATGAGCCCGTGCACCTGGATGTTGTACGCTTCGTAGCAGCGGGCGTCGCGCTCCCGCGCTTCGCTGGGCACGTAGGGGAAGCGGTCGAGCGGGCGGTGGAGGGGGATGGCGCCGGACGGCGGATCGAAGGTGAACGGGACGCGTCGTATGCGCTGCACGCCCTCGAGGTGGTCGCCCACGGCGTCATTGAACGTGGTCATGCGCATGCGGTCCTGCGCCAGCCGCTCCAGGTCCAGGTCGGCGAAGACCACCTGCTCCTCGTCACTGAAGCGCTCGCCCTCCGCCAGCAGCTCGTTGTTCTCGTAGATGAGTGCGTGGCCGTCCCACGCCAGGTCGGTGGTGGACTCGCCGGGGCCCGCGGCGGCGTACAGGTAGGCCGCGATGCATTTCCCGGACTGCGCGGCGCACAGGTCCTTACGGTACTTCGCCTTCCCGATGATGATGTTGCTGGCCGACAGGTTCGCGATCACCGTGGCGCCCGCCAGCGATGCGTAGGTGCTGGGCGGCACGGGCGCCCACAGGTCCTCGCAGATCTCCACGTGGAGCGAGAGGCCGGGGATGTCCTCGGCGTCGAAGATCAGGTCACGGCCGAAGGGGATGCGGTGGCCGAGGAGCGGCACCTCGCGCGCCACGGCGTCACGGCCCGACGTGAACTGCCGCTTCTCGTAGAACTCGCGGTAGTTCGGGATGTACGTCTTCGGGACGATCCCCAGCAGGCGGCCCCGGTGCACCACCAGGGCGCAGTTGAACAGCTTCCCCTCGAAGCGGAGCGGGGCGCCCACGAGCAGGATCGGGCGGAGCTCCGCGCTCGCGGCCACGAGCTCGCCCGCGGCGTCCAATGCTGCGTCCAGCAACGCGTCCTGCTGGAACAGGTCGTCGTTGGAGTACGCCGTGAGCCCCAGCTCGGGGAACAGGGCGATGCCGGCGTGCAGGTCATGGGCGCGGCGCGCCAGAGCCAGCGTCCGTTCGACATTGGCCACGGGGTCGGCGATCCGCACGTGCGGAATGCAGACCGCGGCCCGCACGAAGCCGTGGCTGTAGATGTTCTGGAAGTCCGGCATCGTTGCCCTCCAGGTCCAGCGGGGTCACGCGCCTTGTCGCCACGCATCACGCGAAGGACGCGAAGGTGGCGAAGGACGCGAAGACTTCAATGTCACGCGGAGACGCGAAGAACGCGAAGTCGGGGGGCGCGGGCTGCCGGGGCAGGTCCGCTCCCATGCCCATGACGCCACGACGAAATTTCGGTTTCGCCCGGGTATGCTGCCACGGCCCGGATCCCCTGCCCCAGCCGGGTACCCCGCCCAGCCCCCGCCGCGATCTTCGCGTCTCCGCGTGAAACGCTGTTCTCCGCGCCTCCGTATCCTCCGCGGGCCTCCGCGGCTTCCGTATCCTCCGCGCCTCAGTCCTTGTTCAGGTCATCGGGGACGCAGCTCAGCGCGACGTGCTCGCACAGCTCGTTCGTGTACACCTCGGTCATGGTCACGTAGCTGGCCAGGTCGAACGCGGCGCCATGGGCGCCCGGCGGGAAGAAGCGCAGGTCCGTGTCCTTGCCCGCCTTCGCGAGCGCGGTCAGCATCTGCATGGTGTTCTGCGGGTGCACGTTCTCGTCCATCCCGGAGTGCACCAGGAGCAGGTGGGCCTGGAGCTGGTCGGCGCGCGGGATGAGCGACGTGCGCTCGTAGCCATCCTCGTTCTGCGCCAGCAGCCCCATGTAGCGCTCCGTGTAGATGGAGTCGTACAGCCGCCAGTCGGTGACGGGGGAGTTGGACAGCCCGAGGGTGAACACGTCCGGGTGGCGCAGCAGCGTGGCCAGGGTCATGAAGCCGCCGTAGCTCGTCCCCTGGATCGCCATCCGGCCGCCGTCCACGTACGGCTGCGACGCGAGCCAGCGGCCCACCTCGGCGAAGTCCTTCGCCTCCCACTTCCCGAGCTCGCCGTAGACGATCTCCATGAAGTCACGGCCGTAGTTGCCGGACCCGCGGTTGTTCAGACCCACCACGATGTAGCCGTGCTGCGCCAGGTACTGCTGCCAGCCGTTGCTGGTCCACGCGTTGTAGACCTCCTGCGAGCCCGGCCCGCCGTAGATGGAGAGCAGCACCGGGTACTTCCTCGACGGGTCGAAGTCCGGCGGCTTGATCATGGAGCCGTCCAGCCGCTGGCCGTCGGAGGTGGTGAAGCTGAACAGCTCCAGCGGCGAGTATGCATGCGACGCCACGTACTCCCGAACACCCGCGTTGTCCTCCAGCTTCTTCAGCATCTTCCCACCGCCGGCCACCGACCACAGCTCGATCTGCCGGGGCGTCTTCGTGTTCGACCAGCTGTCCACGAAATAGGCGGCGTTCGGGCCCATGTCGACGTTGTGCGTGCCCTCCGCCTTCGTGATCCGGCGCGCGTTTCGACCGTCGAACCCGATGGCGTACAGCTGCCGCTGCAGCGGACCCGCTTCCGTGGACGTGTAATAGATGGTCTTCGCTTTCGCGTCGATCCCCTCCACGCGCGTCACCACCCAGCTCCCCTTCGTCACCTGGTTCAGCAGCCTTCCGTCGTAGCTGTAGCGGTACACGTGGTTGTGGCCGTCGCGGTCGCTCACCCAGAAGAACTCGCGGACGCCCTCGGGGAAGTAGAAGTAGTCGTCCACCTGGGCGAAGAAGTCGTACACGTCGATCCACGCGTCGGAGCGCTCCTCCATCACCAGGCGCTTCGCGCCCGTGCGCACGTCGAAGAAGAAGAGCTGCAGGTGGTTCTGCGCGCGGTTGAGCACGACCACGGCCAGCGTGTTGGGGTCGCTCGTCCAGTAGATCCGGGGGATGTAATGCTCCTCCGGCACCCCCACGTCCATCCACCGCTGCTCGCCCGTGGCCACGTCCAGCACCCCGATCTTCACCTGCGGGTTGTGCGCGCCCACTTTCGGGTAGTTGATCTTGAACCAGCTCGGGTACTCACCCGACCAGTCCGTCAGCTGGATCACCGGAACGCCGCGCTCGTCCGTCTGCCAGAACGCGATCCGCTTGCTGTCCGGACTCCACTTCCACGCCTGCGCGAACCCGAACTCCTCCTCGTACACCCAGTCGAACACGCCATTGAAGATGCTGTCCCCGTCCACGTCGGTGAGCTGCTCCGACGTGTCCTTCGCCAGGTTCCGCACGTAGATGTTCCCCCCACGCTCGAACCCCAGCAGCTTCCCGTCCGGCGACAGGTCCGCCGTCCGCGCGTCCTTCACCCCCAGCTGCAGCGTTCCGTCCGACAGCGTGTAGAGGTAGAAGTCCGCCAGCCCGGAACGCCGGTAGATCGGCCGGAAGTTGACCTGGAACACCAGGTGCCTCGAATCCTGCGAGATCTGGAAGCTGCGATAGCTGATGGGCTCCGCCGTGCCCGGCAGCGTCAGCTTCCGCGGGTCGAACAGCTCCTGGTCCGTCAGTGACTTCGGATCGTACACCCGCACCTCGGGCGTCGGCGCCTGCCCCCGCCGCGCGAACACGAACCGATTCCCGCTGTCGATCCAGTTCAGGCTCTGCGGACCGCCGGCGCCCGACAGCCGGCTCGAGATCATCAGTGCTTCCCGCACGCTCCCGATCCGCTCCTGCTCCTGCGCCCGCACACCGCCCGCCACCAGCAGCAGTCCCAGTCCCAGCGCCAGACTCGTTCTCCTCACCATGCGCCCTCCAGCCGATGATCCCGCGGTTCACTCTGCGCTCCGCTCGCAAGGTATCGGCAAGAACAGGCCGCCGCACGGTCAATGGCGCGTCGAGCCCCGCCGCCTGCGACGCCCCGGTCCGCCCATCCCCGCCTCCGCGGGCTGCTGCGGGGGGTTGACGGACCTGAATGTCCTGAATATGTTAGGCTTGCCTAAAAATGGAGGGCGCGTGACGCCAGATCCGGGGTTGAGCCTGATCATATTCGCAGTCGTGGTGGTGCTGCTGGCCGTGGCGTTCTGGCCGCGGTCGGGGATGGTGCCACGGCTGTCGCGCATGCGACGCGAGAGCGAGCGGGTGCGGCTGGAGGACGCGCTGAAGCATCTGCTGGAATGCGAGCGGAGCGGACGTGCGTGCACGCTGGAGAATCTGGCGGGACGTCTGGAGGTGACGCGGGGCGACGGATCGGACGTGCTGACGCGGCTGGCCGAGCATGGACTGGCGGAGTCGCGGGCATCCGGGTTCGGGCTGACGGAGGATGGGCGGGTGTACGCGCTGCGGATCGTGCGGACGCACCGTCTCTGGGAGCGGTACCTGGCGGACCGGACGGGAGTGCCGCCGGGGGAGTGGCACACGGAAGCGGAGCGGGTGGAGCACGTGCTGACGGAGGCGGAGGCGGAGCAGCTCGCTTCGCGACTCGGTCATCCGAGGTACGATCCGCACGGGGACCCGATCCCGACGGCGGCCGGCGAGATCCCGGCGCCGGAGGGGATGCCGTTGACGCGGGTGGAAGAGGGGCAGGCGGTGGTGATCCGACACATCGAGGACGAGCCGCCGGAGATCTATGCGCGGCTGGCCGGAGCGGGGCTGGCGCCGGGTACGGCCATCGAGGTTCTGCGGGCGACGGGCGGGCGCGGCGAGGTTGGCGCCGTATCGGTCCGGGCCAACGGAAGTGATCTGGAGCTCCGCGCCGTGGATGCGGCGAACGTGACGGTGGTGCCGCTCCCGCCCGGGGCGGGAGCGCCGTCGGGGGGCGCGACGCTGGCGGACGCGGAGCCGGGCGAGAGCGTGCGCGTGACGGGGATCTCGCCTTCGTGCCAGGGCCCGCAGCGCCGGCGGCTGCTGGATCTCGGGGTGGTCCCCGGGACGCTGGTGGTCCCGGAGCTGGTGAGCACGTCGGGCGACCCGGTGGCGTACCGGGTCCGGGGGGCGCTGATCGCGCTGCGGCGGGAGCAGGCGCGGCTGATCGGCGTGACGCGGGCGGAGCCGTCTGAGGCGGCGGAGCTGGAGGAAGCGAGCTGATGGCGACGCGGGTGGAGCGGGCGCCGGGGGGAGTCGGCGACGGGCAGCGTCGCCAGCAGCTGGTGCGCCTGGGGCTGAGCCCGGACCGCTGGGATTACCTGGTGGCGCTGGCGGGGAATCCGAACGTGGGGAAGACCACGGTCTTCAACGCGTTGACGGGTCTGCGGCAGCACACGGGGAACTGGCCGGGGAAGACGGTGGCGCGGGCGGAGGGTGCGTTCGCGCACCGGGGGAAGCGCGTGAAGGTGGTGGACCTGCCCGGGACCTATTCGCTGCAGGCGGGCAGCACGGATGAGGAGGTGGCGCGGGACTTCATCGTGTTCGGGCGCCCCGATGTGACGGTGGTGGTGGTCGACGCGACGCACCTCGAGCGCAACCTGAACCTGGTGCTGCAGGTCCTGGAGATCACGGAGCGCGTGGTGGTGTGCCTGAACCTGGTGGACGAGGCCAGGCGTCATGGCATGCTGATCGATCCCGTTCGCCTGGAAGAGGAGCTGGGCGTCCCCGTGGTGGCGGCGGTCGCCCGGAAGAACCAGGGCATGGACGAGCTGCTGGGCGCGATCGAGGAGGTGGCGTCCGGTGCCCGGACCACGTCGCCGTTCCGGCTGACGCGGCACGCGCCGGAAGTGGAGGAAGCGGTGGCCGAGCTGGTTCCCGCCGTCGAGCGCGCGTACCCGGGCGTCGCCAACGCGCGCTGGGTGGCGCTGCGCCTGCTGAACGCGGATGATGCCGTGCGCGACGCGGTGCGGGCAGGCGAGCTCGGTGTGCTGGGCGGGGGAATCGATGCGGGCGACGCCGGGCCGGGGAGCCCGCCGGACCCCGCAGCCGTCGAAGCGATTCTGACCACGGCCTCGCGAGTGCGCTGGAAGCTGCGCCCCGACTTCCACGACGCGCTGATGGAGCGGCTCTACGGCCAGGCGGAGCGCATCGCGCGGGGTGCGCAGACCCGCGGGATCAAGCGGGCGGGCTTCGAGCTGGACCGGAAGCTGGACTCCATTCTCACGAGCCGTCTGTTCGGCTTTCCCATCATGCTCGCGGTCCTGGCCGTCGTGTTCTGGATCACGATCTCGGGGGCCAACGTGCCGTCGCAGTTCCTCGCGAGCGTGCTCATCGACAGTGCGGTGCCGTGGCTCCACGGCCTGGCGTCGGGCGTCGGCGCGCCCGGGTGGCTCGCCGGATTTCTCATTGACGGCGTCTACCTTTCCACCGCGTGGGTGGTCAGCGTCATGCTTCCGCCCATGGCCATCTTCTTCCCGCTGTTCACGCTGCTGGAGGATTTCGGCTACCTGCCTCGCGTGGCGTTCAACCTGGATTCCCTCTTCCGGAAGGCGGGGGCGCACGGGAAGCAGGCGCTCACCATGGCCATGGGATTCGGCTGCAACGCGGCCGGAGTGGTGGCCACGCGGGTCATCGATAGCCCCCGGGAGCGGCTGATCGCCATCATCACCAACAACTTCTCCCTGTGCAACGGCCGCTGGCCCACGCAGATCCTGATCGCCACCATCTTCATCGGGGCGCTCGCGCCCGCCGGCTGGGCGGGGATCATCTCGGCCAGCGCGGTTGTGGGAATCGCGCTGCTGGGCGTGATGTTCATGTTCTTCTCGTCCTGGCTCCTGTCCAACACGGTGCTTCGCGGGGAGGCCACCACGTTCAGCCTGGAGCTGCCGCCCTATCGGCCCCCGCGGATCCTGCAGACACTCTACAGGTCGATCATCGATCGGACCCTGATCGTGCTCTGGCGGGCCGTGGTCTTCGCCATGCCCGCCGGCGCCGCGATCTGGCTCATCGCCAATATCCACCTGGGCGACAGCAGTCTGGCCGAGCACGCCATCAGCGCGCTGCACCCGCTCGGCGTGCTCATCGGCCTAAACGGCGTCGTGCTCCTGGCGTACGTGGTGGCGATCCCGGCGAACGAGATCGTGATCCCCACCGTGCTCATGCTCACGGTGATGACGGCCGGAATCGCCGGGGCGGGGCAGGGGGCCGGCGTGATGTTCGACCCCGGCTCGAGCATGGCCATCGGGGGCCTGCTCCACGCCGGTGGCTGGACGATCCTGACCGGCGTCTGCCTGATGCTCTTCAGCCTCCTCCACAACCCGTGCTCCACCACGATCTACACGATCTACCGTGAGACGGGGAGCGCCAGGTGGACGGCCGTGGCCACGTTCATGCCGCTCATCATGGGGTTCGTGGTGTGTTTCCTGGTGGCGCAGGTCTGGAGGCTGGCAGTGTGAGCGGCGGGCTCGGCTCCGCGGCCTCGCCGGCGCCGAGCCCCCTGGCACGGATTATCCAATCCCTTCCGTCCGCGAGACCAGTCGCCACGCTACCGGAGGGAGCACGGTCGTATGGACATCATGGATCGGGAGCACGTGAACGGATTGCTGCGCGGCGCGGTCGGAAGCATTGCGGGGATAGCGGCCATGGGCCTGTTCTTCCGCGCGACCGCGAAGCTCAGCGCCGCCTCGGATGGCCGGGACAGCCAGGGCGAGGACGGGCGGGGCGCCGAGTCTGGGCAGGGCGCCGAGCATGGACGCACTGGCGAGGACGGGCAGGCGGGCGAGGCTGCGCGGGATGAAGGGCCGATCGAGCGGATCCACGCGCTGGACGACATCTCCGCGGTGGGCCATGCCGCGCGCGAGGACGAGAACGCGACGGAGGCCGTGGGCCGGATCGCGTACGACACGATGGTGGGCCACGATCCGGACGAGGCGACGCGCCAGAAGCTGGGACAGGCGGTCCACTGGGGCTACGGAATTCTCCTGGGCGGAGTCTACGGCGCGTTGCGGCCGGAGGCGGAGCTGCCCGACCTCACGGGCGGGTTGGGCTATGGCACGGCCGCCTGGGTCCTCGGCGACGAAGTGATGGTGCCGCTGCTCGGCCTGTCGGAAGGCCCCACGGCGCACCGATGGCAGGAGCACGCAACCGCTCTGGGCGCGCATCTCGTGTATGGCGCGGTGACGGCGGCCGCCACGCAGGCGCTCCGACGGGTCATGTGAGCGCATGCACCCGATCCACGATCTGGACTCCGGGCCGGACGTGCCCGGGCGGGTGAACGCTTACGTGGAGATTCCGCGTGGCTCCCGCAACAAGTACGAAGTGGACGAGTACACCGGATTGCTCCGGTTCGATCGGCTCCTGTACAGCGCCGTCCACTATCCGGGCGATTACGGGTTCGTGCCTCGCACACTGGCGGAGGATGGCGACCCCCTGGACGTGCTGATCCTCATCACCGCCCCCACGTTCCCGGGCTGCCTGATGGAAGTGCGGCCGCTGGGGATGTTCGAGATGCGAGACGAGAAGGGGCGTGACAACAAGGTCCTCGCCGTTCCCGTCTCCGATCCGTTCATGGAGGAGTACCACGACCTGGACGATGTCTCGCCGCACACGCTGCGGGAGATCGACCATTTCTTCGCCGTCTACAAGGAGCTCGAGGGGAAGGAAACCACCACGGGTGGATGGCACGGGCGAGAGGCGGCATACGTCGCCATCCGACGCGCCATTCAGCGCTACGAGGAAGAGGGCGCCCGCGCGGCCGGCTGACCGGACGAGATGGCCGCCCGACCGGCTCGGACGCGGTGCCCGCCCGGCCGGCTGACCGGACGCGGTGTCCGCGCGGCCGGCTGACTGGATGAGGTGGCCGCGCCCCAGCCGGAGCGCTTCTCGTTCAGGCGTCCGAGGGGGCCGGATTCACCACATCGACTTCCACGTCGATCTCGATGCCCTGGCGCACGCTCGCGCTCACGATGCAGAAGTCCTCGAACACGGCCAGGCAGCGGCCGACCCGCTCCTGCTGCTCGGGGGGCACCGCGGTGATGAGACGCGTGCTGATGTTCTCCAGCCGAAAGCGGCCCTTCTCGTTCCGCACGATCCGGCCCTTCACTTCAGTGCGCATCCCCTCCACGTCCACGCGTGCCTTCTTGAGACAGAACAGGAGGCTCGCGCTCAGGCAGTTGCCCACCGCCGCCCCGAGGACCCGTGCCGCGTTGGGCCCTTCGTCCTCGCCCAGGGGCGAAGGCTCGTCGAAGAGGAGGTTCGCCATCTTCTCCCCGTCGAACTCCGTGTCGAACTTGAAGCCCTCTTCCAGATTCAGCGTCAGCGTGAATTCCTTCTCATCCATGTCGGCGCTCCGGTCGCTGTGCGTGGAAATCTGAGCCTACGACCGGGCCGCCGATCCGTCTGTGGGGGAATCCTTGATTTCCTGACGGTCCATCCGCGGAGCTCCGGCGCGTGTCACCCGGCGGGCGCTGCGCTCCCCCGACCCATCACGCCCCCGAGTCGCGTCGCGTCCTCCACCACGTCCGCCAGCTTCGTCTCCCGGAAGAACGCCGCCACATGCGTGGCCGTGTCCCGCCACCTGTGGTGCACCGAGCATGGATTGCGGTCGCTGCACTCCTTCCGTCCCAGCAGGCACGTCTGGCGCGCCTCGATGTCCTGGAACGGCTGCACGACGTCATACAGCGACACCGTTGCCGCGGGCACAGCCAGCTCGAACCCGCCGCGTGGCCCCCGCACCGACCGCAGCACACCCTCCTTCACCAGCGCGTGCAGGATTTTCGACAGGTAATTGCGCGGCACATCCAGCGCGTCCGATATCTCCTCGACCCGCACCCGCTCGCCACCTTCCCGCTCACCGAGGTAGATCATGGCGCGCAGTGCGTACTCCGCCGTATTGGACAGCATCGCCCCTCCCATTCCGGGGGGATTTGTCATAGAGTGGTGACGTAAAATAACCCGCACCTCCGTGTCTCACCATGTACACTCTCGTACGGCGGTTCATCAAGACCGGCATCGTCTTCCTCGCGCTGGGGCTGGGAATGGGGGTGTGGCTCATGGTGCAGCGGGATCTGCTGGGCCGCTGGCCGGACCCGCACCTGGTTTCGGCCCACGTGCACGCCGTTCTGGTGGGCTTCGTCATGTTCCTGATCCTGGGCGTGGCGCTGTGGCTTTTCCCGCGGGCGGCGAAGGGAGACACGCGGTACACCCCCGGTCGGGCGGCGGCATCGTACTGGATCCTGGTGACGGCAACGGGTCTGCGGGTGGTGACGGAGTCTGCGCGGGCGTGGCTGTCGTGGCCGTGGCTCGGCTGGGCGATCGTGATCGGCGGAGTGGGCCAGATGGTGGGGCTGCTCTTCTATTTCTGGACGATGTGGACGCGGATCCGCCCCGTGGGGAGCCACCTCCGGGAGGCGAAGGGGGAGCGTTTCTGAGACGCGGCCCCGGGCCACGTCTCAGACCCGGCTTCGGGTGATCGTACAGCCGATGGAGACCGGGGCGTCCGCCGATGGAGGCCAGGGCGTACAGCCGATGGAGACCGGGGCGTCCAGTGAACGATCGACGGCGGTATGTGCCGGTGATCGTACAGGCGACGGAGACCGGGGGCGTCCAGTGAACGATTGACGGCGGTAGATGCCGGAAATCGTTCACTGGCCTCGGGCAGGGGGGCGGCCCGGGCAAACGACGGCGGCCCTGCGGCGACGCCCATCCGTCCGGCATCTCTGCGCCGTCCGACGGCCCCCTGCGCCGTCCGGGATCCCTGCGCCGTCCGGGATCCCTGCGCCGTCCGGGATCCCTGCGCCGTCCGGCGGCCCCCGCGCCGCCCGGGCCCCCGGCGCCGTCCGGCGGCCCCCGCGCCGCCCGGGCCCCCTGCGCCGTCCGGGCCCCCTGCCGTCAGGGATCCCTGCTGCGGGGCGATGCGGCCCGGGGGGCGGTCGGACGCGTATGCCCGGTCGCGCGGTGCTCGCTCAGGAGCCGGCCGCCACCCCCGTTCGGCCGGGCGCGGCGGAGGATGCGCCTTCCTGGTAGACCCAGCCGCCGACGAGGGCGGCCACCATGGCCTCGACCAGGGTCCAGGCGAAGGTGAGCGCCGTGGCGCCTTCGAACCCCGCGCTCATCCCCATGGCCACGTTGGCCAGCCCCGGGAGGAGGGTGGCGAAGATCCAGAAGGCGGCGCCCACGCCGATCGCGGTCCGGGGCCCGGCGCCGAAGCGTGGACGTACGGCCGCGTAGAGGCCGACGATGCCGATGCCGAAAAGGAAGGCCATGGTGAGGAAATAGGGCATGGCCCAGGGTGCCATGGCGATGTTCAACCGCTCCATGGCCGCCGCCATCTGGTCGCCGAGGACCCCCACGTTGAGGATGGTCTCGCTGACGTTGATGACCAGGCCCGCCAGGAGTCCACCGCCGATGACACGCTTGACGTTGATGTCGCGCATCCGAGCCTCCGTTGGTGGGGGAATCGGGTTCCGTCGAGCGCCCGGCGCGTCAGCGCGCGCGGGCAGGGGCCGGGACGGGAGTGCTTCCAAGTAGGGACGGGTGAGGTGTGGCGTCAACAGTGTTCTGCGGCGCCGGCTCGGACGCGAGAGAGGGGGCGCGGACCGTCCGCGCCCCCTCCGGAGAAGCGTGCGCCACGAGCGCGAGCGCGCCCGTGGCCGCAACGGCAGCTCAGCCCTTCGCGCCGCTCGTGGCGGGTTCCTGGCCGCGCTGCGCCATGGACACGTAGGGTCGCGTGTCGTAGCCCGTGTAGATCTGCCGCGGACGGGAGATCGCCTGCTCCGGGTCCATGAGCATCTCCTGCCACTGTGCCAGCCAGCCGACGGTGCGGCCGATGGCGAACAGCACCGGGAACATGTCCACGGGGAAGCCGAGCGCCTTGTAGATGATCCCCGAGTAGAAGTCCACGTTGGGATACAGATTGCGCTTGACGAAGTACTCGTCCTCGAGGGCGATCTTCTCGAGCTCCACCGCCAGGTCGAGGAGCGGGTCCTTCCCGGTGACCTCGAACACCTTCGGCGCCAGCTCCCGGAGGATCTTCGCGCGCGGGTCGTAGTTCTTGTACACGCGGTGACCGAAGCCCATGAGGCGGAACTCGCCCTCCTTCGCACGCTTCACGAACTCGCCCACCCGGTCCTTCGTGCCGATCTCGTTCAGCATCCGCAGCACCTTCTCGTTCGCGCCGCCGTGCAGCGGGCCGTAGAGCGCCGCGGCCGCAGCCGAAACCGCCACGTACGGATCGGCGTGGGAGCTGCCCACGGTCCGCATGGTGGTGGTGCTGCAGTTCTGCTCGTGGTCGATGTGCAGAATGAAGAGCACGTCGAGCACCTTCTCCAGGATCGGATCCGGCTTGTACTTCGGCTCCGACATCTTGTACAGCATGTTCAGGAAGTTGCCGGCGAAGCTGAGGTCGTTGTCCGGATAGACGTACGGCTGTCCCACGCTGTGCCGGTACGCGAACGCGGCGACCGTGGGCACCTTGGCAATGAGCCGCACGATCTGCTTCTGCCGCACTTCCGGATCCTGGATGTTCCGCGCCTCCGGATAGAACGTGGAGAGCGCCGCCACCGTGCTCACGAACATGCCCATGGGGTGGGCGTCGTGATGGAACCCGTCGATGAACTTCTTCAGGTTCTCGTGCGTGTAGGTGTGGTGCTTGATGTGGTGGTTCCAGTCCTCGAGCTGCTCCGACGTGGGCAGCTCGCCGAACAGCGTCAGGTACGCCGATTCCAGGAAGTTGCTGTTCTCCGCCAGCTCCTCGATCGGGATGCCGCGATACCGCAGGATGCCGCGCTCCCCATCAATGAACGTGATGGCGCTCCTGCACGATGCCGTGTTCTTGAACGCGGGGTCGTAGGACAGCAGCCCGAAATCCTCGTCCGAGATCTTCAGCTGGCGAAGCGGAGCGGCGGGCGCATTGGACCCATACTCGGGGTAGGTCCCGTGCGTGATCGGGAGCTCGATCTGCTTCCCAGTACGATTATCAACGACGGTGAGCGTATCCGGCATGTGAATGGCCTCCTGGAAGGTGCGACGGCTCGAGACGAGCCGAATTTGCAGGGTTAGAATCCCCCCGTAAGATAATACGGAGCGCTTCCCGGGCTGTCTGTCGGGGAGACCCGTATATCGGAGAGCGGGTTTTGCCCCACCGCAGTTGATTTTCGCCTGTGGGGCGGTCCGCGAGCCGGCGCGCCATGGCGCGCCGGCTCGGTGCTTGCCTCGCGAACGTCCAGACACTCCTCGCACACCGCGGACCGATGGATGAGCCCGGACGGATTCGGATCAATCAGCGGCTGAGCATCCCCACGTCCGAGCTGGAGCTCCGGGCCACACGATCGGGCGGCCCGGGGGGGCAGCACGTGAACACCTCGGCGACGCGCGTGCAGCTGGCGTGGGACGTGGACGGCTCGGCGTCGCTGACGGACCGACGTCGCCAGCTGATCCGGTCGCGGCTGGGGAACCGCATCGACACGGGGGGCGTGCTGCACCTGTCGGCGGACGCGCACCGGAGCCAGCACCGGAACCGGGAAGAGGTGCTGGAGCGGTTCGCAGCGCTGGTGGCGGACGCGCTGCGGCCACGCAAGAAGCGCAAGGCGACGCGGCCCACGAAGGCGTCGAAGGAGCGGCGCCTCCGGGCGAAGAAGCACCGGGGCCGCGTCAAGAAGCTGCGGGGCCGGGTGGAGCGCGACGAGTAGCGCTGGGGGTCCGGTGAAGCCGTGTTCCGGCCGGGTGCGAACAGTTCTTGCGAGAGGGAGGGAAAGGTTGCCGGCGCAGCGGGCCGCGCGCGCCGGGCGGGAACACGAAGCGCAATGTCGAAGTCCTGGGCGAGAGGTCGCGCGCTGCGCCCGGACGGGGAGGATACAGGTGGCCAAAGGGGAAGCCGTCTCAGCCCTGATCAGCGATCTGCT
Organism: uncultured Gemmatimonadales bacterium; assembly: GCA_963741945.1. Taxonomy (GTDB): domain Bacteria; phylum Gemmatimonadota; class Gemmatimonadetes; order Longimicrobiales; family RSA9; genus CAVUKA01. The sequence goes on along the minus strand of CAVUKA010000005.1, from coordinate 253,763 downwards.
GGACGGGATCGCCGGGCGCATGGAGGACGTGGCCCAGGAAGCGGGCGTGTCCTATTCGGCGCTGTATTCGTGGGCCACGGGTCGTCGCCGCCCCGGGAGGCGCAACCTCGAGAAGCTGGTGGAGCTGGCCGAGGACCGTTCCGACCGACTGGACGAGCTGGCGGAGGCGCTGCGGTCGAGACTGCAGCAGGACGGCGGGCGATCCGCCCCGGAATGACCGGCGTGGCCCCGGCGTGATGGGGGCCCCTCACTGCTCACTGCGCTGGGTGCGGGCCACGGTATCGACGTCGGCTGCCCGGATCCACCCCCGCGCGGCGGCGTGGCTGGCGGCCTCGAGGGTGTCGTGCACGAGGACGAGCTCGGCGTCGCCGTTGCGGGCCATCTCGGCGGCGAGGTCATCGACGGCGCGGATGCGGTCGGCGTCCGGGATCACGCTGCGGATATAGATGGCCAGGACCCGGCCCGGGTGCTGGTGCACCACTTCACGGTAGATCTCCGGGTCCTGCTGTCCGCTGTCGCCCACCAGAAGGAATCTCAGGGTCGGGTAGGTCTCGAGGATCCGGTCGATGGCCGCGCGCTTGTGGCGGTGATGGCCGGCTGGCAGCATCTCCTCCCGCGTGATCCCCCAGTCGCGAAGCTCCATGGGCCCCGCCGGAATGCCGTGCAGGCGGAGGAACTCGCCGAGGAGGTCATAGAGGTTCCAGGGGCTGCTGGAAACGTAGAACACGGGGTTCAACTCCCCGGCCCCGGCCGCGGCGATGTGGAGCGCGCGGTAGAAGGCGCCGACGCCCGGGAACGGCATGCGCGTGTGGACATTCCCGAACAGGACCTCCCGCCCCATCCGGAGCACCTTGGTGGCGCCGGTGCGAACGACCGTGTCATCGAGGTCGCTGATGATGCCGAAGCGCGCGCCGTTCGGCACGGCGACCACGGACTGCGCTCCCGTGCCCCGCGGCGCGAGAAGCTCGATGCTGGCGGGGTGCCAGAGGCGGTCCGGGTCGAGGGGGATGGTCGGGGCCAGGTCGACGGCGAAGAACCCTTCATCGTCCGATCTCGCCTCGCGGATGTCGCCGGCGAACGCGACGCGCAGTCGAGCGCCGGCCACTTCGGCGCTCCCCAGCCGGCGGTATGCGTTCGCCAGGTTCAGCCACCAGGGGTCGGAGGGGGTGGCCGGGGCGGGCGCCTCGCCGTGGAGGACGCGTCCTCGCACACGCACCCGGGACGGGGTCCCGTAGCTCCTGTAGGGCTCCACGCGGGCCGGGCGGCCGGGGCGGAGGAGTCGATCGACGCGGCGACGAAGTCGATCCGCGCCTTCCTCCGTGAGCCAGGCGGCTTCCGTGAGTGCGCGCTTCCAGTCCATGGGCCCTCAGCTCTCGCAGGATTGCGGCCGCCCCGTTGCGGGGCCCGTGCGGCGAGTCCATCATGCGGCCATGCGATCCAGGATGCGAGTGACGATCGGGCTGGCCGCGGTGGTGGCGGCAGCGTGGGCGTGCGCCGCGGGTGTGACGGTCGCCCGCCCCTGGAACGCGCGGCCGGCACCCACGGACGCGGAGTTCCGCGGTGTCTCTGCGGTGAGGCATGGCGGCGTCTGGCTGGGCGGGCGCGGGGGTGTGGTGGCACGGCTGAGCGAAGCCGGCGCGCCCTGGCGCGTGGACACGATCACCGGCGCGGAGTCGCTGTTCATCGTGGGTGTCGCCGCAGCGGACTCTCTGGCGGCGTTCGCGCTCGGAACGCATTTCGATGGCGGTCTGGCGCGGATCTACCGGACCGGCGACGGCGGGCGGAGCTGGGGCGTGGTCTACCAGGACGATCGACCGGACGCGTTCTACGACGGCATGGCTTTCTGGGACGCGCGGCGCGGCGTGGCGTTCGGGGATGCCGTTGCGGGGCGGCTCACGATCGTACGCACGGAAGATGGGAAGCACTGGGTGCCGGCGGAGTCGGTCCCGGCCGCGCTGGATGGGGAGGGTGGTTTCGCGGCCAGCGGGACGGCCGTGGCCGTGGCTGGCGCGACCCACGCCTGGATCGGCACGGGCGCTGGCGCGCGGGCCCGGGTCCTGCGGAGCCGCGACGGCGGCCGCACCTGGACGGCCGCGGACACCCCGCTGCCGGCCGGACCGAGCGCAGGTATATTCGGCGTAGCGTTCCGGGACACGCTGCACGGCGTGATCGTGGGCGGGGACTACACCGACAGCACCAGCGTGCCCGTGCGCCTCGGGACCACTCGGGATGGAGGGCGGAGCTGGTCGGCGGTTTCCACGGCCGCTCTCCCAGGCGTGTGGTACGGCGTGGCCTACGTGCCGGGGAGCGATCCGCCGCTCCTGGTGGCCGTGGGCCCTTCCGGGTCGGCGTACTCACGGGATGACGGGGCGACGTGGAAGGCGGCGGGTAGTGCGGGGTACAACGCCGTCGGATTCAGCCGCGATGGAAGCGGGTGGGCTGCGGGAGTGAATGGGCTGGCGGCGCAATGGTACTGACCTGATCCGAATCGCCGCGCCCGACCTCCGGGCGCACGCCCTCGTAGGCGAAGGCGATATAGATCAGGCCGGCCACGACGAGCACGACCACCGCTACGATGACGACGATCAGCCATTTCCGGGTCATCGGTCCGAGTGCCATGGGCGCACGCCTCCCCTGCTGGTGGACGGTCTCGATCCGGTTCGGCGCTCTTGCAAGAAACGGTGCACGTAGGGGTTCGCTTGACAATTGCGGCGCACGCCGCGGAAGTTGAGAACATGAACGGAATCAACGGTTTCTGGACGACGGTCCTCGTAGTGGCAGTCGTGCTCATGGTGATATGGGTCGCGGTCGTCTTCCTCCGGCGGCGGGGGCGTCCCGCCGCAGCTCCCGGTGCCGGGGCGGTCCCGGGGCGGGCAGAGGCGGAAACGTTCGCGGACCTGGTGGAGCACGATGAGCTCCGGCGCGGGCTGGATGCCATGGGGTGGGAGGAGCCTCGCCCGGCGCAGGCCCGCATGGCGGACGTTCTCTCCAGTCGGCGGGACATCCTTCTGAGCGCCCCGGCGGGGTCGGGGAAGACGGGGGCGTACGTGGTTCCGGCACTGGAGCGCCAGCTGCACCGCGAGGGGCTGTTCACGCTCGTCGTAGCGCCGACGGAGGACATGGTCCGGGAAATCGGGAGTCAGGTCAGCGCCCTGGCCCGGGAGACCGACCTGTGGGTGGGCGAGATCCACGGTGGCGAGCCGGCGGTGGACCAGGTCCGCGACCTGAGGGCCGGCTTCGACATCCTGGTGGCCACGCCCGACCGACTGCTCGAGCACGTCGAGGCGGGGAACGTCCGACTCGGGCAGGTAGAGGTGCTCGCTTTCGATCCGGTGGATGCGCTGCTCCAGCGCGGCAAGCACGGGGAGATCCAGCGGATCGCGGAGCTGACTCCCGACGACTGCCAGGTGATCTTCGTGGGACGTACGCTCTCCGCCGAAGCGCAGGACCTGGCGCGCACCGTCATGACCGACCCGATGCGCGTGGAGGTGGCGGCTGCCCCGCTCCCGCCGTCGCGGCGCCCGGGGCAGCCCGCGTTCGAGAGCCCGGAGCGCGTGGTCGCCGGCGTCGCCGCCGCCGGCGGGGACGGCGAGATCACGGGCACGGTCCGCTGGTTTAGCAACAGCAAGGGCTTCGGCTTCATCGAGCCGGACGACGGCGGCGAGGACGTGTTCGTCCATCATTCCAACATCCTGGGCGACGGCTTCAAGTCGCTGGACGATGGCCAGCGGGTCCGCTTCCGCCGCGTGCCGACGGAGAAGAGCCCGGAAGCGAGGGAGGTCCAGCCTCTCTGACGCTCCGGCCGCGCGCGGCTCGCGCGGGGGTGGAACGACGGCCTCCGGGGCAATGCCCCGGGGGCCGTTTCCGTGACTGGCGAGATCGCTGTAAGGTTTTCGGGCCGACCGGCATCTAGAGAGTAGAAGACCGCTTTGCAGTCACGCGAGGGCAGCCGAGAGGGTCGAACGCTAGCCGCCGGTTCAGGGGGTTCGGGCGGACGGCTTCACCCGATCGGCTGACCCTCGCGCGCTTTTTCACCGTCACTCCCGCCTTTTCCGGATCCGACCGCGTCCACATCTTGCGTACCAGGAGAGCGGACGTTCATCCGATCAATCTCCATGGGACGGTGACGCAATGTTCACGCTGCTGTGGTGGATCCTCTTCGGCGCGGTGGTGGGCGCGATCGCGAAGCTCATCATGCCGGGCAAGGACCCGGGTGGCTGCCTGGCCACGATCGCGCTCGGGATACTCGGCTCGGTGGTGGGCGGGTTCATCATCGGCCTGATCTGGCCCGGCCGCTCGACGCTGACGCCCGCCGGATGGATCGGCTCCATCCTCGGCGCCCTGCTGCTGCTCTGGCTCTATCGTCGCTGGGCGAAGAAGCAGGTGGCTCGGTAGCTCCCCACCGGCGCGAGTCTTGAAGAGGGGTTGAAGCCGGAGACCGCGCGAAGGAGGGAGCAGTGTCAGATCGTTGGGAGCCGGAGCGCCGGCACGGGAACGGGGCCATGGGCAGGGCCGCACGGAAGAGTCCGGCGAGCCTGCTGATCCTGATGGTGGTGGGTGTGGTTGCGGTGAGCGCAGCCGCCAGCGTGCTGTTCGGGAGTGGCTACGGGGATGAGACTCCCCATGGCAAGGTGCTGGGAACCCTGCAGCGCGTGGCCGGAGCCGAAGAAGCGTATCACGCCACGACCGGGAGGTTCACCGGTGAGCTGAGTGCGCTGAGACTGGAGCCCGCGGACAGCGTCGATCTGGTCGTGACGGGAGACGCGGACAGCTGGGAGGCAGTGGCCCGACATCCCGTGGGGCTGTCCTGCGTGCAGTCGGGCCGGGTGAGCGGCAGGAGGGTGGTGCGGGAAGAGCCCGGCTGCTACACGGGTCCGTAACGGCGCGCTGCCCGCGGGCGGTCGCTCGACCGGGAGCCGATGATGACGCATGTTGAAGTGCGCCATTCCGATGGTGGCCTCGGAATGCGGGCGTCCATTTCCCCGGGAGATCGACTGGCCATGTACCTGCGTGCAGCTACGCTGCTGGTCCTCGGGGCCGCTCTCCCTCTCCCCGCATCCGCGCAGCGCGTCGCCAGCGCCGACTCGCTGCTCGCCGCCGGGCGCTACCAGGAGGCGGCCTGGGCTGCCCGCGCCGCGGGCGACACCGTGCGCGCCGACTCCATCCTGCGGGCGCTCCGGGCGCTGCTGGTGGCCCCGCCCGAGCGCGCGAACCCGCTCTCCCTCGACAGCCAGGGCGTTTCCTATACGTTCCGGCTCACCCATCCGGGAGGTGTCGAGTCGATCTTCAAAGTGGATGGCTCGGACATCTTCTGCCGCCCCTGCGGCGCGAACCGGGAAGTGGCCGCCTATCGCGTGGATCGGCTGCTCGGAATCGATCTCACCCCCATGACCGTGCTGCAGCGCATCGTGGCGGGCGGCGACACCATGGCTGGCTCGGCCATGTACTTCATTCGCGGCGCGACGACGCCGGCGGAGCGAGGGGAGCGGAAGCCGGACCTGCTGCGGTTCTTCGATGCGGCGATCGGGAACAGTGACCGCCATGGCGGCAACTGGCTCGTGGCCCCGGGCGGACACGCCGTGGCCATCGACCACAACCGGGCGTTCGACTACTCGCCCGCGAGACAGCCGATGTCGTGCTGGGAGACGGAAGTGGACTCCATCGAGCGCCCGGGCGCGCTGGGGCCCCCGTTCGACCGGTACCGCACCCTGCCGGACGACTCCCTGGAGGCCGCCGTGGCCGGCCTCCTCGAGCCCCGGCTCGCCCGCCGGTTCGTGGCCATGCGCGACAGCGTGGTGGCGCGGATCGAGGCGCGGGCCCGCGATCCCCGGCGCGCGCTCCCCCTGCGCGACTGCCGGCGTGAAGATACCGGGATCGAGGAGTCACCGACCGTCCATCGTTGACGGGAGTTGACAGGCTCCTGACGGCGCCGGACCTTCATGCCATGAACAGAATCCAGGGGAAGCTCGTGCTCATCACGGGCGCGAGCTCAGGCATCGGAGAAGCGTGCGCCCGCCGGTTCGCGGCGGAGGGCGCAGACGTGGCACTGTGGGCCCGGCGAGCGGAGCGGCTCGACCGCCTGGCCGAAGAGCTGGCCCGGGAGCACGGTGTGGCCGTTCACACCGCGGCGGTGGACGTCCGGGATCGCGAGTCCGTCCGTGCCGCCGTGGACGCGCTGCTCGAAGCGGCGGGGCCGCCCCACGTGCTGGTGAACAACGCGGGGCTCGCCGCCGGGCTCGACCGGATCCAGGAAGGGAGCTTCGATGACTGGGACCGGATGATCGACACGAACGTCAAGGGGCTGCTGAACGTGACGCGGCTCCTGCTGCCGGCGATGATCGAGGCCGGACGGGGCCACGTCATCAACATCGGCAGCACCGCGGGGCATCAGGTGTATCCGCGCGGGAACGTCTACAACGCCAGCAAGTTCGGTGTGACCGCCCTGACGGAAGCCATCAACCTCGACCTCTCCGGGACCCCGTTGCGCGTGTCCAGCGTGGACCCGGGCTTCGTGGAGACGGAATTCTCCACGGTCCGCTTCCACGGGGACGAGGCGCGGGCGGCCGGCGTCTACCAGGGTTTCCAGCCGCTCAGGGGCGACGACGTGGCGGATGCCGTGTTCTACGCCGCCAACCTCCCTCCGCACGCCAACGTGCTGCGCATGGTTCTGCTGCCGACTGCGCAGAGGAACGCATACGTGGTGGACCGGGACACAGGAGACTGACCATGATCATCCGTGCCGCGCTCGTCCTTCTGCTGGTCGGGTCGTTGAGCGCTTGCGCCTCCGCCGGGACGGGGACACGCGGCGGCTCAGACGTCATCACGGAAGCGGAGCTCGCCGACGCCAGCCAGACCAATCTCCTCGACTTCGTCCAGTCCGTCCGGCCGCACTGGCTGCGGTACCGCGGCAGCACGAGCTTCACGCACGAGCCGGAGATCGTCATCTACGTCAACGGCACCCGTGCCGGCGGACCCGATGTGCTCTCCCGGATCACGCCCATGAACGTCGAGGAAGTCCACTACTACTCTGCCGCCCAGGCGCAGTACCGGTTCGGCGTGGGGAACGTGTACGGTGCCATCGATGTGACCATGAAGCGGGACTGACCGCGCGCCGGTGCGCTGGAGCAGCGGGACGCGCTGGTGCCGGGATCGACGTGATCATGCAGCGGGTGTGAGGATGCCATGAAGCCATTTCGCGCGACGGCGCGGTCCGTCGCCCTCTTCCTTGCGGGCCTCTCTGCGGCGTGCGCGCCGACGGCGTCGCCCCCGTCGCGTCCGTCGACGGCGGATGCTGCCCGGTCGGCGGCGGTACGCCCGGCGCCTTTCGCGGCCGAAGTGCGGGCGCCCGCCTCGTCGCCTGCACGGGCCGACTCCGGGATGGTGGTGTCGGCCCATGTCCTGGCCGGCGAAGTGGGTGCGGAGATCCTGCGTGAGGGCGGCAACGCCGTGGATGCGGCAGTGGCGACCGGGCTCGCGCTGGCGGTTGTCTACCCGAGGGCGGGGAACATCGGGGGCGGCGGCTTCATGGTGCTTCGGCTCCCGGATGGCCGGGCCACGACGGTGGACTTCCGGGAGCGCGCCCCGGCGGCGGCCACGGCGGGGATGTGGCTGGACTCGGCGGGGGAATACGACCGCGCGCTTCACCACATGAGCTACCGTGCGGTGGGTGTGCCCGGCACGGTGGCCGGCTTCGCCTACGTGCACGGCCTTTATGGGCGGCTCCCCTGGGCGCGGCTCGTGGAGCCGGCGATCCGGCTGGCGCGCGACGGGTTCGAAGTGACGCCCGGGCTGGCGAGGTCACTGGCGGCCGTGCTGCCGGAAATGGCGAAGTACCCGGCCAGCATGGCCGCGTATTCCAATGGAGGACGCCCCTACGAGCCCGGTCAGGTACTGCGGCAGCCGGAGCTGGCCCGCACGCTGGAGCGAATCAGGGAACATGGGGCGGCCGGCTTCTATCGCGGGGAGACCGCGAGGCTGATCGCCGTGGAGATGGAGCGGGGCGGCGGCCTGATCACCATGGAGGACCTCGCCGACTACCGCCCCGTCGAGCGACGCCCCGTGATGGGGACGTACCGGGGCTACGGCGTCATCGGGATGCCGCCTCCGTCCAGTGGCGGCGTGGCGCTCGTCGAGATGCTGAACATCCTGGAGGGCTACGACCTGGCGGCCCTCCCCCACAACGGGCCTGCCTACCTCCACTACCTGGCGGAGTCCATGCGCCGCGGGTACCGCGATCGGGCACGCTATCTGGGTGACCCCGACTTCACGGACATGCCGCTGGAGCGGCTGACGAGCAAGGCGTACGCGGAGGAGCAGCGCGCGGGGATCGACGGGTACGCGGCTTCGGAGTCGGCCGTGGCGGATGTCGTCGAGGATCGGGAGAGCAAGGAGACGACGCACTACTCCGTGGTGGATGGGGACGGCATGGCGGTGTCCACCACCTACACGCTGGAGTACAGCTACGGCTCCCGCATCGTTGTTCCGGGCGCCGGGTTCCTCCTGAACAACGAGATGGGAGACTTCAACGGCGCGCCCGGCCTCACCACGCGCACGGGGCTCATCGGGACCCGGCCGAACCTGGCCGCGCCCGGAAAGCGCATGCTGTCCAGCATGGCGCCCACCATCCTGACGCGTCCGGACGGGAGCCTCTTCGCAGTGGTAGGGACGCCGGGCGGCCGCACCATCATCAACTCGGTGCTCCAGGTGGTGCTGAACCTGGTCGATTTCCGCATGGGCGTGCTCGACGCGGTGGAGGCGCCGCGGATCCACGAGCAGTGGCTGCCCGACAGGATCCAGATGGAATGGGCGCCATGGGGCGACACCGTCCTGGCCGAGCTCGAGGCACGCGGCTACTCACTGGAAGTCGGCGGGACGCAGGGAACGGTGCATGCCATCGAGATCGCGCCCGACGGCGCGCGGCTGGGCGCCCCGGACCCCCGTGACCCCGACGCTGCCGCCGTGGGGTTCTAGACGGCCCGTCCGTTCACCAGCCGGCTTCGGCCTCACGGGGCCGCAGGCGCGTCCGCGACCGCTTCGCGGCCACGCGGCCCCGATTCTCGAATGCCTTGATCAGCGCCACCCCCGCGACGAACCCGCCGATGTGGGCGAAGAAGGCCACGCCCGCCGTGGCGGAGGCGGCCGCCGTCCCCGCCAGCACCTGGATGGCGAACCACTCACCCAGAACGAGCCAGGCGGGGATCGGTATCACCCGGATGAAGATGATGATGATGAAGAGTGTGTGGATCCGCACGCGCGGGTAGAGCAGGAGATACGCGCCCATCACGCCGCTGATCGCCCCTGATGCGCCCACCGTCGGGATCGGCGAGCCGGGGCTGCTGTAGATGTGGGCGATCGACGCGATGGTCCCCGTGATCAGGTAGAAGAGCAGGAATCTCACGTGCCCCGTGCTGTCCTCGATGTTGTTCCCGAAAATCCACAGGAACCACATGTTGCCCAGCAGGTGCAGCCATCCGCCGTGCAGGAACATGCTGGTGAACACGGTGCCCCAGCGCAGGCCGCCCGGCGGGCAGCGGAGGACGTGCATGCCATGCGGCAGCGGTGAGAAGCCACCGGTGATCTCCGCGGGAACGGCCCCGAACGCGCATACGGAGTCCCGGAGGGCCGTCGCGTCGAATCCCGCACCCTGGATCGTCACCCACACCAGGACGTTGATCGCGATGAGCGCGATCGTGATGAAGGGGAAGCTGTCGGTCGGGTTGTCGTCGTAGAGCGGAAACATGGCCGGAACGTAGGGCGCGCGGACCGCTGGCGGGAGAGCCCGCCATCACCCGCGGCGTGGTCGCGTGGGCACGGTCACGAGCACGGCGTCGGGGGCGTGCCCGCTCTCTGGTTCGACCCGGCCGAGCCCCGTCCGCTGCCGGTCAGGCGGCGTCCGGGGCCACGCGCCGGCGGGGCGCGCTGTCCTGGTCGATCACGAGTCGGCTCAGCTCGCGCCGCATCCGCACGCGCACCCGGGCCACGAGGAACACGGCCACGCCTGCGAGCCCCAGTGTGAGCCCCCACCAGAGCCCCTTCGGCCCGGCGCTGGTGGCGAAGGCCAGGTACACGCCGACAGGGAGGCCGAGCATCCAGAAGGAGACCAGATTGGCCAGGAACGGCGCCGTCGTGTCGCCCACGCCCCGCAGCACGCCGGCGCTCACCACCTGCAGCCCATCGAAGACCTGGAAGAAGCCGGCGATCGGGATCAGGGTGAGGGCCACGGCAGTGACCGCCGGGTCATCGGTATAGAGGTTCGTGAGCAGGGCCGGCGACGTGAGGAAGAGCACGGCGGTGCAGCTCATGAACGCCACGCCGCCAAGGAGCGCGGCTTTGACGGCGTTGCGGGCAGCGGCGCTGTCGCCCCGGCCCACGGCCTGTCCAACGCGCACGGAGCCCGCCTGCCCGATGCCGAGGGGGACCATGAACGTGAGGGAAGCGAGATTGATGGCCACCTGGTGGCCGGCCATCTGCGCGGTGCCGAGCCACCCCATGAGGAGCGCCACCGCTCCGAACGCGCCCACCTCGAGCTGCATCTGGGCGCCCACCGGCGCGCCCAGCCGGAGCATGTGGAGGAGGGGTCGCAGGCGCAGCATCTCCCGGCCGCCGGACTTCAGATACGGACCGAGGCGGGTGAAGGCGAGGGCGGCGAGCCCGAGAAACATGGTCCAGCGGCTGATCGTGGACGCCCACCCGGTCCCGACGGGTCCGAGCGCGGGAAGCCCGAAATGGCCGAAGACGAGTGTCCAGTTCAGGGCCACGTTCACCAGGTTCGACATCACGATGGCGATGACCACCGGACGCACCCGGTCCATGGACTGGAGCGTCTGCCGCAACACGACGAAGCCGAAGAAGGCGACGATGCCCGGAGTGGCCGCGCCGACATAGCCGGTCGCCAGCGGGATCACGTCTTCGGGCTGGCGCAGCAGGACCATCACCGGGCGCGCCAGCGCCAGCGGGACCAGGGACAGGAGGGCGAGCAGGATGGCGAGCACGAGCCCCCGCTGGAGCCCGCGTGCGATGGCAGGCTCATCGCGGGCGCCCACCGCCTGGGAGATCACCGGATCGAGGGCGAACAGCACGCCCATCCCGAATACCGCCACGCCGAAGAAGTAGAGGTTGCCGAGGGCGACGGCGGCGAGCGCCGTTCCGGAGACGCGGCCGACCATCATGGTGTCGACCACACCCATCATCATGAGCCCCACCTGGACGGTGACGATGGGCACCGCCAGGCGGATGAGCGAGGCGAACTCGCGGGCGGGCAGCAGGACGGGCGTGCGCATGGCGCGGAGGATAACAGAACCACCGGACCGCCGGAAGGCGCGGGGAGCGCCCCGGATCGACCACCGACTACCTCTGGCGCGGTGACTGCCGGCGCGCGACCTTTCGCCCCGGCCCCCCCGTACGGCAGATGCCACGAATTCGAACCCCGAAGACGGGATAGGAACCATGAGGATCGCACGCTCCCTCCTGGCGCTGACACTCCTGCTGCCGGCGGCAATGCCCGCGGCGGCACAGGAGACCAGCGCATCGACATATCGCGGCCTGGCGCTGCGGGAGATCGGACCGGCCATGACGTCCGGTCGGATCGCCGACCTGGCAGTGAATCCCTCGAACCCGGCCGAGTATTACGTGGCCACGGCGTCGGGCGGTGTCTGGAAGACGACGGACGCCGGGATCAGCTATCGGCCGCTGTTCGATGGCGAAGGATCCTACTCCATCGGCGTGGTGGCGCTCGACCCGTCGAACGCGCACGTGGTGTGGGTCGGAACGGGGGAGAACAACGCGCAGCGCAGCGTCTCCTACGGCGACGGCGTGTACAAGTCCGAGGATGGCGGGAAGAGCTGGAAGCGCGTCGGGCTGGAGTCGAGCGAGCACATCGGCAGGATCGTGATCGACCCGCGCAACACGGACGTGGTCTACGTCGCCGCGCAGGGCCCGGTCTGGAGCGCGGGTGGTGAGCGCGGGCTGTACAAGACCGAAGACGGTGGGAAGACCTGGTCGAAGGTGCTCGACATCAGCGAGAACACGGGCGTCACGGACCTGGTCATGGACCCGCGCGACCCGGACCTGCTCATCGCGGCCGCGTGGCAGCGGCGCCGGCACGTCTGGACCTACATCGGCGGCGGCCCCGAGTCGGCGCTCTACCGGTCCACCGACGGCGGGGCGAGCTGGAGCAAGCTGACCAAGGGGCTGCCGTCCGGTGATGTGGGGCGCTACGGGCTCTGCATCTCGCCGGCCGACCCCGACTACATCTATGCCATCGTCGAGGCCAGCGGTGAGCAGGGCGGCGTCTACCGCTCCACGGACCGCGGCGCGTCGTGGAGCAAGCGGGACAGCTACAACGGCAGCGGCAACTACTACAACGAGCTGATCTGCGACCCGAAGGACCGTGACCTGGTGGTGGCCATGGACACCTACGCCATGATCACCACGGACGGCGGCAAGACGTGGGAGCGGGTGGGCGAGAAGAACAAGCACGTGGACAACCACGCGCTCTGGATCGACCCGGCCGATACCGACCACTACCTCATGGGCACCGACGGCGGCCTCTACGAGAGCTACGACCGGGGCGCAAGCTGGCAGTTCAAGCCGAACCTCCCGGTGACGCAGTTCTACGACGTGGCCCTGGACAATGAGAAGCCGTTCTACAACGTCTATGGCGGCACGCAGGACAACTTCTCCATGGGTGGTCCATCGCGGACGATCTCCAGCGCCGGCATCGTGAACGCGGACTGGTTCGTGACCGCGGGCGGCGACGGCTTCCAGAGCCAGGTGGACCCGGAGAACCCGAACATCGTCTACGCGGAGAGCCAGTACGGCGGTCTGCAGCGGTACGACCGGAAGAGCGGCGAAGGGGTCTACATCCAGCCGCAGCCGGAGAAGGGGGAAGCGCTGCGCTGGAACTGGGACTCGCCGCTCCTGATCAGCCCCCACTCGCACACCCGGCTCTATTTCGCGGCCAACCGGGTGTACCGGAGCGACGACCGGGGCGACAGCTGGCGCGCCATCAGCCCGGACCTCTCCCGGCAGCTCGATCGGAACAAGCTCCCGGTCATGGGCAAGGTGTGGGGGATGGACGCTGTGGCGAAGAACGTCTCCACCACGATCTATGGCAACGCCGTGGCGCTGACGGAATCGCCGGTGGAGGAGGGGCTGCTCTACGTGGGCACCGATGACGGGCTCATCCAGGTGACGGAGGACGCCGGCGGGCAGTGGACGCGGTACGACCGGTTCCCGGGCGTGCCCGAGCGGACATACGTGGATGCGGTCCTCGCTTCACTGCACGATGCGGGCACCGTGTTCGCGGCGTTCAACAACAAGAAGAACGGAGACTTCAAGCCCTACCTGCTGAAGAGCACGGACAAGGGGGCGCACTGGACGTCCATCGCGGGCGACCTGCCCGAGCGCGGCTCGGTGTACACCCTCGCCGAGGACCCGGTGGATCCGCAGCTGCTCTTCGCGGGCACCGAGTTCGGCGTGTTCTTCACCCGCGACGGCGGACAGCACTGGATCCAGCTCAAGGGCGGGATCCCGACCATCGCCGTGCGCGACCTGAAGATCCACGAGCCGGAGAACGACCTCGTTCTCGCCACCTTCGGCCGCGGCTTCTGGATCCTGGACGACTACTCGGCGCTGCGCCACGCGGACGCGGCCACGCTGTCGCAGGACGCGCACATCTTCCCGACCCGCGATGCCCTCCTCTACATCGTGAAGGACCCGTTCGCTTACAGCGGCAAGGGCTTCCAGGGGGAGAGCTACTACGGCGCGGACAACCCGCCGTTCGGCGCGGTGTTCACGTACTACCTGAAAGACGACATCCAGACGCGGGAAGAGGCGAGGCACGAAGCGGAGAAGAAGACCGCGGAGGCGGGACGCGACGTGGGGTACCCGAGCTTCGAGGAGATGCGGGCGGAGGACCGGGAGCAGGACCCGTACCTCCTGTTCACGGTGACCAAGCCGTCGGGCGAGATCGTCCGGCGCATGGCGGCCAAGCCGTCGAAGGGGATCCACCGGATCGCCTGGAACCTGCGCTATCCGGCGAGCACGCCGGTGGACGCCCGGGGCGATTTCAAGCCGCTGGACGAGGGTCGTGACGGGCCGTACGCCGCCCCGGGGACCTACCGCGTATCGCTGGCCAAGGTGGTGGACGGCGTGGCAACGGAGATGGTGGCCCCGGTGGAGTTCCAGGTGGTCCCGCTGAACAACGCCACGCTGGCCACGGATGACCGCGCCGCGCTGGTGGCGTTCCAGCAGGAAGCGGACGGGCTGCTGGGCGAGGTGATGCGCGCGTCGCGTCGCCTGGACGAGGCGGCCACGACGCTGGCGAGCCTGAAGCAGGCCACGCTGCGCTCGACCACGGTGCCGACCAGCGTGCTGGAGCAGGCGCGCGCGCTGGAGGAGCGGATCGCGGAGCTGCAGGTCCAGCTGGACGGGGACCGGAGCGTGGCCACCCGACAGTTCGAGACCACGCCGTCGATCAGCGACCGGGTCCAGACGGCGGTGTACTCGTCGTACGGATCCACGTCAGCGCCCACGGGAACACAGCGCGATCAGCTGCAGATCGCCCGTGACCAGATGGCCGAGGTCGGGCCCGCCGTGGACGCGGTGGCGCGCGACGTCCGGTCGCTGGCGGTGCGGATCGATCAGCTGGGCGCACCGTACACGCCGGGGCGACCGCAGGGCACGAGATAGGAACCCCGGGACACCGGCGGGTGTGAAGCAGAAGCGGCTGGCGGGTCGCCCCGCCAGCCGCTTCTGCACGCCCGCTGCCGCCGGACGGGGGCAGGGCGCGCTCAGAAGAGCTCGTAGCGGCCGCGGTCCACGTCGCGCAGCAGTCCTTCCACCCGGCGCCAGACACCGTGGATCTCGCCGCGCGTGAGCCCGAGCTGAATACGATTCTCGGCCCGGCGGATGCCGCGGTCCGGGGAGATGTTCGGCCCCGGGTCCACGGACTCCAGGGTCCCGTCGGGCGCGACGCGGAACTCCGCAACAGTCTCGAGTCGGGCGGTGAGGCTGTCCTCGGTGAGCGCGCGGAGACGATCGATCGTGGCGCGCGGGAGGCGTTTGATGCGGATGCGTCGCCAGTTGGCGCCCCGGTCGCTGGCCTGGCTGGCAAAGGCCACGCCGTTGTCCACCGAATACACGCGACATGCGGCGGAGTCGCCGGAGATCAGGAAATTGCCCTGATTGTCATCCGACTGCCGGGCCAGGTAGGTGAAGATGTTGAAGTTCCCGATGCCCCTGGCGTAGGCGGTATCCGTGTCGACGCGGTCGGGATCCCAGTAGTCGTCGGGAGTCACGTTGAACAGCCAGTACTGGAGCGCCACGAGCACGGACTCCGTGTCCAGGAACGTGGCATGCGCCCGGGGATCCAGCGTCCGGTACCAGGTCAGGGGGAACGCGCGCAGGACGGTGGGCGGCACCACGATCTCGTGCCGGTCCAGGAAGAGCTTCTGGAGCTCGTAGGCGGCCGCCTCGTAGCGCGGGCTGTTGTTGTACGCCTCTCCACCCTGGGCCGCGGGCGCCCACTTGACCACCAGCATGGCATCATTCCCGAAATTCAGCGCCACGCGGCTGGTCCTGTCGCCCTCGAACCTGGACCCGCGCTCGTCCATGATGGTGAAGGTGCCGGCTCGCAACCGGGCCTCGATCGTGTCCACCGGCGCGAGGAAGTTGCCCTGCGCCCGGAGCGGCGGGGCCAGGAGCATGAGCAGGAGCGCGGAGAGAGCCGTGAAGCGGGCGGATCGGGTCCTGGGCATGGGACCTCCTACTGGCGCCCCCCGGCCGGCGTGCCGGCGGGCGCGGTTTGGGTGGAAGGGTCGCGATTCGGGCGCGCGGACGCGGGGAGCCGGACGGGGAGCCGGACGGTGAAGGTCGTGCCGCGGCCGGGCTCGCTGCGGACGTCGATGTGGCCGTGGTGCCGATCCACGATCTGGCGAGTGATCAGCAGCCCCATCCCCATGCCCATCCGCTTCCCTTTCGTGGTGAAGCCGGGGTCGAAGATGCGCGCGACGTTCTCGGCGGTGATCCCCACGCCCGTGTCCCCGACATCGATGGCCACCTGGTCCCCCTCGTGCCGGGTACGAATGGTGATGGTTCCGCTGCCGTGGATGGCCTGCGCCGCGTTCACGATGAGGTTCATGAACACCTGGTGCACCTGGTTGGGATAGCACTCGACGCGCGGCAGCTCCCCGTATTCCTTCGCCACCTGGACCCGGTCCTTGAGCTCGTGGGCCAGGATCGCCAGCGTGCTCTCCAGCCCCTCGTGCAGGTCGGCGAAATCCACTTCCGAGCGGTCCACCCTGCCGAACGTCCGCAGGCTGGTCACCAGCCGCATCATCCTGTCCACGGCCAGGTTGTTGGTTTCCGTCACGCCGTCCACGGCCTTGACGATGCGCCGGACATCCTCGAGCTCGTCCTCGTCCACCACCTCGTCCGCCAGGATCGCCTGGAGGCGCGTCAGCGCGCGGTGCATCGTGTCATGGTTGCTGTGCAGCGCGCCGAGCGGGGTGTTGATCTCGTGCGCAACGCCTGCGATCAGGTTGCCGAGCGTGGCCAGCTTGGCGGAGCCGACCAGCTCTGCCTGCGTGCTCCGCAGCTGTGCGTAGGCCTCCTCCACTTCGGAGTGGGAGCGGCGCAGGTCGTCGGACAGCTCCGTCAATCGATCGTTGGCCAGGGCCAGCTCCCGGCTCTGGCGTCGCCCGGCCTCCGCGTAGCGGCCCACCACCGTGGAGAGCCCGGCAATGACGGAAAGGGAGATGAAGAAGGCGGCCAGCGCGTAGCGCGGCTCGGCATATTCCGGCTCGATGGTCAGGAACAGCGCACCGGCGGGGACGGTCCCCACGGCCTCGGCCAGGATCAGCGTACCACTGGCGATGATGGCGAGGACCGAGCCGGCGAATCCCCAGCCCCCGGGGTAGAGCATGTTCCACTCGATGGTGGGGAAGAGGAGGAAGAGGGTGGCCAGCCAGCTGCTCGCGCCCACGTAGTGGGCCAGGAGCACGGCCACGAGCACCTCCACGGAGAAGATGGCGAAGCGGAAGAAGAAGAAGTACGGTCTGCCGCGGTGACCCGTGAGCCAGTGGAGGGAGAGCGCGGAAGCCGCGAACCAGACGGCGGTCAGTCCGAAGAAGCGGAAATCGAGCGGCAGGTGGAGGACGAGCAGGAAGAGGATTCCCGCTCCGAACGCCCACGCCGCCAGGGCGGCACGCGCGCGGACCGGGTGATAAAGCGGGCTCGCGCGC
Organism: uncultured Gemmatimonadales bacterium; assembly: GCA_963741945.1. Taxonomy (GTDB): domain Bacteria; phylum Gemmatimonadota; class Gemmatimonadetes; order Longimicrobiales; family RSA9; genus CAVUKA01. The sequence goes on along the minus strand of CAVUKA010000005.1, from coordinate 236,520 downwards.
CCTGTCACAGGAACGCCTTCACCAGGCGCCGCCGGATCTCGAACAGCTCCTGGTTGGCGTCCTCGAGCGCCATGACGCGGCTCTCCAGCTCGTTGAAGAGCGTCGAGCGTTCCACGCCGTTGCGGATCACCAGCTTCAGGTGCTCGTTGTTCCACGGCTTCTCGAGGTAGTAATAGAGCCCTGCCTCGTTGATCGCCCGGATCGCGTTCTCCTTGTCCGCGTACCCCGTGAGCAGGATCCGCGTGGCCTGCGGCTTCCTGTCCCGAACGTGACGGAGGAAGCTGATCCCGTCCATTTGCGGCATCATGAAGTCCGCCAGGACGACGTTCACCGGCTCGGACTCCACGGTCTCCAACGCCGTCAACGGGGAGGTGTAGGTGAGGATCCGGTACGACGTCTCCAGCTCGAGGAAGCTGCGGAGCGCGGTGGCGACCATCTCCTCGTCGTCCACGATCATGACGGTGGCGGTCTGTGGCTCAGGCATGTCTCACGGAGGGGAAGGGGAGCGGTGCTCAGGCCACCAGCGTGCGAACGCGGCGCGCCAGTCCCTGGAGAAGCCCGAGGGCGATCTCGGAATGGTCCGCCAGCAGATCGTAGAACTCGTTGCGCGTGATCCGGAGGAGCCGGCTCGGCATGACCGTCGTGGCCGTGACCAGGCTGGGCGCCTCGTCGATCAGCGCCCATGTGCCGAAGGCCTGGCCGGGTCCGGCCTGGAGACGCTGGTCCGTCACGCCTCGCATCTCGATGCGTCCGTCCACCACCACGTACATGGCGTCCGTCGGCTCGTCCTCATGGATCAGGACCGTGCCCGCCTCCACCTCGACCTCCTCCGCGATGGACGCCAGCAGCGCGAGGTGCGCGCTCCTGGCGTCCCGGAGGAGATCGATCTTCTGGAGGAGGAATACCTTCTCGATCAGATCCATGGGACCGGCGATATCGGCGCTGCCATCCGCGAGCAGGCGTTCGGCCAGGTCGCGGAGATCGACACTGGTGGACGAGACGATGATACCACGAACGGCCTCCAGGCTCCAGCCTGCCCGGATCTCGACCAGTGCCGCCACGGCGAGGCGGGCGATCCATGGATCGCCGTCGGTGAGGAGCGGCACCAGCGTGGATTCCGGCGCGGGCATGGCGCGCGGGAGCCGTGCTTCTCCCAGGACCGGGGCCACCCGCTCGAAGAGGGGGCGGTCGAGCACTTCCTCGAGCCACTCGACGGCATTGGCGCTGGATGACCGGTCATCGCCGCGGATGGCAAGGAAGCAGCGATACACTTCGTCGTGGGGATAGAGCAGGCCCAGGAGCCTGAAGACTCCCTCCTGCCGCTCCGCCCACGCTTCTGTCAGCGAGCGGGCGAGAAGGCCGGCGGCGGGGCCACGCGCCTGGAGGCGGTCGAGGCACCCGCGCGCCTGGGCGTAGCGTGCGGCGGCGTCCACCTCCCGGTGGATGGACGCCGTCACCAGCTCCCGATCGAACGTGAGGTCCGGGAAGCGAGCGCGGAGCTGGCTCAGCGCTTTCAGCGTGCGGTAGTCCAGGATCTGGTCCGTTTCCGGCGCCACCACGCTGTGCAGCATGAGATTCGCCGCTTTCTGGTCGGGCACGCGGGCCAGCACGGACGGGATGTGCCGCCGTATGGAGGGGTGCGCCGACTCGTCCAGCAGGTAGCTGCCCAGGATGTCCACGGCCCGCGGGCCCTGCTCCGCCAGCGCCTCCCTTGCCGCGTGGCGCGTGCCTGGCGCCTTGAGCCCGGCGATTATGGCCGCGTGGAAATCCGACTCGCCGATGAGCCCCGCGCTGCGGATGGCGGCGGACGAGACGACGGGGTCGGGGTCGTGGAGGAAGGGCTCCAGGAGTTCGCGCGCCCGCGGGTGCGTCCGCATGGCTCCGGCAGCGAGCGCCAGCTCCACGCGCGCGCTGCGGTCGCCCTCGTAGGCGCGCTCCCACTGACCGTCCAGGTATCCCGGGTCCAGCACCTCACTCCCCTCGACAGTGAGATCGCCCCGGGTCAGACACGCCAGCGTGGCCGTGCGTACGCCCGTGTCGGGGTCGCGCAGGAGCTCCGCCACCGTGTCCCGCTCGTTTCCCCGGTTCGCCGCGACCATCGCCAGGACGGCCTGCTCGCGGACGGCGCGCGCCGGGTCGTGGAGCCGCTCTCGCACCCGGTCGACGTCGATGGCCGCAGCGTCCCGCGCCAGGATCTGGAGCGCCTTGGCCCGAATTTCCGGTGACTCGTGTTCGAGCAGCCCGTGCAGCGCATCCTTGATCGGGGCAGTGTCCGTCGCAGCGCTCTGGTCGACCAGGTCCAGGGCGAACGAGGTCTGCACGGGGTCGCTGCCCGTCAGCGCGCCCCGGACCACGCCCGCAGTGCTGGCGTCGGCGAGCACGGACAGTCCTTGAAAGCTGGCGAAGCGGCCCCGGATGGAGCGGGCGAGGGTGCGAACGTACTCGCGGCGGATGGCCACGGTGGCGCCCAGCCATGCCAGTGCCAGGGCAACCACCACGAAGCGCAGCCGCGCAGGCGGAATTCCCACCAGGTCCACGAGGGCGTAGATCACGACGGCGGTGACCGCCTTGCCGAACCCCTTCTCGATGGCCACGTCGATGTACGTCTTCGCCTTCAGCTTGATCTCGTCCGGCACCGGGACGTACAGGATCTCACGCCCCGCGCGCTCCGCAGAGTAGCGGAACGTCAAGTCCGACGTACGGGCGACCACGACCGTGTAGATGCTGAAGGCGACCGCCATCACGGCCGTGGAAACGAGCATCAGGACCGGGAGGATGAAGACGGCCACACCCACACCCCAGCGCCGAAGCACCGGCCGCAGCGCGAGCACGGAGAGGATGGGCAGAGTGGAAGCGATCACGCCGACGATCGCCTGGAAGCGCGTGATGGCATCGACGGTCCCGAACTGCTGCTCGGACAGCGTGTTGAACTCGTAGTCCACGAACTGCTTGGTCATGATCGCCAGCAGCACCGTGACCGCGATCAGCCGCACGTGCGGGTTCGAGAACACGCGCCGGAACTCACTCACGGAAACGCGCTCGCGCCGCCGGATCTGCTTGGCCCGGGCTCGCTCCGCCACCGACATGTCCTCAGGCCACACGAACAGGATCGCAATCCCGAACGCCAGAATGAACGCAGCCGCCACCAGCAGCAGGTCCGGCGTCCCGATGACGTGCGCCAGCACCGCCGCAATCCCACCCCCGAGCGCCGCGCCGATCGCGCCCCCCCCGATCACCAGCGGATACGCGCTCCGCGCCGTGCGCGCGTTCAGGAGCAGCTGGGTCCCGGCAAAGAACTGCGTCACCAGCGCCGCGGAGAACAGATCGTACCAGCCGTAGAAGGCGAGCCCGTATACCATGCTCCCCTCGCGGTACGCCAGCCGGAACAGGACCAGCGTCGCAGTGAAGAAGAACGCCACGGCCGGAACGAGCCTTCGCCAGCCGATCCAGTCCGACAGGCGATTGTATACCGGGACGAACAGGATCACCGCGACGCTCACCAGGTATGTCCTGTAGAACGTGCCCGCGGGCAGCCCCGACAGCGCCAGCGCGTTCTTCGCCGGTTTCATGATCCCCACGGCCGTGACAACCAGGAAATACGCACCCATCAGGCCCAGCAGGCGTGTCCGCTGGCCCTTCTGGTCTTCGGGGAAATCCGGCAGCAAGCGATCGAGGATCGACACGGGTATGCGGTTCGCGTCGTTGAGGAAGCCACTACATTAGAACCCGCTCCGCAGTGCCGCGCAATACGGCGATGCGCCGCCGCAACGGTAGGGTGGCGGGGCGGTCGTGCGGGAAAAGGATGCAACCACAATAACGGGATCGCCTGCGGACCACCGAGGTGTGGACGTGGGCGGGGGAGAGGGTGGAGCGGCGGTGCGCGAGAACATTCTGGTTCTGGATCGGCTTCAACGGGTTCGTGCTGGGGATGCTGGCGCTGGACCTGGGCGTGTTCCACCGGCGCACGCACGAGGTGGGGCTGCGCGAGGCGCTGGCGTGGACGGGGACGTGGGTTGCACTGGCGATGGTGTTCGCACTGGGGCTGTGGCGGTTCGAAGGGGGTGAGCCGGCGCTGGAGTACCTGACCGGCTACATCATCGAGCTGTCGCTGAGCGTGGACAACCTGTTCGTGTTCGCGCTGACGTTCTCGTATTTCCGGGTACCGCGGCGGCTGCAGCACCGGGTGCTGTTCTGGGGGATCCTGGGGGCACTGGTGCTGCGGGCGTCGATGATCCTGGTTGGGACGGCGCTGATTCACCGGTTCGAGTTCGTCATCTACATCTTCGGGGCGTTCCTGATCTACACGGGCGTGAAGATGTTCCGGCACAAGGGGCCGGCGATGAACCTGAAGGACAACGCTGTGGTTCGGCTGGCGCGTCGGGCGATGCCGGTATTGAGACGGTATCAGGGAGACAGGTTCTTCGTGCGGCGGGGCGGGATCATTGCGGCCACACCGCTGTTCGTGGTGCTGCTGGTGGTGGAAGCGAGCGACGTGATGTTCGCGCTGGACTCCATCCCCGCGATCTTCGGGATCACGCGGGACGCCTTCATCGTCTACACCTCGAACGTGTTCGCCATTCTCGGACTGCGCTCGCTGTACTTTGCGCTGGCGGGAATGATCGGACTTTTCCGGCGCCTGCCGTCCGGTCTGGCGGTGATCCTGTCGTTCGTCGGACTGAAGATGCTGTTGTCCGACGTGGTGCACATCCCGGTGTGGCTGGCGCTGGGGGTGGTGCTGACCATCCTGGGGGTGGCGATTGCGTGGTCGCTGCACGACCCGCCTGAGGATGCGCGGGACTTCTTCGCGGCGTGAAGCGGGAGTTTTGCCGGGGGGGGTGCGGTCTCCTAGCTTGAGGGCGTCGCTTCGGGACCTGGACGGGGGGCCGCGTCGGTCCCTGTACGCACACGGCAGCCGAGGGTGATCCGACGATGTCGAAGACACCACTGGTGGGTTTGATCATGGGCTCCACATCGGACTGGGAGACCATGCGCCACGCGGCGGAGACGCTGGATGAGCTGGGGATCTGGTACGAGAAGCGGGTGGTTTCTGCGCACCGCACGCCGGATCTCCTGTTCGACTACGCGAGTTCGGCCCGGGATCGGGGGCTGGAAGTCATCGTCGCGGGCGCGGGCGGGGCCGCGCACCTGCCCGGGATGACGGCGGCGAAGACATTGCTCCCGGTGCTGGGTGTGCCGGTGAAGAGCCGGGCGCTGAACGGGATGGACTCGCTGTTGTCGATCGTGCAGATGCCTGCGGGGGTGCCCGTGGGCACGCTGTCCATCGGGCGTTCGGGGGCGGTGAACGCGGCACTTCTGGCGGCGTCGATCCTGTCGAACAAGTACGCGGAGATACGGGAAGCGCTGGACCGCTTCCGCAGCATGCAGACGGAGCGGGTGCTGGCGCATCCAGACCCGGAGACGTGATGCGGCTGGGGATCCTGGGTGGTGGTCAGCTGGGGAGGATGATGGCGCTGGCGGGCTATCCGCTGGGCGTGAGCACGCGGCTGCTCGACCCGAAAGACCCGCGTTCGTCGGCGGAAGTGGCAGCGTTGCACGCAGAGCCGTACGACGACACGGCGGCGCTGGCCCGGTTCGCGGACGGGCTGGACGCCGTGACCTTCGAGTTCGAGAACGTCGAGGCGGTGGCGCTGGATTACCTCGAAGACCATCTCCCGGTGCGGCCGACGCGGCGAGCGCTGGAAACGTCGCAGGATCGGCTGATCGAGAAGACGTTCTTCCGCGACCGCGGGATCGACACGGCGCCGTTCGCACCGGTCGGCTCGCTGGCGGAGCTGCGGGCGGCGGCGGAGGACGTGGGGCTGCCGGCCGTGCTGAAGACGCGTCGCTTCGGCTACGATGGCAAGGGCCAGGTGGTGATCCGGTCCCGCGACGAGCTGGACAGCGCGTGGTCCACGCTGGGCGGGAGCCCGCTGATCCTGGAGGGGTTCGTCGCGTTCGATCGCGAGCTGTCGATCCTGGCCGTGCGCGGTGTGGACGGGGATGAACGGTTCTATCCGGTCGTGGAGAACCACCACGAGAGCGGAATCCTGCGGGTATCCTATGCGCCGGCGCCCGGGCTCACGGCAGCGCTGCAGGAGGCCGCGGAGGCGTACGCGCGCCAGGTCCTTGAGTCGCTCGGCTATGTGGGCGTGCTCGCCATCGAGCTGTTCCAGGTCGGCGACCACCTGCTGGCGAACGAGATGGCGCCGCGCGTGCACAACTCCGGTCACTGGTCGATCGAGGGCGCAGAGACGAGCCAGTTCGAGAACCACGTGCGGGCCGTGCTCGGGCTCCCGCTCGGATCGACGTCCATGCGCGGGCACGCCGCCATGGTCAACCTCATCGGTGCGCTGCCGGCCACGGAGGACGTGCTGCGGCACCGGGGCGTGCACCTGCACCTGTACGGCAAAGCGCCACGGCCCGGGCGCAAGGTGGCGCACATGACGGTGCGAGCCGACGAGGCCGCCGTGGTGCGGGCGGCGGTGGAAGAGCTGCGCACGCTGGAAGGAGCGAGATGACGGAAGAGCCCGGATCCCGTGGAAGCGAGGAGACGAGTCCGGCGGGAGCATCGGAGGCGGAGGCGATCGACCCGGTGTCCAGCGCTCCATCGGAGGCGGAGGCCGAGCACGATTTCCCGCGCACGCTGGCGGAGCGCATGGCCAGGCGGCTGGCGATCAACGTGCCGGACCGGAGGAACGCCCGGCTGAAACGGATCATCCAGCGGATCAACCGGGACGATGAGCTCTACGCGCTCTGGACCGCGGCCAACGTGAACGCCATCACGCGGCTGGGGATGACCGACCACGGGCCCGTGCACGTCAAGATCGTGATGAACATCGCCGTGCGCCTGCTCCACCTGCTCGAAGACGCCGACGTGCAGCCGAGCATCGTGAAGGACCACGGGCTCACGCCCGATGATGCCGGCGTGGTGGTGGCCCTCGCCGCCCTCTGCCACGACCTGGGGATGAGCGTCCACAGGGCGGGACACGAGGAGATGTCCCTGTTCATCGCCCAGATGAAGCTGCGCGAGCTGCTCGCCGAGGAATACGACGTCGCCACGGCCACCATCGTCCGCAGCGAAGTGCTCCACGCCATCATCGCCCACCGCTCCGGCGGCACGCCGCTGACCCTGGAGGCCGGAATCGTCCGCATCGCCGACGCGCTCGACATGGCGAAAGGGCGCTCACGCATCCCGTTCGAGGGCGGGAGCTCCGTCAGCATCCACAGCGTTTCCGCGGCCGCGATCGAGCGCGTCCACATCGACCGCGGCGAGACCAAGCCGATCCGCCTGCTCATCGAGATGACCAACTCCGCGGGCGTTTTCCAGCTGGACCAGCTCTTCCGGGAGAAGCTGAAGGGGAGTGGACTGGAGCCCTATGTCGAGCTGGAGGCGGAGATCCAGGGGGAGCGGGAGAAACGACTCGTTTCGGGGACGTTCAGGCTGTAAGCGGCGCCGCGGCCGAGGGGTCGGGCGGGCAGGCGGCTGGGACCGTTTCGGTGTCAGGCGGATCGGAGCGCCACTATCCGGCGAGCCATGTTTTCGCGAACCGCCATCTGGCGGCGGCGAAGCCGAGCGCCGCGAGGATGCAGAGGCCGAGATAGCTCGGCCACAGCTCCGCCAGCCCCTCTCCCTTGAGGAAGACCGGCCGCACGATGGCGAGGAAGTGGCGGATCGGATTGGCGAGCGTCAGCCACTGGAAGAGCGGGGGCATGGTGAAGATGGGGAACATGAAGCCGCTGAGGACGATGGCGGGCATGAAGAAGAGGAACATCACCATCAGCGCCTCCTGCTGCGTCCGTGAGATCGTGGAGATGAGGAGTCCGAACGAGAGCCCGGCCACGATGTAGATGACGGCGGCGAGGAGGAGGACGAGGAGGTTCCCGCGGAACGGGATGCCGAACCAGGCAATGGCGACGACCATGACGAGGGTGAGCTGGACCATGGCGATGAGGGCCACGGGGAGCGTTTTTCCAAGGATCAGCTCGGCGGGTCGGAGCGGGGTGACCATGAGCTGCTCGAGCGTGCCCAGCTCGCGCTCGCGAACGAGCGTGATGGAAGTGAGGAGGAGGCTCATGAGCATGACGATCACCCCGAGCACGGCGGGGACGTTGTAGACGCGGCTGGCCAGGTCCGGGTTGTACCAGGCGCGGATGCGCAGGTCGGCGCCGCGGGGGACCGAGCCGGCCCGTTCTGAGAGCCGTCGGGCGGCGAACTGGCGGATGATGCGGAGCGCATTGCCCTCCGCAACGGTGGCGGTGTTCGAGTTGGTTCCGTCCACCAGCACCTGGACGGTGGCGCCGCCGTCGTCCAGGTCGGCGGCGTACCCGGGCGGGATCTCGATCCCCACGATCGCCTCCCCCTTGTCCATTGAGCGGGTCAGGTCCGCGGCGCGCTCGGAGCGACCCACCACGCGGAAGTAGCCGGCCGCGGTGAGCGCGTCGACCAGCTCGCGCGACTCCCGGGTGACGTCGTGGTCCACCACGAAGAGCGGCGTCTCGCGGATGTCGGTGTTGACGGCGTAGCCGAAGATCACGAGCTGGACCACCGGGGCCACGAAGACGATGCGCTTGGTCCGCGGGTCGCGGAAGATCTGGCGCAGCTCCTTCTTCAGCAGGCGCAGCACGCGTCGCGGGTCGATCCGCAGGATGGCCTTCACGCGATCTCCTTCCTGAACACCCGCGTGGCGAGGCCGAGCCCGACCACGGCGAACACGATCATGAACACGGACTGCACCCAGAGCACCGACGGCCCCACGCCCTTGAGCATGATCCCGCGTGTGACCACCACGAAGTAGCGGGCCGGGACCAGATAGGTGACGAAGCGGAGCACCCGCGGCATGGCTTCGATCTCGAACAGGAAGCCGGACAGCAGCATGGCGGGGAGCAGCGTGGTGATGAGCGCGATCTGCGTGGCCAGGAACTGGCTCCGGGCCGCCGCCGAGATGAACACGCCCAGGCCGAGGGCACCGACGAGGAAGAGCACCGTCTGCACGAAGAACACGAAAACGGGACCGCGGAAGGGGACGCCGAACACGAGGACGCCCGCCACCACGATCATCGCCACGTCCACCACGCCGATGCCCACGTACGGCGCGAGCTTGCCGAGGATGATCTCGAGGCGCGTGGCCGGGGTGGCGGCGAGCTGCTCCATGGTCCCGCGCTCCCACTCGCGGGCGATGGTCAGGGCCGTGAGCATGGCGGCGATGGTCATCATGATCACCGCGATCAGTCCCGGAACGATCATGTTCCGGCTCTCCAGCGTGGGGTTGTACCACGTCCGGATCTCGGCATTGAGCGGGATGGTCACGGTGCGGCCCTTGAGCACGACATCCCGTGACCAGCGGTCCACGATGGCGTCGGCGAAGTTGTAGGCGATGGTGGCCGTGTTGGCATCGGCGCCATCGAGCAGCAGCTGGAGCTGCGCGCCGCGACCGGAGGCGAGGTCGGCGGCGAAGCGGGGGGGAATGACGAGGACGGAGGTGGCGTCGCCCCGCCCCACTGCCGCGTCGATCTCGGAGAACGAGGACAGTCGCCCCGTGACGGTGAAGTAGCCGCTGGCCTCGAAGGCGTCCACCAGTCCGCGGCTCCGTGCCGTGTGGTCCTGGTCGAAGACCACCAGCTCGAGGTCCCGGACATCCCACTTGAGGGCGTAGCCGAAGAAGAGGAGCATGAGGATGGGCAGCGCGAACGCCAGCGCCATGCTGCGCGGGTCGCGGCGGAGCTGGAGCCACTCCTTTCGTGCGATCGCCCGCAGCCGGGTCCAGCTGAGCGACGGCATCCGCCTACCCCTCCACCGCGCCGCCCTCGCGGCGGATCAGTGCGACGAAGACGTCTTCGAGCGACGGCGCCACGCGCGCCACGCGCTCCGGCGGGTGACCGGCCGATTCCAGCGCGGCCCGGATCTCCGCTTCCGCCTCGGTTTCCGTCATGACGTGGACGAGCCGGCCGAACATGGCGGCCTCGAGCACCACGGACTCGCGCCGCAGCGCGGCCACGGCTGCTGCCGGCTCGGCGACGACCACCTCATAGAGCGGGAGATCGAGGCGCTGTCGGAGCGCGGCCGGTCGGTCCAGGGCCACGAGGCGGCCGCGGTTCATGAGGGCGAGGCGGTGACAGTACTCCGCCTCCTCCATGTAGTGCGTGCTGACCAGAACCGTGGTCCCGCCGGCGGCAAGGTCGTCGATGAGATCCCAGAAGCGGCGCCGCGACTGCGGGTCCACGCCGGACGTGGGCTCGTCCAGGAAGAGGATCGGCGGCTGGTGCAGCACGGCGCAGCCGAGGGCCAGGCGCTGCTTCCAGCCGAGCGGCAGGTCGCCGGTCAGGCGGCGGTCCTGCCCCTCGAGCCCGGCCATGCGGAGGATCCACCGGCGCCGCTCGTCGTAGCGCTGGCCGACCACGCCGTACAGGCCGGCGAAGAGCTCGATGTTCTCGCCCACGGTGAGGTCGTTGTAGAGCGAGAACAGCTGCGACATGTAGCCGATGCGCCGGCGGAGCTCGTCGCCGCCCGATCGCACGTCCAGCCCTGCCACCGTCGCATCACCGGACGTGGGCACGAGCAGCCCGATCAGCATCTTGATGGTGGTGGTCTTGCCCGCGCCGTTCGGTCCCAGGAAGCCGAAGATCTCGCCCTCCCGCACGTCGAACGTGACCGCGTCCACGGCGGTGAAGTCCCCGAAGCGCCGCGTCAGCTCCCGGACGCGCACCGCCACGTCATGCATCGCCGCTCTCCGGGACCTGCTCGATGAACACGTCTTCGAGCGAGGCGGTCACGGGGCGGATCTCACGGATGGCCACGCCGGCATCCTCCATGGCCCGGTGCACGGCGTCCGTGGAAGCGCCCTCCGCCAGGACGGCGTGCACGGTCTCGCCGAAGAGAGACGCGCGACGGATGGCGCTTGAGCGGCGGAGCGCGTCACGGGCGGCGCGCGGGTTGTCGGCCCGGACCTCGAGAACGCCATCCAGCCGGCGCTGGAGAGCGGCCGGCGCGTCGAGCGCGACGATGCGCCCCTGGTGGAGGAAGGCCACGCGGTCGCACCGCTCCGCCTCATCCATGTAGGCCGTGGAAACCAGGATGGTGACGCCCTCCTGGACCATCTCGTGGAGGATCAGCCACAGGTCGCGGCGGGAGATCGGGTCGACGCCGAAGGTGGGCTCGTCCAGGAGCAGGACGTCCGGGCGGTGGATGAGCGCGCAGGAGAGCGACAGCTTCTGTTTCATTCCCCCGGACAGCTTCCCTGCCAGCCGGTGCTGGAACTCGCCGAGGTTGCTGAACGCGAACAGGCGCTCCAGGCGCTGCGGTCGCTCCGACTTCGGGACGCGGTAGAGGTCGGCGTAGAAGTCGAGGTTCTCCCGCACCGTCAGGTCCTCGTACAGACCGAAGCGCTGAGCCATGTACGCCACGTGGGAATGGATCCGGTCCGGCTCGCGGGAGATGGAGAAGCCGACCACCCGGGCGTCGCCCGACGTGGGACGGACCACGCCGGCGAGCATGCGAAGCGTGGTGGTCTTGCCCGCGCCGTCGGGGCCCACGAGCCCGAACAGCTCGCCGCCGTGCACTTCGAACGTGAGCCCGTCCACCGCCACCAGGTCGCCGAATCGGCGCGAGAGGCCGTCCAGGACGACGGGCTCCGGAGAACCGCCGCGCTCGCGCTCGTCCCCGACCGCCGCCACCGTCAGCCCTCCGACTGGTCCGGACGGGGCGCCGCGTCGAGGAGCGCCACGTCCGCGGGGACGCCCGGCTTCAGCTCCAGGCCGGGATCGCCGGCGATCTGGACGTGCACGGCATAGACCAGCTTCACGCGCTCCTCCTTGGTCTGGACGTTGCGCGGTGTGAACTCGGCCCTGTCGGCGATGAAGCTGACGCGGCCGGAGTAATCCCGATCCTGGAACGTGTCCGACGTGATGCGGGCGGACTGACCCAGGTGGACCGCGCCGATCCGGTCTTCGGGGATGTAGATGCGGACCCAGCGGTCGGCCGGATTCATGACCGTGACCACGGGCAGCCCCGGCTGGACCACCTCCCCCGCTTCGCGGTGCCGGATGGTCACGATGCCGTCGAACGGCGCGCGGATCACCGCATTGTCCACGAGAGCCTCCACCTGCCGCACCTGCGCTTCCGCCGCCGCGACGGACGCACGCTGCGCTTCCACGCGCTCCTTTCGCGGGCCCGTCTGCAGGACCTGGAGCTGCTCGCGCGCCTGGTCCAGCGACGCGTCGGCCAGCTCCGCGGCCGTGTTGGCCTTGTCCAGCGCCTCCCGGCTGATGGCGCCGCCCTCGTAGAGGTTCCTGGCGCGCACCAGGTCACGGCGCGCGTCCTCCAGCTTCTGCGCTGCCGACCGCACCGCCGACCGGCCCTGCGCCACCTCCTCCGGCCGGCCGCCCGCCTCCATCTCCGCCAGCACCGCCCGGGCCGCCTGCAGCTGCGATTCCGCCGCCGCCTTGCGGGCATCGAGCTCCGCCGCATCCAGACGCGCCAGGACCTGCCCCGCGGTCACCGGGTCCCCCTCGCGCACGGTGACGGCGACGATGCGGCCGGCCATCTGGAAGCCGAGGTCCGCTTCCGTGGCTTCCACCGTTCCCGATGCCTCGAGCTCACCGTTGCCGGCGCGCGACCGCAGCGCCAGGAACAGCACTACCGCAATGGCGAGCGCCGCAATCGCGCCCACCACGATCCGTCGCTTCATGGCTCCACCCCTTCCGTCATTCGCTCCACCCAGTCCACGCTCAGGAGACCCGCCGCCTGCGCCAGCCGTACTCGCGCTTCCAGCACCGCGTGCCTCGCCTCCGCCAGCGAGGCCCGGGCGGACAGCAGGTCCGCCTCCGCCTGCAGATAATCCGTCTGCACCCCGGCGCCCTGCGCCAGCGCCAGCGCTTCGATGCGCGCCACTTCCTCCGACTGCGCCACGGCCGCGTCGAGCGCGTGCGCCCGCGCCCGCGCCGACCGGTATGCCGCGACGGACTGGTCCACCGCATCCGCGACCTGGCGACGCACCGTCTCCGTCGCCGCCGCCGCGGCCACCGCCTCCGCCTCCGCCCGATCCACGGCACGCAGCCGCGCGCCGCCCGTGAAGATCGGATAGCTCACCTGCACTCCGGCGTTCCACTCCGGCTGAAGCTCCGCCGACGGGCTCCCGAACGCGCTGTACGCCCCCGAGAGCGCCAGCCGGGGGAAGAACGCGGAGCGCGCGGCCGCCACGCCCGTCCGGGCCGCGGCCGCCCGCCGCTCCGCCTGCGTGACCCGCGGGCTCTGCTCGAGCGCGTCCGCCACCAGCGCATCCGCATCGAGCGATGGCTCCGACGACGGCGCCGTCGGCACGAGCGGGGCACTCATGACGCGAGCCGCCTCCAGCCCCGAAACGCGGGCCAGCCGGCGCCGGTCGAGGCGAAGCTGCTCCTCCGCCGATTCCAGCTCCGCCGCCGCCCTGCTGAGCGCGGCCTCCGTGCGAAGGACCGCCACGCGCGGCGCTTTCCCCTGCGCGAACATGAGCTGCGAGCGGGAATGCTCCGTTTCCAGCGCCTCCACACGTTGCCGATGGGCGGCGAGCACCTCCTCGGCCGTGAGCACGGCCAGATAGGACGAGACCGCTTCGGCAATGACCTGCTCCGTCGTCGCTTCCACACCCGCCCTCGCCGCCGAGGCCGCGCTCGTCTCCACACGGACGCGCGCGCGCCGCGCGCCACCATCGAACAGCGTGTAGTCCAGCGTGGCCCGGCCCTGGTACAGCGTCTCGTCGAATGTCGGCGGATTGCGCGGGTCGAACCCGTGCAGCGGCGCCACCACCATCGGCTCCTGGTAGCGCGTCACGACCGCAGCCGCCGCCACCGTGGGCAGCCACGCCGACTTCGCCTGCCCCGCGGCCGCTTCCGCCGCATCGAGGCTCGCTTCCGCCCCCGCAAGCGACGGATGCGTCGCCAGCGCCGACGCTACCACCTCGCCCAGCGACAGCGGCGCGGCCGTGTCCGGCGACGCGGCCGGCGCCCGCTGCGGGTGGGGGCCCGGCGTCGCCGACACGCCGGCCCCCGTCCCCAGCAGTGGTGCGAAGCTCACCAGCAGTCCTGGAACCAGCACCCCGATCCTCATGGCCTCATCGCGTTCAGGATGAACTCGGGCAGCCGCTCCTTCCGCTCTTCCAGAAGCGCGGCGTACCCCTCCTCTCCCACACCCAGGATTTCCTGCAGCAGCGGCGCTCCCGCGAACGGGAACATCACCAGCGAGAACAGGTTGAGCACCAGGTACTCCGGCGAGACCGGCCGCATCCGCCCCGCTCGCGACTCCTCCTCCAGCTGCCGTCCCAGCGACGCCAGCACCCGCCCTCCCATCTCCTCGACCTTCGTCCCCACCGCGGACTCGAACGCCTCACGCACCCGCTCCGGATGATGCGTCAGCTCGCTCAGCACGTACCCCGGGAGAAACGGACTCCGCGCCAGCTCCTCGGTCTCCACCGCCACCACCCGCCTCACCTTGTCCTCGAGCGGCGCCTCCGAGCACAGGATCTCCACCACCCGCGGCAGCAGCGCCGCCAGCGCACGACGGAACACCGCCAGCGCCAGCCCTTCCTTGCTCCCGAAGTAGTAGTGCAGAAGCGCCTTGTTCACGCCCGCCTCGTCCGCCACCTCCTGCATGCGCGCCCCTGCCGTCCCCCTCTTCAGGAAGACCGCGTTCGCCGCACTCAGGATCCGTTCTTCCGTCGCTCGTTCGTCCACGCTCTTAACTGTATGGTTAAACCGCCCGGTTAGATAGATGCCGATGCGCGGCCGGGATGTCAAGGCGGGGAGGAGGGTCGGGGGGGGCGTGGGGAGGGAAGCGGGGCGGTATCGGGCGGAGGTGCGCGCCATTCTGGACATCGTTGTCCGAGAGCTTGTGCAGGAAACGGATCGTCGCTACCTTCGTGGCGTCGCCCGAACCGGCGACTGGGCCCAGGGCCGGCGTCCCAAGGGGGCGCGGCTACGGGACCGCGGGTGGAAGCCCGCTGGTGCCAACGCCCGTTGTGCCATTCAGAAAAGGAGGTGATCCTTGTCTAGAAGTGCCAGTACTGTCCGCGACCTGACACGGGCAAGCGATCGCCTGATCGGCGCGTAGCCGAAAGGTATTCGCAGCGAGCTGTCCGAAGACCGGCGGGTGTCGATTGCGGCATCGCGTCAGGATCGCGACAGGAAAGAGGAGCGCCGCCGGAGAGATCCGGCGGCGCTTCTTCTTTTCCCGGGGAGGCCGTGGTGAGGGGCGATCGGGGGTTCAGACGGCGTCGATCGCGCGTCGCATCCTCTGCCGCACATCTTCGGCGACGGCAGGGAGATCGGGGTTGTCGGCGACGGACAGCTGTATGACGGGGTCGATGGCCTCGACCATGGTGCGGCCGTCGGGGAGTTCGCGAACGACCACGTTGCAGGGCAGGAGGAGGCCGATATCGGGCTCGGCCTGCAGGGCCTGGTGCGCCAGCGGCGGATTGCACGCGCCGAGGATGGCGTAGCGAGGGAAGTCGATGTCGAGCTTCTTCTTCATGGTGGCCTTGACGTCGATCTCGGTCAGGATGCCGAAGCCTTCGGCCTGAAGCGCATCGCGGACACGCCGGTCGGCCTCATCGAAAGGCACGTCGAGCGTACGCGCCATGGCGTAGGAAGCTGTCGTCATGGTCATGGTCCGTCTCCATTTTCTCGGTTCGCTGGTCGGGGCCGGGTGCCCCGTATGTCACTGTCTCGATGGATAACACTTCGGGCAAGGCATCTCGTGGTCCGCTTCCTGGCAAGAATCAAGCAACAATCAAGGAGACGCGGGTGTGCGCGAGTGGAATGAATCCCGCGTGGGGGCGGGGCACTCAACGAAAGCACCTCCCGTGAGGCAATGGTGGCGGAGTCGTTCGACCTTGGCGCGCTTGTCGAGGAGTTCCGGGATGAAGCCCGGGACCAGGTGGACCGGCTGGATGCCGGGCTGATCCGTCTCGAGCGGGAAGGATCACTCCCGGAAGAGGGCCGGAGCGAGCTGCTGCGGGCGCTTCATACGCTGAAGGGGAACGCGGGGATGCTGGGCCTGTCCGCGATCCGGGACTTCGTCCACGTGCTGGAGAACGTGCTGAAGTCGTCGGCCGAGCGGTGGCCGGAGCGGATGGTGGAGCGACTGTTCGAGGGTGCGTCGGCGCTCCGTCGGGCGGCGGAGTCTGCGGGCACGGAGGACCAGGAGGAAGCATTCCGCGGGCTGTCGCTGGCGCGCCATCGGCTGGATGAAGTGGAGCGGCCGGCGGAGTCGACGCGGTCGAAGGCGCCGGAGGGTGACGGTGGTCCCGGTTCTGCCACTGGCGTGTCGCTGGATCGGATACGTGTCCGGTTCGAGAATCTGGATGCGCTGCTGAGCGAAGTCGGCGACCTGATGGGGGAGCTTTCGGCAGTGGAGCGCGCGCTGGCGGAGGCCCGGGCGGGCAGAGAGTTGCGTGACCGGGTGGAGAGCGTGCATCGGAGAGCGCGAGGGGTGCGCGATCGGGTCATGGGGATGCGCCTGGTCCCCATGGCGCGTGTGCTGTCGCGCTTTCACGGGCTCGTGCGTCGGCTGGCGCGAGAGCAGGGCAAGGAGGCGCGACTGGTGGTGGAGGGGGAGGGGACGGAAGTGGACAAGAGCACCGCGGATGCCCTGTCAGAGCCACTCCTGCACCTGGTGCGGAACGCCATAGACCATGGCATCCAGGCGCCGGAGGTGCGGGAGCGGGCGGGCAAGCCGCGGCACGGCACGATCCGCGTGACCGCGGCACAGGAAGGGGACAGGGTGCACGTGGTGGTGGAAGACGATGGCCAGGGCCTCGATCTCCTCGCGATCCGCCGCAGGGCCGGGGAGGCGGGAATGCTGGAGGAGGGGACGGAGCTCCCGGAGGACGACCTGGTGGAGCTCATCTTCCGGTCTGGCTTCAGCACTCGCCGGGATGTCAGCACCGTTTCCGGCCGGGGCGTGGGCCTGGACGTCGTCCGCCGGAGCGTACGGGACCTGCGGGGGGATGTCACCGTGGAGCGTCCTGATCGAGGGGGCACGCGCTTCCTCCTGCGGCTCCCGCTGACCGTGGCGCTGTTGCCGGGGCTGGTCCTGGAAACGGGGGGAGAGGTGCTGGCCATTCCGGCGACGGACGTGATCCGCACGATGAGGCTGACGGCCGTGGAGCGGGTGGGCTCCGGCCAGATGGTCCGCCTGGATGGTGCCCTGGTCCCCCTGATCGGGCTGGCGAGCCTGTTCGGCTGGGGAGGGGAGGAGCCGCGCGGCTCGTTCGGGGTCGTGGTGCGGAGTGGCCGCGAAACCGCGGTGATCGCCGCGGATGCGCTGCTCGGTCAGAGCGACCTGCTGATCAAGCACCTGCCACCGTTCGGCGCGCGGGCAGCGGCCGTCTCCGGCGCCAGCGTTCGTCCTGGCGGCCGGGTGATCCTGGTGCTGGACGTGCGGCAGGTGATGGCGCTGAAGCAAGGCCGCCAGGCCGGGAGCGCGGCAGCGTGAGCATCCGTCTCGGCAGGGTCCTGGTTCTGGAGGACAGCCCGATGATGCAGAGCCTCTACCGCATGCTGCTGGCCGACGAGGCGGAGTCGCTTCGCTTCGCGGGCGACGGCATCGAGGGGCTGGACATGGCCGCGGCCGAGCCCGACCTGGACCTCTGCATCGTGGACGTCAACCTTCCTCGCCTCGATGGCATCACCTTCATCCGCCGGCTGCGGACGGAGCTCGGGCTCGGTTCCGTGCGGGTAGTGGTGGTGTCCACCGAGTGCGGAGACGCCGACCGCGATGCCGCGTTCGAGGCGGGCGCCGACCGCTACCTGTGCAAGCCGTGGGAGCCGGCCCAGCTGCTGGAGGCGATCAGCGACCTGGCGCCCGGGCGCCGTCCATGACTCGCCCGGAGCCGGGCGACCGCGGGAGCCCCATGGCGGATGGAGGGCAGGACTGGGAAGGCCGTGCTGCGGAAGAGGCGCCCGGTGCCGCGCCCCGTGGGCTGCTCGTGGTCGAGCTGGGCGAGGCGCGCTTCGGCGTCTGGGCGGACGAGGTGATGGAGATCGTGGAAACGCCGCCGATCAGTCGCCTCCCGGTCGCGAGCGCCGAGCTCGCCGGCGTGACCCACGTCCGTGGCGACGTCATCCCCGTGCTGGACCTCGGGCTGCGCCTGCTCTCGACGCCGGCGAAGCGGCCCGGGCGCCTGGTCCTGGCCCGGAACACGGAAACGGCAACGGTGGTCGGATTGCTGGTGGACCGCGCCACCTCTCTCCTCCCGGTCGGCGCGTCGGAGGTCGGGCCGCCCCCGCGTCCGGCCGAATCCGGCCTTCGCGCAGGCGTGGCCAGCGGGCTGGTGGCCGCGGAAGACGGTGCAGTAACGGTGCTGCATCTCGGGCGGGCAACCGCTCCGCCCGGGTCCACGAGCAAGGAGGCGTGAGCGGATGGTGGACTGGTTCACGAATACGCGCGTTCGAAACAAGATCCTGCTCGGCTATGGGATCGTGGTACTCTTCACTGCCCTGATCGGCGTGGTGGTCTTCGTCCAGGGTGCCGCGCTGGAATCGGAGCGCACGCAGCTGGACCGGGTCGAGAACGTGCAGACCGCCACGGCGCTGATGAACGCTGCCGTGGCCGATCGACTCACGGCGCTGCGGGACTTCATGCTCACCGGCGATGCGGCGGCGCTGGAGCAGTACACGGCGGCGGGCGAGCGGCTGGAGCAGCACGCGCAGGAGGCGAGATCGCTGATCCGAGACTCGTCGCAGGTGGCGCGGCTGGACACGGCCGTGACGGTGGCCCAGGTGTGGACACAGCAAGTGGCGGAGCCGGCCATCGAAGCGAAGCGACAGGCGCTGACCGGGCCGCTTCCGCCGGCCGTGCTGCAGGCGCTGAGCGGCGGGGAGGGGACCCGGTCGCGCGACGTGCTGCGTCGCCTGGACGCGCGAGCGCAGGCCATCGCGAGCGAGCGCCACGCCCGCATGCAGGAAGCGGTTGCCCGTATGCAGATCCTGACCGTCCTCCTGACGGTGCTTGCCGTGACCGTGGGCGTCATCGTGGCGGTGTGGATCGCGGGCCGCATCGCCCGTCCGCTCAACCGGGCGGTGCTGTTCGCCGAGGCGGTGGCGGGCGGCGACCTGACGGGGCGGCTGGAGTCCACGGGGGACGACGAGCTGGGTCGGCTGGAGGATTCGCTGAACACGATGTCCTCGAAGCTGCGGCGGCTGGTGGGCGAAGTGAACGAGACCACCACGCAGGTGGCCTCTGCGGCGGAGCAGATCGCGGCGACGTCGGAGCGGATCTCGAGCACCGTGGATGACCAGGTGGGGTCGACGGAAGCGATGTCGTCATCCATGGAGGAGATCGCGGCGCAGATCGCCCGCGTGGCGCAGAACACGGAGGCGCTGGCCGCATCGGTGGACCAGACGTCGAGCTCCATCGCGCAGATGGGGCAGGCGATCGAGTCCACGGCCGTGAACTCGGAAGCGCTGGGCAGCGCGGTGGATGAGACGTCGACCACCATGGAGGAAATGGCGGCGTCGATCACGCAGGCGGAGCATCACACGGTCGAGACGCGGCGCATCGCGGAAAGCGCGGCGGAGGACGCGCAGGACGGTGGCGCGGCCATGAGCCAGGTCACGGCCGGGATGGACGCGATCCACCAGGACCTGAACCGCCTCGTGACCACCATCCACGCGCTGGACCGCGCCGGGGAGTCGGTGGACCGGATCTCGGAGCTCATGGAAGAGATCGCGGACCAGACCAACCTGCTGGCCCTGAACGCATCCATCGAGGCTGCGCGGGCCGGGGAGCACGGGCGCGGCTTCGCGGTGGTGGCGCAGGAGGTGCGCCGCCTGGCCGAGCGCTCGGTGGAGTCCGCGCGCGACATCCGGGGGACCATTGATGAGGTGCGGGCGCGGGTGCGAGACGCGACCGAATCCAGCGATGTGATGGCGGAGCGGACGAGAGAGGGGCGGGAAGTGGTGGAGCGGGCGGCCGGAGTGCTCACGAAGATCCTGGAATCGTCGACGCGCACGCGGGACCTGATGGACGAAGTGGCGGTGGCCACGGAGGAGCAGACCCGGGCCGCGTCGCAGACGCACGAGGCGATGCGGCACATCCAGCGAATCGCGGAGGAGTCCCGCATCGCCACCCGAGAGCAGGCGATGAGCAGCCGCCAGATCGTGGAGGCGGTGGAGCGGATGAACCGTCAGACCCAGGAGGTGTTCGAGGCGACGGCGGAGCAGAAGCGGGGCGGCGAGCTCATCCTCCAGAGCACGGAGCAGATCAGCGGCGGCGCCCGGGACGCGCAGTCGGCCGTGCAGGAGCTGGTCAGGGCCGCGCGCGACCTGTCCGCTCAGGCCACCCGGCTCACGGCGCTCGTGAGCACGTTCCATGTCTGATCGGGTCGCGGCGCTGGAGTCGCTCGTCGGCGACGACGAGTGGTCTCGCCACCACACCCTCGAGCGGATCCGCCAACGTGGCCTCCTCGACGACCAGCTCGCCGCCTGCCGCGCCGCCCTCGCCGACAGCGATGCCCGCACGCGCGCGGCCGCCCGCATGGCCCTCGCCGCTGCAGCGGCAGACGGCTCTCCCTCCGCGTCCGCCGCGCGTCGGCTCCTGCTCGACGCGCTCGCCGCCGGGGATGAAGACCTCCGCGTCCTCGCCGCTTCCGCGCTCGGCGAAAGTGGCTCCACCGCCGTCGCTGACCCGCTGGTCGCGGCCCTCGGGGATCCGTCCGCCAATGTGGTGGCTGCCGCGGCGGACGCGCTGGGCGAGATCGGTGCTCCGGAAGCCGTCGAGCCCCTCGCCGCGCTGGCGGACGCTCCCGAGCTCTGGGTGCGCGCGGCGGCGATCGTGGCGCTCGGCCGGCTTCGGGACACCCGCAGCATTCCGGCGCTGGCGCGGACCGCGGATCTCCCGGGGGCGGAAATACCGCTGATCGAAGCGCTGCGGGAAGTCAATGATCCAGCGGTGCTGCCCGTGCTGCGGATCCTGGCGCGCTCGAGGCCCATGGAAGCGCTGCTGGCCGCGGGCGCTGTGTTGTGCGCATTTCCGGATCGGCCCGTGCCGGCATGGGTCCGGCAGTCGGCCGTGGAGCAGGAGGGAGAGCTGCTGGGCGCGCTGGAGCAGGACGACGACCCTGCTGCGGCTCGTCTCGCGGGGATCGCCGCGTCACCGGCCGGTCTGGCGCGGCTGGCGGAGCTGCTCGGGCCACCTCGTCGCAGTGAAGCGGCCCTTGCCGGGCTGCTCGCGGCGCCTGCGGAGGAGCGCGCGGATGCGCTGGTGGCCCGCTTCCCCGCCTTGGACTCCGAGGAGCTGGTGATGCTCCTGTCCCTGCTGCCCCCCGTGCAGGACCACGCTCACATCGCCGCGCTCGCTGGCCTCCTCTCGCACCCGGATGCGGACGTGATCGGAGCGGCGGCGAAAGCGCTGGCGCGGTCCCCCACGGAGTGGGCACTGCCGCTGCTGGCGGCGGAGGTGGAGCGAGCGGGCGGGGCGGCGGAAGTGGTGCGCGCCATGGGCGGCCTCGGGGACACAGCGTGTGCCGCCCTGGTCCCGCTCATGACCGACCCGTCGCCCGACATCCGGACGGCGGCGGCGGAAGCGCTGGCGCAGTGCGCGGACCCCTCCGTGGTCCGCGCACTGGAGGATGCGCTGGGGAGCGAATCGCTGCCGGCCACGCGACGTGCCCTGCTCCGTGCTCTCGGGCGCGCGGGCGGCCCGATCGGCCCGCTCGTGCTGGCGCTCGACGACCCGGACGCCGAGACGCGGATCGCGGCCATTGCAGCGCTGGGGGAGGAGCGGCTGCCGGCTGCGGTCCCGTACCTCCGGCGTCACCTGGACGGCCCCGAGGCGGAGGCGCTGGCCGCGTTGCGGGCGCTCGGGCAGGTGGGCGGGGCCGCGGCGGCGGAAGCGCTCGTGCCGAGTCTCGCCTCCAGCGACCTGGACCGCAGGCGAACGGCGGTCCGGTCGGCGCTGGAAGTGGCCGACGCGCTTCCACGGGAGATCGTGGAGCGGCTCACTGGCGACGAGGACGAATGGGTGCGCGTGGGCGCGGTCCGCATCATCGCGCGGCGCGGACTGCCGGAGCGAGAGTGGCTCGAGCGGCTGGCCTCCTCCGACCCCTCCCCGCCCGTACGTGCGGAGGCGAGGCGAAGCATCGAGGAGGGTTGATTGCCGCCACCGCTCACGGACGACGAGTTTCACCTTTTCGCCGAGTGGCTGGCGGGAGAGTTCGGGCTCCGGTTCGGCCCCGAGAAGCGGGAGATCCTGCGGGCACGGCTGGAGCCCCGCCGTGCCGCGCTGAACCTGCCGTCGTTCGAGCAGCTGCTCTTCCGCGTGCGCTACCACCCGTCGGCGCGTGAGGAGCGGCTCCGTCTCGTCTCGCACCTGACAAACAACGAGAGCTACTTCTTCCGCGAGCGAGGACAGCTGGACGTGCTCCGTCGGGAAGTCCTTCCCGGGCTGGCGCGGGCGGCGCAGGCGGACGGTCGGACGGAGCTGAGGATCCTGAGCGCGGGCAGCGCGTCGGGAGAAGAGGCGTACACGCTGGCGAGCGTGGCGATGGACGCGCTTCGGGGGACGGGCCTGGAGCCGGTGATCACGGGGGTGGACGTGGATGGGGCGGCGCTGGAGCGAGCCCGGACGGCGGTGTTCCGGGCCCACGCCTTCCGTGGCGTCGAGCCCGAGACGCGGAGCCGGCTCTTCACCCCGGAGGGGTCGGACCACTGGCGGCTGAAGTCCGGTGTGCGTGCGGCGGCACGGTTTCAGCAGGGCAATCTCGTGGACCCGGGGTTCGGCGCAGCGCTGCCGCGGCAGGATGTGGCGTTCTGCCGAAACGTCCTGATCTACTTCGACGAGGCCGGGATCCGGCGGGCGGTGGACAACCTGTATGCCGTGTTGAGGCCAGGCGGCTACCTGTTCCTGGGCCACTCGGAGACGTTGAGCCGCATTCCGACCCGCTTCGCCCCGGAGCGACGACCGGGGGCCATCTTCTACTCGCGGCCGAAGGAGTGACGTGCCGGAGCGGATTGCAGTGCTGGTGGTGGACGACTCGCCCTTCGTGCGCAGCGCGGTGAAGCGGATGCTCGCTCCGCTGGACCATGTTCGCGTGGTGGGGACGGCGGCGAACGGCCGGGAGGCCGTGGAGGAGGTGAAGCGGCTGCGGCCCGATGTCGTCGTTCTCGACATTGTCATGCCCGAGGTGGACGGCCTGGAAGCCATCCGCGATATCATGGCCACGTTTCCCACGCCCATCCTCGTCCTCAGCTCCCACGCCCACCCGGGCGCCGAAGTGACGCTCAAGGCACTGGACCTCGGCGCGGTGGACTTCATCAGCAAGACGGAAGCTGGGCGCCGCATGGACATCTATGAGCTCGCTCCGGCGCTGCGCGAGAAGGTGCTGGGCGTAGCCGGGGCGCGCTTTCCGGCCGGCTCCGGCTCCATCCCGGCCGAGCCGGTTACGGCGCCGTCTCCCGCCGGACTGGCACCCGGGGGAGCCATGCGTTCGGCGTTCCCCGCCGTCGCGTACGATGTCGTGGCGGTGGGCGCGTCGACCGGTGGGCCGCGGGCGCTCGTCCGCATCCTCTCGGACCTCCCGGCCAGCTTCCCCGCGGGGATCGTCATCGCGCAGCATATGCCGCCCGGTTTCACGGAGACGCTGGCCCAGCGCCTCGACCGCCGCTCGGCGCTGCGAGTCCGGGAAGCGCGCGACGGCGACCGTGTGGAGCCCGGCGTGGCGCTGGTCGGCGTGGGCGGGCGGCAGTTCAGAGTGGAGCAGGGCGACGACGGGCTGCGCGTCCGCATTCCGACCGGCTCCGACCGCCTCCTTCACCGCCCGTCCGTGGACGACCTCCTGTCGTCGGTGGCCCGGGCAGCCGGCTCCCGTGCCATCGGCGTGGTTCTCACCGGCATGGGCCAGGACGGTGCGGAGGGGCTGGCCGAAATGCGGCGAGCGGGTGCCCGCACACTGGCCGAAGCCGAAGAGAGCGCGGTCATCTTCGGCATGCCCCGCGCCGCCGGCCCCCACGCCGAGCAGGTCCTTCCCCTCGACCGGATCCCGGGCGCCATCCTCGATCTCTTCGGCGCGGAGCTGGGGTAATGGCACGCATCCTGGTGGTGGACGATCAGAAGATCTCGCGCCTCACGCTGGCCGGGATCCTCGGTGAGGCGGACCACAGCGTACGGGTGGAAGCGAGCGGCCCCGAGGGGCTGAACGCCGCGCGCTCCTGGCTTCCCGACGTCATCATCCTCGACGTACACATGCCTGAGATGGACGGGTTCGCCGTGGTGGAGCGCCTGAAGCGGGATCCGCTCACCGAGTCGATCCCCGTGATCTTCCTCACCGGGGACCCTCCGACGGATGAGCTCATCGTGCGCGGCCTCCGCCTGGGCGCGTACGATTTCCTGAGCAAGGGGTGCAGCAAGGCCGAGCTGTTGGCCCGCGTAGGCGTGATGGAGCAGATCAAGCGCAGCCACGACGAGATGTCGGCCATCGCGCGCATTTCCGACGCCCTGCTCCAGTCGGTGGAGCCGGAAGCCCTCGCCCACCAGTTCATACGGGAGGCCCGCAAGATCTTCCGGGCCGATGCCATCGGCCTCGTGGTGCGCCGGAACGGGCGCGAGCGCGTCCGCGCCCACGAGGGGCCGGACCTGCCCGAGGGCCTCGATGCCCTGATCGCCGCCATGGGGCAGGGAGCCTGGGACGGTGGGCACGCCACCGCCCGCTTCCTGGATGACGATGCCACCGCCGATCTCGTGGCGCCGTACGTCCAGGCCGACTTCCGCGCTGCCGCCGTGGCGAGCGTGGCCCGCGAGCCCAGCCGGGTCCTGCTCGTGCTCCTCGCTCGCGCCGCCGGCGCGTTCCGGGAGGACGTGGACGGACCTCTGCTCAAGACCCTGAGCAGCCAGGCGGCCATGGCGCTCGATCGCGCGCTCCTGAACCAGCGGGCGAGGCGGCAGGCGCGGGACCTCGAGCGGGCCATAACCGAGCGCTCCCGCTTTTTCGCTTCTCTGAGCCATGAGTTGCGGACTCCCATCAACGCCGTCATCGGCTACAACCACCTGCTCCAGGAGAAGATCTTCGGCGACCTGAGCGATCGGCAGATGGACGCGCTGCGCAAGGCGAACCGGAGCGCCCAGCACCTGCTGGAGCTGGTGGACGACATTCTCGACATCTCCAAGATCGAGGCGGGGAAGCTGCAGGTCTTCCCCGAGCAGGTGGAACTCGCCGGCCTGCTCCGGGACACGGCCACGTCGCTCCAGCTCCAGGCCCGAGAGAAGGGGATCTACCTGGACATGGACACGCCCGACGCGCTCGTGGTCACCACGGACCCGGCCCGCGTTCGCCAGATCGTGCTCAACCTGCTCTCGAACGCCGTGAAGTTCACGGAGGAAGGCGGCGTCACCGTCGCCCTGTCCGTTGCCGCGGGGGAAGATGATGCGGAAATGGTGGAGGTTCGCGTGAGCGACACCGGCCCCGGGATCCGGCCGGAGGACCAGGACCGCATCTTCGATGAGTTCGAGCAGGTCGGTCGCGCTGCTGGTCCCGGGGGCACCGGCCCCAGTGGCACCGGCCTCGGTCTCGCCATTTCCCGGCGCCTCGCCGAGCTGCTCGGCGGGACCGTCCGGCTGGAGAGCGAGCCGGGCGCCGGTTCCGCCTTTACCCTGACCCTGCCCAGCGGGAACGAGACGACGCCTGCCCGCTAGGACGGAGAGGGAGTCCGGCAGCGGCCTGGTGCCTCCCCGTCCCTCCTTCGTATCGTCGTACCGTCTTTCCGTCTCCTCGCAACCCTCTCCCCCTCGGCTGTGTCCTACAGACCGAGGACAACGGAAACCGTTTCCGCGATCGCGATTGACCGAGACCATGCTGGTGGAGCGCGTGCTGGGCGGCGATGAGGCCGCGGCCCGAACGCTCTACGACGAGAACGTGGACCGCGTCTACCGTCTGGCGTACCGGATGGCCGGCGACGAGGAGCTGGCGCGGGAGTTCACGCAGGAAGCATTCGTGCGCGCTTTCGAGCGGCTGCACCAGTTCCGCGGGGACGCGGCGCTCTTCACCTGGCTCCACTCGATCACGGTGTCGGTCACGCTGAACGGGATGCGGAAGGTGAAGCGGAACCGGACCCGGGAAGTGGAGCTGGATGCGGCGGCACCGGGTCGCACAACGCCGGTGGCGGTGGAGCCGGACCTGAAGGAGCGGCTGCATCGGGCCATCGACGAGCTGCCGGACATATACCGGACGGTGTTCGTGATGCACGACGTGGAAGGCTACACGCACGAGGAGATCGGGGACACGCTGGACGTGGCGACCGGGACGTCCAAGGCAAGGCTGTTCCGGGCCCGCCGGATCCTGCGGGAAGAGCTGTCGGAATTTGCGGAGGAGTACGCTGTATGAGTGAGCCGGATCGGAACCTGGAGCGGCTGCTGGATGCCGCCCGCGACTATAACCAGCCGCCTCCCACGCCACGCGAGGAGATGTGGTCGGAGATCCGGCGGCGGATTGCATCGGACCCGGGTGACCGGGACGCGATCGATCTCGGCGCCCGCCGGGCGGCGCGGCGCGGCACCCTGCGCCGGTGGACGCCGTGGGGGCTCGGGCTGGCCGCGGCGGCCATGATGGCCGTCGCTTTCGGACTGGGTCGAATCTCCCGATCGGCGCTTCCATCCGCGGGCGGCGCTGTCGCCAGCGCCGGGGCATCGCGGGCGAGCGCCGCGGACGCCCGGCCGTCGCTGCCCGTACGCCTGGCTACCGCGGAGCACATGGACGAAGCCGAAGCGCTCCTCACCGTCTACGGTGCGGCCCACGACGACCGGGACCGGGAGGCCACGGCCGCGTGGGCGCGCGACCTCCTGAGCACGACCCGTCTGCTCCTGGACTCCCGCGCGGGGGAGGATCCGCGCATGGCGGCGCTGCTCTCGGATCTCGAGCTCGTGCTGGTGCAGATCGCGGACGCCGGCTCCGCGGGCGGCGAGGAGCAGAGGCTGATCGAGGACGGCATGGATGACACGCAGCTGCTCGCGAAGCTGCGCTCGGCGAGATCGCTGAAGACGGACATGACGCTGTGATGGCCGGAATACAAAGGAGTTCTACGATGAATCGCATCTGGATCACTGTTCTCGCCCTCGCGCTCGTGCCCACGGCGCTGCGCGCGGACCAGGCGTGGGTGGAATCGGCCCGAGGCGGCGCAGCGGCCACAGTAGCGCCGGAAGCGTGGAGCCAGCAGGAC
Source organism: uncultured Gemmatimonadales bacterium (assembly GCA_963741945.1). Lineage (GTDB taxonomy): Bacteria > Gemmatimonadota > Gemmatimonadetes > Longimicrobiales > RSA9 > CAVUKA01. The sequence continues at coordinate 209,343 of CAVUKA010000005.1, read as the reverse complement.
CCGGCAGACTCCCTCTACCGCGTGGCGCGGGAGGCGATGAATCGGGGCGAGCCGAACCGCGCGGCTGGACTCTTCCACCGGATCTGGAGCGAGTTCCCCCGCTCGGCCTACGCCCCCGACGCGCCGTACTGGGAGGCGTTCAACCGATACCGGACCAGCGAGACCGACGCGCTGGAGAACGCGCTGGCGGCGCTCGCAACGCAGCGCGAGCGGTTCCCGAACGCGCAGACGCGCACCAACGGTGATGCCCCGGCGCTGGAGACGCGCATCCTCGGCATTCTCGCCCGCCGCGGCGATGAGCAGTCCGCCGCCACGGTGGTGGCCACGGCCAACCGGATCGCGGGTGTCGTGAACGACCCGGAGTTCCAGGCGAGGATGGAGCAGCTGGGCGAGCGTATGGCGGAGCACAGCCAGGCGCTGGCCGAAGAGATCGGCGGTGCCATGAGTGGCGTGGCCGCGCAGGTGGCGTCGGCAATGAGCGGGCTGCACGCGGACTCGCGCTACGACATCCCGGAGCAGTGCCGCGAACAGGTGGAAGTCCAGCTTTCCGCCCTGAACGCCCTCCTGCACATGAACGCGGACCGCGCCACACCCGTGCTCCGGAAGATCATGGCCCGGCGCGACGAGTGCTCGCCCCCGCTGCGGCGTCGGGCGGTGCTGCTGATCGCGGAGCAGCAGACGCCGCAGAGCGTCGACATGCTCCTGGACGTGGCGAAGAACGATCCGGACGTGGGCGTGCGTCGGCAGGCGGTGTTCTGGCTTTCGGAGGTGGACGATCCGCGGGCCGTGGACGCGCTCTCCTCGTTCGTCCATGGCACCGGCGACCTGGAGACGCGCGAGCGCGCCGTGTTCGCCCTGTCGCAGCACTCCAGCCCGCGGGCCCGCCAGGTGCTGCGCTCGCTGGCGGAGGACGCATCGATGCCCGAGGCGCTGCGCTCGAAGGCCATTTTCTGGCTCGGCAATGAGGGGAGCGCGGACGACATCCAGTTCCTTAAGGGGATCTTCTCGAAGCTCCCGTCCCGGGATCTGAAGGAGCGGGTGCTCATGGGCGTGGCCCAGGCCGATCACCCGGACGGGGCCTGGCTCCTGGGCCTGGGCAGCGACAAGGGGCTGGACACGGAGCTCCGCAGCAAGGCCATCTTCTGGGCCGCGGACGCGGGCGCGTCCGCCGAAGCCCTGGGCACTCTCTATGGCCGGCTGGAGAAGCGGGCGCTGAAGGAGCACGTGCTCTTCGCGCTTTCCCAGAGCGATCAGCCCAGCGCCATCGATCGGCTGATCCAGATCGCCCGCACCGAGAAGGACCCCGAGCTGCGCAAGAAGGCGCTCTTCTGGCTCGGCAACTCCAACGACCCGCGCGCAGCCGACGTGCTCATGGACATCCTGGGCGGGACGGGAGCCGGCCAGTGACCGTGGCGCCACTCGCCGCCGCCCGCAGGGCCGGCCGCGCGGCGGGCGTCGCTCCCGCCTTCGTCGCCGTCCTCGCGCTGGGCGCGCTCCTCGCCGGGCCCGCCCAGGGCCAGGCGCTGCGGCAGCAGCTGGAGCGCACCCGCGCGCCCCTGGTCCGTTTCTCCTTCCCCGCGAAACCAGGGGTGTGCGGCGCAGGCAGCGCCATCATGATCCGGGAGCCCGACGGCCAGGTTTCGCTGATCAACGACCGGCACGGCCGCGATCATGGCTGGCGAGTCGGCGAACCGCCGTGTGACACCGGCGATGTCGTCGTCACCGCCGAGCGCGACGACGGCCGCTTCCGGGACGTTCGGGTGCGCGTGGGCCGTCCGGGGGCGGGGGTCGACGACCCCGTCGCCGGAATGGCGGTGGAGCTGGGCCGCGTTTCCGGCCCGGCGGCGGCCGACCTTCTCCTTGGTCTCGCAGCCGAGGCCGGGCCGCGGGCCGCAGGCCGCATGCTCCTCGCGGCCTCCCTCGCGGCCCGGGCCACGACGTGGCCCGGGCTGCTGCGCCTGGCCCGGAACCGGGAACTGGACAGCGCCATCCGGCGCGATGCCATGTTCTGGCTCGGGCGCCAGGCGGGAGCCCGCATCACCGATGAGCTCGGGGCCATCGCACGGGATCCCGACGAGGGCGACGAGGTGCGCGCCGCCGCGGTCTTCGCCCTCTCGCGGCTGCCGGAGGACGAGGCCATTCCACGGCTTCTCCAGCTCGGCCGCTCCGCGCCCGACCCGCTGGTGCGCGCCAAGGCGCTCTTCTGGCTCGCTCAGTTCGACGACCCCAGGGTGACGGACGCTTTCGAGGACATCCTGTCCGGCGGCAGCGGCTGAGATGGCCGTCTCGCCCGGACGGCCGTGGGCGCCGTGGGCGGCGCTCACCCCCGCGCGCGGCTGAGGCGCTGGGCGTCTTCTACACGGCGCCCCAGCCGCCGCCACCAGGGCTGCGCAGGCTGATCGTGTCGCCCGCGCGCGTGCGGAAGGTGGCCTTGGCCGGGAGATCGCTCTCCTCACCGTCGCGGATCAGAACGTTGCGTCCTGTCTCGCCGTCGCCGCCACCCGCGGCGCCCCGCGGCGCCGATCTCCGCCGTTCCGTGAGGAGGCTCACGTCGCACTCGGCGAGCAGCTGGAGGTCGCGCCTCAGTCCTTCCCCGCCCGGATGCCGTCCGGCGCCGCCGGTGCCGCGGCGGATGGCGTACTGCCGGATGCGGAACGGGTAGGCGTGCTCCAGCGCCTCCACGGGCGTGTTCAGCGAGTTGCTCATGTGCACGTGCACGCCGGAGAGCCCGGGTCCATCCGCGCCCCCGGCCATCCCGCCGCCCATGGTCTCGTAATAGGCGAACGGCTCGCCCGTGCGCGGATCCTCGCCGCCCACCGCCAGGTTGTTCATCGTGCCCTGCGACTGCGCCACGCCGATCCCGGGCACGGCCTCCGACAGCGCCATGAGCAGCACGTCCGTGATGCGCTGTGACGTCTCCACGTTGCCCCCGGCCACACTGGCGGGGGGGCGCGCCGCCACCAGGCTCCCCGGGGGCATCATGATGCGCACCGCTTCCATCGCGCCGCCACCGGCAGGGAGCGGCTGCTCCAGCAGACGCTCCACCACCACCCGCACGGCGTAGCGGGTGGCCGAGGCCGTGATCGCTTCGACGGCATTGATCCCGCCCCGCGCCTGCGGTGCGGTCCCGGTGAAGTCGACACGGATCTCGTCGCCGGAGACGGTCACGCGCGCGCGAATCGGGAGAGACGCGTGGTCGACGCCGTCATCCTCCATGGCATCCTCCGCCACGTACTCACCGTCCGGGATACGCGAGATCCCGGCACGGACCAGCCGGTCGGCATAGACCAGGAGGCCGGCCATTGCCGCGCTCACCTCTCCGGCGCTCCGGCGCTCGACCAGTTCGAGCAGGCGACGCTCCCCCGCCACCAGCGCGGCCAGCTGCGCATCCAGGTCCCCTTCGCGCTCCGCGGGCGTGCGGACGTTCGCCAGGATCAGCCGCCACGCATCCCCTTGCCGGGTCCCGCCGCGGACCAGGTGAACGGGCGGGATCCGCAGCCCCTCCTGGTAGATCTCCCGCGCCAGGGGCATGGATCCGGCCGCCATTCCGCCCACGTCCGCGTGATGCGCGCGCGACGCCACATACGCCAGCGGCGCCGGTCCGGTGCCGGGCTCGGCGGCGAGTGAATCGGGCAGGTACACCGGCGCGATCAGGGTGATGTCAGGGAGGTGGGTGCCGCCGCGGAACGGGTCGTTGAGCGCCACCACGTCGCCGGGCGCCAGCGTCCCCAGCTCGGCGATCGCCGCCGCGACACTCATGGGCATTGCGCCGAGGTGGACGGGCATGTGGTCGCCGAGCGCCACCGCCCGGGCGCCCGCGTCGAAGAGGGCGCAGGAATAATCCCGGCGCTCCTTGATGTTGGGGGAATAGGCCGATCTCCGCAGCGTCGCGCCCATCTCTTCCGCCAGCGCGGTCAGGAGGTGGCGGTAGATCTCGAGGCGGATCGGGTCGTTCATCGAATCCGGGGTTTCCATCATCCGGAGCCCCCCCTACATTCCGGGTCTGGCACCAATCTTCCCGTCCAGTGTACGCTGATCGGGCGATAGATTTCGGCTTTCGAATAGAAGATACGGAGGTTCATTTGGCGAAGCACGAACGTACGGTTCTGGACCGGGCTCGCGACGAGCTCTTCAGTCATATCAATCGCTGTGGCGTCCTCGAAGCCAGCGATGATCAGCAGCAAGAGTGGATGGACGACACGATGAAGTTCCTCGAGGAGCGCTATCCCCAGCTGAACAACACGGAGTTGAAGCAGCTGGAGGAGCTGGGCATGCGCTACTGCAAGCCGGTCATCCGCCACGGGAAGTCGCATACGGCGGCCTCCGAGTGGACCGAGACGGAGACGAGCGCGGCCTGATCGGAAGCGGTCCAGCGGAACCGGGGCGCCGGCACTCAGGTGTCGGCGCTTTTGTGTTTCATGGCGCTGGAGCAGGGGTGAGACTCGGGGCTAAAGGTGCCGCATCCGCTGCCGACACTATGGTCGAATCCAGTCCGTCACAGGGGAGAACGATCATGGGGAACGGCGGCGTGCTCGACTTCTCGTACGGGGTGGTCCGGGCGCTGGTCGTGGATGACCAGCCGGCAGTCGTGCGCACGGTGGTGCGCTGGCTCGAGGGGGAGGGGATCGCGTGCACGTCGGCGAATTCCGGCGAGGAGGCGCTCTCGCTCTTCGAGCCCGGGCGGTTCGCGCTCGTGCTCACGGACGTGCACATGCCCGGCGGCTCGGGACTGGACCTGACCGGGAGCATCAAGGCCCTGGATCCCATGGTGCAGGTCATCATCATGACCGGGAACACGGCCGTGGAAACGGCGGTGGAGGCGCTGCGGCTGGACGCGGACGACTTCCTGACCAAGCCGTTCGAGTCGGCCGGGCTGCTGCACGCCACGCGCCGGGCCGTGGCGCACCGGAAGCTGCTGGTGGAGAACCGGCGCTACCGCGACCACCTCGAGGAACAGGTGCGGATCCAGACCCACCGCATCGAGCGACTCTACCTGTCCAGCGTCCATTCCCTGGTGCGGGCGCTCGAGGCCAAGGACGCGCACACGCGTGGGCATTCCGATCGTGTGACGGAGTACGCCCTGATGATCCAGGCGGAGGTGGGCGGGATCGACGCGGAGTCGCTGCGCGTGGGCGCGCAGCTGCACGACATCGGGAAGATCGGGATCCGGGGCGAGATCCTGCGCAAGGCCGGCCCGCTGAATGGCGCGGAAGCGGGGCACGTCCACGACCATCCCACCATCGGCGTGGAGATCCTCTCCGGCCTGCTGGACGACGAGGTGGCCCTCGGAGTGGTGCGGCACCACCACGAGCGCTGGGATGGCGCGGGTTACCCCGATGGCCTGGCCGGTGACGACATCCCCTTCGGGGCCCGGATCGTGGCCATCGCCGATACGTTCGATGCCATGACCTCGTCCCGGCCGTACCGTCGCGCCCTCTCGGTCGATGAAGCGATCGCGGAGCTGCGTCGCGAGAAGGGCCGGCAGTTCGATCCTTCCCTCGTTCCGGCGGCGACACGGGCGCTCATGCCCCCTCTTGCGGCCATGGTGTAGATTCCCCACGCTCGGCGCGAAGCCCCGCCGCCGTGTTCCCGGGCGAGAGTCCCGGGAGGGAGCCGCCATGCCTTCTCGACGCGAGTTCGTCCGTACCGCGGGCGCCGGTCTCGGGGCCGCCGCCCTCGGCCGCCTTCCCGAAAGCCACCCGCACGAAGCCCCCGCCATCCTGCGGGGCGGCACCGAGCCGGCGGTCATCTCGAGCGCGAACGGGTTGAGCGCCATCCCCCATGCCCTGGACAGGATCACTGCCGGCGGGGACACCCTCCAAGCCGTGGTGGAAGCGGTCAACCTGGTGGAGCAGGATCCGGAGGACATGAGCGTGGGCTATGGCGGTCTGCCCAACGAAGAAGGCGTCGTGCAGCTCGATGCGTGCGTGATGCACGGGCCTTCGCGGAGCGCCGGCGCCGTCGCGGCCATCGAGGGCGTGAAGACGCCGTCGCGCGTGGCCGTGGCCGTGATGCGGCACACGGACCACGTCATGCTGGTGGGGCAGGGCGCCACGGATTTCGCGCGCAGGATGGGCTTCGAGGTGCTGGACTCGCTGCTCACCCCGGCGTCGCGTCAGCGCTGGCTGGAGTGGCTGACGACGCGCTCCGGGCAGGACGACTGGATCGCCCCCGAAGCCAGCGGTCTGGGCGACTCCGATTTCCTCCGCCAGCTCACGCGCCCGTACACCGGCCATGACACGACGGGCGCCGGGATGCGGGACTCCCATGACGGCGTCCGCCCTCACGGCACCATCAACTGCCTGGCCGTGGACCGGAACGGGAACCTGTCGGGCGTGACAACAACCAGCGGCATGGCGTGGAAGATCCCGGGGCGGGTGGGCGACTCGCCGATCATCGGGGCGGGCCTGTACGTGGACAACGACGTGGGCGCCGCGGGCTCCACGGGCCGGGGCGAGGCCGTGATCAAGACGGTGGGCAGCCACACCGTGGTGGAGCAGCTGCGGCAGGGGCGAAAGCCGGTGGACGCGGCCGTGGAGGCGCTGCATCGAATCGTCCGATGGACGGAGGCGCAGCCCCGGCTCCAGCGGCCGGACGGTCGTCCCGCGTTCAACGTCAGCTACTACGTCCTGAACAGGAACGGGGAGCTCGGCGCGGCCTCGCTCTGGCCGACCCGCTACGCAGTGGCTGTGGGGGATCGGGCCGAGCTGCGGGACGGTGCGCACCTGTTCGACGACTGAGCGGAGGGGGCGCGCTGGCTTGGCACTTGCCTCGGGTTCCCGCGTATCAGGGCGTCAGGCGGGGAGTGGAAGACAGGAGCGGAAATGCCGTACAGGAGTCTCGGACATCACCAGACGCCGCGCTGGGCCCGCGAGCGGCGCGCCGTCTGGGCCCGGGTGGGCATCAGCATCATCATCCTCGGGCTCATCTATTCGCTCGTCCGCCTGCAGCTGCTCCGCGCCGAGGAGTTCAAGACGCAGGCGCGCTCGAACATGCTCCGCCCCATCACCATTCGGGCGCCGCGCGGGACGATCTACGACCGCCACGGTCGCGTGGTGGCCGAGAACCGGGTGGCGTACCAGGTCCAGATCATGCCCGCGCCCATGGATTCGCTTCGGGCGCAGGTCGAGCGGCTGCGACCGCTGCTGGATCTCACGGATGACGACGTCGAGGCCGCGTTCAAGCGATTCAGCGCTTCCCCGAACCGCCCGTTCGTGGTGCTCTCCGATGCCAACCCCGACCAGGTGGCCCGGCTGGAGGAGCGCCGGACGGACTACCCGGACGTGTTCCTCCACGAGTACCCGAAGCGCTACTATCCGGCCGGCCCCGCGGTGGCGCACCTGATCGGCTACGTGGCGGAGATCAGCGAGGGGGAGCTGAAGCGGCCGGAGTTCGCCGACTATCGGCAGGGGCGCTGGATCGGGAAGGCGGGCCTGGAGCGGGAATATGAGCGCGCGCTGGGCGGGGATCCGGGACTGCGGTACATGGAGGTGGATGCCCGCGGCCGGATCAAGCGAATGCTCCCGGAAAGCGCGGGCGTGCCGCCGATCCCCGGGCAGGACCTGCACCTGTACCTGGACCTGGATCTCCAGCGGTACGGTGCGTTCCTGCTGCAGGAGACGGCCCGCGAGCTCGGGATGGAGAAAGCGCAGGGCGCATTCGTGGCCATGGACCCGCGGACGGGCGGAGTGCTGGCCTACTACAGCAATCCTTCCTACGACCCCAACCTGTTCACGGGCGGAATCCCGAGCCGGATCTGGAACGCGCTCCGCGAGGACCCGACCAAGCCGTTGCTCGACCGCGCCGGCGGCGCCGCGCAGCCGCCGGGCTCCACGTTCAAGATGGAAGTGGCGGCCATGGCGCTGGAGGCGGGAGCCATCACCCCCGACTGGGTCGATCCCATCCCCTGCACGGGCGGAATGACGTACCAGGGGCGCTACGCCCGCTGCTGGACCAATCACGGCCAGCGCTTCGACCTGATCGGCGGCATCAAGAACTCCTGCGACGTCTACTTCTATCAGGTGGGAATCGCGCTGGGGCTGACGGAATTCATGAAGCGCGGGAGCGCGCTCGGCTTCGCGCAGAAGACCGGGATCGATCTGCCGTCCGAGATCGCGCCCATCTTCCCGAAGGACGCCCAGTGGTTCGAGGACCGCTTCGGCTACAAGCCGCAGCCGCCCGAAGTGATGTCGCTCTCCATCGGCCAGGGCGCCGTGACCCTGACGCCGCTCAAGATCGTCCAGATGGTCAGCGGCCTCGCCCGCCCCGACGGCCGCATGCCGGTCCCGCGGCTCGTCCAGACGGATGAGCCAACGCAGTTCCTGCATCAGTTCGGCATCAGCCGCGAGGAGATCAGCAACATCAGGAAGGGAATGCGACGCGTCCTCTCACCCGGCGGCACGGCCTACCTCAGCCGCGTGGACCACTGGGACACCTTCGGGAAGACTGGAACCGCGCAGAACCCCCACGGGGCTGACCATGCCTGGTTCGTCGCCGCCGGCGCGGTCCCGGGGAAGGAGCCGGAGATCGTCGCTGCCATGCTCATATACAACGGGCAGCACGGGACCACCGCGTCCGGGCCCCTGATGAACGCCATCGACTTCTACCTCAACCGGCGCCACGGCCGCCCGTTCGAGCGCTATGCCACGCCACGCGAACGCCAGGCGCAGGGGCTGCCCGTGAACTGGCAGGATCTGGCCCGCCCCGTGGTGGATTACCCGGTCACGGACTATGGAAACGAGTAGCCGCGCCGAGGGGGTGATCACTGCCGTCGAGGCGGGCGCGCGGGGGCTCGCTCAAGGGTAGCACCCGATCTGCCGATCGTTTACATTGAAATGACCGCCGTGGCGGTCCTTCCTTAAACGCCCAGTCAGACAACCCGGAACCGGAGGCGCCGTTTATGCCTGACTCGTTCCTCAACTCCGAGGAGTATGATGAACGTGCGCACGTGCTCTACGACCGCGGTGACTACGACGCAGCACTCGAGGTACTGAAGGAAGGGCTCCGGCTTTACCCCCACTCCGTCGACCTCCACGTCGGCATCGGCTACACCCGCCTCGCCAGGGAAGAATTCGCCTGGGCCCTCCATGCCTTCGAGAAGGCCATGGTGCTCGACCCCGAGCACGATGACGGGATGGTTGGCTTCGGCGAGACGCTCCTGCGCTTCGGGCGCCGCCAGCAGGCCGCCGAGCTCTTCGCTCGCGTCCGCTCCGGCCCCGGTGGCGAAGACCCGGAGCTGCTCATGTCCATGGCCCGCGCGCTGTATCGGGACGAGCAGAACGAGATGGCCCGGGACGCATTCGAGGCCGCGCTCGACGTGCAGCCGGACAGCGCAGACGCCACGGCCGGCCTGGGGTTCGTTCTCCATCGCATGGGGAAGGACAAGTCGGCAATCCGGGAGCTGAGGGCCGCGCTCGCGCTCAACCCGGACCACGTGGAGGCCCGGATCTACCTGGCACACCTGCTGTACGACAGGGGTGACTGGCAGGGCGCGCTGGAAGGCTTCGCGGCGCTCGCCCCCGCCGAGCACTGGGATCCCCTGGCCGTCTGGCGCCTGATCGAGCTGCACAAGAGCGTGGGCGGGCTCAGGGACGATGATCCCGAGCTCATGATCTGGGAATCCCGCCTGGACGAGCTGGAGGAGGCGGCCGACCCGGTGGATGAGCTGCTGGCGGAGGTCGAGGCCATGGAGTTGGAGCCGCTCCCGGAGCCGCAGAGCTGGGCGAGCGGTGGCGCGGCTCGCTCCGACACCACTGCCCGGCACCGCGTGCGCCTGCCGGACGGGACGGCGTTCGACGGCTCCTGGCTGGAGATCGTGCGCCAGATCCGGGATCAGGCGGGACGCGCCGGGGAGAGTGTTGCACAGTTCATGCGTCGCTGGGCCGAGGACACCCGCGTGCGGATCGGTGTGGGCGTCCCGGCCGATGATGCCGAGGGGTTCATCCTCGCCCATGCACGCGCGGGACTGCTGAAGATCGAACGCTGATCGCGTTTATGGACCCATCGGGCCCGCTGCGGCCCCTCGATGAGTCGGCGGACTTCATCCGCCGCCTTCAGGGCTATCACACGCTGGAGGAGCTCGGGACCGCGCTCGAACGCGTCCATGCGGCCATCCAGGAGGCCTTGCGGCTGCGTCTGCGTCTGGATCCGGATGCGCCGGAAGCCGAGCGTCTTCGTGCGCTTTCGGACGAACAGCTCCCGATCCGGGACGTGATCCGCAGCCTCCGCGCCCGCGACCGCATCTCGCTTCGGCTCGCCGGTACGCTTCACGAGATGGACGGCGTGGTGGCGCGCGCCCGCGCTGGCGAAGCACGTCCCGCAGACGCCGATGTCGGCCTCGCGGCGGTCCACCGCGTCCGGCAGGAGCTCTTGCTGGAGGCCACCGCGGAGACACCGGCGCGCGTCGCGCCTGCGGAAGCGACGGCCGGCGAGGCGGCCGGTGAGGCGGCCCGGCCTCCGGCCTCGCCGGGCATCGGCCGGTGGATGGCATGGCTCGGTGCCGCACTTGCCATAGTCGTCCTGGTGGGCTTCGGGTGGGTGCTCCTCCGCCGCCCGGTGAGCGACATGGATGCCGCGATCACGGCGTTCCGGGCGGGGCGCCTGGACAGCGCCGAAGTGCTGTTCGAGAGGACCGTGAACGCGGCTCCGGACAACGTGGACGCCCTTCTGTACCTGGCGCGCATCCAGCGGCGGCGGGGTCATCCGGAAGCGGCCGCGAACACGCTGAAGAAGGCCGTTGCCGCGGCGCCCGAAGACGCGGACGTCCGGCGAGAGCTGGGGCACCTCTTCGTCGATCTGGGGCGTTCAGCCATGGCGGTGAAGCAGTACCAGCGGGCCGTGGATGCGGCCCCGGACGATGCGACGAACTGGCTGGCGCTGGTCCGGGCCCAGCGCGCCGCCGGCGATCCGCGGGCGGACAGCACCCTGGCCCGGGCCCCCGCGGACGTACAGGCCGCGCTCCGGGATGAGGGCGGTTGAAGCGGTTGCGCCAGCTTGACGGTGTCGGTCCGCTTCCTCTATTATCGCGGCTTCCATCGACAGCACTGCGGCACGGGATCCGTGCCCCGGATACGGAACAACAGGAGAAGTGAATCGCATATGCGCGCCACGCGTTCGAGCATGCTTGCACTGGCCGCGGTAGCGGCTTTCGGACTGGCCGCCTGCGGCGGCGGCGATCAGGGCGGTGGTGAGGCGGCGTCGGCAGCGCCGGAGAGCACCACGCCGGCTGCCGACACGGGCATGGCTGCGGCAGGCGCGGAGGAGGGCACGCCGACCGCTGCGAACCTGCCGGAAGGCATCACGCAGGAGCAGGTGACGCAGGGGCGTCGAATCTTCACCAGTCAGGGTGGCTGCGTGGCGTGCCACGGTCCGAACGCCAAGGGCACCGCGCTGGCGCCGGACCTCACCGACAACGAGTGGCTCCACACCTCCGGGCGGAATTACGACGAGATCGTGAACATCATCAAGACGGGCGTGCCGCAGCCCGTGAGCCACCCCGGTCCGATGCCGCCGATGGGCGGAGCGAATCTCACCGATGAACAGGTGGACGCCGTTGCGGCATACGTCGTGTCGCTCGGCCAGGGCTGAGCGGTTGAGCACGGAACTGACGCCGGAGCGCCCCCGGGGCGCTCCGGCGTTTTGATTTCCGCCCTGGCGGCGCTGGCCGTCCTCTCCGGCGGTGCCTGCGACCGCACGCAGCCGGGCGCATCGGTGCAGCTGAACGATTCGACGAGCGTCGACCTCGGGAGCGGCACGACGCTGCACGACGTGCGGATCGGCGGCGCGCAGGCCAATGACACGCTGGTGCCCGACACGGTGCGCGCGACCCCGGGAGACGCGGTGCGCTTCATCGCCGGAGACCGGCGGACGCACGCCGTGGCGTTCATACGCGACGAGCTGTCGCCCGCGGCGATGCGCTTCCTGGAAGAGAGCATGCAGATGCGGGGACCGCCGCTGGTGGAGGAAGGGTCGGCGTGGGTGGTGGTCCTGCGGGACGCCCCTGCGGGATCGTATCCCTTCCAGTGTGTGGCCCACGGCACCCGTGGTGTCCTCATCGTCCGCGTTCCCGGTGAGGAATGAGCAATGGCGAGAATCGCGGTCGTCCCCGGCGATGGGATCGGGCAGGAAGTCACGGCTGAAGCCGTCCGGGTGCTCCGCTGTCTGGACGAGGACATGTCCCTCGGTCTCGAGCTGGTGGAGTGGGACCTGGGCGCCGAGCGGTACCTGCAGACCGGTGCCACGATCACCGACGCGGAGATGGCGGAGCTCGGCTCGGCATACGACGCCATCCTCCTGGGCGCGCTCGGCGATCCACGCGTGCCCGGCAACGAGCACGCCCGCGACATCCTGCTGGGGATGCGGTTCCGGCTGGACCTCTATGTGAACCTGCGGCCCGTTCGCCTCATCGAGGGACAGCGCGGGCCGCTGCGCGACGCCGCCGCGGCCGATCTGGACTTCGTTGTCTTCCGCGAGAACACCGAGGGCAGCTACGTGGGCATGGGCGGCGTATTCAAGCGTGGCACGCCCGACGAAGTCGCCCTCGAGGAGGACGTGAGCACGCGGAAGGGAGTCGAACGGATCATCCGCGCCGCCTTCCAGCACGCTTCCGACCGCGGGCGCTCCCTGACGCTCGCCGACAAGTCCAACGCCATGCGCCACAGTGGTCAGCTCTGGCGACGTGTGTTCGCCGAAGTCGGCGCGGAGTTCCCGGACGTGGAACGGAGCGCCATGTACATTGACGCCCTGGCCATGGACCTGGTCCTCCATCCGGCGCGCTACCAGGTGATCGTCACCTCGAACCTCTTCGGCGACATCATCAGCGATCTCGCCGCCGGCCTCGTGGGCGGCCTCGGCCTGGCGCCCTCCGCGAACCTGCACCCCGGCCGGATCGGACTGTTCGAGCCCGTTCACGGGTCCGCGCCCGACATTGCCGGGCAGGGGATCGCCAACCCCATTGCGGCGGTGCTCACCGCCGCCCTGATGCTCGATCACCTCGGCGCCGGCGCCGCCGCCCGCCGGATCGAGGCGGCTGTCGACGCCGCGATCCGCAGTGGCGCCACAACGCGGGACCTGGGAGGGAAGCTGAGCACCGCGGAAGTCGGGGAGTGGCTCTGCCGCGAGGTCCTCCGGTAAGACATGCCGTAGCCCGCGCGTGGCCACCGCGGGGCCACTGCAGTAGGTTTCCTTCACGGCAAATCCGCGCTGGCGCCGGCGCATCCAACCTCACCACCGGGAGTCTCATGGGAACCCAGGGCCACGACACCGACATCGTCTTCCTTTCCGGCCGCCGCACTCCGTTCGGCACCTTCGGCGGTGCGCTCAAGGGCTTCACCGCGACCCAGCTGGGCGCGCTGGCCGCGAAGTCGGCGCTGGATGAAGCGGGAGTGGCCCCGGGTGAGATCGACCATGTCATTTTCGGCAACGCCCTCCAGACGTCGGCGGACGCCATCTACCTGGCGAGGCACGTGGGGCTGGAATCGGGTGTACCGACGGAGGTGCCCGCCCTGACCGTCAATCGTTTGTGCGGCAGCGGGTTCCAGGCGGCCGTGAGCGCGGCGCAGGAGATCATGCTGGGTCAGGCGGATGTCTGCCTGGCCGGAGGGACGGAGTCCATGAGCCAGGCGCCGCACGTGGTGCGCGGGGCGCGCTTCGGCTCGCTCCGGCTGGGTGAGGCGGGCGGCTTCTTCGAGGACATGCTGTGGGAATCGCTGACGGACACGCACTGCGGCCTGTCCATGGCCCAGACGGCCGAAGAGCTCGCCGGCCGGTACGACGTGACACGGGAGGAAGCGGATCGGATCGCGTTCGAATCCCAGCAGCGCGCGAAGCGGGGCTGGGACGAGGGGCGGTTCGACGCGGAAGTGGTGCCCGTGAGCGTGGAGACGCGAAAGGGTCCGGTGGAGTTCCGCATCGACGAGCACATGCGGCCGGAGACCACCATGGAGGCGCTGGGGAAGCTCCGGCCGTACTTCAAGAAGGACGGCCTGGTCACGGCGGGGAACGCCAGCGGCATCGGGGACGGGGCGGCGGCCGTGGTCGTGGCCAGCCGTGCGTGGGCGGAAGGGAAGGGACTGAAGCCGCTGGCGCGGCTGGTTTCGTGGGGAGTGGCGGGCGTCGATCCGGAGATCATGGGCATCGGCCCGGTCCCGGCCGCCCGGAAAGCGCTGCAAGCGGCCGGCTTGACGCTGGCCGAGATGGATCTCGTAGAAGTGAACGAGGCGTTCGCACCGCAGGTGGCGGCCGTGGTGAAGGAGCTGGGGCTCGACATGGAGAAGACGAACGTGAACGGCGGTGCCATCGCCCTCACGCACCCGCTGGCCGCCTCGGGCGCACGCATCACCGTTCACCTCATCCACGAGCTGCGCCGGACGGGAGGGCGGTTCGCCCTGGGGTCCGCCTGCATCGGCGGCGGGCAGGGCATGGCGGTGGTGGTGGAGGCACTGCACTGAGTAAAGGAGCAGGTCCATGATCCAGATCCTGATTGCTGCGGCCGGGGCGTTGGTCGTTTTCGCCGGCATGATGCTGCGCGTCCTGCGGGAGTATGAGCGGGCGGTGGTCTTCCGGCTCGGTCGGCTCCGGCTGCCGCGGGGCCCCGGACTGATCGTTCTCTGGCCGTTCGGTCTCGAGCGGATGGTGAAAGTGCCGCTGCGAATCGTGGCCATGGACATCCCGCCGCAGGACGTCATCACGCGAGACAACGTGTCGGTGAAGGTGAACGCCGTGGTCTACTTCCGGGTGAGCGATCCGGTGAAGGCGATCGTCGAGATCGAAGACTACCTGTTCGCCACCAGCCAGCTGGCGCAGACCACGCTGCGCAGCGTGGTGGGGCAGGTGGAGCTGGACGAGCTCCTGGCGGAGCGGGAGCGGATCAACAAGATCCTGCGCGACCACATCGACGAGGGCACGGATACCTGGGGGATCGACGTGTCCGCCGTCGAGGTCAAGGACATTGATCTGCCCCAGGAAATGAAGCGCGCCATGGCTCGCCAGGCCGAGGCCGAGCGCGATCGACGCGCCAAGGTGATCAACGCGGAGGGCGAGCTCCAGGCGTCCAGGAAGCTGTCGCAGGCCGCCAGGATCATGTCCCAGCACCCGGCATCGATCTCCCTCCGCTTCCTCCAGACGGTGACCGAAATCGCGGCCGAGAACAACTCCACCACACTCTTCCCACTGCCCATCGAGCTGTTCCGGCCGATGCTGGAGAAAGCCGCGAAGACCCTCGCCGCGGCGGATGATGAAGAGGAGCCCGACGAGGAGGAGGACAGTGGTGTGGAGCCGGACGACGAGGGGCCCGCACAGCTGCCCGGCTCCACGGTCGAGCACGAGCCCGCGGGCCTGCTCACCCTCGATGAGCGCCTGGAGCGCTGACGCCGGGTTGCATGGCGCGCGACCATCCATCCCGGGACACGCCTGAGGACTCCTCGCCCCGCGAGCCGGGCGAGGAGATCACGCGGCGGCAGCTCCCGCTGGTCATCCGTCGGGCCGCGGAGCTGTACACCAGCGACGCGGAAGGCGACGACCGCCTGAGCGAGGCCGAGGTCCTGCGCGTGGCCGATGAGCTGGGGCTCCCCGGCCGGTATGTTCGCCAGGCGCTGTACGAGCTCCCGCCCGACCGCGGCGAAACGGGACTGGTGGACCGGTGGTACGGCCCCGAGCATGTGCAGGGCACCCGGGTGGTCCGGGGTGTCCCGGCCGAGGTCATGGACCGGCTGGAGGAATACCTGGTCACCCGGGAGTTCCTCCAGGTCCTTCGCCGCCAGGGGGGCAAGGCGGCGTTCACGCAGGCCGATGACGCCATCTCCAACGTGGCCCGCGCCGTCCGGCGGCGGCAGGGGCAGTGGCAGATCGCCCGGAGCCGGCGCGTGCTCGTGGAAGTGCGGCCCATGCCGTCCAACGAGAGCCACGTCCGGCTCGAGCTGGACGTGGGCCATCACCGCAGGCATGCCGTCACCCGCGGCATCGCGGGCGGCGCCCTCATCGGGCTCCCGCTGGCGGCCGGGGTGTTCTTCCCCGTGGGGCACCTGTTCCTCGCCAGCGCCGGCGACACCGCCGCGTACGCCGCCGGGGTGGCCGCTGGAGCGAGCGCGTTCGCGGCCAGTGTAACGAGCGGGATCGTCGTCGCCCGACACCGCTTCCGCAGCCGCCTCGATGCGGCGAGGCTGGAGATCGCGGGACTGCTGGACCGGCTGGAGGGCGGACGCAGGCTCGACCCGCCCCCCGCCCCCTGGCTGCGGAGCCTCCGCTCCCGGATCACGGGCACGCTGAAGGGCTGACGCGGCTCCGCGCTCGCGGGCGCCCGCCCGCCCGCGCATATTGTCCACTCTCGACAGGCACCCAGTGCGCGCGTTCGAGCGCGCCACCCGAATCGAATCCCGGAGGCGAGATGGCGATCAGCAGAGTGGCCGTCGTGGGCGGCGGCCTGATGGGCAGCGGCATCGCGGAAGTGTGCGCGAAGTCGGGCTACGAGACCGTGGTGCGGGAAGTCAGCGGCGACCTGGTCGAGAAGGCGCTGGGCCGCATCCGCAGGAGCGTGGATCGCGCGGTGGAGAAAGGGAAGCTGGAGGCCGCGGCGCGGGACGCGGCGATGGACCGGATCCGTGGAACCACGGAGCTGGAGGATCTGCGCGATGCTGACCTGGTGATCGAGGCCATCGTGGAGAACCTGGACGCGAAGAAGGAGCTCTTCGCGCGCCTGGATGACCTGTGCGGCCCGGAGACCATCTTCGCCACGAACACCAGCTCCCTGACGGTGACGGAGATGGCGGCCGCAACGGCTCGCCCGGACCGGTTCCTCGGGCTGCACTTCTTCAACCCGGTCCCCGTCATGAAGCTCGTGGAGGTGGTCCGGACGATCGCCACGGGCGAGGACGCCTACCGGACCGCTCGCGAGTTCGTGGGATCGCTGGGCAAGACGGCCATCGAGGCGAAGGACGCTTCCGGGTTCATCGTGAACCGGCTGCTCGTGCCCTATATGCTGGACGCGATCCGCGCGCTCGAACAGGGGCTCGGCAGCATCGAGGACATCGACAGGGGCATGATGCTCGGGACCGGCCACCCCATGGGGCCATTCACCCTCTCCGACTTCGTCGGCATCGATACTCTCTTCCGGATCGCCGAGATCATGTTCGTCGAATACGCGGAAACCCGGTTCGCACCGCCACCGCTGCTCCGACGCATGGTCGCGCTCGGCTATTTCGGCCGCAAATCCGGGCGCGGGTTCTACGACTACTCCGGAGAGGCGCCCGTTGCCATGAACCCGGGCTCCTGATCTCCCACGCAAAGCCGAGGGCAGCCCAGGCGGTCCCGGCAGGCACGGCCCGCGCGATGGCAGCCCGCGATGGCCGCGGTCACCTTGCGGTGCCGCGGCGCCCGTGAAAGATTCGCGCGATTCCGCCGCCCACAGCTCGTAGCGACGACGCAGACCTGCGACACGGGCCCGCCCGGCCCCGGCGCGACCACCCTCTCCAACGAGTCGAAATGGAAACCACGGTCACGACGCCCGCGCCCCGCGATCACTGGGGCTCGAAGCTCGCCTTCATCCTGGCAGCCGCCGGCAGCGCGATCGGGCTCGGCAACATCTGGGGCTTCCCCACCGTCGCCGGCCAGAACGGTGGCGCCGCGTTCCTGGTCATCTATCTCCTCGCAGTCGCCTTCATCGGCGCTCCCGTCATGCTGGCGGAGCTCATCATCGGGCGGCGAACGCAGCGCAATCCCGTGGGCGCCTTCCGCGCACTCGCCCCCGGGACCGCGTGGGTGGCGGTGGGAGGACTGGGAGTCCTCACGGGCGTGGTCATCCTCAGCTTCTACTCCGTCATCGCCGGCTGGACGCTGGCCTACATCATCAAGGCCGCGACCGGAACGTTCAGCGCGCACACGGACACGACGGTCATCTTCGGACACGTGGCGGGCGACTGGCTGCCGGCCATCGGCTGGCACATGGTCTTCATGGTGCTCACGATCCTCGTCGTGATCGGCGGCGTCCGCGACGGGATCGAGCGCTGGACCAAGGTCCTCATGCCCGCGCTCTTCTTCATCCTTCTCGCCCTCGTGTTCCGCGCCGTCACGCTCCCGCACGCCGTCGATGGGCTGGAGTTCTACCTCAAGCCGGATTTCAGCAAGATCACGTTCCACGTCATCCTCGCCGCCATCGGCCAGGCGTTCTTCAGCCTCAGCCTCGGGATGGGGGCCATGATCACCTACGGCTCCTACATCTCGAAGACCGACGATCTGGTCAGCTCCGCCGCGTGGGTGACCGCGTTCGACACCCTCATCGCGTTCATGGCCGGGCTCATCATCTTCCCGACCCTCTTCTCCGCCGGCCTCAACCCCGGCGAAGGCGGCCCGGGCATGGTCTTCGTCGTCCTGACTTCGCTTCTCGGATCCATTCCCCCCGCGCCCATCGGTGGCATCGTCTTCGGCACGCTCTTCTTCGTCCTGCTCGCCATCGCCGCGCTCACGTCCAGCGTTTCGCTCCTCGAGGTGGCCTCGGCCTGGCTCATTGACGAACGCGCCATACCACGGAAGAAGGCCGCCTTCATCATCGGCGGCGCGGCTTTCCTCCTCGGCATCCCCAGCGCGCTGGCCAACGGCGCAGTGCCGGCCCTCAGTCACCTCCCAGGCGTCGGGATGGACTTCCTCTCGCTGCTGTTCACCATCTTCGGCCAGTACTCGCTGGTGCTCGGCGCTCTCCTGATCAGCCTCTTCATCGCCTGGGTCTGGGGCGTCCGGAAAGCGGGGGAAGAGGTGCGGGCGAACGACGGGAAGTTCCCGCTCGGCAGGCTCTGGGTCTTCCTGATCCGCTTCATCTGCCCCACCGCCATCGCGCTCATCCTTATCCAGCTGCTGGGGCAGGCGCTCGGGTTCTGGGGAGGGTGAGGGAATCGGGTCACCGCTTCATCGGCCTGCAAGGCGGGTGGGGAACCTGGTGGCTCTTCTGCCCGGGGCGCGGGAGCGCCGCCTCCGTCGCCCTCAATCGGGGGTGCTTTGACCCCGGTGCAGCTCGTGGCTGTAGCGCTGGTAGACTTCGGGATGCGCCATGTAGTCCTCGGCCCAGACCTCCAGCGGCGGCAGCGGCAGCCGACGCTCGAGCTCCTGCACCACCAGCATGGCGAGCTGCAGCCGATCGCTCGCCCGAAAGTCGATCTGGCGGCCGTCCAGCACCCGGTCCACCAGCTCCCGGAAGCTGGCCGGCTCCACGAGCGCGATCAGGTGAGAAACCTGATCGATCCGGTACGAGTCGTACAGCGACCGCAGGTGCGCCAGCGTGGGCTCCGGCGCCTGACCCAGAGGCGAGACGATGGCTTCCGACCGCTTCGCCAGCAGCCGCCGGAACCAGCGGCGGTCGTCGGCCGAAACCCCGTGCCGACGCTCGTGTGTGTGCAGCGCCGACTCCAGGAGCGACGCGAGCAGCGGCCTCCCGAGTCCCCGCGCCCGCGCATCCACATCCGCTTCGCCATTCTCCAGGAACAGGTCCGTGGTCCGGATCTCCTGCCCCTCCAGCCCCGCCGCCCCCGTCCGGAAGGTGAAGTACCCGCGCCACCGCCCGTCCTCCCCCGCGTACGTGGCCAGGAACACCGCCCAGCGCTCGCCACCCCGCTCCAGGAAACAGAACGAGCGCCGACGCGCCCGCTCCCGACACCCTTCGCGCGGCACCGCTCGCGACGTTTCGCCACTCTGGCGTTCCTCGGGATTCAACACGGGGACAGCGTAGCGCGCGCCCGAGTCACGGTCAAGCGCGGGCGCGACTTATCCACCCCCAAAAACAGACGTTTACGGAGGGGCGGGCGGCGGCATTTTCAGACCTCAAGGCTGGCGGATGTACCGCAATGGCAACAGATCCGCACCAGCAAACCACGCGTTTCCACTCATCGGACGGGGGCCGAAAATGGCAAAAACCCGGATTCTGCCGTTTCGTGTAAGTTGTTATGTATCAACGACATAGCGGTAAGTCCAAGGGCCACGGGGGGTTCCACGAAAGCCTTGACGGCCGGGCGGGAGCGGGGTATCTTCGCAGTCCTTCGAGGCGAGAAGCCGCGAAAGCGTCCGAAAGGCTGGCGTAGGGATCGAAAGACCGATTTTTCCGCAAGCTTTCAACAAGTTTTCCACAACGACCCACCGGGGCTCATCCAATGACGGACACCTGTGCGATCGATCTTCGCATACGCCTGCCGCAGTCGCTCGCCGATGAGGCGGAGCGAGTGAAGGAGAGCGATCCGGACGTTCTGAGTCGGATCGTGGCGTACGGCTTGATGCGCCGGGCGATTTTCGATCACCTGGTGGCGCGTGAGCCGCGTCTGGGGGCGCCATCGGAGTCTCGGTATTGACGGGCATCCGGGCGCCGCTCTAGGCTTGGGGCGTTGGAGCGGTGATCCCGAGCATCGGCGGACCGAATGGATGGAGCTGGGGAGCGGACGCTGCGAGCGAAGTACCTGGACTGGTGTTCAGCCCGGGTGGCGGAGCGTTTTCTCGATCTGAGCCCTGAAGAGATCTATACGCTTGCGCGGCCGGAAGGCGGTGCCGAGCCGTCGGGTCCGCCGCCTTCTCCGCCGCATCCTGCCGACGAGAGCTACCGCGTGCTGGTGCAGCGTGCGACGGAGTCGCTGCTGCAGCGGATGTCGCTCCCGGAATTCGAGGAATGGCGGGTCGCGTACGTGGCGTCGCCGGCTCGATACGATGCGGAGATGCTCGGGTTCTGGAAGGACGTGACGCCGGGCGGGTAGGTGGGGCTGACCGGGGCCAGCCGGCTGCTAGTGGTCGCGGCGTGCCACCCGGAAGTTGTGCCACCAGGTGCCGACCAGGGCGGAGAGGCCGGCGGCGGCGAGGAAGAACCCCACGATCGCCCATCCGAGGCCCCAGTCGGGGCGTCCGTTGGCGTATCCGCGTGCGGAGCTCCAGATGGTTGTCGCGGCCATGGCGAGCCACAGCACGCCGATGATGAAGCCGGGGATGGTGGCTACCCCGCGGGAGATGTTGCGTGTTTCCTGCATGTCCTGGCCTCGGAGTCGGGTTCGGGGAAGCGAAGATAGTGGCGGCCCGGCGGCTGCGGCAAGCGGAGGCACGAGGGCGGCGAAGGTCGGCAACAGCAGGCCGTGTGGTGGTCGGTGGCGGTGGGGCCGCCGGGTTGCGGGTGCATGCCGCCTTGCGCCATCCTTCGGCTCCACGGCAACGGACGAGGAGTGGCAATGGCGATTACGGAACGATCGGTGATCCCGGTGGGCTCGCGGGTGGAAGTGACGCGCGGCCGCTTCCCAGCCGACCCCCGGCTGGTGGGGCGGAAGGGAATGGTGGTGGAGAACTCGCAGTACTTCCCGCACAAGGTGGAAGTCCAGCTGGACGGGGACCCGGAGATCCGGACGTTCGCGCCCGGAGAGCTGCTGGTCGCGTCGTCGCCCGACGCGCTGCCGCCGGATGAGGCCGCGGCGAGGAAGCGGCTGAGCCGGCCGTAGGAAGGCGCGGCCCGCCGCCACGGGGGCGGAGCGGCTGTTCAGGGAGGCCGTTCGCATCTTCACGAACAGGCTCTCGCCGGAAGACATGAACACCGGAATCGCCAGGATCAAGCTCGGCCGCGCGCTCCTCCGGCAGGACCGGTGGAAGGAGGCGGAGCGGGAGTCCAGGGCGGGCTACGAGATCCTGCATGGGAAGACCGATCCCTCGGTCAGCTGGCTGCAGGCGGCCAGGCAGGACCTGGCGACGGACTACGAGGCACTCGGGAGACCCGCGGATGCCCGGAGGGTCCGGGCCGAATGGGAGAAGTACGACGAAGCCCCGGCGGATTCCGGAGGTGATCGAGGCGATCCTCGCCCCGGAGACGCTCCGGAATCCGGCTGATCCGGGATCCGGCCTGCCTCAGAAGGGCAGGTCGTCGTCCTGGTCGAAGGGGCTGCCGCCGGAGGGCTCCTGGTCGCGACCCTGGCCGCCCCCACCGGAGAACCCGCCGCCGCCCCCGCCGCCTCCGCCGCCTCCATAGCCGCCGGCGGCCTCGCCGCCGCCGCCGCCGGCTCCGAGCATGACCATGTCGTTGACCACGATATCGGTCCAGTACTTGACGTTGCCCTGCTCGTCCTGGGTCTGGGAGTACTCGATCCGGCCCTCGACGTAGAGGCGGTCACCCTTGTGGACGTACCGCTCGATCACGTCGACGATCTTGCCGAAGAACGTGAGGCGGTGCCACTCCGTCTTCTCCTGCTGCTGGCCGGAGCGGTCGGGGAACGTGCGGTTGGTGGCCAGCGACAGCTTGGCCACGCGGGTGCCGGACGCGGTGGACCGGATCTCCGGCTCCGCTCCGACATTCCCGATCAGCATGACTTTGTTCAGGGAACGGCTCATTCGTTGGCAACTGGCGTGGAGGTGTACGTGAGCCGGGCGGGCCGGCGCTTCCCAACGCTAGGCCGCCCGGGCGGCTCCGGCAAGGTGGCGCGGGTAGCCGGGCGGATCCATGGCACGTCGGGAAGCCCCGGGCGGACGCCCCCGCCCGCGTGGGGCGGCCGGGCAGCCGACAGTCGCCGCCGACCGTTCGGGCGGCCGGCTACCGGGGCAGGCTGGCCCGGAACGCGTCACGGAGCTTGGAGGTGAGGGGCCCGGGCTGTCCGTCCACGATCTCCCGTCCGTCCACGCGCACGACCGGCATGATCTCCGTGGTGGTTCCGGACAGGAAGACCTCGTCGACGCGGTCGAGCTCGTGGGCGAAGACCGGGGCCTCCTGCGCGGGGATCCCGAGGTCGTGTGCCAGCTCGAACACCCGGGCGCGCGTGATGCCGGACAGGATGTAGTTGCAGGAAGGGTACGTGATCAGCGTCCCAGCGCGCACGGCCCACACGTTGGAGTGGGATCCTTCGGTGATCACGCCGTCCCTGACGAAGAGTGCCTCGAAAGCGTCGGCGGCATGGGCCGCCTGATTCGCCAGGACGTTGGGCAGGAGCGCGATGGACTTGATATCGCAGCGTGCCCAGCGGTTGTCCGGAACCGTGATGGCGTCCGCGCCATCTTCCCAGAGCGTCTCCGGATACGGCGTGTAGGGGTAGACCCTGACGTACACGGTGGGCGGGGTCCCTTCCGGCGGGAACGCATGGCTTCGTGGTGCCGCGCCCCGGGTGACCTGTGCGTATATGGCCCCCGCACCCTCGATCCCGTTCTCACGCATGAGGCGGTATGCGGCGGTCTCGACCTGCCGGAGGGAACGGACGTCGATGTCGAGGGCAGTCAGGCCGTTCCGCATCCGCTCGAAGTGCTTTTCCGGCTCGTGTGCCCGGCCGGCGTAGATCCGGATGACCTCGTAGACGCCGTCGGCCAGGAGGAAGCCGCGGTCCTGCACGGACACTCTGGCCTCCTCCAGCGGGATGTATTCACGGTTCAGGTAGACGAGCACGTTTTCGGTCTCCAGGGTTGTGGTCACGCGTCCCGTGATCAGATTGCGGGCCATTGCCGGCCGTGCGCAACGGCACGAAAAGTTCATGCCCGGATGGAGCCCATGACCGGAACCGAGCTGCTGGATCGCATCCGACCCGTCGAGCATCGACTCGAAAATGGCCTCACGCTCCTCGTGCGCGAAGTGCACGCGGCGCCCGTGGTGGCCATCGTGACCCACGTGCGCGCCGGCTACTTCGACGAGCCGGACGAGCTGGTGGGGATCAGCCACGTGCTGGAGCACATGTTCTTCAAGGGGACGGAGCGGCGCGGGGTGGGGGAGATCGCCCGGGCGACGAAGGGGGCGGGCGGGTACCTGAACGCGGGGACGATCTACGACCACACGTCGTATTACACGGTGCTGCCGGCGGCGGCCGTGGACATGGGTCTGGACATCCAGGCGGACGCGCTGATCCACTCCCAGATCGACGAGGAAGAGCTCCGGAAGGAGCTGCTCGTGATCATCGAGGAAGTGAACCGGAAGTACGACAACCCCGGTGCCATGGCCACGGAGAAGCTGTACGAGGCCATGTTCGACGTGCACCCGATCCGGCGCTGGCGAATGGGGACGGAGGAGGGGCTGGAGCGGCTCGAGCGGGCGCAGGTCTTCGACTACTACCGGTCCATGTACCGTGCCGGGAACATCACGCTGGTGGTTTCCGGCGACGTCGATCCTCCTCGCATTATCGACCGCGTGGAGACGCTCTATGCCGGGCTGCCGCCGGGGGCGCCGGACCGGGTGGAGCATTCCGAGCCACCCCGGACCGGGCCGCGGCTGCGGGAGCTGAGCGGCGACATCGCTCACACGTACGTGGAGCTGGGCTGGCGTTCCCCGGGCGAGCTGCACGAGGACACCCCGGCCCTGGACGTGCTCGGCGTCCTGCTGGGACAGGGGAGAGCCTCCCGCCTCTACCGCGGCGTGCGCGAGCGCGGTCTGGCTTCCAGCGTGGACGCGTACAACTACACGCCCGCGGACATCGGCGTCTTCGGCATCGGGCTGGAGTGCGAAGCGGGGCGGACGGCCGATGCGCTCCGGGCCGCGTGGGGTGAAGTGGAGCGCGTGCGCACCGGCGACGCGGGGCGGGGGGAGCTCGAGCGTGTGCAGACGCTGCTGGAGGCGAGGCTCCTGCGGCGGCTGGAAACGGCCGAGGGCCAGGCCAATCTGCTGGCCGAATGGCAGGCGCTGGGGGACTGGCGCAAGGCCGGCGGCTACCTGGATCGCCTCCGCGGGATCGAGGTGGACCAGGTCGGCGCCGCCGCCGCACGGTACCTGGCGCCCGACCGCATGACCGCCCTGGTCTACCGCCCCGACGGCGCCGACGCGCTGGACTGGGGCGACGACGGGCTCGTACCCGCCCTCGCCGGGGCCGCACCCTCCGGGGCGTGGGCGGCCGTCTCCACCGGCACCGGCACCGCACCGCCGCTGGCCGCACCCATGGTCCTGGGCTCGCCGGAGACTGTCGATGGCGTGGTGCAGTATCCGCTGGAGGGCGGCCGCCTCGTGGTCAAGCCGCGCTCGCACGCGCCGCTCGTGTCGATGGCGCTGGCCCGACGGGGCGGCGTGCTGCACGAGACGCCGGACGTGGCAGGGATCACAGGCCTGGTGATGCGCACCTCCGTGAAGGGGACGGCCACGCGGAGCGCCGAGCGGATCGCGCTGGAAACCGAGCGGCTCGGTGGCAGCATTGCGGCTTCGGCCGGCGCCGACCTCCTCTCCTGGGAGCTGACGGTACCGGCGGAGCATTTCCGGGAGGGTTTCGCCCTCCTGGCGGACGTGGCGCTGCACCCGTCGTTCCCGGACGCGGAAGTGGAGCGGGAGCGCGACATGGTGCTGGCGGATCTCGAGCGGCTGCGGGACGACATGTACCGCTACCCGCTCCGGCTCATGCTCTCGGCCGCGTTCGCCGGCCACCCGTACGGCCGCTCGCCCGAAGAGGTCGCCGAGGCCGTGGCCCGCCTCGGCCCGGAGCCGCTGCGACGCTGGCACGCGGAAGAGCTCGCGGAGCCCTGGATCTTCGTGGTGGGCGATGTGGCGCCCGAACAGGTGGCGGACGTTGTCTCCGCCCACGTGGGCACGCCCACCCGGACCGTCCGAACGCTCGAGCCCGAGCCGGCCTGGCCCGCCCGCCCCGTCATCCGGGCCACCACGCGCGAGCGGGCCCAGACCGCGCGCGCCCTGGCGTTCCCCGGGCCGTCCCGCGGGCACGAAGACCGGCCCGTGATGGAAGTGCTGTCGAACGCCGTCAGCGGGCTCGGCAACCGACTGTTCGAGGAGCTGCGGAGCCGCCGCTCCCTGGCGTACACCGTCACCGCCTACCCGCTCGTGCGTCGCCAGGCCGGGGCGTTCGTGGGCTACATCGCATCCGCCAGGGACCGGGGCGACGAGGCCCGGGAGGCGCTTCTCTCCGAGCTGCTCCGCCTGCGGGATGACCCCCCCACGGAGGACGAGCTGGAGCGCGCGCGGCGCTACACGGTCGGCTCCTGGCAGATCCGCACTCAGAGCAACGCTGCGCAGCTGAGCGAGCTCGCCGCCGCCCTCATGCTCGGTGGCGGCCTCGAGGAGATCCGGGAACTCGAGTCGCGGATCCGCGGCGTCACCCGGGAGCACGTGCAGGAGGCCACGCGGCGCTGGTTCGACCCGGAGCGGCTCGTCGAGGGCGTGGTGCGCGGGACGGCGGGCGAGCGCTGAGCCAGAGTGCGCGGAGCAAGCGACGGCGCGAAGGAAGCGGACGGCGCGAAGGAAGCGAAGAACACCGGGCACGCGAAGCCGCGGAGAGCGCGGAGAGAGGCCCGCGTGTGTGGCAGCCGCCGGGGCGGCGCCCGGCCCGGCGCCGACGCCCGATTCTTCTGATATTGCCCCCCAGCGTTCCGGGCAGCTCTCCCGGCCCCGCCCGGCAGGCCCTCCGCGATCTCCGCGTCTCCGCGTGGACCGCTGTTGATGTTCTCCGCGATCTCCGCGTCTCCGCGTGGACCGCTGTTGATGTTCTCCGCGATCTCCGCGTCTCCGCGTGGACCGCTGTTGATGTTCTCCGCGATCTCCGCGTCTCCGCGGACGCCGCGATCCCGGCGTGGCACGTTTGAGAGCGATGCCGCGGAGGTCTATATTCCCGCCGTCATCAACCCCAGAATCGAGCGAACCATGGCCGACTACAAGAACATCCGGGTGGAGCGGGCGGAGCGGCGGGCCACCATCGTCGTTTCGCGTCCGGACAAGCTGAACGCGCTGAACGCGGAAACCATCGACGAGCTGGACGCGGCGTTCCGCGAGGTGGAAGCGGATGACGGCGTGGGCGGAGTGGTGGTGACGGGCGAGGGGGAGAAGGCGTTCGTCGCCGGCGCCGACATCGCCGAGCTGGCGAAAATGGATTCCATTGGCGGGATCGGCGTGTCGCGCCAGGGGCAGAGCGCCTTCCGGCGCCTGGAGCGGATGGGCAAGCCGGTGGTGGCGGCGGTGAACGGCTACGCGCTGGGTGGCGGGATGGAGCTGGCGCTTTCCTGCCACCTCCGGATCGCCGGTGAGAAAGCGCGCTTCGGGCTGCCGGAAGTGAAGCTGGGGATCATCCCGGGCTACGGCGGAACGGTGCGGCTCCCGCGGATCGTGGGACGGGGCCGGGCACTGGAAATGGTCCTCACGGGCGAGATGATCGATGCGCAGCGCGCCTACGAGATCGGCCTGGTGAACAAGGTGGTGGCGCACGACCAGGTTCGGATCGTCGCCGAAGCGCTGCTGGACAGCATCCTGAAGAACGGCCCCATCGCGCTCCGCTTCGCACTGGAGGCGGTGGACCGCAGCCTGGAGACGGGGATCGACGAGGGATTGGGCCTGGAGTCGCACCTGTTCGGACTGCTCGCTTCCACGGAGGACATGCGGGAGGGGATGGGCGCGTTTCTGGAGAAGCGCTCGGCCGAGTTCAGGGGGAAGTAGGCAGAGCGGGAAGCGGGGCCGCGGGGCCCGGCCTTGGCGCTGGCGCACGCCGGGGCCGGCGAGTGGCCGCGAGTTGCCGCGCGCGCGCACGCGTGATAGGTTTTCCACACATGGAGGCCCCACCCGAGCTGGTCTGTCGTGAGCTCCGTCTGCGCCAGTTCCGGAACTTTCCGGACCTGGACCTGGTGTTCCCGCCCACCGGGGCGGCGGTCATCGGGCCCAACGGGTCCGGGAAGACCAATCTCGTCGAAGCCCTCTACTATCTCGAGATCTTCCGCTCGTTCCGGGGCGCGCAGGACGACCAGCTCGCGCGCTTCGGGGAGGACACGTTCCACGTCCGTGGCCGCTTCCAGGAGCGGGGGTCGGGGCGGGAGCTGGAGATCGCCGCCGCGTACGATCGCCGTCGCCGGAAGAAGCGGGTGACCATCGACGGGGCCGAGCCGGAGCGGCTGGGTGACGCGGTGGGCAGGGTGGGAATGGTGGTGTTCTCGCCGTCGGACGTGTCCATCGTCTCGGGCTCGCCGGCGGAGCGGCGGCGGTTCCTGGACATCCTGCTGTCGCTGAACGTTCGGGGCTACATGACGGCGCTCCAGCGGTACCGGCACGCGCTCCGGCAGCGGAACGCGCTGCTCAAGGAGGGCGCGCGGACGGCGGCGGTCGAGCCGTGGACGGGGGCGGTCGCGGAGCTGGGAGGCAAGGTGATGGAGGCACGGGCGGCCTGGGTGGCATCGCACGCGGACGGCTTCGCGGAGCGCTACGAGCGGATCGGCGGGGAGGTGGCCGCGCGGCTCGAGTACCGCTCCAGCGTGGGCCCGCTCGCGCCCGGCGCCGATGCCCGGACCGAGCTGAGCGCGGCGCTGGACCGGCTGGCGGCCCGCGAGCGCGAGCGGGGCGTGACGCTGCGGGGCCCGCACCGCGATGATCTCGGCTTCATCCGCGACGACCACGCCGCCGGCCGCGACCTGCGCGACTTCGGCTCCGGGGGTCAGCAGCGGACTGCGGCGATCTCCCTGCGGCTGGTGGAGGCGGAGACGATCCGGGAGGGGCGGACGCACGCGCCGATCATCCTGCTGGACGACATCTTCGCGGAGCTGGATCCCGGGCGCTCCGAGCGCGTCCTGGCGCTCCTCGAGGACCAGCCCGGGCAGGTGGTGCTGACGGCGCCCAAGCCTTCGGACGTCGAAGTGCGACGGGGCACGCTCCCCCGCTGGCGCATCGCCTCCGGCCAGATCGTGGCGGCGGCATGAGCGAGGGGAGCAAGAAGAAGGGGCCCATGAAAGTTTCCGAGGCGCTCGCCCGCTATCTCGCCCGGAGCGGTCTGGGCGAGCGGCTGGAGGAGGCCGCCTCGCTGGATGACTGGGCCGAGCGGGTGGGCGATCGGATCGCCGCCGTGGCCGAGCCGGTGCACGTCTCGGAGGGTGTGCTCGTGGTGGCGGTGCGCTCCAGCGCCTGGCTCATGGAGTTGCGGATGATGGAAGCCGATGTCCGGCGTCGCCTGAACGAGGGCCGGTCGCGGGGCCGGATCCGCCGGATCCACTTCGTGATGGCTGGCGACGAGGGCGAGGATGGGGCGGGCTCCGGTCCGGGGTTTCCGCGCCCTCGCTGGAACGGCCGTGGCAGGGGCGAAAGCCGTTGAAAAGCGGGCACATCCGGGGGCATCCCGGGTAGCATTCATGGTTGGGGCAGGTAGCGGTGGCACAGGGGAACGAATCGAATCGGGTGAACATGGCGAAGAAGCCGAATCAGAACGACTACACGGCCGGTCAGATCCAGGTCCTCAAGGGTCTCGAGGCCGTCCGGAAGCGCCCGGGCATGTACATCGGATCGACCGCCGCTCGCGGGCTTCACCACCTGGTCTACGAGGTGGTGGACAACTCCGTGGACGAGGCGATGGCCGGGTACTGCACGCGGATCGACGTGATCCTGCGGCAGGACGATTCGGTGACCGTGGTGGACGACGGCCGCGGCATTCCCGTAGACATCCACCCCACGGAGGGTGTGCCGGGCGTGGAGCTCGCCATGACCACGCTGCACGCCGGCGGGAAGTTCGACCGGACCACGTACAAGGTGTCCGGCGGGCTGCACGGCGTGGGCGTGAGCGTGGTGAACGCGCTGAGCGAGTGGCTGGAAGTGGAGATCCGGCGGGATGGGGAGGTCTACCGGCAGCGGTATTCCAAGGGTCTGAAGAAGACGGACCTGGCCACGGTGGGGAAGGTGAAGAAGGGCGAGAGCGGCACGTGCATCTCGTTCAAGCCGGACCCCGAGATCATGACGGAGCTGCGTTTCAGCTTCGAGACACTGGCGAGCCGGCTGCGCGAGATGGCGTTCCTCAACAAGGGGCTCCTGATCACGCTGACCGACGAGCGCGTGGACGGGGGCGCAGAGCCCAAGACCGAGGAGTACAAGTACGACGGCGGGATCATGGAGTTCGTCGAGTACCTCCGGGGCACCCGCCAGGCGCTGCACCCGAAGCCCGTCTACATCGAGGCCGTGCGGGAGGAAGCGGAGATCGAGCTCGCCCTCCAGTACGACCAGGGGTACAACGAGAGCACGTTCACCTTCGTCAACAACATCAACACGCACGAAGGCGGGACGCACCTCACCGGCTTCAAGGCGGCGCTCACGCGCACGCTGAACGATTATGCGAAGAAGAACAACCTGCTGAAGAAGGACCTCGAGTCGCTATCGGGCGAGGACATCCGGGAGGGCTTGACCGCCGTCCTGAGCATCCGCGTCAGGGAGCCGCAGTTCGAGGGGCAGACGAAGACGAAGCTGGGGAACAGCGAGGTCCGCGGTGCCGTCGAACAGGTCGTGAACGAGAAGCTCGCGATCTACCTGGAGGAGCACCCCGCTGTCGGCAAGGCGATCGTCGAGAAGGCGGTGCAGGCCGCGCGCGCCCGGATCGCCGCGCGCAAAGCCCGCGACCTGACGCGGCGCAAGAGCGCGCTGGAGGGGAGTGTGCTGCCCGGCAAGCTCGCCGACTGCTCGATCACGGACCCCGCCGTGTGCGAGCTGTACCTGGTGGAGGGAGACTCCGCCGGCGGCACGGCCAAGCAGGGTCGCGACCGCGCCTACCAGGCCATCCTGCCCCTGCGCGGGAAGATCCTCAACGTGGAGAAGGCGCGCCTGGACAAGGTCCTCAGCAACGAGGAGATCCGGACCATGATCACTGCGATCGGGACCGGCATCGGGGAGGACGAGTTCGACCTCAAGGGCGCGCGCTACCACAAGATCATCATCATGACGGATGCCGACGTGGATGGCGCCCACATCCGCACACTGCTCCTGACCTTCTTCTTCCGCCACATGCGGGAGCTGGTGGAGAACGGGATGGTCTACATCGCCATGCCGCCGCTCTACCGCGTCGCCAAGGGGCGCGAGGAGTACTACGCCTACAACGACGCGGAGCGGGAGGAGATCGTCAAGCGGCTGTCGCCGAACGGGAAGGATGGGGGCAGCCGGGGCGTGAGCCTGCAGCGCTACAAGGGGCTGGGCGAGATGAACGCCGATCAGCTCTGGCGCACCACCATGGATCCGGATTCCCGGACCATCATGAAGGTGACGCTCGAGGACGCCGTGGCGGCCGACCGCATCTTCTCACAGCTGATGGGCGATGACGTGGAGCCCCGCCGCGCGTTCATCGAGAAGAACGCCGAGTTCGTGAAGAACCTGGACATCTGAGCGCCTTTGTCAGCCGCCGGACGGCTGACCCACTCCGCCGACCACGGGCGGCGGAGTGGGCGAGTCGGGCTGGAGGCCTCCGTCGTCGGCCCATCTCCAGGTCCGGGTGATGATGGAGGCGCGGGGCGCGAAGCCGTCGCCGTACTCGGCGGGGTAGTGCTGGACGACCTGGAAGTACCGCCCCGCGTGTTGCCCGACGGCGATGTTCCCCACGTACCAGATTCCCCCCTCCCCCTGGTAGCGGAAGTGGTACGCGGCAACGGCCCAGGGAATGGCGGCGGCGCGCGCGGAGTCCGGGACCGGCTCCAGCCCGCGGCTCACGGGGATGCCCCGTCCCGTCTCGTAGCCACGCGCCGCAGCCACCGCTTCGTTCTCGCGCGTCCCCTCGGGATGGACGAAGACGTGGACGAACGCGTCCTCGTTCCGATGCCCTCCGAACTCCGCGTAGAAGTGGACGGACGCGGCGCCGTCAGTCTCGGCCGCGCTCACGGCGGCCATGTCGTCGGGCACGTAGGCGCTGAACGGAAGCGGGAAGTCATCGCCGGAGCGGAAGAGGCGGAGCTGCATGGGGACGGCCATCCCCTCCACCTGCACGGTGTCGGTCACCTGGTCGCGGCGTTGTGCCGGCGTGGCAGCCGCGGGTGTGTCGGCGGCCGGTCGGGCGCTGCCTTCGGTGGCTCCCGGGGCGCCATGGTCGCCTCCGCACGACGTGGAGGACCGTGGCCGCGGCGAGGATTGCTGCGGCGGCGGTGAGCCGGGGGCGGGGGAACCGACATGTGGGCATGGCTCTCGCGTCTCGATGAAGGGGTCGACCGGTCTGGAATGCACGAACCGCACCCGAAGGGCCATGGAATACCGCGCGAATGGCGAGACCTGGGACGTCTACCTCTCGGAGGAAGGAGCAGAGGAGGGGCATCCGGGGCTTCGCCCGGTGATCTTCCACTGCACGAGCAACACCTCGTGGGGCTGGCGCGTGGTGGAGATCGCAGCGTCCGACGTGTCGGCCGACCGGGCCCTGGAGGACGTGCCGGTGGCGCGGCTGGACGAGCTGTTCGCGCGCTCGGAGCCGTTCGACGCGCCCGCGGACCCGAAGGCCAGGCAGGACCACATCGGCGACAGCGGCGTGCGTTAGCTGCGCGGGCGCCCCGCCGCACCCCCCGCCGCCGCAGCCCGCGGGCGCAACGCAGGTCGGCGACGGCCCCGCGAGCCGGCGCTTGCCGCGTCGCCGCTCAGAGCAACTCCCGGTACTGCGGGTTCACCACCAGCTCGCCCTCCTCGCCCACCACCTGCCGGTCCCACGGGAAGATCACCGCGGCGTCGGTCTCCACCGCGTAGTAGTCTGGCTTGTAGCCGCCCGCCTTGACGAAGCTGCTGGCCGTCCGGATGGCCGCCGGCCGGACGGCGCGCACGGCGGACACGGCCATGCGGAGCGTCTCGCCCGACGTGCAGATCTCGTCCACGATCAGCACGCGCCGGCCTTTCGCCTGGAGCGGCGCCGCGCTCAGGATCTCGGGCTGTTCACGGACGCGTTCCATCCCCGACCGGCGGGTGATGGTCATGGAGAAGAAGTCCTGGCGAAGGATGGTGGCGATGACGGCGCCCGGGATCACGCCCGCCTTGGCGATGCCGATGATGATGTTCGGCGCGTAGTCGCGGGCAACGTTCACGGCCAGCGCGCGCGAAAGCTCGCCGAAGACCTCCCACGTCAGCTCCAGCACGCCGTCGCCATGGAGGGAAGCTTCGGGCACGGGCATCCGGTCGGGTTCGAGCCGCTGGGCTGGCATGGCGGAATCTCCGGTTGGGGGCAAGGGATGGCTAAGTTAGCGCCACCCCCGGGTCCGTGAAAGCCGCTTGACCCGCCCCGCGCGCGCCGGCATCCTCCGGCCATGGCAGACGCATCCGACGACAGCCGCGCGCGCGCCGATCGTCGCCTCGATCAGGCACTCAGCGACAGCTCCGTCCGCGACCCCCGTCCCTACTTCCGGCACGCGCTGCGCCAGCTGAAGCAGCGCAACGCCGCCGGCTACGACCGCGCCGCGGCGTACTTCGAGGAGCGGCTCGTACCCGCCGTGGCCGGGGATGCTGACCCCCTCACCGCCTGGCTGGACTACGGCCGCATGATCATCGACGAGACGGGGACCGGCCGGGTGGTGGAGGTCGGGCCTTCCGGCCGTGCACTGGCGCCCGACCCGGATCGCCCGCCCCAGGGCATGCTCCTCTGGCTCCCTGACGACGACGCCCTGTCCGCCGTGCTCCTCCGCGCCCCGGCCCGCCTGAGCCGCGCGCAGGAGGCCACCATCGAACTGCTCGTCGAGGGGAAGGTGACGGCCTCCGCGTACGCTCGGCCCTAGCTCCCCCCCGCCGTTGAGTCCGCGCCACCCGACCAGCCCCACCCGTCCTCCGCGCTCTCCGCGCCTTCGCGTGATCCGCCGTCCTCCGCGCTCTCCCGCAGTGCTCCCGCAGTGCTCCCGCAGTGCTCCCGCAGTGCTCCCGCAGTTGCTTACCCGGCCTTGGTCATGCTGTCGAGGAACTCCTGGTTGGTCTTGGTCCGCCGCATCCGCTCGAGCAGGAACTCGAGGGCTTCCGCCGGCGGCATGTCCGAGAGGAAGTTGCGCAGGAGGTAGACGCGGTTGAGCTCGGAGTCGCTGAGGAGCAGCTCTTCCTTGCGGGTGCTCGACCGGTTGATGTCGATGGCGGGGAAGATCCGCTTGTCGGCGATGTGCCGGTCCAGGATCACCTCCATGTTCCCCGTCCCCTTGAACTCCTCGAAGATCACTTCGTCCATGCGCGAGCCCGTCTCGATGAGCGCGGTGGCGATGATGGTGAGGGATCCGCCGCCATCGATGTTGCGGGCAGCGCCGAAGAAGCGCTTGGGCTTGTGCAGCGCGTTCGCGTCCACGCCGCCGGAGAGGATCTTCCCCGAGTGCGGCACGGTGACGTTGTAGGCGCGGGCGAGGCGGGTGATGGAGTCGAGGAGGATGACCACGTCGCGTCCGGCCTCGACCAGCCGCTTGGCTTTCTCGAGCACCATCTCCGCCACCTGCGTGTGCCGGTCGGCGGGCTCGTCGAACGTGGACGAGATGATTTCGGCCGGTACGTGCTCCTCCATGTCGGTCACCTCTTCGGGCCGCTCGTCGATGAGCAGGACGATGAGGTGGACATCCGGCTGATTCTCGATCACCGCGTTGGCGATCTTCTGGAGGAGGATCGTCTTGCCCGCCTTGGGAGGCGAGACGATGAGGCCGCGCTGCCCTTTGCCGATCGGGCTGATCAGGTCCATCAGCCGCATGGAGAGGTCGGCCGACGCCTCCTCCAGCCGCAGCCGGTCTTCCGGGTAGCGGGGCCGGAGGTTGTCGAACGCGATCCGGTGCTTCGCCGTGTCCGGATCGGCGCCATTGACTTCCTCCACCTTGAGCAGGGCCAGGTACCGCTCGCCCTCCTTGGGCGGACGAACCTGCCCCAGCACGGTGTCGCCCGTGCGGAGATCGAAGCGCTTGATCTGGGAGGGCGAGACGTAGATGTCGTCCGGACCGTACAGGTAGTTCCAGTCCTGGGACCGGAGGAATCCGTACCCTTCCGGCAGAACCTCGAGAACGCCCTCTCCGCGCAGGACCACATCGCTGTCCAGCAGGTTCTGCTCGATGCGGAAGATGAGGTCCTGCTTGCGGAGCCCGGAGAAATTAGAAATCTGGAGCTCCTCGGCCATGCCGTGGAGCTCGGGGATCGATTTACTCTTCAGTTCTGTGATATCCACGTGAGTCTCCATTTCACGTCCGCTCTGGGCCAACGATGTGCCGGCCGCAGCGGGCCGACGTCAGGACCGACAGCGGAGGTGTGAAGTGGGAAGAACGGAAATTCGACCGGCGGAGCCGTCCCGCCTTCGGCAGGTTTGTGGTCGAGGGTGATTGGCGCAAGGTTACCACGGGCCGGCTCCCGGGTCAAGAGGCAAGCCACGAGCTCGCGGCAAGCCACGAGCCCACGTCGTCCCCGGCCGGAACGGGGACGAGTGGATTCGCTTGACACCCGGGCGCGGTGGGAGGACTTTACCAGCCCACCGACGAGGAACGCATGGCGCGCCACAATCGTGAAGGTCAGGGGACGGACCAGCAGGGCTGCGACTACATCGTCAGCTATCAGCCGGACTGGCTCGGCCAGGTGAAGGTCACTCGCCTGCTGGATTCGGGGCGTCAATCGACCAAGACGCTGTTCTCCAACCCGGACGGGCCGGAGAGAGCGCCCGGTCGGCAGGTCCGAACCGAGATCCGCAGCGACGAACAGGGGCTCCGCTTCGAGGTCGTTCTGCACGACCCGCGCCGCGTGGTCCGCCGCATCATCGTGGAGACAGGAACACGTGATGGGGACCCCGGTGATCTGGGCGCCTCCGATATCCAGTTCATCGTCGACCGGCACGGCTGAGCTCAGGGTAGGAACATCCGGACGGCAAGGCTGCCGGCATCGGAGACCAGCGAGTCCACGCTGGCGCGCAGGCTCTGGACGGCGACGAACAGCGCCGAGTCCCGGGGCAGCCTCCCGACGATCCCGGCGCCCGCGCCGAATCGGTCCTGGAGCCGGGCCACCGAAGCGTCCAGCTCGGACGCGCGCCGGCGAACATCCATGAGCCGCGTGCCCAGCTCGCCTCCCCCTCCGGTCCGGTACCGGGATTCCGCCGCGCCGAGTGCCTCGATCACCCGGTCCAGGTCACGCCGGACCGCGCCCAGCCGGTCGAGCGCGCCCCCGGGTCGGGTGGCCTCGGACGCGGGGCCTTCGCGGACGGTGGTGACCAGGTCTCCGGCCTCGCCGGCCAGGGAGGAAAGGGCGTCACGGAGGCGTCGGATCTCGGGGGCGCGCGCGCTGGTCAGACGGCGAAGCGCGCTCGTGTCCTGGAGCACGGAATCGGTGGCTGCGCCGAGGCGGCGCCCTCGCTCGAGGATGTCCTGCAGGGAGGGGAGTGGCCGCCCCCGGAGCGTGTCGCCATTGCGGATGGTGGCTGCGCCTTCGTGCCCGGCCGAGAGCACGATCACGGGCTGGCCGACGAAGCGCTGGCGCGTGGCCCGGGCGCGGCTGTCGGAGCGCAGGAGCGCGCGAGCGCGGCCGTCCAGACGCAGATCGAGGGCGAGGGTCGCGGAGTCTCCCGCATGGACGAAGGCGATGCGCGTGACCCGCCCCACGGGAACGCCCTCCAGGAGTGCGGGCGAACCGACGCGGATGGCTGGAGCTTCCGGGACGAGGGCCACCACCCGGAGGTGGTCGCGGAACAGGTCCAGGACGGCATCCATGTTCACGATCAGGACGGCAGCGAGGAGGAGCACGCCGATGATGACGTATCCCCGGGCAGGCCGTCGGGCTCGGTCGTTGGGCACGGCCGGTGGCCTGTGCAAGCCGCGCGCCGTCCAGCCCCCGCGGGGTGGCCGCGGCGCTGGGGCGCTTCTATGTTCCGCGCCATGATCCGCGCATTGAGCGTACCCCTGGCATGGCTCGGCCGATCGCTGACCACGTTCGTGGCCGGGTTCGGCGAGTTCGGCCGGTTCCTCGGTCGGGTCACTCGTGCGGTGGCCGACACGCCCACGTGGCTGCGGGAGATCGTGACGCAGATGGCGAGAGTGGGCGTCGCGTCCATCCCGATCGCCCTCTTCATCTCCGCTTTCACCGGTATCGTGCTGGCGCTCCAGGCCTCCTACACCTTCACCGGGGCGGTTCCGCTCTATTTCGTGGGTGTGCTCGTCGGGAAGACGATGCTGCTGGAGCTCGGCCCTGTGCTGACCGGCCTGGCGCTCGCCGGTCGCGTGGGTGCGAACATCGCCGCGGAGATCGGGACCATGCGCGTGACCGAGCAGATCGACGCCCTGGAGACGCTGGCCTACAACCCGTTCTCGTACCTGGTCGTGCCCCGGGTGCTGGCGGGGCTGATCATGTTCCCGCTGGTGGTGGCATTCGCGGATGCCATGGGCCTCATCGCCGGGTGGATCACGGCCATCAACCTGCTCGACCTCTCGTCGCCCGAGTTCGTGCGCGGCGTGCGGATGTACTTCTACACGTTCGACGTGACCTATTCCCTGATCAAGGCCGCCTCCTTCGGCTTCGCCGTGACAGCCATTGGCGCCTTCTTCGGCTTCACCACGCGGGGCGGCGCGGAGGCGGTGGGTCGGTCCACCACGCAGGCCGTGGTGGTCAGCAGCATGCTGATCCTGGTGCTGGACGCGTTCTGGGCGGTGACGCTGCTATGAGCATCATCCTGGAGGGCGTGTCCAAGTCGTTCGGCCCGAAGCTGGTGCTGGAGGCCGTCTCCCTGGATGTGAACGAGGGGGAGACTGTGGCGGTGATCGGCGCTTCCGGCGTGGGGAAGTCGGTGCTGCTGAAGACCATTGTCGGACTGCTCGAGCCGGATCAGGGGCGGGTGGAAGTCGACGGAAAGGTGGTGACGGAGCTGTCGAAGCCGGCGCTGTACCAGCTCCGGCGCCAGGTGGGCTACGTCTTCCAGTTCGCGGCGCTGTTCGACTCCATGACGGTGCGCCAGAACATCGAGATGGGGCTGAAGCGGATGACGGAGCTGTCCCCGGCGGAGCGGGCCGCGCGCGTGGAGGAGTCGCTCCGGCTGGTGGAGATGGAGGGATACGGCCCGCAGATGCCCGGGCAGCTGTCGGGTGGGCAGCGCAAGCGGGTGGGCCTGGCTCGCGCCGTGGCCACGCACCCGAAGTACCTGCTGTACGACGAACCGACCACGGGGCTCGATCCCGTGACGACGGCGGTGATCGACGGGCTCATCCTCAAGATGGACCAGGAGCTGGGGGTCACGAGCGTGGTAGTGACGCACGACATGACGAGCGCCTACCGAGTGGCGGATCGCATCGCGATGCTGTATGAAGGGCGCATTCGCAGTGTGGGCACGCCGGAGCAGATCCAGGCCACGGACGACCCGATCGTCCGCGGTTTCATCGAGGGGAGGCCCGAGCTGATTCAGGAGTCGATGACGTGAGCATGCGAACCGATGTCCGCGTGGGGCTCGTCTTCATCCTGGGCATTGCCCTGGTCGTGGCCGGGACCCTCTGGATGCAGGGGTGGAACGTGGGCCAGGAGGAGCATGAAGTGAGGGCCTGGTTCCGGGAGGTCGGTCAGCTGCAGACGGGAAACGCCGTGAAGCTGCGGGGCGTCCCGATCGGTCAGGTGGAAGAGATCACGCTGGATACACGCGCGGCCGGGGTGATGGTTCGGATGAACCTCTCCTCGGACGCCGCGCTCCCGGAAGACGCGGTGGTGATCCTGGCGCCGGAGTCCATGTTCGGCGACTGGCAGGCGGAGATCTCATCGAGGTCGCGATACGGCTTCTACGACTATGCCGTGCCGCAGGAGCCCGGCGTACTCCCCGGCTATTCGCTGCCGGACATGTCCCGGCTGACCGCAGTGGCGGATCGGATCGCGCAGAACCTGGCGGTGATCACGGACCGGGTGGACATCGCCTTCACGGAAGAGACGGCGCTGAACATCCGACGGGCCATCGACAACATCCAGGAGGTCACGTCCCAGCTGACGAACCTGGTCCAGGCGCAGGAGCAGACGGTGCAGGAGGTGGCCGCGGGGCTGGAGACCACCACGAAGACCCTGGGCGAAGCGGCGGAGACGGCGAACCGCGCCTTCACCGAGATCGAGAACGCCATCTCACAGGGGCAGCTGACCGCGATCATGAACAATGTCCAGGCGACGACGGCGGCGCTGGACACGCTCTCGAGTCAGCTGAGCGCCACCAGTGGCAACATCCAGAGCACCATCGTTTCGGCGGACAGCGCGTTCGCATCCTTGAGCGCCATCCTGGCACAGGTCCAGCAGGGGCAGGGCAGCCTGGGGCAGCTGCTCCAGGACACCGCTCTCTACAATCAGCTGGTGCAGACCAACGCCCTGGTTCAGGACCTGCTCCTCGACTTCCAGCGGAACCCGGGGAAGTACATCAACCTGAAAGTCTTCTAGCGGGCGCCGCTCCGCCTGGCGCCCAGCGGGGGGCGGTCCGCCAGTTGCGTCGGGGAGGGCGGGATGGGCAACTTGCGCCACCCGCCCTGGAGCGGGGCGGCGGCAGCGGGGCGTTGATGGCGCTACTGGTTCAGAAGTACGGCGGCACGTCCGTGGGCACTCCGGAGCGGATCCGGCGAGTGGCGGAGCGGGTGTGCCGTTTCCGCGGTGACGGGCATGACCTGGTGGTGGTGGTGTCTGCAATGGGGGACACCACGGACGACCTGGTCGCGCTGGCGCGCTCGGTCAGCGACGGTCCGGAGCGCCGGCATCCCCGCGAGATGGACATGCTCCTGACGGCGGGCGAGCGGATCTCGATGGCGCTCCTGGCCATGGCGATCCGTGAGGCCGGCGTGGAAGCGATCAGCTTCACGGGCTCGCAAGCCGCGATCATCACGGATTCGCACCACACCGGCGCGCGCATCGAGGAAGTGCGGGCGGACCGGGTGCGGGAGGAACTGGCAGGCGGCCGCGTGGTCATCGTCGCCGGGTTCCAGGGCGTGAGTCGCAGCCGTGAAGTGACCACACTGGGGCGGGGCGGGTCGGACACCACGGCCGTGGCGCTGGCCGCGGCGCTCGGCGCGGAGCGGTGCGATGTCTTCACGGACGTGGATGGCGTCTTCAGCGCCGACCCGCGGATGGTGCCGGACGCCCGCCTGCTGCCCGCCGTGGCATACGAGGAGATGGTGGAGCTGGCGGTCTCGGGTGCCCGGGTCCTGCATCCGCGGGCGGTGGAAATCGCCGCCCGCTACGGGGTAGCGGTGCGCGTGCTGTCCTCGCTCGTGGCGGGAGAGGAAGGAGGGACTCTGATCACATCCAGGCAGGCCACGATGGAAGATCCGGCGATCACGGGCATCGCGTCGGAAGGGAGCTACGCGCAACTCGTGCTGCGGGGTCTGCCGGCGAGCATGATCACGATGACCACCGCTCTGTCGCGGCTCATGGAAGCCGGGGTCAGCGTGGACCTGCTCACGCAGCTCGATGACGCAGATGGTGGCCGGGCGGTCCAGATCACGGTGAGCGAAGCCGAGCTCGATACGGCAGAGGCGATCTGCCAGGCGGTGGTCCGGGAGCTGGGCGGTGACGGGGTGGATGAGCGGCGGGGCCTGGCGCGCGTGGCGCTCGTGGGCAGCGGCATGCACAAGCGGCCCGGTGTCTTCGCCCTCGTGTTCGAGACGCTGAGCGCCGCGGGCGTGGAGGTGCGCGCGGTCTCCTCGTCGTCGGTGTCCATCATCCTCATGGTGGACGGCGGGCAGGAGACGCGTGCCGTGCGCCTGATGCACGAGACGTTCGGCCTGGCGAGGGGGGGCGAGGCGTGAAGGTAGCGGTGCTGGGGGCGACGGGGGCCGTGGGCCGTACCATGCTGCAGCTGCTGGAAGAGCGGCTGCCGGAAGCGGACGTGCTGGTGCCGCTGGCATCCGAGCGGTCCCGGGGCACGCGGCTGCCGTGGCGCGGGGGTGAGTGGGCCGTGGAGGTGCCGCGGCCCGGTGCCTTCGCCGGCTGCGACGTCGCCCTGTTCTCGGCCGGCGCGGCGGTCAGCCGGGAATGGGCGCCGGTGGCCGCGTCGGAAGGCGCGGTGGTGGTGGACAACTCGTCCGCATGGCGGATGGACGCGGACGTCCCGCTCGTCGTCCCCGAAGTGAACGGAGAGCAGGCGCGATCCAGGCCGAAGGGGATCATTGCCAACCCGAACTGCTCGACCATCCAGCTGGTGATCCCGCTCCACGCCCTCCACCTCGCCGCCGGCCTGGTCCGCGTTGCCGCGACGACTTACCAGTCGGTCTCTGGCGCCGGACAGAAGGGGGTGCGGGCGTACCGGACCGAGCTGGGCGGCGCGCGCGCCGATGCTTCGCCGTTCCCCGGCACGATCGCAGGGAACGTGATTCCGCGCGTCGGCCCCATGGCTGCCGACGGCTGGACGGAGGAGGAGGAGAAGATGCGGAACGAAACCCGCAAGATCCTGGGGCTGCCGTCGCTGGAGGTGACGGCCACGTGCGCTCGGGTGCCCGTGGAAGTGGGGCACGCGGTCAGCGCAGTGGTGGAGCTCGCGCACGCACTGACGGTGGCGGAGGCGCGCGAGGCGCTGGAGCGTGAGCCGGGCGTCCGCGTGGCGGAAGAAGGCCGGGATCCG
This sequence comes from uncultured Gemmatimonadales bacterium, assembly GCA_963741945.1. Taxonomy (GTDB): domain Bacteria; phylum Gemmatimonadota; class Gemmatimonadetes; order Longimicrobiales; family RSA9; genus CAVUKA01. The sequence goes on along the minus strand of CAVUKA010000005.1, from coordinate 168,208 downwards.
ACGCCCCGCGATGTGGCGGGAACGGATGATGTGTGGGTGGGGCGATTGCGGCGCGATCCCGATCGGGCGCACCTTGTCCACATGTGGATCGTGGCAGACAACCTGCGCAAGGGCGCGGCGACCAACGCCGTGCAGATAGCGGCTCTCCTGCGTGAGTAAGGGGACGGGGTCGCGTCGACGATCCGGGCCGCGGCGTCCGGTCCGGATCGAGACGAGCGCGGGTGGAGTGGTGTTCCGCAGGGACGGCACGGAGGTGTACTTCCTGCTGATCCGTGATCCGTACCACAACTGGGGCCTGCCGAAGGGGCACGTGGAGCGCGGTGAAACGGCCGAGCAGACGGCGCTCCGCGAGGTCCAGGAGGAGACGGGGATCGCCGACCTGCGGCTGCACGACCCGCTGGCCACCATCGACTGGTTCTTCCGCGAAGGGGCCGACCTGATCCACAAGTACTGCCATTTCTTCCTGATGGAAACGGAAACGGAAGCCACCACCCCTCAGGTGGAGGAAGGGATCACGGCCTGCCTGTGGCTGCCGCTGCCCGCAGCGCTCCAGACGCTCACGTACGACAACGCGCGGACGGTACTGGAGTCGGCGGGCGCTCGCGTTCTAGCGGTGCCGGACGGCGACTGAACGGGGCCGGGACATGAAGCAGCCGATGCAGGTAGTGGACTGGCGCTGGGTGCATGGTGTGGCCGTGCTCGGTGTGCTCGGCCTCTACCTCTTCGAAGTGAACGAGGTTCTGTCGCCCCTCGTGCTGTTCGTGGCCCTTCTCGTCCTCCTGACGCCGTACACCGGGAGCACGTTCCATCGGCTGGTGGTGGGCACGACCACCGTCCTGCTCGGGCTCTGGCTGCTTCGGGCCATGGGAACGCTCCTGGCCCCGTTCGTCCTCGCCTTCTTCCTGGCCTACATCCTGGATCCCGTGGTGGACCGGCTCGAGCGGCTCCGGCTCTCCCGAGGCGTGGCCGTTCTGATCCTGGGATTGCCCGTGGCCGGTCTCCTGGTCCTGCTGCTCGTGTTCGGGATCCCGGCGCTGACCGGCCAGGTGGAGAGCCTCATCCGGCGGGCGCCCGAGCTCGTGGACCGGGTGGCGCGCTGGATCGAGGGATTGCGACAGGGGCTGCTGGGCGTGGACATCCCCTTCATCGACGATACGGCGCTGGCCGCCCGTCTCCGCGAGCTGACACCCGAGCGGATCACCGAGTACCTGCAGGCGCGCCGCGCAGCGATCGCGCAGCACGGCTGGCAGGCTGTGCTCGGCGTGGGACGCGGACTGGTCGGCGTCCTGACCGTGCTGGGCTACGTGGTGCTCACGCCCGTCCTGACGTTCTACCTGCTGCGCGACTACGACGGGATGGTAGCCCGCCTCGGGACGTACGTTCCCAGGCCGCGGCAGGCGGGGTGGTCGGCGTTCGTGAAAGAGTACGACCGCCTCCTCTCCCGGTACCTGCGCGGTCAGCTGATCGAGGCCGCGCTGGTGGGCGTCCTGACCTGGGTCGGGCTGTGGATCGCGGGGTTCCCCTATTCGGGGCTGGTGGGTGCCGTGGCGGGCGTCTTCAACCTGGTCCCGTACCTCGGGCTCGTGGTCAGCCTGGTCCCCGGCCTCATCATCGCCGTGGTGAGCGGGTCGTTCCTTGCCAACCTGGTCAAGCTGGCGGTGGTGTTCTTCGTCGTCCAGTTCCTCGATGGCAACGTTCTCGGTCCGCGGGTCGTGGGCGGGTCCGTGGGACTGCACCCCGTCTGGGTGATCCTCGCCCTGGCGATCGCCGGGTTCTTCTTCGGATTCGTCGGCCTCCTGCTCGCCATTCCCGGGGCCATTCTGGTCAAGCTCCTGGTCGGGCTGGGGCTGGGGCGCTACCGCGAGTCCGAGCTCTACCTCGGGAAGGGCGGGTAGAGCGGGCACGGCGGGAATACCCCTTGCATCCTGAGGCGGCTGCTGCGCCGAGGTTGCCGCCGGAATCGCGCTGGGGTACGATGGCGCCGCAACTCTCGAGTGGATCCCCACGGGAATAGAAGACGTGGTCGAAGCAGAACGTCGCGACATCAACATCATCGGCGGCGGCCCCACGGGGCTGTTCGCCGCCTTCTACGCAGGCATGCGCGGTGCCACAGTGCGGATCGTGGACTCGCTGCCGGAGCTGGGCGGCCAGCTGATGGCGCTGTACCCGGAGAAGTACATCTACGACGTGGGCGGCTTCCCCAGGATCCTGGGGCGGGACCTGGTGCGGAACCTGGTGGAGCAGGGCACGCAGTTCGATCCGGAGATCCACCTGGAGGAGGAAGTCCGGGAGCTGGCCCGGGAGGAGGACGGCTTCACCCTGGTGACCGACCGGGGCCGCTACCGCAGCCGCGCCGTCATCATCGCGGCGGGCAAGGGTGCGTTCTCACCGAGGGTGCTGGAGTGCCCCGGGTACGACGAGCTGCTGGGCAGCGGCGTGTCCTACCACGTGCGGGAGCCGGCGCTCTACCGCGGCAAGCGTGTGTTGATCGTGGGCGGCGGCGACTCCGCCGTGGACTGGGCGCTGGGGTTGAAGGACGAGACGGAGCGCCTGATCCTGATCCATCGCCGCGAGGGCTTCCGTGCCCACGCGCATTCGATGCGGCAGCTGTTCGAGGCCGTGGACGCGGGGAAGATCGAGCTGCTGACACACCGTGAAGTCCGGGCCATCCACGGCTCGGACTGCGTGACGGCGGTGACCATCTTCGACAATCGTACGGATGAGGACGAGCGGTTCGAAGTGGACGCGGTGCTCTCGCTCATCGGGTTCCGTCCCGACCTGGGACCGCTCGCGGGCTGGGGACTCGAGCTGGAGCGCAACAGCGTGAAGGTGGCTCCGACCATGGCCACCAACATCCCGGGCGTTTTCGCCGCAGGAGACATCACCTCGTACGAGGGGAAGCTCGAGCTGATCGCCACGGGGTTCTCGGAAGCGGCGGTGGCGGTGAATCACGCCGTCCACTTCATCGACCCGAAGGCGAGGCTTTCGGCGGGGCATTCGACGAATCTGAAGGTGTTCAAGGACCGTGAGGAGCCGCTGCCGGCAGCCGCCGGCCGCGATTGACAACCCGGGCCGAGGTCAGGCGGATGAGTGACAAGGCGGAAAAGACCGTTCTGCTCGTCGAGGACAACGAGGACAACCTCGTGGTCTACCGCACGATCCTGGAGCATGTGGGATTCCGCGTGATCGAGGCCCGGGATGGTGAGGAGGGGGTGGCCTCGGCCCGGTCGAACCGGCCGGACATCATCCTCATGGACATCTCCATTCCGAAAATCGATGGGTGGGAGGCCACGCAGCGCCTCAAGGCCGATGACGCAACCGCGGCCATCCCGATCATCGCCCTCACCGCCCACGCCCTCGATGAAGACCGCACGAAGGCCGTGCGGGCCGGCTGCGACGGGTACCTGGCCAAGCCCGTCGAGCCGCGTCGCGTGGTCCAGGAGGTGGAGAAGTTCATCGGCCCCCCGACCGTCCCCAAGTAGGCATCCCGCCCGCCGGAGACCCGCGTCCGGGTGGCCGCGCCTCCGCCTCCGCGCCGGGCGAAGTCCGGCCTCTCACACCGCCCATGTGCGCAGTGCGTGGATGACCGCATGCGCGGCGGCCTCCTCGAGCGACCGGTCCAGCATCACCACGCCCGGCAGATGGACCCGGGAGCGTCCGGCATTGGCGTCCACGAGGAGCACGAGCGCCCGGTGTCCGAACAGGTCGATCACCCGCAGCCCATCGAGGCCGAAGCGGAGGTCCGGATCGAACCCCTCCGCGGCAATGAGGGTGGCCCGCGCGGCGGCCCGGGCGCATCCCGACGGCGTATCCGGCTCAGTGGCGGATCCTTCCACCAGTCTGCGGTCCGCCCGCAGTCGTACGGAGCAGGTGGCCCGCCCCTCGCTGCGATGCACTTCGAATCCGTCGAACGCGAAGCGGGGGAGCGCGCTGCGGCTGCGCGCCGTCCTCTGGGGGGCGGGGCTGGCGACGTGGATCCGGTCGAGGGGGGTGGGCGTGCCGAAGATCTCGAGCGCCATCGCGGCGGCCGCGCGGAGCGTCTCGGGGTCCGTCTCGGGAGAGGCGGCCAGGTAGACGAGGGGTATCCTGGTGGAGTCGGCGAGGATCGTGGCGGCAAGTACGCCGGGAAGCTGTTCGAGGGCTGAAGCGGCGTCGCCTCGAGCCACGGCGCTCAGGCGCTCCAGCGGTTGGTAGCCTGGAGCGCGGCCAGAATGCCGGCTTCCTCCGGTGACCGGTGCAGCGGGGCGGCACCCGCGAGCGGGACGAGCCCGCGATCGAGCAGGACGTGGGCGGCGACAATGACGAAGCTGTGTCCCCGCGCGGCGGAAACGACGGCGCCATCGAGCGCGACGCGCACCCCCGGCCTTGCCTGCCCGAGGGCGTCCAGGACCGCGCGGGCCGCGGCCTCCGCACGGCCCGGCGCCGTGTCGGCGCCCCATCCGGTGCCCACGATCTCGTTCTCCGCGGCACGGAGTGTGACATTGCAGCGGCAACGTTCCGCGTCGCGGTGGGCTTCGAAGCGAACAAACTCGACGCGGCCGGCGTCGCCCCGGTGTGCCGCCGGCCTGACGTGGTCAGCGGGGGAATCCTCGCGCGCCAGGAGGTCCTCCACGGGGGCGGGCAGCTCGCCGTCCGCCGGCTGACCGTTGGTGCCGAGGCTGGACCGGATCTGGGCCACACTGACCACGCGCCGGTCGATGTGCAGCCCGAGCCCCGCGGTCAGCGCCGACTCGACGTTCCGGACCACCTGCTTGGGGTGGATATCCGGGGCGCAGAGGACATGGACCTCGACGAAGCGCCCGGCCTCGTCGGCGACGACGTGGGCGGAGACGATGCCGGCGAGAGAAGCGAGGAGCTCTTCCGCGGCGCGGTTCGTGGGAGCAGGCTTGTGGGCAGAGCTCATTCGCGGAGCATCGATTGCGTTTCGTCGCAGTTTAGCATGGTGTCGATGTGATCAGCAACCGCTCGGGTTGGAGGGGGTTGGCAGGAATCTTACCTTTCGTCAGCATCACGGGAAAGAGTGAACTGAAATCGGGATGGGTATGGTCATGGATCGGATCGAGAATGTGGTCATCATCGGGTCGGGCCCTTCAGCCTGGACAGCCGCACTGTACGCGGCGCGGGCTGACCTGGGCCCCTACCTCCTCGAAGGTGAGCCGGAGGGCATCATGCTGCCCGGTGGTCAGCTGATGATCACCACGGAAGTCGAGAACTTCCCCGGGTTCCCGGAAGGGATCACGGGGCCGGAGCTGATGGAGCGAATGAAGGAGCAGGCCACACGCTTCGGCACGCGCTCGAAGATGGAGATGGTGGAGAAGGTGGACTTCGCCGAGCGCCCGTTCACCATCACCACGCGGGGCGGTGAGACGGTGAAGTCGCACACCGTCATCGTGTCCACGGGGGCGAACGCCCGCTGGCTCGGCGTGCCGAACGAAGAGCGGCTGGCCCAGAGTGGCGGCGGTGTGTCGGCGTGCGCGGTGTGCGACGCGGCGCTCCCGATCTTCCGGGGCCAGGTTCTGGCCGTCGTGGGCGGTGGCGACTCCGCCATGGAGGAGGCACTGTACGCCAGCAAGTTCGCGAGCAAGGTCTACGTCATCCATCGGCGGGACGAGCTCCGGGCCTCCCGGATCATGGCCGAGCGCGTGCTGGAGCATCCGAAGATCGAGGTCCTGTGGAACAAGGTGGTCACCGAAGTCATCGGCTACGACCAGATCACGGGGATCCGGCTGGAGGACACCGTCACCGGTGAGGGGAGCGAGGTGGAGGTAGGCGGGATGTTCGTTGCCATCGGCCACAAGCCGAACACCGAGTTCCTGGCCGGTCAGCTCGAGCTCACGGAGCACGGCTACATCAAGACCAAGCCGTGGCGCACCGCCACCGAGATCGAGGGCGTGTTCGCCGCCGGTGACGTCATGGACGACTACTATCGCCAGGCGATCACGGCCGCCGGCACCGGCTGCATGGCTGCGCTGGAGGCGGAGCGGTGGCTCTCGCACCAGGGGATCGGCGAGTCGCCCGTGCTCGAAACGGCGGAGGCGCCGGTGCCCGCGACGGACTGATCACGCGGAGGCGCGGAGGACGCGGAGAACGTCAAAACGGCGGCCACGCGGAGGCGCGGAGGACGCGGAGAACGTCAAACGGCGATCACGCGGAGGCGCGGAGGACGCGGAGAACGTCGAAACGGCGATCACGCGGAGGCGCGGAGGACGCGGAGAACGTCGAAACGGCGGTCACGCGGAGGCGCGGAGGACGCGGAGAACGTCAAAACGGCGGTCACGCGGAGGCGCGGAGGACGCGGAGAACGTCAAAACGGCGATCACGCGGAGGCGCGGAGGACGCGGAGAACGTCGAAACGGCGGTCACGCGGAGGCGCGGAGGACGCGGAGAACGTCGAAACGGCGGTCACGCGGAGGCGCGGAGGACGCGGAGAACGTCGAAACGGCGGTCACGCGGAGGCGCGGAGGACGCGGAGAACGTCAAGACGGCGATCACGCGGAGGCGCGTGACTCCGCGCGGGAGTGCACGCTGCCCGGCTGTTCGATCCGCATACCATGGCCCTGAACGGTGCCTGGCTCGTCACGCTCCGAGCCCGCGACCCCCTCCGCGATCTTCGCCTCTCCGCGTGAAATGGGTTTTCTTCGCGATCTTCGCGCCTCCGCGTGAAATGGGTTTTCTTCGCGATCTCCGCGTCTCCGCGTGAAACGGGGTTCTCCGCGCCTCTGCGTGGCTAAAAGATCCTGCGCACGCGATTCCAGAGCCGATCGAAGATGTGGTCGATGCCGCTCTCGGGGTGGACGGGACAGTAGTCGCGGGGCTCCGTGCCGACGAGGAAGTACTCGATGCGCACGTCCTCGGCGGGGCAGCTCCCGGTGGCCAGGTAGCCCGTCTTCTCGTCCACCTGGGCGCTGACGATGCTGGCCGGGGGAACCCAGGGCGCGGGCGCCGGCCGACTTTCGTAGGCCTTCTCCATGAGGTGGGCCCAGACGGGGGCGGCCAGGCGACCCCCGCTGGCGCCGGGGAGGATGGGGCGCGGCTGGTCGAAGCCGAGCCACACGCCCGCCACCAGGTCCGGTGTCAGGCCGACGAACCACACGTCCTTGCCGTCGTTCGTCGTCCCGGTCTTGCCGGCGGCGGGCAGCCAGAACCCATCACGCCGGACGGAGGCGGCGGTTCCGGAGTTCACGACCTCCTCGAGGAGGCTGAGCGTGAGGAAGGCCACGCCGGGGGAGAGCACCTGTCGCGTGGGCGGCGCGGCTTCCCAGAGCACGTTGCCTTCGCCGTCCTCCACGCTCCGGATCAGTGTGGGACGCACGAGGTATCCGCCGTTGCCGAACGGCGCGAACGCCGCCACCAGCTCCGCGGGGATGACTTCGGCGGAGCCCAGGTTGATGGACGGGTATGGCGGGATCGGCGTGGTGAGTCCGAGCCGCTTCCCCATCTCGGCCACGCGCTTCTCGCCCACCCAGTGGCCGAGGCGCACGGCGGCGTTGTTCGACGAGACGGCCAGGGCGGTCCGGACGGTGAGGGTGGTCACGGAGTCCGCCAGGTGGTCGCCCGGGCGCCATGGGGGGGTGCCGGGGCCATCGATCTCGACGGGGGTGGTGGAGAGCCGGGTGGTGGGGGGAAGCCCCGCCTCCAGGGCCGTGGCGTAGACGATGGGTTTGAACGCCGATCCCGGCTGCCGCCTGGCCTGCAGCGCGCGGTCGAACTGGGACGTGGCGAAATCGCGCCCGCCGACCAGCGCCCTGAGCAGGCCGGTGGCCGGGTCCATGACCACCACGAGACCCTGGAGGACGGGCGCGTCCGGGTCGCTGGAAGCGCCGCGGTGGTGGGAGTACTTGCCGTAGCGCCCTTCCTCGATGCGGCCGATCTGGGCCAGCAGCTCGGCGTGCGCCAGGCGCTGGAGCTCGGGGTCCAAACCCGTGTGGACCACGAGTCCCCGAACATCGGCATCCGGGCCGAACCGCCCCTTCAGCTCCTTTCGCACCTCGGCGACGAAGTAGGGCGCGGGACCCGCAGCATCAGGGGGCGGCGCGAGGTCCAGCGGCTCGCGGACGGCGCGTGCCGCCGTCGCCTTGTCGATCACTCCCGCGCGCGCCATGACGCCGAGCACGATGTTCCTGCGCTCGACGGCCCGCTCCCGGTTCTTCCGCGGATTGTATCCCTCCGGACTCTTGACCAGCGCCACCAGCAGCGCCGCCTCCGACGGGTCCAGCGCCCGCGCTGGCTTGCCGAAGTACCCCTGCGCGGCGGCCTCCACCCCGTACAGCCCGCCGCCCAGGTAGATCTGGTTGAGGTACATCTGGAGGATGCTCCGCTTGGGGAGCTCGGCCTCCATCCGGCGCGCCAGGTAGACCTCGCACAGCTTGCGGCCCAGCTTCTCCCGCATCGGGAGCCGCTCCGGGAAGATGCTGCGGGCGAGCTGCATGGTGATCGTGCTGGAGCCCTCCGACAGCGAAAGCGTACGGAGGTCGTGCCACGCGGCGCGCGCCACTCCCCGCAGGTCGACGCCGCCGTGGTTCCAGAAGCGGCGGTCCTCCACGGCGATGAACCCCTCGCGCAGGAGCGGCGGGATGTCGGACATCCCCACCACGATTCTGCGCTGGGGTGAGAGGTCGGCCACGAGCGAGCCGTCCATGGCCAGCACGCGGGTGGCCTCGGGCGGACGGTAGTCCCGCAGGTCGGCAAGAGACGGACAGCCGTCGCCGCGAACGCCAGTGACCGTGAGTGCGGACCACGTGAGGACGCCCGCCGTCGCCAGGGCGAGCAGCAGCACCACGGAGAACAGGCCGCGCCGGATCCGGCCCCAGCGCTTCCAGCGGACGAACAGCTTCTTCATGCGCGCGACTCCTCCTGTGGCTACCTGAGCAGGCGGCCCCCATCCACAGTGACAATGGAGCCCGTTGCGAAATCCGACCGGACAAGGAACATCATGGCCTCCACGACGTCGCTCGGACTCCCCAATCGCTTGAGGGCCGTCCGTTCGACGGTGGCGGCGATCTGCTCCTCGGTATAGTCGTCCGGCGGCAGAACGGTTCCGGGCACCACACAGTTGACGCGCACCCGCGGCGCCAGGACGCGGGCCGTCACCCGGGTGAGGTGGATCAGCCCCGCCTTCGAGACACCGTGGTGCGCGAACCGCGGCCACGCCTGCAGCCCCGCGAGGTCCGCCACGTTGATGATCACGCCCTCGGCCGCCTGGAGGAAGGGGGTGGCGGCGCGCGTGAGGAGGAACGGCGCGCGCAGGTTCACGGCCATGACGCGGTCCCAGTCTTCCGCGGTCACGTCCAGGAACGCCGCGGACTCGAACAGCGAGGCGCTGTTCACCAGGACATCGAGCCCCCCGAAGTGTCCGGCCACCCGCCCGGGAAGGGCTTCCGCCTCGGCCGCGTCCAGCAGATTGGCGCCGACGGCCCACCCGCGGCGGCCCAGCGCTTCCACGGCCCGTACCGTGTCCCGCGCTGCATCGTCCGACGAATGGTAGTGCACGGCCACATCGGCGCCGGCCCGGGCGAGCGCCAGAACGAGGGCTCGGCCCACGCGATGTGCGCCTCCCGTGACCAGGGCAGTGCGGTCGTGGAGATCCATGCGGGAAGGTTACGCCGCCCGCGTGAGGCGGACAACGGGCTGTCTGGCTCGCGGCGTGCATGCGACGCTGTACCGTCCGCCCCATCCGTCCTTCCGGCACGCCGGGGGCCGGGCGCGCCCTTGCGCCCGGGGGCGGCAGGATCACGCTCGCAGACAGAGGAACCGGAGACGGGAGCAGTGGCATGGAGCCGGACCTGAACGGCAAAGTGGCCGTGGTGACGGGAGGGACCCGCGGGATCGGACGCGCCATCGCGGAGGCGCTTCTGCGCGCGGGTGCCCGGGTGGTGGTGGGCGCACGGACCCAGGCGGATGTTGCGCGGGCGGCCGAGGAGCTGGGCGGCGATGCGCGCGGCGTGGTGTGCGATGTCCGGAGCCCGTCCGATTGCGACGCGCTGCTGGAGGCGGCCGTGGCGGCGTTCGGAGGCGTCGACATCCTGGTGAACAACGCCGGGATCGGCCGGTTCGAGCGCGTGGCGGACATGACCACCGAGACCTGGGACGCCGTGATCGAGACGAACCTCAGCGGTGTGTTCCATGCGTCCCGGGCGGCCATACCGCTGCTCAAGCGGCGCGGAGGCGGCTGGATCATCAACATCGCGAGCCTCGCCGGGAAGAACGCGTTCCCGGGCGGCGCCGCGTACAACGCGAGCAAGTTCGGACTCGTGGGATTCAGCGAGGCGCTCATGCAGGAAGTCCGACACGACGGCATCCGCGTCAGCTATGTCATGCCCGGCAGCGTGGCGAGCGAGTTCTCCCACCCGGACCCAGGCAGCGACGACGCCTGGAAGATCCAGCCCGAGGACATCGGCGCCATCGTGCTCGACCTCCTGGCCACTCCCGACCGGACGCTCCCCAGCCGGGTCGAAGTCCGCCCCTCCCGTCCGCCGCGGAAGTAGCGGATGGCTGCACTACCGCCGGACCGACCAACGGACGTATCGTCGTTCCGTCATCCCGTTCCCGTTGCCCCGACCGCGCCATGACCGACTACCGGATCGAGAAGGACTCGCTCGGCGAGATGAAGGTTCCCGCCGATGCCCTCTACGCCGCCCAGACGCAGCGCGCAGTGGAGAATTTCCCCATCAGCGACCTGCGCTTCCCGCGCGAGTTCATTGCCGCGCTCGGCATGATCAAACGGGCGGCGGCGCAGACGAACGCGGAGCTGGGGCTGCTGAACGAGCCGCTGGCCGACGCCATCGTGGAAGCGGCCGAGGAGGTGATCGCCGGCGAGCACGACAGCCAGTTCCCCATCGACATCTTCCAGACCGGTAGCGGCACGTCCACGAACATGAACGCGAACGAAGTGATCGCGACCGTGGCCAGCCGGCATCTGGGCTCGAAGGTGCACCCCAACGATCACGTGAACAACGCGCAGTCGTCGAACGACGTGATCCCCACGGCCATGCAGGTCTCGGCCACGCTGCTGTCGGTGCGCGCACTGCTGCCAGCGCTCGATCGGCTGCGGGAGTCACTGGAGCGGAAAGCACAGGAGTTCGATGGCATCGTGAAGTCGGGTCGCACGCACCTGATGGACGCCACCCCGGTGCGGCTGGGCCAGGAATTCGGCGGCTACGCCAGCCAGGTGGAGCACGGGATCCGCCGAGTCCGGGCGACGCTCGAGGACATGCGCGAGCTGCCCCTCGGGGGCACGGCCGTTGGGACGGGGATCAACACGCATCCGGAGTTCGCGCGCCGCACCATTGCCCGCATCGCCGAAGCCACGGGGGAGGACTTCCGGGAAGCGGAAAACCACTTCGAGCGCCAGAGCACGCGCGACACCGTGGTGTACCTGCACGGCGCGCTGAACACGCTGGCCGTATCGCTGATGAAGATCGCGAACGACATCCGCTGGCTCGGCAGCGGCCCCAGGGCGGGGCTGGCGGAGATCACGCTCCCCACCACGCAGCCGGGGTCGAGCATCATGCCCGGCAAAGTGAACCCGGTGATTCCTGAAGCCGTCACCATGGTGGCCGCGCAGGTCATGGGAAACAACACCACGATCACCGTGGGCGGGATCGGCGGCTACTTCGAGCTGAACCTGATGATGCCGGTCATGGCCTACGCGCTGCTGCAGTCCATCACGATCCTGGGAAACGCGTCGAAGGTCCTGGCGGAGCGGTGCGTGGATGGGATCGTGGCCAACCGCGAGCGGATCCGGGCGCTGCTCGAAGGGAACCTGTCCCTGGGCACGGCGCTCGCCCCCCACATTGGCTACGACGCCGCGGCGTCCCTGGCGAAGGAAGCCTTCAGCGAGAACCGGACGGTACGCGATCTGGCGCGGGAAAGGGAAGTGCTGTCGGAAGAAGAGCTCGAGAAAGTGCTGGATCCCCGGTCCATGACGGAGCCGGGAATCCCCGGCTCATGAGCCGGCGACAGCGCCCTCGTCCTCGGGTGGCGGCGGCGCCACCGGCGTGGCGTCCGCGTCGCGGGCAATGCCGCCACCGTCGCCGTTGGTGGACAGCAGCGACTTCAGGTTTTCCACCTCGCGGGCGATCACGGGCCGCTGAAGCACGTTCATGGTCCACAGCCCGTTCTTGCGGCGGCCGATGATCCCCGCCTCGGCCAGGATGGCCAGGTGGTGCGACAGCAGGGACGGGGAGAGGTCCAGGGCACTGCCGATGGCGCCGCACGTCATTTCCGCATCCTCGCCCGCGAGCAGCTCGACGATACGAAAGCGCTTCTCGTCGGACAGCGCCGCGAGAACGCGGATGGTATCACTCGACGTCGACTGGGAATCCTGCACTGGCCCTCCGGCGCTGCCTGGACGGTGGTGGTTCGTGGCTTCGGGCGGATACTACCCGCGTGTCGCGGCCGGGGTCCGCGCCGGCTATCCGGTCTCGGAGACGTTGAGCGAGAACGCTTCCAGCGTCTCCGCCCCTGCCCGCAGCACGAAGCGATACGCGCCCGCGTGTGGGAAGACCACCTTCTCCAGTGGCATCAGCAGCCGGGTGCGCGGGCGATCCGGCTCGTCGGATGCCGGGTCGACATCCGTATGCCCGTTGATGGTGAGGACCTTGCGGTCCTCGTCGTCCAGGAGGTCGGCCTGGAACTCCTGCCGCCCCCGCTCCGTTGGGGACCATTCCATGACGAAGACCACCGTCATGCGATCCTGGGCCGCGGGAAAGCCCGGGGCCTGGAGGCGATCGAAGACGCCGACGAAATCGAGACGGCCGTCGGGACGCGCGCGGGCGTCCTCGCAGGCCAGCGAGAGCAAGAGCTTCATGGCGCCGCGATGATGACGGAGATGGAATGGAACGTCAACTGGAGGGATCGTTGAGGACGCTGCTCGTCGCCCTGTCGCACCCCGATGACGAGATGGGGTGCGCGGGCACCATGGCCTGCCACGCGGCCGCCGGAGACCGGGTCGTGCTCCTCTGGCTCACGCGCGGGGAGATGACGGAGATCTACGGGGACCTGGCACCGGAAGCGGTGGCGGAGCGGCGAACGCGACAGGGGGAGCAGGCGGCGGCGATCCTGGGCGCGGAGCCCTGGTTCCTGGATTTCCCTGACACGCGCATCGAGCCCACCCCCGATGCGGCGAGGGAAGTGGCCAGGGTGATCGCCGAAGTGCGGCCGGGCGCGGTGATCACGTGGGGCGACGCGTGGGCGCGGGGCATGCGCCATCCCGACCATCAGGCCACGGGGAAGATCGTGCGGGACGCCATAACGCTTGCCCGGCTGGGACGGGTGGTGGGGCCGAATCCGCACCGGGAGCCTGTCCCGGTCTTCACGCTGCGGGGGCAGCATTCCACGCTCCCGGAGGCCGTGGTGGACGTGAGTGCCCAGGTGGTACGGATCGAAGAGCTGGCGGCGTTCTATCGGGAGCGGGTGGGCTGGCCGCCAGCGGAGTGGCTTCGCGACAGGCTGCGGACCGCCGGCGGGCCTCACGGCGCCGAGGCGGCCGAGCGGTTCGATGCCTGGGAAACGGCGGCCGGCTTCGCCGATCGGCTCTTCTGACACCGCCAGCGGAACCAGCGGTGCCAGTCAGCGGCCGGGCGGTCAGGGAAGCGTCGCGTCCGTACCACGGAAGTCCGGTCGCTGGAAATAGCGACTGCCGCTCAGGCGCCCCTCCAACGTTGCGTGGATCCGGTTCTCCTGCTGGCGATCCATGGGCGGTTCGTACGCGGGGAGGAGGCGGATGTCCTCCCGCCGCAGCGCCGGGGTCACGAGGTCGTCGGGAGGGTCGCCGCCGGCATCCAGGTATCCTATGGGCAGGGCAGCCTCGCGTGGCAGGTCCGCCAGCCGGATCACCGCGTAGCGCGTTTTCCGCGCGCGCGGGTCCACGAGCAGCTCCGTGATTTCACCCACCGTCTCCCCACGAGCATCCTTGAGCGGGAGTCCGCGGATGTCCGGCTGCCCTTTCGCCACGCGGAAGTCGGGGAGGTCGGAAAGTGGCCGGACCGATGGGGTCTCCGGCTCGCCAGCCCCGGGCTCCGGCCCTTCGACGGCGTGGTCGCCCGGGTAGATCGCCGCGTGATCGAACGCGGGGTGAGCGTAGTAGCGGCTGCCGTAGAAGAGCCGACCGGTGGCCTGGAGGACACTCTCCTGATAGCCGGCGTCCAGGCCGGCAGGGCTGCCGTCGTACGCGGGAACCGCGTGGAGATCCTCGTGTGTGGCGGCGCGGAGCCTCACGCGGGGCGGCACACGCTGGCGCTCGAAGCGCGCGTGGCCGATGGGAACCAGCACGTGCTTGGGCCGGTCGGCGAGGGCGAGATCGAGGTACCGGATCAGCCCGGTCCGCTTCTCGGAGAGAGCGCCCACCAGCCCGCCCACCGGGCGCCCGTCCACGTCATCCACCGACAGACCGGCGAGGTCCTCCGTGGCGATGAGAGGAGGCGGCTCGCCCGGCTCCGGACCGTACAGCCGGGCCATTCAGTGCTGCAGCGCGCGCCGGAGGCGCCCGCTGAGCGAATGTTCGGGGATCGTCAGCGCGTGGGCCAGCACTTCGGGAACGGAGCGCCCCTTGATCGACCAGTCCGCCTCCATCCAGGCGTGACCGTCCGGGCCGACGAAGAGCAGCCGGCCGACCCAGCCGTTCCGGGTCTGCCAGCATTGCACCATGACCCGCCACCTGTGGCCGGCGACGTCGACGTGCCGAACCTCCACGCTCTCGCCCACACCCGCCGGCGGCGCCATCACCGAAGCATCGGGGGAGTCGCCGAACGGAACGGACGCGCTGTTCGCCAGTCGGACCGTCCCCTTCCAGGTGCAGGCCGGGCACCACCGATGATGCAGATCATGGCGGCGGGACAGGAAGCTCACGGCCGCGTGCAGCCGCGAGCGCAGCCGAAGCGTCTCCCGTCCGCACCCCGGACACTGGCGCGTGCGGGGGAGGGATCGGAGGCGCACTGTCGCCCCGACGGCCAGCGGCAGCACGATTGCCAGCGAGAGATAAAGACCCAGCACCATTTGACAGTTGCTCCTGAGGGCACACCTTCACCGGGATGCCCGAGCAAATTGCGGACCGGCCCCATGCCTTTCCCGGACCAGGTCCGGGCGCCGACGAGATGGGCGCCCACGTCTCCACGGCCGGCGGCGTCGAGAATGCACCCGCGCGGGCCGCAGAGCTGGACTCCGTGGTCCTGCAGCTCTTCACCAAGCAGCCGAACCGCTGGGCCGAACGGGAGCTCTCGACCCGGCAGGCCGAAGCTTTCCGGGCGGCACGCACAGCCCATGGCGTCCGCGTGGCCGCGTCGCACGATTCCTACCTCATCAACCTGGCCACCCCCGATCCCGCGCTCCTTGAACGGTCCCGCGCCTCGTTCACCGCCGAGCTCCGGCGCAGTGAGACACTCGGCCTCGAGTTCGTGGTCACCCATCCCGGCAATGCCACCGACGGCGATGCCGGCCGCGGCTTGCGTCAGAACGCCAGCGCCATTGCCGATGCCCTCGACGCGACCCCCGGCGACGTCCGCGTCCTCCTCGAGGGGACCGCCGGCACCGGGACCGCCCTGGGTTCGACGTTCGAGGAGCTGGCCCGGATGCTGGGCGACGTGGCCGACCGACACCCGCATCGGATCGCCATTCTGTCTCGACACCTGTCACCTCTGGGCCGCCGGATACGATCTGCGCGCCCTCGACGACGTCCTGGAACGCTTCGACCGCACCGTCGGACTCCGCTACCTCCGCTTCCTCCACCTCAACGACTCCCTGGCGCCCTTCGCGGCCCAGCGGGACCGCCACGCGGACATCGGGCAGGGGACCATCGGTGAGGACGTGTTCGCCGCCATCGTCCGCCATCCGGCGCTGCGCGGTGTCCCCAAGGTGATCGAAACACCCAAGGGCGACGATGCGCTGGTGGCCGACCGCGCCAACCTGGCGCGGCTCCGGAGCTACCGCGGTTGAACCAAAGTGAAGGATGGCGGCAAAGAGTAGCCGACTGCGGGCGTATCAACGTGCGGGACCCATCCTCCTAAGCGTTTGCGGCGATTGGACTTGCGCCAGCATTGAGCGGCGAGGACCCGTTCCTGCCTCAACGGGTGGCACAACAAGGGTGACCGCGGCGGCGGGATAACCGGGGAGAGCGCCGCGGACAGACGAACGGTCGCTGCTCATTTGCAGCGGCCGTTTCGTCGTTGTCCGCCAGCGGTCGCGGCCGACCGCCGGTGGGTGGCCACGGTCCGGGGGCGGCCGGCTGTTGACGCGACACGGGGTTGGGTAGAGATTGGACATGCGGCGTGCTGGGGGGCTCCTAATTTGAGCCGACACTGAAGAAGCAGGGACCCGCTTCTGCGCCGGACGCCAGGCCCGCGAGGGAAGGCGGAAGGCGCGGGGAGGTCACCAGTTATTGAAAACTGGGCTTCAAATTCACCCTTCGGTGCGCCGATCGGGCCGGCCTGTGGATCGTCACGGGCCGGCCCTTTCGATATGCGCGTGCGCCATCGCGGAAGTTGACGGACGGTGGGCGGGGCGGCGGCGTGGACCGTTGTGGCGGTGGCCCGGATCCTCGAGAGGGGGGGTTGGCATGGCGAACGTGGCGGTGACGCGGCGGCTTCACTTCGCGGCGGCGCACAGGCTTGGTCGAGCGGAGTGGAGCGCCGAGAAGAACCGGGAAGTGTTCGGGGACTGCTCGAATCCGAACTGGCACGGTCACAATTACGAGCTGGATGTCACGGTCGAGGGGGAGATTTCCCCGGAGACGGGGTTCGTGCTCGACCTGAAGGCATTGAAATCGCTGGTCGAGGAGCGGGTGATCGGGGATGTCGACCACCGGAACCTGAACCTGGATGTGGGGTGGATGGAAGGGTTGAATCCCACAACGGAGAACCTGGTGGTCGCGATCTGGCGGCGGCTGGAGCCGGCCATGCCGGATGGGGTCCGGCTGCTACGGCTGGGGCTGTGGGAGACGCCGCGGAACTATGTCGAGTACAGCGGGGACCGATGACAGCGAACGGGGAGACGGGAGCGGCCGTGGAGACGGCCCGACCGCTCGCTTCGGTGGAGCTGCCGGAGCTGGTGCGGGAGCTGCTCGTGCGGCTGGGTGAGGACCCGGATCGCCAGGGGCTGCTGAAGACGCCGACGCGCGTGGCGGACAGCCTGACGTGGCTGACGCGGGGCTATGGCCAGTCGGTGGAGGAAGTGATCGGGGACGCCATGTTCGACGAGGACCACCACAACATGGTGGTGGTGAAGGACATCGAGATGTACTCGATGTGCGAGCACCACATGCTCCCGTTCTTCGGGAAGGTGCACGTCGCCTACATCCCGAACGGGCGGATCGTGGGTCTGTCGAAGGTCCCGCGGGTGGTGGATGTCTTCGCGCGCCGGCTCCAGGTGCAGGAGCGGCTGACGGAGCAGATCGCCGAGGCGATCCAGCGCGTGCTGGAGCCGGAGGGCGTGGCCGTGGTCTGCGAGGCGTACCACCTGTGCATGATGATGCGCGGCGTGGAGAAGCAGAACTCGAAGACCATCACCAGCGCCATGAAGGGCGTGTTCCTGGAGGATCTCCGGACGCGCGAGGAGTTCCTGCGTCTGAGCGCGATCAATGGCATCGTGGCCTGAGCTCCGGGACCGTCGTGTCCTGGTGACGGGAGCCACGGGCGGCATCGGGCTCGCCGTGGCCCGGGGACTGGCCAGCTCGGGCGCGCGCCTGCTTCTCACGGCGCGGACCGCGGACCGGCTCGGGGCGCTGGCGCAGGAGCTGGGCGCGGAGGCGCTGCCGGCCGATGTCGCGGACGCTTCCGCGGTGGCGGCTCTTCGTGAGCGCGTGGAGGCTGCCGGCTCGCTGGACGCGCTCGTCAACGCGGCGGGTGCGTTCGACCTGGCGCCCGTCGCGGAGACCGACCCCGCGATGCTGGACCGGATGCTCGATGGCAATCTCAGGGCTCCGTTCCTCTGCATTCGCGCGTTCCTCCCCGCCATGCTCGCCCGGGGTCAGGGACAGATCGTGACCGTGGGCTCGGTGGCCGGGCGCTCGGCGTTCCCGGGGAACGGCGCCTACTCGGCGTCGAAGTTCGGGGTGCGCGGCCTGCACGCCGTGCTGGACGAGGAGCTGAGGGGGACGGGGGTGCGGGCCACGCTGGTGGAGCCCGCGGCCACGGACACGCCGATCTGGGACGCAATCCAGCCGAACGCGCGCGAGGACCTGCCGTCGCGCGAACAGATGTTGTCCGCGGAGGCGGTGGCCGACGCGGTGCTGTACGCCTTATCCCGACCGACGGAGGTTCGGATCCCCGTCGTTTCGGTGCAACGGAGCTGATCCATGTACGTAGTCACGGTTCAGGCACACTATGACTCGGCGCATTTCCTCCGGAAGTACAAGGGGAAGTGCGAGAAGCTGCACGGCCACCATTACGTGGTCGAGGCCGCGCTCACGGCCGAAGCGCTGAACGAGGGCGGGCTGGCGTACGACTTCGTGGAAGTGAAGCGCCACCTGCGGGAGCTCGCCGACTGGATGGACCACGAGAACATCAATGACCTGCCGCCGTTCACCGAGCTCGAGCCATCGGCCGAAAACCAGGCCCGTTTCTTCTTCGACGAGCTGAAAGGCCGGCTCCCCGGGAGGATGAGTGAAGCTCTCCTCTACATCCGGATCTGGGAAACGCCCACGCAATGGGCGCAGTACTCGGAGAAGACGCTGTTCTTCTGAGCCGGACCCGGCGCCGCGGACGCCGTCCCATGACCCAGGCCCCGTCCAGATGAAGGCATCCTTGAGCGACCTGCTGACCTGCCCCCGCTGCGGCCCGGAGTGGGGGCTCGTGCTGATGCCCACCCGCTCGATGGGCCGGTGGGTGGATGAGGGCGTGCTGGGGTGTCCGAACTGTCGGGAGCGCTACCCCATCACGGGAGGCGTCGCCGAGCTGGAGGTCCCCGGCGAGGCGCCGAAAGACACCGGCGTCCGGGAGTCGCGTCCGACGGCCGGCGATGATGCCGCCGTGCGTCTGGGCGGGCTGCTCGGACTGGGGGAAGGTGGGGGCACGGTGATCCTCGCCGGGCCGGCTGCCGCGCACGCCGGGGCGCTCGCGGCGCTCCTCCCGGACATCGACGTGCTGACCGTGGTCGGCGCCCGCCCGGGAGCGCCGCCCTCCCTCGACTGCGCTGCGGGCGGCGAAGCTGCGGCCGGCGAAGGTGCGGCCGGCGACACTCCCGCCGGCGAGGCTGCCATCGAGCGGGAGCCGCGGTCGTGGTCCGCGCTCCGGGTCTCTTCGGCGCTGCCCGTGCGCAGTCGGGGGGTGCGGGCGGTGGCGCTCACGGGGTGGGCGGCGGACTGGCTGGAAGAAGGCGCGCGGCTGGTGTCGCCCGGGGGTCGCCTCCTGGTGGAGCCGGCGCCGGCGGACGCGGGCGAGCGGGTGGATGCGGCGGGACTCCGGACGCTGGCGCGAGAGGGGGAAACCGTGGTGGCGGGCAGGTGACCGGATTGCGTGGGCCCGGGGCCATTTCTATCTTGCCGATTGTTCCCATCGAGGCTGTAGCACCCTCCCGATCCTGGAGTCCATGGACTTCTTGAAGAGATTGTTCACCGCAACGGAACCAGAGGCGGTGGACTACTACCGCGAGGGAACGGAACTGCTCCGATCGGGGCGGTACCACGAGGCGCTCACATCCTTCCGCCTGGCGCAGCGCAACCGTCCGAAGGACCTGGCGGTCATGCAGCAGATCGCCATCACCTACACCCGCATCGGGATGACCGACGAGGCGGCGAAGACGTATCGGACGGTGCTGGAGCGGGATCCGAGCGCTGCGGGGGCGCACTACGGGCTGGCGTTCCTGCACCTGGCTGAGGGGCGGGCGGAGCGGGCGGCGGAACACCTGCGCAGCTTCCTGGCCACCCCGCCGGCCGATGAGGAAGCGCAGCGTCACGTGGCTCACGCCCAGGCCACGCTGAACCGGCTGGAGGGCGGCGTGGGGGGAGCGGAGGGGGAGTCCGGGTGAGCGACATCACGGTGGAAGCCCACTGGGAGGGCGAGCTACGGTTCGCTACGCGAGGGAAGGCGGGCGTGCCCGTGGTGGTGGACGGGGATCGCAAAGCCGGACCGTCGCCGATGGAGATGCTGCTGACCGGGCTGGCCACCTGCATGGGAGCCGATCTGGTGGAGATCCTCAACCGGATGCATGTGCCTTTCACGGCATTGCGGGTCCGGGCGGAGGGTGACCGGCGCCCGAAGGCACCGCGCAGATACACGGTTGTGCGCCTGGTATACGAGACCGAGGGGATCGCCGAAGAGCACGGAGACAAGCTCCAGCGCGCGATCGACCTTTCGCGGGACAGGTATTGCAGCGTACTGCACACGCTCCAGCCGGACCTCGATCTGACGATCCGGATCGACCGCGGCTGATTGCCTTCCAGAGACCGGAGACTCCCATGGCGATGGCTTCAGAGACCACCCGCCAGTACGCGGCCAATCCCGCCGACCTGCCCAGGGGCACGCTGGTGGAGCTCTTCTTCCACGCTGTCGACGAGATCGACAGCGAGCGGGCGCTGCAGTATCGCGTCGCCCCCGGCGAGTGGCGCTCGATCTCGCACCGGACCTTGCTCGAGCGCGTGCGGCACGCGTCGCTCGGCCTGCGCTCGCTGGGGCTCGAGCGCGGCGACCGTGTGGCGATCCTGTCGGAGAATCGCCCGGAATGGGCGCAGGCGGATTGGGCGGCGCTGTGCGCGGGGATCACGGATATCCCGGTCTACGACACGCTGCCGGCCAACCAGGTGGCGTACATCCTGAAAGACGCCGGCATCCGCCTGATTTTCACTTCCGACGCCGATCAGCTGGCGAAGGTGCAGGAGATCTGGGATGAGGTGCCGTCGCTGGAGTGGGCCGTGCTGTTCGACGGCGAGTCGGACGACGACCGGGTGCTCACACTGGCGGAGCTCCAGGGGCGCGGGGCGGTGGAGGAGTCGGAGGGGCGGGGGGGTGACTTCCGGGAGCGCGCTCTGGCGGCGGAGCCGGACGACATCGCCACCATGCTGTACACATCCGGCACCACCGGACCGCCGAAGGGCGTGCTCCTGACGCACAACAACATCCACAGCAACGTGGAGGCGGTGGACCGGGCGTTCTACGCGAGTCCGGAGGACGTGGCGGTGAGCTTCCTCCCGCTCTCGCATATCCTGGAGCGCATGGTGGACTACTGGCTGTTCTCGCACGGCGTGAGCATCGCCTATGTGCACGACATCCAGCTGGTGGCGGAGTCGCTGGTGGAAGTCCGCCCCACGATCGCGGTCTCCACGCCCCGGCTGTACGAAAAGGTATACGACCGGGTCGTGTCGCAGACCGGTGTGAAGGGGAAGCTGGTGGCGTGGGCGGCCATGGTCGCCCGCGAATGGACGGCCGCGAAGATGGCGGGACGCTCGCCGGGGCTGGCCATCGTGGCACAGCGCGCCGTGGCAGACCGGCTCGTGTTCCGGAAGCTGCGCGAGCGGATCGGCGGTCGGCTCCGGTTCTTCATTTCCGGTGGCGCACCGCTGGCGCAGCACGTGGCCACGTTCTTCTACGGCGCGAAAGTCCTGATCCTGGAAGGCTACGGCCTGACCGAGACCTCGCCGGTGACCAATGTGAACACGGAGCAGGACCTGCGCTTCGGTACGGTCGGCAAGCCCGTGGCCGCCACGGAGGTCATGATCGCCGGCGACGGCGAGATCCTGGTCCGTGGACCGCAGGTGATGCAGGGCTATTTCAACCGCCCGGAGGACACGGCGGCGGCCATCGACGGGGATGGCTGGTTCCACACCGGCGATATCGGGGAGATCGATACGGACGGATACCTCCGGATCACGGATCGGAAGAAGGACCTGATCGTGACGGCGGGCGGGAAGAACATCGCGCCGCAGCCCATCGAGAACCGGGTCAAGGAGAGTCCGTTCGTCGACGAGGCCGTGATGCTGGGCGACCGGCGGCCGTACCCGATCCTGCTGCTGGTCCCGAACACGGAGAAGCTGTCCGAGTGGGCGGCGGCCGAGGGGCTGGATCCCGGCGCCGCCGGCTTCCTGTCCGACCCCCGCACCCTGGAGAAGCTGGAATTGGAGTCGCTGGGGCGTCTGCACGAGGGGTTCGCCCGCTTCGAGCGCCCGAAGAAGATCGCGGCGCTGCGCACGGAGTTCTCCGTGGATACGGGCGAGCTCACTCCCACGCAGAAGGTGAAGCGGCGGGTTGTGGAAGAGCGGTTCAAGGACGTCATCGAGGTGCTCTACCAGGACAACCGGGTGCTCGTGGTGGACGATGACTGAGGCGAACGCCCGCGTGGCGCTGGTCACCGCGCCGGATGCCGCGACTGCCGAGTCGCTGGTTCGGCGGCTGGTCGAGGAGGGCGTCGTCGCCTGTGGCACGATCCTGCCGGGTGTCACGTCGATCTACCGGTGGGCGGGGGAAGTGGAGCGGGCGGAGGAGTGCATGATCGTATTGAAGACGACGTCGCAGGCGGCGGCGAGGCTGGTGGAGCGGGTGCCTGAGCTGCACCCGTACGATGTCCCCGAGGTTCTGGTCCTGCCCGTGGAAACCGGGCACGGGCCATATCTCGAATGGGTGGTCGCTAACGTGAGTGGTGAGTCGTGACCGATGGCGTGAGCCAGAGACGGGGCCGCAGGTCCCGGAACGTGGAGCAGGAAGAGCGGTCCGTGGGCGCTGCGGACGCAACGGGTGCCTCGCCGGCGCGCGAGGAGCCGAGCGCCGTGGATGCGCTGACGGAAGCGCGCCGGCGGGTGGCGGAGGATGGGAGCGACGTGGCCGCGCGGCTCGCGCTCGCGGCCATTCTGCGGGAGCGTGGGGAGATCGCGCTCGCGGTGGAGCAGCTGGAGTCTGCCCGGTCGGAGTCGGCCGAGGACGTGGACGTGGCCGTGGCGCTCGGGTCCGCGCTGGCCGCAGCTGGCCGATCCCAGGACGCGGAGAAGGAGCTCCGTCGGGCGCAGCGGCTGGACCCGCAGAGCGGCGCAGCGCACAGCCAGCTCGGTGTGGTGCTGTTCAAGCGCGGACTGTACCGGCAGGCGGAGGCGGAGCTGAAGCGGGCTATCGAGCTGGATGACCAGGATGGCGAAGCCTACTTCTATCGGGGTGAGGCGCTGAACCAGCTCGGGGACGTGGACGGCGCTCTGGAGATGCTGGAGCGGGCCGTGCGGCACCAGCCCCGGAACGTGCGGGCGTACTACACCATGGGGATCCTGTACGACCGAAAGCACCTGGGGCAGGAAGCCACGGCCATGTACCGGAAGGCGCGCGAGGTTCGGACGGAATGATCGAAGTTCGCGTCGCGGAGCTGACGGAGGTCGCGGCCGAGGCGGTGCTGCGTCCCGTTTCCGCCGACTTCTCCGCCGTGACCCCGGCCATGCGGCGCTTCGACCAGGTCGCCGGCCCGCAGGTCGCGGCGCAGTGCGCGAGGCTGGGCGAGATCCCCGTGGGCTCGGCCGTCATCACGCAGGCCGGCGATCTCCAGGCCGACTACATCGTCCACGTGGCGGTCCGTTCGGCGGAGGAGAACCCGTCCCGCACCGCCGTACAGCGGGGCCTCCTGAACGGGCTGCGGCGGCTGCAGCAGTGGGGGATCGAAACGGTCGCCGTGACGCCGCTCGGCGTCGGGGCGGGCAATCTCGATGCCGAAGAGTCCGCGGATGCCATGCTCCCCGTCCTGGTGGAGCACCTGCGGAACAGCGCCCATCCCTCCACGGTCATCCTGGTCGTGGAGGACGCGTATCAGCGGGAAGCGTTCGGCGCGGCCGTGGCGCGTCACGCCGGGGAGCGGGCAGGGACCGGCACGTGAGGTGGCGGGTCCCGGTGGGCGCCGCCGTGCTGGCGGTATGGATGGGAGCCATCGGGCTCCACGTCCGCCGTGAGTATTTCCGTCCCGAAGCCGTGGTCCTGGCCCAGGGCGCGCGAGCGCTGGCGCCGGGAACGTATTTCTACGCGGTGTCCATGGCCGGGCGGGTGATCGGTCTGGCGTCCTCTCGCCTGGACACCGTCCCGGACGGCTTCCTGTTCGAGGACCTCCTGCGCCTGAACGTCCCCGCCCTGGACACCGTCCATCCGGCCGTGGTGCGCACCCGCGCCCATCTGGGCCGTGCCCTCGAGCTGCGCGACTTCGATTTCCGCCTGCAATCGGAGATCGGGGATTTCCACGTGACGGGTGAGGCGAGGCCGGACTCCACGCTCGCGCTCCGGCTGGATACGGGCGCGGGCGCCCAGGAGACGTCCATCGCCCTCGAGCGCGGTCTCACACTGCCCGTGGCGCTGCCGCTGCGGATCGCGGCGGGGGGGCGGCTGGAGGTGGGCACGGAGTACTCGGCCCGCGTGCTGGACCCGTCCGCCCTCTCCTCACGCGGCGTGCTCCTGAAAGTGGTAGGCCGCGACATGCTCGAGGTAGTGGACTCCGTTGCCGCCGTGGAACCAGGGGGTCGGTGGGCCCCGGCCCGGCTGGATACCGTCCCCGTCTGGGTGGTGGAGGAGACGTACGGCGGTGTGAGTGTGCGCAGCTGGCTGGACGGGGATGGCAGGCTGGTCAAGGCCGAGAGCCCCATGGGCTTCACGCTGGAGCGCGCTCCGTACGAGCTCGCCCGGCAGCGCTGGACCGAGGAGATGGCGTCCCCGTCCGCGTCGGCCGGCTACGGCGCGGTGATCGAGAACACGGCCATTGCCTCCAACGTTGCGCTGCGCGGTGCAGAAGGGCGGCTCGAGCGGATGGTGGTCCGCCTGCGCAACGTGGACCTGACCGGATTCGACCTCGACGGCGGACGCCAGACGCTGCGGGGGGACACGCTGACGGTGGAGCGCGAGCCCGCCGCGGCGATGCGCGCCGACTACACCCTGCCGTACACCGGCGGTGGGGAGCCGGCGTCGGAGCTGGAAGCCACGCCGCTGATCCAGGTGGACGACCCGGCGATCAGGGCAGCGGCGGTGCGGGCGGTGCGGGGCTCGACGGACCCGGCGGAAGCGGCGCGCCGCCTGGCGGAGTGGGTGCACGGCTACCTGCGGAAGGACGTCACGCTCAGCATCCCGAGCGCCACGCAGGTGCTGGAAGCGCGGCGGGGCGACTGCAACGAGCATACGGTTCTGTACGTGGCCATGGCGCGGTCTCTGGGGCTGCCAGCCCGGACGGCCGTGGGGCTGGTGCACGTGGGTGATCGGTTCTACTACCACGCGTGGCCGGAAGTGTGGCTGGACGGGTGGGTGGCCGTGGACCCGACGCTCGGACAGGTGCCGGCCGATGCGTCCCACATCCGGTTCCTGGTGGGCGGACTGGCCCGGCAGGTGGAGCTGATCCGGCTGATCGGGCGCCTGGACCTGGACATCCTGGGAACGCGACAATGATCCGGCTGGAAGGGCTGAGCAAGCGCTATGGCGCGTTCACCGCCGTCCGCCCGCTGGACGTGCACGTCCCCGCGGGCGAGCTGTTCGGCTTCCTCGGGCCGAACGGGGCGGGGAAGACGACGACGATCCGGATGCTCACCGGCGTGCTCAGGCCCAGCGCGGGCCGCGTGCTGATCGGCGGGCACGACGTGGCGAGGGAGCCGGCGGCGGCGAAGTCGCTGCTGGGCTACATCCCCGACCGGCCGTTCCTGTACGAGAAGCTCACGGGCGCGGAGTTCCTCCGGTTCGTGAGCGGTCTGTGGGGCCAGGACGGCCGGGAGTCGGAGCGGCGGGCGGAGGAGCTGTTGTCGGTGTTCGAGCTCACGCGCTGGAAGGACACACTGATCGAAAGCTACAGTCACGGCATGCGGCAGAAGCTCCTCATCAGCTCGGCACTGGTGCATGGCCCGCGCGTGATCGTCGTGGATGAGCCCATGGTCGGGCTCGACCCGAGGGCCGCGCGCATGATCAAGGAGCTGCTCCGGTCGTTCGTGCGGCAGGGCGGGACCGTCTTCCTCTCCACTCACACGCTGGAAGTGGCGGAGGCGCTGTGCGACCGCATCGCCATCCTGCAGGATGGTGGGATCCGCGCGCAGGGGACCATGGCGGAGCTGCGGGCGGAGGCGGAAGCGGGGGCGGCCGGGCTGGAGGAGGTCTTCCTGAAGCTTACCGGCGGCGAGGAGATGGCGGAGCTGATCGCGTCGCTCCGCGCCGTGGCGGAGAGGTGAAGCCCATCGCCTCACCCCCGCCGGCGCGCTGGAGTGAGGCGCGGCTGCCGGGCGTGTTCGGGATCGTGCGCCCGAAGATCGTGGCCCTCCGCCGCCGCCGGGAAGAGGGAGGGCGGCCCGTGCGGACCGTGGTGCTCGGAGCCACGGGGCTGCTGTTCTGGCTCCTCATGTTCGGCGTCCTCTTCCGGCTGCTACGCTACTTCCGCGCGGCAGAGGGGATCGGCGAAGTGCTGGCGGTGAAGCTGCTGGCGCTGGTGCTGCTCTCGTTCATGGCCATGCTGCTCCTGTCCAACGTGATCGCTGCGCTTTCCACGTTCTTCCTGGCCAGCGACCTGGAGCTCCTCATGGCTTCGCCCGCCGACCCGCTCCGCGTCTATGGCGCCCGCCTGCTGGAGACGCTCACCTACTCGTCCTGGATGGTCGGCCTGATGATGGTCCCCATCCTCGCCGCGTACGGCGTCGCCTATCACGGTGGAGTCCTCTTCGTAGGCGTGGCCGTCCTCGCCCTCGCCGCGTTCTTCATCATCCCGGCCGTGGCGGGGAGCGCCATCACGCTCCTCCTGGTCAACATCTTCCCGGCCCGCCGGGCCCGGGACCTCCTGGCCCTCCTGGCCCTGTTCGCCGCCGCCGGTGTGGTGCTGTTCTTCCGGCTGCTGCGCCCCGAGCAGATCATGAGCCCGGAAGGATTCAACAGCCTGGTTGACTTCATCGCCGCACTGCGCACGCCCGCAGGGACGTGGCTCCCCAGTGAGTGGGCCGCGCAGGTCATCATGGCGCCGTTGCGCGCGGGCGCGGCGGACTGGTTCCCGCTCTTCCTTCTGGTGAGCACGGCCGCCGCGTTCGTCGTCATGGGCGCCTGGCTGCACGGCCGCTTCTTCGCGGACGGCTTCAGCCGGGCCCAGGAGGGTGCGGCGCTGCGGGAAGTGGAGCGTCGGGAATGGCCGCTCCTCGCGCTGGCACTGCGCCCACTCTCGCCGTCGGCGCGGGCGCTGGTCGGCAAGGAGATCCGGACCTTCTTCCGCGACACCACCCAGTGGTCCCAGCTGATCCTGCTGGCCGTGCTGGTGGTGGTGTACGTCTACAACATCAAGGTCCTGCCGCTCTTCTCCGGCGTGGAGGTCGGCTTCTTCCTGGTGAATGTCGTGAGCTTCCTCAATCTCGGTCTCGCCGGGTTCGTCCTCGCGGCCATTGCGGCACGATTTCTGTTCCCCGCAGTCAGCCTGGAGGGACGGACGCTGTGGCTCCTCCGGTCGTCGCCGCTCGCGCTGCGGAGCCTGATCTGGAGCCGGTACTGGGTCAACATGATCCCGCTCCTGGCCCTCGCCCTCGGATTGACCGCGGGCACGAACCACATTCTGAAGGTGAGCCCGTTCATGATGACGCTCTCGCTCGTGACCATCGTGGTCATGACCTTCGCGATCGGCGCCCTGGCCATCGGCTTCGGCGCCCTGTTCCCTCGCTTCGACACGGCGAACGCCGCCGACATCCCCACCGGCTTCGGCGGTCTCATGTTCATGATGACCGCGACCGGCTACATGGCGGCGGTGATCGTGCTGGAAGCGTGGCCGGTCCATGCGGTGCTGCGGGCCCGACTGGATGGCGTCCCGCTCGGCAGCAGCACGATGGTCTGGCTGGTTGCCGGGCTCACCGGCGCCGCGGCCATCTCGCTGGCGGCCATCGTCCTCCCGCTGCGGGCGGCGGTCCGGCGCGTGGCGGAAGTGGAGGTATAGGGGCATGGCGACGACGGAACGTGTCCGCCCGCCCGCCCACCTCCACCTCCCGGGCTCGGGGACGGCCCCGGCTTCCGTGGAAGTGATCTTCCAGCCGCGTCCCGCCCGGATCGCGAGGGCGGTGGGGATCCTGGTGGTTTCCATCCTGCTCATGCCGGTGGTGTTCTTCATCCCGCCGCACTTCCTGTGGCCGCTGCTCTCGCTGGCCGCCGGCGTCTACTTCGCCCGGAAATACTGGGTGGGTGAGTACTACGTGACGGAGTTCGAAGGGTCGTGCCCGCGCTGTGGCGGCGCGCTGGAAGTGAAGCCGGGGTCCCGGATCCGGAATCCCCAGGCGCTGGAGTGCTACGGCTGCCACCGTCAGCCGGAGCTGGTGATCGATGAGCCCGGGAGCTGACCTGTCGGCGGACCTGGCGCTGGCGCTGGCGGCGGCGACGGAAGCGGGCGAAGCGGTGATGGAGAGCTTCCGGTCGCCCGGCGAGGTACGGATGAAGGGCCCCGGTCAGCCGGTGACGGACGCGGACCTGAGGGCGGACCGGCTGCTCGGCGAGCGGCTCCGTGGGGAGCGGCCGGAGTACGGCTGGCTGTCGGAGGAGTCGGAAGCGGATCCGGACCGGTCGCGGAAGCCTCGTGTATGGGTGGTGGACCCGATCGATGGGACCCGCTCGTTCATCGCGGGGTACCGCGAGTTCGCGGTGTCGGTGGGGCTGGTGGAGGACGGGCGTGTGGTCATTGGCGTGGTGTACAACCCGGCGCAGCGGGACCTCTTCTGGGCGGTGGCGGACGCGGGCGCCTGGCGAGCCCGGCCATGGACGGGCGCGTGGCAGGGCGAGCCGCTGCGGGTGCGCGACCCGGACCCGGGGCGCACGCCGACGCTGCTCGTGTCGCGCAGCGAGCTCCGGCGCGGCGAGTTCGAGCCGTTCGCGGGCGAGTGGCGCCTGCGGCAGGTGGGGAGCACCGCGTACAAGCTGATGGGTGTGGCGGCCGGGTTCGGCGATGCGTTCCTCAGCCGCGGCCCGAAGAGCGAGTGGGACGTGGCCGGCGGTGCCCTGGTGGTGGAGGAGGCTGGCGGCGTGGTCACCGACATCCGGGGTCGGCGGCTCGGTTTCAACCAGCCGCGTCCGGAGCACGAAGGGATCGTGGCGTCCACGCCCGGCCTGCACCGGCGGCTCGTGACCGCCCTGGCCGGGCTGGAGACCGTTCGCCAGAATTGAGATGGAGCGCCGCACCGATCGCGGAAGGAGAAGGTTGATGCTGCAGATCTTCGGGATGGTCGTCGCCCTGCTCGTGGGTTTCTACATCGGACTCGGGTTCCCCGGTCTGCCGGGCCGAAAGGACCGGGTGCTGCCGGGCGGGATGAAGCGGCGGCGGAAGAGCAGGTTCACGCCGCTGGACCTGCTCCGGCAGTGGGAGCGTCCGAGCGAGCGGCGCCGGTGAGCCGGGCGGACCCCGATCCCGCGGTGGCCGGCGCGCGGTCGGGCGCCGGCGCGGCCGCTTCGCCCGGCGTCGCCTCGCCCTCCGACTTCCGGTTCCACCATGACGTGGAGGTCCGCTTCCGCGACCTGGACCCCATGGGCCACGTGCACCACTCCCTCCCGCTCATGTACTGGGAGGAAGCCCGGGCGCGGTACTGGCGCGAGGTGGCCGGTCGCGAGACTGTGGAAGCGATCGACTACGTCATGGGGGCGTTCACGCTCCGCTTCCATGAGCGGATCCGGTTCCCTTCCAGGCTGCGGGCGGGAGCCCGCGTGGTGCGGCTCGGCCGCTCGAGTTGGGAGATGGAGTATGGCCTGTGGGACGGGGACGGGCTGGCGCTGGTCTCGGGGCGGAGCACGCAGGTGATGTTCGACTACGACCGCGGCCGGTCCAAGCCTCTCGACCCGGAGACCCGGGCGCGGATCGAGGCGTTCGAAGGCAGGCGCCTCACGTGAACGCCTGGACCACCACGAGGCTGACTCCGATGATGGCGCCGAGGACGTAGCCCAGGTACACGATCAGCTGCAGCTCCCGCTGGGTCACGCCCCGGACCAGCTCCTCCACTTTCCGCATGGGGTAGTCCAGGATCTTCTGCTCGACCTTGCCCGCCACATCGATCCGCTGCGCCACGGCGGGCACCTGCTCCTGCAGCCACTTCCAGAGCGGGTCCTGGAGCGCGCCGCCGACCCGGTCCGCCGCGTCCTCCCCCAGCAGGTCCGCCGGCCGCCCGATCGGCCGGCTCAGCAGCAGCTCCACTCCGCGCTCGGCCACTTCGCGGTAGAGCGCCGCCGCTTCCTCGCTTCGCGCAGCGGACACCACTGTGTCCGCCACCCGCTCCGGTGGCAGCCGCCCGAGCAGGTCGCCCCACGTGCGCTGCTCCGCGGCGCCCAGCGTGGAGCGCAGCTTCTCGACCAGGAACTCCCCCGTCTGCGGGTCCCGGGCGACGCCGAGAACCCAGCCGCCCACCGTCTCCTTCGCCTGCTCCACCGTCGGATCGCCCGGGCGCCCCAGCACTTCCGCCACCGGGCGACGGAGGAGATCCACGATGGCGTCATTGACGCTGCGCGCCATGGCGTCCCGCACGGCGGGCTCGTGCAGGAGCTCGGACAGGTTGGCGGCGCCCTCGGACTCCATGGCCCGGATCACCCGGTCCACGGTGTCGGGCGGGATGATGAGCGCGGCCACCACGCGCTTGTAGAAGTTCAGGTCCTGGAGGAAGCGCTCCAGCAGGCGGTGCAGCACCGCCCTCAGCTTCTCGCGGGCGTCCGGGTCGTCCAGCAGCCCGGCCAGCCGCTCGATGGCCAGCGGCAGGTAGCCCGCGATGGCCTTCTCCACCGCCGCGACCAGTCCGGTGGGGAGGAGCGCTTCGAACGTGCGCCCGGGAGCCAGCAGCCGGACGGCCGCGCGGTCCAGGTAATCGTGCACGGCCAGCTCGAAGCCGGCGCCACCCACGGCTTCCCGGATGAACCGGTGCGCCATCTCCGTGAGCGCCTCCTCCCGCTCCACCGTGAGCAGCTCGGCGATGGGCCGGTCCCGCACTTCGCCCATGAGCCGCGCGCTCCAGCGCCGCGCCGCTTCCACGAACGCCTCGCTTTCGAGGTAGTCGTCGAGGCGACCCAGCCCGGAGTCCACCACGTCGTCCAGCAGCGGCCGGAGCTCGTCGAGCGCCCGGGCCGGGAACAGCTCCGCCAGCGAAGGGCGCTCCTGCTCGAGCAGGTCGCGGAGGAAGTGGTCGAGGCGCTCTTCGAACGTCTCACGGAATGCGGGCTCGGCCAGCGCGCGGGCCAGGTCGTCGCCGGTGAGCAGGCGCTCGCCCACGGTCCGCCCCATGGCCGCCGCGAGTCGCTCCCGGTTCTTCGGAATGGCCCCCTGCAGCAGCCGGAGCCGCCATCGCCCGAGCCGCGGCGGGTCGTACGGGTGGAACAGCATCCAGATGGCGACGCTGTTCGTGATCCCGCCCGCGAGGGCGCCGAACGCCACCGTGACGGTGGCCTGGAGGGCGGGCGAGAGGATCACCGGACCTGCCGCACGAGACCGAAAACGCCGCGCCGCAATCCCCGGTCCTCGATCCAGCCGGACACCACGACGTACCCGAGGGCAGAGAGCCCGGGCAGATCGCGCAGGACGGTGTGGTCCGCCGCTTCCGCGCGCAGCTCGCCCGCCAGCTCCTCGCCCGGCGCGCTCACCCGCCATGCCGTCGGGAACTGGACGGACGCGGCGCGGAAGTCCTCCCATGCCGTCGGCTCCAGCCGCGCGTTCCGCCGGACATCGTCGTGGTCCACGTCGTGGATCCAGGTCACGTCCCCGTCCGCGGACGCGACGAACACGGCGTAGTAGCCGGTGTTGTCCAGGAGGAACGC
This sequence comes from uncultured Gemmatimonadales bacterium, assembly GCA_963741945.1. Lineage (GTDB taxonomy): Bacteria > Gemmatimonadota > Gemmatimonadetes > Longimicrobiales > RSA9 > CAVUKA01. The sequence goes on along the minus strand of CAVUKA010000005.1, from coordinate 136,562 downwards.
CTGCGCGCCGGCCCAGGCGATGGCCGTGCCGTCCTCATCCGGGCCCGGAACTGCCGATGGGCCGCCCTGGCTCAGGGCCGCCTCTGTGGCGGAATCGGAACGGGCGGCGAGGCGGGCGAGGTCGCGAGCGAGCCCCTCCGGCACCGGCCGGCCGAGCTGCGCGTCCAGCACCACACCGTCCACCGTTCCCCCGTCCACACGGAGCGTGGCCTGTCTCAGGAGCAGCTGCGTGCCCGCCCCCGGGCTGTCCTCCGCCAGCGTGGCGCCCGGCTCGAGGCGCACGTCCGGATCACCGCCCACGGCGAGCGCGGAGATCTCGCCGCCATCGCCCACGATCAGCTTGAGCGAGCCGTGGGGGACGATGCGCCACGGCTCACGCAGCGGGTCTCCGCGCCAGCCTTCATCCAGGAGCGGGATCCAGTCGCGACCGTCCAGCACCCGCACGCGCTCGCCCCGCCGGACGCCGCTGCTGTCGGAGAGCGTGGTGAAGTCGAATACGGCGGCGGCGGGCATCTCGGTGCCGGGCCCCAGGAAGACGAAGACGCGGTCGTAGCCGGCCGTCGGGCCGAAATCGGGGCGGGCGGCGGCGGTCCGGGCGGTCCTCGTCGTACGCACGGCGGCGGGGCGGTCACACGCGCTCCCGGCCAGGAGGGCGGCGAGCAGAAGCGCCGGCGCGATGGATTTCGAGCGTGACGGCATGGATTCCAGGGTCGGTGCGGCGGCGGCGAGGCCGTTCACGAGCGCCGAAAACTAGCACCGTGCTCCGTCGCCCGCTAACTTCGGCTGCCTCCGGCCGCCCTGGGCCGGGACCCCCGGAGAACAGCGCAGAACGGCTATGCAGCTCTATACCAAGATCCTCATCGGTCTCGCCCTCGGTGTCGCTGTGGGCATGATCGCGAACCTGATGGGGCTCGAGTGGCTCCAGGCGACGCTGGTCGCGATCGAGCCCCTCGGAACCGTGTTCATCCGGCTCATCACCATGGTGGTGGTCCCGCTGGTGGCCGCCAGTCTGCTCATTGGCACGGCGTCGCTGGGCGACCTGCGGAAGCTGGGGCGGATCGGCGGGAAGACGGTGGCGTACTACATGGTCACCACGGCCGTCGCCGTGACCATCGGGATCGTGCTGTCGAACGTGGTGCGGCCCGGAGGCCGCATTGACCCGGCCACCCGTGACGAACTGTCGCAGGCCTACGCGGCGCAGGCGGGCCAGAGCGTGGAGCTGGCGGCGGAGAAGCCGCCCGTGGTGCAGACGCTTCTGGAGATGATCCCGCGCAACCCGGTGCAGGCGGCGGCGAACATGGACCTGCTGCCGCTCATCGTCTTCACCGTCCTGTTCGGCGCCGCCATAACGCTGGTCGAGGAGGAGAAGCGAAGAGCCGTGCTCATGGTGGCGGAAGGCGTGAACGACGCCGTCATGGTCCTGATCGACTGGATCATGAAGCTGGCGCCGTACGCGGTGTTCGCCCTGATCGCCTCCGTCGTCGCCCGCTTCGGGCTCGACCTCCTGCGCTCCCTCTTCATTTACACGCTCACCGTGGTGGCGGGCCTCGCCCTCCACGCGTTCGGGACGTACGGGCTGATCATCCGGTTCCTCGTGAAGATGAACCCGGCCACGTTCTTCCGCCGCATCATCGAAGCGCCCGTGGTGGCATTTTCCACGTCCAGCTCGAACGCGACGCTCCCGGTGACCATGGAAACGGCGGAGGAGGACCTCGGCATCTCCAACTCCGTGGCCAGCTTCGTCCTCCCGCTCGGCGCCACCATCAACATGGACGGTACCGCCCTGTACCAGGCCGTGGCCACCATGTTCATCGCCCAGATCTACGGGGTGTCGCTCGGGCCGCTCGAGCAGCTCACGATCGTCCTCACGGCCACGCTCGCCAGCATCGGCGCGGCGGGCGTGCCCAGTGCGGGGATCATCATCCTGGTCCTGGTCCTGAACTCCGTGGGGCTCGGCGGCCACGCGGCCGCGGGGATCGCCCTGATCCTGGGCGTGGACCGGATCCTGGACATGCTGCGCACGGCCGTGAACGTCACGGGCGACCTCACCGCCGCCAGCTTCGTGGCCCGCTCCGAGGGGGAGGTGCTGGAGCCGAGAGTGGTGGACCACCCCATCCGCATGGGCGGGTGAGGAGGCTGGATCTCGCGCGGCCTACCGTTCCTGCGCCGCCCGTTTCTCGGCCCGATCGGGGCGGTCCTTCTTGGGGCGAGGTGTGCCGCCTTCGGCGAGCTCGGGCTTGCGCATGAGGGCGAGGTCGAGCACCTGGTCCATGCTCTCCACGAAGTGGAACCGGGTCTTCCGGCGCGCTGCATCGGGCACATCCCGCAGGTCCCGCTCGTTGCCGGCGGGGAGGATGACCTGGCGGATGCCCGCCCGGTAGGCAGCCAGGACCTTCTCCTTGATCCCGCCCACTTCCAGGACCTTGCCCCGCAGCGTCACTTCGCCGGTCATGGCAATGTCGTGACGGACGGGTAGCCCGGCCAGGGAGGAGGCGACGGCGAGCGTCACGGCAATGCCGGCGGACGGTCCATCCTTGGGGACCGCGCCGACGGGGAAGTGGACGTGAACGTCGATCTCGCCGAAATCCAGGTCCTGGATCCCGAGGTCCGGGGCCCGGCTCCGGACGTAGGAATAGGCCGCGGTCACCGACTCGCGCATGACGTCGCCCAGGTAGCCGGTGATGATGAGGCGTCCGGACCCCGGCATCTGGAGGGCCTCGATGAAGAGCAGCTCGCCACCGGAAGCCGTCCAGGCGAGCCCGGTGACGACGCCCACTTCCGGTGCGCTCTCGGCCGGCGTGGCCACGTAGCGGACGGGTCCGAGGATCTCTTCGATTCGCTCGTCGTCGAATACCCAGACCCCCTCATCGCCGCCCGCTTTCGCGCGAGCGCGGGTGCGCAGCAGTGTGGCGAGCGTGCGGCGCGTGCGCTCCATCCCCGAGTCGCGGGCGTAGCCGCGGATGAGGTCGAAGAGGGCCGCGTCGGAGAAGACCACGTCGTCGGAGTCGAGGCCGTGCTCGGCCACCATCAGGGGAAGCAGCTTCTCCCGGGCGATGGCCACCTTCTCCTCTGGCGTGTAGCCGGCCAGCCGGATTTCCACCAGCTTCTCCCGCAAGTCGCGGGGGATGCGCTGAAAGTCCTGCGCAATGGCCACGATGACCGCGCGGGAGAGGTCGAGCTCCACGTCCAGATAGCGGTCCACGAACGCCGAGCGCGTCTCCCAGGCCAGCGCTTCCTCCAGTGCGGCTACGGGGTCGCCCTCCACTTTCCCGAGCCCGATCAGGTCGATCTCGTCCAGGACCAGCACGGGATCGCAGGCGCCCAGGTCGCGGAACGCGGCCGCGAGCTTGCCGGGCGCGGCATCGCGCTGCGTGCGGCGGGCGCCCACCAGCTCGGCCTCACCGCGTCCGCCCAGGTCGATCCGGGCGACAGAGCGGCCCAGCCCTGCGGCCATTGCGGCCACGAGCGCGCTCTTGCCCACGTCGGGGGGTCCGACGATGCAGGGGATGGGACCGCGCAGGTCACCGCGCAGCCGCGCCACGGCCAGGTCGTCCAGCAGCCGCTCCTTCGGCTCCTCGAGTCCGAGCAGCCGCTCATCCAGGGCGGTGCGAACGCCCTCCAGGTCGATCCGGGACGGTCCGTCCGTGGAGCACTTGTCCCACGGCATGTGGAGGAGCCAGTCCACGTACGCGCGGATCTCGTCGGCTTCCGGCCCCGCGGCTCCGGCTGTGCGCAGCCGCTCCACCTCCTGCCGCGCGCGGCTGGCGATGCGCGCGGGGAGGTGCGATGCCTCGAGGCGCTGCAGCAGCTGCACCGCCTCGCGCTCCGCCGGGTCCAGCCGCCCGAGCTGCACCTCCAGCCGCCGGATCTGGCGACGCAGGTCCGCAGCCCGCTCCCGCGGCTTCCGTTCCGTTGTCGCCTCCGCGGCCGCTGCCTCGGTCTCTTCCACCCGCGCCACGGCCGCCTCCAGCTCACGCAGCACGAAGCGCAGCCGCGCGCGCACGTCCAGGCGCTGGAGCACCTCGTCCTTCCCGGGTACGGTGAAGTGGGCGAGCGTGGCGACGAGGTCCGCGAACCGGCCGGGCTTGCCCACGTTCATCCGCAGCACGGCCGGGATCTCCGCGGAGATGCGCTCGATCTCCGCCGCCAGCGTGTCGAGCGCCGTCAGGATACGGGTGATGACCTCCTCCGCCTCCTCGGGCGCGGGCTCCTTCTCAAGCACCGCCTCGATGGTGCCCATGTAATAGCCATCGCGCTGCTCCACGCTCCGGATCCGGACTCGCTGGACACCCTGAACGGTGGCCTGGACGGAGCCGCCCGGCATGTAGAGCCGGTCCGTCAGCCTCGATCGCACCCCGATCTTCACCAGCTTGTCACGGTCGACCGGCTCATCCGCGCCCCCGGGATCGAACACGGTCACCACCTCCAGGGCGTCGCCCGGAAACGCGTCCAGCATTGCGAGCGTCTCCGGCATGCCGATCTGCACCGACATGGCGGCGGACGGGTACACCACCGTGCTACGGAGCGGCATCAACGGCAGTGTATCGGTCTTTCTCTTTTGCGCCATTGCCTCGCGGGTCGTTCGAGAGAGTCGGGGTGCCGGTCCTTCAGGGGGCTGCACGTTCGGGACCAGCGACGTGGCGCCCGGCGGGCGTCAGAGGCGCAGCAGTCGGGCGGCGTTGTCGCGCAGAACGAGCCGCTCGGCGGCCGGTCCGAGACCGAGCTGCCGGATCGCTGCGACGTTGTGTGCCACGCTCTTGGGCATGGCCGGCCAATCGCTGCCGAAGACGAATCGCTCGGGCAGGGCGGCGAGGGAGGGGAAGTGCTCGAGCAGGCGCGCGGGGACGAGGCCGGCAACGTCGATGTACACGCGCTCGTGCGTCTCCACCATGCGGGCGCACTCGTCGTACCAGTGGCCGCGCCCCCCGTGCGCCATGACAATGCGCAGGTCGGGGAAGTCGCGCGCGACGGGTCCGAGATGGACGGGGTTGCAGTACTCGAGGCGCGTGCCGGGGAGCACGGAGCTGCCCACGTGCAGGAGCAGGGGGATGCCCGTGTCGACGCACGCTTCGTAGATCGGATAGAGCCGGGGCTCGTCCGGGTGGAAGAACTGGTACGACGGGTAGAGCTTCAGGCCCCGGGCACCGGCCGCGATGTAGGTCCTCAACAGCGCGCCCGGGTCCGGATCCAGGTTCGGATTCACGCTGGCGAACGGGGTGTAGAAGCCGGGCTCCGCAGCGCAGAACGCCAGCACCGTCTCGGTGCGCACGTCGCCGGACGATTCCCGGCAGTGCTCCGGCAGGACCACGGCGCGCTCCACTCCCTGCGACCGCAGCACTTCCGCCGCGTACGACGGGTCCGAGAGCTGGTCGCCGTGCTCGGCCACTGCGGGCGAGATCCCGCGGATGAACGCTTCCGTCCCCGGGTTCAGGAAGCGCGGGAGCCAGGGGTGGGTGTGGAAATCGATCACCAGGCGGGAGCCGCGCCTCAGGCCAGGCGAGCGGAATCGATGCGCCCACCACGGGCCCGCCCGAGCTCGCCGTCCAGGGCCGCGAAAAAGCGACGGAGCCGGCGGACCCCGGCGCCCAGGTCGCCGCCCCCGGTGAGGGCCGCCGCCAGTGCGTCCACGCGCGTCTGCGCATCCAGGTCCAGCGTGATCCGGATGGTCACCGCGCTGTCGAAAGCGTGGATGCGCCCGTGGACCGCGCCCCGGATGATCCCGTCCTCGTCATCGGACTCCAGCAGCTCCCAGTGGCGGAGCCCGCCGGCCACGAGCCGCACGGAGGCCCGCCACACGTCGTCGAACGGGATGGCGTACGTGCGCCCGCGAAGGCGCGGGTCGTCGGAGGTCGGGGCGGTGAACGCCACGTTCCGCGTCAGCCCGACCCACAGCGACTGCAGCCGGTCGGATGTCACGTCCCCAGGCGGAATCGAATGCTCACGCTGGCCTGGATCTCCATCTCGCCCGGCTGGACGGGCGGTGCGAAGTCGCCAGCCGTCCGCATCCTCGCCGACTCCATGGCCATCGGCATGGACGGCGGCGAGAACCCGCCCGTGGAGACTTCCAGTGGCGGCCCGAGCGTCTCGCCCAGCGCGTCGGCGATGGTGCGGGCTTCACTCGTGGCCCGCGTGATGGCCGCGCGCAGGGCTTCCCGGTACGCATCGTCGGGCTCCGCCAGCTCGAAGCGGACGCCGGTGACCCGGTTCGCGCCGGCCGCGACCGCCGCATCGATCACCGCGCCCAGGCGATCCAGCTCCTCGAGGCGCACACTGACCTGGTTCGTGGCCTGGTAGCCCATGATGGAGCGCGTCGCGTCCGGGCCAGGATTGTTGTAGCGCGGCGAAAGCTCCACGCGGCGCGTCCGGATGTTGCGCTCGGGCACGCCGACGGCGCGCACCGCATCGAGCACGGCCTTCATGGCCCGCGCGTTCTGGGCCGCGGCCTCCTGCGCCGTCTTCGCCGTGGTCTCCACCGCCAGCTCCACGGTGGCCCTGTCGGGCACCCGCGCAACCGATGCCTGCGCGTTCACCTGGATGCTGCGCGTGACGGAAGGCACGCCGGGCTCCGGCTGCTGCGCGGCCGTGGTCGCGGGCAGCGATGCGCAGCCGGTCAGCGCGGCCGCAACGAAAATCGTGACTGTTCTCATCATGCCGAAAAGATAGAAGCGACGCCGACCCCGCGCGAGGATGTCGCGTTGACGCGTCCGGTGCCCGGCGGGTATTCTGCCGGCGCGGGGTACCGGGCTTGCATGCCCGCGCAACCGCCGTACCGGACGAACCCGAACGAGGAGCCGAGGTGAAGGTCGTCATCCCGCTGGCAGGCAAGGGGACGCGCCTGCGTCCGCACACCTATGCCACGCCGAAGCCGCTCGTGCGCGTGGGCGGACGTCCCGTGATGAGCTACATCCTGGACGACCTGAAGGAGCTCGGGGTGGAGGAGATCGTCTTCATCACGGGGTACCTGAAGGAGCACATCGAGGACTACATCGCCCGGGAATACCCCGGCTTCACGGTGCACTACGTGGAGCAGAAGGTCCAGGACGGGACGGCGGGCGCGGTGAGGCTGGCGGAGCCGTACATCGACGACGACGCCCTCATCATATTCGTGGACACCCTCTTCGACGCCGACCTCTCCATCATCGGGGACCTGCCGGCGGACGAGGCCGGCGTGATCTGGGCGAAGGAGGTGGAGGACTACCAGCGCTTCGGCGTGATCCTGACGGACGACCGGGGATACATGCAGCGGATCATCGAGAAGCCGAAGGACCCGATCTCGAAGCTGGCCAACATCGGCCTCTACTACATCCGCGACTCGACCATGCTGTTCGAAGGGATCCGCGACACACTGAAGCACACGCTCGGTCCGGGCGGGGAGTACTACCTCACGGACGCGTTCCAGTACATGATCGACCACGGCGCCAGGATCCGTACCGCGGAAGTGGCGGGGTGGTACGACTGCGGGAAGCCGGAGACGCTCATCGCCACCAACGGCCACCTGCTGGAGACCAGCCGCGCTCGGGCACCCCGCGGCGCCGTGTCGTCACGGGTGACGGCGCCCGTGCGGGTGGAGGAGGGCGTGACGCTGCGGCACTCGCGCATTGGCCCGAACGTGACCGTGGAAGAGGGGGCGGCCATCAGCGGCTCCACCCTGCGCGACTGCATCGTGGGGCGTGGCGCCATGATCGAGCAGTGTGAGCTGCACGACAGCATCATCGGGGACCGCGCCGTCGTGCGCGGCGTGACCGGCACGGTGAACGTGGCGCCGGATTCGACGATCGAGGAGTAGCCCCGGCCGCCCGCGGGCTTTACAGCGTGCCCGTGTTCGCGGCATCTTCCGCTTCCCAGCATGATCCGCGAGCAGGCCCGCGCGTTGCCGTCTAGATGCAGTAGCTCCTCCCGCAACAACAAGGGCATCGACATGGACGAGCGCGAACTCATCCACGACTGGAACACTGTCGGCGACGCGTTCGACTATGGCGCGCTTCGCCCTGTCGAACTGGATGATGAAACGCTGCGCGACGGGCTGCAATCGCCGTCCGCGCGGGACCCTGGCATCGCGGACAAGATCCGCATCCTGCACCTCATGGAGGCGCTGGGGATCCACAGCGCCGACATTGGTCTGCCGGGCGCCGGCCCCAGGGCCGTGGCGGATGTCCGGGCGCTGGCCACGGAGATCGCGCAGCAGGGGATGGCGATCCGGCCCAACTGCGCCGCCCGGACGGTGCGGGCGGACATCGAACCGATCGCCCGCATCAGCCAGGAGGTGGGCATCTCCATCGAGGCGTGCACGTTCATCGGATCCTCGCCCATCCGGCAGTATGCGGAGGAGTGGACGCTCGACCGGATGCTGCGCGTCACGGAGGATGCCGTGCGCTTCGCCGTGGCCGAGGGGCTGCCGGTGATGTACGTGACCGAGGACAGCACGCGCGCCCGTCCCGAAACGCTCAAGGCGTTGTACCGGACGGCCATCGAGAACGGCGCCCGCCGCATCTGCCTGGCGGATACCGTGGGCCATGCCACGCCGAACGGCGTGCGCCAGCTCGTGCGCTTCGTCCGGTCGGAGATCGTGGAGCCCAGCGGTGAGGACGTGAAAGTGGACTTCCACGGCCACCGCGATCGCGGCCTGGGCGTGCCCAACGCCCTGGCCGCCATCGAGGAGGGCGTCGACCGGGTGCACGGCACTGCGCTGGGCGTGGGCGAGCGGGTGGGCAACATCGAGATGGACCTGCTGCTGGTCAACCTGAAGCTGCTCGGGCTCCACGACTACGACCTGTCGCGCCTCGGCGAGTACTGCACCGTGGTGTCCGAGACCATGGGCGTGCCGCTGCCGGCCAACTACCCGGTCATCGGAGCGGACGCCTTCCGCACCGGAACCGGGGTCCACGCCTCCGCCATCATCAAGGCCCGCCACAAGGGCGACGACTGGCTCGCGGACCGTGTCTATTCCGGCGTTCCCGCCGCCTTCTTCGGGCGGCGCCAGGAGATCGAGATCAGCCACATGAGCGGGATGTCGAACGTTCGCTACTGGCTCGCCGAGCACGGGTACGACGCCGACGATGATGCCCTCTGCCGCCGCGTCTTCGAGCTGGCCAAGAGCGTGGGCCACACGCTCACGGCCGCGGAGATCGAGGCGTGCTGCGGGGCGCCCGCCGGAAAGGGAGAGGTGTGATGCGCGCGATACGCGTGAGCCGGACCGGCGGTCCCGAAGTCATGGAGCTCTCCCAGATCGCGGCGCCGGAGCCGGGGCCGGGTGAGGGCCGCGTGCGCGTGGAGTTCGCGGGCGTGAACTTCGTCGACGTCTATCACCGCACCGGGCTCTATGGTCGGGACGTGCCGTTCACCTCCGGCCAGGAGGGTGCGGGCCGCGTGGACGCCGTCGGTGACGGGGTGTCGCACGTGGCGGTGGGCGACCGCGTCGCCTGGGCAATGGCGCCGGGGTCGTATGCCGAAGCGGTGGTTGTCCCCGCGTGGAAGCTGGTGCGGGTACCGGAGGCGGTGAGTCTGGAGCACGCGGCGGCTGTCATGCTCCAGGGAATGACCGCCCATTACCTGGTGAACAGCACCTACGTGCTCGGTCCGGAGGACGTGGCCGTGGTCCATGCGGCGGCCGGCGGCGTGGGGCTGCTGCTCGTCCAGATGGCCAAGGCCCGGGGCGCCACCGTCATCGGCACCTGCTCCACCGAGGAGAAGGCCGCGCGCGTCCGCGACCACGGTGCCGACCACGTGGTCCGATACACCGAGGAGCCGTTCCAGCCCGCAGTCATGGAGCTCACCGACGGCCGCGGTGCCACGGTGGTCTACGATTCCGTTGGCCGCTCCACGTTCGAAGACAGCCTCCGGTCACTCCGGCCCCGTGGCTACCTCGTGCTCTACGGCCAGGCCAGCGGGAAGGTGGAGGCGTTCGACCCCCAGCGCCTCAATTCCGGCGGCTCCCTCTTCCTGACGCGGCCGTCGCTCGGCCATTACACGCTGGACCGGGCCGAAGTGGAGTGGCGCGCCGGTGAAGTGCTGGACGCCGTCGCCAGCGGGCGGCTCCACGTCCGCATCCACGACGTCCTTCCCCTCGAGGACGCGGCCGAGGCGCACCGGCGGCTGGAGGGGCGGGAAACTTCCGGGAAGCTGCTGCTGCGCGTGTAGGCAGCCCGCGCGACGGCGAAGCGGACCAGCGGGCTCAGCTGCCGGAGTCGCCGCTCACCGTGTCGCCCGACTCGTGGCGACGAGCGCGGGCGGCTGCCTCCCTCGCCTGGAGGCGCCGCGTGTACTCGGCCCGCTGCTCGGGCGTGAGCACGTCCATGATCTCGACGCGGGCGGAGTCCGTGATGGCATCCAGGCGGGGCGAGGCCTCCTGCCAGAGGGCGCGCATGCGGGTGGCGCGGCGGTCGAGGATGGCGTCGATCTCCTGGCGCTGCTCGGCCGTGAGGTCGACCTGGTCGATGACGTAGCGGCGCCGGTCGTCGTCCCGGCGCTCCGCCCGGCGGCCATGGTCCGGGGAGGCGATGAAGCGGTCGATGGCGGCGCCGGCGAGGATGCCGGCGACGAACACGGCCAGCAGCAGCCCGAGGCCGACCATGCGTCGGCTGTTGGCGCGCTCGGCGCTCACGGACGCCGCTCCATGGCGACCACGAGGTCGCCACGCGTGGGCGCGCGCCCCTCGGCCAGCCAGTCCGCGGCGGGCGCGGGCACGCCCATGGCTTCGATCATCGTGGATGCCGGCTCGACGGCGCGTCGGGTCATGCTGAACATGGCCCCTGCCGCCATGGCGGCGATGATGGCGGCGGCCGCGAGGGCGGGGCGAGCCCAGCCGGCGACGGCGGCCAGCGGTGTGGTGGACGCCGCGCGGCGGTGGAGCTCGGGCGCGGCGGCATCCAGGATGCGCCGCACGAGCCGCTCGTAGCCGAGCTGGTCCCCCGCGGGGTCCAGCGGCGATAGATCGAGCCGTTGCGGTTCCATTTCTCTAGTCCTCCATCGAGCGTCGGAGCGCTTCGTTTTCCCTCAACGCGCGGCGCGCGTGAAACAGGTGCGCCCGCACCGTCCCTTCCGGCAGCTCCAGGAGATCGCCGATCTCCCGGTGCTTCCATCCCTCCAGGTCGTGCAGCAGCACCACCTGCCGCTGCACTTCCGTCAGCTCGCCCAGCGCCGACAGCAGGTCGGCCCGGAGCTGCGACCGGTCCGTGTCCCGATCCGGGCCCGGCTGCCGCGACGCGGGCGACACGGCAGCCAGCGGCGATGCTTCCCGCACGCCCAGGTACCGGCGCACACTGTGGGCGCGGTTGCGGACGATCCGCAGGAACCAGGAGCTGAATTTGCCCGGGTCCCGGCAATCCTCCAGCCGCTCCAGCGCACGGATGAACGCGTCCTGTACCACGTCGTCCGCGTCCGCCGGCTCCTTCACCACGGCCAGCGCCACCGCGTGCGCGGTGCGGGTGTACTTCCGCACGAGCGCCTCGAACGCCGCACCGTCCCCTTCCAGGGTGCGGGCAACCAGCTCCGCATCCCCCGTCATGTCTTCACGACGCACGGGCGGGGCGGAACGTTGCGCGGGCGCGTGCCGATCCCTCGTCCGCGGGAAGCGGCGAGCGGCGGGGCGGCAAGTGGTGGGCGCAGCATCGACATGGCATGGGCACGCATGCAAAATAGGAAACGTGGCGCCGCGTGACAGGCTCGCCACCGTACTGTACCGCAACGGCGCCCGTGATATGTATGTTACATGCCAGTGACCCTGCCTTGATCACGGGTCCTTATCTCCAGCATCGGAACGAGACCCACGCGGCCGCCCGCGGGCGGAGCTCACCCGAAGAGGAAGCGGATGGCAGGAGCCACAACGGCCTCGGCGCAGATCCTCGTGGTGGAGGACGAGCGGGACATCGCCGCGCTGGTGGCGTACCACCTGACGCGCGAGGGCTTCCGCGTGCGCACGGTGGCGAGCGGCGACGAGGCGCTGGAAGCGGTGCGGGCGGACCGCCCCGACCTCGTCGTCCTGGACCTCATGCTCCCGGAGCGGTCCGGCTACGAAGTCCTTGCGGAGCTGCGGCGGCGGGACGAGATGCGGGACGTTCCCGTGGTGGTGCTCACCGCGCGTCGCGAGGAGGCGGACCGGATCAAGGGGCTGGAGCTGGGCGCCGACGACTACATGACCAAGCCGTTCAGCCCGCAGGAGCTGGTGCTGCGGATCGGCGCCGTGCTCCGCCGGGTCCAGGCGCCGCCCGTCGGCGGGGCGGGCCGCACGCTATGGGCTGGCCCCGTGCTCGTGGACGTGTCGGCCATGGCGGTCACCGTTGAGGGGAAGCCGGTGGACCTGACGCCCACGGAGTACCGGCTCCTCCTGGCGCTGCTGGAGCGGAAGGGGCGGGTGCAGAGCCGGCAGCAGCTGCTGGAGACCGCGTGGGACATCCACGTCCACATCGAGACGCGGACCGTGGACATGCACATCCAGCGGCTGCGCGCCAAGCTGGGCGACGCGGGCGACCTCATCGAGACCGTCCGCGGCTTCGGCTACCGCTTCCGCGGCAGCGAGTCCGGCTCCTGAGACGGGGACGAGCCACGGTGCGCATCCCGCTCCAGGTCCTGCTCCCCGTCCTCATCGGCGTCGTCGTAGCGGTCATGGCCGCCCTCGCCGCCCACGCCGTGAGCGTCGATGTGGCCCGTACCCTGGCCGCCGCCCCCGCAGCAGGCGCGGAGCACGCGGCCCACGCCGCCCGGGATGCGGTCCTCCGCTGGGGCGCGCTGGCCGTGGTCCTGTCCGCTGCCGTGAGCGTGGTGGCGGCCCGGGCCATGGCCAGGCCACTCGCGCGCGTGCGGCGCGTCGCCGAGCAGCTCACGCAGTCGAGCCACCGTCCTGGCGGCGAGAGCGTGGTGGCGGAAGTGCAGGACGTGGTCCGCTCCATGGCGCGGACGGCGACGGAGCTGAGGGAGCGGGGGGAGCGGGAGGCGAGGGAGCGCGCGGAGCTGGCGGCGCTGGTGGAAGCGTTCTCCGAAGGGGTGGTCCAGCTGGACGCGGAAGGGCGGATCGTGCGGGCGAACCGGGCCGGGCGCGACATGCTCGGCTGGCCTGCCGACGTCGTGGGGCGGCGCGCGGCGTCGCTGATCCGGAACGCCGACCTGCGCCGCCTCATGGACCCCGGCAACGTCGGGGCCGAGCCGGCTGAGGTGGTGCTGGACGAGAAGCGGCTGCTGGTCTCGTCCAGCCGCGGACCCGGGGACGACGGGCTGGTGGCGACGGTCGTGGACCTGACGGACCTGCGTCGCCTGGAAGAGGTGAGGCGGGACTTCGTCGCCAACGCCAGCCACGAGCTGAAAACGCCCCTCACCTCCATCCGCGGCTACACGGAGACGCTGATGGCGGGCGGGCTGCCGGAGGCAGACCAGCATCAGTTCCTGGCGACGATCGCCCGCAACGCAGGGCGGCTCCAGCACATTGTCGACGACCTCCTCGACCTCTCCCGCCTGGAGTCCGGACGCTGGCACCCCGAGCTGCAGACCGTCCACCTGCTCCAGCACGCCGAGGCCGCCTGGACCCCGTTCGCCGACCGCGCCGCCGCCGCCGGTGTCTCCTTCGCCGCCGCCGCCGCCGATGCCGCCGCCGACCCGCCCGGCGATGCCGCCCTCGCCGATCCGCGCGGGCTGGAGCAGGTGTTGGCCAATCTCTTCGACAACGCCCTCCGCTACACGCCCGAAGGTGGCAGCGTCCGCGTCACCGTCTCCCCCAGCGAAACCGCACCGGGAACCGGCGCCACCGGCGGACCCTGGCGGATGGTGGAGGTATCCGACAGCGGCGCCGGCATCCCCCGCGACGCCCTCCCGCGCATCTTCGAACGCTTCTACCGCGTCGATCCCGCCCGCTCCCGCGCCGAGGGCGGCACCGGTCTCGGTCTCTCCATCGTCAAGCACATGGTGGAGAGCATGGGCGGCGCAATCACGGCTCGCAGCGAACTGGGGAAGGGCACCACGATCCACTTCTGGCTCCCGGCCGACTGACAGCCGACCCGGTCCCGTCAGCTGGTCCCCCGGCGCCGGCGTCGTGGCGGTTACATTCCCGTTACACGTAGGTTACGGTGCCTGCGTAACGATCCGGCTATCTCTCTCTCCGGCCCCGCGAACACTGCCGGCGAAGCCGCAGCTGGAAGGGAGTGGGTCCATGCGATGCGTGCCACTGGCGGCTGTCCTGGCGCTCCTCCTGGCGGGGGGCGCCCGGGGACAGACCGTGCGTGTTTTCGGGCGTACGGAGCTGCAGTTCCACACCACGTCCGTGGATGCGTCGGACGTGGGGGCGGGTGTGAAAGCGCCGCCAGCCACGGAGCTGGAGCTCAGGCGGCTGCACCTGGGTGTCGAGGCGAAGGTGTCCGACGACGTGCTGGCGTTCCTCCAGGTGGACTTCGGGGACGGCGCGCTCACGATCAAGGACGGCTACGCGGACGTGCGGCTGGCGGAGGGCGTGGCCGTCCGCGCCGGTCAGTTCAAGAAGCCGTTCAGCCCGTTCGCCCTGTACGGCAGTCCTCGCCTGCTGACGATCGAGCGGCAGCTTCGGATCCCCGGGATCGAGAAGGCGGTGGGGGTGCCGGGCGAGGAGCAATGGCTGCTGGCCGCCGCGCAGTATGCCGGGCGGCAGGTGGGGGCGATGGCGCATGGGGAGGTGGGCCGCCTCGGCTACGCGGTGGGCGTGTTCAACGGCGAGGGGATGAACCGGCGCGAGGTGTACGGCTCTAAGTCGTACACGGCGCGGGTGACGTGGGGCGGGGCGCCGCTGGTGCTGGGCGGGGACGTGAGCGTGCAGCCGGCCCGGGACACGGTGGCGGGCGCTGAATTGACCGGCACGGCCTGGGGCGTGGACGCGGAGTACGGCCGGTTCGGCGTGCCGGGAGTCCACGTGCTGGCGGAATGGATGTACGGCGACGACCTGGCGCTGCTGGCGGACGGCGAAGCGCCGGCGATGGTGGGCGGGCAGGTTGCCGCCACGTACTATTTCACCGGGCCTCGGGGCTTCCGGGGGTACGAGCCGGTGGTGCGGGCGAGCTGGGGCGACCCGGACACGAGCAGGGCGTCGGACGCGGGCGTGCTGCTGACGCCGGGCGTGAACCTGTACTTCGCGCCGGCGAGCCGGCTCATGCTGAACGCCGACGTGTACGTACCGTCGGGTTCGGGGACGGGGACGGAGTGGTCGTTCATGGCCGAGCTCCAGGTGGTATTCTAGGGCAACGACACGGGAACGGATGACAGAGGCGATCCAGACACCGCCGGGTGACGCGGTCCTCGATACGGAGGACCTGTGGGTCACGTACGGCGAGAAGGCGGCCATCCGTGAGATCACGCTGAAGATCCCGGCCAACCAGGTGGTGGCGTTCATCGGCCCGTCCGGCTGCGGGAAGAGCACGCTCCTGCGGTGCTTCAACCGGATGAACGACCTTGTCGTGGACGCCCGCGTGAAGGGCGTGGTCCGCTACCACGGGACCGACCTGTACGGCGATGACGTGGACCCGGTGGACGTGCGCCGGCGGATCGGCATGGTGTTCCAGAAGCCGAACCCGTTCCCCAAATCCATTTACGACAACGTGGCGTTCGGGGCGAAGATCAACGGGTTCCGGGGGAGCCTGGACGACGTGGTGGAGCGGGCCCTGCGGCAGGCGGCGCTGTGGGAGGAGGTGAAGGACCGGCTGACGGACAGCGCGCTCGGGCTTTCGGGCGGGCAGCAGCAGCGCCTGGTGGTCGCGCGCGCCCTGGCCATCGAGCCGGACGTGATCCTCATGGACGAGCCCACGTCGGCGCTGGACCCGATCGCGACCCAGAAGATCGAGGAGCTGATCTTCGACCTGAAGCAGGACTATTCGGTGGTGATCGTGACGCACAACATGCAGCAGGCGGCGCGCATCTCCGACTATACCGCGTTCCTCTACATGGGCGAGCTGGTGGAGTACGGCCCCACCGACGCACTGTTCACCACGCCGGTGGAGGAGCGGACCGAATCGTACATCACGGGGAGGTTCGGATGACGAAGCGGCACCGGCACTTCGAGGACGAGCTGGATCGCCTCAAGGAATGCCTGGTTCGCATGGCGGGCCTCGCCGAGGAGCAGGTGGACATGGCGGTGGCGGCGCTGCTGGAGCGGGATGTGGTGAAGGCGGAGGCCGTCATCGAGCGCGACCGCGACGTGGACGACCTGGAGGTGAAAGTGGACAACCAGGCGGTCCAGCTCCTGGCACTCCAGCAGCCGATGGCTCGGGACCTCCGTTTCATCACCATGGCCATGAAGATCAGCAACGACCTGGAGCGCGTGGGAGACCACGCGGTCAATATCGCGGAGAACGTGGGCTTCATCGCCAAGGCGCCGCCGCTGCCGCACCTGCCGGAGCTCGAGGAGATGACGGGGCTCGCCACGGACATGCTCAATGACGCGCTGGACGCGTTCGTCCGCGCGGACAGCACCGCTGCCCGCGATATCGGCCGCCGGGACGACCGCGTGGACGAGCTGCACGACAACGTGTTCCGCATCCTGCTCACGCACATGATGGAGGACTCGCGGAAGATCGGTCCCGGCATGGACATGATCCTGGTCTCGCGCAACCTGGAGCGCATCGCCGACCTGGCCACGAATGTCGCCGAGGACGTGGTGTTCATGGTGGAGGGGCGCAACATCAAGCACGGCTACGCGGACGGCCCGGCCGTCGGCGACGCCGGGACTTCCTGATCCCCCCGGGCCCCCGCATGCGGCGGTGGGGCAGTGGCGCGCTTGACACCGCGCGCCCGCGCTCCCCATCCTGCCCCGGTTGGGTCCCATCCATTCCCACCCCCCGCAGCGAAAGAGGTTGATGCCGCGCCACGAGCCGTCGGAGCGAGCGCCGCGGGCGCGGTCGGGCGGCGAGCCGCATCCCGAGCGCCCCGGTCACGCCGTCGTGGACGAAGTCGAAGTCCTCGAGCAGCTGCTCGCCCAGGTGGTCGAGGAGACGCAGCCCAGGGCCGCGCCGTGGCTCGCCGACCTGCGCGGCCGGGGCGCCATCGTGACCGGCGGGGCCACCGGGATCGGGCGTGCCGTCGCCCTGGAGCTCGCCCGCCATGGCGCCGCGATCGCGTTCAACTTCCTGGGCGACCGGAACGGGGTCCGGGAGGAAGCCGAGCGCACCGCCCTGGAGCTGCGGCAGCTGGAAGTGCAGGTCTATTTCCGGGAATGCGACATCAGGGACGCCGCCGCGGTGAATGATTTCGTGGCGGGGGCTCGGGAGGCACTGGGGCGGGTCGACATCCTGGTGAACAACGCCGGCGTGGCGCGGGACAGGGCGCTCTGGCGCATGAGCGACGAGGAGTGGGACGACGTGCTGGCCACCAATCTCACCGGCGCCTTCAACATGATCCGCGCCGTGGCCCCGCTCCTCCGCTCGCAGCAGGATGGCAAGATCGTGAACATCAGCTCGATCCACGGCCTGCAGCCGGAGTTCGGGCTGTCGAACTACGCCGCCTCGAAAGCCGGCGTGATGGGGCTCACCCGCGCCGCGGCCGTCGAGCTCGGGCCGTCCAACGTGAACGTGAACGCCGTGGCACCCGGCTATATCCGCACCACGCGCCTCACGGATGCCGTGCCCGCGGAGATCCTGGACCGCGCCCGCGAGCGGAGCGTCCTCGGCCGTCTCGGCGATCCCCAGGATGTGGCCAGCGTGGTCCTGTTCCTCTGCTCCGAGCAGGCGCGCCACATCACGGGCGCCGTCATCCCCGTCGACGGCGGCCACCTCCTCTGACCGGACGGACATGAAGCACCACCGCCCGGCCCCGCTCCCGGCGCCGCCCCCAATGGAGAAACCGCTGATGCGCTCTCGCCCGTCCATCGTCGCCCTCCTCCTCCTCCTCGTTCTCGCCGTCGGCGCCGGGTGCGCGAAGCAGGGAACGGCGCGGCAGCCGGAGCGGGCCGGGCCACCGGACCTTCGCGGCGCCACGGTCATGCTGGTGCCGGCGCTGACGGGGTCGCCGGCTCAGGTGGACGCGGAGCTGGCGTTCTGGCTCCAGGACCGGGCACCCGACACCGAGTGGATCCTGCCAGCGAAACTGGAGGCCGTGGCGGCCCGCACGCCCCAGTGGCGGCTCACGCTGCGGAACGATCCCCGCACCGTGGTGGAAGTGAGCCGGGGCCAGCGCCGACTGGCGGACCCGCTGTACGGGGACCTGCGGAAGCTGGCCGCGGTGCTGGACGCGGGCTATGCGCTCGTCCCCATGACCGTCCGGGCGGGCGCGGGACCCGACGGGGCGGCCGCTACGATCACGGCGGCGTTCGTGAACGTGCGCGGGGGGGAGATCGTCTGGATGGGCACGGTGGGCGGGGAGGCGCCAGCGGGCGGAGACGAGGCGGCGGCCGTGGCCGCGGCGGCCTCGGCGCTGGCGCGAGCGCTGTCGCCGTGATAGGCTTGGGGCCCCCGGAACGGGATGGAAGGCGGCCCCGCGCGGGAGTTGAGCTAGCGGGATGGTGACAGCAGTGCGACGGACATCGAAGCAACTGACAACCGCGGGCGTGATCGCCTGCGTTTTGTTTTCCGGGGGATGCGACCGGGTCCAGGGATTCCTGGGCCGGGGCAGCAGCCCACCACCACCCACGGCGGCACAGGTCCGGCCGTACTATGCGGCGGCCAGGGGCGTGAAGTCGGTGGTGATGAGCGGCAACGTCGTGGAGCTCACGGTGGGGCAGCCGTACCAGCAGCTCGAGCGCGGCGGGTCGATCTGGGCGCGGGTGGGGCCCTACATCTACCTGATGACCCCCGCCACACGGGCGGTGTTCACCGATTTCCCGGGCGTGGCCGCGGTGCGCGTCATCACCGTGCTGCCCGACGGCCAGCAGGTGGCGCGCGCCATGCTGCGCAGACAGACACTGAGCGATATTCGCTGGCGGCGCACCCTCAACCTGCTGGGCCACGCGCTTCGGGAAGGGCGGGATAACCCGCGCAAGCTCGAGGAGCTCACCGAGTGGGGCGAGGCGTACACGCAGCACCACTACAATCCAAAGTTCGTGAAATCCTGATCGATGACCACAGAGATCACACTGATTCCGGGTGACGGCATCGGCCCGTCCATCACGCGGGCGACCCTGGACGTGCTGGACGCCGCGGGCGCCGACCTCGACTACGACCGCCAGCTGGCCGGCATGATAGCGGTCCACGAGCGGGACACTCCGCTCCCCGACGAGACGCTCGACTCCGCACGACGCACGGGCATAATTCTCAAGGGGCCGCTGACCACGCCCGTGGGATCCGGGTTCCGCTCCATCAACGTGGCGCTGCGGAAGGAGTTCGACCTCTACGCCAATGTTCGGCCGGCCGTCACGCTCATGGCGGGCGGGCGCTACGAGGATATCGACCTGGTCCTGATCCGGGAGAACACCGAGGGGCTCTACGTGGGCGTGGAGCACTACATCGGCATGGACGGTGACCCGAAGGCCGCGGCCGAGTCGGTCATGATCATCACCCGCTTCGGCGCCCGCCGGATCCTGGAATACGCCTTCGACTACGCCGTGCGGAACGGCCGCAAGAAGGTCACGCTCGCCCACAAGGCCAACATCCTGAAGTACACCCAGGGGCTCTTCCTCGATGTCGGCCGCGAGGTGTACGAGCAGTACGATGGGCAGGTCGAGTTCGAGGACATGATCATCGACGCCACCGCCATGCACCTGGTCATGAACCCCTACCGGTTCGACGTGCTGGTCATGGAGAACATGTTCGGCGACATCCTGAGCGATCTCATGGCCGGCCTCGTGGGCGGCCTCGGCATGGCGCCCGGCGGGAACATCGGCCACGACATGGCCATGTTCGAGCCCGTGCACGGCTCCGCCCCCGACATTGCCGGCCAGAACGTGGCGAATCCCACGGCCCAGATCCTGGCCGCGTGCATGATGCTCGATCACGTCGAGCAGAAGGATGTGGCGGACCGCATCCGCCGCGCCCTCGACGTCTGCCTGCGGGAATGCGATGTGGAGTCGCTTCCCCGCGACCTGGGCGGCCATGCCACGACCGATGAGTTCGCGGGCGCCATCGTGCGCCGGCTCCAGTGACCGTAGTTTAGCGGCTTCCCGAAACCCCCAACGAACGCGAGCGATGGCGAAATTCCAGGGTGTGGACTACTACGAGATCGACTCCCTCCTCTCCGAGGAAGAGCGCATGGTGCGCGACACCATCCGCCAGTGGGTGGACGATGCGCTCCTCCCCATCATCGAGGAGGCGTACATCGAGCGCCGCTTCCCCAGCGAGCTGATCCCGCAGATCGCCGAGCTCGGCATGCTCGGCGCCAACCTCCCGGAGGAATACGGCGGAGCCGGCCTCAACAACGTCGCCTACGGCCTCATCATGCAGGAGCTCGAGCGCGGCGACTCGGGCATCCGCAGCTTCGCTTCCGTCCAGGGCGCGCTCTGCATGTACCCGATCTTCGCGTTCGGCAGCGAGGAACAGAAGAAGAAATGGCTGCCGCCCATGGCCCGCGGCGAAGTCATCGGCTGCTTCGGCCTCACCGAGCCCGATTTCGGCTCCAACCCGGCGGGGATGCTCACGACCGCCCGCAAGGACGGGGACGGCTGGGTGCTGAACGGCGCCAAGATGTGGATCACCAACGGGTCCATGGCCGATATCGCCATCGTCTGGGCCAAGACCGGCGAAATCGACGACGCCTCCTCCATCCGCGGCTTCATCGTCCCCACGGATGCCGACGGCTTCACCGCCCGCGACCAGAAGGGGAAGCTCAGCCTGCTGGCGTCCGACACCTCCGAGCTCGTCCTCGAGGACGTGCGCGTGGGTGAGGACGCTCTCCTCCCGGAGTCCGGCGGCCTCAAGAGCCCGCTCATGTGCCTCACGCAGGCCCGCTACGGCATCGCATGGGGCGGCGTCGGCGCCGCCATGGCCTGCTACGACGAGGCGCTCAGCTACGCCAAGCAGCGCACCCAGTTCGGCGACGCACCGATCGCCGGCAAACAGCTCCAGCAGGCTCGCCTGGCCGAGATGCTCACCGACATAACCCAGGGCCAGCTCCTCGTCCTCCAGCTCGGACGCCTCAAGGACAAGGGCACCATGCGCCCCCAGCAGGTCTCCCTCGCCAAGCGCGCCATGGTCTCCATGGCCGCGGACACCGCCCGGGAAGCGCGCAGGCTGCTCGGGGCCAATGGCATCCTCGTCGAGTACTCCGCCATGCGCCACATGGCCAACCTCGAGAGCGTCTACACGTATGAGGGCACCCACGACATCCACACCCTGATCCTCGGCCAGGACATCACCGGGTTCCCGGCCTTCTAGAGCCGGCTCGACCGGCCGATACTCGACCACTCGCCGAGCTGCGCGACCCCCGAGGTGTCGGCCGCGAGCCCCGAGGTGTCGGCCGCGTCCTCGAGGTGTCGGCCCCGTCCTCGAGGTGTCGGCCGCGTCCTCGAGGTGTCGGCCGCGTCCTCGCGGTGTCGGCCGCGTCAACTCGACCACTCGGCCGCGTTTTCCCGGGCTGAGTCGACTTGACCGCGCCAATCGCAGTGAACGCGACTTCCACAGTCCCGTTCCCGCGCAGGAATGTCGAGTTGACGGCAGATTTCGCTGTCCGATCGACGAGAGGCCCCGGGCGAGCCTTCGAAGAGTCGGGTTGACCACAGCGTGGCGGCCCCCATCCACCGCTCCTCGCGACCGCCGCCTAAGTCCATGTACAGTTGAATGTTACCACATTGCCAGGCATGGTGATTGCGCCCGTCTAGAATGTCCGATTCAGCGACAGTTACTCCGGAGGCAACACCATGAAGGCACGCGAGCTCATGACCGAAGATCCAGAATGCGTCAGCGAGGGCGAGACCGTCCAGCGCGCGGCGCAGCTCATGCGCGAGCTCAACGTCGGGCTGATCCCAGTGGTTGACGACGCGTCCAGCCGCCGGTTGCGCGGTGTGATCACGGACCGCGACATCGCCATCCGTCACGTTGCCGAGGGCCACGACGCGGGCAGCTGCCGCGTAGGCGACGAGATGTCCGGCAATCCGCTCTACACCGTGACGCCGGAGGACAGCACGGACACGGTGATGAGCCGGATGAAGGAGGGGCAGGTGCGGCGGATCCCGGTGGTGGAGGACGAGCGGGTGGTCGGCATGATCGCCCAGGCGGACCTGGCCGTGGAAACGCCGGACAGCGAAGCGCGCGAGGTGGAGCGGACCGTGGAGGAGATCTCCGAGCCGGCCGAGCCGGAGCGCTAGGCCACGGCGGAGTTGAGCCACGAGGAATGGGGCGGCGCGCGCGCCGCCCCATTCCTGTCGTCCGCGCTGTGATCCGGGGCGGCACCGCGGCAAGCTCGGGCACATCCTGACCCACCTGCTCGCGCTGGTACTCAGCCTCGAGCAGTACCGGCGGAAGAGCGAGGGCCTCCGGTCGAATTTCGGGGTGATCGTTCAACACGATCTCCCAGGACAAAGCGTCGCCTCCCGCGCCTGCGGCGCTTCGGCGTTCGAACACCCCCGCTGTCAAACAGCTGATCCCACACCGTCCAGAACCGCTCCCGCCCCACCACCCCAAAACACGACAGCTCCACATCGCGAGGGGGTGGGTCAATATGTGCCGGGGCTATTGCGTCCGGGGCGGCACCGCCGGTTGACAGGCCGGGGCGCCGGCACTAGAATTCCGAGGCTGATCGGGGAGGGCAATCGACCCCGCGGGGCGCATGGCGAACCGCGGGCGGTTCTTTCTCCGGATTGCGCCCGTAGCTCAGCTGGATAGAGCGTCTGACTACGGATCAGAAGGCCGGGGGTTCGAATCCTCCCGGGCGCATTGCCGGCCCCCCGCAGCGGGGGCCGTGCTGTTTGACAGCAGAGGGAAGCGAGTGCGAGCCGCGGCCGTCCGTGAGACGGTCGAGGAAAGTCCGAGCTCCGCAGGGCAGGGTGCCGGGTAACGCCCGGACGCCGCGAGGCGCTGGAAAGTGCCACAGAGAGCAGACCGCCGATGGCCGGAGCCGAAAGGCGCCGGCACAGGCAAGGGTGAAAGGGTGGTGCAAGAGACCACCGGGCGGCTGGCAACAGTCGTCGCATGGTAAACCCCACCCGGAGCAAGGCCAAGCAGGGATGATGGCGCGGCCCGCGCCGACGCGATTCGTCGTGAGAGTCCCGGGTAGGCTGCTCGAGGCGGCGGGCGACCGCCGTCCCAGAGAAATGGCTCGCCTCCGGTTCGCCGGAGACAGAACTCGGCTTATTCCGCTTCCCCGCTGCCAGAAACAGAGGGCCCGCAGCGTCGACGTGCAGGCGGGTGGACGGCAGGTTGTGGTTCCACGCGTTTCTGCGCCCGTAGCTCAGTTGTCGTTACGCTTCGCGCGACGACACTTTGCCGCAGGGTGGACGTGCAGGCGGGTGGACGGCAGGTTGTGGTTCCACGCGTTTCTGCGCCCGTAGCTCAGTTGTCGCCACGCTTCGCGCGACGACACTTTGCCGCAGGGTGGACATGCAGGCGGGTGGACGGCAGGTTGTGGTTCCACGCGTTTCTGCGCCCGTAGCTCAGTTGTCGCCACGCTTCGCGCGACGACACTTTGCCGCAGGGTGGACATGCAGGCGGGTGGACGGCAGGTTGTGGTTCCACGCGTTTCTGCGCCCGTAGCTCAGTTGGATAGAGCGCATGCCTCCGGAGCATGAGGTCACAGGTTCGAATCCTGTCGGGCGCACTGTTCCAAGTTGAACCCGCACCGTGACTTACGGTGCGGGTTTTTCTGTTTCGGTGACCCTCGGTGCCCTGCGGTCTGTGATGTGCTGGTCGTGTTCGAGCAGCATGTGGTCATTTTCTCCGACGAGACCTGCGCCTTCCCCGATACTGGAGATCTGAAGCACGACTGGAGCAGGTGGTACAACCGCGCGATCGTGCGGTCTGTGAAGTAGTTGAGAGGCGCCGAGCGGTGGATCAGGTCGAAGCTGACAAGGTGAGCTATGCCTGGGACAACCTCGTAGAGAAGTTCACGTGCTACGCCACGACCGGCGGGTCCAGCTATCGCAGTCGCGAGAGATCAGCACAGAGTCACGGCGGACCCGGCGCCTGCAGCTCGCGGTACAGCCACGCCTTGGCCAGCCGCCACTCGCGCTTCACCGTGCGTGCGGAGCGGCCGAGCACGTGCGCGGTCTCCTCGACGGTGAGCCCCGCAAAAAAGCGCAGCTCGACGATGCGCATCTGGTCCGGGTCGCGTGTCTCCAGCCGCTTGAGCGCTCCATCGATGGCCAGCACGTCCGCCACGTCGCTCGTCGTCGGGGCCTCACCGGCCGCCTCGAGCGATACGAAGATGGCGGAACCGCCGCGCTTGGCGGTGCGGTGCGCTCGCGCGTGGTCCACCAGGATCCGGCGCATGAGGCGCGCGGCCACGCCAAAGAACTGCGCGCGGTTCTCCCAGGTGGCGCGGCGCTGATCCACCAGCCTGAAATACAGCTCGTGGACGAGAGCGGTGGGCTGGAGCGTGTGCTCCGCGCGTTCGTGCCGCATCTGGCGCGCGGCGATGCGACGGCACTCGTCGTAGATCAGCGGCAGCAGCCGGTCGAGCGCCCCGGCCTCGCCCTGCGACCACTGCAGGAGCAGGCCCGTGACATCCGCGGGGGCGCCGCTCTCCATCGGCCTCACTTCGGCAACCCCACCCGGGCCAGCAGCGCGCGGTAGCGAGGGTCCCGTCCGAAGCCGACAGTATCGTTGCCGATATAGGCGATGCCGTTGCTTCGCTCCTCGAGCGCTTTCGTCATCCATGCGACGCCGTTCTCGTCGTCCCGCAGCGAGCGATAGATCCCGGCAATGCTGTACGGCGCCACGTAGGACGTCCGCGCGCGTTGCAGCAGCCGGTCCAGGATCGCGCGCGCGCTGTCGCGCTGCCCCTCCGAGACCAGCACGCCCGCCAGGAAGGCGAGCGAGGAGCTGCCGCTGTCCGTGACCGCAATGAGCCGGTCCACCTGCGCGCGCGCCTCGTCCACCCGCCCCAGCGACTGCAGCGCGCCGGCCAGCCGCCAGTGCGCCTGCAGGTAGGTAGAGTCGAGCGACACCGCCCGTCGTGCCGCCGCCACCGCTTCTTCGGGCCGACCCGCGCCGTCCAGCACCCATGCGACGTTGGTGTTCACGATGAGTGAGAACGGATCCAGCTCACGGGCCGCGTAGACCTGGGCGATGGCCTCGTCCCAGCGACCCAGCGACATGAGCAGGTTCGCGTACCAGATATGCGCCATGGAGTTGCTGGGGTTCAGCTCGAGCGCGCGGCGGAACTCGCGCTCCGCGGCCGCCCATTTCCAGTCGTAATGCAGGACGTAGCCCAGTGAAGCGTGCGCCGCCGCCGAACCGGGGTCGAGCTGGAGGGCCTGGATGGCCTCCGCGGCCGCCCGGGGGCGCCACTCGAGCGGTGAGCCGGTGCCTACGATCACCGTGCCCAGCTGGCTGTAGCAATCGGCCAGGGCGGCGTGCGCGGGCGCGTATGTGGGGTCGAGCTCCACTGCGCGGCGAAAGTAGGCAATGGCGTCCTGCAGCGATTCCGGCGTGCGGCGGTTCCACTCGTAGCGGCCCTTCAGGTATGCCTCGTACACGTCCGGGCTCACCGAGCGAACCGTGGTCAGGCGCTCGCGCGCGCCCGAGCGCAGCGAGAGCCGCACCTCGAGCACCAGCGCCCGCACCACGTCCGCCTGCAGGGCCGGCACGTCACTGTCGCGCCGCTGGAAGCTGTCGTGCCACAGCACACTTCCATCGGTCGGACGCACCAGCTGCAGGTCCACCAGCACGTTGCCATCGATGCGTCGC
This sequence comes from uncultured Gemmatimonadales bacterium, assembly GCA_963741945.1. Classification (GTDB taxonomy): domain Bacteria; phylum Gemmatimonadota; class Gemmatimonadetes; order Longimicrobiales; family RSA9; genus CAVUKA01. The sequence goes on along the minus strand of CAVUKA010000005.1, from coordinate 110,853 downwards.
ATGGAGCCCTGCACGAGCGCATTCGCCCCCAGCCGCTGTGCGATCTCCGTGGCATCTCTCGCGTTCGCGGCGGCGCGAGCGGCCGATCCGGGAGCGATGATGCGGATGTCCGTGGCCGCGCCCAGCTGCGCAATCAGCGCGTCCGTCATCCCGTCCGCGTAGTACTGCTGCTCAGGCTCGCCCGTGTCGTTCGTCAGCGGCAGAAGCGCGAGCGTGGAAAGACGCGGGCGAAACAGCGCCTCAAGCTGCCCTCGCGCGGCGTGCGCGCCCAGCAGCACGCCCGTGCCCACGATCACCACGCTGCCGACCACGATCAGCGTTCGTCGGCGCACCGACACCAGCAGCGCACCCAGGAGCGGCCACGAGCGCCGACGGCGGATGGCGTCCAGCGCCACGGCGACTTTGCCCGCGGATTGATAGCGCGCCTCCGGCTGCTTCAGCAGGCAGCGCTCGATCACCAGCCGCAGCGCCATCGGCGCATTGTGATCCAACGGCTGGATGGGATCCCCCAGGATCGCGCCGGTGGTCTCGTAGGGCGTGCGCCCACGGAAGGGCAGCCGGCCGGCGACCATCTCGTACAGCAGCACGCCCAGAGCCCAGACATCGCTGCGCGCGTCCGCTTCGCCGCCCAGCAGCACCTCCGGCGCCATGTGGCTGAGTGTCCCCGCGAGAGAGCCCAGCTCCGTCACGGTCTGCTCGCGCGTCCGCCCCTCCTCCATCTCCGGAAGGCGACGCGCGAGCCCGAAGTCCAGCACGATGGCACGGCCGGCCCCGTCCACCACCACGTTCGAGGCCTTCAGATCGCGGTGCACGATTCCCCGCCCGTGCGCGTGCGCCAGCGCCGCGGCCACCTGGAGGCCGTAATCGAGCGCCCCGTCCACCGTTACTGCGCCTGCCTGCACCAGCTCGCTCAGCGGACGGCCGGGCACGTACTCCATCACGATGTAGGGGCCTCGTTCGGACTCGCCCACTTCGTGGATGGTGCAGATCCCGGGGTGCTTCAGCTGCGAAGCGTGCCGCGCCTCGCGCAGCAGACGCCGGCACGAGGACTCGTCCGCCCGCTCTGCACTCACCGTCTTCAGCGCCACTTCCCGACCCAGCACCGTGTGGCGCGCGCGGTAAACGTCGCCCATGCCGCCAGCTGCGACGAACCCCGTGATCTCGTATGCGCCCAGGCGCGCGCCAGGCGCCAGACGGGGACCGCTGGCAGCCACAGGCGCGTCCGGGAGGCTGCCGGAAAGCAGCGCGGCCGCCGGTGTCTCGCCGAAACCGGCGGCCGCGTCGTCACTGGCCAGCAGTGACTCCACCTCGCGGCGCAGTCCCGTATCCCCGCCGCACGCACGCGCCAGGAACGCGGGCAGGCTCGCGGGCGGCTGATCGAGGGCTTCGAGAAAGACTTCCTTGATGCGGTGCCACTGGCGCGCGGAGTCGCCCGTTGGGCCGTCGTCGGGAGGCTGACCGGGGACGGGCTCTTCAGCGGGGCGGCGCACCTTCATGGGCCAAGATAGGCCCCGCGCGGCGAGGTAAACAAGGACGGCATGCGGATCCCCTGGCCCCGATCGGGCCGGTTTTGCGCGTCTGCAAAGTGGAGGAACGTGCCGCCCGCCATCGCCACGACAGCCACTCGTTCGACAATCCAGAGGAGCACACGATGTCGCTCAGCCGTTCGCGATCGATGCATCCATCCCGGGCCCGGTTGCCCGGATCCCCGGGGAGCACCCGGACCCACACCGCTGCAGAGGTAGCCATGAAGACCACGCTCACACTCCCAATCCTCGTCCTCGCCGTCGCCATGCTCGCCGCCTGCGACGCGGCCCCCACCGGGCTCGCCCTCGCGCCGGCGACTCCCGAGCCCTCGCGGCTGAAGGGATCGAGCCTGACGCCCGACGATTTCGACTACGAGATCATCCGCGTCCCGGCGGCCCTCGCCGCCAGCGGCACCATCGTCCACCGGGCGAACACCCGGGGGGACGTCGTGGGCATGTACTTCACCACCGACGGCCTGGGGCGGGATGCGTGGCGGGGGTTCCTGTTGCGCAAGGGCATGGTCGAGACGATTCACGTCGATGGAGCCCGCTACACCCGAGCGCTGGGCATCAATGAGCGGGGCACGATCGTCGGCACATACATGAACGAGGACTTCACCTGGCACGGGTTCACCTATGATCACGGGGAGTATACGACTTTCGACGCCCCGGCCGGCGTCCACTTCGGGGAGGACACCTGGATCTGGGACATCGGGGCGAACGGCGTGATGGCCGGATCCTACGTGGCCGCCGATGGACGATCCCACGGATTCGTGCTGCAGGGGGGGCGCTTCACCGATATCATGGTCGCCGGCTCGAGCCTGACCGAGGGCTACGCAATCAACGTCCGCGGCGAGGTCGCCGGCCACTTCACCTACGCCGACGATCCTGACGGCCAGATGCTCGGCTTCGTCTATGCCAACGGGAAGACCACGGCGGTCCTGGACTACCCCGGCGAGAACGACTGGATGAGCTGCGCCATGGGGATCGGCGTGGATGGAGCGGCCGTCGGGCACGTGGGTGGAACCTTCCCGGACGGCATCTACGGCTGGGTGTGGAAGGACGGCGGGTTCCTGGGCCTGCTGATGGTCCCCGGTGCCTCGCAGACCTTCCCGACGGCGATCGCGCCGAACGGCGTCATCGCCGGCTATGCGGTCCTCACGGATGGCGAGCAGGTCGGTTTCGTGGCCCGACCCAGGTAGCCGCCGGGCCTCCACGGGAACGCCGCGGTTGCCGCGCGTTCTAAGGTGTCGCCGACAGTCGGCTGTCGGCGACATCGGCATTCACAGTCTCATGGGAGCGACCCCGGGATTCGCGCCCAGGAGGCGGTCCCGAGCAATGTACGGCCTCCCCTACGAGGATTGGCGGGATACGGTCGAGACGCTGCACATGTGGACGCAGGTCATCGCGCCAGCTCGAGCCGCGTTGACGGCTTCCTCGGGAAGCGATCCGGCCGGCGCTAGAGCCGGCGCTGCAGTCCGATCTGCCGGCCGTGCTCAGTTCGAACCCTGTCGTGGATCCGTAGGATCATCCAGACGCACACGATCGGCAACAGCGCCAGGCACACCACCAGCCCCGTCACAACGAGACCTCTCGAGCTCATGCCGCGTCCGACCCCCCTGAGCCGCCGCACGCTGCTCGCCGCACTGGCCATTGGCGTGCTGCCTGCTTCCTGCGTCGACGACCCGACAGGCCCTCGGCCGTCGGCACCCGACCTCTCGACCATGAGCCTGGAGCGCGCGGGCGCGCCGGGCAGCATCGTGTTCCACAGCGATCGCGCGGGCAACCGCGAGATATACCGGATGGATCCGGACGGGAGCGACCCGGTCAGGCTGACGTACGATGGCGCGTCCGACTACTACCCGGACATCTCCCCCAACGGCCGGTCGCTGGTGTTTACCTCCAACCGGGGCGGCAAGAGCGACATCTTCCTGCTCGACGTGAGCACGGGCGTAACCGTGAACCTGACGAATACGCCCAGCGCCGCCGAGGACTGGGCGCGCTTCTCGCCGGATGGCCAGCGGGTGGCTTTTCATGGCGACGCGAGCGGGGACACCGAGATCTACGTGCTCGCGCTGCGCACCGGCGAGCTCAGCCGCGTGACCACGCATGCCGGCGCGGACATGTGGCCGGACTGGTCGCCGGACGGAAAACGGCTGGCCATCCGCCGCGACATGGACATCTACGTGATCGATGTCGCGACGGGCGACGCCACCCGCCTCACCGCCCTGCCCTCGACGCTCGACCAGATGGCCGTCTGGTCACAGGATGGGCAACGGCTGGCGTTCATGAGCTTCCGCGACGGCTACTGCGCCGTGTTCCTGATGAATGCGGACGGCAGCGGACAGACCAACCTGACCCCCAGGGACCTCACCGACACGAACAGCGCGTGGTGCAGCCGCGCACCCGCCTGGACTCGCAATGGCGAGATCCTGTTCATGTCGTTCCGGCCCGCCCACGCCGGCAACAACGAGATCTATGTCATGAATGCGGACGGGACCGGGGCGACCCGGCTGACCGACGTCGCGGGCGAAGACGGGGGGCCGCGGGCGCGCTGAGACGCTGGCCCGACGGCGGGCGCCATGGCCGCCGCCCGCCCCGGCCCGGGGACAGGAAAGTCCGGGCGGGGTTGGCGCGTGACCGCGGGCGACTCGCCCTTGCGAACACAGCTCGTCCGTTCAGGCGCCGCTGCGGGTGGTGCGGGAGACGTTAGCCAGAGGGATTGAGAAATGGGTGAGGCGATCCATTTACCGATCCGTCTGTCCGTTCAACTCTGGGCTGCCGAGAGGGCGCCGTCTGGCAGCTCGCTGGGGATCATCCGATGGCGCAGGGCACCTCTGTCGGGTCTTCTTCTCTCCAGCGGGGAACAATCTGGTCGGAGGAACGTACCCGCTGGCACCATTGCCTCTTCACCGCCGATAGCGGCCCGTCACCAGGTGGACCCGAAAACGGGTGAACCGGCAGAACACCCAGGAGGTGTAGCGACTCACCCGAAGTCCAGCATGTCGGGTGATCGCGGCGGTCCCCATGGAACCCGTCCGGGATCGCTTCCGCAAGCGAACATTTCCACAAGCAAAGCGCACTTCGTCTGAACGGTGACGGCTGCGTGTGGGTGACAATTCCGGTAACATATCGACCCGCCGCGAGGCACGGCGAAGCGGCGCGAGGGGCGCAGGAACTGGCGTATTCAGGCCCAGACGCCTCGGTAGGACCGGTCCGGGGCGCGCGGTGTTGCGCTGCGCTGTGCGTGCGGGTGGCGTTCCGTGCGGGTGGCCTCTGGTGGGGGCCTCCGCCGGAGGGGAGGGAGCTGCTCGCCAGCCCGGGTTCGGGAGGCCGGCTACCGGGTGCCTGGTCGGCTGGACCTCAGGCGCTCAGGGCGTCCTGGTTCGGCAGCAGCCGGCACGACACGCTCTTCCAGAAGCCCGCGCACGTGCGGCAGAAATCCGGGCCCGGTGCCCACGGGTGCAACTGCACGGCCACGAGCTTCGGCGTCAGGTATGTGACACACGCCACGCGCTGGCGGTGGCCGTCGGCCGTGATGACCTGCCCCACGTGGACGTCCGGCCACGCTTCGGCGAAGACGCGGCGCGTGACAGGGTTGTAGTCACCCTGAACCGTTCTGCCGTCGGGGAGAGAGAGCAGCATCGGGAGCCTCTGAGTTTTTGTGATTGCCGCAATATACTGTGCATGCGGAACTCCGCAATACCGGATGTTGGGGGTTCAATTCGGCTGCTGCGGCAACACCTCCGGTGGCCTGCGGGCGGCGCCTCATCGCCTCCGGACTTGCGCACTCCCTCGCCCTCGTGGCACGATATGCGGATCAAGCGGCCCCCTATCGATTCGGAGAAAGCAATGGCCAGCACGCGCATCCGCGTTACAGTGAAGTACGTCGAGATCCTGGACCGAAAGGATCTGGACGCCGAGGGCGAGTTCGTGTTCCAGTTCAAGGGCTCGACGGGCGCGACGGAGCAGACGACGCGGATCCCGGAGAAGGGCCACCTGTCCATCTCGGACCATCCGTCGATGAACAAGGTGACCTTGAACACGGTGGTGTTCGAGGGCGAGGTATCGGACGAGCAGACGTTCGTGCTGGAAGCGGGCGGTGAGGAGCTGGACACCTTCTCCGCGAACGACCAGCTGAACGCGTACCGTCGCGAGTTCCACGGCCCGGTCTCGGGCTACCTGGGGAGCCACTCGCCGTGGGACCAGGGCACGGACGACGTTTCCGACCCCGAGCAGCTGGGCGACTGGCGCTTCGCGTTCATGATCGAGGCGGTCTGACATCGGCGGTCGGCCGAGTCCGACCGCCCCTCCTGTCCGGCCCGTTCGCGGGCGGCGGGGGCCCGGAGGCCCGCGCGTGGGATCGGCCACGGCGGGCCTCGCTGCCGTCAGCGCGGATTCCCCGTTACGGCTCCGCGCCGATGGGCGGCAGTGTGGCCATGGGGGCGCGCGGGTCGCGATCCACGCGCCAGAGCGGGAACGTCCCGAAGGGGGTGGAGCCGTAGACCAGTCCTGGGAGGGCGCCTTCCTCCGAGCCGAGGAGCCGATCGAAGGAGTTCCAGCGCGGCAGCCCGTATCCTTCCGGCTCCAGCAGTGAGAAGACGAGCCGCCCCAGGGGCTGGGCCGTGCTGACGTAGTAGGCCCCCACCGGGATCGTGAGCGTCGCCGCGGTCCATTCTCCGGCCACGGCCAGCATGTGGTGCCCCTGGAACGCGCCCGGCGTCCAGGTCAGGCTGTCGATCCGGAATGTCTCTCCCGGTCCCGACCATTCCCGGTCGATGCGTCGCACCTGGATGCCGTGGAGCCGCAGGAGGCGGGCGATCCCGGCTTCCGCGGGGGGGAGGAAGTAGCCGCCCGGCATCCGCTCCGTGGCGGAAGCGATGAAGCGGTCGTAGACGGGGAGGTCGACCGTGTCGTACCCTTCCAGCGGCTCGAACCGGGGGCGCCCGGAGGGCGACGACCCGCTCCGCCGCATGCGGCGCAGCACGACGGGCTCGGTACCGCGGTCGGCCGGCTGGTAGGCAATGGCGAGGTCCGGCCGGGCGACGTCGCCCGCTCCCTCCGCCGTGGTCCGGCGGTCCGCCTCGGCGACGATGGCCCGGATACGGTCGGCGTGGGCGGCCGCGTACTGGAGCACTTCCAGAACGAAGTCGTGCGTCACGTTCACGCGGGTGCGGAAGTCCGCGTGCGAGTAGGCCTCGCTCAGGATTCCGATACGGCCGCGGAGGCCGGCGTAATTGGTGCCGTACCACGCCAGCGGCGAGTACGTGGTCCAGGCGCGGGGCTCGGCCGGGTTGCGCACGTTGCCGTAGGGGAAGACGGGCTCGCCGTACTTCCGCTGCATCGCGTCTCGGACGGCGGGGAGCAGGGTATCCTGCGCGAACGTGGTCGGGCCCGCGGGGCCGTTCGGGTCGAGCGGCGGCGAGTAGGTGAGCAGGTAGCCGTGGAGCGTGCCATCCGTTGTGTGCAGGTCCATCATGAGGGCGGGGTCCCACGTGTCGAAGACGCGGGCGAGGGAGGCGCGCGTCTCGGGCGCCTCGGCCTTCAGGTAGTCCCGGTTCAGGTCGAGCTGAAGCCCGTCGGGACGCAGCCCCACGCGTGGGGGGCCGTCCTGTTCGGGCCGGTGCTCCTCCACCGGCCCGAAGGCATCATTGCCGTCGGCGTTGTAGACGGGGGCGACGAGGAGGATCAGCTTCTCCAGCAGCTGGCGACGCGGCCCGGCCAGTTCGCGGAGCAGCTGCTGCACCGCTTCCTTTCCCTCCACCTCACCGCCGTGGATGTTCGCCTGCAGGTAGACCACGAGCTTGCCCGAGCGCGCGGCTTCACGCGGCGACGTGATCCGCGGCTCCGAGGCCACGGCGAAGAGGATCGGCCGCCCTTCGGCCGTCCGGCCCATGCTGCCGACCGTCACCGGGGCGCCCGTGGCCGCAAGACTGTCCAGGAACGCGGCCACGTCCGCGGTCGTGGACGTGCGCTGATAGTCGGTGCGCTCCGGCACCGTGCTGGGGACGTCCTGTCCGCGCACGGAGGCGGGCGGCGCAGCCACCAGCGCGCCCGTGGCCAGCGCCGCCATCCCCACCCGTCGCCACCCGCCCATGCTCATCGCTCCACTCCGTCTGCCCGCGGTTCCGTTTCCGGCCGGAGCGTACGGGGGCGGTGGCCCGGAGGCAAGCGTCCCCCGGGACCGTACGAGCCGCCTGTCAGGGCGCTGCGCGACCGTCCGCTCCCACGCCCAGCCGGATGTCGGGGCGGGGCGGCTTGAGGTAGCGGGCGAGGAAGCGGTAGATCTCGCGGCGGACCTCCCAGGCCGAGGGCGTGTCGAGCCGGTCGAAGCTGTGCCCGCCGGGCAGGTCGTAGATCTCGTATTCGAAGTCCTTCCCTGCCGCTTTGAGCGCCTGCACCAGGTGCTCGACCTCGATGACGTTGACGTCATCGTCGTGGACGTTGCCGTGGATGCGGACGGGACGCGTCAGCTTCTCCACGTTCCAGACGGGGGAGCGCCGCTTGTACTCGTCCAGCGCCTCGCCGGGCGTCTTCCCGATGTGGTACGGCGCGTCGTAGTTCGCCTGGTACGAGGGGCCGAGATACCCCATCCGCTGGACGAGGTCGGAGACGGGCACCCCGGCGAACCCCACCACGTACTTGTCCGGGTGGTCGAAGAGGCTGTGCAGCGTGATCAGTCCGCCGTGACTCCAGCCGATGAGGCCCACGTGGTCGGCATCGACACGCGGGTGGTTGGCCACGGCCCAGTCGCGGGCGGCGAGCACGTCGCCTACCTCCCGGCCGCCGTAGTCGATGGCCTCGTACGTCCCCCGGCCGTATCCGGTGGAGCCGCGATACTCCGGCGCCACCACGATGTACCCCTGCGCGATGAGCTCGCGCACGATGCGCGTGTGGTACGTGGTGAAGTCGGAGTGCACGCCGCCGTGCGGCAGGAGCAGGAGCGGGAGCTTTCGACCGGCGAACTCCGCCCGCGGCGTGAAGACGTACATGTAGAAGCGGAATGGGTTGCCCGGGCCGCTGGGCGGCGGGTGCGGCTCGTTGGCCAGCGGCGGGCCGTAGATCCGCACCTTCTCCACCACGGCCACATCGCCCACGCGGTCGAACCAGAGGATGTCGTCGACGTTCTTGGCGAGGGCATCGAGTTGATGGTCGAGGCTCTCGTGGGCGCGCAGCAGTCGGCGAGCGGCCTCGAGCGTCTCGCGCGGGTCATCCTGCGGGGCGGCAGGGGAAGCGACGGCCAGGAGGAGGGCCGCGGCCAGCGTGGTCCCGAAACTCCCCTTCATCAGGGTGCGCATGTTTGTCCCGTTGCAGTTGCAGGTTCCGCCGCCGGATCGTGCGGGCGGTGCCGGAGGAACGTGGGCGCGACGCGGCCCCGGGCGCAAGCGGGGAGGAGTAGGCATCGAGATGCGTGTGCTCCTTGACAGTGGCGGCGTTGGAGAGCAGCGTGTCAGCGGCTCATGGTGTCCATCGCCCGCGGCCAGGGGGAGTCCGGGAGCCGACGGGTCCTCGTCCTCGAATCATGGAAGGGTCTGATGGCGGACCAATTGCCGTACCAGCCGTACATCCCGGCAGACCAGAACCCCAAGGAGTTCTCTCTCAGGGCGGTGCTGCTCGGGGTTGTCATGGCGGTGGTCCTGGGCGCGGCCAACGCCTACATCGGGATGGTGGCCGGCTTGACCATCGCGGCCACGTTCCCCGCAGCGGTCGTGGCGATGGCGGCGCTGAGACCGATGGGCGGGACGATCCTGGAAGAGAACATCGCCCGGACCACCGCCTCGGTGGGCGAGGCGCTGGTTGCGGGCGCGATCTTCACGATCCCTGCGTTCGTGATCACCGGCGTGTGGACGGAGATCAACCTCTGGATCGCCACGTTCATCATGATGGTCGGTGGCATCCTCGGGGTGCTGTTCGTGATCATCCTCCGGCGGACGCTGGTGGAGGAATCGGGGCTGCCGTTCCCGGAGTCGATCGCGGCCTCGGAGATCCACAAGGCGGGCCAGGCGGGCGCGAGCGGAGGGAAGTACCTGCTGGGTGCCGGGCTGATCTCGGCGCTCATCGAGCTGATGAAGAACGGCTCGGGAATTCGTGTTCTGGCCTCTGAGATGACGGGGTGGTGGAGCTGGGGGACTGCCGTGGGGGAGCGGATCGGCGGCCCCGCGGGCTCCACGTACACGGGCGGCATGTTCGCCTCGACGCCGTCCGCATCGCCGGCGCTCCTGGGCGTGGGCTACATCATCGGGCCTTCGCTGGCCGCGGTGGTGTTCGCGGGCGGCGTGCTGGGCTGGTGGTGCCTGGTGCCCGTGATGACGTTCGTGAACCGTGACCTGATGGCCGCTGCGGCGGCGAACGGGTACGGCGCCACGGCCATGGAGGTGGTGTGGCAGCAGCAGGTGCGGCCGCTGGCGGTGGGCACAATGGTGGTGGGCGCGGCGTGGACGCTGTGGAACATGCGGAAGAGCCTCGGCCAGGGGTTCGGCCGCGTGTTCGCCGACCTCCAGCGCGTCACGCCCCAGAGGGAGGCGCCGGATCGTCATGAAACGGACATCCGCTACAAGTGGATCGTCTTCGGGATTTTCGGCCTGCTGATCCCGATCACCGTCCTCTACTACTATTTCACGAAGAGCTTCGGCGGATCGGTGCTGGCGGCGGTGGTCATGGTGGTAGCGGGGATCCTGTTCGCGGCCGTGGCGGGCTACCTGGTCGGCCTGATCGGGAGCAGCAACAATCCGATCAGCGGCCTGACGCTCTCCACGCTCATCCTGGCCGCCCTGCTCATGGTGGCCATCGGTCTCAAGGGGGACCATGGGGTCCTGGCCGTGCTGGGGGTGGCGGCGGTGGTGTGCACCGCCATGGGGATCGCCGGCGACATGATGCAGGACCTGAAGGTGGGTCACATCCTCGGCGGCACACCCAGGAGCATGGAGATGGGCGAGATGATCGCCGTGGTGGCCGCCGCGCCAGCCCTGGCGTTCGTGCTGGCGCTGCTGAGCCAGGCGTACGGCTTCGCGGGTGCGCCCGGCGCGAACCCGGCCACGGCGCTGCCGGCGCCGCAGGCGGGGCTGATGGCGCTCGTCAGCACCGGCATCATCAACGGGCAGATGCCGTGGCCGCTCTTCATTGCCGGAATGCTGTTCGCCGTCATGCTGATTCTGGTGCGGGCGCCGTCGGTGATGCTGGTGGCCGTCGGGATGTACCTGCCGATCTGGAGCACGTTCGCCATTTTCGTGGGCGGCGTCTTCCGCTGGATCGTGGACCGGATGATGGAGCGCCGGTACGCGGCCGCGGAGCCGCGGGCGAGGGCGGACAACACGGGCGTCCTGGTAGCCTCCGGGTTCGTCGCCGGGGAAGCGCTGATGGGGGTGGTCATCGCCGGGTTCATCGTGGGCGGCCTCACGCTGCCCGTGATCATCAGCGATCCGCTGATCCAGGGCATCCTGGGGCTGCTCGTCTTCCCGCTGGTGCTCTGGTTCTTCTACAGCACGGCCAACCGGGAAGCGAAGAAGGTGGCCTGAGCGACGCGGTTGGGGTTCCGGGACGCCGTACGTCCCGGAGCCCCTCCGCTGCTCCGCGCCCCGTGGGAGCAGGCGCGAGGGAGGCCCGGCCGCCGGATCGGCCGGGCCTCCGCTCGTTCCGCTCGGCGCGGCCGGCTACCAGGTGGTCGCCAGGCTCAGGCCGAGGGCGACCGAGACGTCATCGGGCTCGACGTCGGGCGCGGGCGTGCTGTCGCGCTGGTACAGCACGTTGGCGGTGAAGGCCAGGGCGGACGTGAGGGCGAGACGCCCGGAAGTCCGGGCTTCGATGATGTAGTCGCCGCCATCGTTCCAGGCTGGCTGGTAGAAGAAGATCTGTTCCAGGCGGGTCCCTTCCCGGAACTGGTGCCGCGCGCGGCCCCGCCAGCTCCAGCGCGCGGTGCGGGTCAGGGGGTCCACGGCCGGGTCGGCGGCCTGCACCTGCTCGTAGCTGTAGAGGACGGCCGCGCTCAGCGAGACCTCGTCCCACTCCCGCTGGTAGAATGTCCGCTTCACGCCTCCGCCCCCGTCCGCGCGGACATCGAGCTTCCGGAAAGGATCCTGCTCCACTGTGGTGAAGACGAACGGAGACCAGCCGGCGGCAGGCCAGAGGTCGAGCGAGAGCGACCCCCGGATGTTGCGCGCCACCACCTCGCCGGCGCTTCTGCCGTAGCGGTATCGCCCGTTGAACGAGAGCTCGTAGCGTTCCGTCTCCAGGTGGGTGATGCCGACTTCCGTGGTGAGGACGGTGAGCTGCTCGTTCCCGGCGGCGCTGTTGAGGGAGAGGCCGACTTCGGCCCCCCACCGGCCGGGCGGAGTCGCGTCCTCCCCGGTGTCCTGGGCACGCGCGGTGCCGGAACCGAGAGCGAAGAATCCGAGTACTGCGAGAATTGTGGCCTGTTTCATGGCGGGTAGATGAACGATCGAAGTCGGAGCGGTCAAGCGAGCGGGGGAGCTGGGGATGCGGATGGGTCGCCGGGGGCGGTCGTGCTGATCCCCGGGTGGCTCGACGAGGCGGGCCTGTTCAGCAGGATGCGGCGTCGGCTGCGCGAGGAAGGCCTGGACGTCCGAACCTACGCCCTGGCCCCGAGCAGCGGGCGCGCGCCGTTCCAGGTCCTGGGGAGCGAGCTGGCGGCCTTCATCCACCGGGAGCTGGGGCCCGAGCGGCCGCTGTCCATCGTCGGCTTCAGCATGGGCGGCCTGGTGGCCCGCTGGTACGCCCAGCGGCTGGGCGGGCTGCGTCGCCTGGAGCACCTGATCCTCATGGCGACGCCCCATGGCGGCTCTCTCCTTGCCCGCTTCCTCCCGCTCCCCGCCATGCGCCAGATGCGCCCCGGGAGCGCGTTCCTGGAAGGACTCCAGCGCGATGCCCACCGGCTCGCCGCCGTGGCCGTCTCCGTGTGGTCGCCGCTCGACGTCATGTCGTTCCCGCCGCGCACGTCCGTCCTGGGCGCGGGCGAGACGTGGCGCATCCCGGCCCTCTGGCACGGCTGGATGCCGCGCAGCGGGCGTGTGATCGACGCGGTGGCGCGCCGCCTGGCCGGTCCGCCGCGGCGGGAGGAGGATGCGGGCGAAGCCCCGGACCGCGCCTCAGCCTGATCGCAGCAGATTTTCCAGCACCCGCCGCGCGGAAGGCGAGGGCGCGCCGTGCTGGAGGACGAAAGCCACCACCTCCGCCAGGGCGTCGTCGTCGAAGGCGCCGGCCCGCTCGGGGAGGACGCGGGCCAGCGCGGCCAGGTCGTCGTCCACTTCCGTCTTGCGGCCGAAGATGCCGGGGAGATGAAAGCCGCTGCGGAGCCGGATGTACCGGAGCCGCGGGTCGTCGGGGGCCGCGGCCACGGCAGCGTCCATGAGCCCGAATCCAGAGCGCAGCGCCCGCAGGCGAGCCGGCGGCCAGGAGCCGTGCTTCCCCCGCAGCGCGGTGAACGAGCCCTCGTACGCTCGCAGCAGCAGGTCGAGGGGCGACGAGGGTGTCGGGCGACGACCGGCGCGCAGGGAGGCGATCACGTCCAGACCGGCATCCACCGCCCCCTCGTCGTCCACGCCCATGCGCCAGAGCCGGGCCACGGCGTCCAGCGCGGGGTCTGCGGGGCCCGCCGGTCCCGCTACGGCCGTCACGGCCGGGCGCGCTGCGACGACGGTGGACCCGGTCGTCACGGACACCGGCGGAAGCTCCGATGCCCCGGGGTCCTGGGCGGCGATGCCGGTGACCGCCAGCAAGCTCAGGACCCCGAGTCCCAGCGCGGCGGCGATACGCCGGCAGTGGCACACGCGCGGCCGCGCCAGCGCCGTGCGCCCGAGCGCCGCCGCGCCCAGGCGAAGCTTCTCCGGGAGGCTGGTGTAGGCGCGGCGGGTGAGCGGGTCGAGGTCGTTGCGGCGCAGCGCCTCGTGGATGCCATGGTAGACGGCCGCGGCCACGGCCACCGGGTGGCGGAAGAATCCGGGGAGGAGCGGGATCGCGGCACTCGCCAGGCGGTACTCGTCGTCGGCAGCCTGGAGCAGCCGGGCGACGACGGCGCGGAGCCGATCGTCCGGCCGCCCGTCCTCCATCATCCGGACGAGGTCGTCACGCGACAGCCCCTCGTCGGCGAGCCACGCCGCGGGCACGTACACGCGCCCGGCCCGCAGGTCCTCGCCCACGTCGCGGGCGATGTTCGTGAGCTGCATGGCGTGGCCCAGCGCGCTGGCGCGACCCAGCATCCACGGGTCGCGGACGTCGAACAGCTCGCACAGCCACAGCCCCACCACGGAAGCCACGCGGTACGTGTAGGCGCGCAGCTCCGCCAGCGTCTCGTACGACGCACCCCTCACATCCATGCGCATCCCTTCGATGAGCTCCGCGGCGTATCCGAACGGGACGCCAGCAGTGCGCATCTGCCCCATGACGTGGTCCGCCAGGTCGTTCCCCGTGTGCTCGCCCTCGTACGCCCGACGCGAGAGCTCCAGCCACGCGTCCAGCCTCGCCTCCAGCGCCGGTGCCGGGAACGGCTGCCCATCCACCAGGTCGTCCGTGTACCGGCACCACGCGTACACCCCCATCACCTGCCGGCGACGCGCGGCCGGGAACAGACGCGCCGCGAAGTGGAAGGAGCGGGCGTGCGTGCGGAGCAGGCGCTCCCAGTCGTCCACGGGTGGCAGCGGCGGGGCGCCGCGCGCCGCCGCCGCCGCGGGCGCCCCCGCGGGTCGCGCGAGCGGAAGCATCGCCACGGCCGCTTCGGCCCGCCCGATCCAGGAAGCGAGCAGCTCCCGCAGGACCGGGTCGGCCGGAAAGAGCTGCACCGCGGCTGCGGCTGCGGCCGTGGCCTCGTCGCGCAGGTGGTCCACGGCCCGGTCGGCGGGCCGCACTCCAAGAGGGTCGGGGAGCGCGAGCCGGCGGACGATCTCGTCGGCCTCGATGCGCTCGCCACCGTCCACGAACAGGAGAGGCCAGGTCCAGAGGCCGCGGGCGCGGTCGGCCAGTGGCGCCTTGCCCAGGTCGGCCGTGGGGGAGTAGTCGAGGAGGTCGTCCAGCATCTGGTAGACCAGCCCGATCCGACGTCCCAGCCGATAGTGAGCCGCCGACTCCGGCAGCCCGGACAGGACGGCCGGCGCGGCCAGCGCCGCCCCGAGCAGCTCGCCGGACTTGCCCAGCACGATCTCCTCGTACTCCTGCCAGCCCAGCGCTCGACCGGCCCCCGCCGCCTGCGCCTTCTCACCGGCCACCGTCCGCTCCACTGCACGGGCGAAGAGGGCCACCCATTCGAGGCTCCCCGTGGCCGCGGCCAGGCGATACGCCGTGGTCAACAGGTGGTCCCCCTCCACGAGCGCCGCGCCCACCCCCCGCGCGGCCGCCACCGTCGCCGCACCGCGCCGCAAGGGCGCGGCGTCGATCACGTCGTCGTGGAGGAGCGACGCCTCGTGCGCAAGCTGGACCGAGGCCAGGGCGCGCCACAGGCGGATGTCCTCCGGCGATCCCGGGACATCCCCCCCAGCTGCCGGGCTGCCGCCCAGCCCACCACCGGACGGATCCGCTTCCCCTCCCACGCGGGCACCGGCAGACCCGCCGCCGACAGCTCCGCCGTCACCCGCGCCAGCCCTGCCGCCACGCGTTCCGCCGCCTCCGCCAGGGCGCCGCCGGACCCCGGCCTCACCGCACCACCTCCCTGTCCGACGACGCCGCTGGACGGATCACGGCCCGCACCGGTTGCCGCGGGCGCAGTCGCCACGCCACGCCGCCCATGACGCCCAGGACCACGAGCGGCGCCAGCACCGCCCCCCACAGCCCCGCCGCCGCCGCCAGCCCCAGCGGAAGCACCAGGTTCGCCACGTAGAAGCCCCCAAGCCACACCGGCGACACCCTGTCCAGCCAGCTCCGGCCACCCGTTACCTCGAGCACCCCCATCAGGACCAGACCCGTGACGTACCAGCCGAACAGATTCGTCAGCGGCATACCGTAGTACGGGCCCCGCTCCGCCCACACCCAGTACCGTGTCACCTCGCTCATGGCCGGGTCCAGAACCAGGTCCCACGCCAGCAACAGAAGCGACCCAGCCAGCAGCCGAAGCCAGCGCCGATCCCCCGATGCCCGCCGCGCCAGCCCGTACGACGGCACCGCCATGAAGAACCAGCTGAGCGGGATCAGGACCGGGACCAGACCCAGCCACTTCACACCCAGGAGCGACGTGTACCGGTATGCGCCGAACGGAATCCCCCACGCCGTCCCGAGCAGCTCGCTCCCCAGGCTCGCCACGTACACCGCCACCAGCGCCGGGACCCAGCGCACCCCGGCCGCGCGGATCAGCACCACCGCCAGCACTGCCGCCGCCACCAGAACCTGACCCCGGGCGAACAGCCCGAACGACGCGGCGTAGAACCGCGCCGCGCCCTCCCCGAGCGCCGCCACCCGCGCGGGATCACGTCCGAACAGCGCGAACCCCATCGCCGCCGCCAGAGAGAACACCAGGAGCACCAGCAGCCCACCCGCGTCCACCCAGCCCCACCGCCGTCCGCGTCGCGCCACCATTGCTCCGCCTTCCCCCGGTTTCGCCGGACGCGCGCCGGGCGCCCCCGCGCCCACCTCCCGCCGTGGCTGACGCGCCCGCTCCTCGAATCCCAATGTCGCGCTCATCCGCTCTCACTCCGTCTCGCGTGGACCGAAAGGGATAGCCGATCGTCTAAGTATTGTCAAGGTTTATTTCGACACAACCTTGACGGTCCGGCGCCCGGGACATAGCTTTGCTGCGTTGACCGGGGTGGGGGGCGGGAGGGATGGGGGCGGAGACGGGGTGTGGTGGCGCAGGAGAGGAGAGGGGTGATGGCGAGAGGCGGGGAAGGCCGGCATCCGATCGGGGTGGTGGTGCAGCGGACGGGTCTGTCGCCGCACGTTCTGCGGGCGTGGGAGCGGCGATACGGTGCGGTGGAGCCGGGGCGGACGGAAGGTGGACAACGGCTATACAGCGACGCGGACGTGGTGCGTCTGGGGCTGTTGAAGCGGGCGACGGAGGGGGGGCGGAGCATCGGGAGCGTGGCGGGGTTGCCGCTGGAGGAGCTGGTGTCGCTGGTGGGGGAGGATGCGGGTGCGGTGATCGGGGAATGGGGGGTGGGCGGGGAGGGGGAGGGTGGGTGGCGTGTTGAGGGCTACCTGGAGTCGTGCATTGCGGCGGCGGAAGCGATGGACACCGGGGCGTTGCGGTCTGCGCTGATGCGCGCGGTGGTGCGGCTGGACGTGACGACGTTCGTGGGCGCGGTGGTCGCGCCGCTGCTGGAGCGGGTGGGTTCGTTGTGGGAGGCGGGATCGCTGCGCCCGGCGCAGGAGCACGTGGTGTCGACGGCGGTGCGACGGGTTCTGGACTGGCTGCTCGGGGAATTCGATGCGGGGGTGTCGGCTCCCCTGGCGATGATGGGAACGCCGTCGGGGGAGTCGCACGAGTTCGGGGCGATGCTGGCGTCCGTGGTGGCGGCGGATGCGGGATGGCGGGTGCTGTACCTGGGGCCATCGCTGCCGGCGGAGGAGATCGCGGGGGCGGCCACGCGGGCGGGGGCATCGGTGGTGGGGCTGAGCGTGGTGGTGCTGTCACGTGGGGAGGCGGTGGAGCAGCTGGCGGAGGTTCGTCGTCGGCTGCCGGCGGGGGTGCCGGTGCTGGTGGGCGGTCGATCCTCGGGGCGGTGCGCGGTGGCGGGGGTGACGCGGGTGCCGGATCTGGCGGCGCTGCGGGAAGTGCTGCGGTCGGCGGAAGGAGGGAGGGCGTGAAGCGAGCGGTGGTGATCGGGAGCGGGTTCGGCGGGCTGGCGGCGGCGGTGCGGCTGCGGGCGAAGGGGTATGCCGTGACGCTCCTGGAAGCGCTGGACCGGCCGGGTGGGCGGGCGCGGGTGATCGAGCAGGACGGCTTCCGGTTCGATGCGGGCCCCACGGTGATCACGGCGCCGCACCTGCTGCACGAGCTGTTCGGGCTGCTGGGACGGGACTCGCGGGACTACTTCGAGCTGGTGCCGGTGGACCCGTTCTACCGGATCCTGTTCCCGGACGGCTCGACGTTCGACTACGTGGGGGACGAGGACCGGCTGCTGGCGCAGATCGAGGCGCTCAGCCCGCGGGACGTCGACAACTACCGTCGCCTGGCGAAGGCGGCGGAGCGGATCTTCGACGTGGGCTACACGCGGCTGGCGGACCGTCCGTTCGACCGCTGGACTGCCATGGCGCGGGTGATCCCGTCCATGGTCCGGCTGGGAAGCTATCGGACGGTGCACGGCCTGGTGTCGCGCTACATCGAGGACGAGCGGCTGCGGCAGGCGTTCACGTTCGAGCCGCTGCTGGTGGGCGGCAATCCGTTCAGCACGACGTCCATCTACCTCCTGATCCACTGGCTGGAGCGGAAGTGGGGCGTGCACTTCGCCCTGGGCGGGACGGGCGCGATCGTGGACGGGCTGGTCCGACTGCTGGAGGAGCACGGGGTGGAGGTGCGCCTGGGGTCGCCGGTGGAGGAAGTGCTGGTCCGCGAAGGTCGGGCCGTGGGCGTGCGGATGGAGACGGGCGAGCGGCTGGAGGCGGAGCTGGTGGTGAGCAACGCGGACCCGTCGTGGGTCTACCGCCACATGATGGGCGAGCGCGACGTCCCCCGGGGTCTGCGGAAGGCGAGGCGCACGCGGGCGTCGCCGAGCCTGTTCGTGGGCTATTTCGGCACGGATCGGGTGTACGACCGGCTGGCGCACCACACCATCGTGCTGGGCCCGCGCTACCGTCCGCTTCTGGACGACATCTATCGGAAGCGGGTCCTGGCCGACGACTTTTCCCTGTATCTGCACGCGCCCGCCCGCACGGACCCCGGGATGGCGCCGCCGGGGCGGGACGCGTTCTACGTGCTCTCTCCGGTGCCGAACACGCGCAGCGGTGTGGACTGGGCGCGGGAGGCGGACGGCTACTTCGACCGGATCCTGGAAGCGCTCGAGCACCGGCTCATGCCCGGACTCACCGACGCCGTGATCACGCGCACCACCATGACGCCCCGGGATTTCGAGCAGAAGCTCCGGTCGGTGGACGGAGCGGCGTTCGGGCCGGAGCCGATCCTGACGCAGTCGGCCTGGTTCCGCTACCACAATCGTGCGCCCGACGTGGAGGGTCTGTACTTCGTCGGGGCCGGCACGCATCCCGGAGCCGGCGTTCCGGGCGTCCTGTCATCGGCGCGGGTGCTGGACCGGCTGGTCCCCGCGGCGTAGTCGCGCTGGCTCGCGGCTTGCCGCACCCGGCCATGGTTCGAATCGGCCGGCCCGCGGGATGGAGGCAGGAGTCCGTGAAGAAGAAGTGGTGGGTGGCGGGGAGTGCCGCTGCGGCGCTCGGGTACGCGGTGCTGGTGGAGCCCCGCTGGCTCCAGCGTCGTCACGTGGGAATCCACATCGCGGGGCTCCCGGCTCCGCTGGAAGGGCTCCGCATCGGTGTGCTCACCGACCTGCACGTCGAGCGCCGCAAGGGCGTCCGGCTGGTACGGCGAGCCGTTGCGGCGCTGGGGGCGGCTCGCCCCGATCTGGTGGCCGTCACGGGGGATTTCGCCGAGGACCCGGACGGGCTGGAAGCCGTGCTGGACGCGCTGATGCCGCTTTCGGCGCCGCTGGGGGTGTTCGCGGTGCCCGGCAACCATGACCACAAGAGCGGGATCGAGCGGTGGCGGCGGGCCGTGGGGCTTCGCAAGGCGATCACGGACCTGACCAACCGCTACATCATGCGCGATCGCGAGGGCGCCCGCATCTGCGTGGCAGGCGTCGACGACCTGAGCGAGGGCGAGCCCCGCCTGATCCTGCCGCCCCCCGGGGCCCGCGATCTTACCGTGGTCCTCGCCCATTCTCCCGACCAGGCGGAGCAGTGCCGCCGCTCCTTCGACGCCGTGGACCTGGTCGTCAGCGGCCATACCCACGGCGGCCAGGTGCGTATCCCGCTCGTGGGCGCGCCCGTGAACTCGGCCGAAAATCCCGATCTCTACGTCCAGGGGCTCCGCCGGCGGCCCTGGACCCAGGTCTACACGTCCCGCGGGATCGGCACCTCCGGGCTCCCGATCCGGGTGTTCGCGCGCCCGGAAGTCTCCGTCCTCGACCTCACCGCCACCCCCAGGCCGCCGCGGTAGCCGCTCCCGTGCCATGGTTTGTTCTGGCCTTCACCTCATGGCCCGGGCATATTGATACCCCCTTCCGACGTCGGACTCCGTTCACCCACAGACGGGAGACCGCATGAAGATCCGCGACATTCTCCGCACCAAGGGCAGCGAGGTCATCTCCGTCGCGCCGGACCAGACGGTGCTCACCGCCGCGCGGATCCTGTCCGAGCACCGGATCGGCGCACTGGTGGTCCGGACCGGTGACGAGGTGGCGGGGATCCTGACCGAGCGTGACGTGCTGGACCTGGCGGCCGGCGACCCGGCCCGGCTGGAGCGCACGCGGGTGGAGGAGGCCATGACGTCGGACGTGCTGGTGGCGGTGCCGGACGACGGGCTGGACTACGTCATGGGGATCATGACGCAGAACCGGGTCAGGCACCTGCCGATCGTGGCGGACGGACAGCTGGAGGGGATCGTCTCCATCGGCGACGTGGTGAACGCAGTGCGCCGGACCATGGAAGCCGAGAACCGTCACCTGAAGGACTACATCAACGGAGTGCTGCGCTGATCCGCTGGATCACGGCGCTGCTGTCGCGCGCGACGGGCAGGATGGCCCGGGTGCCGCTCCCCCGGGCGTTGCGCCAGCGGGTACTGGGGGCGGCCGCGGCCGTTCTGCGCATGGACCTGTCCGAGGCGGCCGAGCCGCTGTCGTCGTTCGGCTCCCTGGACGACCTGTTCGTCCGGAAGCTGCGGCCGGGGGCGCGGGTGTGGCCGTCGGCGGAAGGGGTGCCCGGCTCGCCGGTGGACGGCGTCGTCGGCCAGGTGGGCGAAGTCCGGAAGGGCCGGGCGCTGCAGGCCAAGGGGCGCTGGTACTCGGTAGCCGAGCTCCTGGACGACGCGGCGCTGGCCGCGCGGTTCGCCCATGGCACATTCGTCACGCTGTACCTGGCGCCACACCATTATCACCGGATCCACGCGCCGGTATCGGGACAGGTGCGTCAGGCCCGGCACATCCCCGGTCGTCTCCTGCCCGTGAACGCGCCCGCGGTGGCGGCGATCGACCGGCTGTTCCCGCGCAACGAGCGGCTGGTGACGCTGATCGAGCCCGCTGGCAGCGGAGCGGAGGCGGCGGCCGGCGGGGGCTCCGGCGGGGGCTCCGGCGGGGCGATGCCCGACGGGGGCCGGGGTGCGGTGGCGGTGGTGGCCGTGGGTGCGTTCAACGTGGGGCGGATCACGGCCGACTACGACGAAACGCTGGTGACGAACCGGACCGGCGCGCGGGCCGAGACGCGCCTGTACGAGCCGCCGCTGGCCGTGACGCGGGGCGATGGATTGATGGCGTTCCACCTTGGCTCCACGGTGGTTCTGCTCTTCGAGCGCGGCGTCGCGCTGCAGCGGGACGTGGCGCCCGGGCGCGACATCCGGCTCGGCGCTCCGCTGGGGACGTTGAGCGAAGCGGGGGGTGCGGCCTAGATTCCGGCCATGGAACATGCCACGCAGGACCTGATCGCCCTGATCCGCTCGTCGGTGATCGGGGCCGACGAAGCCATCGAAACGCCCTACGGCTACCGTCGGATCACGTACGCGGACTACACCGCCTCGGGGCGCTCCCTCTCGTTCATCGAGGACTTCGTGCGTCGTGAAGTCCTCCCGCTCTACGCGAACACCCACACGGAAACATCGGGGACGGGGCGGCAGACCACGCGCTTCCGGGAAGAAGCGCGGCAGGTGATCAAGGATGCCGCCGGCGCGGGGCCGGAGGACGTCCTGATCTTCACCGGGTCCGGCGCCACGGGGGCGGTGCACACGCTCATCGAGGTGCTCAATCTCTGCCTTCCCAGCGACCTGTCGTCGCGCTACGACCTGATGGACCGCATCCCGGAGCAGGACCGGCCGGTGGTGTTCATCGGCCCGTACGAGCACCACAGCAACGAGCTGCCGTGGCGCGAGTCCATCGCCGACGTGGTGGTGATCCACGAGGACGCCGATGGCCGGATCCACCTGGGTGAGCTCGAGCGTCGGCTGGAGGAGTATGCGCACCGTGCCGTCCGCATCGGCAGCTTCTCCGCCGCGTCGAACGTCACGGGCGTCGTGACGGACGCCAGTGCGGTGTCGCGTCTGCTGCACCAGCATGGAGCGCTGTCGTTCTGGGACTTCGCCGCGGCGGGTCCGTACGTGGACATCGCCATGAACGGGCATGGCGATCCGCTGGACTACAAGGATGCCGTGTTCCTCTCGCCTCACAAGTTCGTGGGCGGGCCGGGCACGCCGGGCGTGGTGATCGCCAAGCGTCGCCTGTTCCAGAACCGGGTGCCGAGCCGTCCGGGTGGCGGCACAGTCGAGTTCGTGACGGAGAGCTATCACCGCTACATGGCCGAGCCGGAGATGCGGGAGGAGGGCGGCACGCCCGCGATCATCGAGGCGATCCGGGCCGGGCTGGTGTTCCAGCTGAAGGAAGCCGTCGGGACGGACACGATCCGCGTGTTGGAGGACGGGTTCACGCGCCGTGCCATCGCGGCGTGGGAGCGGAACCCGCGGCTGGACGTGCTCGGTCCCCACGACGCCCACCGGCTCGCCATCATCTCGTTCGCGGTCCGCTGGGGCGAGCGGTGGCACGTGCACCACGATCTGGTGACCGCGCTGCTGAACGACCTGTTCGGCATCCAGGCGCGGGGCGGGTGCTCGTGCGCGGGTCCCTATGGCGCGCGGCTCCTGGGCATCCAGGGGCGGGAGCTGGACGACCACGTCCGCAAGATCGAGCAGGGGTGCCGCGGCCTGAAGCCCGGCTGGACGCGCGTGGGCTTCAACTACTTCATCTCGGAAGAGGAAGCCGATTTCATCCTGCTGGCCGTGGATTGGGTGGCCACGCACGGCTGGAAGTTGCTCCCGTACTACGATTTCGATGCCAGCAGCGGGGACTGGCGACACCGCGACTGGAAGGCCCACGCGCCCATGAGCCTGAACGACGTACGCTATCAGGGCGCCGAGCTCCACTTCCGATCGCACCACACCCGCGCCGACGAGAGCGCGTTCGAGGAGTACTTCCTCGAAGCGGACCGGATCCGCCGGCACGCCGAGGAGGAAGTGCCGGGCATGGACATCGAGCCCGCCGCCCTGGAGTCCGACTTCGAGCGCATGCGCTGGTTCCCGCTGGCGCACGATGTGGTGGCCCGGATGCGGGAGGAGCGGACGGCGGTGTAGGGAGGCTGCGGGCGAGAGCGGCCGTCGCGGGCGCGTGTCACTCGGGCGGTCGGAGCCGCGCGCGCGGCTGTTCCGCGGCCCTCGCTAGTCGGGCCGCACCCGGCGTGTGGGCGTGGCGCGCAGCGGGTCCTCGGGCCAGTAGTGCTTCGGATACCGCCCCCGCATGTCCTTGCGAACTTCGAAGTAGGCGTCGCGCCAGAAGCTGGCCAGGTCCTGTGTCACCTGGACGGGCCGCTGCGCTGGAGAGAGGAGCCGCATGGTGAGGGGCACGCGTCCGCCGCCGACGCGGGGCGTGTCCTGCCAGCCGAAGACTTCCTGCAGGCGGACGGCCAGGGCCGGGGCGGTGGGCTCCGAGTAATCGACACGGATCCGGGACCCGCTGGGGACTTCCACGTGTGTGGGCGCCAGGGCGTCGAGGCGCGCGCGCGCGTCCCACGAGACGCCCGCCAGCAGCGCCTCGGCCAGGTCCACGCCGCGGAGGTCGCCGAGGCGGCGCATCCCGGAGAGGAAGGGGAGCAACCACGCTTCGAGCGATGATTCCAGCGCCGCATCCCTCCGGTCCGGCCGTGTGGCGGGATCGAGGCCGTGGAGAAAGACCAGCCGTTCCTGGAGCTGGCGCGTGTCCTTCGTCCACGGCAGCGCGGTCAGCCCTGCGTCGCGGATTCCGTCCAGGAGCGCGGCCGACACCCGCTCCGCCGGCGGGTCGCGGAGCGGCGCTTCCGAGAACGTCAGCGCGCCCAGGCGGCGGACCCTGCGTGCCACCACCCGCCCCTCACCGGCGGACCAGGCGATCTCGTCCATCTCCTGGATCTGCGCAGCGAACAGCCGCTCCACGGAGTCCAGCGACACGGGGGCGGCGCGCAGGATGCGGGCGTCCGCGCCCCCGCCTTCCACTTCCGCGGCCACCAGCCACTCCGCTCCGCCCAGTGGCTGCGGCTCCGTGAACGCGGCCCCGCGACCGTTCCGAAGCAGGTACCGGCCGCGCTCCCCCGGGCGCTTCCGCCCCACCCGGTCGGGGTAGGCCAGCGCCGCGAGCTCGCCCACGCCCACGAAGGCGGCCGCCCCCGCGTCGCCTGCGAGCGATGCCCCACCCGGGCGTGGGTCCGCCAGAGATCCCTCACCCGGCTCACTGCCCGCGGCGCTCGCCCCGGCGGACCGGAGGAGCGATGCCTCCCGGAGCACCGCCCGCAGCCGGGCGCCCAGCACCAGCTGCCCAGGAATGGTGGAAACGTCCGCGCTCCGGTGGGCGCGCGCGGCCGACAGGGCGTCCACGCGCAGCCGCAGGTCCGCGTCCGGGGCGCGCCCCTCGCCGCGGAGGATGTCGCGCTCCGACAGGAGCGCGGCCACATCGGCGCCGACCTCCCCCATGCCCAGCTCGCGGGCGCGCAACAGCATGTGGGCGAGGCGCGGGTGGGCGCCGATGGCGGCGATGCGGCGGCCGTGGTCCGTGGCCGCGCCGTTCCCGTCCACCGCTTCCAGCTCCCGCAGGAGCTCCCGGGCCTGCGCCAGCGCAGGGGCGGGCGGCGGATCGAGCCAGCGCAGCTCGTCCGCGGAAGCGCCCCAAACGGCCAGCTCCAGCGCGAGCGGCGCCAGGTCGGCCTCCAGGATCTCCGGGCGACGGTGGGGCACCAGCCCTCGCTCCTCCGCCCGCGTCCACAGCCGGTAGCAGACCCCCGGGGCGGTGCGGCCCGCCCGTCCGCGCCGCTGATCCGCCGCGTCGCGCGTCACCCGCACGGTCTCCAGCCGGGTCATCCCCGTGCCGGGATCGAAGCGGGGCACCCGCATCAGCCCCGCATCCACCACCACGCGCACGCCCTCGATGGTGAGCGACGTCTCCGCGATCGATGTGGCCAGCACCACTTTGCGCCGCCCCGGAGGGCTCGGGAGGATGGCCCGGTCCTGCTCCTCGCGAGAGAGGCTGCCGAAGAGCGGGACCACGAACACGTCCGGCGAAAGCCCGGCCTCGGCGAGCCGCGACTCCGTCCTCCGGATCTCAGCGGCGCCCGGTAGGAAGACCAGGAAGTCCCCGTCGTCGCGCGCCAGGGCGTTCAGCACCGTCCGGACCACCGCCGGCTCGATCCACCCTTCCACGGGGGCGCGTCGCCAGCGCGTCTCGACCGGGTGGAGCCGGCCCTCGCTCGCGACCACCGGCGCGTCCCCCACGAGCGCCGCGGCCGGCGACGCGTCCAGTGTGGCCGACATGACCACCAGCCGCAGCCCCGGCCGCAGGAGCGACCGGCAGTGCAGCGCCAGCGCCAGACCGAGATCCGCGTGGACCGAACGCTCGTGGAACTCGTCGAAGAGCACCGCGGCCACGCCCCCGAGCGACGGGTCCGACTGGAGCATCCGCGTGAGCACCCCTTCCGTCACCACTTCCACCCGCGTGCGCCGGCTCACGCGCGTGTCGCCACGGATCCGGTAGCCCACCGTCCCGCCCACGCCCCCCTCCCCCAGCAGCCACGACATCCGCGCCGCCGCCGCCCGCGCCGCCAGCCGCCGCGGCTCGAGCACCACGATCCGGCCGCCCCCGAGCCACTCCGCTTCCAGCAACGCCAGCGGTACCACCGTGGTCTTGCCCGCGCCCGGCGGCGCCACCAGCACCCCGGCGCCCAGGCTCGACAGCGCCGCCCGGAGCTCCTCGAGGACCCCCAGGATGGGCAGGTCCGCCACTGCTCTCCGCCATTCTGTCATTGCCCAAAGGTAAGACGGCCGCGGCGTCCCGTGCACGGACGGGTATATGTCCTCCCAGGGGGACACGAAGGGCGCGCCGACAACGCACTGCGACGGATGCGCGGGGGACGCGCCAGGGCGGGCCGCGGGGCGGCAGGAGGAGGCGTGGCACCGGGCTTGCCACGAGGAAGGGCGAATGGACCAGATCCCAACCAGGGGGAGAGTACATATGAGACAGGCGATGCGGCTGCCGGTCGCGGTGCTCGCAGTGGGCGCGATGATCGGCACCAGTGCGTGCGCGAGCTGGAACAACAAGGAGAAGGGCGCCGTGATCGGTGCCGGCACGGGGGCGGCAGTCGGCGCGGTCGTCGGGAATCAGGTCGGCTCCACGGCAAAGGGCGCCATCGTGGGCGCGGCCGTGGGTGGCGCGGCGGGCGCCATCATCGGCCACCAGATGGACCAGCAGGCGAAATCCATCGAACAGAGCGTCGAAGGCGCCACGGTGTCGCGGGTCGGCGAGGGGATCGTCGTAACGTTCGACAACGGCATCCTGTTCGACTTCGACAGCTCCAACCTCCGTCCCACGGCGCGCGACAATCTCGGCGCCCTCGCGGACAACCTGCGCCGGTACCCGAACACGGACGTGAGCATCCTCGGACACACCGACGCCACCGGCTCCGACCCCTACAACCAGGCGCTCTCGCAGCGCCGGGCGAGCTCGGCCGCCGAGTACCTCCGCACCATGGGCGTGGCCCCCGGGCGCATCTCCACCCGCGGTCTCGGCGAGAGCGACCCCGTCGCCTCCAACGACACAGCGGAGGGGCGCCAGCTGAACCGCCGCGTCGAGGTCGTCATCTACGCCGACAAGCAGTGGCGCAACGACCTCGAGCAGCAGCACCCCGGACTCTAGTCCGGACTGCCGGCACCAGTCGGGAAAGGCCCGGGCGGAGCATCTCCGCCCGGGCCTTTCCGCGTCCCGGAACGGCCGCCCGGTTGGCCGGAATCAGGGTGCGGGTTCCGGGAGCGGTAGTTACGGTATGTTCGGTGTTGACCGAACGAACGGAAACCATTAGGGTTCGGACCGCCGCGGGCCGGAGGGGGTGCCGGGGCGGGGACCGGTCGTGGAGGCGAGGAAGTGGACGGAGCGAACGAGATCGTCGAGCGGACAGGGCTGAAGTTCGAGGCGGACGGGCTGCCTCGGATCGCGGGCCGGATCCTGGGTTACCTGCTTCTGGCGCGGGAGCCGAAGTCGCTGGACGAGATGGCGGACGATCTGCTGGCGAGCAAGACGAGCGCGAGCACGAACGCGCGGCTGCTGGAGCGCGCGGGTGTAGTGGAGCGTGCGTCGCGCCCGGGTGACCGACGGGACTACTACCGGATCACGGAGGACCTGCACGCGAAGCTGCTCGAAGTGAGATTGCGGCAGCTGCGGGACACGCAGGATCTTCTTGCGGACGCGTTGAAAGTGGCGTCGGGCGCGGACGCGGTGGTGACGTCGAGGCTGGAGACGTGGCTGGCGTTCCAGACGCACATCGTGGAAGCGCTGTCGCGTGCCGCGCGGGAGTGGAGCGAGAAGTTCGAGAACGAGGATGCGCCGGGTCGGGAGCGGACCGAAGGCGGAAAGGCATAGGTCATGGGCAAGAAGTGGGTAGGGGTGGTGGTGCTGCTGCTCGGCGGTGCTGGCGGTGTGGTGGCGCAGGAGCCGTCCGCGGCCGCGGACACGGCTCGGGGAGCGGTGGCACTGAGCGTGGGCGACGCGGTGTCGCTGGCGCTGGACCAGAGCGAGGAAGTGGGTGTGGCGCGGGCGCGGTTGACGGGCGCGCAGGCGCAGGCGAGAAAGTCGTGGGCGGCGGTTCTCCCGGAGGTGAGCGCGCAGCTGGGCTACACGAAGACGCTGAAGTCGGTGTTCCAGAACGTGGGGGGCGGGTTCACGCTGCCGGACAGCCTGAAGTTCGACCCGAACCCGAACGCTCCGCTGGAGCAGCGGGTGAGCTACCTGGAGGACAAGGTGCCGTTGGCGGCGTATGGCGCCCTCGGCCAGCTTTTCAGTGGCCTGCCGTTCGGCAACGAGAACACGTGGTTGGCGTCGGTGACGTTCTCGCAGCCGTTGTTCACGGGTGGGCGGGTGCGCTCGGAGATTCAGCTGGCGCATCACAACGAGGCCGCGGCGGAGGCATCGTACGAGGATGCGGCGGGGGAGGTGGTGCTCCAGGTGAAGCAGGCGTACTACGACGCGGCGCTGGCGCGGTCGGCGGTGCGGATCGTCGAATCGAGCGTGGAGCTGGCGCAGGAGCACCGGGACGACGTGCGGCTTCGATACGAGGCGGGGCGCGTCTCGGAGCTGGACGTGATGCGCGCGGAAGTGGAGCTGGAGAACCTGCGGCCTCAGCTGGTGCAGGCGAAGAACGCGGTCGAGCTGTCCATGCTCAACCTGAAGCGGCTGATCAACCTGCCGCTGGACGCGGAGGTGGACCTGACGACGCCGATCGTGCCGGCCCAGGGCGCGGAAGCGTTCCAAGCGGGGCTGCCGGCGCTGGACCAGGCGATCGAGCGTCTGAACCAGCGGGCGTCGGTTCGGGCCATGGAGTCGCAGGTGGCGATCCGGGAGGAGCAGGTGGACATGGCACGCGCGGCGTACTTCCCCACGATCTCCCTGACGGGGAACCTCTCGCGGCAGGCGTTCCCGCAGAGCATGCGGTTCCCGAACGCGGGCGACTGGCGGGACGACTGGACGGTGGGATTCTCGATCAAGTGGCCGGTGTTCGCGGCGCTTCGTGACGCGCAGGTGGACGCGGCGAAGGCGCAGGCGCGGGAAGCGCAGCTGCAGGAGAAGCAGCTGGTGGAGAGCGTCCGCGTGCAATACGAGCAGGCGCTGGGCGAGCTGGAGCGGGCGCGCGCCCAGATCCAGGCGGCGCGGCACACGGTTGCGCAGGCGGAGAAGGTGTACGACCTGACGGAGATGCGGTTCCGGGAGGGACTGGCCACACAGCTGGAGGTGTCGCAGGCGCGTCTGTCGCTGCAGCAGGCCCGGCTGAACGATGTGCAGGCCTATCACGATGTGTACGTGGCGCTGGCGAGCGCGCAACGGGCGCTGGGTGAGGGCGTGGAGATTGTGGAGCGATGAGCGAGCGGAGCGATCATGGACCGGGACGCGGGATGACGCGAGCAATGAAGGCGAAGATCCAAGGCGGCGCGGTGCTGCTCGCGCTGCTGGCGGGCGTGGCGGCGTGTGGCGGGAACGGCAACGCGGAAGCGGAAGCCGGCGGTCAGACCGTGGTGGCGCTGTCGCCGGAGGACGTCGCGACGGTGCAGGTGGACACGTTCCAGACGGGCGTGGTCGTGAGCGGCACGCTGGAGCCGTACCGGCGTGTCGAGGTGCGCGCCCAGGTTCCGGGTACGGTGACGAGTCTGCGCGTGGACCGGGGCGACGCGGTGCGAGCCGGCGAGCCGCTGGCGAGGATCGAGGCCGCGGGGATCCGCGGTGCGGCCGAGAGCGCCCGGGCCGGTGTGGCGGCGGCGCAGGCGCAGGTGGCGCTGGCGCAGCGGCAGCTGGAGTCCGCGCGCAAGCTGCATGAAGCGGGTGCGGTATCGGACCTGGAGTACCAGCAGGCGCAGGCCGGCTTCGAGGCGGCGCAGGCGCAGCTGGCGGCGGCGCGGGCGCAGGCGGCGGGGGCCGGCGAGTCGGCTCGCCGGGCCACGGTGACGGCGCCGATCTCCGGCGAGGTGAGCGACCGGATGGTGAGTGCAGGGGAGGCCGTGAATCCGGGTCAGGCCCTTCTGACCATCGTGGACGCGAGGCAGCTGGAGCTGGCGGGTCAGGTCGGGGTGAACGAGGCGGTGGAGATCCACCCCGGCATGCCGGTTGTATTCCAGATCGCGGCGTTCCCGTCGCGGCACTTCGACGGGACGGTGGCGCGAGTGGAGCCCACGGCCGACCCCGGTACGCGGCAGGTGGGTGTATACGCTCGCCTGCCGAACGAAGGCCGCAGCCTGGTGGGTGGCGTGTACGCCACGGGCAGGATCCTGACGGGCGGGAGCGAAGTGGGGGCGGTGGTGCCCACGGGCGCGGTGCGGGGCCAGGGGGAGGAGCAGTACGTGTTCGTGATCCGTGGCGGTGTGGCGGTGCGCCAGCCGGTGGTGGTGGGTGGCACCGACCTGGCCGCGGGGACCACGGAGATCAAGGAAGGGCTCGAGGGTGGGGAGAGCGTGATCGTGAGCCCGGGCGAGATCCGGGATGGTGCGGCCGTGCAGGTTGGAGAAGCGAAGACGCCGGTGGCGGAAGGGGAGCGGTAGGATGTCGAAGCAGCGTGACGATGGCCGGGGCGCGGCCCCGGCGCAGGGGGGTGGGGGTCTGAGCGGGATCGCGATCCGGCGCCCGGTCTTCACGAGCATGGTGATGATGGGGCTGGTGGTGCTCGGGATCTTCAGTTTCCGCAAGCTGGCGATCGACCAGTTCCCGAACATCGACATCCCGATCGTGGTGGTGCAGTCCGTGTACCCGGGGGCGAGCCCGGAAGCGGTGGAGCGGGAAGTGACACGCCGGCTGGAGGAAGCATTCAACCCGGTGCAGGGGGTGAACCGGATCACGTCCGTGTCACTGGAGGGCGTGAGTCAGATCATCATCGAGTTCGACCTGGACCGGAAGGCGGAGCAGGCGGCGCAGGATGTCCGGGCCAAGATCGATGCGGTGCGGCGTTCGCTGCCCACCGAGCTCGAGCCTCCCGTGGTGCAGACGTTCGACCCGTCCGCGCAGCCGATCCTGTCCCTGGCGCTCTCATCCAGCCGGCTGAGCGCGGCGGAACTGACGCGGCTGGCGGACGAGGACATGCGACGTCGCCTGGAGGCGGTCTCCGGCGTCGGCCAGGTTCAGATCGCCGGTGGACTCGCCCGCGAGATCCGGATCAACCTGGATCCGCGGTCGATGCAGTCGCTCGGCGTTTCCGCCAACGAGATCATGGGCGCGCTGCAGCGGCAGAACCTCGAAGTGCCGGCGGGGCGGCTGGAGCGCGGCGCGCGTGAGCAGCTCGTGCGCGTCACGGGGCGGATCACGGATCCGGCCCAGTTCGCACAGATCATCATCGCCACGCGCAACGGCCAGCCGGTGCGGCTCGGTCAGGTGGCCACGGTGCGGGACGCCACGGAAGACGAGCGCTCGCTGGCGTTCGTGAACGGGGAGCGGGCCGTGGCGCTGGACATCCTCAAGGTGTCGGGCGCGAACACGGTGCGCGTCGCGGAGGATGTGAAGGCCGAGCTGGAGCGGATCGACCAGTCGCTGCCGGCGAACACGCAGGTTCAGATCGTCCGGGACAATTCCGAGTCGATCCGGACCATGGTGAACGACGTCATCCACGAGCTGATCCTGGGTGCGCTGCTCACCGTGCTCGTGGTCATGCTGTTCCTGAACGACTGGAAGGCCACGGCCATCACGTCCATGGCGCTGCCCGTTTCCGTGATCAGCTCGTTCATCCTCATGAACGCGCTGGGCTTCACGCTCAACATGATCACGCTGATGGCGCTCTCCCTGTCCATTGGGATCCTGATCGATGACGCCATCGTGGTGATCGAGAACATCGTGCGGCACCGCGAGATGGGAGAGAACCACTTCAACGCGGCCAAGTGGGGGACGCGGGAGATCTTCCTGGCGGTCATGGCCACCACGCTCTCCATCGTGGCCGTGTTCGTGCCCGTGGCGTTCATGGGTGGGATCATCGGCCGGTTCTTCTACCAGTTCGGGCTGACGGTCACCTTCGCCGTGCTCGTCTCCCTCTTCGTCTCCTTCACGCTCACGCCCATGCTGGCCGCGTGGTGGGGCGTGGAGCCGCACCAGGAGGCGCGCGGCGTGTGGCGCGTGGCAACGCGGCCCGTCGTCGCCTTCAATCGCTGGTTCGACAGTCAGGCCGACCGCTATCGCGGCGTGATCGGCTGGGCGCTCCGGCACCGCTACGCGACCGCCGGGATCGCGACGGCGGCGTTCCTCGGCTCGTTCATGCTGTTCCCGTTCATCGGTGGCGGATTCATGCCGGATGCGGACAACAGCGAGTTCGCGGTGAGCTTCGAGACACCCGAGGGGTCGTCCATCGACTACACGCGCCAGAAGTCCGAGCAGCTGAGCCAGGTGCTGCGCGGCATCCATGGGGTGGACTACACGTACACCACGGTCGGGGCCGGGGCCACCGGCACGGTCACCTCCGGGAACGTGTACGTGGCGCTGGTCCCGCGGTCGGAGCGGGACCGCTCGCAGGATGACCTGATGGTCGCGGCGCGCGAGCAGCTGAAAGGGCTGTACGGCATGAAGACGGCCGTGATCTCCGCCAGTGGCATGGGGGGAGGCCAGCAGCCGATCCAGGTGAACGTGCGGGGCCCCGACGTGGACGTGCTCCAGCAGCTGTCCGACAGCCTGGGGGGCCGGATGGAGCAGATCGCCGGCGTGGTGGATGTGCAGACCTCCATGGGCGAGCCGCGGCCCGAGTACCGGATCGACGTGAACCGGAACGTGGCGAACAAGCTGGGGCTGGACGTGGGCCAGGTTTCGGCCACCGTGCGCCCGCTCCTGGCGGGGCAGACCGCCACCACGTGGGAGGATCCGAGTGGCGAGCTGCGCGACGTGGTGGTTCAGGTGGCGCCATCGCAGCGCGCGTCGCTGGAGGACCTGCTGACGCTGCCCATCGCCACCACCATGCGGCAGCGCGACGGCTCCGCCATCACGGTGCCGCTCGGGCAGATCGCCACGGTGGAGCGGGGGACCGCGCCCGCGGAGATCGACCGGCGGGACCTGCAGCGGGTGGCCACGGTGTCGGCCGGGCTGATGCCGGACCTGTCCGTGGCGGAGGCGTCATCGGAGATCCGGCAGACCATCGGCCAGATGGCCATGCCCCCGGGCTACTCGGCCCAGCTGGGCGGCGAGACCGAGCAGCTCCAGGAGACCGTGGGCTACGTCATCGAGGCGCTGGTCCTGGCCATCATCCTGATCTTCCTGATCCTGGCCAGCCAGTTCGAGAGCTACACGCAGCCTCTGGCCATCATGGTGAGCCTGCCGCTGTCGCTCATCGGCGTGCTCCTGGCGCTGCTGATCACCAATGACACCCTGAACATGATGTCGATGATCGGGGTGATCATGCTCATGGGGCTGGTGACCAAGAACGCGATCCTGCTCGTGGACAACGCAAACGAGGGGCGCGCCCTCGGGAAGGACCGGCGCACCGCGCTCATCGACGCCGGCCGTGTCCGGCTCCGGCCCATCATGATGACCACCGCGGCCATGATCTTCGGCATGCTGCCGATCGCTGTGGGGCTGGGCGAAGGCGGCGGGTTCCGGGCCCCGATGGCCCGCGCAGTGATCGGAGGCCTGATCACGTCCACCATGCTCACGCTCATCGTGGTGCCGGTGGCCTACACGTTCCTCGATGACTTCGGCACATGGATGAAGCACCGCTTCGTCTCCAGCGAGAAGGAGCACGCGATCCAGGAGGAGCTGGAGGCGTCGGGTATGAAGGGGGATCCGGTGTGGGGTGAGACCGGCATCACGGTGTAGGCGTCGGTGATGGCGAACCGGCGGCCGGCGAAGGCTAGACCGCCGTGAGGATCTCCATGACAACGGTCCTCAGGCCATCCAGCACGAACTGGACGCCGACCACCATCACCAGCAGTCCCATGAGCCGGGTCACGACGTTGATCCCGGTCTGGCCCAGGAGCCGGAACAGCCCGGGTCCGGCCAGGAGGACGACGAGGCTCACGAGGAGCACCGCCGCGATTCCCGCATAGACGATCCCTGCGTGGAGCGGACTGGTGGTCTGGCCCATGAGGGCGATCACCGTCGTAATGGCGCCCGGCCCGGCCAGTGTGGGGATGCCCAGCGGCACCACGGCCACGTCCGCCCGCTCCGCGCTCTCCGCCTCTTCTTCCGCCGTGGTCTTCGAACGGGAGCGGCGCGCCTGGAGCATGTCCCACCCGATGCCGAAGAAGAGGATGCCGCCGGCGATCCGGAACGCGTAGGTCGTGATCCCGAAGAAGCGCAGGATGGCGGTGCCGAAGAGGGCGAAGACCAGGAGGATCGCGGCCGCAGAGACACAAGCCAGCAGCGCAGTGCGGCCCCGCTGCCCCCGGGCCTGGCCGCTGGTCAGGCCGACGAAGATGGTTAGCGCCCCCAGCGGATTGACCATGGCGAGGAGCGAGCCGAACACCACGGTGGCGAAGGCGAAGATGGTGCCGTCGCCGGTGGCGACGTGTCCGCCCCCGACCGTCGGTGCTTCCGGACGGGCGGCCACCACCGCCAGCTGCCGCCCGTCCGGTGAAACGGCGAGCCGGGAAATGTCGCGGAGCCCGAAGCGGGCGAGGTCGCCCACCGGTCGCCAGCTCCGCGTGGCCGCCTCGAGCTGGAAGATCCGCGTGCCATGCGCGGTGATGACCGTCCCGTCGGGCGTCCAGGCGTGGTACTCGTCTTCCCCGAGCAGCGGGGCGAGGGTGCGGAGACGGCCGCTGTCCATGTCCAGCTCGCGCAGCCACCAGCGGCCGCCGGACTCCTGGGTGAAGGAGACGGCGCTGCGCGCCGGCACCGGCTGGATCGAGCGGCCGATCCGTTCGGCCACGACCCGCTCCTCGCCACTGTCCAGGCCGACGATCTGGAGCGTGGCGGGCTCGCCCAGGATGTAGAGCGCCACGCGCTCGGGGGTGAGCCAGGCGTTGTAGCCCACGGAGTCGACCCGCTCCAGGAGCAGCTGCGGGTCCGTTCCGTCGGCTGCGAACGACCAGAGCCGCTGGGCGGAATCGGCTTCCACGCGGACCACGGAGAACCGGTCCATTCCGGGAATCGGCGTGGGGGAGTACTCCGACTCGCGGCTGGTCCGCGTCACCCGGACGGTGGCTCCGGTGGCCAGGTCGTAGCGGTAGGTGTCCGCCTGTCCGTCGCGGATGGAGGTGTAGAGCAGGGCCCGTCCGTCGGGCGTGAATGCCGGCTGATTGTCGTACCCGGTCCGATCCGTGACCGCGCGGGCCGCCTGGACCAGGACGAGCCGGTCCCCGCTGTGCTCCAGCCCCAGCAGGTGGATGTCGCTCTGCTCCTGGGCGGTGGCGGCCCGCGGTGTGGCGGCGAGGGGGAGCAGCAGGAGGGCGACGGCCGCAATGGTCCGGAGTGGGCGGGGGATGGCCGCGCGCTCTCGGGCGCGCCGCCGTCGCATGTCCTTCATCGGCTCGGGTTCTCTCGGGACGGGATCGCGAAGCGTGCTGGCGTGCATGCTATCGGGAACGTGGTGAGGTGGCCAGGGGCACGATGACGCTTGCCACGCTGCCCGGATCGATACAGACTTGGCGCCGTATGGAAACCATCAAGGAGGTCCGGCGCCCGTGAGGACCGGGAGCTGGCCGACCATCGTCGAATGGGAAGTCCGGGGGAAGGCGCGCCGCAGCGTCTGGGAGCGGCTCACTCCCCCGCAGCTGTTCATCGCCTCCTTCGCGCTCCTGATCCTGGGCGGGACCGTGGGGTTCAAAGTGCTTCCAGGCCTTTATACGGGGGCGCCGCTGTCATGGCTGGACGCGCTCTTCACCGCCACCAGCGCGGTCTGCGTCACCGGCCTGATCGTGGTGGACACGGCAACATACTTCACGTTCTGGGGTCAGCTCTGGATCCTGGCGCTGATCCAGCTGGGCGGGCTCGGGATCATCACGTTCACCACGTTCATCATCCTCGCGCTGGGCCGCCGGCTCTCGCTGCGGCATGAAGCGCTGACGGGCGCGGAGATCGAGCTGGGCGAAGAGCTGGACCGGCGGCAGCTGGCGTTCGACATCCTCCGCTTCGCGTTCATCCTCGAGGCCGCGGGCGCCGTGATCCTGTACGTCCTCTGGGCGCCCCGCTTCGGTATCACGGGCGCGGCGTGGCACGCGGTCTTCCAGTCCATCAGCGCGTTCTGCAACGCCGGCTTCTCCACGTTCTCCGACTCCCTCATGGGCGTCCAGAGGTCGGAAGTGGCGCTCCTCACCATCGCGGCGCTGATCGTGGCCGGCGGCATCGGCTTCCTCGTGCTGGAAGAGCTCTATCTGCGGCGCGGGTCCTGGCGCGACCCCCGGGGGATGCGGCTCTCGCTGCACACGCGCCTCACCCTTCTGACCACGGCGGTGCTGCTCGCGGCCGGCACGGGGCTCTACCTCCTGTTCGAGTGGAACGGCGTTCTCTCGCAGCTCGGCGTCGGCGATCGACTGACGAACGCATTCTTCATGAGCGCCACGGCGCGCACGGCCGGATTCAACACCATCAACTACGCGGCGGCGGGCGACGACACCAACTTCCTCACCATCCTCCTCATGTCCATCGGGGGCTCCCCGGGCTCCACGGCGGGGGGGATCAAGACGACGACGTTCGCCCTGATCGGGCTCCTCGCCCTCGCCCGCCTGCGGGGTGAGCAGATCATCTCCATCTGGGGCCGCTCGGTCCCCGAGGAGACGATCCAGCGTGCAGTCGGGCTCTTCGTCCTGGCGTTCGCCGTCGTGACGTTCGCCATTTTCGGGTACGCCCACACCGAGCTGGGCGGCGTCGCGCACGGCGGCGGGCCGTTCCTGGCCCACATGTTCGAAGCGGTGAGCGCCTTCAACACGGTGGGGCTCTCGCTCGGGGCCACGCCGCACCTGTCGTCGAGCGGACGCGCGCTCACGGTCCTGCTCATGTTCGTCGGGCGCGTCGGCCCCCTGGTGTTCGCCGCCGCGCTCGCGCGTCGGGCCGGCCGCGCCGGACGCTTCCGCTACTCCTACGAAGACGTGGTGATCGGATGAACACCCGCAGACGCAAGCGATTCGTCGTGATCGGCCTCGGGAACTTCGGCTCCGGCGTGGCCGAGTCGCTGCACGCGAAGGGTCATGACGTGGTGGCCATCGATCTGGACGAGGATGCCATCGACCGGATCGGGTCGCAGGTGTCCCGCGCCGTGGTGGGCGACGCCCGCCAGCGCGCCGTCCTCGAGCGCGTCGGTGCCGACGACGCGGACGCCGCAGTCGTGTCCACCGGGCACGACCTCGCGGCCTCCGTCCTCGCGATCATGGCATTGCGCGACGTGGGGGTCCGGGAGATCTACGCCAAGGTGATCTCGCGCGACCATGCCCGGATCATGGACCAGCTCGGTGTCACCGAGACCATCTTCCCCGAGCGGGAGTCCGCGATCCGGCTGGCCGAGCGGATCGTCAGCACGGAGATCCTCAACTATATCCGCCTCGGGCGCGATTTCTCGCTCCAGGAGCTGGCCGTGCCCGAGCGGTGGATCGGCAAGTCGCTGCGACAGCTGGAGCTGCCCCGCCGCCATCGGATCAGCGTGCTCGCGGTGCACGACGTCCTGAACGACACGATCACCCCCGTCCCCGATCCGGACGCTCCGCTCAAGGAGTCGGACACGATCCTCGTGGCCGGGGCCGACGAGGACCTGGCACGCGTGGCGGAGCGCCTGGAATGAAGCTGGACCTCCCGCCCGCCGGCGACATCGCCGTGAACGATCCGCCGGCTCACCATGCCCCCGATGGCCGCTACAGAAATCCGTGGCCGATGAAGGATCGGGCGGAGGAGGGAGGCGCGGACGTCCTGAAGTGGGGGTGGCAGCGGCTCTGGTCGAAATTGCCGCCCGATCCGGCTCCCGGCCGGATCCCGCGGGCCGTTCCCGAGGTGGCGCGCCCCGCGCTCGCTCCCGACTCGGACGAGCTGCGGGTAACGTGGCTCGGCCAATCCAGCTTTCTCATCCAGGCCCCCGGCCTGAACCTGCTCACCGACCCCGTCCTCGGAGGACGGGCTTCCCCGGTGTCGTGGGCCGGGCCCAGACGCTTTTCGCCCCCGGGGCTGTCCGTTGGCGAGCTGCCGCCGGTGGATGCGGTGGTCCTGTCCCACGACCATTACGACCACCTGGATGCTCGCACCGTGGCGGCCCTGCGGCGACGCGCGGGTGGCTATGACACCGCGTGGATCACCCCACTCGGCTATGCGCCCTGGTTCCGGAAGCATCGGGTGCGCCGGCTGGTGGAGCTCGACTGGTGGGGAGAGAAGGCGCTGAACACTGCGTCGGGCGCGGTCGCCGGGTTCCGCGCGCTGCCGGCCAGGCACTGGTCGCGGCGCCACTTCTGGGACACGCGCACGCGCCTCTGGTGCTCCTGGGCGCTGAGCGTGGGCGGACGCCGCCTCTATTTCGGCGGCGACAGCGGCTACTGCCCCGCTTTCGCCGAGATCGGAGACCGCGAGCCCCCGTTCGACGCCGCGCTCCTCCCCATCGGCGCGTACGAGCCGCGATGGTTCATGCGCACCAGCCACATGAACCCGGAGGAGGCGGTGCAGGCCAGCCTCGACGTGCGGGCCAGCCGCATGGTGGCCATGCACTGGGGCACGTTCCGCCTCACCGACGAGGACCCGCTGGAGCCGCCGGCGCGCGCCCGCGCCGCCTGGGATGCCCTGGGACTGCCCCCCGACCGCCTTCACATCCCGGCCATGGGAGAGACGCTGCGGCTCTGAGCGCGGCCCGCATCGGCAAGGCCGTGGCGGTGAAAGGCCTACGTCCCCGGCGTCGGAAACGCCACCACGCTCTCGTGGCCGTCCCGGTCCACGGCGGCCACACCGAACAGGTAATTGTCGAGCACCAGCCCGTCCATGACGTGGGACATGGCCTCCTGCTCACCATCCCAGGGCAGGTAGATCCAGTGGGTCCACTGCGGGGCCGTGGTGAGGCGCCAGTAGATCTTGTAGCCGGCCAGGTCGTCCGCCGCGCTCACGTTCCAGCTCAGCCGCGCCGCCGGCTCCACCGCCCCCGCAATGTGCACGTCCTGCGGCTGCCGCGGCGCCCACGCCAGCGAAGCCAGGACGGCGACGTTCACCCCCGTGAGCTTGCGGGCGTAGTCGAAGTCGACGCCCTCGATGACGTCGCCGTAGTGGATACCGTTCTCCTCGCGAACATCCTGGTGCTGGCGGTTGTAGTTCTCGTGCGTCTCCATGATGCGTACGGCGGGGAACCCCTGGTCGTTGAACGGCCTGTGATGCCCGCCGCGGCCGAAGCGGTCGAGGCGGTACAC
The DNA here is from genome assembly GCA_963741945.1 of uncultured Gemmatimonadales bacterium. Taxonomy (GTDB): domain Bacteria; phylum Gemmatimonadota; class Gemmatimonadetes; order Longimicrobiales; family RSA9; genus CAVUKA01. The sequence continues at coordinate 72,360 of CAVUKA010000005.1, read as the reverse complement.
CATCATCGGGTCCAGGGTGGCCGCGAAGTAGTCATCCGCCACGCGGGCGACGTAACGCGCCAGCTGCCGCGAGGGCCCGTCCACCTCGCCGCCGTAGAAGCGCAGCGCCCGCGTGGTCCGCTCGGTGTCCGTCACCGGCCGGGGCTGACTGAACACGCGGAACGACGTGTTGTCGATGACGCCGTCGATCCCCTGGATGTTCCCGATCATGTCGTTGTTCAACACCGCGTCGACGTTCCAGCCCGCGTCCTTCCCCTTCTTCGCCAGGTCGGTGCCGCCGAACAGCCCCTGCTCCTCGCCCGAAAGCGCGGCGAAAACGATGGTCCTGTCGTAGCGGTGCTTCGTCAGCACCCTCGCCGCTTCCAGCGTGCCGGCCAGACCGCTGGCGTTGTCGTTGGCGCCTGGGCTGGTGGCGGTGTCGTTCATGGCGTCGGAGACGCGCGAGTCGATGTCGCCGCTCATGAGCACGTAGTGGTCCGGCTCCGTCGTGCCCCGGAGCGTGGCCGTGACGCTCACCACCCAGGTGTCCTGCTTGATCCGGCCCTGAGGATCGCCGTTCACCAGGTAGCGCTGGTACTCCACGTCCAGGCACCCGCCGCACCCCTGGCTGATGCGCTGGAACTCGGCATACGTCCAGCGCCGGGCCGCGCCGATCCCGCGGGTGGTGGAGACCGTGTCCGACAGCGTGTGTCGCGTCCCGAACCCGACCAGCGTCCGCACATCCTGCTCGATTCGGGCAGCGGAGATCGAGTCGACCATGTCACGGATGCGAAGGTCGCGCGCCGGGGGCGTGAGGGGGGCCTGGGCGGCCGCGCGCGCGGCGGGCAGGACGAGGACAAGGGCGAATACGGCTGCGAGCGCGGCGGCTGCGCGGGACCCACGTGGCGTCATCTTCCTCACGTCTCCTGTTGTGGCATTGGACAGGGGTGCAAGATGGTCGCGGGGATGCCCGGTTTGCAAACCGGCGCGCGAGGGCAGAGGTTCGGCGGAACCGCGGAGGCGGGCGCGGCGTACGGAAACCGACGATCGGAGCCCGGCGCCCTCGGTAGGCCCCGGCCCCGTGCGTAGCTCCGCCTGAGCGAACCAGCGACAAGGACGCATTACGTGACCCGTTCCATTGCAGCCGTTGCTTCGGTCGTCCTTTCGGCCGTTCTCCTTTCGCCGGGCGCGCTGAGGGCGCAGGAGAGCGCGGCCCCGAAGCGCTCGCACCCGTTCCAGCAGGGGGTGCGCTACCGCATCGAGGCGTTCCAGGACGATGCCACGGACGTGCTTCGCGGGCGGGCTCGCCTCACGTACACGAACAACGCCCCCGCGGCGCTGGAGCGGCTCTATTTCCACCAGTACCTGAACGCCTTCCGGCCCAACAGCGCGTGGGCGCAGTACGACCTCGCGCACGGCGACCGCGAGTACCAGGACCTGCCGGCGCCGGACCAGGCGTTCGAGCGACTGTCGGGGTTCACCCTGAACGGGGAAGCGGTGGCTCCGGTCTACCCCGGATCGCCGGACTCGACCGTCTTCTATGTCGAGCTGCCCCGGCCGCTCGAGCCGGGGGACAGCGTGGTGGCGGTCATCGACTGGACGGCGCGGCTCTCCACGCACCCGCGTCGCCAGGGGCGGAAGGGGCGGCACTACGACTGGGCGCACTGGTACCCGCGCATCGCCGTCTACGGACCGGGAGGCTGGGAGTACCGGCCCCACATCAGGCCCGGGGAGCTGAACGGCAACTTCGGCACGTATGACGTCACGCTGGATCTTCCCGTCGATCAGGTGGTGGGCGCGACGGGACTCCCGGTGGAGGGCGACCCCGGATGGGGCGCCGTGGCCGTGCAGGGATCGGAGCCGCCACGCTTCCTCCGTGACTTCTACAACATCGGGGCGTCCCAGCCGCTGGGTCTCCTGACCGGCGATGCCGTCGCCGGTCGCAAGCGGATCCGCTGGCACGCCGAGAAGGTGCACAACTTCGCCTGGAGCACGTCCCCCGATTACGTCTACATGGGCGGGCGGTGGAACGGCCGGCCGATCAACCTGCTGTGGGAGCCCACGAACGAGCGGTGGGACCCGGAGCGGACGATGACGCAGGAGAAGGCGGCGCTGGACTGGATCGTCACGGTGGTGGGCGAGTACCCCTGGCCGCAGATCACCGTCACCGATCGCGTCGAGCGCGGGGCCACCGAGTTCGAGATGCTGTTCATGACCAGCGGGGGTGCCATCACGCACGAGACCATGCACATGATCTTCCATGGCGTGCTGGCGAACAACGAATGGCGGGACGGCTGGCTGGATGAGGGCATGGCGAGCTTCCTGTCCAACTGGCTGGCGGTGCGGGACGGAGCCGACCCCGACCGCGTCTGGGGGCGCACCATGGCCGAGGTGGCGCATCTCGATGCCGCGGGTCGCGGCGAGCCCGTGGGACTGCCGGGGGCGGACTTCGCCAGCTACCCGATGTACAGCATGATGACGTACGAGAAGGGCGCGGCGGTGCTGCGCATGCTGCGCTACGTGATCGGCGAGGAGACGTTCCTCCGTGCCATGCACGCGTATTACGACCGGTTCCGCTTCCACCAGGTCACGCCGGCGGACTTCGAGAACGTCATGGAATCCGTGGCCGGCCGTGACCTGGACTGGTTCTTCGAGGAGTGGATCGATCGGACCGAGCTTCTCGACTACGCGGTCGGCGATGTCTCCGTCCGGCAGGAGAACGGCGCATACACGGTCACGGCGGAGGTCGTGCGCAAAGGCGAGGCGTGGATGCCGGTGGTGGTGGAGGCGGGCGGAGAGCGGAAGCGGCTGGAGTCGCCCGATCGGGTGCAGCGGGTCACGTTCCACCTGGATGGCAGGCCGGAAGCCGTGCTCCTCGATCCGGATCACGTGCTGATCGAGGCGGACCGGTCCGACAACCGCAAGGCGCTGCCGTAGCCGGCGACGCGGGCCCGGACACCACGGGCGAGAAGCTTTTCTTGCCGGGGCGCCACCCGCACCGGCATATTGCGCTGATGTCACCACCCGACCCCGGCCGCCGCTCCAGCCCAGCGGTCGACGCGCTCTTCGGGGTGCTCCTCGCCGGCACGCTCCTCTATTTCGTGCCGACGCTCGCCCTGAATGGCTCGATCCTGACCGCCGCCGTCGCCGCCCTGGTCTGGGTGGGCGGCCTCGCCGTGCTCTGGCTCCTCTACCGGCGCGAGCTCCGGGCGTCGGAAGCCGCGAGCCGGCGCGAGGGCACGCTCGCCGACCTCCGGGGCCGCCTCCTGGAAGAGAGCCGGGAAGCGCAGATGGTCGTGGGGCTTCGGGGTGAGCTCCTGTTCACCGGCCCGAATCTCGGGCAGGTGGTCGGCGCGGACCTGGACGGGCTGGTGGAGAACGGGGGACTGCTCGACCTGGTCCCGCCCGGCGATCGGCGCAGGGTGCTGCAGGAGTTCGCGAAAGTGCGCAGGCAGCCCGGTGCCAGCGTACGGCTGGAGGTGACCATCGCCCGCCCGGAAGGCGGCGAGACTCGCCTGGACGTGCGCGCCCGGAACCTGTCCGACGACCCGGTGGTGGGCGGTGTGCTGGTGACGCTGCGGGGCTTCACCCCCGAACGGACGCTCGAGGGCGAGATCCAGCACCTGGCGTACTACGACGCGCTGACGGGGCTGGCGAACCGCCGCTTCTTTTTCGAGCGCGGGGCCGCCACCCTCTCCCTGTCCCGCCGGCAGGAGCGCCTCGCGGCCGTGCTGTACCTGGACCTCGATCATTTCAAGGAGGTGAACGATCTCCTGGGACACGAAGCTGGCGACGCGCTGCTGAAGGACGTGGCCGGGCTGCTGCGGCGGGTCCTGCGCGAGACCGACCTCGTGGGCCGCATGGGCGGGGACGAGTTCGCGATCCTTCTCGCGGACGTGCGCGACGAGGACGCGGCTGGCCGGGTGGCCCATCGGATCCTGGACGGGCTCCCGGAGCGCGCGGTGGCGGAGGGGCACGATGTGCCCGTGACCGCGAGCATCGGCGTCGCATTGTTTCCGGAGGACGGCGCGGAGCTGGCGGACCTGCTCAAATGCGCGGATCTGGCCATGTACCGGGCGAAGACGGGCGGGCTGGGCATCCAGTTCTACCGGCCGGAGCTCCGCGACCGGGTGGAGGTCGAGCTGCGCATGGAGCAGGACATGCGCTGGGGCCTCGAGCACCACGAGTTCCAGCTCCACTTCCAGCCGGTGTTCCGCATCGCGACCGGCGAGCGCGTGGGCGCGGAAGCGCTGTCCCGCTGGCGCCACTTCACGCGCGGGCTGGTCAATGCCAGCCAGTTCATCCGCCTGGCCGAGCGCTCCGGCCTGGTGCGCGCGCTGGACCGCTGGGCGATCGCCAGCGCGGCCGAGCAGCGGCGGGGCGAGGGCGCCGGACACCTCCCCGGGTGGGTGGCGGTGAACCTGTCCCCGCACTCGCTCGCGGACCCCGGTCTCCCCGAGTTCATCCGCCGTACGATCGAGGACGCGGGGCTGGAGCCGGGCACGCTCGTGCTGGAGCTGCCCGACGGCGCTTTCGGTCCGGATCCCGGCGAAGCTGCCGACCTGGTGTGGGCGCTCAAGAACACGGGCGCGGCCATTGCCCTGGACGATTATGGCACCTGGGCCACTTCGCTGGCGCAGCTGAGGCGGCTCCCGATCGATATCCTGAAGCTGCACCAGGACTTCATCCGGGGGATCGGCACCGACGCCGCCGACGAGCGGGTGGTGGAAGCGACGATCGCCCTGGCCCACGGCCTCGATGCCGCCGTGGTGGCCAAGGGCGTGGAATCGGAAACGCAGCTGCAATGGCTCCAGCGCGCTGGCTGCGACTTCATCCAGGGCCACCTCACCGGCCGCCCCGTGCCCGCGGATCAGCTCCCGTCCGGCCCCGACCGGCTTTCGGTCGGGAAACGCGCGGGATCCTAGCCCCGGAGATGGAGGCGCCGGGCGGGAAGCCCGGCGCCTCCACCCTGCTCAGTGCCGGTTCAGGAACGACTGGTAGAGTTCGTACTGCCGGTTGTCCCTGGGATCCACTTCCTCGCCGCCGACCCACATCCGCTCGATGTCGGTGGTGATTTCCAGGATGTCGCCGTCGGTGAGGACCAGGTCCGCCCGCCTCCCGGGCGCGATGCTCCCGATCTCGCCACCCAGCCCCAGGATTTCGGCCGGCGTCGACGTGATGGCCCGCAGCGCCACATCGTGCGGCAGCCCGTACGCCCAGTGCCGCGCGGCGAAGTACGGCAGATTGCGTACGGCGTCCACGCCGCCCGTGGCCACCGCCACGGGGACGCCCGCGTCGTTCAGCACGGCCGCGTTCGCCCACGCGGCGGCGTAGGACTCGTCCCGGTCGCGCGTGACACCGTTCCCGGACGTGAGGATCACGGGGATCCGTCGTTCAGCCAGCTCCCCGGCCACGTGATGGGCGCCATCGCCGCCCAGAATGGCCGCGCGAACGTCCGGGAACCTGTCCAGGAAGAGGAGCAGCGAACGGATCTCCCGCTCGCGTGAAGCCTCGAAGATGACCGGCATCTCGCCGCGCACCACGGGCACGAGGGCTTCGAGCATGGCGCGGTCGCCGCCATGGACCTGGGCTTCGAACGGGCGGTCGGCCGCCTCGGCGGTGGTCGGCTCCTCCGCGAACAGCTCCGCGCGCTCGAACAGCGCGACGAGCGCTTCGAGGTCGTCGCCCTCCAGCTTCGGCTCGTCCCACTCCTCGCCTTCAGGGCGTGGAAACTCCACGAACAGGGCGGCCCGGTCGAGGATCGACATGCGCGTCGGGGTGTCTCCCTTCAGCTGGATCAGCGACCCGGCGCCGGGGATGATGCTCCCGGACATGTGCGTCACAGCCGTGGTGACGCCGTTGGCCCGCGCCACGCCGAACGTGGTGGAATGCGGCTGCATCCCCACCATGGCCCGGAGGTGCGGGTTGAACTTCCCCACTTCGCGCTGGTCCGTGGCCGTCGGCACGGACCCGATCGACTGCAGCCCCAGCTCCGTGTCCAGGTCGATGAGCCCGGGGAACAGCTCCTTGCCTGCGACGTCGATGCGCTCCGCGCCCGCGGGCACCTCCACTTCGCCGGCGGGGCCGACGGCGGCGATGCGGCCGTCGCGGACCACCACCACGCCGTTCTCGATGGTCCGGCCGTCGCCCGTGTGCACGGTGGCGCCCACCAGCGCGAACGACCCGGACGCGGCGGCGGACTCGCCGACGCCGCTGGATGGGCCATGGTCGGCCCCGGCCTCGCGGGCCGCGGCGACATCAGCCCGGGCGGCGCCCCCCGCCAGCGCCTCGTCGTCCACGAGCTTCCTCGTGGCCGCCCACGGCACCGGCTGCGCGGCCGCGGCCGCGCGGGTGGGAACGGGCAGCGGACGCATGGGGAAGTGCCGGTAGTCGGCCTCGTGCGCCGCGTCCCAGTAGACGCGTCCATCCATGATGGTCATCCGCACGCTCGTGTGGCTGTCGAACGGATCGCCGTCCAGCAGGACCACGTCCCCCTGCTTCCCCTTCTCCAGCGAGCCCACCTTGTCGGCGATCATGAGCTGCTGTGCAGGGTACAGCGTGTACATGCGGAGCGCCTCCTCCTTCGGCACGCCGCCGTACTTCACCGGCTTCTGGATCTCGTAGATGGCCAGCGACTGGAGCTCCTCGCTGTCGGAATGCAGGCTCGTGTGCACGCCATGGTTCCACAGGATCGCGGCGTTGTACGGGATGGCGTCGATGGCTTCCAGCTTGTAGTGCCACCAGTCGCTGAACGTGGTGGCGTACGCGCCGTGCGCCGCCATCTCGTCCGCCACCTTGTATCCCTCGAGTACGTGCACGAAGCCGTCGATCGTGAAGCCGAATCGCTCCGCCACGTTCATGAGCATCAGGATCTCGTCCGCCCGGTACGCGTGCGCCTGGACCCGGATCTTCCCCTGCAGGATCTCCGACAGCGCTTCCAGCCGCAGGTCGCGACGCGGCGGAACCCGGAAGGACTTCGGGTCGCGGCGGTAGCGGTCCCACTCCGCCTGGTACGCCCGCGCCGCATCGAACGCCTGGACGTAGATCGCTTCCACGCCCTGGCGCGACCACGGGTAGCGCCGCACGCCTTCGCCGGCCCACCCCTTCCGCGTCACGTTCTCACCCAGCGCGAACTTCACGATCTGCGGCGCGCCCTGGAGCATGAACTGCGCGGGGTCCTTCAGCCCCCAGCGCGGCTTGATGATGGCGCTCTGCCCCCCGATCGGGTTGCAGCTGCCGTGCATCACGTGCGCCGTGGTGACCCCGCCCGTCAGGGCCCGGAAGATCCCGAAGTCGTCCGGATCGAGCTGGTCGATCACCCGCACCTCCGGGACCACCGGCGACGTGCACTCGTTGCTCGTGACCATGGCGATGTGGGAATGGGGGTCCACGAAGCCCGGCATGGCCGTGTAGCCCCGCCCGTCCACCACCTTCACGCCGGCGGGCGCCGGGAGCCCGGATCCGATGTCCCGGATCACCCCATCCCGGATCAGGATGTCCGCGTGGGCGAGCACCGTCCCCGCGGCCGTCCACACGCTGTCGATGTCACGGATCAGCATCGAGCCGCGCGGCACGTCCACCGCGCCCACCGCCATCTGGACCTTGTAGTCCGGGTGCGTCAGGACCGTGGGCGTGACGGCCGTCGGCGCTGCCGCGGCAGGCGACGCCCCCGCCCCCGGGCTCGCGGCCGCCCCTGCCTGCGCGGCCAGCCGCGGTGCGCCCGCGGCGGCGATCCCGGCGGCGATCACCAGTCCCGCCACCGGGCGCAGCGCCCGGCGCAGCCACCGCATGCCGGTGACGCGGCCGTGGCCGCGCGCTCCCGCTGTCCCGCTCGTCGTCCGCATCACGCTGATCATCGCGCACCTCCCGGTCCCGCGCGCTTCGCCGTCCACTGGGCCAGCCCCATCGGCCCCGCGTCCGCCTCGCCCGTCGCTTCGTCGCCTTCCACGGTCCCCGTGATCTTCACTTCCAGCGTCTGGCCCCCCTGGTCCATGACCGCGACGCCGGAAATCCGATCGCCGTCGATCGTGCCATCCCGGATCGGGAGCTTCTGGTCCATGAGCGTCATGGTGCCCGTGAACGTGGCGCCATCCTGCACGATCTCCAGTGTGGCCTCCAATTTCTGGCCCTGGGCGTCGATGCTCATCGCCCACTCGCCTCCGAAGTCCACCGCCTCCTCGGCCGATCCCGCCTTCGCCTCGCCGCCGCCGGCCTCCTGCAGCCGACCCTCGACGAACGTGTAGGTCACGTGGCCCTTGTCGGAGAAGAGCGGCCCCCGCGACACGATGAACGTGGCGGGCAGCCGCGGCTCGACCCGGGCCAGCTCCGGCACGCCCAGCAGCGTGGCGGGCGTGGTCGTGAGCGCCGCCAGCGCGGCGTCCTCCGGGAGCCCGTTCTCGACGGCCTTCCGGACGCCGTCCAGGATCTTGCCCGTCCCCCCGCTCGTGAGCGCGAACGTGACACCGGCCGCGGCCAGCCGCCCGGCATTGGCGTAGCGGGCCACGAGGTCATCACGCTCCCGCTCCGCGGCCGCGTCCAGCGCCACGGAGCCGGTGTCGCTCTCCGGCTTCCAGCGTCGCGGCTTCTGGAAGTCCACCGACACGAGGACCGGCACGCCCCGCCGCTTCAGCGCGTCGGCCACCTTCCACGCCTCGCCGCCCCCCACGATGATCGGCTTGAGCCCGTACTCGTCCGACAGCTCCAGCACGCGCAGGATGTCGTCGGCGGCATCCGCTTTCGCGAACACGGGAAGGTCGCCCGACAGCACGTCGCCCAGCACCGCCTCGTCGGGGTCGTACGCGGGGAGCGTGAGCCCGCGCGGGTCCTTCTCCCGGGCCACCAGGACCGCGCGCTGGTGGCGCGCGTCCTCGAACGACTGCCGGAACGTGGCCATCACGCCGAACAGCGTTCCCGGGTACACGCCGGGCGCGCCGCGAAGCTCGAACGTGGGGCCGAGCGCCGGGCGCACCACCAGCGCGTCCGGCGTCTCCGCGTCCACGCGGTACAGGACCAGCGCGCCGCGACCCGGCATGAGCGGGCCGGAGGGGTGGACCGCCGCGGCGACGATCCCCTGCCGCCTCGCGTCGGCGCCGTCGTCGCCGGTAGCGGTCAGGTACGAGACCAGCCGACGGGCGGGCGTGAAGCCCCGCACTTCCCGCGGCGCGTTCCACATCTCGAGTTGACTGCGATTCACGTCCGGGCGAGGAATGTCGTAGCCGGCCTTGCCGTCCCCGTCCACCAGTCCCGGGTACAGGAAGAGCGAGTCGCCCTCCAGCACACGGGCGTCCGCCGGCACCGCCGCCGCCGGCCCCAGCGCTTCGATGAACGCGCCGCGGACCACCACCGTCACTCCCTCCCGGCTCGCTCCGTCCGGCCCTACCACGGTCACACCGCGCAGCGCGTACGCGGCGGGCGCTGGCACGTCAGTGTACTGCGCGCTGACGGCACCGGGCGCTCCCGTCCCGAGCACGGCCGCTGCAGCCGCGCCCGCGAGCAATGCCCTGCTTCGCATGGTTTCGATCCTGTCTTCGTGGATGGTGGGTACGGGCAAGGAGGGCAATGTCGGGAGCGGGCGAGGACGGGTCAAGCGAACGCCTCGACCCCGACGCAGGCTCCGCCTCAGCGGCTCACGGTGGCGGTGGCCGCGGCTGAACCGCCCGAGGGGCGGCTATCCGCCTCCGTCCGCTTCCATGAGGCGGGCCGTCCGGTAGATGTCCAACTGGAGCTCCGCCACGCGCCGGCTCAGGGCGTCCCCCGTCATGAAGAACGATTCGCCCCGCCAGCTCGCGGCGCCGCCCGACGACCACGTCCCGGGCACGCACACCACCACCCCTCTCCCCGAAACCTGGCGCCAGCCTTCGGCCCGGTGGGTCGCGCACGGAGGAAGCAAGTCCGCCGTGACCGGCGGGGCGGACGCGCAGCCGGCCGCCAGCCCGGTGATGACGAGGATTGCTGCGTTCCTGTTCATTTCACCAAGCTACGCGCCGGGCTACGACCTGAACAGTTCCCTGTGCGCGGAGGGCGCGCGCCCGAGCGTCCGCGCCGGCGCGTCAGGCCGCGTCGCGGTCCTGCAGCAGCTCCTCCACCTTGCGCCGGATGTCGGCGAGGGAGGCGGGCTTGGCCATGTAGGCGTCGCAGCAGCCGGAGCGCAGGACCATGTCGGAGTCGCCGCTCTGCGCGAGGGCGGTGAGGGCGAGGATGGGGACGTCGGCGATTTCCTGCTTGATCCAGCGGCCGGCCTCGATGCCGCTCATGGACGGGAGCTGGAGGTCCATGATGACGATGTCGGGCTTGGCCTCGCGGGCGCAATCAATGGCTTCCTCGCCCCGCCGGGCCGTCACCACCTCGTGGTCCGCCGCCAGCAGATCCCGCAGGATGGTAAGCAGGTCGGCGTTGTCTTCGACGACCAGGATTCTCGCCATTCGGTTGTGCCGGAGTGGTTGATGCGCCGTGGTTTCCATCCCGTGATTGGTGCAGTATGTGTGCCGCCGGGGGCCGCGGCACCACGGGCCCGTCCGCAGGGCGCTGACGCGCCTCGCGGTGCCGCCACGTGGCGCCGACCGCCTTACGCCCCGCGGGTCGTGCGGGCGAAGGCCGTGACCCGCTGGAGCGCCTCTTCCAGCGGCGTTCGCTCGATGCCGAAGCCGATGCGGACGTACTTGCCTAACCCGAAGTGGGCGCCGGGCACGAGCAGCACGTCCTCATCCACGCGCAGTCGCTCCGCGAGCTCCATGGAGTCCAGGGGGAGATCGTATGCGGGGAGGCAGACGGCGCCGGCATCGTGGCGGCCGAAGTGGAAGATCCCGGAGTCGTCGGCCCAGGCGCGAACGATCTCGCGGTGCTCGCGGACGATCTGTCGGGCGCGGGCGATGATCTTCGGCCGCACGTCGTCGCGGAGCGCGAGGGCGGCGAGGGTGTCGGTGAGGGGGCCGGTGGAGATGGTGGTGTAGTCCTTCCTCGCCCAGAGGTCCTCGGTGAGCTGGGGGGGTGTGACGATCCAGCCGATGCGGAGGCCGGCGAGGCCATAGGCCTTGGAGAGGGAGCCGGTGGCGATGACGCGCGGATACCGCCCGAAGAGCGTGGGGGTGGCGGGGCCCTCGGGCTCCGCTCCGGCGTAGACTTCGTCGGCGAGGACCCAGGCCCCGACCCGCTCCGCCGCCTCGAGAATGGCATGCAGCGATTCGTCGCTCAGGGTCACGCCCGTGGGGTTCTGCGGGTTCGTCACCACCACCAGGCGCGTGCCCGGTCCCACGTCCTCCAGCAGGTCGGCCGGGTCCGGCTGCCAGCCGTTCTCCTCCCGGAGCGGGATGGCGCGGACGCGGGCGCCGAGCGACGCGGCCAGCCCGGGGAGCTGCATGTACGTCGGCGTAAGCACGGCCACGTCGTCGCCTGGCTCGACCAGCCGCCACGCCACCACGAAATTCGCTTCCGCGCTGCCATTCGTGACCACTACCTGCGAGGCGGATGCCCCGGGGTACAGCGCAGCGATCCGCTCTCGCAGCGCCGGCGTGCCGTTCGAGTGACCGTACCCGAGGGGAGTCTCAAGCGCTGCCTCGGTCTCCCCCGCCAGCGCGAGCAGCTCCCCCAGAGCGAGCGGATGTACGCCGCTCTCGCTGAGGTTCCAGCGCACTTCATTCTCGTGGTGGGACTGCCATCGTTCCATCTCGAACGGCTGCATCACGACGCTCTCCGGCAGGGGTGCTGGGGATTCCTGCGGCGGCAACCTACGCGGCTCATCCGCCGGTGGCCAGCCGCTCCGCCCGGGCCGACCGCGCGGCGCGTGTGGGTAGTTTTCGCCCATGCGCGCGGCTGCCTTTAACCGCACCTTTTCGATGAGCGCCGCTACACCGCCTCCCGGGCGGGCGGGCGGCGGCCGCGGTGTGGCGGGTATCGGCGCCACTCCGGGGGCATGGTGTCACAGCCTGGAGGTGGGGCGAGGATGTCGTGGCTGCTGGTCGTTGCGCTGGCGCTGATGGCCGGAGCGGGTGTGGTGTGGTCGCGGACGGCCCACACCGGTGCCGATCTATGGGAGGGTGTGAGCCCGACCGGACTGGAGCGGCACCTCGACCGCCTGCTGCGCGGGGACGCGCGCGGCAGCGTGCTCACGATCCGCCGGGGTCGATCGGAAGGTGATGGGTTCGTGCAGTTCGCCCGCTACGAGGAGCGCCGGACGAGCGGGCTCCGGTTCGCGTTTCCGCTCGCCCCGTGGACGGGGAGCGTCTACCCGAAGCTGAAGCATCGGCTGGATGAGCGGGGGTTCGAAGCCGTGACCGTCCCCCCCGGGTCGCCGGGCGCCGTGGAGGAGTTCCTGCTCGTGGACTGCGGGGCGGACATCGGCGAGGCCACGCGCGTGGCCGTGCTGGCGGCGGACGTGGTGTTCGGCGCATCCCCGAACGAGCCGGTGCTTGCCGCCTACCTGAGCGAGCGACCGGTCGACTGACCCACTCCCGCCCCTGTCACCGGGGAACCCGCTCCCCTACCTTTTCCGGCCCGGACCGTGCACGCTGCGGACGGGACCGGAAGACACCAAGATTCGAGCGGAGCGACCGATGGACGTGACTCTCCCCGACGCCGTCGTCGAGCGGGATGGCGGCAAGATCGTGTACCTGGTCATGGACGGGCTGGGCGGGCTCCCGAACGAGCGGACGGGCCGCACGGAGCTGGAAACGGCCCGGACCCCGAACCTGGACCGCCTGGCGAAGCGCTCGGCGCTGGGATTGATCACCCCCGTGGCCCCGGGCATCGCCCCCGGCAGTGGTCCCGGCCACCTGGCGCTGTTCGGCTACGACCCGGTGCGGTACAACATCGGGCGGGGCGTGCTCAGCGCGCTCGGCGTGGACTTCCACCTCCAGCACGGCGACCTGGCGGCACGCCTGAACCTGGCCACCTTCGACGCCGAGGGGAACGTGGCGGACCGGCGCGCGGGGCGGCCCTCGGACGCGGAGAACGCGCGCATCGTCGCCCGGCTCCGTGAGGCCGTCAGCCAGGTCGGCGGCGTCGAAGTGTTCTGGGAATCGGAGAAGGAGCACCGTGTGGTGCTCGTGCTGCGCGGCGCCAACCTGTCCGAGGACCTGGCCGACACGGACCCGCAGGAGACGGGCGTGCCGCCGCTGCCGCTGAAGCCGACATCGCCCGATGGCGAGCGGACGGCGCGCGCGGTGCAGGCGGTGCTGGACCAGGCCAACGCGGTGCTGAAGGACGAGCCGGTGGCGAACGGCGTGCTGGCCCGCGGCTTCGCGAATTTCCACCGCTATCCATCGCTCCAGGAGCGCTTCGGCCTCCGCGCGGTGTGCATCGCTCGATACCCGATGTACCGCGGGGTCGCGCGGCTCCTGGGCATGGACATCGCCCCGGCCGCGGACACGGACGCCGGGAGCATCGACGTGCTCGCTCGCCAGCTCGGGAGCCACGACTTCGCCTTCGTCCACTTCAAGTACACGGACAGCCGCGGCGAGGACGGGGACTTCGACGCCAAGGTGGCGGCCATCGAAGCCGTGGATGCCCTGGTGGCCGATGTCGAGGCGCTGGAGCCCGACGTCATCGTGGTCACGGGTGACCACTCAACACCCGCCCGGCTCGGGGCCCACTCCTGGCATCCGGTGCCCGTGATGATCGCTTCGCCATGGTGCCGGCCCATCGACGTGGACGGCTTCGGCGAGCGCGCCTGCCTCCGGGGCGAGCTCGGCATCTTCGAAGCCCGGCACCTCATGACGCTGGCGCTGGCGCACGCCCTCCGGCTGGCGAAGTTCGGCGCATGAGTGCCCGCGGCGCCAACGGTGGTGAAGCCACGGGCGAGGTGGAGGCCATCCTGCAGCAGGCGCTGGGGCTCGGAGAGGAGGGGCGCTGGGAGGAGATGGCGCAGCTCCTGGCCGATGGCCTCGACCGCGACGAGGACGATCCGCACCTCCTGTGCTGGCTCGGGGTCGCCGAAAGCGAGCTGGGGAACGATGGCGCGGCGTACGAGGCGTTCCGCCGCTGCGTCGACCAGGAACCCACCGATCCCCACGTCCTGTCGCTGGCCGGGGCGGGGCTCGCCGAGTTCGACGACCCTGATGCGGAGCCGGCGCTGCGGACGGCCGCGCTCTCCGCTCCGGACCTGCCGCTGGCCCGGCTGAACTACGGCGCATTCCTTTCCCGGCGGGGGCTGTTCGACGAGGCGCTCGAGCAGCTGCGGGCCGCCCGCGACATCACGCCCGAGGATCCCATTGTCCGCGCCGAGCTCGGCGCGGCCCACGTCCTTCGCGGCGCGGCCGAGGAGGGATCGCTCGAGCTAGAGGAGGCCCTCGTCCTCGCTCCCGACGACTCCTGGACTCGCCTGCTCCACGGCCTGGTCCTCTCGGAGCTCGAGCGGATGGAGGAGGCTGCGGAGGAGCTCGTGCGCGCCGCGCAGGAGCGGGAGGATGACGGCGAGGCGATGATCATCGGCTCCCTGGCCGCCGCGAGCGTCGGCTGGGAGGAGGCGGCCGAGGACCTCCTGGCGAGGTCCGAGTACGCGGTGGAGGGGGCGGACATCAAGATGCTGGAGGAAGCCGAGAGCGCCATCCGGTCCGGTCAGGACGCGGCGGTTCGCCTGCTCAAGACGAGCATTGGACCCTCGGTGCTGCGGGAGCGTCTGGCGCAGCCGCTCTGAGCCGGGCGCGCGCAGCCGGAACGGGGAAGGCCCGGCGAGCTCGCGCTCGCCGGGCCTCCTTCATTCCCGCTCTCTGCCGGCTCTCTCGTCAGTCGAGCGGCCGGTAGTTCGGGTTGCCCACCGACTCGTCCCGATGAGGGATGAAGCAGGTGGCCGTCCCGTAGTTGCCCCAGCCCCAGTCGGCATCGTTCGGGTGCGGCCCGGTCGGGAACTCGTTCACGCCATAGGCGCCGAGATAGCGCCGGATGTCGCCGAGGCGATGCCCGTCGAGGAAGAAGTCGCGCCGCCGCTGATCGCGCAGCTCCGCCGCGAGGTCGGTGCCGGTGAACGGGTCCTGACCGCCCACGGCACGGCGCTCGTCGATGAACGCGCGGAGCGCGGTGTCGGACATTCCGCCGGCCTCGGCCACGATGTAGCGAGCCTCCAGCCCCGACGCGAGCCGGATGGAGGTGTTGGCCGCGAACGGCGCATCCGGCCCATCGGCCGTCCAGCCGTCATACGACTCACCCT
Source organism: uncultured Gemmatimonadales bacterium (assembly GCA_963741945.1). GTDB lineage: Bacteria > Gemmatimonadota > Gemmatimonadetes > Longimicrobiales > RSA9 > CAVUKA01. The sequence continues at coordinate 57,242 of CAVUKA010000005.1, read as the reverse complement.
GGAACGGGAGCCACAGGAGCGTCTTCTGATTGTGCCCCGTGGTGGCGTTCGCCGCGTGCCGCACGCGCGTGTCGTTGAGCCCGCGGAACTTCACGTCCACGCCGATGGTCGTGTTCGTCCCCGTCGTCTGGCCCCACAAGTAGTTGCGCAGCGCGGTGGGGCTGTCGGTATGACGGACCCACACCACGAAGTCGGCCGGAACCGCCTGCGCGTACGACGACGCGGCCGACAGGTTGCCGGCACCGAGGGAAGCGCGAGCCGCGCCCATCCGGGCCAGGTTCAGGATGTGGGCGCCGTCCGCGCCCAACCCCTGCGCGATCTGGATCGCCTCATCGAAGCGCTCCACCGCCTTCAGGAAGATGGCGTCCGACCGGATCGCCTCCCCGTCCGCCTCCACCGGCGCGTAGCAGAAGTACTCGGCCAGGAAGGTGTAGGAGATGCCCGTGTACGTCAGGGCCGTGGCCAGCTCCAGGCTGCTGGACGGGTTCTCCACCACATCGCGCAGGCGCGCCACCATGTCATCGCCCGTGGCGCGGGCCTGCTGCAGGTCCTCGTAGATCACCGACAGCTGCGAGTTGTCGTCCTCCACGATGCGGAGGTCGAGGTCCTGCCACTGCTCGTAGTTGTGACCGTTCACCGCCTCGTCCGTGAAGATCGCCCCCGCCCAGATCAGGAAGCCGAAGTTCTCCTGGAACGTGTTGATCGCCGCGTTCATCATCTGCGGCGCGAAGTCCGGGTCGGTGACGTTCGCCTCGTTGATGGCGCCCGGATTCTCCACGTCGAGCATGGAGTCGCAGCCGCCCAGGCCTGCGGCGAGGCCGATGACGGCCGCGCCGATCGCCGCTCGTCGTGCGAAAAGTCTAGACATCGTCATTTCTTCTCTCATGGTCGGCACTAGAAGCGGAAGTCGATGGAAGCCGAGAACTGGCGCATCATCGGCACGGACATGTAGTCGGCCCGCGTGGAGTTCGACGATCCACCGATGTTCACCTCGGGGTCGCTCCCGCTGTACTTCGTCCACAGCGCCAGGTTGCGGCCGGCGAGCGTGAACGACATGGAGTTCGTCCGGAACAGGCTTGCCCAGCGCGTGGGCAGGGAGTAACGGAGCGACACCTCGCGCAGCTTCACGTAGTCGGCCTTCTCCAGGTACGGACGGTTGCCGCCGTCGTACGCCACATCCCACTCGTCGTCCGTCACGGTGGGGTCGTTGGCGATCTTCGCGTTGCCGTCCCACACGGCCGTCTGGCCGCCCATGTTGAACAGGTAGTGCCCGCCCTTGTAGTCCATGAACGTGTACAGGGACAGGTTGTGGAACACCGTGAACGTGTTCGTCAGCGATGCCTCACGCGTGGGCACCGACGGACCCACGTAGTCCATGGTGTCGCTCAGCATGATGTCCCCGCCCGCATCCCGCATCACCGTACCGTCGGCGTTGTACAGGATCTGCTCGGCCCAGTAGCCGGCCAGGGGGAAGCCCTCCTGGTGGCGCTGCACGCTCCGGTAGCCCACCGGGATGAAGTCACGGGAGCCGCCCAGCGAGACCAGCTCGTTGTGGTTCGTGGACAGGCCCACCCGCACGTCCCACGAGAACGTCGGCTTGCGGATCGGCGTGCCGAACACGGACAGCTCCAGCCCCGTGTTGTGGATCTCGCCGATGTTCTCCCAGCGCGAGCCCGTGAAGCCCGTGGACGGCGCCACCGGCACGGTGATCAGCGCGTCCTTCGTCGTGTTGTTGTAGTACGTGACCTCCACGCCGACGGCGTCATTGAGGAACGACGCGTCGAAGCCGGCCTCGTACTCCTCGCCCCGCTCCGCCTTCAGGTCCGGGTTGCCGTAGGAGTCCGGGATCAGCGCGGAGGCGATGCTGCCATCCTCGAGGATGACGCTCGACGCGCCGTACGTCCGGTCCGCCGTGAACGGCGCCGGCGCGTTGCCCGCCTGCCCGTAGGAGGCGCGCAGCCGCAGGTTGTTGATGAAGTCGAAGTTGAAGAAGGGCTCCTCAGAGATCACCCACGAGCCGGCGACCTTCGGGTAGTAGATGAGGGAGAAGTTGCGCCCGAACGCCGAGTGGTCGTCCACGCGCAGCCCCGCCGTGATGAAGCGGCGGTTCTTCCACCCGATCTGCTCCTGGGCGAAGAAGCCCAGGGACTTCTGCTCCGTCCGGCCCTCGTACGCCCGCGTCGTGGCCGCGTTGCTCACCAGCCGGACCGGGTCGGCCACCAGCCCCTCGCCCACGATCTCGGGCGAGTGGAAGTACTGCGTCAGGTACTGCATCCCGAACGACAGCGACGACGTGATGTCCTCACCGAACGGGAGACCGGTGTCGATCGTACCGGAATAGTCCACCGTGTAGTCCCGCGTGGCGGGCATGTACTGGGCGATGTAGCCGTTGGCGTTGCTGGCGCCGAACGGCGCGCGCCCCGTCCGGTCGATGGGGTAGAACAGCGTGTTGATGCGCTGACCGGCGTCCATGCCCACCGTCAGGTGGTGACGGAACCAGTCGAACGGCTTGTAGTCCGCCGTCGCGCCCAGGATCCACCGCTCGTTCTTGATCGAGTTGTCGTACATGGCGATCTGCTCGGGACCGAGCCCCCGCCAGCCCGGCGCCCACGGCGCGTCGTTGCCGGGAAGACCGCGGTACGCGTTGCGCAGCCAGCCGTTCGACGAGTTGTCGTTGTTCGGCTGCTGGCTCTCGCTCTGGCTGTACTGCGTCGAGAACTGCAGCGTCAGCGACTCGTACGGCAGGATCGTGAAGTTCGCCCGGCCGTTCGTCCGGTTGAAGTAGTTGTTCGGGAACACGCCCTCTTCCGAACCCTTGTCACCGGCCAGGTAGAACGAGTAGCGGTCGCCACCGCCGCGTGCCGAGAGATGGTAGTTCGTCACCGCGCCATTGCGGAGCACGTTGTCGTCCCTCAACGGCTGCCCCGTCAGCAGACGGCTCTGCCAGTCCGCGTTCGGGTCCATCCCCTCACAGCCGGGCCACCGGTGGCGCGAGTCGTTGATCCGCGCATCCGTGCACAGCGTGTAGTTCGTCTTCATGTCGAGCGCCCAGTCGCTCTGACCGTACTCCACGCGACCGGCCCACTCCACGTCCTGCTGACCCGCGCGCCCCTTCTTCGTGATGATCTGGATCACGCCCGCCGCCGCGTCCGCGCCATACAGCGTGGCCGCCGCCGGGCCCTTGATCACCTCGATGGACTCGATGTCCTGCGGGTTCAGGTTATCCAGCGCCGACGTCTCACGCACCGTGTTGTTGCTGGTGCCGTAGCCGCCCTGCGATGACGAGTTCACCCGCACGCCGTCCACGTAGAAGACCGGCTGGATCCCCGCGTTCAACGAGCTCGCCCCGCGGATCCGGATGTTCGGCGCCGTGCCCACCTGCCCGGACGCGGCCATCACCGTCAGCCCGGGCGTGCGGCCTTCCAGCATCTGCGACACCGTCGTGATCGGCGTCACGTCCGTCAGCTCCTCCGCCGCGATGGTGCTCACCGTGTTGCCCAGCGCCCGCTTCTGCGTGGCCCCCGGCGTCCCCGTCACCACCAGCCCGTCCAGCTGGATCGCCGACTGGCTCAGCGTGAAGTTCAGATCCGTCGCCTGCCCGGCCTGCACTTCCACGGTGGCCTCCACCGTGGCATACCCGATGATCTGTACCGATACGGGATGGCTCCCGACCGGCACGTTCATGATGAGGTAGTTCCCCTGCTGGTTCGTCAGCGCTCCCTGGCGCGTGTCCGGGATCGCCACCTGCACACCCGCCATCGGGCGCTGCGTCGAGCTCTCCACAACCTGCCCCCGGATCGTTCCCGTCGACTGTGCGACGAGGGGCGTCGCGGCCATGCTCAGCCCCGCCAGCACCACGGCAAGGGCCGCTACGGCCTTCAGACTTCCAAGTCTCATCGTTCTTCCTTTGTAGCTCTTGTTCGTTGCAGGACCGGCAGGCGCACTTCACCCCGCCAGCTCTCTTCAAGGCTGGTTCGTTCGACTGGCTCGTGTCTCCTCTGTCCGGGATCCCGTTCTGGCGCGAGTCTGCGCGCGGTGAAATGGGCCGATGATGCCTTCGCGGTGGCCCGGGATGGCCCCGCTGGATGCAAAAAGGCTCGCCTCCGGTACGGGACCGCGGCGCGGGAGCCGGCACATTCGCCGGTTTCGCGTGGGCGAGCCTGCTGCATCGCAGAAATCCAGGGACCGCCGCAAGGGGCCTCGGCGCTCCGTCTGTCCGGCCGTCCTCGGGTGGGCGCGTGAACGGTGTGCCACGGCCCTGGACAGCATCAATCTCCGCCGCCATGGAGAGCCGTGCGCGGGGAGGCCCGCCAAAATGGGTGCAGACGCGATCCAAGTCAATGCTATCGTGATCAGGCGCGTCTTATCAGGCATTCGGGCCCCCAAATGCATTGGAGCGACGGGCATGTGTCGCCACTGGATCTACCGGAGACGGGCCGGCACGACCCATGCACATGGCAAGACAATGAAGAGGTGAAGGGGCCCGTGAACGCGGGTCCCTTTCTCGTTTGTGATGGAGGGTGAAGACGTATGTGGCAACACACGAGGAGTGCGGTCCTGGGCGCACTGGTTCTGGCAGTGGGCGTGACAGGTTGTTCGACATTCACGGGTGGGAGAAACGCGGAAGCCACCATGAGTGACGGGGTGGGGGTGGTGGTCCAGAACGACAACTGGCAGGACGCGACCATCTACGCGGTGGGCGAGGGTCCCTGGGTGCGGCTGGGGACTGTAACGAGCATGCACACGAAGCGGTTCACGGTCCCGCCGGGGGACATGCGGCCGGGGAGCGTGCAGCTGCGGGCCGAGCTGATCGGGTCGGACGCTGCGCGGACCACGGACCAGATCATGGTGCAGCCGGGCGACGCGGTCTACTGGACACTGGAGAACTACCTCCCGCTGTCGAGCTATGCGGTGCGGTGAGGCATGAGCGCGCGTCGTCGGGCATGGGTTGCCCGGCGGCGCGCGTTGCGTCTACGTTTCCGCCTCGTCGAGCTCTTCCCGTCGAGGCGCTACAATGATCGAAATACCCTTCTCACGACACCGGCTGGACAACGGCCTTGAAGTGGTCCTTTCTCCCGATCCCGGGGCCCCGGTGGTGGCGGTGAACCTGTGGTATCGCGTGGGCTCGCGGGATGAGCAGCCGGGGCGAACGGGGTTCGCGCACCTGTTCGAGCACATGATGTTCCAGGGGTCGGGACACGTGCCGGAGGCGGGGCATTTCGCGTTCATCGAGCGGGCGGGCGGATCGCTGAACGGCTCCACGTGGCTCGATCGAACGAACTACTTCGAGACGCTTCCGGCCAACTACCTCGACCTGGGGTTGTGGCTCGAGTCGGACCGACTGGGGTGGCTGCTGGACGCCATGACCCAGGAGAAGCTGGACAACCAGCGTGACGTGGTGAAGAACGAGCGGCGCTGGCGAGTGGACAACCAGCCGTACGGTGACTGGGACGAGCGGCTGCAGGCGATGGTCTACCCCCCGGATCACCCGTACCATCACTCGGTGATCGGGTCGATGGAGGACCTGGACGCAGCGTCTCTGGAGGACGTGGAAGCCTTCTTCCGGACCTACTACCGGCCGAACAACGCGGTGCTGACGGTGTGCGGGGACGTGGACGAGGGCCGCGCGCTCGAGCGCGTGCGCCATTTCTTCGAAGACATCCCGGCGGGCGACCCGGTTCCGTCGGTCCCCGGGCGCACCTCCATCCCGACCACGCTCGAGGCCCCGGTCCGGGACGTCCAGACGCAGGACATATCGCTGCCGCGCGTGTACCGGGCGCACCGGATCGCCCCGTACGGCGAGGACGACTGGTATGCCGCGGCCGTGGGCGCGCACGTGCTGGCGTGGGGGAAGGCGTCGCGGCTGGAGCGGCGGCTGGTGCGGGAGCGGCGGCTGGCGCAGGACGTCGCCGCGTTCGCGTTTCCCATCGTGGTGGGCGCGGCGATGCTGGCGGTGTGGGCCACGGCGCGTCCGGGCGTATCCGTGGAAGCGCTGGAGGCGGGGTTGGATGAGGAGCTGGCGGCGCTGTCGGACGTGGAGGAGCAGGAAGTGACGCGCGCGGTCCGCCTGATCGAGTCGCGCCAGCTGCAGGAGCTGCAGCAGGCGGGCGAGCGGGCGGACCAGCTGTCGATGCACACGTGCCTGTTCGATGACCCGGGACGGGTGAACACGGAGATCGGGCGGGTCCGTGCCGTGCGTGCGGAGGATGTTCGTGACGTGGCCGCCCGCCACCTCGGCGCGGACAGCGCCGCCACGCTGGTCTACGTGCCGGAAGGAGGGGAGGCATGAGCACGCGCTCGATGCTGGACCGCGGCCGCGCGCCGGAGCCCGGCCCGGTGAAGCCCTTCGATTTCCCCACCGTCCATCGCAATCGGCCGGGTGGCGAGCAGACGCCCGAGCTGCTCGTGGCGTCGCACGGGGACCTCCCGCTCGTCACGGCGGAAGTGATCGTCCGGGGCGGTGCCGATGCCGAGCCGCCGGAGCTGGCTGGGGTGGCGCGGCTGACGGCGGAAGCGCTCGAAGCCGGCACCACCACGCGCGATGTCGACGCGCTGGCGTGGGAGCTGGAGCGTCTCGGCATCGAGATCGAGACCGCCGCCAGCTGGGATGCGGCCTCCATCGGGATCACGGTCCACGCGGACCGGCTGGAGCCCGCCATGGCGCTGCTCGCGGATGTCGTGCGCAACCCGTCCTTCCCCGCCGACCAGGTGGAGCGGCTGCGCGACGAGCAGCTTGCGGACATCCTCCAGCGGCGCAAGGAGCCGGGCGCCCTCGCCTCCGACGCCGCCGCGCGCTTCGTGTTCGACGACGGTGTCCCGTACGGCCGTCCGCTCATCGGCCGCGAGGACACCGTGCGGGCGCTCGGCCCCGAGCAGCTGCGGACGTTTCACCGCGAGCGCTACACCGCCGGCTCCGCCGCCATCATCGTCACGGGTCGCGTGGACCCGGAGCACGCCCGCGCGGTGGTGGAGCAGCACTTCGGCGACTGGCGCGGCGCAGCGGCCATGGCCGGGGAGTTCCGGGTCCGCCCGCGTCGCGAAGAGACCACGGTGTACGTGGTGGACCGGCCCGGGTCGGTGCAGTCGGAGCTCCGCCTGGCGCACGTGGGCGTGGACCGCCGCACGGCCGATTACTTCCCGCTCGTGGTCATGAACACGATCCTGGGCGGCGCGTTCACGAGCCGACTCAACATGAGCCTGCGCGAGCGTCACGGGTACACATACGGCATCCGCAGCGGGTTCGCGTTCCGCAGGCAGCCGGGCCCGTTCACCGTGGACGCGGCGGTGGCGACGGAAGTGACCGCCCCCGCGATCGAAGCGATCCTCACGGAGATCCGCGAGCTGCGCGAGGATGGCCCCACCGACGACGAGATGGACGCCGCCCGCGACTATCTGCGCGGCATCTTCCCGCTCCGCCTCGAGACCACCTCGGCGGTGGCCGGTCGGCTGGCGGAGCTCGTGGTGTTCGGCCTTCCCGCCGACTATTTCGCCAGCTACCGGGACCGTATCGCGGCCGTCTCCCGCAATGAAGTGCTGCGCGTGGCCAGCGAGGCCGTTCGCCCCGACCGCATGGCCGTGATCGTGGTCGGCGACGCGGAGCGCGTGGCCGACCCGCTCCGCGAGCTCGGCATCGGGACCGTCGAAATCCACCAGCGCCTGCCATGAGCCGTCCGGCCGACACCGGTCCGGAGGGCCCGGAGAGCCGCGGTGGCCCGGCCCCGGAGCGGCCGCCGCAGCTGGTGGACGCGAGCGTCGCCGCGCGGCTCGGGCCCGACAAGCCGTTCCAGCTCGATTCCCGGCCGCTCCACGATGGCCGCATCGTCCACCTGGCCCTGGACACCGTCCGATTCCCCGACGGGTCCACGGGCGAGCTCGAGCTCATCCGCCACTCGGGCGCCGCCGCCGTCGTTCCGCTGGCCGGCAGCCCCGATGACGACGATCCGGAGATCGTCCTCATCCGCCAGTTCCGCTACGCCGCGGGCGGCGACATCTACGAGATTCCCGCCGGCCGACCGCAGCACGCGGGGGAGCCGTGGGAGGAAGTGGCCGCCCGCGAGCTGGAAGAAGAGACCGGCTTCGTCCCGGGAGCGCTCCGCAGACTGACCACCATCTATACGACGCCGGGCTTCACCGACGAGCGCATCCACCTCTTCCTTGCGACCCGCCTCAGCCGCGGCACCACGGCCTTCGACCACGACGAGTTCATGCAGACCGTGCGCATGCGGACGTCCGAAGCGCTCGAAGCCGTCCGCGACGGCCGCATCGTGGACGGGAAGTCCATCTGCGGGCTCCTCTACTGGGCGAGCTTCAGGCCGGGCTGAGGCCTGGCGGTCACCGCGCCGACTCCTGTCCTTTTCCCGCCACTCCCCTTGTCCCCTCCCGGGGACACCGATGGCACCCCGGACGCGCGGTCGATCGGACCGTTCCCGTTGTGCCGCAAGGAATCTCCGGTCATCGGCCCGTCTGGTCCGGGGTGTGCCCCTGTGGGGGGGTGCCCGCGGGCGGTCGTCCGCGGCGGAGCCGGGCGAGATTGTCCGGGGCGTGATGCGGACCAGGAGGCGGGGATGGCACAAGCGCTACGGATCCCGGAGCCCGAGCGGAAGACGCGCGGGCAGGAGCTGGCGGAGCTGGAAGACGCCGCTCTCGCAGCGGCCACGCTGAGCGGCGAGGCTCGAGCGTTCACGGCGCTGGCGGACCGCTACCACCTGCGTCTGCTGAACTTCATCCATCGCATGATCGGGGACCGGGAGCGGGCGGAGGACCTGGTGCAGGAGACGTTCGTCCGGGTGTACCGGCACCTGCACCGGTACGACCAGAACCGGAAGTTCTCCACCTGGGCGTACACGATCGCGGGGAACCTGGCGAAGAACGAGCTGCGGAACCGGTCGCGGAACCCGATGGTGCTGTTCCAGACGATCAAGAAGAACTGGGACGCGGACCATCGCCCGCTGGAGTGGGAGGACAACCGGTATCGCCCGGACGACCTGTTCCGGAAGCGGGACCTGCGGGAGAAGGTGGAGCAGGTGGTGGCGGAGCTGCCCGAGCATCATCGCGTGGTGTTCGTCCTCCGGGAGCTCGAGGGGAAGAGCTACGAGGAGATCTCCGAGATCACGGGCGTGAACCTGGGCACCGTCAAGAGCCGGCTCAACCGCGCCCGCAACGCGTTCGCCGAGAAGATCGCGCCGTACATGGAGTAGCCGTACATGGAGCGCGCAGCTCCGCGGAGGGTGGACGGAACCCTCTGGAGACCGGCGCTGTACCATCCGTTCGACCCTGGATCGCTACTCAGAGACGACCGGATGACCTGCTGCGAATTCGTGCGACGCTACTCCGACTACGACGACAGTCTCCTGTCGGCGGAGGAGAACGCCGCGTTCCGGGCGCACATCGCCGTGTGCGCGTCCTGCGCACGCTACGACCGCGTCCTGCGGAAAGGCCGGATGCTGGCGCGGCAGCTCCCGCCGCCGGAGCCATCCCGGGACTTCTTCCCGTCGCTCCATGGCCGCCTCGCCGACGCCCGTCGCCGGCGGACGCAGGCGCGGGTGGGCGTGACCGGGATGCTCGCGGCGGCCACGGTGGTCCTGGCGGCCGTGGGCGGCCTGGGCCTCATGCGCGATGAAGGGATCGCGCGCGCCGCGCTCCTCGCCGGGCGGGCGAAGACGTCCGATGCCGTGGCTCGCGGCGGCGGTGCAGTGCCGGGATCGTGGGAGCCGCTGCCATCGCGCGGGGGCGAGGCTGTGGGCGTCGCCGCCGGTCACGGCGTTGTCGCCGCCGCGGGGCTCCGCGTGGCGGCCGTCCCTTCCGCCCCACCCCGGCAGTGGATGGCGGTGAGGGTGGACCGGGCGGTCCGGGCTTCGTATTCTCCACTGGTCACGGGACCTCCGCAGTACCGCGCACCGCCGGCGGGCCATGCGGCGGGTGCCGCCGCCTCCACCGCGCGCGCCATCGACTAGAAACAGATGCCGGCTCTGAGCCCCGAACGCCTCGCCCGCCAGCTCCGTGATGGAGCGCGGGGGGGCGTTTTCTTCTTGCACGGCGAAGAGGAGCACCTGCGAGATGCGGCGGCCCGCGAGGTGATCCAGGCGCATCTCGATCCCGCCACGCGTGACTTCAACTTCGACGAGGTCAGTGGCCACGATGTTTCACCCGAGACGCTGGCGTCGCTCATCCAGACACCTCCGCTGATGGCAGAGTGGCGGGTGGTGGTGGTGCGCGATGCCCAGGCTCTGGCCGTGAGCTCGACGGCCCGATCGATCCTGGAAGACGCGTCCGCTTCGCCGCCGCCCGGGCTGGCGCTCCTGCTCGTGGCGGACATCTCCGCGAGCAAGGCCAAGCTCTGGATGCGACTCAAGAAGGAGACCTGCGCGGTCGAGTTCCCGCGCCTCTCCGACGCCGACATGCCCGGCTGGATGATGGCCTGGGCCGAGCGACAGGGAATCGAGCTGGACGCCGATGCCGCCCGCGCCGCCGCTGTGGCCGTGGGTGCCGACCTGGCCGCGGTGGTCCGGGAGCTGGAGAAGCTCCGCGAGTACGTGGGTGACCGCCGTCGCATAGTGCGCAAGGACGTGGAAGCCGTGGTCGGCACCGTTCCCCGGCAGGACCGGTGGCAGTGGATCGATGCGGTGGCCGAGCGGAGATTCGACTACGCCCGCGCGGGTCTGCCCGTGCTCCTGCAGGCGGGGGAAAACGGAGTCGGGCTCGTCATCGGGCTCGCCAACCAGTTCCTCCGGCTCGCCATCTGTCTCGCCGGCGGCCCGGGCGCCCTCCAGCGCGAGCTGCCGCCGCACCAGCGCTGGCTGGCCAAGCGCGTGCCGGGCCAGGCGCGGCGCTGGACGCCCGATGCGCTGCAGGCCGCGCTCGAGGACCTGCACCGCGCGGACCGCCTTCTCAAATCCGCGCCGCTCTCCGACGCGCAGATCATGGAAGAGCTCCTCCTGCGGCTCCAGCATCGGGCCGCGAAGGGCAGGAGGGTGGCGTGATCCAGCCTCCATTCCACCGCCGCACCGGGGCGGGCGGCAGGATGGCCCGGGCCGGTGCCCGCGCCGCTCCAGCCGCCCTGGCGGCCGCGCTGATCATTGCCGCGACGATCACCGCTCCCGCCGCGCTGGCTGCGCAGGAGCCGGTGCCCACGCTCGACCGCGTGGACAGCCTGGTCTCCGCCGGCAGCTACGACCTTGCCCGCGCCACGCTCACGCGCTGGTGGTCCGCGCGCGACGAGTTCGACATCCCGGGCTCCGACCGCGCCCACGGCCTCATGCTGCGCGCCCGCCTCGCCACGGACCTCGAAGCGGCCGAGTCCGACTACCTGGCCGTGGTCCTCGGGTATCCCACGTCCAGCCGCGCCGCGGAAGCGTTGCTCCGCCTCGGACAGGGGCTCCTCGACGCCGGCGACATCACGCGCGCCGCGGGCTACCTCCGACGCCTCGACAACGACTACCCGGGCCGTCCCGAGCACACCGCCGGCCTCCTCTGGCTCGCCCGGGCGGAGACCCGCCTGCACCGAGCCGGCCCCGCCTGCGCCGCCGCGCGTGCCGGACTGAAGGATGCCCGCGACCCCGACATGGCCGCCATGCTGCGCGCCGAGGAGGAGTCCGCGTGCGCTGCCGCCGCCGTGGCTTCGACGCCGGCCGGGGACGCTCGCCCCCGCAGCACTCCGGCTCGCACTGTACCGGCGGCCACCCCACCGCGTGGATCCGCACCCCGCCCGGCTCCGCAGAGCCGCGCCACGCCGCCAGCCCCGGAGCGCGGACAGTTCTCGGCGCAGAGCGGCGCGTTCCGGTACCAGCGGAGCGTGGACGCCCTCGTCGCCCGGCTCGAGGAGGCCGGCTACCAGCCGCGCGTGGTGCGGGTGCCGGGCAGCTCGCTCATCCGCGTCCGCGTGGGACGTTTCACCGCGCTCGAGCCGGCGCGCGCCGTCACCGCCGAGCTGAAGCGGCGAGGCTTCGACGCCGTGGTGGTCCGCGATGCGGACCGGGAGATGAACCCATGAGCGGGGACGAGCGCCCCCTCGTCCTCGTCGCCGAGGACGACCCGATCACCAGCATGGCGCTCCGCGAGCAGCTCGTTGCCCTCGATTACCGCGTCCTCGGCCCCGCACGGGATGGAAATCACGCGTTCGCCCTCGGCGCCTGCTTCCCCGTCGATGTCGCCCTCTTCGACCTCCGCATGCCCGGCCGCTCCGGCCTCGACGCCGCCCGCGACCTCTTCGACCGCGCGCCCACACCCGTGGTCCTGCTCACCGGCTACGACCCGGCAGACCTCCCCGACGACATCGCGTCGCCCCCGATCTTCGCCCGCGTCACGAAGCCCCTCGGTATGACCGAGCTGGGAGCCGCCATCGCCTTGGCGCTCCACCAATTCGACCAATGGAGACGGGTAAACCCCGAACGCGACCGCCGCACCGAAGAGGGGCGCCGTCAGCGCGCCACCATCGCCCGCGCCGTCCAGGCCTCCGCGGACGGTTCGCTCCCCGCTCTGTCCGCCACCGCGCTCATCGCTCGCGCCCGCGAAGAAGGCTGCGCCCTCATCGACATCGCCCGCCAGATCCTGGGGGAGGCCTGATCATGGACGCCCCCCTCTCCCCACGTCAGGCCTACGCCGACTGGGTCGAAGACCAGATCGAGGAGTACAAGGCCGCACTCACCCGCGACGAGCTCCTCAGCCTCGCCGACCACGCCGTGGCCGGCCTCTTCGACACGGCCGACGAGCAGTACCCGCTCACGGAGATCCTCCTCCGCGATGCCGTCGACGGGCTCATCTTCGAGCGGCTCCGGCTCCCCGGCTACCGCCAGTGGCTGAAGGCGTGTCAGACCGACACACCAGACCGTCCCCCGGAAGGGACACATGAGGTGGGCGGACGAGGGCGGCAGGCGTCGTAAGGGGTTGTGCTGGAAGGATATGGATGGAATGCAGTCATGTGGTACGTACTCTGCCCTATACCTGGGATTGGCGCGGGGATGCGCCAGGCGTGGACCTGGGTGAGGAGCGGGGAAGTGAAAGCACCAAAGAAGGCGCAGCGGGAGCTGCCGGCGGGGATCGTGATTCGCGGGGCGGAGGAGACGGAGCAGAAGCCGGTGATCAGCGCGTTCATCTGGGGCGGAAAGGTCCGGCCTGAGCCGACACTGCCGTTCGGACGCTGGAAGCCGACGGCGGCCTGAGCGTCGGATCGGCGGCGGCGGGATGAAGCCCGCGGACCGAAGTGGTCTGCGGGCTTTTTTGCGTCTATGATCGGCGCATGAGAGGCGAGCGGAGTTCGGTAGCGGTGGTCGGTGCGGGTCCGGCGGGGCTTGCGGCCGCGTGGCGGCTGTGGTCCGCAGGTCGGGAGGTGCGGGTGTACGAGGGCCGGGACCGGCCGGGCGGGCGGCTGCGGACGGAGCAGGTGGCCGGGGTTGGAGCGGACTCGGTGGTCCAGCTGCTGTCGGCGGACTACACGCGAATGCTGGAGCTGGCGGAAGCGCTGGGCGAGCGTGGGCGGTTGGTGAGCGTGCCGGGGCGGGACGCGATCTGGCGGGACGGGCGGGCGCATGCGCTGCGGTACGGCTCGGTGGCGCGGATGGCGACGTCGGGGGCGCTGCCGACGCGGCTGAAGCTGCGTCTGGGGCTCCGCTACCTGCCGTTCCTGGAGCGGCATGCCGCGGTTCTGGACCTGAACGACCTGACGGCGGCGTCTGCGGAGCTGGATGGGGAGAGCATCGCGTCATGGGGTGCGCGGGAGGTGGGGGAGGAGTTCGTGGAGCTGATGGCCTACCCGCTGCTGGCGGCCTACTACGGGGTCACGCCGGAAGAGACGAGCGCGGCGGTGTTCCATGCCCTGGCGCGTACCGGGCTGGGCGTGACGGTGCTCGGGGTGCGGGGCGGAGTGGGCGCGCTCTCATCGGGTCTGGCGGCCGCGCTCCGGTCGCGGGGTGTGAGTGTGATGGTGGACCGTCCGGTGGACGGGCTGGAGCCGGGGGAGGAAGGTGTGAGCGTGCATGCCGGCGGCGCGCGGGAGTGGCACGACGCCGTGGTGGTGGCGGTGCCTCCGTCGTCGGCCGCGGAGCTGGTGCCGCAGGTGCCATGGCTCGCGTCGGTGAAGACGCGCTCCACGGCCACACTGGTGCTGGCGCTGGAATCGTCCGTGCGCACGGGGTGGTTCGGCCTGTCGATCCCGCGGGTGGAGCCGCCGGGCGACACGCTGGCGGCGGTATGCGTGCAGGCGGAGAAGGAAACGGGCGTGGTGGGGCGGGGCGGTGGGAGCGTGGTGCTGGTGCCGGCGCCGGAAGAGGGAGAGCGGTGGGCGACGCTTGATGCGGCAGCGGTCGTGGAGGCGGGCGTGCGGGCGTTGGATCAGGTGGTGCCGGGGGTGCGCGGCCGGGTCGCCGAAGCCCGGGTCGTCCGTCTGCCAGCGTCCACATTCGTCCCCTCGCCGGGCCATTTCCAGCGGCTGCGGTCCCAGGACCCCGCCCGCTGGCCGGCGAGGATGGCGCTGGCGGGCGACTACCTGGTGTCGCCCACCGTTGAGGGCGCGGTCCGCTCCGGCCTGGCCGCTGCGGACCGGATCATCGGCGCCGGATGGTGACGGTCTGCGCCTGTCCGTGCCGGACCACGCGCAGCGTCACGGTGTCGCCGTTGCGGCGGGAGAGCAGAGAGCGGAGCGCGTCGACCGACGCCACGTTCCGACCGTTTCCGCCCGTGATCACGTCGCCCGGGCGGAGGCCGGCCGCCTCGGCCGGGCTGCCTGGTGCGACGCGAAGGACGAGCAGGCCGTCCCCGGCGCCCGGGAAGTAGTCGGCGAGCTCCGGCTCGAGGGTGGTCAGCTCGGCGCCTGCCACGGCACGCATGCCGACCGCCACGTGCTCTTCGACGGAGAAGAAGAGCGCGGGTGGCGGCGCGGGCTCCCCGGCCTCGGCCGCGGGTGGCAGCGGGGCCGGCAGGTAGCGGAAGTTGTCGGGCCCGGGCGGTGCGCTGTGCGGCTCCAGCGCCCGCCGGGCGAGGGCGACGCGCAGGCTCTCGGCCCGGGCATGGATGGCGGCGGGCGGCGACGGGAGGGGGAGCGCCTCGGCCCGCAGACGGGCCGTGCGGGCGCACTGGACCAGGTTCACCACGCGGTCGTCCAGGGGCGTGAGGGCCCAGGACGAGAGCCGCCTGAACTCGGCGCGGCCGCCGCCGTAGTCCACCCAGTAGCCCGGGGGGAACGGGCCGTTCCAGCTCCGCTCCGGCTCCACGTTGGTCGCGACCAGGGAGTCGCCGCGGAGCTCGATGACGGGAGCGCCACGATCCTCGATCTCCGCGGGGCCCGGGGCCACCACCACGCGGGCGGGCCGCCGCTCGGCCACGGCGGTCACTTCCCGCACGGTCGTGCCGCGTGCGAGCCTGAGCCGGACGGAGTCGCCGGCGGCCAGACCGGCCGCCATGCGCTGGATGGCGAAGGCGCCGAGCGGCTGCCCGTCGAGCGCCACGATGGCGTCGCCCGCGCGCAGGCCGGCGCGCTCGGCTGGCGAGCCGTGGATCACGGAGGAGACCACCACTTCCGGGCGGCACTCGTCCCCGTGCTCCAGCCATCGCAGCTGGTAGCCCACGCCGAGCCATGCGGGGCGCTGCCCGTCGGTGGGCACGCGGGTCTGCGCCCTCGCCGTCGCCGGCACCGCCGCGAGCAGCGCCACCACCAGCGCGGCGCCGGCAAAGCGGGGCGGCGTGCTCAGGCGTCGGGGCAGAGCCGCCACGGTGGCCCGCATCAGAAGACCGGCTCCCCGGCCGAGATCTGGCGAAGCACCGCGTCCCGCTGCGCCACGGCCGTCAGGTAGTAGCCGTTGATGACCGGGTCGGCCGGCGCCGCCTTCAGCGCTTCCGCCGTGGTGAGGACGATGTTGTCCAGTGCCGCCAGCCGGGCGGCCGGATCCGCGGCCGGCGAGGAGTTCTGGGCCATGTACCGGTCCAGGGTGGCCCGGAACGCCTGTTCGGCCTGTTCCATGTCCCGGGTGACGCTGGTGGAGCCGGCATCGGCAAGGGTCGAGCCGGAGATGGCCCCGCCCGCGTCGTCGTCGCGCCCGGCCGCGGCCGTAGCCGGCGAGGTCCCGGTTCCCTGGGCCGCGGCTCCGTCCGCCACCGCTGACGCCGACACCGCTGCCGGGGGCGCTGGGGTCAGCGCGTGCGCCATCCACCCCGCGCCGGCACCGCCCGCGAAAAGCGCGGCCGCAGCCGCGGCGCGGGCGAGCGCCGGTGACCGCCACCACCGGTCGCGCGTGCGCGCCACCCCTTCGGCCCGGAGCCGCTGACGGATCGCGCCCCACTGGTCCGGCGCCGGCATCATGTCGGGCAAGGCCCCGAGCATCTCGCACTGCTGCCGGAGCGCCGCCAGCTCCGCGCTGCAGCGCGGGCACGCGGAAAGGTGGCCCTGCTCGTCGCCGCTGGCGGGCTCGTCCACGAGCCGGGCCAGCGTTTCAGGCGTCAGATGCGACATACGCCCCACTTTCTGCTTGATCCTCTACCGCGCGGAGCATGTCGCGCATCTTCGCCCTTCCCTTGAAGAGCTGGCTCTTCGAGGTGCCGGCGCTGATACCGAGCATGTCTCCGATCTCCTCGTGCGTGAATCCTTCCACGTCGTGCAGCACCATCACTTCCCGCATCCCCTCGGGCAGCCGCTCGAGCGCTCGCTCCAGTGTGATCCGGAGCACCGTCGGGTCCGCGCCCGGCGCGGGGAGCGTGGCCGGCAGCTCGCTCTCCCGGCTCTCGTGACGACCTCGCTGGCGCCGGCCCTGGAGCGCGCTGTTCACCGCCACGCGGTGCAGCCAGGTCGAGAACGCCGAGTCGCCCCGGAACTTCGGCAGCGCGCGGAACGCCCGGATCCATGCTTCCTGCGCCCAGTCGTCGGCCACGGAGTCGTCCGCCGCCAGGCGCCTCACCACGGCGTACACGCGCGGCGCATGGCGCCGGTAGAGCGCCTGCATCGCGGCTTCATTGCCGTGCTGGGCCCGCTGGATCAGCTCGTTCTCCGTCATCGCGGCCGGTTGCGTGTCGAGTGCCGCTCCATCCCTGTGATGCGGCCGGACGGTGAAAGGGTTGCCCGGGGAGGAGGCCGGTCGTGCCGGGCGGGAGCCGGGCCGCATCTCCGGGCACTGCGTGCGCCGGTCCCGCGTCGAGACCGCCCCCGTGGCACCGCCCTTGCCCTTCATCGTCTCCCGGAACCAGTACCATACCACACAACGGGAAGTTGCAGCAGCATGGCACACCAGGAATGGAAGTGGCGCCGGATCGAGGAGGACGGGGTCGAGTGGGAAGCCCGCACGGTGCCGGGACCGCGGCAGACGGATCCGGGGCTGGAAGGGGATGAAGAGATCCTGGAGTTCGTGTGCCTGGATGGCACGCGGAAAGCGCGTCGCCTGGCGATCGGCGCGGGCTCGCTGGAGCAGATGGACGGCGATGAGCTCCACCGGGCGTACGTCCGGGCGCGGCCCATCTCGGGCGACCACTACGGGAGGCCCGGCAAGCCCGCGAGCGACACCGACTGACGCTCCCTGGCACGATGCCGTCCGCCCGCTACATTGACGGCCCATGGATACCATGACACTTGTCGGTCCATCGGGCGTGGCCTACCTCGAATGTGGCCACTGCGGCGCCGTGTACGCGGACACGGAGGACCCCTGGCGCACATCACCGTGCTGCCAGAAGCCGTTGCTCGCCCGATACGACCTCGCTCCGCTGCGCGGCCGGCTGACGCCCGCCGCGCTGATCGGCCGCGAGCCGAACATGTGGCGCTACGCGGAAGTGCTTCCGGTCCGGGACCCCGAGTTCCGGCTCACCCTGGGTGAGGGCTTCACACCACTGCTGGACGCGCCGCGTGTGGCGGACGCGCTCGGCATCGACCGGCTGTGGCTCAAGGACGAAGGGCAGAACCCGACGGGCAGCTTCAAGGCGCGCGGGCTGGCCATGGCGGTGGCCCGGGCCAAGGAGCTGGGCGTGGAGGCCGTGGCCATTCCTTCGGCCGGGAACGCCGGCTCTGCCGCCGCGGCGTACGCTGCGGCCGCCGGACTGCCCGCGCACGTGGCCGTGCCGATGGACACGCCGAGGCCGATCCTCCAGGAGATCCGTGCGCTGGGAGCGGACCTGGAGCTGGTGGAGGGGCTGATCACCGATGCCGCGCGTGTGATCTCCGAGGGTGTGGAGCGCCACGGCTGGTTCGACCTCTCCACGCTCAAGGAGCCGTACAGGCTGGAGGGGAAGAAGACCATGGGCTACGAGCTGGTGGAGCAGCTCGGGCGCATTCCGGACGTGATCATCTATCCCACGGGCGGCGGGACGGGGCTCGTGGGGATGTGGAAGGCTTTCGACGAGATGGAGGAGCTGGGGTGGATCGGCTCCGAGCGCCCGCGCATGATCTCCGTCCAGGGCGCCGGCTGCGCGCCCATCGTGCGGGCGTGGGAGGAGGGGGCCGAGAGCGCGCGGCCGTGGGAGAACGCGGAGACGTGCGCGAACGGCCTGAAGGTGCCCAGCGCCATCGGCGATTTCCTGATCCTCGATGCCGTGCGCAGCTCCGGCGGCGCGGCAGTGGCCGTCACGGACCACGAAATGCTCGACATGGTCCGGCTCATCGGCCGCACCACGGGCGTATTCGCGGCCCCGGAGGGCGGCGCCACCGCGGCGGCGATTCCCCACCTCATGCAGCGGGGCCTCATGCATCGGGGCGAGGAAGTGGTCCTCTTCATCACGGGTAGCGGACTCAAGTACACCTGATGGCCACCGGTCACTACGTCCACCGGTTCCTGCCGCAGTTCGACGCGCGCTGGATCATCGGTCTGGGCGTGGTGGTGGCCGCCGTTGTGGGGCTGCGCACTCTCGAGTGGGGACGGGTGGCACCGCCGCTGGATCTTCTGGCGCTCGCCCCGGCCGGGGAGTTCAGCGACTCCATCGACATCCCCGCCGCGTGGGCGGACACCAGCCACGCGGACCAAGACGTGGGCGCCCGCTTCCCGCTCATCCTCGCGGTCCGCAACGGCGGGGACGAGAACGTGAGTCCCGGTCGCCTCGACCTCACGCTCCCGCTCCAATACCGGCTCGCCAGCTCCGATGGTCGCGAGTTGACGGGGGGCACCGAAGCCGGCTCACCCCTGATCACGTACCGGATCGATCCCCGCGTCGGCGCCGTCGAGCCGCACCGACTTCCGGCCATGATCCCCGACACGCTCTGGCTCGAAGTTCTCCTGCCCCGCTACTACTGCGTGGCCGTGACCGATTCGGTACCCGCGTTCGTCCCCGCGCCACCGCCGCCCATGGATGCGCTGACGAACGTGATGATCTTCTATTCGTTCACCGGTGGGAGCCTCCGGACGAGGCGCACCGGGCTGCTCAGGCTCCGGCTCGACAGCGCCGCGCTGCACCCGCCGCGAGCCCCCGAGCCGCCGTCGTACCCGGTGGAGACGGGGCCGGCGGCCCACCCGGCGCTCGGCGCGCTCATGTACGTCGGCAGCCGACGCGCGCGCTGCGGCGCCCCCGGGGACGCGATGACGCTGCTGAGCAGCGTCTGGGAGACGGAGAACGGAGGCCGGTTCTACACCCTCGACTACGGGGGCCGCGTCCGCAAGCGACTGTTCGACCTCGATGGCGACGGCGTGATCGAGCGCGAGAGCTGGGACCCGAACGGCGATGGCCGATTCGATACCACACGGCGCACCCGTCTCCCCGTCCCCGACTTCCTCGTGCCGCTGCCGTCGCGCACTCCGGCCGCCGACACGGTGGGCGCCGACACGGTGGGCGCCGACACGGTGCCGCCCGATACCCTCCCCTCCGGTCCGATCGGGAGGCCGGCCGCCGCGCCGGACACCGCCCCGCCCGCCCGGGACACCACGGCACCCCGGCCCGACACCGCTCCGCCCGCACGGGACAGGATTCCGCCCGCCCGGCGGCCGGTGCCCGGCGGCGCGCCGGACACCAGTCCGCCCGTCCGGGACACCACGCCGGCTCGCCGGGACACGGCCGCGCCCGCGGACACGACGGCCCCGGCGCCGCCCGTGGGGCGCCCGGTGCGGCCGGTCCCGCCGGACACCGGCGGTGGGGGCGGAACGTAGTTTGCCCCTCGGAACAGCGACCCGACACCGAGGAGAGCATGAACAAGAAAGAGCGCGAGAAGATCCGGGAGCGGCTGCTGGAGGAGCGCCA
Organism: uncultured Gemmatimonadales bacterium; assembly: GCA_963741945.1. Taxonomy (GTDB): domain Bacteria; phylum Gemmatimonadota; class Gemmatimonadetes; order Longimicrobiales; family RSA9; genus CAVUKA01. The sequence goes on along the minus strand of CAVUKA010000005.1, from coordinate 37,112 downwards.
GGACCGGCTGGAGCTGCTGGCCGAGATGGACGAGCGGATCAAGGAGGGGCTGGAGACGGGCGACAGCGACCTCAGCCACTACCCGCTGCACATGGCCGACGAGGGCACCGACACCATGGACCAGGAGAAGGAGTTTCTCCTGGCGAGCCAGGAAGGTCGGCAGCTCATGGCCATCGACGAGGCGCTGCGGCGCCTCTACAAGGACCCCGAAGCGTTCGGTACCTGCCAGGCGTGCGGCGGCGAGATCGCGATGGAGCGGCTCGAGATCGTGCCGTGGGCCCGGCTGTGTATCGCGTGCAAGCGCCGCGCTGAGGAGGAGGGCGGGGAGGAGTCGGCGGCCTGATGACGTGGCTGTTCGCGGCGGGCGCCGCCCTGGTGGTCGGCGCGTGGTGGGTCGGCCGTCGTCGTCTGGCGCGCCTGCGAGGAGACGCCCGGGTCACGGATGACACGATCCGGCGGATCGAGAACACGGGTCGCGTGGAGGCCGACGAGTCGCTCGATCTGCAGGAAGCCGCGGAAGAGGAGGAGCGGTTCTGGGACGAGAGCTGGGACGAGCCCGAGCCCTGGTAGCTGGATGACTGCCGGCATCCGCTTCATCGACCACACGGCCACGGACGTGGTGAGCGTGGTGGACCGGGCCGGAATCGGGAAAAAGGTCGCCCGGCTCCGGCCCATGGGCGTGCTGAAGGGGTAGCGCGCCGCATCGCCCGTTGTGACCGCCACCGCCCGACCCTAGCTTTGCGCCATGACCAGAGCCATCCCCGACTTCGAGCGCCGCCGGAACCATGTCCTGGACACCGTCGGCGAGCACGCCGCCATGATCCTCGTCGCCGCCCCGGCGGCGATGGTGGGCCGCGACCTCGAGCTGCGCTACGTAGTCGATCCCGACCTCTGGTACCTCACCGGCTACACGGAGCCCGAGGCCGTGGCCGTGCTCCTCCCCGGCGGCGATGCCCCGTTCACGCTCTTCGTGCGCCCGCGCGACCCCGAGCGGGAAGTCTGGACGGGACCCCGCGGCGGCGTGGACGCGGCCACGGAGCGATTCGGCGCCGATGCGGCCCACCCCATCGCGGAGCTGGCCGAGCGCCTGCCGAAGATGCTCCAGGACCGTGATCGCCTCTACTTCCGCCTGGGCTCCGGACGCGCTGACGTGGAGCGGCTCGTGCTCGACACCCTCCGCGCAGGCCGAGCGGGACGGCAGCGCAAGGGCGCCGGTCCCGCGGAGCTCGTCGACCCCGGGCTCCTCCTCGACGAGCTGCGCCTCGTGAAGGAGCCCCACGAGATCGACGCCATCCGCGATGCCGTACGCATCACCATGGACGCGTTCCGGACCGGGTTCGGCGCCGCCGGGCCCGGCGTGGGCGAGTGGGAGGTGGAAGCCGCCGTGGACGCCGCGTTCCGGAGCGCTGGCGCGGATGGCGTCGCCTTCGCCACCATCGCCGCCTCCGGCCCCAACGCCACAGTCCTCCACTACACCGCCAACGATCGACGCATGGAGGCGGGGGACCTCCTCCTCCTCGACGCCGGCGCGCGCCACCGCATCTACAACGGCGACCTCACCCGCACCTGGCCCGTGGGCGGCACGTTCTCCGCCCCGCAGCGCGATGTCTACGACGTCGTCCTCGCCGCCAACCGCGCGGGCATCGAGGCGGTCCGGACCGGAGGCTCCGTCCTCCACGTCCACCAGGCCGCACTGCGCGTCCTGGTCCAGGGCATGGTGGACTTCGGACTCCTCCACGGGGACGTCGATGACCTGGTGCAGGACGACCTCGCCGTCAAACGCTACTACCCCCACCGGACCAGCCACTGGCTCGGCCTCGATGTCCACGACGTCGGTACCTACTCCCTCCATGGCCAGCCCCGCCCCCTCCAGCCGGGGATGGTGCTCACCGTGGAGCCCGGCCTCTACGTGCCCGCCCACGATCCCGACGCCCCCGCCCACTTCCGGGGCATCGGCGTCCGCATCGAGGACGACGTCCTGGTCACCGACACCGGCAACGACGTGCTGAGCGCCGACCTGCCCGTCTAGCACCCTCCTCCGCCCCGCGCCGCTGAAACCCGCGTCCTCCCCCGGCCGTAGGACTCCCTTGACTGCGTTCTGAACACCGTTTAGACTGCCGCGCCTGAACACCGTTCAGACCGGGGGCCCGCCCCGCTGCCTTGCACCGGAACACGATACGAATGAGCCCGACGGAAAAGGATGCCGAACGCGCTGACCTGACCCGGAAGATCGTGGAAGCGGCCCGCGACATCGTGGGGGAGGAGGGGCTGGACGCGCTGTCGATGCGGGCGCTGGCCGCGCGCATCGGGCACTCGCCCGGGACGATCTACCTGCACTTCCGGGACAAGGATGAGCTGCTGCGGACGGTGATGACGGAGGGATTTCGTCGTCTTGGGGAGGTGATGGAGCGCGAGCTGGGCGGCATGCCGGCGGCGGCGACGGCGATCGAGCGATACGCTTCGACGGGCCGTGCGTACGCGCGGTTCGCGGTGGAGAACACGGGCTATTTCCGGGCGATGTTCCAGATGCCGCGGGTGCCGGCGCTGGACTCGTGCCCGTCCGTGGCGGCGGACCTGACGGCGATGCACGAGGGGTCGAAGGAAGTGGTGGTGTCGCTGGTTCGGGAAGCGGCGGCGGCGGGGCAGGTGAGCGTGAAGGACGCGGAGGGCGCGGCGGTGGTTGGGTGGGGCCTGATCCACGGTCTGACGTCGCTGTACGTGAGCGGTCACCTGGGCTCGCAGGCGCGGAATCACGGTGAGTTCATGGAGCTGGTGGAGAACGCGATCGAAGCGCTCCGGCTGGGGTGGCGTCCTCGCCCGGAGTCGGCGGAGGGAGGCAGAGAGGGATGAGAGATCGAGCGATCGCATGGCTGGTCGCGGCGGCGCTGCTGACGGCGCCCGCGGCCGCGCAGACGCCGGTCGTGGCGCCTCCCCCGGCGAGCGGGTCGGCGCCGGCCGCGTCGCCATCCGGTGAGGCTCGGAGGCTGACGCTGGAGCAGGCGGTGGCGGCTGCGCTGGCGCAGAACGAGACGCTGGACGGGGCGCGCTGGACGCTGCAGGGGGCGCGCGCGCAGCTGCGGGAGGCGTGGGGGAGCATGCTCCCGTCGCTGAATTTCAGCGCGAGCTTCACGCGCAACCTGGATGTCCCGCAGTTCTTCCTGCCGGCGATCTTCTTCGACAGTGCGGCGTCGCCGGATGACGTGGTGCCGGTGCAGGCGGGGTCGGACAACTCGTGGTATGCGCAGGCGCGGGCGGAGCAGCCGCTCTTCAACCCGGCGGTGCTGCTGGGGGTGGGCGCGGCGAATCGGTACACGGCGCTGCAGGAGGAAATGGTGCGCGGTCAGGCGCAGCAGGTGGCCACGACGGCCCGGCTGAGCTTCTACGGCGTGCTGCTGGCGCAGGAGCAGTACCGGCTGACGGAGAACAGCGTGAGGCGGGTGGAGCAGGTGCTGGAGGAGACGCGTCGAATGAACGAGGCCGGTCTGGCGTCGGAGTACGATGTCCTGCGGCTGGAAGTGGAGCTGTCCAACCTGCGGCCGAACCTGACGCGGTCGGAGAACGCGGCGGCATCGGCCAGGCGGACGCTGGCCGTGACGATGGGCGAGGCGTCGCTGGACGGAGTGGAGCTGGCGGGATCGCTGCTGACGCAGGAGCTGCCCGCGCCGCCCACGGCGGAGCTGGTGTCGAACGCGCCGGCGGACCGCAGCGATCTGCGACAGCTGGCGCTGACGCGGGAGCTGCGGGAGACGGAGCGGAAGGTGGAGCTCTCCAACTACCTGCCGAAAGTCTCGCTGTTCGCGACGTGGACCACGCAGGGACAGGGGAACGGCACCCCGACCTGGTTCGGGGACAACCGGTTCTCGGCCAGGGCGGTTGGGGTGGAAGTGAGCGTGCCGCTGTTCGGCGGTTTCCAGCGGCCGGCCCGGGTGAGCCGGCTGGGCGCGCAGGTGAACGAGGCGGAGGCGCAGCTGGCGTACGCGCGGGACCAGGCGGCGAACGAAGTAGAGACGCTGCTGGACCAGGCGCGTGAATCGTACGACCGGGCGGTGGCGCAGCGCCGGGCGGTGGACCAGGCGGAGCGCGGCTACGAGATCGCGCGCACGCAGTACAGGGCGGGAATGGGGAGCCAGCTCCAGGTGACGGACGCGGAGCTGGCGCTGCGGCAGAGCGAGTTCAACTACGCGCAGGCGGTCTACGACTACCTGAGCGCGCAGGCCAGGCTGGACGCGGCCGTCGGGAACGTGCCGCTGGTGGACGACGCGGCTGGCGTCGCCCTGAGGGGCTAGACCGGAGATGGAGATCATGAAGCGGAACGCGGGACTGGCGGTTCTGGCGACGGCTGGCGTGGCGGCGCTCTCAATGGCGTGTGCGCCGGCGGGCGGCGCGCAGGGGCAGGATGGCGGCGATGGTCCGGGCGAAGACGCGCCCGTGCGCGTGGTGAACGTGGAGACCGTGACGGTGGAGCCGCGTCCGTTCACGAGCTTCGTACGCATCGTGGGCACCGTGGAAGCGGAGCGCGACGTGGTGGTGACGGCGCAGGAGGGTGGCACGGTGGAGGCGCTGGTGGCGCGGAAGGGGGCCCGTGTGGCGCCCGGCGCGCCGCTGATCCGCATCGATGATGACGTGTTGCGGGCCCAGCTCGACCAGGCGGAGAGCCAGGCGACGCTGGCCGAGGAGACGTGGGCGCGTCAGCGGCAGCTGTGGGAGCGGGACTCCATCGGCACCGAGATGGCCTATCTCCAGGCGAAGTACAACGCCCGCACGGCCCGTGCGCAGGCGCAGGGGCTGAGCGAGCGCGTGGAGCGCACCGTGGTACGCGCCCCGTTCGCGGGGATCCTGGACGACCGGATGGTGGAAGTGGGGAGCACCGTCGCCCCCGGTGCCCCGGTCGCCCGGGTCCTGGCCGTGGACACGGTGAGGATCTCCGGCGGCGTGCCCGAGCGCTTCGCCGCCGAGATCGCCCCCGGCACGAAGGTGACGGTCACCGTGGACGCGCTGGACGGGCGCGAGTACGCCGGCACCATCGACTTCGTGGGCTCGGCCGTGGCAGGTGGGGACCGCACGTTCCGGGTGGAGATCCACGTGCCCAACCCGGGGCTCGGGATCAAGCCCGGGATGGTGGCGAACGTGAGCATCGCGAGCCGCACGCTGGAGCGCGCCGTGGTGGTGCCGCGCCCCGCCGTGCTGCGCCGCGAGGCCGGCTACGTGGTGTACGTCGCTCGTCCGGACGGAGCGGGAGGCTGGCGCGCGGAAGCGCGGCCCGTGGTCCCCGGCGCGTCAGGCCAGCAGGACATCGTCATCACGGCGGGGCTGGCCGCGGGCGAGCGGGTGGTGGTAGTCGGGCAGCAGCGGGTGGCGGATGGGGACGCGCTCCGGCTGGCCGACGCGCCCGCCGTGGACCCCACCATGGCGCCGGAAGGCGAAATGGAGAGCGAGGCATGACGGAGTCGGAGCCGCGCAGTCACGGCAGTCCGCCGAAGCAGTCCGGTCACCACCGGGGGGAGCACCGCCAGTTCGCGCTGACGAATTTCGCGCTCCGGCACCGGGTGAGCGTGCTGATGCTGCTGGGCATCATCATCATCCTGGGGCTGGTGTCGTACACGAGCGTGCCGAAGGAGGCGTCGCCGGAGATCACCATCCCGATCATCGCGGTGAGCGTCATCTACCCCGGCGTATCGCCCCGTGACATGGAGACGCTGGTGGCGCGGCCGCTCGAGGAGGAGCTGAACACCATCGCGGACATCGATGAGCTCAGCTCCACGTCCATCGAGGGCTACACGAACATCATCGCCGAGTTCGAGAACGGGATGGACATGGAGGACGCGCTCCAGAAGGTGCGCGAGAAGGTGGACCTGGCCAAGAGCGACCTGCCGTCGGACGCGGAAGACCCCATGGTCATGGAGTTCAACCTGTCCGAGTTCCCGATCATGCAGGTCAACATCTCTGCGCCCTACGGGCTGGAGCGGCTGAAGGAGGTGGCCGAGGACGTCCAGGACCGGCTGGAGCAGATCCCGTCCGTGCTGAGCGTCGACCTCTCCGGCGGACTGGAGCGCGAGGTGAAGGTGGCCGTGGACCTGCCGCGGCTGAAGTACTACGGCCTCGGCTTCACGGACGTGGTCAGCGCCATCCGGAACGAGAACGTCAACATCCCGGGCGGCGTGGTGGAAATGGGCAACCAGGAATACACGCTCCGGGTGGCCGGCGAGTTCAGGGAGGCGCAGCCGATCGAGGACGTGGTGGTGACCACGCGCGACGGTCGTCCCATCTATGTCCGCGACGTGGCCAGCGTGGACTTCGGCTACAAGGACCGCGCCACGTACGCCCGGCTGGACGGCACGCCGGTGGTCACGCTCAACGTGGTGAAGCGCTCCGGCGAGAACATCATCGCCACGGCCGATGCCGTGAAGGCCGCCATCGCCGACCTGACGCCCACGTTCCCGCCGGAGACCGTGGTGAAGATCACGGGCGACCAGTCCGAGGACATCCACGACATGGTCAGCTCGCTGGAGAACAACATCATCAGCGGGCTGATCCTGGTGCTGGCGGTGCTCATGTTCTTCCTGGGCGTCCGCAACGCCGGCTTCGTGGCCACGTCCATTCCCCTCAGCATGCTCCTCAGCTTCATCGTGATGAAGCTCATGGGGATCAGCATGAACATGGTGGTGCTGTTCAGCCTGATCCTCGCCCTCGGCATGCTCGTGGACAACGCCATCGTGGTTGTGGAGAACATCTACCGCCATATCGAGCAGGGCTGGGACAACTGGCGCGCAGCTCGCCTGGCGACGGGGGAGATCGCCATTCCCGTCATCGCGTCCACCGCCACCACGCTCGCCGCGTTCGCGCCGCTCCTGTTCTGGCCCGGGATCGCCGGGGAGTTCATGAGCTATCTCCCGCTCACGCTCATCATCACGCTCTCCAGCTCGCTCTTCGTGGCACTCATCATCGTGCCCGTCCTGTGCGCGCTGTTCATGAAGCTGGACGGCGAGCCGAGCCGACCGCTCACTCCCGCCGCCCGCTACACCCTCTTCGCCGGCGCGGCGCTCACGCTGCTCCTGGTCGCGGCGGCCAATCCACTCACGGCCGTGCTCCTCGCGGCCACCGCCGCCGCCATCATCGCGGTCCACAGGCTGGTGATGGTGCGCATCGCCCGCTGGTTCCAGGAGCGGGCCGTGCCGGCGATGATCGACTGGTACGAGAGGCGGCTGCGCTGGGCACTGCGGCACCGGCTGCTCGCCCTCGCCGCCGCCCCCGCGGTGTTCATCCTGACCGTGATCATCTTCATCGCGTTCAACGCCGGCGTCGAGTACTTCCCGGAGTCCATCCCGCCGGCGCAGGTGATGGCGCAGATCGACGTGCCGAGCGGCACGCGCCCCGTGTTCATCAACGAGCTGGCCGAGAAGGTCGAGGCGCAGATCCGACGCATCCCCGGCTTCGAGGACGTGGAGTCGATGGTGTCCACCGTGGGATCGGGCGGTCCCATGGGCGGCATCTTCGGTGGCAGCGGGGAAGCGAACGTGACCGTGCAGTTCGTGGATTTCGAGAACCGGAAGCGGGACGTGTTCGGCACGCTGGCCCGCATGCAGGACAGCGTCGGTGCCGGCATCGCGGGCGCGGACGTGACCATGGCCACGCAGGACATGGGGCCGCCCACGGGCGCGCCGGTGAGCATCGAGATCGCGGGTGAGGATCCCGACGTGCTGAAGCGGCTGGCGGGCCGCGCCGTCTCCATCCTCCAGTCGCAGCCGGTGGGCGGCAAGCTGGAAGGGCTGGAGAGCGACATGGACGACGCCCGCCAGGAGCTGGTCATCGATGTGGACCGCGAGAAGGCCGCACTGTACGGCCTCAGCACGGCGCAGGTGGGCGGCACCATCCGGAGCGCGATCCAGGGCACCGAGGCGGCCAAGTTCCGCCAGGGTCAGGACGAGTACGACATCGTGGTCCGGCTGGACGCGCGCTACCGCAACGACCTGGACGCGCTCCAGCAGCTCACCGTCCTGGCCGAGGGCGGCGTGCAGGTACCGCTCTCGTCCGTGGCGAGCTGGCACGTGGCCGAGGGCGCCGGGTCCGTGAAGCGGAAGGACCTGGACCGCGTGGCCACCATCACCAGCGACGTGGTGGCGGGGCAGAACAGCAACGCGGTCCTGAAGGAGGTCCAGGCGACGCTGGCGTCCGCCGGCTTCGATCGCCAGCTGCCGCCGGGTTACACGCTCAGGTACACGGGCGAGCAGGAGGACCAGCAGGAAGCGATGGCGTTCCTCTCGGACGCATTCCTCGTGGCGCTCATGCTGATCGCCTTCATCCTCATCAGCCAGTTCAACTCGGTGGTGAAGCCGGTGATCATCCTGACATCGGTCCTCATGTCCACCGTGGGCGTGCTGCTCGGCCTCGTGGTCTTCCGCATGCCGTTCGGCATCATCATGACGGGCGTGGGCATCATCAGCCTGGCGGGCGTGGTGGTGAACAACGCCATCGTGCTCATCGACTACGTGGACATCCTGCGCGAGCGCGATGGCATGGACCGGCGCCAGGCGCTCATCGAGGCCGGGAGGACCCGATTCCGCCCGGTGATCCTCACGGCCGTGACCACCGTGCTCGGGCTCGTGCCGCTGGCCATCGGGCTGAACATCGACTTCCTCGGCCTGTTCACCCGACTCCAGCCCGACATCTACTGGGGCGGCGAGCAGGCCGCGTGGTGGGGGTCCATGGCCATCTCCGTCATCGTGGGCCTCAGCTTCGCAACCGTGCTGACCCTCATCCTCGTCCCGGTCATGTACTCCCTCGTGGACGACGTCGCCGCGTTCTTCCGCCGCCACTTCACCCGTCCGGCCGACCGCGCGGATGACATCCCCCTCGCCGGGCCGTTCGAGCCGGAGCCCGGGCAGGTGCCCGTGGCCTCGGGCTCGGGCGCGTAGCGGGACGAGCCCGGCCGTACCGGGACGCGGCCGGACTCGCGGCGGTGGGGAGAGGGCCCTTGCGCGATTTCGCGCAGGCCGCATCATGGGATACCCAATCCCAATCACAACGAAGTAGATGCCCTTCAGGTATCGACTCATTGACGACGGTGACATCCTCCTCGTCCGTGCGGTGGGCGAGGCGGACGTGCTGGACTGGTTCCGGCTGCACCGGGACGCGCCGGCAGACGTGGACCCGGCACGGTCGGGTCTGCTCATCGATCTGCGCAAGCGCACCAACCTGCTGAGCACGCCGTCGGTGCGGGCCATCGGGGAGGCGCTTCGCAAGCAGCTGCGGTTCTCGGCCGTGGCCATGGTCGCCCGGGAGGGCACGCAGTTCGGGCTGGCCCGGATGGTGGAGCTGACCGCCGATGCCGGGGTGCGCCCGCTGGCCACGTTCCACGCGCTGCGCGAAGCCCGCGCATGGCTCCGGGAGCAGCTGCACGCGAGAGCGCGGTGACGGGCCGTGCCAGTGGCTGGCGGCACACGCGTTGACCGCCGGGCGGGGCGCGACTAGGATTCGACGACAGAGCAGCAGCACCCGCGGAGACATTTGAGGCCGCTTGGCACCGCGGGACGGGAGGGACGCAGCCTGGAGGCGCGAGGGCGCGCTGGCGAGCTGCGGCACCCGCCTGTCGAACCAAAGGTCTAAAGTGCCGGGACAGCATTGGCTTGGCCGACCCCGACACTTCTGAAGTGCCGGGGTTTTCTGTTGCTGCGGCCAGCGCCGCAACCGCGAACACGATGGGAGGCCACCCGACATGCGCCGCATCCCCTATCTGAGCGCTCTCTCGACGCGCGCCCTGATATTCGATGGCGCCATGGGCACGAGCATCCAGGCCCGGGACCTGACGGCGGCGGACTTTGGCGGCGGGGCGCTGGAAGGGTGCAACGACCACCTGGTGCTGACCCGACCGGACGTCATCGAGGAGATCCACGCCAGCTTCCTGGAAGTGGGCTGCGACGTGGTGGAGACGGACACGTTCCGCGCCAACCGGCTCACGATGGGCGAGTACGGGCTCCATGACCGGGTGGTGGAGCTGAACCGGGCGGCCGCGGCGCTGGCCCGGCGGGTGTGCGATCGGTACGCGACACCGGACCGCCCGCGCTTCGTAGCCGGCAGCATCGGTCCGAGCGGCTTCCTCCCGTCCACCAGCGACCCATCCCTGGGCTCCATGACGTACGAGGAGCTGGCCGACGTGTTCGCGGAACAGGCCCGGGGCCTGCTCGAGGGCGGCGTCGACGTCCTGCTGATCGAGACCAGCCAGGACATGCTGGAAGTGAAAGCGCAGGTGGCGGGGCTGAAGCGGGCGCTGGCGGAGTCGGGGCGGGACGACGTGGCGGTGCAGGCGCAGGTGACGCTGGACACGAGCGGTCGCATGCTCCTCGGCACCGACATCGCCGCCGCCGCCACCGTGCTGATGTCGCTGGGCGTGGACGTCATGGGGCTGAACTGCTCCACCGGGCCCGAGCACATGCGCGAGCCCGTGCGCTGGCTCACGGACAACGTGCCGCTCCCGATCAGCGTGATTCCGAACGCCGGCATCCCCCACAACGAGGGCGGCCGCGCCGTGTACCCGCTGACGCCCGAAGCGCTGGCCGCGGCGCACGAGGAGTTCGTGACCGGGATGGGCGCGGCGGTGGTGGGCGGCTGCTGCGGGACCACGCCCGAGCACCTGCGGCAGGTGGTCGAGCGCCTCCGGGGCAGGGCGCCGAAGCCGCGCTCGCCGGCGTGGACACCGCGTGTGGCCAGCGCCATGACCGCGTTCGACATGGCGCAGCTCCCGGCGCCCACGCTGATTGGCGAGCGGGTGAACACGCAGGGGAGCCGCGCCGTCAAGCGCCTGCTCGTGGCCGACGACTACGAGGGCGTTCGCGATGTGGCGCGCGGGCAGGTGGAAGGGGGCGCGCACCTGCTGGACGTGTGCGTGGCGCTCACCGAGCGGCAGGACGAGGCCGCGCAGATGCGGACGCTCGTGAAGCTGCTGGCCCAGAGCGTCGAGACGCCGCTGGTGGTCGATTCCACCGAGACGGACGTGGTGGAGGCGGCGCTCCTGCAGTACCCCGGCCGCGCCATCATCAACTCCATCAACCTGGAGAACGGCCGCAAGCGGATCGACAGCGTGCTTCCTCTGGCCGTGCAGCACGGCGCCGCCGTGGTCGCCCTGACCATCGACGAGGCGGGGATGGCGAAAACGGCCGACCGGAAGCTCGATGTGGCCCGCCACATCCACGACATCGTCACCGGCGACTACGGGCTCCAGCCGGCCGACCTGGTGTTCGACGCGCTCACGTTCACACTGGCCACGGGCGACGACGAGTTCCGCGCCAGCGCCGTGGCCACCCTCGACGGGATCCGCCGGATCAAGGCGGAGCTGCCGGGCGTGTTCACATCGCTGGGCGTCAGCAACGTGAGCTTCGGGCTGCAGAAGCCGGCGCGCGCCGTGCTCAACTCGGTCTTCCTCCACCACTGCGTGGAGGCGGGGCTGGACATGGCGATCGTGAACCCCGCCCGGATCACCCCCTACGCCGAGATCGACCAGGAGCAGCGCGGCCTCGCCGACGACCTGATCTTCGACCGCCGTGAGGACGCGCTGGCGCGCTTCATCGCGTTCTATCAGGCGCACCACGTGGAGGAGGAAGAGGCCGGCGACCCGCGCGAGGCCATGGACCTGGACACCGCGATCCACTGGTCGATTCTGCACCGGAAGAAGGACGGCGTGGAGACGCTGGTGGACGCGGCCATCGCATTGCGCATGGCCGACGCGCCGGGCGCGGGCGCGCCAGCACCCACCCCGCTGCCGACGCGGCGCTCCCACGCGGCGGGTGTCCATCTCCTGAACCACGTCCTCCTCCCCGCCATGAAGGAAGTGGGCGACAAGTTCGGCGCGGGCGAGCTGATCCTGCCGTTCGTGCTGCAGTCGGCGGAAGTGATGAAGAAGGCGGTCGCCCGGATGGAGACGTACCTGGAGAAGGTGGACGGGGAGTCGAAGGGGACCGTGGTGCTCGCCACCGTGTTCGGCGATGTGCACGACATCGGGAAGAACCTGGTCCACACGATCCTGGAGAACAACGGCTACACGGTGCACGACCTCGGCAAGCAGGTCCCGGTCAACGACATCATTGCCAGGGCGGAGGCGGTGGACGCGGACGCCATCGGGCTGAGCGCACTGCTGGTCTCCACGTCGAAACAGATGCCGGCGGCCGTGCGGGAGCTGCACAGGCGCGGGCTCCGGTTCCCCGTCCTGTGCGGCGGGGCGGCGATCAACCCGTCGTTCATCCGCAGCGCCGCGTTCGTGGACGATGACGGCGAGCGCCTGTACGAGCCCGGCGTCTGGTACTGCAGGGATGCGTTCGAGGGGCTGTCGGTGGTCGAGGCGCTGGTCGGCCGGGACGCGGCCGGCTTCGCCCGGCGTCGCCTGGAAGAGATCCGGGAGGGCGTCGCGAAGCGGGCGGCGCTGCAGCAGAAAGCGGCCGGCCGTCGCCCCATGGCGCGCCCGGGCCCGTCCGGCGATGTGGACGTGCCGGAGCCTTCCTTCCTCGGGGTGAAAGTGCTGGAGCGCGTCCCGCTGGGCGAGCTCTATCCGCTGATCGACCTGAACACGCTGTACCGGCTGCACTGGGGGGCGAAGAACGCGAAGGGGGAAGCCTACGATCGGCTGAAGCGCGAGGAGTTCGAGCCGCGGCTCGAGCGCTACCAGCGGGAGGCGCTGGCGGGCGGGCGCGTGCGGGTGCGGGCGGCATACGGCTTCTTCCCCGCCGCGGCGGACGGCAACGACATCGTCGTCCTCGATCCGGAGCGCGCTGCGCGGGAGCTGGAGCGGTTCACGTTCCCGCGGCAGGAGGGGCGTGAGGAACTGTGCCTGGCCGACTACGTCCGGGGGTCCATGGCCCCGGCCGCGGGCGCGGCCTCCCCGCCGCGCCGCGAGGATTCGAACGGCGAGCCGGGCTCCGCCGACGGGGCGGACGGTGCGCCGGGACGCGGCCCGTCGGATTACGTCGGATTCCTCATCGTGTCGGTGTCGGACACGCTGCTGGAGGAGTCCGCGGCGATGATGAAGGGCGGGGAGTACACGGAGGGCTACTACCTCCATGGCTTCGGCGTTCGGCTGGCGGAAGCGGCCGCGGAGTACGTCCACGGCCGCATGCGGGAGGAGTGGGGGATCGACGCCGGGCGAGGGCTCCGGTACGCGTGGGGGTACCCGGCGTGCCCGGATCCGCGGCAGCACGAGATCCTCTTCCGCCTGCTCCCGGCCAGGGAGCGGCTTCGGATGGACGTGACGGAGGCGGGGGCGCTGGTGCCGGAGCTGTCGACGGCGGCCATCGTGGTGCATCACCCGGCGGCGAAGTACTTCAGTGTCTAGGCGCTGCGGGGGCCGCTGGCCCACGGAGCCCCGGCCCCGCCGATGACTTTCACCGACCTCATCCACGACGGCCGCCCCCACCTGTTCGATGGCGGCATGGGCACCATGCTCTATGCCCGCGGCGTGTTCATCAACCGGTGCTACGACGAGCTGAGCGTGACGACCCCCGACCTCGTCCGCGCGGTGCACCGGGAGTACGTGGAGGCGGGCGCGGAGCTGCTGGAGACCAACACGTTCGGCGCGAATCCGGTGAAGCTGGCGCAGCACGGCCTGGAGAAGCGGGTGGTGGAGATCAACGCGCGGGCGGCGGAGCTGGCGAGGCGAGCGGCGAGCGGGCGGGCGCTGGTGGGCGGCTCCGTGGGCCCGCTGGGGATCCGCATCGAGCCGTACGGACCCACGTCACTGGAGGAGACGCGGGCGTTCTTCGCGGGGCAGGTGGAGGGGCTGCTGGAAGGGGGCGTGGACTTCTTCATCCTGGAGACGTTCGCGGATCTCTCGGAGATCCGGCAGGCCATGGCGGCGGTGCGCGACGCGTGCGACCTGCCGATGGTGGCGCAAATGACCGTGCGCGATGATGGGACCACGCTGTACGGGACGGCGGTGGAGCTGATCGCCCGTCGCCTGCAGGAATGGGGCGCGGACGTGCTCGGCCTCAACTGCTCGGTGGGGCCGCACGGCATCCTCTCCGGGATCGAGCGCATGGCGGCCGTCACCGACTCGCCGCTCTCCGCGCAGCCGAACGCGGGCATGCCGCGGGAGATCGACGGGCGCAAGATCTACATGGCGTCGCCGGAGTACATGGCCAAGTACGGGCAGCGGCTGATCCAGGCGGGCGCCCGTTTCGTCGGCGGCTGCTGCGGCACCACGCCCGAGCACATCCGCCGCATCGGCGATGCGCTGCGCGCGGTGTCGCCGGGGCGGACGCGAACGGGGGTCCAGGTCGGCCGCATCACCGATGGCGATGACGGCGCGGTGGCCGCGCGTCCGCTGGCGGAGCGCTCCCGGCTGGGATCGAAGCTGGCTGCCGGCGAGCTGGTCACGAGCGTGGAGATCGTGCCACCGAAAGGTGTGGCGCCGGAGTCCATGCTGGCGTCGGTCCGGCAGCTGAAGCGGGCGGGGCTGGACGCGGTCAACGTACCGGACGGCCCGCGCGCCCAGATGCGCATGGGCGTCATCGCCACCAGCACGCTCATCCAGCAGGCGGTGGGGATCGAGGCGGTGGTCCATTACACCTGCAGGGACCGCAACCTGCTCGGCATGCTGTCCGACCTCCTGGGCGCCCATGCCCTCGGGCTGCGCAACCTCCTCCTGATCACGGGCGACCCGCCCAAGATGGGGCCGTACCCGGATGCGACGGCCGTTTTCGACATCGACGCCATCGGGCTCACCAACCTCGTGAGCCGTCTCAACCACGGGCTCGATCCGGGCGGCAACGGGATCGGCGAGCCCACGGCGTTCACCATCGGCGTGGGCGTGAACCCCGGCGCGCTCGACCGGGGCTACGAGCTGAACCGCTTCTACTGGAAAGTGGAGGCCGGCGCCGAGTACGCCATCACGCAGCCGGTCTTCGAGGCCGAGCCGCTCCTGGAGTTCCTGGCCGAGCTGGACCGTCGCGGCATCCGCATCCCCGTGGTGGCCGGGATCTGGCCACTGGTCAGCGCCCGAAACGCCGAGTTCCTGGCCAACGAAGTGCCCGGGATCACCGTCCCGGAGCCCGTCATCCGTCGCATGCGGCGGGCGCAGGAGAAGGGGAAGGAGCACGCCGTGGCCGAGGGGATCGCCATCGCCCGCGAGATGTTCGCGGCCGTGCGCCACGAAGTGCAGGGGCTCCAGGTGAGCGCCCCGTTCGGCCGCGTGCCCCTGGCGCTCCAGGTCTTCGCGGATATCGACGGGATCGAAGCCGGTGCGGTGGATGGCGAGGACGACGGAGAGGCGGCCGACACCGGCGTCGTCGGCCCGTGAAAGCCCCGAAAAACAGCGCCCCGCTGTGCGCGGAGACCTGAATCGCACAGCGGGGCTCCCGCCCGGGGGCGGGTATATGTGGCGGCGGGAGACGGTCGGTGCCCGATTCCACCCTGCCAGGAGGTCCGTTTTTCCGTCCCACCTCCCGCACGCCTGCTCGGCTGCCAGAGCTCCTTTCCCTGGAGGGCCGCGGCATTGCCACGGCATTCAATGGCACCGAAGTTGTCGTCCTGCTACCTCGTCCACCGTGTCTGCTTCTTAGACGGGCCAGCCACGTGAATCGTTGCCTGGTCCTCCCGGTGGCGCGCTGGTGAACCGTACGGCTCGTTGCCTGCGCGTGTTTCGCGCCAGGACGGTGCCATTGAGTGAGAACGCGCATGCGCTTCTGGAAAGGACACGCCCTCGGTAACGACTACGTCGTCGTCGAGTCACGGGAACGTCCCGCCCCGACCGTGGTCCGCGCCCTCTGCCACCGGCACCGCGGCATTGGCGCCGACGGCGTGCTCGCGGCGGACTGCTCCGCGGATCCCGTGCGCCTGCGCATCTTCAATCCGGACGGGAGCGAGGCGGAGAAGAGCGGCAACGGCCTGCGCATCTTCGGTGCGTGGCTGCACCACACCGGTCGGGTGACGAACGCCCCCTTCCGCGTGGCGCTGCCGGCGGAGACCGTGACGCTGGAGGTGCTGGACGTCGGCGGCGACGGGGAGCGCACGATCCGCGTCGCCATGGGCCGCGCTTCGTTCCTGGCGGGCGACGTGGGCTACGCCGCCGCCCCGGCCGATGCCGTGGTCGCCGGCCAGCGCCTCCCGCCGGGCGGACCCGACGTCATGGTGGCCGGTGAGCCCGCCGCGGTGCACCTCGTGTCCATGGGCAACCCCCATTGCGTGGTCTTCACCGACCGGCTCGATGGCGCCGAGCTGCGCCGCGTCGGCCCCGCCATCCAGGCCCACCCGGCGTTCACCCGCGGCGTGAACGTCCAGCTCGCGCGCGTGGCCGGCCCCGCCGAGCTGGAGATCCTGATCTGGGAGCGCGGTGCGGGGGAGACGGAGGCCAGCGGGTCAAGCGCGTGCGCCGCAGCCGCCGTGGCCCGGAAGATGGGGCGGCTGGCGTCCTCCGCGGTGGTGGTCCGCATGCTCGGCGGCGACGTCGAGGTGGCGCTGGACGACGACGACCGCGTCACGCTGACCGGGACCGCCCGCCTCGTCTACGAGGGCAATCTGCTCCCGGGCGGCCTCCCCGCTTCGCCCCCGGACTGAAGACGGCCTCCGTGCCCGGGGTCAACGCGGCAGGGCGCCGCGCCCCCGGCCGTGTCGTGGCATCACGCAGTCTCTTCCGCGCCCCCGCGCAAGATGAAGTTCTCCGCGTTCTCCGCGTTCTCCGCGTGAAATGAAGTTCTCCGCGTTCTCCGCGTCTCCGCGTGAAATGAAGTTCTCCGCGTTCTCCGCGTCTCCGCGTTCTCCGCGTGAGATGAAGTTCTCCGCGTGGCTACGTGCGGACGCGCGCGATCAGGAACATGGACGCCGCCGCGAACACCACGTTCGGCGTCCACGCGGCCAGGATGGGTGGGAGGGCGCCGCTGCTCCCGGCGGCCCCGGCCACTTTGAACAGCATCAGGTACACGATGGTGACGGCCAGGGACACGCCGACGCCGTAGGCGGTGCCGCCGCGAGGCGCAGTGCTGGCCAGGGGTGCGGCGAAGAGGATGATGACGAGTGCGGCCACGGGGATGGCGATCTTCTGGGCCTGGTCCACCATGAGGTCGTACGGCTGGCCGCCCGACCGCTGCAGGATCTGGATGAGGCGGCCGAGCTCGCTGTAGCGCATCTGCTCGGGGTCCTTCTGCTGGTCCAGGAGCTCGTCCGGGCGCTCGTCGAAGCCGCGGGGGTGCATGGCGGAGAAGCGGTAGGCCCGCTCCACGTCGGGGCCGGCCATGAGCCGGATGTAGCCGTCGTGGAGCGTCCAGCCGGCGATGGAGTCGTAGGTGGCGCGCGGGGCGTACACGAACACGCTGGGCACGTCCGGCTCGTTGCCTTCCCGCTCCACCGTGATCCCGCTGATCTCGCCGTTGCCCACGTCCAGCCGACGGATGGCGTAGACGCGCCCGTCCAGGTCGCGATACATGAAGTCGGAGCGGGACATGTATCGCGTGGGCTGCCCGCCCAGCAGCTCGGCCCGGAGCCGGTTCCCCACCGGGACCAGCTCCGTGAGCACCAGCCCCAGGAGCGTGAGCGTGACGCCGATGAGCGGGAGCACGGCGAACAGCCGATAGAAGCTGATCCCGCCCGCTTTCGCCGCCGCCACTTCCGAGTGGCTGGTCATGTTGTTGACGGTGAAGATGGTGGCGATCAGCGCCGCCACGGGGAGTCCCCAGGAGATGAAGAGGGGCATCTGGTACACGTAGCCGAGGGCCACGTGCGCGGTGGAGTACCCCCGGTCCATGTACGTGTCCAGGTTGTCCGTCAGGTCGCCGAGCACGAAGAGGACGGGGGACGTGAGGAGGAAGATGGTGAACAGCCGCAGGAAATCCTTCACCACCAGCCGATCCAGGATCCTCATGCGCGGCGCTCCTCGGGGCGGCCGAGGCCGAGGGCGCGGGCCGCGGCGCGCACCGGCCGGAGGGCCAGCGAGCGGACGGTCCTGAGCAGGTCGTCCCAGTCGCCGCCCCGCGTGGTGGCCGCCTCCTTCCCGATCTGGATCAGCCCCCACACGGCCACGCCCAGGAAGAGGATGTTCGGCGCCCACATGGCCAGCCACGGGGCGATGACGGCGTCATCCGCCAGGCTCTCGCCGCCGATCAGCCCCGCGTAGTAGATGGAGAAGATGACAATGGACACGGCGATCACGAGTCCCACGCCGCCGCGCGGGAAGCGAACGGCGATGGGCGCGCCCAGGAGCACGAACACGATCACGGCCCAGGAGATGGCGAACTTCTTGTGGTACTCCACCATGTAGCTGTCCGCCATCCGCGTCAGCTGCTCGGCGCGCGCGTTCAGCGAGGAGACTTCCACGAACGTGCGGCGCGTGTACTCGTCGAAGATCGTGTCCCCGGCGCCCACGCTCCCCATCCGCTCCTGCCAGGCCGGGAGCCGCCGCCCCGGCCGGTCCGTGCCCAGCTCCGCCGCCGATGGGCCCTCCAGGATCCGGTCCACCGCGCTCGTGGTCAGCTGCGCCAGCTCCGTCTCCAGCGTGTCCCGCTTCAGCTCCGACGTCGTCGCGCGGTCCCGCAGCATGCCGAGCGACATCTCCCGGTCCGTCCGCGTGGCGCTGGAGTCCGAGCGCGTCAGCTCGTTCCCCACCCCCCGCATCTGGATCCGGTACTGGTCGAAGAAGCTGCGGACGAAGCGCTCCGGCGAATCATTGTCGATCTGGTTGATCCACCCGTCGTACAGCGTCAGGAAGAGGTCCGTCTGGTCCGAGTTGAACGCCATCTGTCCGCTGTCCGCGTACACCGTCCGCTCCTGCCGCGGCTCGCTGAAGTCGTAGATCACCACGTCCGTCAGCCGGTTCGTGGCCGGACGGATCTTCGCCGCCTGCAGGTAGTACTTCGCACGCGCGCTCCCACCCGTGCGGATCGGGTTGATGGTCTGCTCCTTCAGCGACAGCGTGGGCGACTTCCGCTGGATGTCCATCAGCAGGATCTTCAGCTGATGGTTCGTCTCCGGCAGCAGGTAGTCGTTGAACCACATCATCCCGCCGCCGAACAGGATGGCAACCAGCAGCAGCGGCAGCAGCAGCCGGTTCAGGTTCACGCCGCTGGCCTTCAGCGCCGTGATCTCGTTGTCCGCCGCCAGCGCGCTGAACGCGTAGAGCGTGGCAACCAGCACGGCCATGGGCAGTGTGAGCGCCAGGATGTGCGGAAGCGAGAGGACGAAGACCTCCGCCATCACGGACCACGGAAGTCCCTTGCCCGCCAGCGTTTCCATCCGCCGGGCCACGGTGTTGATCATGAGGATCCCACTGAGCACGCCCAGCGCGAACAGGAAGGGCCCGACGTGGGATTTCAGTATGTATCGTGTCAGAATCCGCATGCGCGGCTCGTTGTCCTGCGGTCGCGTAAATCGCTATAGTATCGAACGGTTCCACCCTCTACAACAGCACTGTCCACGACGGAACCCTGCCTTGCGCGGGAGCAACGGGCGCACATAGAACCAGGCATGCGGTGAAGAAGTTCCTGCCCCTCATCGTGCTCCTCGCCGTGGGTCGAGCCCACGCGCAAGCCCCCGCGCGTCCTGGATCCGGCATCACGCTCACGGCCGCCGAGCTGATGGCCGCCCCGGCACCGCCCGGGCTGCGCATCGGACTGGCCCCACTCCCGGCCGCCGGCCTCCTCCGCCCGATGCGCGTGCCGACCGCGAGCCCCCGCAGCGCGTCCGGACCGTTGTACCCGGGTTCGCCGGTTCCGGTCGCGCTGTGGCCGGACGCCGCCGGCTGGACGGCGCCGCGCCGATCGCCGGGCGCGCTGCCCGCGCCACGGGGCAGCGTGGTGTCCCGGACCGGCGCGTCGGCGGGGGACACGCTCTCCGCCAGCGGCGCTTCCCCCGGCGCCGGGTTGCGGGAGCTCCATCTGGCGCAGGCGGTTCAGGACGTCGCGGACCTGCACCTGCGCGTGGAGGGGCGTGGGGACCTGGGGGGCGTGTGGAACGAGTACCGTCCGTGCGAGCCGGGTCTCCGACTCAACTGCAGCCCGGGCGTCCTGCCGCAGCTGCGTCCGGACGTCCAATTCGGAGTGCAGGTGGGCGGAACGATCACGGACCGGCTCCACGTGGACGTGGACTACGATCAGCGGCGCGAGTTCGATGCGGCGAACAATATCAGCGTCTACTACCAGGGGGAGCCGGGGGAGCTGCTCCAGCGCGTGGAGATGGGCGACGTGTCCATCGACCTGCCCGCGTCGCGGTACCTGACGCAGGGGATCCCGGCGGGCAACTTCGGGTTCAAGGCGGCGGCGCAGGTGGGGCCCGCGAAAGTGGAAGCGCTCTGGGCGCAGCAGAAGGGGAACGTCGCCACGCGGGAGTTCCGGCTGGGCGGCCAGGGTGCCGAGGGGCTGGTGCAGGAGCAGGAGCTGGTGCTCGACGACGCCGATTACGTCAGCGGCCAGTTCTTCTTCCTGGTGGACCCGTCGCGGCTCTCCGGCGCGCCGCACGTGGACGTGCTCACGCTGCGCGCCGGGGACGCGCCGGCGTCGCTGCGCCCCGCCCGGGGTCGCCTGGCGGTCTTCCGAGACGAGGGCGCGAGCGCCGCACAGTACGCGGACCAGGCGAGGACGGGGAAGTTCCTGGCGAATGCGGTGTCCCCGGACGGGTCGCTCCACCACAGCGGGCTCTTCACCCTGCTGGAGCCGGGGCAGGACTACTACCTCCATTCCAGCGGCCTCTGGATCGCCCTGCGGGCGCCGCTGCGCGATGACGAGTCGCTGGCGGTGACGTACGTGACGGACACGGGTGTGGTGGTGGGCGACCCGTCGCCCGAGACGGTGCCGGCGGGCCGCACGCCGGAGCTGCGGCTGATCCGCGGCCCGGTCACCGTGCACCAGCCGGGGCAGGACACGTGGCCGTACGAGATGCACCAGGTCTATCGGCTGGACAGCTCGGCGGACGTGGAGACTTCGTCGCTGGCGCTCACCATCTCGCTCGGCCACCTGGCAGGCGGCGTCACGTTCGAGCAGCGCGGCTCGGACCGGATCCCGTTCCTCCGCCTCCTCGGGCTGGATGACGACGCGCCCGCCGACGTCATGGACCTGGCCCATCTCTTCCGCCCGGGTGCCGAGCTGAAGACGGTGGGGCAGGCGGCGCTGCGCGGCACGTTCATCGTGTTCCCCACACTCCAGCCGTTCGCCCGACCGCCGCCCGTGCCCGCGGAAGGATTGAGCGCGGCCGAGGCGGCCGCGGTCCTGGGCGGTGACGCGAACCCGGCCATCTACGAGCAGCCGGATCCCGTGGTGCGACGGGGGAGCAGCCGCTTCCGGCTCAATTTCCGCTACCGCGTGCAGCTGGAGGGGCTGCTCAGCAGCTTCAACCTGGGGGCGTTCGGGATCCGGCAGGGAAGCGAGCGGATCACGGTGGACGACCGGCTCCTGCTGCGGGGGCAGGACTACGTCATCGATTACGACCTCGGGCTCGTCACGTTCCTGGACCCCGCATCCGTGCTGGGCGGGAACCCGGACGCGGTGATCCGGGCCAGCTGGGAGCAGAACGCCATCTTCGACATCGCGCCCACCAGCGTGCTCGGGCTGAACGCCACATCGCCGCTGGGACGGTACGGCGAGCTCAACCTGATGGGTCTGTACCGGGCGCAGCAGGCCATCGTGGCCCGGCCGCAGCTGGGGACCACGCCCGGCGCCGTGCTGCTGGGCGGCGCCAGCGGCCGCATGGCGTTCGAGGCCGACTGGCTCGCGCGCGCGCTGGCCGCCGTGCCCGGGCTCCGCGCCGACTCGGCGGCCCGCATGGACGTGTCCGGCGAGCTGGCGCTGTCGTCGCCGGACCCGAACCGGCAGGGCGCCACGTACCTGGACGACTTCGAGGCCACGGACGAGGTCCCGCTCTCCCTCGACGCGCGCGAGTGGAAGCTCGGGAGCGCGCCCCAGGACGCCACCGCCGTGCCGCAGCTGCCGTGGCCGCCCAGCGTCGCCAACGCCGCATCGCTGGTCTGGCAGGACCGCTACCTCTCCGACGACCGTGAGCTCGGCTTCCTGACCCCCGACCACATCGACCAGAAGATCGCGTTCGCCGGCGCCCGACTCTCGGAGCCCGTGCTGCACCTGACCATGCGCAGTCTGCCCACGACCACCGCGCCGCTCCCCCACTGGCGCTCCATCACCACCGTGCTGAGCACCACCGGGCGCGACCTCTCCCGCTCCGAGTACCTGGAGTTCTACGCGGCGCCGTACACTGCGAACATGGGCGATGCCGTGCTGGTCGTGGACCTCGGCACCGTGAGCGAGGACGCGTTCTACTTCGACTCGACGGGCGCCCGTGAGGGGACGGGGGCGTTCGGCCGGCCGTGGGGGCGTGGCGTCCTCGACGAGGAGGCGTCGCTGGCGCTCCGCGACGTGTGGGGCCCCGACGACGACCGGCAGGGCCTCTGGGCCCAGTCGTGCGAAGCCGAGCGGCTGAAGCCGGTGCCGCTCGGCGATCCCCGGGCCAACTGCACCGTGGACAATGGCCGCCCCGACACCGAGGACCTGAACGGCAACGGCGTTCTGGACGCGTCGGACGGGCCGCTCTTCCGCTACGTCATCCCCCTCGGCCAGGCGTCCCCGTACCTGGTCCGGGACCAGACCGCCACCGGGACGGCGTTCCGCCTCTTCCGCATCCCGCTCCGGGGCGGGAGCGGCACGGGGTTGAACGGGGCCAGCGAGGCCACCTGGCGCTACATCAAGCAGCTGCGGCTGACCGTGGTCAAGCAGTCCGGCGGCGTGGGCACGCTGGCACTCGCCCGGCTCCGCATTGCCGGGTCCCGCTGGACGAAGCGCGACATCCAGGGGATCCTGGGCGGGCTCCTCGAGGACGCGCCCGGGAGCGGCGCGGCCACGACCGCGCTGCGCGTGGGCTCCGTGAGCCGGCTGACCGACGGCTCCGCCTACATTTCGCCTCCGGGCGTGCAGGAGCAGCTCCAGGACCCGAAGTCCGTGCTCGGCGCCAGCGGGGTGGAGTACAACGAGAAGTCGCTGCGCCTGAGCTGGGACGGCCTGCCGGCGGGGGAGCGGGCGGAGGTCTACTACCGCTACCCGCAGCAGCCCCGGAGCTTCCTGGACTACCGCAAGCTCCGCTTCTGGGCCGTTCCACGCGCCGGCCGCTGGGGCCCGAAAGGCGACTACCGGCTGCTGGTCAAGCTGGGGACGGACGCCCGCAACTACTATCTCTACCAGACGCGCCTGCGGCCGCTGGCGGGCGGCGGCAACGTGAGCCCGGAGGACTGGCTGCCGGAGCACGAGGTGGACTTCGCCGAGTGGTTCGCGCTGAAAGCCGAAGCGGAGCGTCGCCTGGCCGATGGCGCGGGCCCGCTCACCGTCTGGAGCGAGGACAGCACGTACGCCGTGGTGCTGGAGGACCGGGCGCGCGCGCCCAACCTGGCGGCCGTCCGGGAGCTGACGTTCGCCGTGTACAACGACGGTGCCGGCGCGTCCGATGGCGAAGTGTGGATGGACGACCTGCGGCTGGACGCGGGCGCCCGGGCCACGGGCATGGCCGGCCGCCTCGACGTGGGCCTCACGGCCGGCGGCTTCCTTTCCGCCTCGCTCTCCTACGGCGGCCGGGGCGGCCGCTTCCGCCAGCTCGATGACGCGGCCCCGTACGAGACCAGCGGCGACCTGCGCGTGGCCACGACGGCGGATCTGGGCCGCTTCGCCCCGGAGTCGTGGGGGCTGGCCATGCCCGTGACCGTCACGTACGACCGCAGATCGCTCGCCCCCATCTTCCTCCAGGGCACCGACGTGCGGGCGGACCAGCTGCCCGGGCTGCGCGGGACCGGGACATCGCACCAGCGCGTGGCCGTGGCGCTCCGCAAGACCACGCCCACGGAGAATCCGCTGCTTTCCGCCGTGGTGGACGGGACGTCGCTCCACCTCGGGTACAGCCGCATGCGCGAGGACGTGGTCACCACTGCGTCGCGGCTCAACGGTGTGGACGGGGGCGTGGACGTGGATCGGACCGTGGCGCCCGTGGAGCTGGACATCGTCCCCGCCTTCATCGAGAACGCGCTGCGCTGGCTCGCCCCGGCTCGCCTGGAGCGGAGCGAGTTCTTCCACCGGCTCACCGACGCGCACCTCCGGCTCACGCCCGAGCGCCTCGGGCTCTCCGGCGAGTTCACGGGCGAGGACGCGGCCGTGTGGCGCTACGACCAGGTGCTCGAGCGACCGGGCGATGCCGATGTCCAGCCGCTCCGCTCGCCCCGCCGCACTCTCGAGGGTGGCGCGCGCGTGGCGTTCCGACCTCTGGAATCGCTGAGCGGACACATCGCCGTGACCTCCGGCCGCGACATCCTCGACCCGGTCCGCGCCACGCCCGTGGCCGCGCAGCAGGAAGCGCTGGTCCGCGCCCGGACCGAAATCGCCGGCGTGCCGCTGGGATGGGAGCGGGACCGCGTGGTCACTTCGGACCTCGCCTACGCCCCCGTCCTCGCGGACTGGCTCCGCCCTTCCCTGAGCTGGACCAGCCAGTTCGGCCAGCGCCGGGAGCCCTCCCATGTCGAGCTCGTGGATGGCCCCGACGGCACCACGGCGGAGCTCGAGCGCACGTTCAACACCGAGCGGCGCCTCAGCCGCCGCGTCCTGTTCGACCCGGCGGCGGCGCTCTCGTCCGTGCTCGGCGCCGGCGGGGGCGAGGCGGCGCCGGGGCCGGCGTCGCACGCGGCGCAGGACTCCGCCCGCCCCGCACCGGCCGACTCCACGGGGGCACGCCCGGCCACTGCCACGGCGGCGCCCGGTCTCCTGTCCCGCATCCTGCTCGCCGCCACCTCGCCGCTCCAGCCGCTGGAGCTGGCGTGGACGGACGCGGTGGGCTCGCGCTTCGACCGGGAACTGGCGGCACCGGGGTGGGGGTACCAGGTCGGGCTGGGCGCGCTGGGTGGGTTCCGCTACGTGGACGGGGACACGGCGGCCACGGCGCTGGAGACCGACGGGTTCCGGGCGCGATCGGGGCTGCGCCTGGGGGCGTCCGCCACCCTCGACATCGGCTACGGCCGCACGCTCACCCGGGTGTACGACCTGCGCGCCGGACGCCGCGACCAGGGCGAGCGGTCCTGGCCCGACGTGCAGCTCAACCTGCGCGACCTGCCCGTGCCACCCTCCCTCGCCCGCGTGCTGGATGGCTGGTCCTTCGCCACCGGCTACGTCCGCACCGTCCGCGAGCTGCGCCTCCTCGGGCCCGTCACGCGCGTGCACCGGATCGGCGAGAACACCATCCCGCTGGAAGTACGACTGTCGTTCGCGGGCGGCCTTTCGCTGGCCTACATTGCGTCGCGCACGCGCGGCGATGGACGCGATCCGGCGGGCACCACGGCGGAGCACGCCCAGACCCACTCCCTCGACGTGAGCGGCCGGTTCGCCGCGCCCGCGGTGCTGGCGGGACGCGGTCTGAGCGAGCCGATCCGGCTCACGCTGGGGTACGACTACCAGGCCCAGCGGGAATGTCGGGCGGAGGGCAACCGCGTGGCGGCGGAGTGTACCGACTTCGTCGACTACCTGAACCGGCGGCTGAACATCTCCATCTCCACGCTGGTACGGCAGCTGGACGTGGGATTGCAGGGCAGCTACGTGGACCGGCGCAGCTTCATCGGCACCCTGGCGGGCTCCAGCCAGTTCCAGCTCGGGCTGTTCGGACAGTTCAACATGCAGGCGGGGGTGCTCTAGGGGTGACCCGAGCCCCGCCACGCCGCGGGGGTGCGGCCCGGGCACAGGATCAGAGGATACGGAGGGGACGTTGAACGGGTATCGTCGTGTCAGGCGAACGGGATCGGTGGCGCTCGCGCTCGTGGCGCTCGCGCTGGCGGCTGCGTGCTCGGATGGGGAAGGGGCGGAGAAGGCGGTGACGTCGTCGCAACGGATCACGAGGGAGGAGCGTTTGGCGCCGCCGTTCGATGCCGACTCGGCCATGGCGCTCCTGCGTCGCCAGGTGGCGTTCGGACCGCGGGTGCCCGGGATGGAAGGGCACGCGAAGCAGCTGGCGTGGATGGCGTCGTTCCTGCGCGAGCGCGCCGACACCGTGGTCATGCAGGAGTTCACGCACCCGGGGCCGGGGGGACGGACGCTGGAGCTGACCAACGTCTTCGCCCGCTTCCGCCCGGACCTGCCCACGCGAGTGCTGCTCCTCACGCACTGGGACACCCGTCCCACGGCCGACAACGCCCAGGACCCCGCGGACCGGAACACGCCCATCCCCGGCGCCAACGACGGGGCCAGCGGGACGGCCGTCCTGTTGGAGCTTGCGAACGTCCTCTCCAGCCATTCGCCTCCCATCGGCGTGGACCTACTCTTCGTGGACGGAGAGGACTATGCGCCGGACTACATGTACCTGGGGGCCGAATACTTCGCCGGGCACCTGGCGCCCGGCTACGAGCCGCTCTACGGCGTGCTCGTGGACATGGTCGCCGACCAGAACCCGATGTACCCGCAGGAGCAGTACTCGCAGCAGTACGCGCCGGAAGTGGTGGAGCGCGTGTGGCGCATGGCCGAGCGGCTCGGATACGGCGCGTTCTTCCCGCGCACCACGGGCCCCGCAATCGGCGACGACCACATCCCACTCAACCAGGCCGGCATCCACACCATCGACATCATCGACTTCGACTACGGCCCCGGGAACGTCTACTGGCACACGCTCGAGGACGACCTCGACCACGTGGCCCCCACCGGCCTCGATGCCGTGGGCGCCACCCTCGCCGAGCTCATCTACCGGGGCGGATAGCCCGGACACGGCCGGCGGGAGCCGGCCGTGAAGCTCACGCGCGACGAGGAGCGGGCGCTGGCCTTCATCGCCGCGCTCCTCTTCCTTTCCGCCGCAGTGCGCCTCGCCACGCTCCGCGACCCCGTTCCCGCGCCCGCTTCCGGCCTCGACTTCGCCGCCCACATCGCCGCCAGCGAGGCCGCCCTCGACAGCGCCGAGCGCGCCGACCGACCCCTCGCCCCCGGCGAGCGCCTGGACCTGAACCGCGCGGCCGCCGCCGATTTCACCCGCCTGCCGCGCGTGGGCGACGCCCTGGCCCTCCGGATCGTGGAGGATCGCCAGCGGAACGGGCCGTTCGAATCCATCGAGGCGCTCACGCGCGTCCGCGGCGTGGGCGCGGCCACGCTGGAGCGGCTGGCGCCACACCTGGAAGTGCGGGGCGGGGCGGCCCCCGCCCGGCGCGCTCGCCGTCCGGCCGCGCCAGCGGGCGCGGGGCCTGGCGGGCCCGCGCCGGCCGACCGCATCCTGGACCTGAACACCGCGACCGTGGCCGAGCTGGCGACGCTGCCAGGCATCGGTCCCACGCTCGCGGCGCGGATCGCGGCGTACCGGGATTCGGCCGGGCCGTTCCCCGCGGTGGACTCGCTGCTGGCGGTGCGGGGAGTCGGCCCCGCGACGCTGGCCCGGCTGCGCCGTCGCCTGCGGGTGGACTGAACGGGGAACCGGCTGTAGAACTGTCGGATGCACAAAGGCTTGACCGGTCACCCCGGGACGATCTAGCTTTGGCCATCTCCCCGGGGCCTTCGGCCAATCTCGCATCAACCGATCCAACAACGCGGCCATGGCGACGCAGACGAGCACAACGGACCGTCTGGGCACCATTCTGCTCAGAGAAGGGCTCATCTCCCAGGACCAGCTGGAGGGAGGGCTCCAGGACGCGCGCGCGAACGGCACACGCCTGGGCTTCTCGCTGATCAAGCTCGGATTCCTGCAGGAGGACGAGCTGGCGAGGACGCTCAGCCGGCAGTACCGCGTTCCCGCCGTCGACATGGCCAAGGTACAGGTCGACGCGCGGATCCTGAAGCTGGTCCCCGCCGACATCGCCCACAAGCACCTGGTCCTTCCGCTCCGCCGCGTGGGCCGCACGCTCACCGTGGCCATGGCCAACCCGGCGGACCCGGGCACGCTGGACCAGCTCCGCTTCGTCACTCGCCACGACATCGAGCCGGTGGTGGCCGGCGAGTTCACGCTCAAGCGCCACATCGACGGTTATTACGGCAAGCAGGAGGATGACGCGCTGGCGGACATCCTCGACGAGATCGATGATGGCGGCATCGAGGTCATCGAGGAGACGGAGGACGAGTTCAGCGAGGCGGCGCTCAAGGCGCAGGTGGAGGACGCCCCCGTCGTCAAGCTGATCAACGGCATCCTCACCGACGCCGTGCTCAAGGGCGTGAGCGACGTCCATATCGAGCCGTACGAGAACGAGATCCGCATCCGCTATCGGATCGACGGCGCGCTGCGCGAGATCATGAAGCCGCCCCTGAAGATGAAGGCGGCGCTCACGTCACGCGTGAAGATCCTGGCCGACCTGAACATCGCCGAGCGGCGCGTGCCGCAGGACGGCCGCATCAAGCTGAAGGTCAAGAACAAGGTCGTGGATTTCCGCGTCTCCACCCTGCCCGTGATCTTCGGCGAGAAGATCGTGCTCCGCATCCTGGACAAGGGCAACCTGACGCTGGACCTGGAGAAGTTCGGCTTCGAGCCGAAGGCCGAGCGGGACTTCATGCACGCCATCATGCAGCCCTACGGCATGGTGCTCGTGACCGGCCCCACCGGCTCCGGCAAGACCACCACCCTCTACTCCGCGCTCTCCAAGATCAACGACGAGCAGGTCAACATCATGACCGCGGAGGACCCGGTCGAGTACAACCTCCACGGCATCAACCAGGTCCAGGTCCGCAACGAGATCGGGATGACCTTCGCGGCCGCGCTCAAGGCCTTCCTGCGCCAGGACCCGAACATCATCATGGTCGGTGAGATCCGCGACATCGAGACCGGCGGCATCGCCATCAAGGCCGCCCTCACCGGCCACCTCGTGCTCTCCACCCTCCACACCAACGATGCGCCCTCCACGATCACGCGCATGATCGACATGGGCCTCGAGCCGTTCAACGTCGCCGCCGGGCTCAACGTCATCACCGCCCAGCGCCTGGTCCGACGCATCTGCACCAAGTGCAAGGCGGAAGCGAGCTACAGCGAAGAGTACCTCGCCGCCGCCCGCGTCCCGGACAACCACCGCGCCACCACGTTCTACAAGGGCGAGGGGTGCGACGAGTGCGGTGGCACCGGCTACAAGGGGCGGCAGGGGCTCTACGAGGTCATGGCCGCCAGCTCCGAGCTGCGCAAGCTCATCATGCAGGGCGCCAGCGTGGACGAGCTCCGCCAGCAGGCGCTCGACGACGGCATGCTCACGCTGCGCATGGACGGCATGCGCAAGGTGGAGCGCGGCATCACCACTCTCGAGGAAGTCATCAAGGAGACATCCGGTCAATGACCACGCAGACCGCACCCCCGCAGCAGGGGAAGCAGCTCAACCTCCGCGGCCTCCTCGAGGAGATGATCCAGCGGAACGCAAGCGACCTGCACCTCACCGCGGGGCAGCAGCCCATGGTGCGCGTCGACGGCGCCATCATCCCCGCGCAGACCGTCACCAAGGAGCTGGACGCCAAGGACACGCTCAACCTGGCCTACTCCATCCTCACGGAGAACCAGAAGAAGCGCTTCGAGACCGACGACGAGCTCGACTTCTCCTTCGGCATCCAGAACCTGTCCCGCTTCCGCGGCAACGTCTTCAAGCAGCGCGGCTGCGTCACTGTGGTCATCCGCGCCATCCCCTACGAGATCCTGACCTTCGACAAGCTCGGGCTGCCGCCCGTGGTGGCGAAGTTCGCCGACCGCCCCAAGGGGCTCGTCCTCGTGACCGGCCCCACTGGCTCCGGCAAGTCCACCACCCTCGCCGCCATGATCGACAAGATCAACCGCGAGGAGCCCGGCCACATCCTCACGGTCGAGGACCCCATCGAGTTCGTCCACCGGCACAAGAAGAGCATTGTCAACCAGCGCGAGGTGGGCGCCGACACCGGCTCGTTCGCCAACGCCCTCAAGTACGCGCTCCGGCAGGACCCCGACGTGGTGCTCATCGGCGAGATGCGCGACCTGGAGACCATCTCCGCCGCGCTCACCATCGCCGAGACCGGACACCTGGCCCTCGCCACGCTGCACACCAACTCCGCCGCCGAGACCATCAACCGCATCATCGACGTCTTCCCTTCCAACCAGCAGAGCCAGGTGCGCGCCCAGCTCGCGTTCGTGCTGGAGGGCGTCATCACCCAGACGCTCGTCCCCCGCAAGAGCGGGAAGGGCCGCGTCGCAGCGCTCGAGATCATGGTGGCCACACCCGCCATCCGCGCCACCATCCGCGATGACAAGGTGCACCAGATCTACAGCATCCTCCAGGCGGGAAAGAAGCACGGGATGCAGACCATGAGCGACTCTCTCGCCCAGCTCGTGATCGCAGGCGACGTCACCCGGGACGAAGCCATGCGGCATTCCTCCGACCCCAACGAGCTGCTCCGGCTCCTGGGCGAGTCCGTTCCCACCGCGTGATGGAACGCGCGGAACCCAACACCAGAGAGGCAGCCTGAACCATGCCGACCTTCACCTACTCCGCCCGCAATACCACCGGGACGCTCCAGCGTGGCGAGATCGACCTCCCCACCCGCGAGGAGGTCGTTGGATTCCTGCGCCGGCAGAAGATGATCCCGGTCAAGATCGACCAGAAGAAGGCATCGCTGAGCCTCAACATCGCCATCGGCAACCCGATCAAGACCCGCGACATCGTCATCTTCACCCGCCAGTTCGCGACGATGATCAACGCCGGGCTGCCGCTCGTCCAGTCGCTCGACATCCTCGCGCGACAGACCGAGAACAAGGCCCTCGCCAGGGTCATCGAGCAGGTCCAGCACGACGTCGAGAGCGGTAACACCCTCGCCGACGCGCTCCGCAACCATCCCAAGGTCTTCACCGACCTCTTCGTCAACATGGTGGCCGCGGGCGAGGTGGGCGGCATCCTCGACGTCATCCTGCTCCGCCTGGCCGTCTTCCTCGAGAAGAACGACGCCCTCAAGCGCAAGATCAAGGGCGCCATGGTCTACCCGGCCGTCATCTTCCTCGTCGCCATCGGCGCCGTCGCCACCCTCCTGATCGTGGTCATCCCCACCTTCCAGGAGATGTTCGAGAGCGCCGGCGTCCCCCTGCCCGCGCCCACCCGCGTGGTCATCGGGCTCTCCGAAGGCCTCCAGTCCTACTGGTACATCGTCCTCGCCGTGATCGCAGCCCTCGTCATCGGCATCCGGACCTACTACAAGACCAGCAACGGTCAGCTCGTCATCGACCGCCTCCTCCTCAGGGTCCCCATCATCGGACCCCTGCTCAGGAAGACCGCCGTCGCACGCTTCACCCGCACCCTCGGCACCCTGGTCTCCTCCGGCGTCTCCATCCTCGATGGCCTCGAGATCACCGCCCGCACCGCCGGCAACCGCGTCATCCAGGACGCCGTCATGGCCAGCCGCACCAGCATCGCCGGCGGTGAAACCATCGCCGAGCCGCTCAAGCGCGCCGAAGTCTTCCCGCCCATGGTCGTCTCCATGATCCACGTCGGCGAGCAGACCGGCGGCCTCGACGAGATGCTTACCAAGATCGCCGACTTCTACGACGAGGAAGTCGACCAGGCCGTCGAAGCGCTCCTCAGCGCCCTCGAGCCGATCATGATCGTGTTCCTCGGCGGCATCGTCGGCGGCATGATCGTCGCCATGTACCTGCCGATCTTCGACATGATCAACACCGTGCAGCATTAGGGGGTATTGCCTGAAGGTCACGTGATTCGTAGTCGCGGAGATACGTGTGTGGGTTTACTCGGTCTCTCGTAATTGTTGAGCGAGCTGTTTCGTAATTCGTTGCACGCTCTCTCGTAATTTCGATCGGGAGGCCGGTAGGGGCGGGAAGAAGGGGAGGCGGCGCCGGGGACGGCGCCGCCTCCCCTTCGTTTTGTTGCGGGTGTCACAGGGGGAGCCCATCTTGATCGAGCGCGGGTCGACCCTCCGGTCTCCAACCCCCTGCCCGCGCCTGAAAACGCATCTGTCTACATCTGCGAAGGTTGCCGCGTGAGCATTGATATTCGCGATCTGAACAATCGCCTCTGGGAGGCCGCTGACCAGCTCCGAGCGAACTCGAAGCTGCGCTCGTCCGAGTATGGCCCGCCTGTTCTGGGGCTGATCTTTCTCCGCTACGCCGAGCACCGTTTCCAGCACGCGCACGAGGAGCTTTCGGCGAAAGCCAACGAGGCGGGGAGCCGTCGGAAGATCGGGAAGGCCGACTACCAGGCCCGCGGCGTCCTCTACCTGCCGGAGTCGGCGCGGTTCAGCACCCTCCTGGACGCTGCCGGAGGGCGAGAATCTCGGCAAGGCCGTGAACGAGGCCATGAAGGCCATCGAGGAGGAGAACCCGGAGCTGAAGGACGTCCTCCCGAAGACCTACCTCCGGCTGGACAACGACACCATCGCCGCGCTGCTCAAGACGTTCTCCGGGATCCCCATGGACGTTGAGGGCGACGTCTTCGGCCGGATCTACGAGTACTTCCTGGGCAAGTTCGCCATGTCCGAGGGCCAGCGGGGCGGCGAGTTCTTCACGCCCACCTCGCTCGTACGGCTCATGGTCGAGGTCATCGAGCCCTTCCACGGCCGGATCCTGGACCCGGCGTGCGGCTCCGGCGGCATGTTCGTCCAGAGCGCCCGGTTCGTCGAGAACCACCAGGCGAACCCGCAGTCGGAGATCTCGATCTACGGCCAGGAGCGCGTCGCCGAGACCGTCCGGCTCTGCCGCATGAACCTCGCCGTGCACGGGCTCTCCGGCGAGATCAAGCAGGCGAACACCTACTACGAGAACGTCCACGACTGCGTCGGCCGCTTCGACTTCGTCCTCGCCAATCCCCCGTTCAACGTGAACGGCGTGGACAGGGAGAAGATCAAGGGAGACCCGCGCTACCCGTTCGGCCTGCCGACGGTGGACAACGCCAACTACCTGTGGATCCAGGAGTTCTACAGCGCGCTCAACGACCACGGCCGGGCCGGCTTCGTCATGGCCAACTCCGCCAGCGACGCCCGCCATTCCGAGCGCGAGATCCGTCGCAAGCTCATCGAGAGCGGCGCCGTGGACGTCATGATCGCCATCGGCAGCAACTTCTTCCTCAACGTGACGCTGCCCTGCACGCTCTGGTTCCTCGACAAGGGGAAGAAGGGAACGGAGCGCGAGGATACGGTGCTCTTCATCGACGCCCGGCAGATCTACAACCAGGTGGACCGCGCGCACCGCGACTTCACGCCCGAGCAGCTCGAGTTCATCGCCAACATCGTCCGGCTCTACCGGGGCGAGGAGCCCGAGGACCGGGCCGGGAGCGCGGACATGCTCGCCGAGCGGTTCCCCGACGGCGAGTACCAGGACGTGCCGGGGCTTTGTGCGGTGAAGACGCGAGAGGAGATCGAGGCGCAGGACTGGAGCCTGAATCCAGGACGGTACGTGGGCGTGCGGGAGCGGGAGGAGGAGGACTTCGACTTCTATGAGCGGCTGGAGGAGCTGAACGAAGAGCTGGAGGGGCTGAACGCGGAGGCGCGGGAGACTGGAGGAGCGGATCGGCGCTGAATGTGTCGGCCCTGTTGAACTCGGTGGCGGTATGATTTGGCAGACGCGGACACTGGGCGAGGTATGCGAGCGAAGTCGACGGTACGATCAGAACGGGTCCGCTGCGGTTCTCAGTTGCACAGCTCGGACCATTCTTCCCGCGGTACACCGGTCGTCATGCTCGCAGGACATCGTGGATCGACAAGATCTCCACGGAGCAAATCGCTCGGGTGACAGCGGCCATGTGAGTGCGTCTCACAGCACCGCTTGCGCGTAGGGTGACATTGTCTATGGGCGCAGGGGCGACATTGGCCGCCACGCGTATCACGTCTAAGGAGGCGGATGGCTTTGCAGCGACAGGATCGTCTTCGTATCAGCCTGGACAGACGTTCTGGATCCTATGTTTCTGGATTACTACCTATCTGCGCCTTCTGCGTTGATTGGATGTACAACCGGGCCGTCGGCACCACGATGCCGAACCTGAACACGTCATCCTGCGCAGCGTCCCGGTTCAGGTCGTCCGCTTCCGCACGAACAGCGAATCGCAGATTCCTCTCCGGCTACGACGACCTCATCGAGAATAACACCCGCCGGATCGCAATCCTGGAGGAGATGGCGCAGGCGATCTACCGGGAGTGGTTTGTGAACTTCCGCTTTCCCGGCCACGAGCAGGTGGAGATGGTGGAGTCGGAGTTGGGGCCGATTCCAGAGGGGTGGAAGGTGTCGACGGTCGGCGAAGTCGCTGACGTGAACGCTCGCTCTATCAATCGGGCGGCGCGCCAGACCGATCAGCTACATCAACATTTCCGGCGTTTCGCAGGGTCGAATTGATGAGATCGAGCGAATCAGTTGGGAGGATGCGCCCAGCCGGGCACGTACGGATCGTTCAAGCACGGCGATGTTATCTGGTCAACGGTGCGTCCCAACCTGAGGGCATTCAGCCTCGTGCTTCGGCCCGACGCGAATACAGTCGC
This sequence comes from uncultured Gemmatimonadales bacterium, assembly GCA_963741945.1. Lineage (GTDB taxonomy): Bacteria > Gemmatimonadota > Gemmatimonadetes > Longimicrobiales > RSA9 > CAVUKA01. The sequence goes on along the minus strand of CAVUKA010000005.1, from coordinate 2,745 downwards.
ATCTCACAGGGTTTGCTGTTCTCTCAGCGATGTGGTGCCGTTCAGCTACTGTACCTCCATACGCCACCCGCAGTTCACGGACTACCTTGTCAATCACACGCGTGGTTCTGCTTACCCGGCGGTGAATGTGGCCGACTTCCAGCAGTGCACCCATTCTGCTTCCGAACAGAGGGTGCTGGTGGAATTTCACCAGGTACTGAACCGCTTTTACAGCAGCAGAAGGTCTTGATCCGAGAAGAATCGGATCCTCCGCGAGACCCGGGACCTCCTCCTTCCCAAACTCGTATCCGGGGAGATCGACGTCAGTAGCTCTGGACGAGGCTCCCGAAGCCGCAGTGGCATGACCACCCACCACCCCGACGCCGAGGACGCCCTCGAGGTTGCCGCCGTCGAACTCTTCGCGGCGCTGGGGTGGGACACGGCCAATGGGTACGGGGAGACGTGGCCGGGCGGTGATTTTGGTCGCGCGAACGCGGGCGAGGTGGTGCTGGTGTCGCGGCTGGTCCCGGCGCTCCAGGCCCTCAACCCACACCTGCCGCACGAGGCGATAGACCTGGCGGTGGAGGCGCTCGTCCGGGACAGGAGCGTGCTTGGCCTGGCGCAGGCGAATCGCGAGGTCTTCGAGCTCCTCCGCGGCGGCGTCAACGTCGAGTTCAGGGATGAGGACGGCGTCGAGGTCGAGGAGACGGTCCGGGTGGTCGATTGGGAGGACCCGGAGGCCAACGACTTCCTCGTGGTGCGCCAGTTCTGGATCCTGGGCGAGCTGCACAAGCGCCGGCCGGATCTGGTCGGATTCGTCAACGGCATCCCGTTGCTCCTGATGGAGCTGAAAGCCCACACGAAGCAGCTGAAGAACGCCTTCGACGACAACCTGCGGGACTACAAGGACACGATCCCGCAGATCTTCTGGTACAACGCGTTCATCATGCTCTCGAACGGCGTGGACACGCGCGTCGGGACGCTGACCGCCCGCTGGGAGCACTTCGCCGACTGGAAGAAGATCAGCGACGAGGACGAGCCGGGCGTCATATCGCTCGAGACCGTGATCCGCGGCACGTGCGAGAAGAGCCGCCTGCTGGACCTCGTCGAGAACTTCCTGCTGTACGCGGACGCGGGCGGCGCGCTCACCAAGCTGCTGGCGAAGAACCACCAGTACCTGGGGGTCAACAACGCCATCGAGGCGGTCCACAGCCTGGAGGAGAACCAGGGGCGGCTCGGCGTGTTCTGGCACACGCAGGGCAGTGGCAAGAGCTACTCGATGATCTTCTTCGCCCAGAAGGTCCTGCGGAAGCTCCCCGGGAACTGGACGTTCGTCGTCGTCACCGACCGGCTCGAGCTCGACAAGCAGATCTACAAGAACTTCGCGAGCGTCGGCGCGGTCACCGAGCCGGAGGAGGCGGTGCGGGCGGACAGCGGTGAGCACCTGCGCCAGCTCCTGCGCGAGAACCACCGCTACGTCTTCACGCTGATCCAGAAGTTCAACACCGACGAGTTCGTCTCGGATCGCGACGACATCATCGTCATGACCGACGAGGCGCACCGCACCCAGTACGACGTCCTCGCCGCGAACATGCGCGCCGCCCTCCCGAACGCCGCCTTCATCGGGTTCACGGGCACGCCGCTCATGGCCAGTGAGGAGAAGACGCGGGAGGTGTTCGGCGACTACGTCAGCATCTACGACTTCCAGCAGTCGGTCGAGGACCAGGCGACGGTCCCGCTCTACTACGAGAACCGCATCCCCAGCTCCAGCTCATCAACGAGGAGCACTTCAACGAGGAGATGGAGGAGATCCTCGAGGCGGCGGAGCTCGACGAGCAGCAGGAGAAGAAGCTGGAGCGGGAGTTCGGGCGGGAGTACCACCTGATCACCCGCGACGAGCGCCTGGAGACGATCGCCGAGGACCTCGTCGACCACCTTCTCGGCCGCGGCTACCAGGGCAAGGCCATGGTCGTCTCCGTCGATCGGCCGACGGCCGTCCGGATGTACGACAAGGTGAAGAAGCACTGGGGCCGGAAGCTCGAGGAGTTGAAGCGGACGATCCAGACCTCCATCGGCGAGCGCCGCGACGATCTGCTCGACCAGATCCGGTTCATGGAAGAGACGGACATGGCCGTCGTCATCTCCCAGGCGCAGAACGAAATCGCTGACTTCAAGGCGAAGGGTCTCGACATCCTCCCGCACCGGAAGCGGATGGTGGAGGAGGACCTGGAGACGAAGTTCAAGGACCCGGACGACCCGTTCCGGATCGTGTTCGTCTGCAGCATGTGGATGACCGGCTTCGACGCCCCGAGCGTCTCGACGGTCTACCTCGACAAGCCGATGAAGAACCACACGCTCATGCAGACGATCGCGCGCGCGAACCGCGTGTGGGGCGAGAAGCAGAGCGGCCTGATCGTCGACTACGTCGGCGTCTTCCGGAACCTCCAGAAGGCCCTCGCCATTTACGGCGGCGGCGCGACGGGCGGCGAGAAGCCCATCCGCGACAAGGAAGAGCTCGTCCGCGAGCTGAAGAAGCAGCTCGAGGGGACTGTCGCCTTCTGCGAGGACCAGGGAGTGGACGTGGATGCCCTCGTCTCCTCTGAGGGCTTCGAGCGCACGGCAAAGCTGCAGGACGCCCGCGAGGCCATGCTCGCCTCGGAGACGACGTGGAAGCAGTACCTCGCCCTCTTCTCTCAGCTGAAGAAACTCTACAAGGCCGTTCTACCCGACCCGGCCGCCGCAGAGCACACGCCCGTCGTGAACACC
>CAVUKA010000004.1:0-317499 GCA_963741945.1 uncultured Gemmatimonadales bacterium | reverse complement strand
TTTCGGGGAATGAGCCATGCGACCCCGGCGGAACCCGCCTATGGGGCGGGGGAGATCCAGGTCGACGCCAAGCATTATTGGATGCCACAGTACGATTCGCGCGAGCGGTTCGCGAGCTACTGGCAACAGATCGAATCGGTCCTCGATCTCCGCCCTGATTCAGTATTCGAAATTGGTATCGGCAATCGCTTCGTCTCCGACTATTTGGCTCGCAGGGTCCGAAAGGTCTTCAACGTGGACCGCGATCTTGCTCTCAGCCCAAATGTGGTCGGGGGCCTCAGTCAGCTACCGATTGCGGACAAAGCGGTGGATGTCGTCCTTTGTGCCGAGGTCTTGGAGCACGTGCCTTTCTCTGTGGCTGCGGAGGGCCTGAAGGAGATCGCCCGCATTACTCGCCGTGGTGCGGTGATCAGCGTTCCAGACGTGAGGCCATATTTGCGGGCACTCGTTCCGATTCCCCTGTTGGGGGAGCGTCGGTTCCTGGTCCCGCATCCGTGGCGCAGGGCGTCCCGGCTGACCGAGCCTGGTCAGCATTACTGGGAGCTGGGGCTCGCGGAATACCCGGTCTCTCGCCTACTGCACGCAATACAGGAAGCGGATCTCGTCGTCACCCGCGATTTTCGAATGTTCGACAACCCGTACCATCACTTCTTCGAGTTGCGAGATCGCCGCCGGTGATGGGAGTGGGCGTGGCTCCCTCGATGGAGGCGAAATCTACCAGACGGCCTCGGCTCGTGGCACAACGCCTGGTCATTCAAGTCGCGACCAAGCTTCTGTTGCTTATTCAGACGGTTGTCGTGGCGCGGCTGTATGGGCCTGAGGCATTGGGAGGCCTGGCGTTACTGCTGCTGATCGTGAACGGCGTCGGGACTGCGTTCTCGCCTGGCCTTGATCGCTATCTGCTGCAGTCGGACTTGCGGCAGGTGCAGCGACGAACCGACACGGCGTTCACGCTGTCTCTCGCGACCGCGCTGGTCGCGGTGGGCTTGCTTTGGGCCATCGCCCCGTGGGTGCTGACGACCTTCCGCGTCGAAGCGCGTGTGGCGCCGCTGCGCATACTCGCGCTGACGCTCGTCGCCCCCGCCACCTTGCTGCCTGCGGTCCTCTGGGAACGCCAGCTCCGGCTCGGCCGTGCCAACATCCCGGCCATGCTAACGCCCCTTCTCTTCAGTGTCCTGGCGGTTGCCGGAGCACTGGCCGGACGAGCGCACCTCTCCACTTTGGTGGCGGCGCAAGTCGGAGCGACCGCGGCTGCGAGCATCGTAGCCTGGGTCACGGCGCCATACCGGCCGCGATTGTCACTCGAACCTCCGGAACTGCGCAGCGCCTCGATCTTTGCCCTTCCTCTGCTCGCCGCCGGGTTCCTCGGCTTCTTGGTAGCCCAGGGAGACGACCTCCTCGTTCGCTACTTCACGGACGATCGCCGGCTCGGTCTCTATACGATCGCGTTCTATGTACCGGCCCAACTGCTCGCCCTTGTCGACGTGATTGGCCGCTTGGCCATTTCCGTGATGGCCGACCTCCGCGACACACCTGGTGCAGTGAAAGAAGTCTTTGCGGAGTTTTCGGCCTACGTGGCCATCCTCGTCGTCGGCCTGGGGGGCGGGATCATATTGCTTGCCAGGCCGCTGGTGCTTCTCCTTTATGGCCCAGAATGGGTCCCCGTGGTGCCACTCGTCCGGATCTTCGCTGCAGCTTTCATAATCCGAGGCGTCAGTGGCTTTCACTGGCAGGCGCTTGCGATCCTGAACGGCCGCACCCGCTACATCCTCGGCACGTCGCTGCTCAGCGTGTTGTTCCTTGCCCTGACCGCTCCTGCGTTGATCTGGCATTTTGGACTTTATGGGGGGGCATTGTTCTCGATTCTCCAGCTTGCCGTCATGGGACCGATGGTTCGATTTCCCCTGATCCGTGACGTTTTGGGAGACCTCAGATTTCTCAGGACAGCTGTGCGCCCGCTGCTTCTGGGCGCCGCGGCGGGAATAGCGGGCGGAGTCGCGCTCGCAGTGGGAAACGACGGTTGGCACACGGACAGCGTCGCCGCCTTCGTCTTCATTGCCGCCTACCTCGCCCTCTTGGCGCGTTTCGAGCCGCGGTTCATTGATGCCGCCCGTGGAGTGGTCGAGGGGTGAAAAGGGAGTCGAGCTTCAGGTCCGCCGTTGACCCGCTAGCCGGGATCTCGGGGGAATGAGCGGCCCCGCCGTGTCGGTCATCATCCCCACTCGAAACCGGGTAAAATTGCTGGAGCGGGCTCTGGCCAGCGCACTCGCGCAGCGCGGCGTTCCCATGGAGGTACTCGTTGTCGACGACGCATCTGGGGACGGCACCCGCGAATACTTGGATACCGCTGCTGCCGCCGACGCCAGGATCCGCATCCTGCGACATGGCTCGGCTGCTGGAGCGGCGGTCGCCCGCAACCATGCCGCTGCAGAGGCGAAGGGCGACTTCCTGGCTTTCCTTGACGACGACGACGAATGGCTGCCGGGAAAGCTGTTCCAGCAGGTTATCGCGGTGCGGGAAACGGGAGCTGGCGTCGGGACTTGCGCCTTCGCTGAAGTGGCCGCGGATGGCACCGCTTACGTGGCTGGAACGGTCGACCTGGGACAGGAGCTCCCTACCCGCACCCTGTTGCGCGGCAACGTCCTCGGGCTCTCGGCCACTGTGGTTCGGCGGACCATTTTTCAGGCTGTCGGTGGTTTTGATGAGTGGCTCCCCCGACTTCAGGATTGGGACCTCTGGATTCGCCTCTCCAAACGCACGTCTTTCGTCCACCTTCCGCACGTTTTGGCGCGGGTCCACCTGTCTCCCAACAGCATCTCCAGGGACGCAGCGGCGCTCCGCCGGGCCGCTTTGACCCTGTCGGAGAAGTACGCCCCGCCCCTGCGGGGCGTGCGCGGCGCAAGCCCCGGCGATCAGCTCACGAGTGCGGAGTTCGGCGACATGCTTCTCTCGCTGGCGCGACTGCTCCTCCGCGCGGGAGAAACTGCGAACGGTAGACAGCTCGCGACCCGGGCCCTGCGCGCCCCCACGCGCCGTCCGCGCCACCTTCTCGCCGCGAGCGCTATGGCCGCATTCCCCAGCAACTACACGCTCCTGAGCCAGCACCTGACCCGCCGCGCTCAGAGGGCGGCCCGCATCGATACAGAGGCAGGGCAATGCGACTGGCGTGACCTCGCATCATCTACGTTGATTGATCATCTGGTCAGCGTGGTCATTCCAACATATCAGGACCGCGAATGGATTGTGGAGGCAGTGTCGAGCGCGCTTTCTCAGACCTACCCCCACATTGAAGTCATCGTAGTAGACGACGGCTCGACAGACGGGACAGCCGGACTCCTACAGGAGCGCTTTGGCGGGGACATTCGTCTTATCAGGCAGAACAACGGGGGGCTCGCGGCCGCAAGGAATGCCGGGCTGCGGGCGGCTCGCGGCGAGTGGATACAGTTCTTGGACGCCGACGATCGCCTCGATCCGAACAAGGTCGCGGCGCAGATGGCTGCGCTGGCGGAGCACCCGCAATTCGACATTGCCTATTGCGAATACTCGTTCACGCCCGCGCCGCCCGCACGCGCCCGGTGGGGAGTGCCCACGGGCCCGGCGAAACGATCGGGCGACCTTCTGGACGCCTTATGCCGTGGTAACTTCATCGCGGTTCACGCCGCCCTGATGAGCAAGAGAGCGGCTCTCGAGGCTGGTGGCTTTGCCCGAGAACTTGGAGGAGCCGAAGACTACGATCTCTGGCTACGCATGGCTGCGCGGGGACATCGGTTTCTTCATACACCCGGGAGCCACGTCCTCTATGGCGCCCGCCCGGGGAGCCTGGCTAGTGACGAGGTACGTCAGATTCGCTGGACCATCCGCGTGCTGGATCGGGCCTATGCAATCATTCCGGCACACCGCCGCGCAGCATTGCAAGCGTTACGCACTCACCGACGCCGCCTCACCGATTATCTCGTGTTCTGTCTCATCCGGCGAGCGGTTCGTAAGGCTGCCCGGTTTCGTGTGAGCGCCGCCCTCGTCGATCTGGTCCGGGCATTGGGGACGGATCCTGCCGGAATTCCCCGGCGCGGCCTGCGGGCGGTGCTATTGCCTTTCTGGTGGCGAAGCAGGTGAGGGACCTTCGTCTAGGCACAGCGCCTCGGTCGGTCTGGGCGGCCTCACTGGACGCCCGTTCTCCAGGAACGCCGCGTCGCCCCCTCCAACATGGCCCGCCACATGGCCGGCAGCCGACCCGGGGTGCCATACCGGATCTGATTCGGAACCTCAAGGAGGCCGCGGACCAGAAGTGGAAACGGCCAGGCGCGGTAATGCTTCCGCATGAAGCAGGAGAGGGAACGGAGGTGGTGGACGTCCATGAAGAGGCTGTTACGCAACGCCCCTCTCCGGGCAGTACCGCCCTCCTTATGGAGGACCACGCTGTCGAGCGCAGCCCCCAGCCGCCAGCCTGCGTGTTGGGCGCGTCGACAAAGGTCGACATCTTCCCAATACAGAAAGAAGCATTCGTCGAACAAGCCGACCTCTTCGAACACGGCGGCCCGAACGAGCATGCTCGCTCCGTTGACGTATTCGAGCTTGGAGAGTTGGCGCTGGCGGCGGACGGCCTGCGGCACCCCGAGCCACCAGCGAATGTAGCCACCACCCAGGGCCTGCGGCATGGCGGGGTCATGGGCATAGCGGAGATTCGAGCCGACCATCCCAAGGCTCGGATCGCTAGCCATCGCCTGCAGGAGCGCGCTCAGCGAGTTCGGCCCGGGCACCGTGTCGTTGTTGAGCAGCCACACGAAATCGGCGCCCGCGGCGAGAGCACGCTCGATTCCAAGGTTCGCGCCCGCCGCAAAGCCAAGGTTTTGGCCAGCTATCAGCAGCGTACACCCGGGCTCCGCTTCCCGGATACGATCGACAGAGCCGTCTTCGGAACCATTATCCACCACGATTACCTGTGGATGCTGCCCCTCCAACTCGCGCAGCGCGAACAGACACGGCAGCGTGTCTCGCCAGCCGTTGTGGTTGAGAAGAACGACACAGGTGGTTGAAACTGTCACATTGCCCAACAAGTACCTCCAACGCCGGCCGCGTGCAAGAAGCGACAACATATGAGCGCACTCCGCATTGCCCTGTTCCATGACCTCCCTTCGGGCGGCGCCAAGCGAACGGTGTACGCACAAGCCCGTGAGCTGACCGCCCGCGGCCACATTGTGGACGCTTTTCTTCCGGCCACTTCTGATGAGCGCTTTCTCCCGATCGCCGCCGTTGTATCCAGTATCACTCGCTTCCCCATGCCCGAGCCGCCTGACCGCGAGCGGATCCTGGCGGGGCGGCCCACCCTCGAAGACATTTTGATATGGACCCGAGTATACCGTGGCCTCATCAGAGCTGCGAAAGAGATCTCTCGCGCCGTCGACGCTGGGGGCTACGACGTCCTCCTTGTGCATCCGAGCCAATTCACGCAAGCGTCGCACCTACTGCGATGCGCGAAGACGCCCACGGTCTACTACTGTCAGGAAGTCCTCCGGGCAGCGTACGAGCCGAACATCGCAGTCCTGCCGGTGCGGCTCGCGATCCGGGCGACCCTTGGGCGCGTAGATCGGCGGAATGCCCGGGCTGCCGACGTCCTGGTTGCCAACTCGGCGTACACCGCAGGGCGGGTGCGCCAGGTATACGGACGAGATGCTGTCGTGGTATACCCTGGCGTCGACTCGTCCGCTTTCGCCCCTGTCCCCGGCGAAAGGGGCCGTTACGTCCTGAGCGTCGGAGCGCTCCACCCCCTCAAGGGGATGGACCTGATCGTAGACGCAGTGGCTGCGATCCCCCGGGACGCGCGCCCGCACCTCATCATCGTTGCCGATCGGGCTCGTCTCGCGGATCGCGCCGCGATCCGCGAGCGGGCGGAGCGTAGGGGAGTGGAGCTCGACCTGCGCGAGGGAGTTTCGGAGTCCGAGATCCGGGTTCTGTATGGCCGCGCGGCAGCAGTCGTCTGCGCAGCGCGCCGCGAGCCGTTCGGCCTCGTTCCCATTGAGGCGATGAGTTGCGGCACACCGGTTGTGGCCGTGAGAGAAGGGGGACTCCGGGAGACCGTCAGCGAGGGCCGCACGGGCTGGTTGGTCGCACGGGATGCGCACTGCATGGGGGAACGCATACAATGGTTCCTTGAGCACCCGGGCGAGGCCGACGCCATGGGAGCCGCCGGGCGGGCGGCAGTGCTCCGGCATTGGACCTGGTTTCGGACCGTGGACCGCCTGCTGGAGATAATGCAGCCTTTGGCGTTGAGGGACTGAGGTGAGCGAAAGCACTGACACCCGCGCCATCCCGCATGGCGTCCTCGCCCTCGCCCTCGCCGCCACCCTCCTCCGCCTCCTCCTCTTCCTCGGACGCGGCGGCTACGTGGCCTTCGACGAGGGCTTCTATCTCCTCCTTGGCCGCTCGCTCTGGACCGGGCAGGGGTTCTCGCTCGTGGGGATCCCGCATATCGCGCTTTCGCCGCTCTTCCCCCTGGTCGCGGGCGGCGTGGGCGCGCTGATCCACAGCTGGCTCTGGGGCGGGCGCATCGTCGCTGCCGTCGCGTCCGGCCTCCTCGTGCTCCCGGCCTGGGCCGTGTTCCGCCGGCTCGCCCCCCGGCGCACCGCCTTCATCGCTGTTGCCCTGGTGGCGGTCATGCCGTCCCTCGCCCCGTTCGTCGCCGCGTACTGGGTCGGCGCCGACCTCTGGGTGGGCGCCGGGCCCCTCCATTACCTCCTCCTGTTCACGGCGATCGCCGTCTGGCTCGACGCCGACGAGCGCGGAGGTGCCGGGCGCTGGGCGCTTTCCGGCGGCCTTTTCGCCCTCGCCTTCCTGGCCCGGCCGGAGGCCATCCTCACCTGGGGCCTCCTCGGCCTCGCCGCCCTCGCTCTCGCCGCACGAAGGCGGTCGCTCCACCGGTTCATCGGGGCTACCGTGATGGGCCTGGCGTTCCTCGCCATCGGGTCGCCGTACTGGGCGTACCTGCACGGCGTCACGGGAGAGTGGATGCTCACCGGCCGCGGCATCGCGCCTACAACGGCCGCCGCCCGCGTGGTCAGCAGGGGTGAACGGAGCGGCGCCGCATCCACGATCGAGCGCATGCTCTGGTCCGACGACCCCACCTACCAGCGGCGCCTGTACGCCCTGGACGCCAGCGGGCTACGGCTCAGGAGCACGTACTGGGGGATCTACGCGGACAGTGGCCGTACGGAGCCCGATCAGGCGACGGCGGAGGCGCAGCCCGCGCCGCCCTTCGAGCCCGCGGACTCGGCCCCGGGCGGCGCAGCCGACACCGTGGTGGAGCCCGCCGCGTCGACCAGCCCCGCGCCACAGCCGCGCTCCGGCCCTCCCTCCGCCCTCGCCCTCTACTTCCGCGCCCTCGGGATCATCCTCCCCCTGCTCCTGTGGCCGTTCGTCATCCTGGGCGTGGCCGCGCCCCGGCCGTGGAGCGTGCTGCGGAAGGAGCTGCCGGTCACGCTGTCGCTGGCGGGCACCAGCGTCGCCATAGCCGCGCTGGTGGCGGTCGACCCGCGCACGCAGCTCTTCCTGGTGCCGCTGCTCGCCTTCTATGCCGCGCGTGGATTCTCGCTCATCGAACGGGAAGTCCGGCAGCGGACGCACGGGAACGTGCTTCGGCCCGGGTTCGTGGAGCTGGTGCTGGCGTCGGTGGCCATCGCGTGGCTGCTCTCCATCAACGGCTGGCGCCTCTACATGAGCCTCAGCGTCGGCTCGCCGCACCACGTGGTGGGTGCCCAGAACCGCCAGGTGGCCGCTGAGGTGGACTCTCTCACCGCCCGCACGCCGGGCCCGGTCATGAGCTGGCACCCGGCCCTGGCCGTGTTCGCGAACCGGGACTGGCGCGTGCTCCCCTACGCTTCGCTGCCCCGGATCATCCGCTATGCCGGCGCCGCGGGCGCCCGCGTGATTGTCCTCTCCGCCTACTACCCGCCCCACCTGGGCGTGGAGAACCTGGACACCCGCTACCTGATCCTCCCGGTCCCGCCGGGCGCGGTGGAAGAGCGCGAGTGGCACCTGCAGGTCCTGGGCGGCGACAGCATCGCCCGCCTGGGCCGGCTGGAGCCGGCGGGAGAGGGGGGCGCCCCCCCGACCCGGTGACCGAGCGGGCGATCGACCGCCGTCACCCCCCGTTCGCCCGTCCCACGTTCGCCCGCTTGCTCCGGCGGTGCGCGCGCTGCACCGCCGCCGCCCGCTGCTTCTCCTGCGCCTCGAGGACGTGGCGGACCGCTTCCTCCGGCGAGTCGGTGACCGTGACGAGCGAGAGGTCCTGGTCGCCGATCTTGCCCCCCGCCGCCATGACACTCCGCATCCACTCGAGCAGACCGCCCCAGTAGTCGGCACCCATGAGCACCACGGGGAAGTGGCGCACCTTCCGCGTCTGGATCAGGGTGAGCGACTCGAACAGCTCGTCCATGGTCCCGAAGCCGCCGGGAAAGATGATGAACCCCTCGGCGTACTTCACGAACATGGTCTTGCGCACGAAGAAGTAGCGGAAGTTGATGGCGGTCCGCACGTACCGGTTCATCCCCTGCTCGAACGGCAGCTCGATGTTGCACCCGATGGAGCGGCCGCCCGCCTCGGCGGCCCCCTTGTTCGCAGCCTCCATGATCCCGGGGCCGCCGCCCGTGATCACGCCGAAGCCGCTGGCGGCGAAAAGCGCGGCCGTGCGCTCGGCGGCCGCGTACCAGGGGTCGTCGCTGGAGACCCGGGCGCTCCCGAAGATGGACACCGCGGGGCCGAGGTCGGCGAGGGTGTCGAAGCCTTCGACGAACTCGCCCATGATCCGGAACACGCGCCACGGATCCGTGTGGATGAACTCGGCTTCCTCCGCCATCCGACGCTGCAGAAGCCGCTCGTCCTCGGTCTCCCGGTCCATGCCGTTGTCCGATTCCGGGCGGTTGAGACCCGGGACCTCCTGCTGCCCCGGGTCGTCCACCGGGCCTCCGCCCTGCGTCGGGTCCACTTCGCGTTCCGTCATGCCCTCTCCTTGCTGCGCCACCAGGCAATGGTTCTGTGGATCCCCTCCTCGTGGGGGATCATCGTGGTCCAGTCCAGCTCCAACCGTGCCCGCCCGGCCGGGTACGGGTTGTCCTGCGACAGCGACCGGGCACCGCGGATCAGGTCCGTCAGCTTGCGCCGCGGCAGGAGCGGGGCCGCGGCGGCCAGTGCGGCGGCCAGCGCCCGCGTCGCGGCGGCGGGGATCCGGACCGTGTGGAGCTCGAGACCGAGCTCCGCCGACAGCCGCTCGGCCAGCCGCGCCGCGGTGATCGGCTCATCCATGGCCAGGTTGTACGACCGGCCCACGGATTCTTCGCGGTCGAGCGCGGCCAGCACGCCCGCCGCCACATTGCCCGCGTAGACCAGCGGGAGCGTGGTCCGTCCGCCCCCCGGCAGCGGGACCACGGGAAGCCGGATCCAGCGCATGAGCACCGGCGTGGCCGAGCGGTCCCGCTCGCCGTAGACCACGCTCGGCCGGACGGTGGTGAGCCGGATGTCGCCCGCGTCATGACGTCGCCACGCCGCCTGCTCCGACAGGTGCTTGGACGCGGCGTAGGCGCCCTGCCGCTCCGGGTCCGCCATTGCCCACCGGTCCTCGGTGAGCGGACGGTCCATGGGAACCCCTGCGTATACGGCCACGCTGGAAAGGTGCACCACTCTCGGCACCGCCAGGGCCGCGGCCGCCAGCACGCGCTCCGTTCCCTCCACGTTCAGACGCACGTACTCGGCCCTGGTCCCCTTCTGGAATACCTTGGCCGCCGCGTGGACCACCGCGTCGCACCCCGCCATCCGCTCCGCCGTCCCCCGCGCAGGGTCCATGACGTCGCCCGCCACCAGCGTGCAGCCGAGCGCCGCGAGGTGCCGGGTGTCGCTCGTTTCCCGCACCAGCGCAACCACCTCGCCGCCGCGCCCGCGCAGGCGCTCGGCCACGTGCGAGCCGATCAGTCCCGTCCCGCCCGTGAGGAAGACCTTCACTTGCCGCCTCCCCTCCCTCCGAATCGCTTCCCATGGTCCGCCCGGAAGCTACCCGACCCACCCCGCCGGCCGCCACCCGCGCTCCGCCACGGCGCGGTCTTGGACTTGTCATTATCTTTGCCGCATGAACTGCCCCAACTGCAACGCCCCGGACCAGACCGGCAGCTACTGCGCCGAGTGCGGCGCGGCCCTGAATGCAACCTGTCCGTCGTGTGGCGCGCCCGTCCGGGCGGGCGCGGATTTCTGCACGCAGTGCGGCACGCGACTGGGCAGCAGACGACGCTCGAAGGCGGGGTGGGTGATCGCCGCCGCGGCGATCTTCGTCATCGTGCTCGTCTTCCTCGTCCCGAGGCGCACGGAGCGGGCGGGTCCCGCGTCCATGACCGGCTCGGGCGCCGCGGCCGCGCCGTTCGCGCCGGGCGAGCAGGACGGGGCGCCCGGCATGGGCGGCCTGAGCAACGACATGCGCGTGAACGCCGACCGGCTGTTCAACCGCATCATGTCCGCCGCGGAGTCCGGGAACCAGGCGGAGGTGGAGCAGTTCATGCCCATGGCGATCCAGGCGTACGGGATGGTGGAGGACCTGGACGCCGACGGCATCTACCACCTGGCCCTTCTTCACCTGACCGCGGGCGACTATCCTCGGGCCAGCACCGCGGCTGATCGCCTGCTGGGCGAGGACCCGAACAACATCCTGGGGCTCGGCGTGAAAGCCGAAGCCGCCACTGCGGAGGGAGACTCGGCCCGGGCCCGCGAGCTCTACCGCCGCCTGCTCGAGGCCTATCCCCAGGAGTCGGCCAAGCCGCGGCAGGAGTACGTGGAGCACCAGCCGATGCTGGAGCTCTATCGCAAGGACGCCCGGGCTTTCGTCGGCGAGAGCTGACCGGGCGCGGCAATCGGGCTGCACGGGGCGGCCGGGAACGGCGGCCGGGCACTGGACCCGGCCGCCGTTCCGTTTCTCAGTTCGACGCGGCCTCGGTCGCCGCGCCGAAGAGCGCGTTGAAGATCAGCTTGAACGTGCCCCGCGGCTGCCCCCGGAACTGCGGCCTGAAGCCGAACAGGACCACGTCTCCCGCCCCCATCGGTACCCGGGCCAGCGCGCCACCGCCCGCCAGGTAGCGGTCCGCGCCCAGCGCCCACCCGCTCATCAGCGGATCGCCCTTCCCGTACTTCGCGGCCATCACCACGTTCGCGTCCGAGCGCGTCACCTCGAACGCCGAGCTCCGGTCGAAGAACGCGGCCGTCTCTTCCGGCATGCCGTACGAAAGCGGATCCTCCGCCATCTCGATCCGCACCAGCGCTCCGGGCACGAAGAACTGCTGCGAGGACAACCCCTCCAGCGTGTTCCGCACCGGCAGCCCGAACTGATCGATGGCCAGCGACGCGGCCTCGTCGAACGCGATCAGGCGCCCGCCGCCCTGCACGTACGCCTGCAGCCGCGCCAGCCCTTCCAGTCCGAGCCCGCCCGTCATCTCGGGCGGACGGGTCCCGGGGGCATAGCCGTGCGTGATGTCCGAAGGGCGCTGGCTCGGCAGGATGATGGCGTCGTACCGCCCCAGCTCCCCCGTCCGGATGTCCGCATCGTGCAGCGTGTCCGGCGCGAAGCCGTACTGCTCCAGCGTCCAGCGCGTCCAGCCCTCGTCCGCGTTTGCCCGCCACGATTTGTAGATCCCGACCCGCGGCGCGCGCAGCGCCCCCAGCTGGCCTTCCGGGGCTCGCTCCAGTCCCGTGAAGTCCACGCCGAGCTCCCCGGCCAGCGATTCCAGGCGCGGCTTCTCGACGCCCCGGATCACGAACGCCCCGGGGCCCAGCCGTGTCCCGCCCGACTGCACGCCCTTCGTCGCCACGTCCACCCGCGCGCCCAGCGCCAGAAGCCGGTTCACCGCGATCGTCGCGGCGTTGGCCTGCGGCGACAGCGCCCACCCCCACCGCCCCTCTCCTCGCACCGTTCCCGGCCACACCGCAACGCTCACCCCCGTCACTGGCTCGAGCCCGGAAAGGTCGAACGCACCGTCCACCCGGTCCACCCGCACATCCATCTGGAGCGGGAGCGTCCACCCCGAAACGTCGTACGGGACATCCGGCGGGCCGCCGGGATACTGCCGCATGTCCGGGTAGACCTGCTCCTCCATCAGGTCCACCAGGTCCGGCCGGAACGCTTGCGACGCCGGGATCACGAAGCTCCCGGCCGCGTACCGCTGCCCGCCCACCCGCACCGCGCGCGCGGTCCGACCGACCTCCACTCCGCCCACCCGCAGCAGCTCCGCCAGCGCCGCCGCCTCCCGCGGGTTCCGCTGATCCGGGGGGATCACGTACGCGAACGGATCCCCCGATGCCCCCGCCGCAATGGACTGCCGCGCCAGACGCCAGCTGTTCAGCAGCAGCTCCGCCCGCCGGTCCGCCGCCAGTCCCAGCACGCCCATGTCCCCGGTGATCATGTACTCCATCGCATCCCGCAGCCGGAACCAGCCGCCCAGCCACGGATCCGGATAGAACACGCTCGGCGCCCGCGCGGGAATCGTCCCGATGTAGCCGGGCAGACTCTCCGGTGCCGTGTAGCGCGGCACCACGGAGTTGTGCGCCGTCTCGGTCAGGATCCCGATCATGTTGTGGAAGTAGGGCGCGGTCCGCATTCCACCGTTCCACCACATGTCGAAACGGTCATGCGATAGCGCGCCCGGCTTCCCTTCGCTGCTGAACCGCTCGCCCATGGCCGCGCCGACCAGGTTGACACCGCGGACCACGAGCGCCGGTATGCGCGGGTTCACCGGGTTGGCGAACGGCGGGATGAAGATGCGGGCGGGCCAGGGGGCCGTCTGGTGCTGGTTGTAGACGATCTCCGGGTACCACTGGTTGTACAGCACGTCGGCCACGGCCCGCGTCTCCGGCTGCGTCATCATGTACCAGTCGCGGTTGTTGTCGTGGCCGGCATAGACGTGATAGAGGACGGGCGGGCTGCTTCCTTCCCAGGCGGTGCCGTTGCTGCGGGCGGTCCAGTCGGCCACGATGTCGAGCCCATCCGGGTTCATGACCGGCATGAGGAGGAGCACCACGGAGTCGCGGATCCGGCGCATCTCCTCCGACTCCTCTCCCGCCACGCGGTAGGCGATCAGGGGGGTGTGCTGCGCGCCGGCCACTTCGGTGGCGTGAAGGCCGCCATCGATCCAGACCACGGCCTTTCCGGTGGCGGCGAGGGTCCGGGCCCGGGCCTCGTCGACCTGGCCCCGCGCCAGTGCCTCCGCGGTGGTCCGGAGGTCGTCCAGGCGCGCGATGTTCTCCGCGCTGGAGATGAAGGCCACGAGAAGGGGCCGGCCGAGGACGGACCGTCCGATCTCCACGACCTTGACCCGGTCACTGGCGGCGTCCAGGCGGTGGAAGTAGTCCACGATCTGGTCGTTCGTGGCCAGCTTGTAGTCGGAGCCGGGCTCGAACCCGAACGTGTCGCGAGGGTGCGGGATGTCCGCGAACGTCCCGTCCGTCTCCCACGCGGGGAGAGAGGGGGCGGGTGGCGTGGGACTGGATGGGCGCTGCGCCGCGACCCGGGCCGGGAGGCCGGACAGGGCGAAAATGGCCGCGAATGCCAGCAGGCGGCCAGCGTGACCGCGAATCGTGATGTGCGTCATGGCTCGGTCGGATGGGAAATGGGGGAGGAAGAATACGGCGGCTCGCCGTCATGGCGCCACCCCCGGCCGGCATACGCTTGCGATTTCTGGCGCGGGCCGTTTACGTACGGCGTTCGATCCCCTCGCACCCACTTCACTGTACTCGCGGTCCGCTCCTCCCGGAGGGGGACGGCGCCGGAGCGCACATGCACCGGTTAGCACGAATCGCAGTCACGCTGCTGACGACGACGGTCGCCGCAGTGGGCTTCCAGGAAGCCCGCGACGGGATCAGCGCCGAGCGCATCCGCTCGCACCTGTACTTCCTCTCCCTGGACGCCCTCCGCGGCCGAGCCCCGGGCACGCGGGGCGGCAGGCTGGCCGCCGACTACATCGCTGCCGGTTTCATGGGGATGGGGCTGCAGCCGGTCGACGGCAGCTACTTCCAGGACGTCCCGCTGATCGGCATCACGAGCGATCCCCCGGATCTCTCCCTCGACTTCGAGACGAGCGGCGAGCGCGTGGTGGCGGACATCCCGGATGAGGCCGTGCTGTGGGCGGGCACGCCCACCCGCTCCATCGACGTGAGCGCGGAGCTGGTCTTCGTCGGCTACGGGATCGAGGCGCCGGAATGGCGCTGGGACGATTTCGAGGGGCGCGATGTCCGCGGCAAGGTGCTGGTCTTCCTCGCCGGCGACCCGCCAGCTCCTCCCGATGAGCCGCAGCTCTTCGACGGCCGGGCGCTCACGTACTACGGGCGCTACACGTACAAGCTCGAGCAGGCCCGGCGGCACGGCGCCGTGGGAGCGCTGATCATCCATGCCCCGCAAGCTGCCGGCTACGGCTGGGATGTCGTCCAGACCTCCTGGACGGGCGAGCAGTTCATGCTCGATGATGGGTCCACGGGAGCGGCCGCCCCGCTCCAGGGCTGGCTCTCCGCCGATCTCGCTGCGCGCGCGTTCGCGGCGGCCCGGCTGAGCCTGGATGAGCTCTACGTCCGCGCGGCACGGCGAGATTTCCGGCCGCTCCCCACCGGCATCACCGTTCACTCAACGCTCCACAGCCGGGTTCGCAGGCTCCGGACGAGGAACGTGGTGGGCCGGCTGCCGGGGAGCGACGGAGCGCTAAGCGACGAAGTCGTGCTCTTCACCGCCCATTACGACCACCTGGGCGTCGGCGCACCGGACGCCACGGGGGACTCCATCTACAACGGGGCGTACGACAACGCCAGCGGCGTGGGCGTCCTGCTGGAGATCGCGCGGGCGTTCTCACGGCTCGAGCCCGGGCCCGCGCGCGGGCTGCTCTTCATGGCCACCGGCGCGGAAGAGCCCGGGCTCCTGGGAAGCACGTACTACACCCGCCACCCCCTCATCCCCCTCGCCCGCACCGTGGCCGCCATCAATATCGATGGCGCGAGCGTCTGGGGCGAAACCGGGGACGTCGTCGCCCTCGGGGCCGGCAGCTCCACCCTGGGTGAGGTGGTCGAGCGACGCGCGGCCGAAGCCGGCATGGAAGTGAGATCGGATCCGGCGCCCGAGAACGGCGCGTTCTTCCGCTCGGACCAGTTCCCGTTCGCCCGCGCCGGCGTGCCCGCGATCTTCGTGCAGCACGGGCTCCGCTTCCGCGGACGGCCGCCTTCCTGGGGCGAGAACGTCCTGAACGAGTACCTGGCCCGGCGCTATCACAAGCCGTCCGACCAGTACGACCCCGCCTTCGACCTGGAGGGTGCGGCCCAGCAGGCCCGGCTGATCTTCGGAATCGGCTACGACGTGGCCACCGCACCCGGGCGCCCTTCCTGGAACCCCGGTGCCCGCGGCGCGCCCCGCACCCGCAGTCCCTGAACCCCCGGATCAGCTCACAGGCCGGTGGGCTGATCCAGGAACTCCCAGTCGAGCCCGAAACGGTCGGCCACGTGCGCCGCCAGTGCGCGGACGCCCAGCGTCTCGGTGGCATAATGGCCACCGTAATACAGGTTCAGTCCGCCCTCCACCGCATCGAAGTACGTGTGGTGCGACCCTTCCCCCGTCACCAGGGCGTCCAGTCCCCCCTCGACCGCCTCTCTGGCGTAACCGCCGCCCCCGCCCGTCAGCACGCCCACCCGCCGGATCCGCTCGGCACCTCCGGCAATCAGGCGAACCGGTCCCCCGAGAACAGCCGAGAGCGCTTCCCGCAGCTCGTCCCGCGTCCCCTCCCATTCGCCCCACACGCCCAGCGTCATGCCCTCGTGGGCCCCGAAGCGGCCGCCCACCGCGATCCCGAGCGCCTTCGCCAGCAGCGCGTTGTTGCCCACCTCCGGATGCAGGTCCAGCGGCAGATGCGCGCTGTACACACCCAGACGGCCGTGCAGTGCCGCCTTCAAGCGCCGGTAGCGGCGCCCGGTCACCGGCAGGTTCCCATCCCAGAACAGGCCATGGTGCACCAGGAGCAGCTCGCATCCCGCACCGATCGCCGCTTCGATCGATGCCGCCGATGCGTCCACCGCCGCCGCCACGCGCGTCACCGGCCCCGGCGCCTCCACCTGCAGCCCGTTCAGGGCGTTCGGATGGTCCGGGATCTCGCTCACCGCCAGGTATCGATCCAGGTAGCTCACAACGGCCCTCAGAGCTTCGCTCATGACAGTCCTCTCTCCACGCTATTCCTGTGGATAAACGCCCCGGGTTCTCCACACACCGATGTCGCGTGGGAGAACAAAGCCCCTAACGGGTTGTCATATAAGGAGTTGCGCGCCCGGGGCAAAATGTGGACAACTCGGGCGCTTCGGGCGCGGAGATGCATGCGGGAGTGGGCGCGGGCCGCTGCCGCGGCGGCTGGCGCCGCGGCAGCCCGCGCCGCGGCAGCCCGGGTGGACTCAGCCGGGAGACGCGGCGCGGCCGCTCGACTCCGGCGTTCCCGTCCGGGCGCCGGAGCTCTTCGCCGCCGCACCGGAGATGTCTCCGATATGTACCGTGCCGTTCACCGTGCCGCCCTCCTCGAGCTTGATGCGGCGCGCCCGGATCTCGCCTTCGATGACGCAGGTGGCCTGGAGCTCGAGCCGACTCTCGGCAGTGATGGTGCCGGTCACGCGGCCGCCGATCACGGCATCCTGGGTGGCGATGTCGCCATCGACCACGCCGTCCTTTCCGAGCACCACGGCTTTCGCGGCGCGAACGCTCCCTTCGACGGAGCCTTCGATGCGGAGGGTTCCCTGGGTGTCGCAGTCGCCCACCACGCGCATGCCGGGCCCGATGATGGAGATGACGCCTTCGCGTCCTGGTTGCGTGGCGTTGTCGTAATCGCTCTTTGCCATCAGCATCACCGCCAGTCTGGTTTGGGAAGCATCAGGACGGCTGCCGGACGTACTCCAGCGGGTCCACCGGCTCGCCGTTCTTTCTGATCTCGAAATGAAGGTGCGGCGCGGTGGAGCGCCCCGTGGACCCGCTCAGCGCGATCACCTGGTTCCGCTCCACCGTGTCTCCCTTCGCCACGAAAATCCGTGAGGCATGGCCATACATCGTTTCCAGGCCATCCCCGTGGTCGATGAGAATATAGCGACCGTAGACGTCGTCCACCCCCGCGTCCTCGACCGTGCCCGCGCCGGCAGCGCGGATGTAGCTGTCGGCGGGCACCGCGATGTCGAGCCCCGGATGGGTGTCGCGGCCTTCGCCCGCCACCAGCCGACGCTGGGTGATGAACCCGGCCTGCGCCAGGGGCCAGGCCGTCGGACGCATGGCCTCGGTCCGGCCCATGCCCGCCCCGCCTTCCGTCGGGCGCAGCGGGGGCAGCGCCATTTCCTGCCTGCCGTCCGCACCCTCCACCCCCAGCAGCTGACGGACCCGTTCGTACTGTTCTTCCGCCTGCGCCAGGCTCCGCGCCAGGTCCGCGACCTTCGTCCGCTCCGCCTCCAGGCGTGTCACCTGCTGCTCGAGCCCACGCACACGCGCCGCCTGCGCCGCCACGAACCACCACGATGACACCATCACCACGAAAATCACCAGAAGCAACGCGCCCACCACCAGGAGCGCCTTCACCGCCCTGTAGGAGATCTCGTACGTGCGGGTCTCGAGATCCCCGTGCGGCACCACGATGAACGACAGCCGGCGATCGTCCGCCATTGCTCAGGACACCACGTCCACCGCGGCCTGGCCCGCCAGGAGCTCGAACACCCGTTCGAAATCCTCCGCGTCATAGTACGACACTTCGATCCTGCCCTTGCTGCCGCCACGCGTCTGTCGGATCCGGACCTGCGTGCCCAGCACCCGCTCCAGCGCCGTCTCCAACGCCCGGTGCGCCGGCGGCGCCGCCGCGCGCCGCTTCCGCTGTCGCCCCTTCGGCCGGTCCTTCTGGATCCGGCTCTCCATCTCGCGCACCGACCAGTCCTGCTCCACCGCCTGCCGCGCCAGCTCCGCCATCCGCCGGCCGTCCGGGAGGCCGAGGAGGGCACGGGCGTGTCCCGCGCTCAACTCGCCGACCTCCACCATGCGCCGGACGGATGCCGGTAACTGCAAGAGCCGCAACATGTTAGCGACGGTCGACCTGTCCCGTCCGACCGCCGATGCCACCTCCTGCTGCGTCAGCCCGAACTCCTCCTGGAGCTGATGGTAGCCCTCCGCCTCCTCCAGCGCGCTCAGCCCCGAGCGCTGCAGGTTCTCTACCAGCGCCAGTACCAGGAGCGTGCGGTCGTCCACCTCCCGCACCAGCGCGGGGACGTCCTTCCACCCGAGCCGGGTCACGGCGCGCCAGCGCCGCTCCCCCGCCACCAGTTCCCACCGGTCCGTCCCGTGCCGGTTCCCGGCCGGGCGAACCACGATCGGTTGGAGCAGCCCGTTCTCCCGGATCGAGGTGGCCAGCTCCGCCAGCTCCTCCTCCTTGAACTCCCGCCGCGGCTGGAAGGGGTTCGGATGGACAGCGCTCACGGGAACGGTTCGGGCCTCCGCCGTCTCCATGCTCTCCCCCAGGTACTCGCCGAGGAGGGCGCCGAGGCCCTTGCCGAGCCGGTCCTTCTTGGCCATCGGGCGCTCCGTGGTGCTCAGGACTCCGCCGCAGCGGTCCCCGCCGACTTCGGACGGGAACGTCGCTGGTCGCGATTCATGATCTCCCGCGCGAGCGCCAGATACGCCTGCGCCCCCGCGGAAAGGATGTCGTACAGGATGATCGGCTTGCCGAAGCTGGGGGCCTCCGCCAGCCGCACGTTGCGGGGAATGACCGTCTCGTACACCCGGTCGCCGAAATACTCCTTCGCTTCCTCCGCCACCTGCTTCGACAGGTTCAGCCGCTGATCGAACATCGTCAGCAGCACACCGTCTATCTGTAGGCCTGTATTGAGATTACGCTGCACCAGCCGCACCGTGTTGAGAAGCTGCGACAGTCCCTCCAGCGCGTAAAACTCGCACTGGATCGGGATCAGCACGGAGTCCGCCGCCGCCATCGTGTTCAGGGTCAGAAGCCCCAGCGACGGCGGACAGTCCACCAGCACGTAGTCGTACTCCGACCGCACCGGCTCCAGCGCCCGGCGCAGCACCAGCTCCCGGTCGGTCCGGCTCACCAGCTCCACTTCCGCACCCACCAGGTCCCGCGTCGATGAGACCACGTCCAGGTACGGGAAATGAACCTCCCGCTGCGCCGCCTGCCCCACTGCGGTCCCTTCCACCAGCACGTCGTAGACCGAGTGCTCCACCTCGCCTCGCTGGATGCCGAGCCCGCTGGTGGCATTTCCCTGCGGATCGATGTCCACGATCAGGGTCTTCTTCTCGGCAACGGCGAGACACGCGCCGAGATTGATCGCGGTCGTGGTCTTTCCTACCCCGCCCTTCTGGTTCGCAATGGCGATGACGCGTGACATGCAGCCCGGGGTTGTTGGGGGTTGGTTCGGACGCCGTGAATATAGGCATCCGCGCCGGAACGCGACAGCGGCCGGCATTCTTCCGATGGCGGGGAGCGCGGGCGGCCGGCTCCGGGACCGGGGCCACGTTCCACGTGAAACATCGGGGGCCGGGACCGAAACCTGCATCCTCCGCCCGGACGCCCGCGTTTCACGTGAAACATGCCACCGAAACCGCCGATGCCGGACGTCTCCCACCTCAAGCACCACCTCCAGCGCCTCGACGGCCGAGGCTACAAGGCGTACAAGGACGTCCAGGGCGCCTACGACGCCGGGCGCTTCACGCTCCACATCGATCACGTCCAGGGGGATCCCTTCGCCGAGCCGAGCCGGTTCCGCGCTTCCCTCCCCCCGGACGCGGGCGGCTACCCCGAATGGACGCGCTCGTCCCCGCCACGCCGCCGCGCTGCCGCCGATTTCATCAATCGCCACCTGGCCGAAGCGCTCCAGGAGGGCGCCGGCGGCGAGGGCTCGGGCAGGTCGGGTCAGCTTTCGATCCTGCAGCCGGGACAGGAGGTCCTGGCCCGCTCCAGCGTGGAGTTCGATGAAGCCGGCAGCCTGGTGGCGCGCTTCCGCGTAGGGCTCCCCGCGCGCGGCCGCCGCATCCTCGGGCATGCCGCGGCGGCACTGGTCGGTCGCGCACTGGACGCGCTCGACGGCTCACTGTTCTTCGCGGCCCTGGATGCCCACGCGCTGCGCACGCATCTCCACGTGGTCGAGGATGCCTGCGCGCTGCGTGAGGCGCTGGACAGTGCCGGCCTCATCGCTTTCGTTGCGGACGGTGCGTCTCTCGCGCGGCGCACCGGCGTCGACGACCGACCGCTTCCGGGACCGGCGGCCATCCCGTTCCATAGTCCCCACTCCCTTCGCGTCCAGCTGAGCACTCCCAACGCCGGGCCCATCGACCGGGATGGGGGTTCCCCGCGGCGTCACCCTCATCGTGGGGGGCGGCTACCACGGCAAGTCCACGCTGCTCCGGGCCATCGAGCGCGGGGTCTACGATCACGTGCCGGGAGATGGCAGGGAGCGCGTGGTGACGGACCCGACCGCCGTGAAAGTGCGCGCCGAGGATGGCCGCCACGTCGCCGGAACGGACATCTCCAACTTCATCGGGCGCCTCCCGGGCGGCGAGGACACCACGCGCTTCGAGACGCTCAATGCCAGCGGCTCCACGTCGCAGGCGGCCGCGATCGTGGAGGCGCTGGAGCTCGGCGCGCGCACGCTCCTGCTGGACGAGGACACTTCTGCCACCAATTTCATGATCCGCGACGCGCGGATGCAGCGGCTGATCGCGCCGGAGCACGAGCCCATCACGCCGTTCATCGATCGCGTGGCCCCCCTGTACCGGGAGCGGGGCGTCTCGACGATCGTGGTGGTGGGGGGCTCCGGCGACTATTTCGACGTGGCCGACACCGTGGTTGCAATGAAGCAATACCGCCCGGAAAACGTCACATCGGAAGCGTGGGAGGTCGCGGAAGCGCTCCCCACGGACCGGCGGCAGGAGGCGGAGGGCTGGACGAGCATTCGCCCGCGCGCGCCCCTGCCCGGTTCCGTGGACCCTTCGCGCGGACGCCGGCCGGTCTCGATCCGCGTGCGCTCGGTGGACCGGGTGGATTTCGGGCGGCAGCACCTCGATCTCGCCGCGGTGGAGCAGATCGTGGAAGTGGCGCAGACGCGGGCCATCGCCCATGCTCTGGTCCTGGCCCGGAGCGAAGCGATCGACGGAGCGCGCTCGATGGAAGGCGCACTGCGCGCTGTGCTGGACAGCCTTGCCGCCCGGGGCATCGTGGCGGTGCACCCCCACGAGATCGGGGAGCTGGCGGAATTCCGTATCTTCGAGCTGGGCGCGGTGTTGAACCGCCTCCGGAGCCTCGAAACCGTGGCCGAAGGGAGCCCAATGACGGCCGCGCCTTGAAGAACAGACCCGCAGGGCCTGGGTCGTGCGCGGCCGGGTGCAGGGCGTGGGGTTCCGCTGGTGGACGAGACACACCGCCGGCGAGCTCGGTCTGGGCGGAACCGTGCGCAACGCTCGCGACGGCACTGTGGAAGTGGAGGCCGTCGGCCCGGCGTCTTCCCTGGCGGAGCTCCGGAAGGCGCTCCTCGAGGGGCCACCCGGCGCTCACGTCCAGGCGGTGGACGAAACGGAACCGGGCCGCGACGATCTCCCGGCCCGGTTCGAGATCCTGCGGTAGCGGGGCGCCCGACCGCTACTCCTTCTTCGCCACCATCCGCGCCCGCGCCCTCTTCCGCTCACTGATGATCTGGATCTGCTGGGGCAGCGACGCCACGTTCGACGCCGCATAGTACAGGTTCAGCCCCGAGGCGAAGCGCAGGAAGAGCACCGTCATCATCACGGGCATGAAGTACATCATCATCTTCTGCTGCGGATTGTCCTGCGGTGCCGCGCGCATGTTCATGTACTGCAGTGCGAACAGCGACACGCCCATGAGGATCGGCAGGATGTAGAGCGGATCCGCCTGCGAGAGGTCCGGGAGCCACAGGAAGCCCACGCCCCGGAACTCGATGGTGTTCTGGAACACGAAGAAGAGCGTGATCAGGATCGGCCATGGCAGCAGCATGGGGAGGCAGCCGCCCAGCGGGTTGAATCCTTCCTCACGATACAGCCGCGTCATCTCCTTCTGAAGCAGCTCCGGCTTGTCCTTGTACTTGCTCTGGATCTCCTTGATCCGGGGCTGCAGCTCCATGGTCTTCAGCTGCGACCGCATCGCCCGCGCGTTCAGGGGCCACAGCAGGACCCTGATGGCGATCCCGAAGAGGATCAGGACCCACCCGTAGCCGATCCCCAGGACGTTGTGGAGCGACGTCAGCAGCCAGATGACGATGTGCGCCACCGGCCGGATGATCGGCCGGAAGACGCGCCAGCCGTACGGGTTCACGTCCTCCAGCCCCTCGCCCAGAGCGGACAGGCGGCCGTAGTCCTGCGGCCCGAAGAAAAGCCGTATGTCGAAGCCCCCGCTCCGATCCAGGGGAAGCGTCGCCTGCAGCTTCTGCAGACCCTGCGGACCGCCTTCCGCGAGAACGCCACCGAACGCTGCTTCACTCTCCTTCGGGTGCATCACCGCGGCGAGGAAGTACTTGTTGCGCAACGCCACCCAGGTCAGCGGCCCTTCCTCGACGCGGTTGCCCTCGACCTTGGCGAGGCGGACGCTCTCGATCCCCCGCTCCGTCGAGTTGACCACGTAGGACATGTTGCGAAGGTCCTGGGCCGAATCGGATTCGGTGATGGCGATTCGCGGACCGAGCCCCACGAGCAGCGTGGTGTTCCCCCCGGCACCCTGCACCTGACCGTTCAGCTCGACGAGGTAGCGCTCATCCGTGAAGCTGTACTCCAGCTCGATGGTGGCGCCGTTGACATCGGCCGTGAGCCGGATGGGCGACGCCGAATCAGCGTGCAGTGTGTCGCCGGCGGGAACGGAGGACTGGAAGATGACGCGATCGAGCGGGAACACCTGGTCGTCCACGCGAAGCGAAAGATCCAGGAGATCCGGCTCGGTCGGCTCGACGAGCTGCACCGGCCCGGGGCCGACCCCCGAACCGAAATTCAGCAGCTCCACGGAAACGAGGGCTCCCCCGCGCGTCGAAATCCCGTACCGCGCCACATCGCTCTGGACCCACACCGTGTCCGCGGCCGGTCCCGCCTGTTCGGCATTCGCCACCCCCTCGGCCTCCGCTGCGGACGGCGGCAGGAGCGGCTGGCCGGGGGCGGGGCCGGGCGCCCGCTGGGCGCCGGGGCCGGATGGCGCGAGCGTGTCCGGGACAGCGCGGCCTGTGCCGGCGAGTGTATCCACCAGTGCGCTGTCCGGCCGCATTCCCTGTTCCGGCCGCGTTGGCGGAAACAGGACGTTGACGAGCAGGACCACTGCGATCGAAAGAACGATCGCCAGCAGGAATCTTGGGCCTTCCATCAATCGTTCATCGATGACTCGTTATGGTCGTTTCGGCTCCGCCTTGCCGGCGGCACCGGGTCGAACCCGCTCGGTCCGAGCGGGTGGCACTTCAACAGGCGGCGCAGCGCCAGCCAGCCACCCCGCGCCGCGCCGTGGCGCCGGACCGCCTCTTCCGCGTACGCGGAGCACGTCGGCGTGAACCGGCACGCGGGCGGCGTCATCGGCGAGATCGCTCGCCGGTAGAACCGGATCAGGGCGAGGAAGACCCGCGCCATCTCCCCTCCCTCCACGCTCTCAGTTCATCGGAGATCTCGCGAAATCCGGCCTGGTAGGCTTCCCTTCGCGCCCGCACCAGGACATCGACTTCCAGCGAGGCCTCGTCCAGGAACGGCACCAGCTCCGTCCGGAGGACCTCACGCAGCCGGCGCTTCAGCCGGTTCCGGTCCACCGCCGTGTTCCCGTGCTTCGGCACCACCGTTCCCACACGGGAAAACGAAAGGGGGGAATCGGCAACCAGAACGTCCAGGTGTGGCGTCCGGCTCCGCTTCCCCCGCTTGAACAGCGCACGGATCTCCGACCCTTGCGTGATCCGTCGCGCCCGCGGCAGACGACGGCCGCGCCCGCTGCGCGGGTCCGCCATCCGCTCCCGCCTACTTGCTGCCGATTCGGACGGTGAGACGCTTCCGCCCCCGGCTGCGGCGCCGGTTGAGCGTCTTGCGCCCACCCCTGGTGCTCATGCGCTTGAGAAACCCGTGCTTGTTCTTGCGCTTCCGATTGCGCGGGTTGTACGTGGGCTTGCCCATCGGTCGTCCCCAGTCTTCGTCGTGAATTGCAAAGATCGGAAGTATATGGACGGCCTCCGTGGTGGTCAAGCCCGGTTGTGGGTTTTTTCGCGTGGTTACGGGCAATAGACCGCCCGTTGACGCATCCGCAGCCCGCCCGTTAGCTTGCCCGGGCGGCACCGAAATCCTGCCTGGATTTTCACACGATGCGATGGAGCTAACCGCCCTCGAGGCATGGTCCCGGATCCTCGAACGAGCCCGGACAGCGCTCCCCGAGCCAACCTTCCGGATCTGGCTCGCGGAAACAGAGCCGCTTGCCCTGTCGCAGGATCTGCTCGCCATCGGGGCAGGCAGCGAGTTCGCCGCGGAGTGGATCGAGGACAAGTATGGTCGCATGCTCGCCGACCTGGCCGAAGAGGTGCTGGGGCGAAGGCTGACCATCTCGTTCCAGCACCACGCCGAAGGGCGAGAGCGGCCGTCCGGCCCCACCATCACGGCCCCTGCGCAGTCCGCGCCAGCGCGCATCCCCGCGGTGTCCGCTCCGCCGGAGCCCGTGGGGGCCCCGCTGAACGAGCGCTACACGTTCGAGCGGTTCGTGGTCGGGAGCAACAACCAGCTCGCCGCCGCGGCGGCGCGGGCGGTGGCGGAGTCTCCGGCCCGCATGTACAACCCTCTGTTCATCTACGGTGGTGTTGGGCTGGGCAAGACGCATCTCATGCACGCGATAGGTCATGTGCTGCTCGCACGTGAGCCGGCGCGGAGAGTGGCATACGTCTCCAGCGAATGGTTCACGAACGATCTGATCGCGTCGATCCAGGAAGGCCGGATGTCGGAATTCCGGCGGCGCTACCGGGAGATCGACCTGCTGCTCATCGACGACGTCCATTTCCTGGGGGAGAAGGAGCGCACGCAGGAGGAGTTCTTCCACACGTTCAACGCGTTGTACGAAGCGCAGCGTCAGATCGTGCTCACCAGCGACCGCCCTCCCAAGGAGATCCCGGGTCTGGAGGAGCGTCTGGTTTCGCGGTTCGAATGGGGGCTCGTCACCGACATCCGCAGCCCCGACCTCGAGACGCGGGTTGCGATCCTCCGCAAGAAGGCGGACGAGGGCGAGATCGTCATCTCCGACGAGGTGCTGGAGTACATCGCCCATCACTGCCGGTCCAACGTCCGCGAGCTCGAGGGAGCCGTCATCAAGCTGCTGGCCTACTCGTCTCTGACGCAGCGCGACATCACCATCGAGCTCGCGCGCGAAGCGCTGGGCGGCGTGCTCGCCCCGGATACGGAGCGCACGCCTGAATCCATCCGCAAGCGCGTCGCGGAGGCATTCAACATCCCGGTCGAAGCGCTGACGTCCCGCCGTCGCACCAAGGAAGTCACGGTGCCGAGGCAGGTGGCCATGTTCCTCATGCGTGAGCTGCTCGACCTGCCGCTCGCCCGGATCGGCGATCATTTCGGCGGGCGAGACCACTCCACGGTGATCCACTCGATCAACAAGGTGGAGCGCGAGATCGAGGAGAACGAAAGCATGCGCCAGCGCGTGGAAGCGCTCCGCGCGGAGTTCGGTGGGTGAGTTTCGTGGAAACGACCCGTTCAAGCATTGTGGGAACTGCCGAAGTTTTCCACATTGGCCCTCGCGTTGTGGACGGTGTGGAGTCCCCGGCAATCGAATCAACGTTTCCTCCACACCATCGGCACACGGCAAATGGGCTTGTGGCTCAAGGACAGGGGCACCGGCGCGGTGAGGTTCTCCACGGCTCCACACCCCCTGTTACTACTACGAGTTAGATCTCTTGAGAGAGTGGTAGTAGGGATAGGGTGTGGAAACCGGACGAACCCGGACCAGGATCCAACCTGAGGGGCGAATGAAATTCACGATCACGCGGGATAACCTGCAGCAGGGCCTGGCCGCGGTGGGGGCGAGCATCCCGACCCGGACGACGCTTCCCGTCCTTTCGAACATCCTGATCGAAGCGGCGGATGGCGGTGTCCAGATGAGCGGGACGGACCTCGATATCGCGGTCACGCTCCGAGTGCCTGCGGAAGTACAGGACCCGGGCGCGATCACGGTGCCGGCCAAGAAGCTCCAGGAGCTGGCTCGGGAGCTGCCCGAGGCGCCGGTGAACGTCAGCACCACAGGTGAGCGGTTCGAGATCTCGTGCGGCCGTGCCACGTTCCGGCTCAACGGTATGGCCCGGGACGAGTTCCCCACCTTCCCGCAGGTCGATTTCGACGCCAGCTGGCGGATCTCCGCCGAGCTCATGTCGATGATGATCGAGCGCACCGCCTTCGCCGTGTCGACGGAGGAGAGCCGCCCGATCCTGAACGGCGTGCTCTGGCAGCTTGCCGAGGGCGAGATGCGGATGGTGGCGACGAATGGCCACCGCCTTGCGAAGCTCTCCGTCCCCACCCAGCCGACGGACGCGCCCCACGCCGACCTGATCGTGCCGCCGAAGGCGCTGGCGCAGGTCCAGCGGCTGTTCGAGCCTGGCGATGAAATCGACGTGGCACGGAGCGAGAACCACCTCGGCTTCCGCAAGGATGGCACCCGGGTCTACACCCGCCTCATCGAGGGGCCGTATCCGAACTACGAGCAGGTGATCCCGAAGGACAACGATCGGATCGCTCTCGCCGACAGAGAGACGCTGACCCGTTCGCTCCGGCGGATGGCGGTGGTGGCCAGCGACCAGACGCACCGGGTCCGCCTCTCGTTCACCGGCGCGGCGCTCCGACTTTCGGTGGAGACGCCCGATCTCGGGGATGCCCACGAGGAGATGGAGGTCCAGTACACCGGCGAGCCGGTCGACATCGGCTTCAACGCGAACTACCTGCTCGAAGTGCTCCGCTTCATGCCGACCGAGGAAGTGAAGCTGTCCTTCAAGGCTCCCGAGCGGGCGGCCACGGTCGAGCCCGTCGACGAGGCGGACGGAGACTACCTCTGTCTCGTAATGCCGCTCCGCCTCCTCGAGTAGCGGAGGCGGTGACGTGACGCCGCGGCACACGCTCCAGCGGTTCCGGGCACTGCGCGGCGTCATGGGTGTCGCCACGCTCATGCTCTTCCTTGCCGGCTGTGAGGCCCCGGCCGCCCTGCGGGTTGGCAGCGTCGGCTTCAGCCGGGAGGATCTCGGCGCGCTGGGCCCCGGTCAGCGGGACCTTCTCGGCACACTCACCGGGTTCGGACTCGCCGCGGCTGAAGGCCGGCTGCGGGAGCTGGGAGAGCCCTTCGTCGAGCGGGACCTCCGCTCCCTCCTGGTGCAGCGGCTCGCCATGGAAGTGGCCGTGGAGGCGAGGGGTGTGGACGAGGCCGCGCTTCAGGAAGCGTATGACCGGAGCCCCGAGTACGAGCTCGTCGTCCAGCACCTGGTGGTCCTGGCCGAGCGCTGGCGCCCCGAAGCCCAGAGGGATTCCGCTCGCACCAGGGCCGAGGAGGCGCTGGCCCGTGCCCGGTCAGGCGAGAGCTTCGACAGTCTGGCAGCGGAGTACTCGGACGAGCCCGGCGC
Source organism: uncultured Gemmatimonadales bacterium (assembly GCA_963741945.1). Classification (GTDB taxonomy): domain Bacteria; phylum Gemmatimonadota; class Gemmatimonadetes; order Longimicrobiales; family RSA9; genus CAVUKA01. The sequence continues at coordinate 289,866 of CAVUKA010000004.1, read as the reverse complement.
GGCGGCCCGTGGGGGCCGGCTGGAGCCCGGCCGCCGGGGGAGCTGGGCCCCGGAGTTCTGGAGTGCCGCCTCGGCGCTGAAGGAAGGCGAGATCAGTGATGTGGTGGAGACCGAGTACGGCTTCCACGTCATCCGTCTCGTTGAGAAGCGCGAGCTGCCGCTGGACGCGGTCCGCGATCAGGTCCTCGCTCGCTACGTGGATCTGCCGGAGGCTCTGGGGAAGGCCACCGACTGGGCGCGCGAACAGGCCTCCCGTATCCGGCTGGACACCTCGGCCGTTCTCGCCTGGGCCCGGGGCGAGCCTCCCGCGAGGCCCCTGGCCGTCTGGTCCGCGGAAGGACGCGAGCGCCGCTACACCGCGGGTGACCTGGATCGCTACGTCCGGATGCTTCCGCCCGACGCTACGGCGGCCAGCAGCGCCGGCGACGAGGATGCGGCGCTGGCCCTGGCGAAGGCGGGGGCGCGAAACCACCTACTCGTGGACCGGGGCACCTCACTCGGGCTGGTGCCATCCGCGGCTCAGCAAGCTGCGATCGAGAAGCGCTGGCAGGATCGTCTGAGCGGCTGGGCCGAGACCCTCGGTTTCCACGCCGCCATGAGCCCGCGGCAGGTGAAGGAAGCGGCGCTGGCTGCGCTCGGCTCCGGGCAGCAGTCGGTCATGATCGTCCGCTCCGAGATCCCGGTGATCGCCGGGGCGGTCGGCGGGATGTACCCGGTCCAGCGGGCGGGAGAGGAGCTGTAGGGGAGGTCAGTCCCCGAGGAGCTCCGAGACCCGGAACAGCGTGAGCAGCGGATATCCGGACCGCTCGAGCCGGTCGCGACCGCTCTCTTCACGGTCGACGATGGCGAAAACGCCCGTCACGCGGCCGCCCGCCTGCTCCACGGCCTGGATCGCCCGCAGAGCGCTGTCCCCCGTGGTCACCACGTCCTCCACGATCACACATTCGGATCCAGCGCTGAAGCCGCCCTCGATCCGGCGCCCGGTGCCGTGGCTCTTCGCCTCCTTCCGGACCGTGAACGCGTCGAGCTCACGGCCCGAACGGGCAGCGGCGTGAGCAATGGCATAGGCGACGGGATCCGCGCCGAGCGTGAGGCCACCGATGATCTCCGGGCTCCAGCCGGCGGCGTCCAGGGTGTCGAGGCCGAGGCGCCCGATCAGCAGCTGCCCTTCCCCGGACATGGTGGTGACCCTCGCATCGATGTAGTAGCTCGAGCGGGCACCGCTGGAGAGCACGAAGTCGCCCCGCCTCAGGGAGCGGGCCCGGAGGAGGGAACGGAGACGGTCGCGGTCGACAGCTGTCATGGTGGTGAGGATCCGGGCCGGGTCGTGAGCGTGGTCTCGGGGGCCGCCGCCAGCGCGGGTCGAGGGGCCCCTCCTGCTGAATGGAACGGCGGTGGAACGTGGCACCGGGCGCGACGGGGGGCAAGGAGCGCGCGCATGACGCGGCGGGGGCGTTTTCCCCGACACCGCTTTCCTCCATCGCCCCACCCTTGATGCGAACGCATCCCGACAGTCCCCAGCGGGCGCGCGCATTATCGTGTACCTCAAGCCGGGCGATCCGGCCGAGATACTCGAGGGGGGAAGTTGGCCGAACCGCTGCTACTCGCCACGGATGGGGGACGTACGGCCGCGAGCGCGCTGCGCTTCGCGGCCGCCTTCGCCGAAGTCGAAGGGGTGCCCGTCGAGGTGGTCTCTGTCGTGGAGCCGCTGAGCGAGCTTCCGATGCCGCTGCCCCATCGCAGTGAGCTCGAGAACGCCCATGCTCTCGGCGTTGCCGATCGGGTCCGGGAGCACGTGCGCGACGTTGTGGGCCCGGTGGACTGGCCGGTGCACGTCCGCCTCGGTCGTCCCGCCCCCGCCATCTGCGACGCGGCGAAAGCGAGAGGCGCCCGCATGGTGGTCCTGGGCGTCGACGCGTCCAAGCCGGACGGCACGTCCACGGCCATGGAGCTGCTGCACCTCACCGAGACGCCGGTGTTCATCGCCCGTGACGGCGCCCTCCCCACCAGTGCGCTGGTGGGCATCGACTTCCGCACGGCCGCCGCCGATGCCGCCCGTGCGGCGCTGCAGATCGTGGGACTCAAGGGAGAGCTGCATCTGGCGCACGTCAGCCCGTCCATGGACTTCCCGGCCGCTTCCGTGTGGGACTGGGGCGGCTGCTACCGCTGCGCTGTCGAGGACGGGTTCAACGCACTGGTGGCCGAGCTCAAGGAGACCGGGGCCACGTCGGTGACCTGTCACACCCTCACCGGGGATCCGGTGGCCGAGCTGCTCCGGCTCTCGGAAGAGCTCGGTGTGGGCCTGCTGGCGTTCGGCAGCGACGGCTACATCTGCAACGGCCGGGTCGTGGTCGGACGCGTGGCACGCCGCCTGATCGCGGAAGCCAGGACTGCGATCCTGGCCACACCCGTGGCGTCGGGCATTGATGCCCGGCTGCCGGGAGGGGCGCCCGGGCGGCCAGTCACGCTGACCCGCTCCTCCTGAGCCGACGCCCCGACACTCGCTGTGTCGGGGCGTCGCACGATTCCGCACCCCTCCGCCGCTCCGCCCCGCCATTCTTTGGGGACATTCCCCGACTTGACACCCGGGTGCCCGCGAGCCACGCTTTGCCCGCCACATTGACCAGTGTGGATGGACGGACCAAGACCGGAGAAGGTGCGCATGAAGACGGATATCCAGATCGCCCAGGAAGCCGAGCTGCGGCCGATCACGGAGATAGCGGGGAAGATCGGACTGTCGGCGGACGACATCATTCCGTACGGCCGCTACAAGGCGAAGATCCCACTCGAGATCTCTCAGCGCGACACGCCGCCGCGTGGCAAGCTGATCCTGGTGGCGGGGATCAATCCCACGCCGGCGGGCGAGGGCAAGTCGACAACGGCCGTGGGGCTCGCCGACGCGCTCAGCCTGCGGTCGAAGAACCCCATGCTCACGCTCCGCGAGCCGAGCCTGGGACCCGTGTTCGGGATCAAGGGTGGCGCCGCCGGCGGCGGCTACGCGCAGGTCGTACCGATGGCCGACATCAACCTGCACTTCACGGGTGATTTCCACGCTGTCACGTCGGCGCACGCGCTGCTTTCGGCCATGCTGGACAACCACCTCTGGCGGCCGAACACGCTGGGCATCGATTCCCGTCGCATCACGTGGCCGCGGACGGTCGACATGAACGACCGCGCGCTCCGCAACGTGGTCATCGGCGTGGGCGGCATCAACGGCGGCACCACGCGCGAGGACCACTTCGTCATCACGGCCGCGTCCGAGATCATGGCCATCTTCGCCCTCGCCTCCGGGCTCGAGGATCTCGAGAAGCGTTTCGGCGACATCATCGTGGGCTTCACGCGCGAGAGGCAGCCCGTTCGGGCCCGCGACCTGAATGCGGCGGGCGCCATGACGCTCCTGATGAAGGATGCCATGGCCCCGAACCTCGTTCAGACCCTGGGCGGCACGCCCACGCTGATCCACGCGGGTCCCTTCGGCAACATCGCCCACGGCTGCAACTCGCTGGTCGCCACGAACACGGCCCTCCAGCTCGGCGACTACGTGGTCACGGAGGCCGGCTTCGGGGCCGACCTCGGCGCCGAGAAGTTCTTCAACATCAAGAGCCGTGTGGGCGGGCTGAAGCCGGCGGTGGCCGTTGTGGTCGCCACGGTGCGGGCGATGAAGATGCACGGCGGTGTGCCGAAGAGCGAGTTGGGGAAGGAGAATGTCGAGGCGCTGAAGCGCGGGCTGGAGAACCTGGAAGCGCACGTGAAGAACGTGGCGAAGCACGGGGTTCCGCCCGTGGTCGCGCTGAACCGGTTCTCGGCGGACACGGACGCCGAGGTGGCAGCGGTCCTGGAGGCGGCGAAGGGGTGGGGTGTTCGCGCAGTGGAAGCGGATCCCTGGGGCCAGGGCGGTGCGGGCTGTCTGGAGCTCGCCGACGCCGTCGTGGAAGTGGCGGACTCCGGCAAGGCGGACTTCAAGCCGCTCTACCCGCTCGACATGGGGCTGGCGGAGAAGATGGAGACCATCGCCAGGGAGATCTACGGCGCGGATGGCGTGGACTTCCTGCCGTCAGCGAAGAAGGAGATCGAGCAGCTGGAGTCGATCGGGCTGCGCGAAGTGCCCATCTGCATGGCAAAGACCCAGTACTCCTTCTCGGACGATCCGTCCAAGCTCGGGCGCCCGAAAGGCTTCCGGGTCACGGTTCGCGAGGTCACACCGTCCGCGGGCGCCGGGTTCGTGGTGGCAAAGACGGGGGACATCATGACCATGCCCGGGCTCGGGGCCACACCGGCCGCCGAACGGATGCGGGTCGAGCCGGACGGGACCATCGTCGGGCTGTTCTGAGCACTGCGAGGACGGGGGCGCGCTGGATCCCGCAACGCGCTCCCCGTCCGCCCGGTCCTGCGGCCGCGGCCGGCGCCCTGGCGCTGGTCCGCGGCCGTTCTCCGTCTGGTGCCGGTGCGGGCCGCCCGGGGCCACGGCTACCAGGCGGAGCCGGGTCCGCGTAGCTTTCCGGCCATGAAGCGCCTCCTTCTCGTGGACTGCGACCAGTTCTTCGTCCAGTGCGCGCGGCTGGCGGACCCGGAGGGGGCCGGCCGTGAGCCGCTGCTGCTGGTGGGCGGTGCGCCGGATGGGCGGGGCGTGGTGACGTCCGCGTCGTATGAGACCCGCGCGTTCGGCTGCCACTCGGCCATGCCCACCGCCCATGCGCTCCGGCTCTGCCCACGGGCCAGGGTCGTGCCCGTGCCACGCGAGATGTGCCGCCGCAAGTCGCACGAGGTGCGCGATGTCCTCGCCCGCTTCGCGCCGGTGATGGAGGCCGCTTCCGTCGATGAGGCCTTTCTCGACCTCGCGGGCACGGAGGCGCTCTATCGCGGAGAGCCGCTGCGGGAGACGGCGCTCCGGATCCAGGCGGCCGTGAAAGCCGATACAGCGATCACGGTCTCCATCGGCGGCGGCACGAACCGGATGGTGGCGAAGCTCGCGGCGGAGCGCGCGAAACCGGCGGGCGTGCACATTGTCGAGCAGGGCGGGGAGAGCGCGTTCCTCGAGGCGTTCGCGCTGGCGGAGATCCCCGGTGTGGGACCGGTCCTGGCCGACCGGCTCCGCACCATGGGACTGGTCCGCGTGCCGGACGCACTCCCCCTCACGGAGGCGGAGCTCGAGGGAATGGTGGGGACGGGGCGCGGTGCGTGGCTCTACGAGCGGATCCGCGGCCGCGCCAGTGACGTCCTGGAGCCCGACGCCGCAGCCAAGTCCATGTCGCGGGAGGAGACGTTCCCACAGGACCTCCAGCACGACCACGAGCTGGAGCGCGAGCTGATGGCGCTGGCCATGCGCGTGGCCGCCGATCTCCGCCGACAGGCGCTCCGGGCACGCACTGTCACCGTGAAGATCAAGGACGCCGATTTCCGCAGCCGCACAGCCAGCCGCACCGTGGACCAGCCGCTGGAGTCCGACCGCGCGATCCTCGCCATTGCCAGTGAGCTGCTGGTCACACTCCGCCGGCGCCGAAGGGTCGGCGCTCGCCTCCTGGGCGTGGGCGTGTCCCACTTCTCCGAGCAGGACGAGCCGACGCAACTGGTCCTGTTCGACGATCCCGCCGACTCGCCGCTCGAGAGCGAGCGCGACCGTCGCCTGTCCCGCGCTACCGACCACCTTCGCGACCGGTTCGGACCCGGGGCCGTCCGGCCGGGGCGGCTCCTGGAGGACTGAGCGCGCACGGCGGCCCCGGCGGCTCATCGCTCGGCTGGCTCCCGCCCCGCGGTTCGCTCCGCAGCTCACCACGGCCGGCGTCCGGCCAGGGAGCGAGGGTGAACCCCTTCATGGGGCACACGGGTACATCTCCTCCAGTCCGGGTCTCCGGCGATCCGGGATGGACCAGCGCGAGAGAACGGCACACCCTCTCGGAGCGCGCGGGGTGGCACGGTCCGGCGGAACGCACGATCATTGGAGCGGAGCGTGCTTCCGGCCGGGGCGATGGAGCTGGCAATGCGGGACGAGGCGGTCGAGATGAATGTGAGTGAGAGGCGCAGACCCGGCAGGGCCGGCGCGGCGAGCGGTCGGGCGGGAGTATGGGTGGCGGCGCTGCTCGCGGCGGGGCTCGGGCTGGCCGCGGCCACACCGGCGGCGGGTTCGCCCGGCGTGCAGCAGGACGACCCGACGCCGCACAGCGAGGCGCGCCTGGTCAGCGAGGTGGCTGCCGTCCGCCCCGGTCAGCCGTTCACCGTCGGGCTGCAGATCACGCTGGAACCGGGCTGGCACACGTACTGGAAGAACGCCGGCGACGCTGGGAACGGCGCGATCGTGGCCTGGCACCTGCCGTCCGGCTTCAGCGCCGACTCGCTGCGCTACCCCGTGCCCGAGCGGATCCCGTACCCGCCGCTCATGAACTACGGGTACGCGGACCAGGTGGTGCTCCTGACGCGCATCACGCCGCCGGCGGAGCCGGGCGCCCGGTCCGTCCACCTGTCGGCGACCGCGGACTTCCTGGTCTGCGCGGACGTGTGCATTCCCGCCAGTACCGAGGTTTCGCTCGACCTGCCGGTGGCCAGTGGACCCGCCGAGCCGTCCTCGGACGCCGCGCTGATTGCCGAGTCCCGCTCGCGTCTTCCGGCGGAAGAGGCCGGCTGGACGCTGCGGGCTGCGCGCGTCGATGGCGGCTTCGTCCTGGCGGCGAGGCCGCCCGCGGGCTGGGCCGGTGACCTGGCGCGCGCCTACTTCTTCCCGGCGGACCCGACCACGCTCAGCCACGTGGCGCCGCAGCCACTGGGTCAGGCCGATGGCGAGCTGCGGCTGCGGCTCACACAGTCGGAATACCTCGCCGGTGAGCCGGACGTCCTGGAAGGGGTGCTGGCGTTCCCCGCATCCACGGCCGTGGACTCCGCCGGTCACCATGGCCTCGCCGTGGCCGTTCCCGTCGAGCACGGGCAGCTGGCCTGGGCCGCGGACGACGTGACCCCGCTGGAAGCGGCGTCGGTGGGGCCGGCCGGAAGTGATGCCGTCAGCGGCGCGGCCGCACCGACTGGATCGGTGGGCCCGGAGAACACTGCGGGAGCCGGCTCGCTCTCGCTCCTCGTCGCCCTGGTGTTCGCATTCCTGGGCGGGATCATCCTCAACCTGATGCCCTGCGTCTTCCCGATCCTGTCGCTGAAGGCGCTGGCGTTCGCCAGCCGGGGCGGCGATCGCGAAGGGATGCGGCGGGACGGCCTCGCGTTCGGGGCCGGCGTCATCGTGATGTTCCTGCTGGTGGCGGGCGTCCTCATGGTCGTGCGCGCCGGCGGCGCGCAGGTGGGCTGGGGCTACCAGCTTCAGAGCCCCACGGTGGTGGCGCTTCTGGCCGCGCTCATGTTCGGCATCGGGCTGTGGCTCGCCGGAGTGGTCGAGCTCGGGGCGTCGCTCACTCGCCTTGGTGGGATCGGCGGCGACGAGGGGCCGGGCGGCTCCTTCCTCACGGGCGTGCTGGCCACCCTGGTGGCCACGCCCTGTACCGCGCCGTTCATGGGTGCAGCGGTGGGGGCGGCACTGCTCCGCCCGGCACCCGAAGCGCTGGGCATCTTCGCCGCCCTCGGCGCTGGCATGGCCGCGCCGTTCGTGGCGCTCTCGTTCTGGCCGGCGCTGGCCGCCCGACTCCCACGGCCGGGCCGCTGGATGGAGACGTTCAAGCAGTTCCTCGCGTTCCCCATGTTCGCCGTGGCCATCTGGCTGGTCTGGGTCTTCGGCCTCCAGGTGGGGATCGGTGGCGCGGCCAGGCTGCTGTTCGGCCTTCTCCTCCTCGCCGTGGCCGCATGGCTGGTCGGCCGCTGGCCCGCTACCGCCATTCCCCGTCGCAGCCGCATTCTGACCCGGGGGCTGGCGCTCCTGGCGCTGGCGACGGCCGTGATGGCCGCCGCGCGCGGCGTTCGTCACGTGGAGCCCGTCCTCTCCGACGGGGCCACCGAGGCGAGCTGGGCGCCCTTCTCCCCGGAGGCGATCTCGGCCGGGCGAGCCGCGGGACGCCCGGTGTTCGTCGACTTCACGGCGGCATGGTGCATCAGCTGCCAGGTGAACGAACGCGTGGCGCTGGGGACCGAGCCCGTGCGACGCGCTTTCGCCGCAGCGAACGTCTCGCTGATCCGCGCCGACTGGACCCGGCGCGACCCGGAGATCACCCGGGCACTGGCCGAGTTCGGGCGTGTCGGGGTCCCGCTCTACGTGTTGTATCCGGCCGACGGAAGCGCGGAGCCGATCGTCCTGCCACAGCTACTGACGCCCGGAATCGTTCTCGACGCGCTCGGCCGTGTGACCGACCGCTGACGTCGGAGGAGCCGTGCCGCACCGTCGACCATCGACTCCGGAAGGAGCCCGCCCCGCCACCTGGCGGGGCCTGCCGCTCGCAGTTCTCGCGCTCCTCCCCGTGGCACTGGCCGCCGGGCCGTTCCCGGCCGCCGCGCAGGTGCCGTGCATTGATGCTCGCTTCGAGCCGGAAGCTCCCGTTCAGGGTCGGCTCTTCCGCGTGATCGTCAACGCAGAGCGCGCGGAGCAGCTCGTGGAGCTCTCCGGCTGGTTCGCCGGCGAACCGCTCCACTTCCACCCGGTCGGGGCCGGCGAGTTCGTCGCCCTGGCGGCGTCTCCCATCGACAGCGCCGGGCTCATGCCGATGCCGCTCGTCGCGCGGTGGAACGATGACGCGGTCGATTCTCTCCCGCTTCTCGTTTCGGTCCGTGCCGGCCGCTACCGGATGGAAGCGCTGAGCGTCGCCCCGCGCTTCGGCCAGCCCCCCGATTCGGCGCTGCAGGCCCGCATGCGGAACGAGGCGGCACGCGCCCATGCCGTGTCCGAGCGCTCCCACGACACGCCTCGCCTGTGGCGCGCGCCCGTGGCACCTCCCCGCGCTTCACGCGTCACGAGCGGCTTCGGTGACGGGCGAACCTTCAACGGACAGGTCACGAGCCGCCACATGGGCACTGACTTCGCCGGGGCGGTAGGGGCGCCCGTGCGCGCCGCCGCCCGTGGCGTGGTGGCGCTCGTCGATCACTTCCATCTCGGCGGGAAGGTGATCTACATCGACCACGGTGACGGTCTCGTCACCGCCTACCTGCATCTGAGCGAGCAGCTCGCCGCCGTGGGCGACACCGTCGACGCGGGCCAGGTCCTCGGACGCGTCGGCGTCACCGGGCGGGTCACCGGGCCGCACCTGCACTGGATCGTGCGTTACGGTCGGATCACGGTCGATCCGACCAGTCTGCTGGCCCTCGAGGATTCGGCCGCCGAGGCCGTCGAGCCGTAGCACGGAAAGCCGGAGGAGGGGCGGTGGGGTCGAGGATTCTCTTGTTCGTGGCCGCGATGCTCGCGCCCGTCGCGGCGGTGGCCCAGGCCGACAGCCGCGCGGATGCCAGCGAACCCGGGGCCGCAGGCTGGCGCGCGCCGGCCTGGCTCTTTCCCGACCGGGGCCTCTTTCCCTTCCTCATCGCCGCGCCGCGGGACCCCGTCGCCAAGGGGGCCCTGGTCCATGCCGACCCGAACCCGACTCGCTATGGCCCTGGAATGGCGGGCGAGGTGGCCGTGGGAGCCACGCTTCCCGTGCTCCTTCTGTCGGGCTCGAGCCAGGCGGACGCCCTGGTCATGGGTATGGAAGCCGGTGCGTTCGCGCGGTTCTCCTTTCAGGTGGTGGAGCGCGAGCTCGTGAACACGGACTGGGTGTTCTCCGTGCCCGTGGTGTGGCACCACGGCCCTGGCTGGGTGCGGCTCCGATACTACCACACCAGCAGCCATCTCGGCGACGAGTATGGCCGCCGCTACGACGAGGACGGCGTCAATTTCTCACGCGACGCGCTGGACCTGACCGCCCTGGCCCGGCTCTGGCCGGCGCTGTCGGCGTACGCCGGCGCCTTCCGCTCCGTGAACTCCCACCCCGAGGAGCGCGGGCTCTGGGGAGCGCACGGCGGCGTGGAGCTCGATCCCTCCCACCGCCGCATCTGGGGCCCGTTCGCCGCCGCGGATCTGCAGATGGAGGAGGGCGCCGACTGGGAGCCCCGCGTGGCCGTCCAGGCGGGACTGTGGCTCCCCGCCGTGAACCGCAGGCCGCTGCGCGTTGCCCTGGAGCTGATCGCCGGGCCGTCGCCCCTGGGGCAGTTCAACGGCCGGACCACCCGCCAGCTCGGGCTCGCGCTCCTCTGGAATCCATAGGGCGCGACGGCCACGCCGTTTGCGGTGCCCGGTGCCTCCCGGGCAAACGTCGGAGCCTGGCGATGTGCGGCGGGGGGTGATACCTGTGAGTGTCCCCGAAGCCCCGCCCCGAGCCGATGCCGGAGAACAACCATGCGACGCTTCCACACGGCGGCGCTCGCCGCCGCATTCGCATCCGCCGCCGTCTGCATGGCCGCGACGGCCACGCCGCTCATGGCCCAGGTCGGTCGATCCGCGCCGAAGGAGCCGGCCGGTGTCGCGGCGGCGGACGAGCCGCGCGCATCAGGCCTGGATCCCGTCGTCACCGCGGAGCTCGAGCGGATCTTCGCCTCGCGAACCTATGTACCGGATCGGTTCGGCCCCGCCCGCTGGCTCAATGGGAGCAGCTACACCACCGTGGAGCCGTCCGCCGACGGCACGGGATCCGACATAGTCCGCTACGACGCGGCCACGGGCGCCCGTGATGTCTACATCGGCGCCGCGCAGCTCACGCCGGCCCCAGGCGCGCGCCCGCTGGCCATCGAGGACTATCACTGGTCCACCGATGGTCGGCGCCTGCTCGTCTTCACCAACTCCCGACGCGTCTGGCGTGACAACACGCGGGGCGACTACTGGGTCCTGGACCTCGACGCCGGGACCCTGTCCAGGCTCGGCGGCACGGAGGCCGCGCCAGCCACGCTCATGTTCGCCAAGTTCTCGCCCGACGGCGACCGGGTCGGCTATGTGCGGGAAGGGGATCTCTACGTGCAGTCGCTGCGCGCCGACGGGACACCCGTCGCCCCGGTTCGTCTCACCCGCACCGGCTCGTCCACGCTGGTGAACGGCACCACCGACTGGGTCTACGAGGAAGAGTTCGGGCTGCGCGACGCCTTCCGCTGGTCGCCCGATGGGAGCCGCATCGCATACTGGCAGTTCGACATGAGCGGTGTGCGCAGCTACCTGCTCATCAACGACACCGATTCCCTGTACTCGTTCACCATCCCGGTCCAGTACCCCAAGGCCGGCACCACGAACTCGGCCGTGCGCGCAGGTGTCGTCCCCGCGGGCGGCGGCGCGACGGTCTGGCTCGACCTTCCCGGCGACTCCCGCGATGACTACCTGCCGCGCATGGAGTGGGTGGGGCCCGATGAGCTGGTGCTGCAGCGAATGAACCGGCTCCAGAACACCGACCGCGTCCTGCTCGCCAGCGCCGGCACGGGCGCGGTGCGCGACCTGTTCACCGAGCGGGACAGCGCGTGGCTGGACGTGGTCGACGACTGGCGCTGGCTCGAGGACGGCCGCCGAATGCTGTGGGTGAGCGAGCGGGACGGCTGGCGCCACCTCTACGTGGTGGACCGCCGCGGAACAGAGACGCTGCTGACGCCGGGCGAGTGGGACGTCATGTCCGTGGTGGCCGTGGACCCCGAAGCCGGGTGGATCGACGTCATGGCCTCCCCCTCCGACGCGACCCGGGCCTACCTCTTCCGCGTTCCCCTGTCCGGCGGCACGGCGCGACGGCTGACGCCCGCCGACCAGCCGGGAACCCACAGCTACCAGGAAGCACCCGGCGGGCGGTGGGCGCTGCACACGCGCTCCAGCTTCGGCGCCCCTCCCACCACGGATCTCGTGAGCCTCCCGGACCACTCCCTCGTGCGGACACTGGTGAGCAACGACCGGGTGCGGGCCGCGGCGGCCCCGGCGCTGGAGCGTCGGGAGGAGTTCTTCCAGGTCGACATAGGGGACGGCGTCGCGCTGGACGGGTGGATGATCTTCCCCGGAGACTTCGACCCGTCCAGGACGTATCCACTCCTGATGCACGTCTACACGGAGCCGGCGGCGCAGACGGTGCGCGACGGCTGGCAGGGGGGGCGCGGAATGTGGCACCGCCTGCTGGCGGACCAGGGCTATGTCGTGGCCAGCGTCGACAACCGCGGAACCCCGGCGCCGAAAGGGAGTGCGTGGCGCAAAGTGGTGTACGGACGGATCGGCGTGCTGTCGAGCCGTGAGCAGGCGGAGGCGGTGCGCGCGCTGACCCGGAGTCGCCCCTACCTGGATTCCACGCGAGTCGGCGTGTGGGGGTGGAGTGGCGGCGGGTCGGCCACCCTCAACGCCCTGTTCCGCTACCCGGAAGTGTACAGTGTCGGGATGGCCGTGGCCCCCGTGCCCGACCAGCGGCTCTACGATACCGTTTACCAGGAGCGCTACATGGGATTGCCGCAGGACAACGCGGAAGGCTACCGCGTGGGCTCACCGATCAATTTCGCGGAAGGGCTTCGGGGCGATCTCCTGCTGGTCCACGGCACCGGCGACGACAACGTCCACGCCCAGGGCAGCGAGCGACTGGTCAATCGCCTCATCGAGCTCGGCAAACCGTTCCGGTACATGTCCTATCCCAACCGCAGCCACTGCATCTGTGAGGGACCGGGAACCACCCTCCACGTGTACTCGCTGCTGACCCGCTTCCTGCTCGAGCGGCTGCCCGCGGGCGGGCGGCCGATGAACTGACTGAGATGGAGATCGGCTTCACGATGCGAGCCTTTCCCGCCGCCGCACGCGCGGACCTGACGACTTCGGACACCACTACGACCGGGCGCCCGGCGCGGCGCGCAGTCCGCCCCGCCCTCGCCTTCGCCCTCCTCGCCGCGGCCGTGGCGGCTCCGCTGGCGGCGCAACGGCCATCCTCCACCCACGCCGACACGCTCCGGGGCAGCATCACGCCCGAGCGGGGGTGGTGGGACGTTCGGTTCTACGACCTCGATGTGCGCGTGAGTCCGGCCGACTCCACCATTGCCGGCTCGAACACCATCACGTATACGGTCACGGCACCGCCCAGGGAGATGCAGATCGACCTGATGACGCCGCTGGTGGTCGACAGCATGGTGCAGGCGGGGCGTCGCCTGACCTACCGGCGGGATGGGAACGCCTTCTTCGTGACGATCCCCGGCACCCCCGCCGTGGGCAGCACCGGGCGCGTTGCGGTCTATTACCACGGCCGCCCGCGCGTTGCGGAAAACCCGCCCTGGGATGGCGGCTTCATCTGGCGTACGGACCCGAACGGGGAGCCGTGGGTGGCCACGGCCAATCAGGGCGTGGGTGCGAGCATCTGGTGGCCCAACAAGGACCATCAGTCGGACGAGCCGGACAGCATGCGGATCCGGATCACCGTTCCGTCCCGCATGGTCGATGTTTCGAACGGCCGGCTGCGCGGGACCGAGAAGCACGCGGACGGCACCACGTCGTACACCTGGTTCGTGGACAACCCGATCAACAACTACGACGTGGCGGTGAACGCCGGCGACTATGTCCACTTCGGCGACACGTTCGCGGGGGAGAAAGGGACGCTGGACCTGGATTACTGGGTGCTGGCGCCGCACCTGCCGCAGGCCAGGATGCAGTTCGTGCAGGTGAAGCCGATGCTCCGCTGCTTCGAGCACTGGTTCGGCCCATACCCGTTCTACGAAGACAGCTACAAGCTCGTGGAGGCGCCTCACCTCGGGATGGAGCACCAGAGCGCCGTGGCGTACGGGAACCAGTTCCAGAACGGCTACCTGGGCCGCGACCTCTCCGGCACGGGGTGGGGCCTCCTCTGGGACTTCATCATCGTCCACGAGAGCGCCCACGAGTGGTGGGGGAACAGCATCACCAGCAGGGACATCGCGGACATGTGGATCCACGAATCCTTCGCCAACTACGCCGAGAGCCTCTACACCGAGTGCCTGTACGGGAAGCAGGCGGGCGCGCAGTACGTCATCGGCACGCGCGCCCGGATCCGCAACGATCGACCCATCATCGGGCCGTACGGCGTCAACGCCGAGGGATCCGGTGACATGTACTACAAGGGTGGCAACATGCTGCACACCATCCGGCAGCTGGTGGACGACGACGTCCTCTGGCGCCGGATCCTGACCGGACTGCAGCGCGAGCTCGGGCACCAGACCGTCACTTCGGAGCAGGTCGAACACTACATGACGGCCCATTCCGGCATCGACCTCGGGCCCGTGTTCGACCAGTACCTGCGCCACACGCAACCGCCCACGCTCGAATACGTGCTCGACGGCCAGACCCTGCGCTACCGGTGGAAGGCGGACGTGGATGGCTTCGCAATGCCGATCCGCGTGACCGTGACACCCGATCGCTTTGCCTGGATCGTCCCGGCGAGCGGGGCGTGGCGAGAGACCACGGTCAGCCTGCCGTCGTCCGAAGCGTTCCGCGTGGACCCGAACTTCTACGTCCTCACGGAGCCCGCCAGCCGGCCGACACCGTAGGAGCGCTGCCGCCCGGGCGTCGCCCCGCGGCGCGTAGGGCGGTCAGGTCGCCGCCACCAGCTCCGGGCAGGGACGCGTCCCCTCGTACCCGGTCGGCCCCTCCTTCGCGCCGCACCAGACGAGGTCCACCACCTCGCGCGCGATCGCAGCCCCGCGATCGCGCGCGTACCAGCGCCGCAGCTCACGGTAGCGCTCCTCCTTCGCGAGATGCCGCCCCTCCGCCTCGAACCACGCCTGCAGCGCGCTGGGCCGCGGACCCCACCACCCCCGGGGCTGCCCGGCCTCGTCCAGGAGCACCACCACCGGGATCGAGCGACTGCCGTTCGTCTGGTGCCGGTCCATCAGGCCCGGTATCTCCTCCCGCCCCACGATCCGCAGCTCCAGGTTCGGAGCCGCCTCCGCCAGGCGCGCCACCACAGGGACGATGTTCACCGCATCCCCGCACCAGTCGTCCGCCAGTGCCAGCAGCTTCCACGTCCCGGGAATCGCCGAGCACCGCTCCACTTCCGCCGGGGCTACCCTCGCTCGCTTCGCCACCGCGTCCCACAGCCCCCGGTTCACCTTCACCGCTTCCAGGAACTCGTCGAACGACCGTCCCGCTTCGTATCCTTCTTCGTGCATCATCGCCGCCGTTTGAACCGCAGTTGTTCTCTACCGGATAGGACCAATGTACCGGTGAAAGGTTCCGGCCGCGCGCAGCGGCATCCGGCTTGCGCGTGGACGGGCGCTCGGCCGGGCGCCGAGCTTCGACTGGTGGACGGGGCGGCGGCGGGCGAGATTGCCGGCCGCGGAGCTGAACCGGAGTGAGCATGGACCCGATTCTGTACGTGAAGTCTGTGATACTGGGGCTGGTGGAAGGGGCCACGGAGTTCGTGCCGGTCTCATCCACGGGGCACCTGATCCTGGCGGAGCACCTGCTGCGGTGGGAGGACGAGCGTGCCAAGACGTTCGCCATCTTCATCCAGCTCGGGGCGATCCTGGCGGTGGTCTGGTTCTACCGCCGCACTCTGGTGGACGTGGCGCTGCACTGGGTGCGGAACCGGAAGGACAGGGTCTTCCTCTGGAACCTCCTTCTCGCTTTTCTGCCGGCCGCGGTCGTGGGACTCGCCATCCACGACTACATCCTGGAATACCTGTTCAGCCCCCTGACCGTGGCCGGTGCACTGATCGTGGGGGGGATCGGGATCCTGCTGGTGGAGCGGTATCGACCCGAGCCGGTGACGGAGGACGTTACGGAGATCCGGCCGTGGACGGCGCTGGGGATCGGAGTCGCCCAGGTGCTCGCGCTGTTCCCCGGCGTGTCCCGCTCCGGCGCCACCATCATGGGCGCGATGGCGCTGCGCTGCTCGCGCGTGGCGGCGACGGAGTTCTCCTTCTTCCTCGCCATCCCCGTCATGTTCGCGGCGACCCTCTACGACCTCTACAAGGGACGAGCCGGTCTGCAGCCGGGAGACGGGGGGATCTTCGCGGTCGGCTTCATCGTCTCGTTCATCTCGGGGCTGCTGGTGGTCCGCTGGCTTCTCGCCTACGTCGGGAAGCACGACTTCCGTGGCTTCGCCTGGTACCGGATCCTGTTCGGTGGGGCGATCCTGGCCTACTACTTCGCGGTGGGCGGGTTCTAGGCGGTGCTTTTGGCCGCCGCCGGAGGCCAGGCGGTGGCGGGACTATGGACTTCCCCACGGGCGCGCTGCACATTGTAGTCCCTTCGGCCCCCCTACCCGAAGCAGCCAATGCAAACCGTCCGAGCCGACCGAGACGCCATCGCGTCTGCGGTCCACCCCATCGTCCGGCTGGACTATGTCGTCCGGCTTTTCACGTTCCCCGTCGGCGCCGCGGTCATGTATTCCGTGTTCCTCGGCGCGGGGAGGAGCACGCCGGGGATCGCAGCGCTGCTCGTGTTCGGTGGCCTGATCCTCCCCCACCTCTACTACGCGGTGGCGCGCAACAGCCGCAACTCCAAGGCGGCGGAGCTGCGCAACCTGACCGTGGACTCCTTCTTCATGGGCGCCGCGGCCGCGGGGATGTACTTCAGCCTCTGGCCGAGCGTGATGCTCGTGTCCGCCATCCAGCTCGGGAATCTCAGCGTGGGCGGCATCCGCCACGCCGCGCGCGGGCTCCTGGCGAGCGTGCTGGGCGCGCTGTCCGTCGGCCTGATCACGGGCTTCCAGACGAGCTTCGTCGCCGGTGTGGTGCCCACGGTGGCGAGCATCCTCGGCATTTTCGCCTACGGGTCGGTGTTCAGCTACCACTCGCACATCCAGAGCAAGCGGGCGGTGCAGGGAGGGAAGCAGCTGGAGCAGCACGCACGCGAGATCGAGAAGCAGCGGGCGGAGCTGGCCCGGGCGAAGGAAGCGGCGGAGGAGGCGAACCGGTCGAAGAGCGTGTTTCTGGCCAACATGAGCCACGAGCTGCGCACACCGCTGAACGCCATCATCGGGATGAGCGAGATCCTGATCGAGGACGCGCAGTTCGGCGGCAACCCGCAGCTCATCCCGGACCTGGACAAGATCAAGGGAGCGGGCGAGCACCTGCTCGTGCTGATCAACGAGGTGCTCGACCTGTCGAAGATCGAGGCGGGCAAGGTCGAGCTCTACATCGAGGAGTTCGACGTGCCGTCCATGGTGGAGAGCGTGGCCGGAACGCTCGGCAGCGCTGCGGAGAAGAACGGCAACCGGCTCGAGATCGAAGCGGCGGGGCTGGGGATGATGCGGTCGGACATGGTCAAGATCCGCCAGATGCTGCTCAACTTGCTGAGCAACGCGTGCAAGTTCACCGAGAACGGCGAGGTCCGACTCACGGTGCGGCGGGAGGCGACCTCCTCCGGCGACCAGGTGGTCTTCCGGGTGGCCGACACGGGAATCGGGATGAACGAGGAGCAGCGGGCCAGGATCTTTCAGCCGTTCACGCAGGCCGATGCCTCCACCACCCGCAAGTACGGCGGAACGGGACTGGGGCTTGCCATCAGTGCCCGGTACGCCACCATGCTCGGTGGCGACATCACCATGGAGAGCGAGCCCGGAGTCGGCACCACGGCGACCCTCCGCCTGCCCGCCTCCAGCGGCGAGCGAGCGGAGCGGGCGGAAGCAGAGCCGGCCGCGCCGGCGGCACGCTCCGTTCCCGGGGCGACACCCGCGCCGGACCGTCCCGTGCTGGTCGTGGACAACGACGAGCCGACGCGCGGGATGCTGCGAAAGCTCCTCGAGCGCCGGGAATGGGCCGTCATCGAGGCGGAGAACGGAGAGGACGCGCTGGATCTGCTGGAATCCGCCAGACCCGCTCTGGTCCTGCTGGATATCATGATGCCGAGGATGGACGGCTTCGACTTCCTCGAGGCGCTCCGGGCCAGGGGGACCGGCGCGCGGATCCCCGTGGTGGTGCTGACCGCCAAGGAGCTGACGCGGGAGGAGGAGGCTCGGTTCGGCGGCACCGTCCACGCCGTCCTGGAGAAGGGGAGCTACAGTCAGGAACAGCTCTTCGAGGCGCTTCTCGGCGCCATCGGGTCCCCCGTGGCGGCGCGCTGACAGGGGGAGCGGACCGTGATGAAAGTGATGATCGTCGAGGAGAACGAGCTGAACCGGGAGATCCTGGCTCGCAGGCTGCGGCGCCGCGGCTTCGAGCTGTCCTTCGCGGAGCACGGCGAAGCGGCGCTGGCACTGGCCGCGAGCGACCCTCCCGCGCTGATCCTCATGGACCTCAGCATGCCCATCATGGATGGGTGGGAGGCCACCCGCCGGCTCAAGGCCGACCCGAAGACCCGGTCGATCCCGGTGATCGCGCTCACCGCTCACGCCATGGAGGGCGACCGGCAGAGGGCGATGGCCGCCGGGTGCGACGACTTCGATACCAAGCCGATCCAGCTGGAGCGGCTGCTCGACAAGATGTCGGCGTTCCTCGGCGAGATCCCGGCGCCGGATCCGACCCTCGGATGAACGGCCCCTCCTTCGACTCCGCCCGCATCGAGGATCTGCCCGAGCTCCTCGCGTTCGTCGATGAACAGTGCCGCCGCATCGGCGCACCGGACGCTACCGCATTCGCCGTGCGCCTGGCCGCCGAGGAGGCTTTCACCAACATCATCAGACACGGCTACAAGGGCGAGCCCGGGCCGGTCCGCTCCGCGCTCGTCCACGATGGGCACGCCATCACACTCACCCTCGCGGACCGCTCACCCCCCTTCGACCCCCACGAGTCCCCCGAGCCGGACCTGGACAGCGCGCTGGAGGACCGGAAGGAGGGTGGCCTCGGCTGGCACCTCGTTCTCCAGCTCATGGACGAGGTCCACTACCGCGCGGCCACGGAGCAGGGGAACATCCTCACGCTCGTCAAGAACCTGGGAGAAGCCGATGCAGATTGAAAGCGAACCGCGGGCCACCGCCCTGATCGTCGCCATCCAGGGCAGCGTGGACGGCCTCACGGCGGACACGCTCATGGAGACTCTCGAGGCCTACGTCGACGATGGGCACACACGCCTCGTGGCCGACCTGAGCGGCGTCGACTACACCAGCAGCGCCGGACTCCGCGCGCTCCTGGCCACCGTGAAGCGCGCCCGCAGTGGCGGCGGCGATCTGCGTCTGGCCGCTGTCCAGCCCAACGTCCGGAAAGTGCTCGACCTGAGCGGCTTCACCTCCATCCTCAAGCTCTACGACACCGTGGACGCCGCCGTCGAGAGCTTCGGCGAAGCGGCCCCGGCCTGAGCGGGGGCGGATCATGCAGACCACGACGGGGCGGAAGAAGAGGGTCGCGCTGGTCATCGGCGCCGGCAGTGTCAAGTGCGCTGCGGCCCTCGGCATGTGGAAAGTGCTCGCCCGCGAGGGCATCGAGATCGACATGGTCGTGGGCTGCAGCGGCGGCAGCCTGTACGCCGGCGTGATGGCGCTCGGCTATTCCGTGGACGAGTGCGAGCGGCTCACCCGCGAGCTGTGGACGCGCGAGGTGACGAAGCGCAGGGACCTCCGCTCCATGCTCAGTGCCGCGTTGCCGCGCCTCTTCGGGTTCCGCGGCTTCTTCGGGATGGTCAACGGCGACCTGCTCCTCGCCGCCCTCGACCGCCCCTTCGGCGGCCGCGCCTTCGAGGATGCCACGATCCCGCTCTACATCGTCGCCACGGACGTGGCGAACGGGGAACGGGTCGTCCTCGACCAGGGGAGCGTCAGGGATGCAATCCGCGCGAGCGTCGCCATCCCGTACATCTGGGAGCCGTGGCAGATCGGCGACCGCTGGCTCCTCGACGGCTGCCTCTCCGATCCGCTTCCCGTGGACGTCGCCATGCGGGAGGGCGCGGACGTCATCCTGGCCATGGGCTTCGAAAGCCCCTACCCGCGACGGGTCCGGTCCGCCACCCGCTATGCCTTCCAGATCAACAGCATCTACACCAACAATCTGCTCCGGGCGAATTACTCGTTCCACAGCCTCGCGCACCACGCGGAGATCGTGACGGTCGTGCCTGAGTTCGAGCGCCGCATCGGCCTCTTCGACACCGACCAGATCCCATACGTCATCCGAGAGGGGGAGCGCGCCACCGAGAGCCATCTCGACTACCTGCACCGCACGCTCGAGAAGGCCAGTGCCTGACGGCCCGGCGACCGACGCCGGTGGAGGCGACAGGATCCTCGGCGAGCCTGGCCACATCCTGGTGGTCGACGATACCACCGTGAACAGGGAGATGCTCGTCCGTCGCCTTACGCGGCGGGGCCACACCGTGGAAGAGGCCGGGAACGGCCGCGAGGCCCTCGATCGCATGGCCAGCCAGCCGTTCGACGTGGTGCTGCTCGACATCATGATGCCCGAGATGAACGGCTACGAGGTGCTCGAGCACATCCGGGGCGACGAAGCCCTCCGCCACATGCCGGTCATCCTCATCTCCGCCCTCGACGACACCCAGAGCGTGATCCGGGGCATCGAGATGGGCGCGGACGATCACCTGCCGAAGCCGTTCAACCCCCAGATCCTCCATGCGCGCGTCGAGGCCTGTCTGGCCAAGAAGCGGCTCCGGGACCGCGAGAAGCTCTATGCCCGGGCCCTCGCGCGCGAGATCGACATCGCCCGGGACATCCAGGCCGGCTTCCTCCCCGAGACACTCCCCGCCCCCGCCGGCTGGGAGCTCGCCGCCCGGTTCCAGCCGGCGCGCACCGTGGCTGGAGACTTCTATGACGCGTTCCTCCTCGACGAGGGCGCGCGCGTCGGGATCGTCGTGGCCGATGTCTGCGGGAAGGGAGTCGGCGCCGCCCTCTTCATGGCCCTCGTTCGCACGCTTCTCCGCTCGCTGAGCGACCGCTTCCTCACCCCCGATGGCGATCCCCGCGCCCAGACCCGTCGCCTCATGGGAGCGGTCAATGATTACGTCGCGATCAATCACGGCAGCACGCACATGTTCGCCACCATCTTCCTGGCCATCCTGGACCCGGCCACCGGCGAGATCGTGTACGTAAATGGCGGACACGACGCCCCGGTGGTCACCGCGCGCAACGGGATCAAGGCGGTTCTCGCGCCCACCGGGCCCGCGGTGGGGATGCTCCCGGGCCTCGAGTTCAATAGCGACCACACACGCCTCGAGCCCGGCGATACCCTGGTGGTTTTCACGGACGGTGTAGTGGATGCTCGATCCCCCGATGGCGCCCCCTTCTCACAGGACCGGCTCATCCACATCCTCGACGAGCCGCGAGCCTCGGTGGAAGAAACGCTCGACGCCGTCATCGAAGCGCTGCGGAGCCACACCCGTGAGGCCGATCCTTTCGACGACGTGACCCTCTTCGGACTGCGACGCTCCGGGTAAAACGGCCGCCGGAAACAACACCCAAAACGCAACCGCCGCCGGAATCCCTTGCGGCACAAGGGGGTCTCGGCGGCGG
This sequence comes from uncultured Gemmatimonadales bacterium, assembly GCA_963741945.1. GTDB lineage: Bacteria > Gemmatimonadota > Gemmatimonadetes > Longimicrobiales > RSA9 > CAVUKA01. The sequence continues at coordinate 268,624 of CAVUKA010000004.1, read as the reverse complement.
TTTCAGCTCCCGCGGCAGGACTCGAACCTGCGACAAACCGGTTAACAGCCGGTTGCTCTACCAGCTGAGCTACGCGGGAATAGACGGCCGAAGCTAATCAGGGCCACCGGCTCCGTCAACCGCTTCGTGCGGGCGGCCCGGCGCGTCGTGTGCCCGCCCGCTGACGCGCCGGTTCTGCGGCGCCCGGTCCATTCCTGGCGGGCGTCGACGCGATGCCTCCCAGCCTCTGGAGGAGCCGGGGATCAGCGCGAGGATGGTGTCCGCGCGGGAGCCGGTGATGGGATCCGGCCGGGCCGCGGTGCCTGGCTGCTTCCAGCCCGCGGCCGAGTCTTCCGGCGGCGTCAGGGGCGGCTCCACTCCGAGCGCTTCTTCGATGGCGGTGATCCACGCGCGCATCCCATCCCTGACCGGCTGCTGATGCAGGAGAGTGCGCAGCCTGCGCTCCACGGCGGGACCTGGCGGCTTCGCGAGTCGGGCGAGCAGGCGGTCGGCGCGGGCGAGGGTCGTCGGGCCGGCGGCCGTTCCGTCGACTTCCGCCCAGGTCCGGATCGCAGCGGCTACCCGGGCGACGGCCGCTCCCCCTGGCACGGCCGCGGGAGCGCGCCGCCTGGACCGGATCTCGGCCAGGAACCGCTCCACCATTCGGTCCACGGCGGCCAGGGTGACAGCGGGTACGGGGCGGTCCGCATGGAGGAGCGGGAGCGCGGCCTGGATCGTGACCACCGCCGTGTGGTCCGCCTCCCTGAGAGCCGGGCCTCCGTCCTCCGCCGAAGGCTGAAGCAGCCACGCTTTCCCGGCGGCGCGGACCAGGATGACCGGGTCCGAGCCCACGTCCACGGGCGCGGCCGTGCGGCTCCCCCGCGGCAGTTTCCGCTCCGCGGCGAGAGCGTCGTCTCGCGGCGTCCTTTCCCAGAGTCGCCGCAGCGACTCCATCATCACCGGGTCACCGGACAGGGCCATCCAGTCGAGCGCCTCTGCCACGGCGGCGCTCCCTCGCCCCAGGCACTCCAGCAGGTCCGGCGCGCCTTCCGCTCCCACCGTTCCCGTGATCCCGATGAGCTTGCCCCGGATCCGGCGGGTCAGGCCCAGGAGGGCATCGAGTGCGCCGTCCGGCACGAACAGGTAGGGCACGACCTCACGGTGGGGGGAGCCGAGCCGATCCACGCGGCCGGTTCGCTGGAGGAGCCGGACGGGATTCCATGGGAGGTCGAAGCTGATGACGTGCCGTGCGTCCTGGAGGTCCACCCCCTCTCCGAACACGTCGGTGGCCACCAGGACGTCGACCCGCTCCCGCGCGACGGGCTCCGGCTGGCCCATTGCCGCCGGGGCAAAGCGTTCCAGGACAGCGCGCCGACTCGCGGGTCGGAGTCCCAGCCAACCGCCTCCGCCGTCCACCCGCGCCACCCTGAAGTCGGCGAGGGCTCGCCAGAGGGCCTGCGCGGTGTCGCGATACTCCGTGAAGATCACGACGCGCTCCGGGGCGATGGCGGCGACGAGCTGCCGGCACCGTGCCACCTTCGGGTCTGGCGCGGACAGCGTGGCGAGCAGGCCCGTGAGCCGCGCACGATCCCGCTCCGCCGAGGCAACGAGCGCGCGCAGGTCGAGGCCGGAGGGCACCGGATCGGCCACGAGGTCCAGGATGAGCAGCTGCGCGGGATCCGCATCCGCCCGGGCCCCCGGTCCGTGCCCTCCGGCGCGCAGGAGGCGGCCCCTCTCCGCCGCGGCGATGAACGCCCGCAGGAAGGAGAGGTGGCGGCGGATGCTCGCGAGCGCGGGAGCACGGCCGGATTCCAGCCGCTTGAGGAGGCCGAGCCGGACGAGCTCCGCCGCCCCCGAGGCCGAGGGACGGCGGGCGCCGCCGGTGCCCGCCTGGCGCACGGCCGCTTCGGGCGCGCGCAGCTCGAGTTGTGCCAGCTCGCCGGCAGCGAGCTCCAGCGCAGTGCCGTCGTAGTGAATGAGCTGCGGAGGGAGGCGCAGGGGGAAGCGCAGCGGGTGAGCGCTCCTCTCGCCCGCAACGGCATGGAGATCGGCGCCCAGGCGGTGCGGACGCGCGCTGTCCATGCGTCGCGGGTGCGTCGGATCACGACTTCGGCTGCCACGCGCCGCACGGCCGCATGGTCGGCCATGCCGCGGCGCCGGCCCGTGGACCCCGCGCCGAACGCCTCCGCGAGGCTGGGGACGCCGAGGTGCCGGAACGCGTCGTCCGGTGCGAACAGGCGAAGCAGCGAGTACAGGTCGGCCGGTGCGTTGTTCACCGGGGTGGCCGTGAGGAACACCACGCGCGGTGGCCCCGGACTTTCGCGTGGCTCGAGGAGACGGGCGAGGGCGGCGTACCGTCGCGTGGCAGGGTTCCGGAACCGGTGCGCCTCGTCGATGACCAGCAGCCGGGCGCGGAACAGGGCTGCCGGGAAGGAGCCACGGCTGAGCGAGGCGTCCGAAACGAGCTCCACGGCCGCGGTCGGTGCCGTCGCCCCGATGTCCCGCAGCATTGACCGCCACTTGGGTCGCAGCGCCGGCGGCACGATGACTCCCGCTGGCACGCCGTCGCGGAGGGCGCCGGCAATGAGTGCCGACGCGACGAACGTCTTCCCCATCCCCACACCGTCGGCAACCACCACGCCGCCGTGACGCCGGAGGATGGCGTGGGCGCGGGCCACCGCGGCCTCCTGGAAAGGGAGCAGCCTGATGCCCGCCCCGGCGGCGTTCTCCGCCAGGCGACGGGCATCCGCCGATTCTTCCTGGAAGAGCTCCGCCAGGATCCGGAACGCGACGGCGCGCGGGCTGTCCTCCCGCCATTCCGAGGGCACGGGCACTCACGAAGGCGCCGGTGCTTCCAGCCCGTCGGCGCGATCCAGGACATCCCGGATCGCGGGGAGGACGTCGTGGCCACGCTCCCACAGCGCGTCGAATCGCACCGATAGGAGTGCGGCCCAGTCCTCCTCCGCGGAGACCAGTGTGAAAGCCGGACCCGTGAGGAGCCGCGGATTCCCGAAGTAGATGGCACCCACCATCGAGACCACCCCGGCCGTGCCCCGGCTCACGCAGAAGTCGGGAGACCAGGCACCGAGTCCCGCAGACCGGACCTCGAGACGGCCGCTCCCGGCGAACGCGCGCAGGCGGTCACGCGCAGTCTCACTTTCCGCGGCATCCAGCAGGGTCGAAGCGTCCAGCTCGCCGAGAAGCAGACGGCATCGCCGCACGCCGCCGAGCTCCCGCTCCGTCAGGTCGAGGGCGGCGAGACGGATTCGCGCCACGGCCACATCCATGGACACCGCGCCGGCCATGGCCGCGCCGAACCGCTCCCGGACCGTTGGTCGCGCCTCCTCGTCCATCAATACCGGCGTCATGGCCTGCCTCGCAGCCAGCGATCGAACCGCTCCAGCGCCTCCATCTCTGCAGTCCCGAGACCGTACACCGCCGCGGCAGCCTGATCGAGCGACGCCTGGCCGGCCGGGTCCAACCCGCCGCCCTCGTGCGCGGCCCGCGACAGAAGGCGAATCTCCCGGCCGGCGCGCGAGCGCTCCCACGCGTGTGGCAGCGGAACGGACGCCACCGTCCAGGCGAAAAAGCGGAAGCGGGCATCCTTGGCACGCTCCGCGATGGCCCGGGCAAACGTCCGCACGGGCAGTGAGTTCAGAAGGCCCGCCAGCGCCATCCCTCCGTCCCGCTCTGGCGCCGGGAGGAAGTAGACCGTGTTGAGCGGGACCAGCTCCCGCGGGCGCCCGCCGAACGCCGTGCTCCCGGGCAGCGCCACGGCGCGAAGCGTGTCCGAAAGGTCGTGCCACGCCACCTTCGGGCCGAGTGTGGCGGCCGACAGCCGGAACACGGCGCCGAGCGGCAGCCCTGGGTTCCAACCGGGCCGCGCCTCCAGCGCCGCGCGGTGTCGCGCCAGATAGCGCGCCATGCGCGGCGGCGGCGCCACGGGGGCACCGGAGCTGTCGTGGCACCAGGCCGTGTAACTCGAGGTCCGATAATGGAATGCATCGATGTCGCAACCCCGGATGAGCGGCCGCAGCGATGACGTCTCCACGTACGCACGGAAGGGGCTCGCGCCGCCCGCGCCGGACCCATCGCGACGCGCCCTGCGGAAGCCCTCCGCTTCCGCCCGAGACAGCCCGCCCAGCAGCGGCTCGACACGGGAGAACAGCAGGATCTCGTTCGCACCGGTCATCATGCCGCGGTGAACCCGCGGACGGGCGCTGTCACCCAGAGGCGCGCCCGCCCGCTGCATGCCCCGGATCGTTGCCACCACATCCGGCGGGGCGAGCAGCCATGGAGATGCGGGATCACCGGGAAACAGCGGGAGATCCACGTCCCTGACCGTGAACTCCAGCGGAGAGGAGCCCCGCCGCGCCAGGCGGACGCGGACGGCCGGACCAGCCGCTTCTGCACCGCCGATGCCGCTGTTCCCTTGACGTCGCTCCCGGGGTCACTCCCGGGGTCGCCTGGCCGACGCGCCACGAAAATGGCCGGGAAGGTATCGGCCCGGAACATGGCGTGTGGATCGAGCGAGTGGTCCTCGATGAGAGCGAACTCCAGGTCCCGCAACATGATACGTCGAAGCCCGCCGCCGTAGAGCGCGCGCAGTGCCTTGGCGGGAACGAGCACCGCCAGGACCCCGCCCGGCGCGAGGAGGCGTATGGCGCGTTCGACGAAGAGGAGCGAAAGGTCCACCTGAGAGCCGGTACCGGCGGGCACGCCGGTGAGGCGAGCCGCGGCCGGCCAGCCGGAATGCCGGCAGACCTCGAAGCGTTCCGCGGCGATGCTCCTGAGCCGCTGGGGCCAGCGGTGCGACCGGACCCATGGCGGATTGGAGAGGATGATGTCGAACCCGCGCTCCGCGGCCGCGAAGTGGACGCCGAAGCTGAAGAACGGCAGCGCGCCGCTCTCCTTGATCTGTCGAGCGACGGCTTCCAGCTCCCCGAGACGTGCCTGGGCCTGTTTGCATGCCGCTTCCGCGGTGCGGGCGCTGCGGGGCCTTTCGCCGAACAGGTCCCGGTCGGCGGCGGCTGCCCGGAAGTGGCGGATCCACTCCCGCTGTCGGGTGGAGAGCGCGCGGACCCAGTGTCGGGCCAGCACGGACTCGGCATTGGCCAGCTGCTGCCGGGCGGCGGCGCGCCCGGCTGGCTCCGAGTTCGTGTAGCCGACGGCGGCGGCGGGGACGGCGCGGAGCGCGCGGCGCAGGTCGGGATCGGCGGCGGGGTGCCACGGCTGGTGCGGTGGCAGCCGGGTGGCGGCGAGGTCCAGGGGGTCGAGCAGGGCGTCGCCCTGGCGGATCCGGTGGTCGAGGTTCGGCAGTGGCCGGATCTCGTTCCCGTCCTCGGCCAGGGCGAGCCAGAGCCGCAACGAACAGAGGAGCGCCGCGTCATCCAGCAGGTCGACGCCGTGGAGGGAGCGGGCGACGATCTTCTGCCGCAGGGCGTGGGTCTCGCCATCGGTCACGGCCCCCAGCGCGCTCGCGAGGGAGTGGAGCGCGCCCACCAGGAATGCGCCCGAGCCGCACGCGGGGTCCAGGATGCGCACCCGCTGCAGCGTCTCGCGTGTCCGGTAGCGCGTGGCCGGGTCCAGCTGCCCGACCCGACCATCGAGCAGCGGCCCCGGCTGGACACCGGGCACGTGGGCGGCGACGTACTCCTTCAAGGCTTCCCGCACGATCCGGTGCACCACGGGCGCGGGCGTGTAATAGCTGCCGGTCTCGTCGCGGCGATCCGGGTCCATGAGGCCTTCGAACACGCGCCCGAGCACTTCCGGGTCCACGCCGAAGCCGGCGTTCGTGCCCGCTTCGCGGGACGTGAAGCGGTATCGCTCGAGGAGATCGTCGAGGACCGAGAGCACTTCGCGGTCCGGGAGGTCGAGGTCGGGGAACGCTCGCTCGTGTGCGTGCGGCTCGAACAGGCCGCCGTTCAGGTACGGCAGGGCGCCGAGGTCGAGCGCCTGCGGCTCCCTGTCTTCCAGCCTGCGGTTGAGCGCGCCGAAGAAGAGGGGCCGCAGCCTGGCCCGATAGAACGAGCTGCCCGGCTCCGGCGGGCCATCGCACCACGCGCCGAAGAGGTGGGGCAGGTAACGGTCGTCGCCGGCCAGCGCACCCCTGCGCTGCAGGAAGTAGAGGAAGGTCAGGCGACTCAGGAGCAGGAGCGACAGCTCGGCCCGCTCGCGCCCGGCGCTGGCCGGGATTCCGGTCCACGCCCTCGATAGCGCATCCCGCCGCGCGCGGAACTGGTCGAAGAACCGCCGGGTGATACGGGATCGATCGAGGGCCCTGGCGTGGCGGAGCGCGAGCTCGAGACCGGTCTCGCCCTGCCCCGCCATCATCTCCTGGAGCGCGTCCACATCGGAGGCCAGGACCCGCGCGGGCTCGAAGCGGAGGTACCGGAACTCGGCGTCCGAGGCGAACGTACCGACCGTGACCTGCCCGGCTGCCGCGTCCGCGAACGCGAAGAGGTAGAGCTTCGCCGGATTGCGACGCCGGATCCCACGAGCGATCTGCACGATCGTGTTCGCGGTGGCACTCGCCCCGAGCTGGAGCACGAGGCCGGTGAGCGTGCCGGCATGACCCGCGATGACCAGGCACTCGACGTCGCCCGGTGCTGCAAGCCCCCAGGCGGGCCAGGCGCCGTGCGGCACCACGTCCGCTTCTCCCTCGAGGCCCAGCTCTCGGAGCAGGCCGACCAGCCCGGTCCAGGTCGCCGAGGCCTCCGCCCGCCGTCGCAGATTCGTCGCGTCCGCCATGGGGCCGAATACCGCCAGCAGACCGGGGCAGCGGAATAGCGGAACAGGACGACCCGGCGGCCGTCGCCGGCTTGACACCCCGTTCGCGCCGGCGGTAAAACCATGGGCGGCCGGACTGCCGACGATCCTTGCCCGGCGCACGCCGCCACGCCGGTTCAGACCCGAACCCACGCAGGAGCACGCCCCCCATGATCCGATCCGTCCTGCTGAGCATGTCCCGGTCGGCGGCGCTGGAGCGCTTCGCCACGCAGCGGGCTTTCGCCCGCCGGGCGGTGCGCCGGTTCATGCCCGGTGAAGCGCTGGATGACGCGGTGGCGGCGGCGGCGACGCTGGGGCGGAGCGGAATCGGGGCCGTTTTCACCCAGCTGGGGGAGAACGTGAGGACGCCCGGGGAGGCGGCCGGCACGGCGTCGCATTACGAGCAGGTGCTGGCCCGTGCCGCGGAGCTCGACATCCCCGGGCAGGTTTCGGTGAAGCCGACACACCTCGGGCTGGACCTCGGGGAGGACGTTGCGCTCCGGAACCTGGAGCGGCTGGTGCGCAGGGCGGGGGAGATGGGCAGCACGATCTGGGTCGACATGGAGGACAGCTCCTACGTGGACCGCACGCTCGATCTCGTGACTGCGGTCGGGCAGGAGTCGCCGGGCGTGGGCGTTTGCCTGCAGGCCTACCTCCACCGGACCCCGGCCGACCTGGATCGGCTCCGCCGCGCCGCCATCCGCGTGCGCCTCGTGAAAGGCGCGTACCGGGAGCGGCCCGATGTGGCCATCCCCCGGAAGAAGGAGGTCGACCGGCGCTTTCACGACCTGGCCGCGCGCATGATCGAGGACCGGGACTACATCGAGGCTGCCGCTCCCGTGTTCGGCACCCACGATGCCGGGCTGATCGGACGACTCCGCCAGTCCGCGCGGGCGCGCGGCCTGCGTCCCGGTCAGATCGAGTTCCACATGCTGTACGGTATCCGGGCCGATCTCCAGCAGCGCCTGGCCGGGGAGGGCGAGGTGGTGCGCGTGCTGATCTCCTACGGCGAGCGCTGGTACCCCTGGTACGTGCGGCGCCTGGCGGAGCGACCGGCCAACCTCTGGTTCGTGGCCAGGCAGGTGGTGCGGCGATAGCTCGATTTGCCGCCACACGTTCACGAGCGGCGGCTCCTCCTCGCCGCTCCGGTCGCGCCCCTCCCATGGCCGGGCATGCGGCGATTCTCCGAAAATCAGCGGGAAGGCCGCGGCTCGACGAAAGCATCGCCATCCCACAGATTGGGGAACCCGGGCGCGAGATCCCCAACCTGTAGTGGACGGAGAGCCTAGATGGTGATGCCGCAGCGGCGTGAGCGTGTGGTGCCGCGACTCATCGAGGAGGAGATGCGGGAGTCCTTCCTCGACTATTCAATGAGCGTGATCGTGCAGCGGGCGCTGCCGGATGTGCGGGATGGGCTGAAGCCGGTGCACCGGCGCATCCTGTACGCCATGAGCGACCTGGGACTGAACCCCGGACGCCCGTACAAGAAGTCCGCAAGCGTGGTGGGCGAGGTCCTGGGGAAGTACCACCCGCACGGGGACAGCGCGGTGTACGACGCCATGGTCCGGATGGTCCAGGAGTTCTCGCTGCGCTACCCGCTGGTGGACGGGCAGGGGAACTTCGGCTCCATCGATGGCGACAACGCGGCGGCCTACCGCTACACGGAAGCGCGCCTGCAGGCGCTGGCCACGGACCTCCTGACCGACCTCGACAAGGACACCGTCGACTTCGCCCGCACGTTCGACGACCAGCGCGATGAGCCCGTGGTGCTGCCATCGAAGCTGCCGAACCTGCTGATCAACGGGTCGTCCGGCATCGCGGTGGGCATGGCCACCAACGTGCCGCCGCACAGCCTGCGGGAAGTGGCGGCCGCGCTCCGCCACCTGGTGGAGCAGCCCGACTGCACCGTGGACGACCTCATCGCCCACATCCCCGGGCCGGACTTCCCCACGGGCGGCTTCATCATCGGCACGGAGGGGATCCTGGAAGCGTACCGCACCGGGCGCGGTCGGATGACCATGCGTGCCCGGGTCGTGCGCGAGGCGAAGCGCGGGGGAAAAGAGCAGCTGGTGGTCACGGAGCTGCCGTACGGCGTGAGCAAGTCGAAAGTGATCGAGCAGGTGGCCGACCTCGTCCGGCAGAAGAAGCTGGATGACGTGAGCGACCTGCGGGATGAGAGTGACCGGGACGGCATGCGCATCGTGATCGAGCTGAAGCGCGGCGCGAAGGTGAAGCCGGTCCTCAACAAGCTGTACAAGAAGACGTACATGCAGGCCACGTTCGGCGCCATCATGCTGGCGCTGGATCACGGCGTGCCGCGGGAGATGAACCTCAAGGAGCTGCTCGAGAAGTTTCGCGAGCACCGCATCGAGGTCATCCAGCGGCGGGCGGCGTACGAGCTGGAGCAGGCGAAGGCGGAAGCGCACATCACCGAGGGGCTGATCACCGCGCTCGACAATATCGACGAGGTGATCCGCATCATCCGGGACTCGAAGGGGAAGGAGCAGGCGAGCGAGCGGCTGCAGGCACGATTCGAGCTCTCGCACATCCAGGCGGACGCCATTCTGAACATGCGCCTCCATCGGCTCACCGAGCTGGAGACGCGGGAGTTGCGGGCCCGGCTGAAGGAGCTGAAGAAGCAGATCCGGGAGCTGTACGATCTGCTGGACTCCGACGAGAAGCAGGCGGCGGTGCTGCTGGCGGAGACGGCGGAGGTCGTGGAGAAGTACGGGGATGGCCGCCGCACCACCATCCTGGAGGGCGACGCGGAGTTCAAGATGGAGGACATGGTGGCGCAGGAGGACGTGGTCATCACCGTGTCGCACGAGGGCTACATCAACCGGATGCCCGTCTCGCTCTACCGGCGTCGGGTCACCAGCGGGAAGGCGCTGGCCGGGATGGAGAAGTACGAGGACGACTTCCTCGAGCACGTCTTCATCGCCAGCACCCATGATGCCGTGCTCGTGGTCACGGCGGACGGACAGGCGTACGAGATCGCAGTGCTGGACCTCCCGGAAGGCGGCCGGGCATCGCGCGGCCGCGCGCTCAACCAGCTCCTCGGCTTCCAGGCCGACATGCGGGTGGCCGCGCTCCTGCCCGTGAACGAGTACGAAGCCGAGATCGACCTGGTGTTCCTGACCCGGGGCGGCATCGTGAAGCGAACACCGCTGGCCGAGTTCGCCAACGTACGGGCCGGCGGCATCAATGCCATCAACCTGAAGGACGGGGACGAGCTGCTGGACGTGCGGGTGAGCGAGGGCATCAACGATGTGGTGCTGGTCACGGCGGGCGGCCGCGCGATCCGATTCCCCGAGACCGATGTGCCGGAAGTGGGGCGGAACGCGCAGGGCGTGATCGGCGTCCGGATGAAGAAGGGCGACGTCGTCGTGGGCATGGTGGTGGTCCGGCGCGACGCCACGCTGGCGTGCGTGACCGCCAATGGCTTCGGGAAGCGTACCCCGATCGGGGATTTCCGCGTCCAGGGGCGCGGTGGTCAGGGGATGGCGGCGCTGAGCGTGAGCGACCGGACGGGCCCGCTCGTGGGCGCCAAGGAGATGCTCGAGGGTGACGAGCTGATGGTGATCACCGCGGGCGGGCAGGCCGGGCGCCTCGCAGCCGCGCAGGTCCCCGTGCAGGGCCGGGCCACGCAGGGCAAGCTCCTGGTGAATGTGAAGACGGGGGATCGGATCGTGGAAATCAGCCGGGTGGCTTCAGAGCGGGAGTCGGAGCGCAGGCAGGAAGGGGCGGAGCGCGGCGACACCGACGAGCAGCTCGAGCTGGTGGCGGCAGCGGAAGACGACGAGTAGCGGCGAGCCGCTCAGGGCAGATCGACGAGAAAGTCCGCGAGCGCCTGGTTGAAGGCGTCCGGCGCTTCCATGCACGCCAGGTGCGCCGCGCCGGGAATGGTTTCGAGCTTCGCGCCGGGGATCGCCTCCGCCATGGCGTGTGCCACTTCGGGTGGCGTGATGGCATCGTGTTCGCCCACGATCACGAGCGTGGGCACGGAGATGCCCGGGAGCTCGGCGGTGCTGTCGCGGCGGGCGGCCATCCCGGCCAGCGCTGCGATCAGCGTGGCCGGCGCCGTGCCCACGATCATCCGCTCCACGTGCCCGGTCGTTTCGGGGTCGCCGCTCAGCGTTGCGGGGGCGAGGAGACTGCCCAGCATCCCTGCGGCGAGCGGTCGGGAGCCGGAGGCGCGCACGACCTGGGCGGTCCGCCGGCGGTTCTCCCGCCCCTCGTCGGAATCGGCTTCCGGCCGGGTGTCGGCGAGGACGAGGGCGCGGACGAGATCGGGGCGTCGTCGCCACAGGGAGAAGGCCACGTACCCGCCCATGGATAGCCCGCAGATCACTGCGGGGCCGCCCACCTCAGCATCGATCAGCGCGGCCACGTCGTCGGCGAGGCGGTCCATGGTGAGCACGCTCTCCTCCGAGCGTGCAATACCGCCGCCCGCCTTTCGTCCGGACGACACCTCGTCCGGGAAATCGCCCATTGAGGTGCCGCCGAAGCCGCGGAGGTCCGGCGCCAGGGCGCGCCAGCCCTCGGGGGGTGCGGCGAGCTGGTGCTCCCACACCGTTCCGTCGAAGGGGAAGCCGTGGATGAACACGACGGTCCCCCGCGTGGCTTCCCGGGGCCCCGCATCCGAGAACCGCAGCCGCACCATCGGGCTGGTCAGAGACCGAGGGAGGCGCGGATGAGCGGGTCCATCTTCTCGGGGCTCCACGGCGGGTCGAACGTGAGCTCCACTTCCGCGTAGTCGACCCCCTCGAGCGCTTCCACCTCGCGCTTCGCGTCCATCAGGATCTGGTCGGCAGCAGGACACATGGGAGTCGTGAGGGACATGCGAACGTGCACGTGGTCCCCGTGTACGTCCACACCGTAGATCAGGCCGAGGACCACGAGGTCCAGGTTGAGCTCCGGGTCCTTCACGTTTCGGAGCGCCTTCATCACCGTCTTCTCGTCAGTCATCCAGGCAAGGGCTTCCGGGTGAATGGTCAGATGCTTGATCGTGGCGTACCCCGCAGGACGCTCACCGTTCGACCGGCCGCCCGCGCTGCGGCCTCCGAGCGCCCGCGGCGGGGGCCGCCCGTGTGAAATCTACCGCGCCGTCCCGCGGCTGCAACATGGCGGCGAAGCACTTGCCCACCGCCCCGAGGCCAGTCCATCTTCTCCCAACGGACCCGGCCCCTGATGCCGGAGCCTTCAGCCTTCCCCCGCGGGCCGGGTCCGCACCGGCATCCCCGACCACCTGCCTGATGGCCGCAGATGTGAGAGCCGAATGTTCTGGCCCCGTTGCGGGCGACGCCGGACGAGCTTCGCCGGCGCGGCTCCACTCTCGTCGTCGCCGCCGCCGCCGAACGTGAAACCATGGCCGTGGAGGGTGGATGAGCGGCGTCGCAGCGTCAGGCGCGTGCGGACGAACGGTTCTTGCTCGTCGGGCTCCATACAGGCAACCTATCCTCCACACGAGAGAGGAGCAGAGGCCATGCACGTGAGCATCGAATATTGTGGAATGTGAAATTATCTCCCGAGAGCCTCCAGGATGGAGGCACGAATCACGGAGGCGTTCCCCGGCGCCACGGTCGAGCTGATCGAGTCGAGGGGCGGCGTGTTCGAAGTCCGTCGAGATGGGAAATTGATCTATTCGAAGAAGCATACCGGACGACACGCCGAGTGGGACGAAGTGCGGGCGCGTCTGGAAGAAACGTGAGCGACAGGGGCGGGGCATGAGCTTTCGGCGAGTGGCGATCAGCACGGGCGGCGGGGATGCGCCCGGGCTGAACGCGGTCATCCGGGCGACGGTGCTGTCGGCGCTGAATCGCGGCTGGGAGATTCACGGCATCCGGAAAGGGTATGCGGGTCTGCTGGGCGAGGACGCGATCGTCCGCCTGGATTCAGAGACGGTTCGGGGCATCACTCACCTGGGCGGGACCATCCTGGGAACGACGAACCGCGGCAATCCATTCGAATGGCCCGTGCAGCACGAGGACGGAACGGTGACCACGGTGGACCGCTCGGACGAGATCATCGAGTCGTTCCGCAGTCGCGGCTTCGATTCGCTGATCGCCATCGGTGGCGACGGATCGCTCCACATAGCGAACCGGCTCGCGAAGAAGGGGATGCCCGTGGTGGGCGTGCCGAAGACCATCGACAACGACCTTTCCGCCACCCAGGTCACGTTCGGGTTCCATACCGCCGTCCAGACCGCATCGGAAGCACTGGACAAGCTCCATTCCACGGCCGAGAGCCACGAGCGCGTCATGGTGGTCGAGCTCATGGGCCGGAACACGGGATGGATCGCCCTCTACGCGGGGGTCAGCGCCACGGCGGACGTGATCCTGATCCCGGAGATCCCGTTCCGCATGGAGCGGGTCTACGAGAAGATCCGGGAGCGGGATCGGACCGGCCGCCGCTTCTCGATCATCGTCGTGGCGGAAGGCGCCAGACCGGCGAAAGGGGAGCCCGCTCTGCTCGAGGAAGCGCGACCGGGCCGCGCTGCCCGCTATGGCGGCATGGCGGAGCGTGTGGCGGCGGAAGTGGCCGCCGAGACAGGGAAGGAGACGCGCTCGCTGGTCCTCGGCCACCTGCAGCGTGGCGGCTCACCCATTGCCTATGACCGCCTGATCGCTCTTCGGTTCGGCGCAGCCGCGATCCGGGCCGTGGAGCAAAAGAAGTACGGCACCATGATCGCCCTGGATCCGCCGGACGTGCGGGCCGTGCCGCTCGAGGAAGCCATAGCCCGGATCAAGGTCGTGCCGCCCGACTCCGACATCGTGCAGACGGCCCGCGACCTCGGCATTTCTTTCGGCGACTGACGCCGGCCACCGGAGCGGAGCCCCGGACCCTGGGGGCACGCCGCCGTGGCCGGTCCAGCACCGCTTCAGTTCAGCCGGACTGCCACGGTTTCGCCGGGTACCAGGGTCACGGATCGTCGGACCGTGCGCGTGTCGGCCTCGTTTCTCGCAATGATCGAGACGGTCTGGCTTGCTGCGCCCGCCAGCACGAATCGCTCCGTTCCGCCCGCGGCCACCGTCCCGAGCAGCCGCGTGCCGCTGCCGTCATCGAAGGAAACGATCATCGGCTCCGCAAGATCGTTCGTCACGTTGACCGCGTAAATCGTCTCCGGCTCTGGATTGAGCGTAACACCGCGCGTGCAGGCGCTGACCGCGACGCCGAGGACGAGGAGGAGCGGAAGCTGAAGTCGTCGCATGGATCGGTCTCCTGTTGGGATTCGAGTGCGGTTGGCGGATCGCTGCCTCAGCCGGGCCACTCCAGTGCCTGGAATCGCTGGCCGGAGGTGTCGGCCGAGGCCGGGGCCGCCAGCCAGAGGAAAACGCCTGTGGCGGACTCCGGCGGCGCCGGGTCGAGCGGGTCCTCGGCCGGATACGCGGCGCGTCGCATCCGCGTACGAAGCCGGCCCGGGTCCACGATGTTGACGCGCACGCCCGCGTCCGCCTCTTCGAGCGCAAGATTGCGGCTGAGCCCCTCGACAGCCCACTTGCTCACCGCGTAGGCACCCCACCGTTTCCTCGGCACGTCGCCGACGCCCGAGGAGACATTGATGATGGAGCCACCGCCCGCGGCGCGCATGCCCGGCAGCACCGCCTGGATCGGAATGAGGGCCCCGGTGAGATTGACATCAACGGTCCGTCGCCACTCGTCGATCCCCTGCTCCCGCAGGGGAGTTCGCGAGCCGAGTCGCGAGGCGTTGTTCACCAGGACCGAGACCGGCCCGAACCGGTCCGCTGCGGCCCGGACCAGTGCGGCGATCGCTCTCTCGTCTGTCACGTCCGCGCTCCGCCACTCCACCGCCGCACCGATCCGCAGGGCGTTACTCGCGGCCGCAGCAAGCTCCTCCTCGCCACGGGCGCACAGGACGAGGCGGGCGCCGGCGCGGGCGAATGCGAGCGTCAGCGCGGCACCCAGCCCCCGGGATGCACCCGTGATGAACACCGTCTCGCCGGAGAGATCGGGCCCATCAAAGGAAGTGTCGGCCACAAATCCTCCTCGATGAACGAGCGGCCGGGCCTCTTCGGTCCGGCCGCCCCATTTTCCGCACATCCGAGCCGTGCGTCAATCGGCGAACGTGAGGTCCTCCGCCTCGTCCTGTGTCGGCGCGTCGCCCGTCATGAGCTCGATCATCAGCTCCATCTCGCGGCCGATCGCCCTGAGCTTCGCGCGCAGCGAAAGCACGTACGCATAGTCGAAATAGGCGTTCACGGCGTCGTCCGAGCCCACGTACTGCTCGATGACGAGCGCGTCCATCCGTCGCTTCAGGTGATCCTGCACGACGTCCAGGGCCCGAGCGAGCCGCATCTGTTCCGCGAGCGTGGTGACGGAGATGTCGCCGGTGAGCGGCAGCCGGGCCTCGAGCTCCGCCAGCAGCTCCGGCGGGGCCGCAACCACTCCACCCCCCGTATCCGACGACAGCAGCCGCTCGGCCGCTGAGTTCAGTGCCGTCACTTCCTCGAACGAAATCCGTAGAATCATGCTCTCGACTCGATTCGGGCTCCCACCCCCGTATGCCCACCCATCTCACCCTGCAATACGTGCAATGGCCGTTCCCGGTTCCCCGAACTCAAATGCCGGTCGGCAAACCCCGCCTTGGTTCTGATGCGGCCATACCCCTCGAATGCGGCGATGAGCCATCGCCCGAACGGCGGGTCAGCCCCGTCCTGGCCCCCGCCGCTGCCAACGGGGCAGGACCAGACCGGCGGTGATATCCAGAGCTGCGTGCGCGGCCATGCCGGGATACACGCTGCCCGTGATCAGGAGCGGTGCGGTGAGAATGGCGCCGAGGAGCAGGATCTGCAGGATCCCCAGCCATCCCTGATAGGCGTGCGCCACGGCGAATACCACGATGCTGACGCCCGCGGCCACGGGCACGGACCCCAGGCCCCGGGCGAGCGCAGCGATGAGGAAACTGCGGAACACGAGCTCTTCGGCGATGCCCGCGGAGATCGACAGGCCCGCGAAGGCGATCTTCTCGCTCACCGAGCGCGGGATGAGGTACGTGACGATTTCTGGGTCCGGGAGTCGAAGCCAGCGCGCCACGATCATGATGAGGGCGCCGGCCGCGAAGGTGGCCCCGCTGGCCATGGCGAAAGTGCCGGCATCGGGGAGGACGAGCCAGAGCCCGGCGCGGGTGAAGCCGCTGAAGCGGGCGGCCAGCATGGCCAGAATCGCCAGCACCCAGGCAGAAACCGCGGAGGAGGTGTAGACGGCCTCGCGCTCGTCCTCGGCGGGAAGCTCATCCAGGAGGAAGGCCTGGAGCCCGAGCGTGGCCGGGATCGGAACGAGAAGGGCGGCGGTGAACGCGCGGGCGGGCCCCGCGAGGCCGGGAAGCAGGAGCCATACGAGGACCGTCAGTGCCGCCATCGAGACGGTCATCACCGCCATCGTGCTGCGCTTCATCGACCCCGCGTGGTTGTGGCGAGCGCCGTCACCATGGAGGACTCAGGGCAGCAGGGGACGGCCGAAAACGCGGTAGGTCTTGTAGACGTATGCCCCCATGCGCTCCAGGCCGCGCCTCATCCCCCAGTTGTCCTCGAGGATCCACGAGGCCTCGGCGCGATGAATGCCTGCGGCGAAGCCGTTCTCGTAAATGCGCAGATAGAAGAGGGCGTCGATCCCGCGCCGCTGGTACTCGGGCTTGAGACCGAGCGTGAACACGCGAAGCCGATCGATCCGGCGGCGATACCAGAGCAGCTTGAAGATGCCGAAGGGGAAGAGCCGGCCGTTCACATGCCGGAGGGCCTGATTGAAATCCGGCAGGGCCAGGGCGAAGCCAACGGGCTCGCCCTTCACTTCGGCGATGAGAGCGAAGCGTGGATCGACGATCGGCTTCAAGTCCTTGGCCAGATGCTGGATCTCGGCATCGGTCAGGGGGGCGAACCCCCAGTTCCGCTGCCATGCGCTGTTGTAGACCTCTTTGATGAGCTCGACCTCGCGGTCCAGCCTCTTCAGCTCCAGCTGCCGGATCTCGAGTCCCTCGATGCTCCCGGTCAGACGCTCCACGCCCCGGACGAGCCGCGGCGGCGGCTCCTCTCCGTCGAGCCAGTACGCGAGCAGGTCCCGCGCCTTCTCCCACCCGGCGGCCTCGAACAGCCGCCGGTAGTAGGGCGGGTTGTGTGCCATGAGGAGGACCGGCGGCCGGTCGAACCCGTCGAGGAGGATCCCGGGGGAGTAGAGCTCGTCGTTGGTGGAGAGATTGAACGGGCCGATCGCTTCCGTCATGCCCTGCTCCGCCAGCCAGTCCGCGGCGGTCTCCAGGAGACTCCCGGCCACCCCGTCATCATCGATGGACTCGAAGAGCCCGACGAACCCCGTCTTCGTCTCGTGGAAGTCGTTGTAGACGTGGTTGACCACGGCCGCGATGCGCCCCACGACCTCGCCATCGCGCAGCGCCAGGTAGAACTCCGAGTCGGCGTGTTGGTGGAACGGGTGGGCCGGATCCAGCAGCTTGCGTGCGTCCGCCAGGAGCGGCGGGACCCACGCGGGGTCATCCGCATAGATCTTCCACGGGAACCGGATGAACCGCTCGCGACTCGCCCGGTCCCGGGCGGGTGTGACCAGCGTGGCGCCCCCGGTGGTCGGGCTCACGGCTGGATCACGGACATCTGACGCCCCACGTGCGCGAACGCCTCGAGGACCCTTTCGATGTGCTCGTCCGTGTGCGTGGCCATCAGTGAGATGCGCAGGCGACACGAGTTCTCCGGCACAGCCGGCGGCGTCACCGGGTTGGTGAACACGCCGGCATCGAAGATCTCCCGCCAGAACATGAGCATGCGCTCCAGTCCGCCGATGACCACGGGGATGATCGGCGTCTCGCTCATCCCGATGTCGTAGCCGAGATCTTTCAGCCCCTTCTGCATCTTGCGGGTGTTCCGCCACAGGGCTTCGATGCGCTCCGGCTCGGTGCGGAGGACATCGAGGGCCGACAGGACCGTGGCCACCGCCGACGGAGGCATGCTCGCGCTGAAGATCAGTGGTCGGGCGTGGTGCTTGAGGTAGTGGATCACGGGCTCGGGGCCCGCGACCACGCCGCCGATGGACGCCAGCGATTTGGAGAACGTCGTGACGACCAGGTCCACTTCGTCTTCGAGCCCGTAGTGCTCGGCCGTCCCGGCTCCCCTGCGGCCGAGCACGCCAAAAGCGTGCGCGTCATCGACCAGCACCTTGGCACCGTGGACCTCCGCCAGCGAGGTGATGGCCGGCAGGTCCGCGATATCACCCTCCATGGAGAAGATGCCGTCGGTGATGATGAGCTTGCCCGCGTCCTCCGGCAGCTTGCGGAGAATCCGCTCCAGCGCCGCCATGTCGTTGTGGGCGTACCGCTGGATGCCCGCATACGAGAGCCGCGAGGCATCGACGATGCTCGCGTGGTTCAGCTTGTCCGAGATGATGAAGTCGTTACGGCCCGCCAGCGCGGCGATTGCGCCGAGGTTCGTCTGGAACCCGGTGCTGAAGACGAGTGCGGCTTCCTTGTTCAGGAACTCCGCCAGCTCCGCTTCCAGCTGTTCATGGAGGTCGAGCGTGCCATTCAGGAAACGGCTTCCCGTGCAGCCGGTCCCGTAGCGCCGGAGTGCATCCGCGGCTGCTTGCACCACCTTCGGATGGTGGGTCAGGCCGAGATAGTTGTTCGACCCGACCATCACCTTCCGCTCGCCCTCGACGATCACTTCCGTGTCGAACGACTCCTGGATCGCCCTGAAGTACGGGTAGTACCCGGCCGCCTGTACCTCGTGGGCCTGGGTAAAGCCGTAGCATTTGTCAAAGAGACTCATATCACTGCCTCGGTGCCGCCCACGGCCTAAAGCCAGCCGTGTGCCTTGTACCAGTCCGCCGTAGCTTTCAACCCGTCCTTCAGCGGGACGGACGCCCGGAACCCGAACGCCTCGAACGCGGCATCGGTTTCGCACAGCCATTCATCCGCCAGCAACTCGCTGGCCTTGTCCCGATCGAAAATGACCGGCCGCCGGGTCACGCGGGCGGAAATCTCGCTCACCGCCCCCGCCAGCCGCACCAGGGGCCCCGGCACCCTCACGCGCACTCCCCGTCGGCCTACCGCGTCGGCCACGTACTGCAACACATCACCCCACGTGTATGAACGCGGTTCCGCGACGTGGAAGATTCCGGTCGCCGAGCCTTCCGCCGCGAACAGCACCGCCTCCGCCAGATCGGCGGCATGGATCATCTGCAGGCGCCGGTCGGTCCCACCCAGCGCCGGCAGGATCCCCCGTCCGGCCAGCTTGAAAAACGTCAACAGGTCACGGTCCCTCGGACCGTAAACGGCCGGTGGCCGCAGGACAACGGCGGAGACGCCTCCATGAGCCAGGAGCTCGCGTTCGGCCTCGACCTTGCTCCGGCCGTACGCCGTGATCGGCCGCGGCTCATCGTCGGGTCGCACCTCTCGCCCGCGCGCGGGGCCGGCTGCGGCAAGCGAGCTGAGGAGCACCATGCGGCAACCGCTCTGGTGCCCGATGGCCCCCAGGAGGTTGCGCGTCCCGCCCGCGTTCACCCGGAAGAACTCCTCCGGCGTCAGTGCGCGAGTGGCCGCCGCCAGGTGCAGGACCACGTCCGCACCCCGGACGGCAGACCGCAACGACGCGGACTCCGTGATGTCGCCAAGGACGCATTCGATGCCATGGCGCCGGATCAGCGAAGTGTCGCTGGTCTCCCGCACCAGAGCGCGCGCGCGCAGCCCCCTCCGGCCCAGCAGCTCGATCACGTGCGAGCCGACGAAACCGGTTGCGCCGGTAATCAGTATCTCGGTCACGATCGGTCTAGAAGGTGGGCGAGCAGTTGGGAAAAGGCAATGGCGTATCCGTGGATACGGCACCCTTGCCCCGGAGCCCGGCCGGGCCGAACCTTTCGCATACCCACATGGTCGGAGGAGGATGCATGCCCTTGCTGGATGACGGCGAAATCGGACAGAAGCTGGACGAGCTGCACGGATGGACGAGGGAAGGGAGCGCGATACGGAAGACGTACACGTGCGACTCCTTCGCCGAGGCGATCGCGTTCGTCAACCGGATCGCTGACCTGGCCGAGCGCGCGAATCACCACCCGGACATAGACGTCCGTTACGACCGCGTATCCTGCGCCCTGTCCACGCACAGCGAGGGTGGCCTGACCCACCGCGATTTCGACCTGGCGCGGCAGATCGACGCCGCCCGCTGAAGGTCACTCATCCAGAACGGACTCCACCACCCCCAGCGCGTGATCGAGCTGCCGTTCCGAGATGGTCAATGGCGGCGTGAACGCCAGGGAGGGTCCCTCCGGGAGCACGATGATCCCGCGGGCGAGGGCCCGGGCCATGGCCCGGGCCGCGCGCGCTTCCCCGTCCGCGCCGAGGGGCAGGGCGCGCATGAGGCCGAGACCCCGGGGCGAGCCGATCCCGGGGAGCCGGGCGGCAAGAGCCGACAGCTGGCCGTGCAGCTTCACCCCGAGCCGTGCCGACCGGCCGACCAGCCCCTCGGCCTCGATCTGCTCGAGGTTCGCCAGCGCCGCGGCGCACGCCACCGGGTGGCCCAGGAAGGTCGACGTGTGGATCGCCTCCCCGGTCGATGGGGGCCAGGCGTCCATGACCTCCCTGGTGCCGACCACGCAGCTGAGCGGGAGACCGCCCGCCAGGGACTTCCCGAGCACGAGAAGGTCCGGGACCACGTCCCAGTGCTGACACGCGAACCAGCGGCCGGTGCGGCCCAGCCCCGTGTAGACCTCGTCCGCGATGAGGAGCACGCCTTCCTCCGTGCACAGCGAGCGGAGCGCCGGCAGGAAATCGGCCGGCGGCACCACGATCCCTCCCCGTCCGAGGACCGGCTCCACGAGCACGGCGCCCACGGGGTCGAGCCCGTCCAGCGACTCGCGGATCAACCGCCTGACCGCGTGGAGGCTGAGGTCGGTGGGATCGCCTTGATCGCCAGCCGCGTCGACACCCGGGTAGGGCGCGAAGCGAACTCCGCCGTAGAGCTGGCGCGCGAACGGAGCGCGGAACCTGG
The DNA here is from genome assembly GCA_963741945.1 of uncultured Gemmatimonadales bacterium. Lineage (GTDB taxonomy): Bacteria > Gemmatimonadota > Gemmatimonadetes > Longimicrobiales > RSA9 > CAVUKA01. The sequence continues at coordinate 247,874 of CAVUKA010000004.1, read as the reverse complement.
AAGCGTGCGTCACCGCCAGCGCGCCGTACGTGAGGCCATGATAGGCGCCCTCGAACGCGACCACGCCAGGGCGCCCGGTGGCCAGCGCCGCGGTCTTGAGCGCGGCCTCCACGGCATCGGAGCCATCGCTTGCGAGGATCCCGACGGAGAGGTCGCCGGGCGCAATGCTCGCGATGCGTTCGAGCAGGAGGAGCTTGGCCTCGGCCGGATGGACATCGCCCATTGCGTGAACCAGTCGGCCCAGCTGTTCCGACGCGGCCCGGACAACCGCCGGGCTGCGGTGTCCGGCCGCGGCCACGCCGAACCCCGCCGTCAGGTCCACGAAGACATTGCCGTCCACGTCGCGGACGTTGGCGCCCGCCGCTTCCGCCCAGAAGATGGGGCCCGCGTCGTCGACCAGCGTGATGTTGCGGCTCTCGACCCTTTGCAGGCGACGGGCGAGCTCGCGGGAGCGAGGGCCGGGCACAGCGGTCCTGAGCGCCGGGAGCGCCCGGCCGAATTCCGTCACGGGCTGGACCACCGCACGCGCCCCGCCGGACGCCGGCCTTCAGTGCCGCCGGAGGAAGAAGCCGGCTACGGCGCCCGCCGCGAGCCCGGCCAGGAGGGCGCCGCCCGCCCACGCCTTCGGAGCCCGCTCGGCCGGTGACGCGATTCCCCAGCGTCGTCCCGGACGAGGATCGGTGGCGGACTCGCTTTGCGCGGCCTCGGCGGCGCGTTCCAGCGTGGTCTCTTCTCCGCACTCGGCGCACTCCGGCTGCAGCCGCTCGGCGGCCGTACGGTTGCGGAACTGCAGCTCCCCCCCGCACGCCGGACAGCGCGCCCCCGCGGGGCGAGGCTCGATCATGTCGTAGAGCGCGCGGCGTGAGATCCCGAGGCGATCCGCGATGTCCGCCACGGAAGCAGCGGACTCCCAGTACAGGGCGTTCACCTGGTCGCGTGCAGAGTCTTCCGTCATGGCATTGTCGGCGAGAGGTCGGTTCGCAGGAAACATACGCCGGCGGGCCGGAGCGGACCAGCGCGAAACCGGCCTCGCGGGATTCGCGTAGGGGAACCATCCGGCGCGCCCACAGACAGGGATCGGGATGGGACTCGCTCTAGCCTTCGCCGTTCTGCAGTCCGTGACCGTGGCCGTTTCCGGGAGCGGCAGCACCGCGCGCGACACGCTGCTGCCGACGCCGGACTCGGCGGCCATGGCCACCGCCTACGAGGATTCCACGGCCCGGGAGCTCGTGCGTCTGGCGAGGGAGCACCGGGGTCTCTTCGACGCGTCCGTCTTCCGTTACCGCGCGCTGGTCCGTCAGCGGGTGTCGGTGGGCATCCGGGCGTTACGGCGCGACCGCCTCCTCTTCAGGCGCGAGACCGCGGAGCGGGTGGACTGGCGCCGTGACGGCGTGACCCGGATCGAAGTGCTCGGGGCGCGCGAAGTGGTTCCGGTGGCGCTGCCCGGCGTGCGCATCCCGGACGAGCTGGATGACTGGGCCGAGTCCTTCGTCCCGGAGCCGGGGGACGACCGGCTCCTCCTGTCCCCGGACGACAACGGCTTCGCATGGCACCCGCTGGTTCGCAATGGCGAGTCGGTGTACCGCTACGCCACGGGGGACACGACGGTGATCAGGCTCCCGGACGGGCGCTCCATCCGCCTGGTCGAGCTGCGCGTTACGCCACGCCGACGCGACATCCGGCTGGTCACCGGGTCGTTCTGGATCGAGATGAACGACCACGCCATCGTCCAGGCCGTCTTCCGGCCGTCCCGCGACTTCGACGTGGAGCGGGATCTCCGCACGCTAGATCCGGACGACGACGCGGATGCCGCCGACATCCCCGGGTTCCTGAAGCCCATCCGCTTCGAGATCCGCTACATCACCATCGAGTACGGGCTGTGGGAGATGCGCTGGTGGATGCCGCGCCTCATGGCGTTCGACGGCTCGCTCCAGCTGGGCGCGGCGCACTTCCCGCTGAAGCTCGAGGTGACCTACTCCGACTACGACGTCGAGCCGGACCCGCTCGGGCTCCCGGAGCTTCCGGCTCTGAGGCTGAAGATGGCCGGTGATCCCCTGGCGCGTGAAAGAAAACCGTCGTGGGGCTACGAGGTGGTGGTGCCGGACGACACGGCCTCGCTGCTCACCTCCGGATACCTGCCGCCCTCGATCTACACGCAGGGGCAGCCGTTGATCACGCAGGCCGAGGTCCGGGACCTGGGTGAGCGTCTCGGCGCGCTGCCGGCGGCGCCCTGGGAGGTGGGACGGCCCACCGTCGCCTGGCCGTGGCAGGTCAGGGGTGGGCTGCTTCGATACAACCGGGTGGAGGGGCTGTCCGCGGGGGCGCGGGTCGACTGGGATCTGGGACGGCTGCGGCTGGACCTGACCGGACGCATCGGCACGGGCGACGCCGTGCCGCGGGGTGAGCTCGGCGTCGAGCGGCCCACCATGCGCAGGACCTGGCGGTTGGCGGGATACCGGCGTCTCGCCACCTCGGATCCGGCGCTTCACCCGCTCGGGCTCGCCAACTCGCTGGGAGCGCTGCTGCTCGGCCGCGACGATGGCCTCTATTTCGCCGCCACGGGCGCGGAGCTGCGTCTGACCCCGGCCGTGGGCGAGGCGCATTACGAGCTCCGGCTGTTCGCGGAGCACCAGGCGGGCGCGGGCAGCGGAACGGAGTTCAGCCTGCCGCACGCGTTCGACGACGCCCGCGAGTTCGCGCCCCTGCCGCCAGTGACGGTGGCCGACCAGGTGGGCGTGGCCGCCAGCGTCGGGACGTCTCGGGGGCTCGATCCGAACGGGTTCCGCTGGGGCGCGTGGCTCGACGTCACGGCGCAGCTCGGCACGTTCGACTTCATCAGGCCGGGCATCACGCTGAGCGGCGGCACTCCCCTCCCGGGCCACCTGGTGGCTGCCACGGAAGTGGCTGCGGGAACCACGCTCGGGTTCGGCGACGGCCCGGACCCCGCTCCTCCACAGGCGCGCTGGTTCCTGGGCGGCGCACCCACGCTGCGGGGCTTCGCGGCCGGCGCCCTCGCCGGCAGCGACTTCGCACGGGCCCGGCTGGAAGTGGCCAACGATTTCCCTGGCGTCCGCCTGGCGCTCTTCTCCGACGCGGGGTGGGCCGGCCACAGGGAGACATTCGACCGGGCGGACATCGCCGTTTCGGCGGGCGTGGGCGCGAGCGCCCTGGACGGGCTGCTGCGCATCGACGTCGCCCGGGCGCTCCAGCCGATCCAGCACTGGCGCGCGGACATCTACCTGGACGCCCTGTTCTGAAGCGGGCTGGCGCGGCGCCGGCGGGCATGGCACCTTCGCCCCCGTGACCCTCCCCCCCACGTTGAGACCCGGGGACCGCGTGGCGTTGATCGCCCCGGCCGGTCCCGTGAGCGACGCGGCGATCCGCACTGCATTGCGGCGTTGTGGCGGCCTCGGTCTCGAGCCCGTGCTCGGCGGGGCGGCGCGGCTCCGCCTCGGCTACCTGGCGGGCCCGGACCGGGAGCGGGCTGGCGATTTCCAGCGCGCCATCGACGGTGAGGTCGCGGCGATCTGGATGCTGCGCGGCGGCTACGGCGGCATGCGGACGCTCCAGCACCTGGATCTGGCGGGGCTGAAAGACCGCCCGAAGGCAGTGATCGGCTTCAGTGACAACACGATCGTGCACCTGGCGCTGTTTCGACTGGGCGTCGTGTCCTTCCACGGCCCTCACGCCGGGTACCGCCATTTCCCCCCCGCCACGGAGATGGCGTTCCGGCGGGTGCTGATGAGCGGCCATCCCGCCGGGCCGCTGCCGTTGCCGCCGGGATGGCCGCGCCCGCGGTGCCTGGCCGCGGGGGTGGCCGAAGGCCCTCTCGTCGGGGGCAACCTGGCCCTCCTCGCCGCCAGCTGCGGCACGCGCTACCAGGCGGACGCCCGCGGTGCCATTCTCTTCATCGAGGACGTCGGCGAGCCGCTGTACCGGATCGATCGCATGCTGAAACAGCTCGAGCTCGCGGGCGTCCTCGATGGCGTGGCGGGCGTGGCGCTGGGCGAGTTCAGGGACATCGCAGGAGCTCGCCCGGGCGCCGACCGAGCCGCGGGGCTCGTCGACCTGCTGGACGAGATCCTGCAGCCCCTCGGCGTGCCAGCCGTGATCGGGCTCCCGTTCGGCCATGGTCGGGAGAACTGGACCCTGCCGATCGGTGTGCGCGCCCGCCTCGATGCCGGGGCGGGTGCCCTCGAGCTCCTGGAGCGAGCCACTGTTGATCAGGAACGGACCGCATGAAGATCTATACGAGGACCGGCGACAGTGGGGACACCGGACTCTTCGGCGGCGGGCGCGTGCGAAAGTCCAGCGCGCGCGTGACGGCGTACGGGGAGGTGGACGAGCTGAACGCGGCGCTCGGGTGGGCGCTGACGCAGGCGAGCGACGCCGAGCTCCGGAGTCGCCTGACCACGGTGCAGGCCGACCTCTTCGCCATTGGCGCGAGCCTTGCCACACCGCCGGGAGCGAAAGCCGCGGCACACGTCCCGCCACTGCCGGATGGGCGTCCAGCGGAGTTCGAGCGCTGGATGGACGAGGCCGAGGAAGAGCTCGCCCCGCTTCGCTCCTTCATCCTCCCGGGCGGCGCCGCCGCGGGCGCAGCGCTTCATGTGGCCAGGACCGTGTGCCGGCGGGCCGAGCGGGCCATCGTGCGCCTGGCGGAGAAGGAGGAGGTGGCGCCGGAACTGCTGGTCTACCTGAACCGGTTGTCCGACCTGCTCTTCGAGTTCGCCCGTGTCGCGAACCATCGCGCCGGCGCGCCGGAAACGCCCTGGCAGCCGCGCGACTGATCTCGTGACGGCCCTTGCAACGGGCTTTGACTCCGTGCACTATTTTGGCTCCCGCTATCGAAGGAGTTGAGGAAGCAGAATGCCATATGTGATCGCCGAGCCGTGCATTGGAACGAAGGACGCGAGCTGCGTCGAAGTCTGCCCGGTGGACTGCATCTATGAAGGAGAAGACCAGTACTACATCCACCCGGACGAGTGCATCGACTGTGGTGCGTGCGAGCCCGAGTGCCCGGTCACAGCGATCTTCCCCGACACGGACGTCCCCCCGGAGTGGACCAACTACATTGAGAAGAACCGCGCGTTCTTTGACTGAGCCGCCCACGGCGGTAGTACTCGCGGTCGCGCTCCTCCTCGGGGCGTGTGCCCGCCCCCCGCAGGCGGGTCGGCCGGAGAGCGGCGCCGGCGTGACCGCCCGGATCACGGAAATCATGGATGGGTCCGCCGCCGCCTGGAATCGCGGCGACCTGGATGCGTTCGTGGGCGACTACGCAGAGGATGCCACGTTCGTCACATCGCGGGGCCTCGTCCATGGCCGGCAGGAGATCCGTGCCGTCTATCAGAACGCCTACTGGCGGGATGGCGGGCCGCACGACGCGCTCCGCTACGAGGGCCTGGACGTGCGCCAGGTCGCGCCCTACACCGCGATCGCGTTCGGACGATTCGTGCTCTACGACCGGGATTCGGGGGAAAACAGGGCAACCGGAAACTTCTCCCTCACCTTCCGGAAGGCGGGGGACAGGTGGGTGATCGTCCACGACCATTCGTCGTAGGACGATCCGCCATCGGGGACTCGGCGTCTAGAAGCCGGCCGCGCGCAGCTTTTCCAGCGACAGCTGCCCCCCGGTCTCCTTCGGGACCTGGGGTTCGATCGGCTCGAGCGGGGGACGTCGGATCCGGTTCAGCAGGTACCCCGTCGCCAGCGCGGCCATGGCCAGCAGACTCACATTGATGGTACGGATAATCCCTCCCGGTTCGCGGGGCTCGGAGAGTCTCCTGGTCAAGAATAATGCCGCTGTTTTTCCGTCGCCATGCGGCCCCGGAACGAGCGCATGAACGAGCGAAAAGATGTACTCCCTCGGCACCAAGTTGCGCCCGCGCCACAGGACGTGGTCGAGCTGGCGAGGGTTCTGGTGCGCGAGCCGTCGGTGAATCCGGGGTTGGAGCCGAACGGTGCGGGAGAGACGGGGATCGCGCGGCTCGTGGCTGGGTGGCTGACTGCGTGGGGGTTCGATGTACGCCTCGTGGAAGCCCCGGCGGGGCGCCACAGCGTGGTGGGCACTCTGGACCGGGGTCCCGGTCGTTCCCTCATCCTGAGCGGTCACCTCGATACGGTGGGTGTCGAGGGGATGGGTGTGGCCCCGTTCGCGGGCGAGATCCTCGAAGGGCGATTGTGGGGCCGGGGAGCCGCGGACATGAAGGGTGGACTGGCCGCAGCACTGGCGGCCGCCCGTGACCTGGCCACGGGGCCGGACGCGCCCGGGGAGGGATTCCGCGGCAGGCTGACGGTAGCGTTCACGGCCGACGAGGAGGAGGCGGCCGCCGGGTGTCGTCGCCTGGTGGAAGAGGGCCTGCAAGCGGATGGCGCCATCGTCTGCGAGCCCACGGAGCTGGCTGTCATGCCGGCGCACAAGGGGTTCGCCTGGATCCAGGTGGATTTCCGGGGGCAGGCGGCTCACGGTTCGCAGCCGGACCGGGGGGTGGACGCGATCCGCCACGCCGGTCGATTCCTGGCGCGTCTGGACGAGATCGAGTCCACGCTCGCCCGGCGCGCTCCGCATCCCCTGCTCGGCCACGGGTCGATCCACGCGGGGACCATCCGGGGCGGCAGTGCGCCGTCCGTGTATCCGGACGCGTGCTGTCTCACGCTGGAGCGCCGGATGCTCCCCGGCGAGACAGCCGAAGCGGTGACTGCGGAAGTGGAGTTCCTCCTGGGGGAGCTCCGCACGGAAGTCCCCACGCTCGAGGCAAAGGTCTCGGTGGCGCTTCATCAGGCGGCGAGCGAGATCGAGAGCGGGCACGAGCTGGTCCGGATCATCGGGGACGCCGCCTCGGACCAGGGCCTCGAGCCCCGCATTGCGGGGATGAGCGCGTGGGTGGAAGCGGACCTCTTCAACCATTCGGGAACCCCCGCCCTCTGCTTCGGGCCCGGCAGCATCGGGGAGGCACATTCGGCGGACGAATCGGCCCCGGTGGACGAGATCCGGCGCGCCCATGCGGTGCTCCGGGCCGCGGCCGGCCGGTTCCTGTCATGACGGCGGAGGCGATCACCGTGGCGCTGAGCGCTGCGGGCGCCTGGCTGGCGGGGCTGGACGCACCGGAAGGCGTTATCGCCGCCCATGAATCGGGAATGGCGCCGGATTCACAGCAGGCGCAGCGCTGGGTGAGACGCGTACTCGACGACCAGGACGCCTCCGCTGCCTGGGCAGGGGACGTCCGGGAAACGGCTGCGGCGCTCCTGCTGATCCAGGAGCTCCGCCAGGCTGCCGGCGTGGTCGAGCAGGACCCCGGGGTCGGACGGGCGCTGGACTGGCTCCGCCGCCGGCGGGGCGCGGCGGGCGCATGGAGCGACGGGTGCACGCCAGAGCGGCACGAAATGGCCCTGTGTCACCATTTCCTCGGCGGCTTCTTCTCGGCGGGGCCGCCGGAGATGGTGTACGGCGAGACGAGGACGTCGGCGGGCGGGGTACTCCGAGGGGATTCGGAAGTGCGCTTCGTCGCTTCCACCACGGCGCTCCGGGCGCTGCTCGCGTGGGGCGACGATGGGCCGGATTCGAGGCTCCACCTGCGTGGCCTGGGCGCGCTGGTCCGTGCCTGGAGTCGCGTGGAGACCCCGGGCCTCACGACCACGGCTCTCCTGTCCGCTGTCCATGCCCTGGTGATGTCCCCGGTCCCGGAAGACCGTGCCTCGGCCGAGTGGGGGCTACGGCTCGTGTCCGCGAAGCAGCGGGGCGATGGCAGCTGGGTGGAGACCGATGCCTACCAGGCGCTGGAAGTGCTCACTGCCGCCTGGGACGCGGGCATCTCGCCGGAGCAGGCGAGGCGGGCGTTGTGGAACGGTGCTCGTCTGCTGACCGCCGCGCAGCAGGGCGACGGCTCGTGGGGCCACGACTACGGGGCTCGGCGGGCGCTGATTGCCTGGCGGACGCTGCGTCGGGTGGAGGGCGAGCCGCCTACGCCCGCTCGAGCACCATGGCGAAGCCGAGGGCACCCGCCGCACACACGCTGATCAGGCCGATCCCGACACCGCGGCGCGCCATCTCGTTCAGGAGCGTGACCGTCAGGCGCCCCCCGGTGGCGCCGAAGGGGTGACCGATGGCGATGCTCCCGCCCATGACGTTGATCCGGTCCTCGTCGATGACGCCGACCCGGGAGGCGCGTCCAAGGCGCTCACGGGCGAAGGTGTCCGAGTCCAGCCATTGCAGGTTGGAGAGCACCTGCGCGGCGAAGGCCTCGTGCATCTCCCAGAGCTCGATGTCCTTCATGGCAACGCCCGCGCGGTCCAGCGCCCGCGGCACGGCGAACGCCGGGCCCTGGAGCAACTGGTCGGAAGGGGCAAGCGCGGCGTAGGCCCAGCTTCGGATGTAGCCCAGAGGCTCTCTGCCTTCCGCCTTCGCACGCTCCTCGCTCATGAGCAGGACCGCGGAAGCGCCATCGGTCAGCGGCGACGCGTTGCCAGCCGTGACGCTGCCGTACTTCCGGTCGAACGCGGGGCGCAGCGCGGCCAGCTTCTGAAGGCTGGTGTCGGCTCGAATGCCGTTGTCCGCGTCCACCACGTCCTCGTAGCGCGGCGGGATGTAGACGGGGGTGATCTCGGCGGTCAGCCGCCCGTCGGCGGTTCCGGCGGCGGCGAGCTCGTGCGACCGGAGCGCCCAGCGGTCCTGGGCTTCGCGGCTGAGCCCGTTCTCCTTGGCCATCCGCTCCGCGCTCTCGCCCATCGTCTCGCCCGTGGATGGCTCTGCGATCGCCGGCGTCATCGGCGCCAGCTCACCCGGGCGGAACCCGGCGAACGCTTTCAGGCGTTGTCCCATGGTCTTCGCCTTGGACAGCGAAATGAGCCGGTCGCGCAGCGGCCGTGACACCATGATCGGAATGTCGGAAAGCGACTCTGCACCGCCGGCGATCACCACGTCCCCCTGCCCGAGCGCGATCTTCTCCGCCCCGGACGTGATGGCCTGGTTGGCGCTCGCGCACGCCCGGCTCACGGTGAAGGAAGGAACGGTCGGCGATACGCCGGCGCGCAGACTCACCTCCCGCGCGATGTTCGGCGCCTGCACCGAATGCACGACCGTGCCGTAGACCAGCTCATCCACTTCATCGCCCTGCAGATCGGCCCGGCCGAGCAGCTCCCGCACGGCGATCGTGCCCAGGTCGATGGCCGTCATGTCCCGGAATGCGGTCCCGGACTTCGCGAACGGGGTCCGACACCCCGCGATGATGGCCACCCTTCGACCGATCCGTCCCGCGCCGCTCAGCCGGCCGTCCTGTTCACTCATGTGCGCCTCCCGGCTCGTTCGGTGGGTGCCCACCCGAGGTGCCCGGACTGTCCGACAAGGTGCCGGGCGGCACCGGACCGTGGCAAGCACCAGGCCGCGACCGCAGTTGACCGGCCGCGACGGCGGCGCGAACGTCCACATGCTGCCCTTGAAAAGGACCCGGTCTGGAATGCCGCCTGGACGGATTGCCCGCGCCGTTGTCGCCCTCGCGGCCGCCGCGACCTTCGTGGCGTGCAGCCCGAGCGCACGCCCCGCTACCGTGATCGCGGTGGCGCACGACCGCGACGGCCGGCCCCTGGCGGGGCTGAACGTCCGCCTCGTGGTCGACCTCGCCGACAGCACCGTCCAGGCCCGCACGGACTCCGCCGGCCGCGTCCGCTTGCGCGTCCCGGCCGGCGGCTCGGGGCTCATCGGCTTCTCCGCGGACAGTGCGGGCGACTACGGGGCGTGGGCGTGGGCCGCGCTCCTGCTGACGAGCGGGACGCAGGAATTCAACGTGCTCCTGGGCCCGGCCATGCCGCGCCCGGAGCTCCGCAGGGCGCGAGGGGATCCGGAATCGGCGCGCTGGGGCCGGATCCTCGACCAGATCCGCGCGGTTCAGGCCCGGCAGAACGACGCATACCTGGGAGCGGTGGCCGCGGGTGCATCGGCGCCGCCTGCCCTCGACCTCGGCGCGTGGCCGGACACCCTGCGCATCATCGCCACGAGCGACCCCGGCGAGGAAGTTCGCGCGGCCGCGTGGCTGGCGCTGGCTCTCTCGGGGTTCGTGAGCGGTCAGCTCGCGGACCCGGTCTACGACACCGTCCTCGCGGGGATCCCCGCCACCGCCCTCGTGTGGGCGCGTCGACCTCTCGACCTTCTCAAGGTCCCGACGTTCGCCAGGCTGGCGGAGGGGGCCGGCGGATCCCGCGCACCGACTCGTGCGGCGCAGGACGCCGAGGCCGCGGCGGGTCGGGAGACGCTGGCGAGCCGTCGCGCCGACGAGTACCTGCGCCGGGTGGCGGAGGAGAATCCCGACGCAGACGCGCGGGCGTGGGCGCTGGACGAGCGGGTGGCGCTGGCGCGAGGATCAGGGCGCCAGGCGGAAGCCGTCGCACTCTTCCAGCAGCTCCGGACGGACTATCCCGAGAGCAGCGCGTACCGCCACGCCGCCGCGGCGCCACCGGGCGAAGCGCTGGACGAGGGCAGCCCCGTCCCTGCCGTCGCTTTCCCTCCGTTGTCCGCCGATGCCGACCCGATACGGCCGGAGCGGTTCGCCGGGAAGGTGTGGCTGGTGGATTTCTGGGCCACGTGGTGCGTGCCCTGTGTGGCCCAGGTGCCCGTGCTCGAGCGAGCGTACCGCCACTTCCACGCCCGCGGCTTCGACATCCTCAGTGTGTCGTACGATGAGGAGCGATCGGACGTGGCGGCGTTCCGGCGGAAGTGGCCGATGCCGTGGACGCATGCGTTCGTGGGGGCGGACTCGATCTTCCGGGGCGAGCTGTCCCGGGCCTACGATGTTGACGTCCTTCCCCACGCGGTTCTGGTGGGACGCGATGGGAGGGTGATCGCCGTCGACCAGGGACTTCGGAGCGGAGCGCTCGAGGAGACACTGGCCCGGGTCATGGGGCCGCCGGATTAGCCGCGGGCGGTGCTACGCCGGTGGCTGCTTCTTCCCGTTCGAAACCTGCTTCGCCGCTTCCTCGAACGCGTTCCAGCCGAGCAGCGCGCACTTGATGCGCGTCGGGAACTTGCTCACACCGGCCAGCGCGCGGGCGTCGCGAAGCTCCTTGTCCTTCGCGGCTTCGGCGTTGCCGTGCATCATTTCCTTGAACCGGTCGGCCAGGCGCAGCCCCTCCGCTACGGGCTGGTCCTTCAGGATCTGCGTCATCATGGAGATGGACGACTGCGAGATCGAGCACCCTTCGCCCTCGAACGCCACGTCCTTCACCACCCCGTCCTCCACCCCGAGGTAGAGCATGACCTCGTCACCACAGGTGGGATTGTTCATGTGCACGGTAACGGTGGCGCCGTCCAGCGACCCCTTGTTCCGTGGCCGCCTGTAATGCTCGAGTATGATGTCCTGGAAGAGGTCTCCCAGCGCTGGCGTCGATCGGTCCATCGGGTGATTCGGCGTTCGAGTTTCTGCTCTGCGACGATGCCTCAGCCGAAGATGGCGCGGGCCTTTTCCAGCCCCTCCGCCAGGCGGTCGAGGTCGTCGGTGGTGTTGTACACGTAACAGGAGGCGCGGGTCGTCGCGGGGACCTTCAGCCGCCGCATGAGGGGCTGCGTGCAATGATGCCCCGCCCGCACGGCGATCCCCTCCGCGTCCAGGATGGTGGCCACATCGTGCGGGTGGACCCCGTCGAGGGCGAACGAGAATACGGCGATCCGGTCCTCGGGCACCGTGGGCCCGAACAGTCGCACGCCCTTCAACCCGCCCAGCCGGTCCAGGCCATATCGCACAAGCTCCGCCTCATGGGCCACCACGGCTTCAGCGCCCAGGTCGCGGAGGAACTCCACCGCCGCAGCCATTCCCACCGCGCCGGCCACGTTCGGGGTGCCCGCTTCGAACTTGTGCGGCACCTCCGCCCACGTGGACTCGTCGGGACCGACCACGTCGATCATCTCACCACCGCCCTGATACGGCGGCATGGCCTCCAGGAGGTCGCGACGCGCCCAGAGCGCCCCGATTCCCATGGGTCCGCCCATCTTGTGGCCGGAGAGCGCGTAGAAATCGCATCCCAGCGCCTGGACGTCCACCGGGAGGTGTGGGGCCCCCTGCGCCCCGTCCACCAGCACTTTCGCGCCGGCGGCGTGCGCGCGCGCCACCACATCGGCAACGGGGTTCACCGTCCCCAGCGCATTCGAGACGTGGTTCAACGCCACCAGTCGCGTGCGCTCGGTCAGGAGACTGTCGAGCTCGTCGAGCCTGAGGCGGCCCTGGTCGTCAATGCCGACGTATCGCAGCTTTGCGCCCGCGCGCCGCGCCAGGAGCTGCCAGGGGACGATGTTGGAGTGATGGTCGAGCAGGGTGAGGACGATCTCGTCGCCCGCTCCCACGTTCTCGGCCCCCCACGTGGCGGCGACCAGGTTGATGGCCTCCGTGGTCCCCCGGGTCCAGACGATCTCGGACGACGATGGCGCGTTCAGCATCCTCGCGACCGCAGCACGCGCGTCCTCGAACCGCTCCGTGGCGCGGCGGGAGAGCTCGTAGATGCCCCGGTGGACGTTCGCGTTGTCGCGGCGATAGAACTCGGAGACGGCCTCGATCACCGCCTCGGGCCGCTGCGCCGTGGCCGCACTGTCCAGGTAAACCAGCCGCCGGCCATCCGGGTCCGCCTGGAGCAGCGGAAAGCGCTCGCGCACCTTCACCGCGTCGAATGACTCGGGGTCACGCGGCGCGGTCGACCCCGCGACGGTGACCCCGCCGTTCTCCCGACTCTGTGGCTCGCTCATCTCATCACACGTCCACCAGGATGGCGTTCCCATCCACCCTGACCTCGTAGCTCTTCACGGGCCGGATCGCCGGCAGGGCCAGCGCCCGCCCGGTCTCCACATCGAACTTCGCGCCGTGATACTGGCACTCCAGCCGCTGATCGTCGAGCAGCTCGCCGTCCGACAGCGGGTAATTGGCATGCGAGCAGCGGTCTTTCAGCGCATAATAGGCGCCAGCGCCCGTCGCAATCAGCACGATCTTCTCGCCCTCCGCCTCCACGGCCAGGAGCCCCCGTTCCGGGAGATCAGCCGTCGTGGCCACCTGCACCCACGCCATCAGCGGATCTTGGCTTCGATCGCCGCTTTCAGCTCCGCCACCACGCCCGGCAGCGGCAGCCGGTCCAGCACTTCGCCGAAGAAGCCGAAGATGACCAGCCGCTCCGCCTGCTCCTTGTTCAGCCCGCGGCTCAGGAGGTAGAACATCTCCTCCTCGTCCAGGTGGCCCACGGTGGCGCCGTGGGAGCACTTCACGTCGTCCGCCTCGATCTCGAGGTTCGGAAGCGACACCGCTTCCGCTTCCTCGCTCAGCAGCAGGTTACGGTTCGTCTGGTAGGCGTCCGTCTTCTGCGCTCCGGGAAAGACCCGGATCACGCCCCTGAAAATGGCCTTGGAGCGGTCGTACAGCGCACCCTTGTACAGCAGGTCGCTGTTCGCGCCGGGGCTCACGTGGTCCTGCCGCGTGTTGTGGTCGAAGTGCTGCTTCCCACGCGCGAAGTAGAGCCCCAGCATGTCGCTGCGCGCGCCCGGACCTTCGAGTCGCGCGTTCAGGTCCACGCGCGCCACTTCGCCGCCCAGGTTCACCACCAGCGTGTCCAGGTTGCTGTCCCTGCCGGCCAGCGTGCGCTGCATGGAGAGGTGCCGCACGCCCGCACCCCACTGCTGCGCGGCCACGTACTGCACGTCCGCGCCTTCACCCGCGATCACTTCGACCCCCCCGAGTGACACCGCGGGCGCATCGAAGTCCGGTGAGGCAAACTCGTCCACGTAGGCAAGGTGACTCCCCGCCTCGACCACGATCAGCGTTCGCGGGAACACGGCCACCCCGCTTTCGGAGAGCCAGCGGGCGGCCCGGATCGGACGCTCGACTTTCACCCCCGCCGGTACGTAGACGAAAACGCCCCCCGTCCACATTGCGCCGTTCAGCGCGGCCAGCCGGTCGGCGTCCATGGCCAGGGCGGAGCCCAGATGTTTCCGGACCAGCTCGGGATGCTCGGAGGCCGCCGTGGCCAGGTCCTGCACGACCACACCCTGCTCGGACACGGCCGGATCCACTTCGATCTCCGCAGGCGACGCCCCCACGAACAGCACTTTCGCCGCGGCTTCCCTGTCCGCGAGCAGCGCTCTGGCTTCCGCCGGCGCGGGACCGCCCCTGGATACGGCAGGGTGCACGGCGTCCAGCTTCAGCTGGCTCACCTCCGTGTACCGCCATTCCTCCAGCTTGCGCGTCGGGTAATCCAGGCGCTCGAACGCTTCGAACGCTTCCGTGCGCAGCGACCGCAGCCAGTCCGGTTGTCCGTCGGCCAGGCCCAGCGCCTCGTCACGTCGTATGCCCGTCAGCCCCTTGGGGGGCGCTGCGACCTCAGCCAACGCTACCCTCCATCTCCAGCTCGATGAGTCGGTTCAGCTCCACCGCATATTCCAGCGGGAGCTCCTTCGAGATCGGCTCGATGAACCCGCGCACGATCAGCGCAGCCGCCTCGTCCTCCGCCAGACCGCGGCTCATGAGGTAGAAGAGCTGCTCCTCGCCGATCTTCGAGACGCTCGCTTCGTGCCCGATGCTCGCGCTGTTCTCCTCGATCTCGATGTACGGGAAGGTGTCCGTGCGGCTCGTTTCGTTCAACAGCAGCGCGTCACATTCCACGTTGCTCTTCGCCCGCACCGCACCCTCGTACACTTTCGCCAGTCCGCGATAGGTCGAGCGGCCCGTTCCCACGGAAATCGACTTCGAGATGATCTGCGACGTGGTGTTCGGCGCCGCGTGCACCACCTTCCCGCCCGTGTCCTGGTGCTGGCCGTTCCCGGCGTACGCGATGCTCAGGATCGAGCCGTGCGCACCCTCGCCCATCAGGTAGCAGGACGGATACTTCATCGTCGCTTTCGACCCCAGGTTCCCGTCGATCCACTCCATGTGACCGTGCTGGCCCACCATCGCCCGCTGGGTGACCAGGTTGTACATGTTGTTCGACCAGTTCTGGATCGTGACGTAGCGGAACCGGGCGTTGTCCTTGATGATGATCTCGATCACGCCGCTGTGGAACGACTCCGTGGAGTAGACCGGCGCCGTGCACCCCTCGATGTACTGGGCGTCCGCCCCCTCCTCCACGATGATCAGCGTGCGCTCGAACTGGCCCATCCGCTCCTGGTTCACCCGGAAGTAGGCCTGGAGCGGTGTATCGATCTTCACGCCCTTCGGGATGTACACGAACGAGCCGCCGGACCACACCGCCGAGTTCAAGGCCGCGAACTTGTTGTCGCTCGCAGGCACCACGGTCGAGAAGTGCTCACGGAAGATCTCCGGGTACAGGCGCAGACCGTTCTCGATGGACTCGAAGATGATCCCCTTGTTCTCCCACTCCTTCTTCAACGAGTGATAGACCATCTCCGACTCGTACTGCGCGCCCACCCCCGCCAGAACCTTCTGCTCCGCCTCCGGGATGCCGAGCCGCTGGAACGTCTTCTTGATGTTGTCCGGCACGTCCTCCCACGACCGCTCCATCTTCTCCTGCGGGCGGACGTAGTAGTAGATGCTGTCCAGCACGTCCTCGAGCCCCGAAAGGTCCGCGCCCCACGTAGGCATCGGCTTCCGGTTGTAGACCTCCAGCGCCTTCAGCCGGAACTCCAGCATCCAGTCCGGTTCACCCTTGTTCGCCGAGATCTGACGGACCACGTCCTCGCTGAGGCCCGGCTCCGCCCGGAAGAACGCCTGGTCCTCCGTACGGAAGCCGTACTTGTAGTCCTCGAGCCCCAGATTCGCGACTGTCTCGTCGTATGGCATGGTTCGCCTCACCTTCCACCCGTTTGGGCACTGCTCTGCTATTCTCTGCTATCCGACTGCCAGCGTCCGCTACACCCCGGCCCCCGCCTCCTCCTCACGCCACGCCTCGTAGCCCTGCTCCTCCAGCTTCAGCGCCAGCTCAGGGCCGCCACTCTCCACGATCCGGCCGTGCACCATCACGTGCACCACGTCCGGCTCGATGTAGTTCAGAAGACGCTGATAATGCGTGATCAGCAGCACACCCATGTCGTCGCGCTGCGAATGGATCTTGTTCACGCCGCTCGCCACCACCTTCAGCGCGTCGATGTCCAACCCGGAATCCGTCTCGTCCAGAATGGCCAGCGTCGGCTCCAGCATCGCCAGCTGCAGGATCTCGTTGCGCTTCTTCTCGCCCCCGCTGAACCCCTGGTTCACACTCCGCACCGCGAACGCCGGATCCATCTCCAGCAGCTCCATCTTCTCCATCAGCTCCTGCTGGAACTCGAACAGATCCACTTCCTCCGCCCCTCGCTTCGCCTGCACTGCCGTCCGCAGGAAATTCGCGATCGAGACTCCGGGTATCTCCACGGGATACTGGAAGGCAAGGAACACACCCTTCCGCGCACGCTCATCCGCCTCCAGCGCCAGCAGATCATCACCGCGGAACGTCACGCTCCCGCTCGTCACCACGTAGGCAGGATGCCCCGCCAGCACTTTTGCCAGCGTGCTCTTCCCGGACCCGTTCGGACCCATGATCGCGTGGATCTTCCCGGACTCGATCTCCAGGCTCAATCCCCGCAGGATCTCTTTACCCTCGTCTCCTGCGACTCGTGCCCGCAGGTCCTCGATCTTCAGCATCGCCATGTCTCTGCGCTCGGTTCCTCGGCTGCCATGCAGACAAAAACCCGCCCCACGGCATCGCCGCCGGACGGGGCGCCCAACAAAGAATGATTCTCGATTTCAACCATACCGCGTCCCCAGTCCCTATGCAACCCCGGAGCCCGCGACGGGGTCCGCGCGACCTTCCCGCCGGAGCCCCGCCACGATACGTTCCCGCAATGGATGATGCGAAGCGGCGGCGAGTGGTCCTCGTCCTGGGCGGAGGGGGCGTGAAGGGGATCGCCCACGCGGGTGCGTGGCGCGCAGTACGCGAAGCGGAGATACCCGTTTGGGAAGTCGTGGGGACGAGCATCGGGGCGCTGGTGGCGGCCAGCGTCGCCGGGGGCGCGTCGCCGTCGGAGCTTGCGGAGCGCGCGCGTGAGCTGCGGAAGCAGGACATCGTGGACGTCAACCGTTGGGCGCTGTTGCCGAACGGTATTCGCCAGCCGTCGTTGTTCAAGGGAGACGCGTTGCGCGCCTACATCGCGCGCGTGCTGCCGACGCGCCAGTGGTCGGAGCTTGTGCTGCCGGTGAGCATCAACGCCGTCGACCTGGAGAGCGGGCGTCAGGTGTGGTTCGGCGCTGGTGGTCGAACGGACGTGCCGCTGCCGGAGGCGGTGTACGCGTCCTCCGCGCTGCCGGTCTTCTATCCTCCGGCGAAGGTGAACGGCATGCACCTGGTGGACGGTGGAGTGATGGACACCGTGGGGATCACGCGCGCGGCGGAGCGGGGCGCGGATCTCATCATTGCGGTGAACACATCGGCCGGTCGTACCAAGGATGCGGCGGACACGGTGGAGAAGGGCATGATCGCGATTCACCACCGCGTCATGGACATCATGGCCTACGCCCGCCGTCAGGCGGTCGAAGATGCGTGGCTCGGTCCGCGTGTGATCCACGTCCGCCCGAAGCTGGAGGGCTACTCCACCTTCGACTTCGATGCCGTCGACTATTTTCTGGAAGAAGGCTACCGGGCCACGCGGGATGCGCTTGCGCGCGATCTCGTCCGCTCCTGACCTTTCAGGACGCGAGGGGTCCGGCACGGGCTCACCGGATGCCGGCACCGGTGTCGCCCGTCGGCGGCACCGTGGTGGGCGGCGGAACCGGAGTCGACTCCGTGGCGGACGGGGGCGGCTCCGTGGCGGGTGGCCCGGTCTCCTCGCCGGCACCGGGGGTGATGGCCGGCTGAGTGGGCGCGGCCGCGGCGGGCGGTGTGCTGGGCGCCGCCGTCTGGAAGCGGTCGAGCATGCTCTGGAGCACGCCTACGTACTGGGCGTTGGAGCGGGAGAGTCCGGTGATGACGTCGTCGCGGCGGGCCAGGATGCCTGTGGCGAAGGCGGCGAGGTCCGGCGGCAGGTTGGGGGCTTCGTTCTGGAGGCGGGTGAAGAACTGGCTCATCTGTCGCCGCGCGGCTTCGAAGTCTCCGGACTGCGCCGAGACGGCTGCCTGGGCGAGGCCGACCCGCAGACGCTCGATGCGCAGTTCCGTCTCGGTGCGGTCGAGCTGCTCACGAATCGATCGGCCCTCGTACCATTGCCAGCCATAGCCGGCCCCGAAGGCGATGAGCACGGCCAGGAACGCCAGGAGCAATCCCCTGCCCCGCTTCCGGGGCGCGCTGCCTGATCCGCTCTGCGTGGTTCCGTTCATTTCTTCAGCTCTCGTTCCGGAGTAGTGCTTCCACCACCCTGTCCATTGCGGCGCGAACGTCCCGGGCCGGGCGCGCCGCTGCATTCGTCAGGATACTGAACACCAGCTCCCGCCCGCCGTCGGTGGTCAGGTAACCGCTGAGGGCGTTGACGTGGGTGATCGTCCCCGTCTTGGCCGCCACTCGCCCCTGGAATCCCGGCAGCCGCCGCTCCAGCGTCCCGGCCGTGTCTCCCGGCATGGCCATCGCGGCCCGAAATGCGCTGCCCCATGGTGCGCTGCGAACGTATCGCAGAAGGGTCGCGAGTGCACGTGGAGTGATCAGGTTCTGCGCGGCGAGGCCCGATCCGTCGCGCATGTACAGCGCGCCCGGGTCCACGCCGACGTCCTCGACCATGAACTGCTCGGCCACTGCCGTGCCGCCCCTCCACGTTCCTCCCTTCCCCGCCTCCGCGCCCAGGGCCTTGAGGATCATTTCCGTGACCCAGTTGTCCGTGCGCGCCAGCGGGAGCGGGAGGATATCCACGAGCGCCGGAGATCGCCATACCGTGACGGTATGAGCGGGCGCGGGCGCCGAAGCCGTGTAGCGGACCAGCACCGGCCCGGCGACCCTGATGCCGGCGCGCTCGAGGGCAGAGCGGAACGCCAGTCCCGCCCAGAGGCCGGGATCGTTCTGGGCCAGCATGGACCGGTCGACTGCGGACGCGCCTCCGATGCTGCCGCGAACGCGCAGCGTGTCCGTGCCCGGGACCCATGCCAGCTGGTCATTCCAGGCGGCGCTCCCCTTGGCGGTCTCGACAGCTGCGTCGAGGACCACGGGTGCGCCGGCATACGGGGTGTACGCGTGGGCCCGGTGGCCGACTGCGCCGGGACGGACGAGCAGCGGGAACGCGGCCTCCATGAATGCGAGCGCGGCCACCGGCGCGGCGTAGTACCAGAGAAGGTCTCCCGTCTCCCAGGCCCCGTGGACGAGAACGCTGTCGAACCGGGACTGATCCACCAGGATGGGGCCCGCCACACGCCGGAGGCCTGCCGCGGCCAGCGAGTCTGCCATGGAATCGAACGGGGCCACGGCGTCGTCGTAGAAGGCCGCAGAGAACGTGGGGTCCCCCGAACCCCGGATGATGAGGCCGGCCGCCGAATCGCCGGACAGGTCCCAGGCGGACACGGGCGTTTCGAACCGGTAGCCGGGTCCGAGCCGCGCCAGCGCGGCCGCCACGGTCACCAGTTTCATGTTCGATGCGGGGATGAACAGCTCGTCCTCGTTCCGCACCAGGAGCCGCTCCCCCGTCATCGCATCGTAGACGGCTATGCCCCAGTGCGCGCGTCCCAGCGGCGGGGTGGCCATGAGGGAGTCCACCAGGCGCCCCGCGTCGCGGAAAGCAGCGGCAGTCACGCCGGCCGGTTCCCCGTGGGGCGCCGACTCGATTGCTCCGGCCCCGCCGGATGTCGGCCGGGCCACCCGCTCCGGCGCCGGCGGGGCCTCGGGTCCACGCCCGGAACCGGTGTCCGGGGTCGCGGGGATCCCCCCGCTCGGGGTCGAAGGCTGGGTCGGAGCGCCGGGCCGCTGGATGCCGCACGCGGCCATCAGCGTGGCGGCGGCGAGGAGCGTCGCGAGGCGGGTCGGGGAAACGCGCGTATCCATGCCCGAAAGTCGCGCCATGGAGGGCACGAGTAAAGCGCTGCGGCGGCAGGAAGTGGGGGTCCCCGGGCGTCTTCGTGCCTGCCCGGTCTGGAGCTTCCGGTGGACGCGGATGCCCCGCGCGCCTACCTTCGCGTTCATGCGCGGCGACATGGATCCGGACGAATTCCGGCGGTACGGTCGGGCCGTCATCGACCGCATCGCCGACTATCTGGCACACCCCGAGGACGTTCGGGTGCTGCCGGAGCTCCGCCCCGGCGATGTCCGATCCGCCCTCCCCGCCCATGCGCCCGAAGAGCCCGAGCCGTTCGATGCCATTCTGGCGGATTACGATCGGCTGATCGTGCCGAATACCACGCACTGGAACCATCCCGGCTTCTTCGCCTATTTCGGCATCACGGGCTCGGCACCCGGGATCCTCGGCGAAGCGCTCGCCGCGGCGCTCAACGTGAATGCCATGTTGTGGCGTAGCGGGCCGGCCCAGACGGAGCTGGAGGAAGTGACGCTTGGGTGGCTGCGGGACATGCTCGGGCTTCCCGGCGAGTTCCACGGCGTGATCAACGACACGGCGTCGTCGAGCACCTTCTACGCCCTGGCAGCGGCCCGCGAGGCCGCCGGGTTGGACATCCGTGCCCGAGGGCTCGCCGGCCGCGAGGACGTGCCCCGGCTTCGCGTCTACTGCTCCGAGGAGGCCCATTCGAGCGTGGACAAGGCCGTGATCGCGCTGGGGCTCGGCGCCGAGAACCTCGTTCGGCTCCCCTCCGACCATGCCTTCCGCCTCGACACGGGAGCGCTCCGTCAGGCCATCTCCCAGGACCGCGCCCGCGGCTTCAAGCCCATGGCCGTCGTGGCCACAGTCGGGACCACCGGTGTCACGGCGGTGGATCCGGTCCCTGAGATCGCGGACATCTGTGAGCGGGAAGGGCTGTGGCTGCATGTGGACGCCGCGTACGGCGGAACGGCGGCCCTGGTTCCCGAGCTCCGATACGTACTCGACGGGAGCGCGCGTGCGGACTCACTCGTGGTCAATCCGCACAAGTGGATGTTCGTGCCCGTGGACTGCTCCGCGGCCTACACCCGCCACCCGGAAGTGCTGCGCCAGGCATTCAGCCTCACGCCGGAATACCTGCGGACCGCCGAGACAGGGGTCACCAACCTGATGGATTACGGGGTTGCCCTCGGCCGCCGCTTCCGCTCCCTCAAGCTCTGGTTCGTGCTGCGCTACTTCGGCCGGAGCGGGATCGTGGAAGCGCTCCGGGAGCATGTCCGCCTCGCGCGGCTCTTCGCCGACTGGGTCGACGACGATCCGCTCTTCCACCGTTTGGCTCCCAGCCACTTCTCCGTCGTGGCGTTCCACTGCCGCCCCGCGGCAATGGAAGAGGATGCCCTCAACGCGCTCAACGAGCGCATCCTGGACCGGGTGAACGCCAGCGGCGAGGTGTTCATGTCCCACACGAAAGTCCGTGGGCTGTACGCCATACGGATCGCTATCGGGAACCTGCGAACCACGGAAGCCCATGTCCGCCGGGCGTGGGAGCTCTTGCGCGCGGCGGCCGCGGAAGAACTCGCGACCTGAGATCCGCCCGACCGGCGACAAGGGACCGCCGTCCCAACTTCCCTCCCTTCCGAGCTAGACCAGGTCGACCCGGTTCGATTCGATTTCCGCCAGGAACGACTCATCGAGGGCCACGCCGATTCCAACCCCATCCGGTACCGCGACTGTCCCGTCGGCGGCGAGGCGGAACGGGGGATCGACGACGTCCCGGTCCCAGTACCGATCGCTGGCGGATGTGTCGCCCGGAAGCAGCATGTTGGGCAGGGTGGCCAGCGCAACATTGTGCGCGCGGCCGATCCCGGACTCCAGCATTCCGCCGCACCAGACGGGCACGCCCGCATCGCGGCAGAGGTCGTGGACGCGGAGTGAGGGCGTGTGCCCGCCCAGTCGCCCGGGCTTTATGTTCACCGCCCGGCATGCCCCGAGCTCCAGCGCTTCGCTGCACCGCTCGGGTGAGGTGATGCTCTCGTCGAGGCACACGGGTGTACGCATGCGCTCCTGCAGACGAGCGTGCAGGAGCAGGGCGTCCTCTCGAAACGGCTGCTCGATCAATTGCAGATCGTAGCGATCCAGTCCGGCCAGATGGTCGAGATCGTCGGGGCCGTATGCGCTGTTGGCGTCCACGGTCAGCGGCACGTTCGGAAACTCGCTCCGCACCGCCTCCAGTGCGGAAACGTCTCTCCCCGGGGCGATCTTCAGCTTCACGCGACGGTAGCCCTGCTCGACGAATCCCGCCACGCGCCGGACGAGGGAGGGGAGGTCCGCCTGGATCCCGATGCTGACGCCGGCCGCGACGGACCCGGACCGACCTCCCAGCGCCCGCGCCAGCGGCATTCCACGCGCTCTTGCGTCGGCATCCCAGGCCGCCATCTCCAGAGCGGCCTTCGCCATGAGGTGGCCCCGTGCCGTCCGTTCCAGCAGCGACCAGAGCTCCCGCGGACCGTCGAATTCCGCACCGATCACCGCGGGCGCCAGGTGCCGCTCGATGACCCAGCGCGCGGTCTCGATGGTCTCCGCCGTGTAGATGGGAGCCTCCCCGGCCACGCACTCCGCCATTCCTTCCAGACCGCCGAAATCCACGAAGGCCAGCAGAATCGTCCGCTCGTGCGTCACTCCCGACGAGATGCGGAACGGTTCACGGAGACGCAGCCGAATGGTGCGGAGGCAAATTCGCTCAATGCGCATGAATATCCTTGAATCAACGCGGCCGATGGGATACTTTGGGCAAACTTCCGGACCCTCCCCACGATCTCCCGGGTCAACGTACAAGAGAAGGCCAGGAAGGGCATCATGGGGGTGGACCTATTGACACCCCGACGTGAATTCCTGAACAGTGGCGCCGTGCGCGTGAGGGAGCGAGCAGCAACGAGGGTCCCATGGTGGCTCCTCGGCCTCATGGTCGTGGCCATCGCCTGCATCCCGGTGCTCATCGTGCGCGCCGGGGCGCCGCCGATCCGGTCGCTGCCCCGGGTGCTGGCGCCACTGGTCGGAACCGTCGGGTGGGCGTACGCCGCCCGCCGAGCGTTGTCGCGTCCGCGTGTGGCGTTCCTGGTGTTCGCCGGCGCCGGCGCGGTGGCCGTGGCTGGCGAGATGCTCGCGCTGTACGAGAGGTATGTCTGGTCCGAGGCCGGCGCCCCGCTGGCGCTCTATGTTTTTCTCGTTCCGAACATCCTGATCGCGGCGGGAGCGGTGCTGGCGATGGGTCAGCGCAGGCGGAGCGTCTGGGCGCCCGGACTGCGGGCTGACGCGGCGCTCCTTCTGATGGCTGCGCTGGTGGTCACGCTGCGGCTGGGCGTGGAGCCACTCCTTTCCGACGGAGCTTCGCATGCCGAGCTGGCCACGCTCGCGGTCGCCCACACGATCGTGGTCGTGCCCGCCCTCGTCGCTGCCCTCGTCCTTCTGCGCGGTACGTCGACGCTGAGCTCCTCGTCGGCTGTGCTCCTTTTCCTGGCCACGGCCGTGTTCGGTGCGACGACGCTCCTCTCCACCCCCGGCCTCGAAGCGCATCCGCTCCGTATGGGGGATGGGTTCGACGTTGCGTGGATGGCAGGGTGGCTGCTTTTCGGCGCAGCCGGGTACCGTGCCCGAGGTCAGGCGCCCACGGCCTCGGCGATGCTCATGGGACGTCGGGCGCACGATCTGGTGCGCAGCATGATCGTTCCCGGCGTCTCGCTCCTCCTCGGTGGGATGGCCCTGGACGTGGCCATCCGGGGAGCCGCGAGCGTGCCCACGCTGGGTGCCATGGCCGTCCTGACGCTGCTTCTCGCCTTCCGCACGGCGCAGGCGCTGAAAGAAGTGGAGCGGGGAGCGGATCACCGCCGTCAGCTGGCGCACACACAGGCACTCGTGGACGTTTCGCACTCACTCGCGGGCACCACCGACCTGGACGCGATCCTGACGGTCATATCCGAGGCGGCCAGGCGCGTATTCGGCACGCGTGCGGCAGGGATCGAGCTGCTGACCGAGGACGGCCGAACGCTCGAGACGCGGGCCGTGGTGGGCATGCCCGAGGACGTGGTCGGGCTCCGATTCCCGCTCGAGGGAAGCTTCACCGGTTGGGTGGTCCTTCACGGGGAGCCGCGTGCCACGGTGGATCCGACGCGGGACCCATACATCCAGCCGGAGAGCCTGGCCTTCCTCGGGCGGTGGCCCGTGGCGGCGGCGCCGATCCAGTTCCGGGAGCAGACGTTCGGGGCCCTGTTCACCTGCATCCGCAGCGACCCGTTCGAGCCGGAGGAGCTGCATCTCCTCGGGGCCATGGCGGAACAGGCGGGCATAGGGATCAAGACGGCGCGGCTGTTCGAGCAGGTTCGGACGCTGTCCATCACGGATCCGCTCACGGGGTTGGCGAACCGACGGCAGCTGCAACGTGAAATGGAACGCGAGTTTGCGGCGGCGCGGCGCGGACGTCGGCTGGTGGCGGTCATGTTCGACCTGGACACGTTCAAGGCGTACAACGACACCTATGGACATCTCGCGGGCGATGAGGCACTGGCCGCCTTCGGTCGCGCGCTGCGCGACGAGACGCGGACCATGAACCTTGCCGCACGCTATGGCGGGGACGAGTTCGTGGCGCTGCTGTCCGACAGCAGCGCCGAAGGTGCGGAAATCTTCGTAGAGCGTGTGCGCTCGCGGTTCGCCGAAGCGCTTCGCAAGCTCGGGCAGGGTGAGCTCCTGGTCTCGGCCGGCATCGCGCCCTACGCCGACCACCTCGCCAACGCCGAAGAGCTCCTGCGCAATGCCGACGCCGCCCTCTACAGGGACAAGCCGGCGGCGAGCACGAACTCCCCCACGTCGCCGGACGAAGCGAAGTCCACTGCGA
Organism: uncultured Gemmatimonadales bacterium; assembly: GCA_963741945.1. GTDB lineage: Bacteria > Gemmatimonadota > Gemmatimonadetes > Longimicrobiales > RSA9 > CAVUKA01. Next base: position 223,098 of record CAVUKA010000004.1, on the reverse strand, counting down.
CGTAACCTTCGCGAAACGCCAGCTCCAGCGCGGCTCGGACGTTCTCCCGCCACGCGAAAGCCAGGGACGGATCCGCCGCTTTCAGCGCCTGGATGTCCCGCGGGATGAGGACACCGATCCGCTCCCCTCGTGGCCCATCCAGGTCCCGCCCCGGGTTCGGGAATGCGCCGGCGCAATCGGCTGTGGGATTCAGGATCACGTCGGGCTTTCGGGCGGGGCGCGGTGCGTCGCCGGACAGGCGGCTGGTCACGAGGTCGGAGGCGAGGTCCCATTCACACAGGAGCCGGTCCGTGCCGATGCCCGCGTGCAGCGGGGAGTCGGACGCGCCATAGAAGTCGCGGCGATACGTACGGGCGGTAGCCCCGAGTCGATGCAGATTCAGGTGCGCGTTCCTCGACTCGAGCGGGTCGAAGGTCCACACCATCCGCCGGGTCCCTCGCCCCAGCAACAGCTCCCTCTGGTGAAGCTTGAGTTTCCGGCCGATGCCGTGACCACGGAGTTCCGGATCCACGGCGAGCATGTCGGACCAGTGAGTGACCTCTCCGTCCAGGACGCCGGTTATCCCGAACACGAATCCGACCAGCCGGTCGCCGAGGAACGCCCCGCTGGCGACACCGCCCAGCTCCTGCGCCAGCATCAGGATCGACGGTGGAACCCGGTCGGAGAAGTCGCGGCCCCACGTGCAGCGCTGCAGCTCGACGCACGCCTCCCGCTCCTCGAGTCCTTCCAGCGGACGGATCATCAGGTCCTTCATAGCGCTCGCAGCAGGCCGGCATACAGCGACACCCTGCGTTCCAGGTCGGCGGTCACCACGTGCTCCTCGAGCGTGTGCGCACCCCCGCCGGCCGGGCCCAGGCCATCCAGCGTCGCGACGCCTAGCGCGCCGGTATAGCAGCCGTCGCTGGCACCGCCGGCGGATCCTTCACCGAGCGTCCAGCCGTCCTCTTCCGCCAGGGCGCGCGCCTGCTCCAGCAACGCCGCAATCTCCGGGGTGCGCTCCAGCGGCGGCCGGTTCACCCCGCCCGAAACGCTCACGTGTGCCTCCGGATGGACGGGATCGAGGGCCATCAGCGATTCCTCCACCCGCTCCGCTTCCGCCGCACTGTCGAAGCGGACGTCGAGAATCGCCCACGCCGAGGCCGGGATGACGTTGGACGCGCTGCCGCCTCCGATCTCCGTCACCGAAACTGTAGTCCTGGCTCGCGGATCGGCCAGGTCCGCCATGGCCAGGATCTGGTGCGCCAGCTCCACGGCGGCGTTCACGCCCCGCCCGGGGGCGAGCCCGGCGTGGGCCTGCCTGCCGGTGATGGCGACGCGATACCAGGAGACGCCCTTCCGACGCGTCTTGGCGGCACCGCCCTCGAGCGGAGGCTCCAGCACCAGCACGGCCGACGCCGCGCGCCCCAGCGACTCGATCAGCTCGCGTGAAGTATCCGATCCCGTCTCCTCATCGCACGTGAGCAGCAGCACGACCGGGCGCCGGGGCCGCCGTCCGGATCTCGCGAGCGCGGTGAGCGCTTCGAGCACGCACGCGATCCCCCCCTTCATGTCGAACACGCCGGCGCCACGGACCACGCCGTCGGCCACCGAAAAGAGGGGCGAGAACGAGCCCACGGGGTGCACGGTGTCGAAGTGGCCGAGAATCATCACTGGCGGGAGCTCGGCCTGCTCCCCGGGGACTCGGGCGACGACGTGCTCGCCCACGCCGGGTGCGTCGACCCGCTCCACTTCGGCACCCACGGCGCGCAACTCCCCGGCAAGGTGGGCGGCGAGCGCACGCAGCCGCGCCTCGTCGCCGGAAGGCGATTCCAGCTCGACGAGCGTCCGCAGACGGGCGAGGATGACGCTGTCTGCGTCGCTCGGTCGCCCGGCGGCCACAGTCATCGACGCGTCAGCTCCCAACTACCGCCCGAGCGCCGGATGCGGCCCTGCCCCTGCAGGTACTCCAGGTACGCTTTCAGCGCTGCCACGGCCGCCGCACGCAGGACCGGCTCGAGCTCGGAGCCGTACACGGCCGTGACCAGCTCCTCCGGCGTCGCCGCGCCCGATCCGAGCGCGCGCATGACCTGCTCCAGGCGAAGCTCGCGGTGGCGGACGTAACGGTCGAGCGCCTGGTCCGGGTTCTGGAACGCCGGGCCATGGCCGGGATAGATCACGCGCGGCTTCAGCGCCCGGATGCGCTCGAGCGAGGCGAGATACGGCCCCAGACGGCCTTCTGGCGGAGCCACGAGTGCCGTGTCCTCTCCCCCCATCATGAGGTCGCCGCAAAACACGGCCGACTCCGCCGGCCAGTGGAACGCCACGTGGTCGGTGGTGTGCCCGGGTGTCACGACGGCGAGGAGGCCCCCTGCGTCGGTGGCCGTGGCCGCGCCGTCGCACAATGTCCGCCGCTTCTCCATGCGAACGGGCGCGCCGTAGTGCTCCGCCAGCTCGTCGGCACCATCGACGTGGTCGGAGTGGGCGTGCGTCACGAGGATGGCGACGACCTCCGCATCCCCGATGGTCCGGACAATGGCCTCGAGGTGGCCGGACCCGGCCGAGCCAGGATCAATGATCGCGACCCGGACCTGGCCCACGATGTAGGTCCGGGTGCCGTCCAGCGTCAGCGCTGACGCATTCGGCGCAAGGACCGTCCTGAGCATGGCCGCGTCAGCTGTGCCGCTCGTGCATGATGACTTCGGCGAGCTTGTCGGCGACGAGCTGCACGGCAGCCTCATCCTCTTCCGTGAATGCAGCCTTCTGGTGGCTGTCGATGTCGATCTGCCCCAGGATCTCGTCGCCCGCGCGGATCAGGACCACCATCTCGGACTTCACCTTGGGACTGCACGCCAGGTAGTTTTCCACCTCGCTGACGTCCTGCACGACCTGGTTCGCCTTCTCGGCTACGGCCGTGCCGCAGACACCCTGCCCCACCTCGATCAGGGAATGCTCGGTGGGCATGCCCACATAGTTGTGCAGCCAGATCTTGTCCTCGTTCTCCTTCATCAGGTAGATGCCCACCCAGTTGAACCGGTCGTCCGCGGCTTCCAGCGTCTTCACGGCCTTGCGCAGAATCGGGTCGGCCAGATAGCCGCCTTCGCGCATGCCCTGCATCTCCTTCACAAGCGTCGTCGTATCCATTCGACTCAGTCGTCCTCCGTCCTCGGTTGTGCCGGCGCTCGCCACGCCAGCAGGTCACGCCAGAGCCGCCGCCGCTCGCCGGCGTCCGACTCGGCATACAGCCTGTCGATTTCCTCACCCGTCTCTTCCCGCCCGAACAGCCACAGGTGATACTGGGGCACCACCACCTTCCGCCCCGCCACCCACTCGCCGACGTTCTCCACCCGCTGCATGCGGTGGCGGATTCCATAGCGGGCCGCATGGCCCGCCACCATCGTGGCGTACCGGTCCCAGTCCTGCTCTCGCGGCGAGACCAGCCGCCAGTCCAGGGACGCGTACTCCCGCTCCCGTGTCGGGTCCTCCTCCGCGGGCGCGAAGATCGTGTCCAGCCGTGGAAGCAGGACGGCCTTCCTTGCACCGGCCGCGACCGCCTCACACCAGACCACGAGCTTCCCCTCGTAGAGGTCCCACGGGATGACGATCGGTACCGTCACACGATCTTCCTTCCGCCGCGAATCCGGACCGCGCCTACTCCGCCACCAGCACTGCCCGGATCGGCGAGCTGTCTGCCTCCATCAATCGGAGCGGGAGCCCGATGAACGTGTACCCGCCCGGTGCTACCCCGGACAGCGACAGGTTCTCCACGTTCGGGATGCCCGCTTCAGCCAGCACGCGGTGCGCGGCGAGCACGGTGGAGTCCGCGGGATCCACCGACGGGGCGTCGGTCCCCACCAGGACGAACCCGCGCGCCGCCAGGGCCTGCGCCAGTTCCACGGACAGCGCCGCGAACCGGTCGGGGAAGCGGCCGGGATCCACTGTGTCCCGCGTCCGGAGGAGGAGCCGGGGTGTGCATCCCGGGTCCACGCCTTCCAGAATACCGGCCCCGACGAGAGGCGGATCCCCCACCACCTGCGGCCGCGCGTCGACCACCACGCACGGACCGTAAAATGGCGCCAGCTCGAGCTCGCCCGCAGCCGGACCAGCGCCCGTGTGCCTCGGGCCGTCCACGTGCGTTCCCGTGTGGACGCTGAGGGCGACCGTCGCCACGTCCACGCTCTCGCCGCGCTCACGCTGCATGCTCCAGCCGAGCTCGAAGGGGCGATCCCCGGGCCAGACGGCAGTGCCCGTGCCCAGCGGCTGCGAGATGTCGATCAGGCGCACGCGGGTCGTTACCTCGGAACGAAGTCCGTGTCCACGCTCAGCTCCCGGACGAACGCAGCGATCAGCCGCGCTGCGTGCTCCAGGTCCATCCGGCTCACCATTTCGTTCGGCGAATGCATGTAGCGGTTCGGCACCGAGATGAGCCCGGTGGCGACGCCCGCACGCGATAGATAGATGGCATCCGCGTCCGTGGACGTGAAGCGCGCCTGCGCGGCTATCGTGTACGGGATGCCTTCCTGCTCCGCCACCGCAACCAGGCGGTCGAACACCACCGGGTGCGCGGCCGAGCCGCGCGCCAGGACCGGCCCGCCGCCAAGCTTGTGCTCGCCGAGCTCCTTCTTCTCGAGCCCGGGCGCATCCGAAGCGAACGTCACATCCACGACGAGCGCCACGTCAGGATCCACGGTGTAGGCGCTCGTCCGCGCCCCGCCCCCGCTGTAGCCGATCTCCTCCTGGGAGGTGGCGACCGCAGTCACCGAGGCACGCGGCGGCTTCGCCGCCAGCAGCCGCAGCGCTTCCAGAACCACGAACGCGCCGATCCGGTTGTCGATCGCTCGACTCACGATCCGATCATCATCGAGCTCGACCACCGGCGCATCGATCACGGCCGGATCGCCCACGCGGATGCCCAGACGCTTGGCCGCCTCCCGGTTCGCCGCGCCCACATCGATCCAGAGATCTTCGAGCTTCGAGGCCTTCTCCTTCTCGTCACCCTTGATCAGGTGGATCGGCTTCTTCCCGATCACCCCGACCACATCGCCGCTCTGCGTGATCAGACGGATTCGCTGCCCCACCAGGACCTGCGGATCCCACCCGCCGATCCCCTCGAAATACAGGAAACCGTCCTCGTCGATGTGCGTCAGCATGAGGCCGATCTCGTCGATATGACCCGCCAGCATGACCCGCGGGGCACCGGCCGGGTTCACTGTGGCCATGGAGTTGCCGCTCACGTCCGCGTCGACCGTGTCAGCAAACGCTGCGGCCTCGTCCCGCCACACACGCGCAGCCCTGGCCTCGAACCCGCTCGGGCCCGGAGCGTCCAGGAGCCGCTTCAGGAATTCCACCGATCGTACGTCCAAACGTCACCTCCAGCGAGCACCTAAAGCCTCATAAGCTAAGCCATCCTGCCCACGCGCGCGACCCGGTCCTTTCCCTGGCCACGACCCCGGCCGAGCCGGACCGGTCTCCGGCACCCCCATCGTCGCCCGAGGGTCGCGCACCACCCGCCCATGTCTCAAACGCCGCTCGTGGCGCGCACCGGCCGCGCACGGACCAAACGTCGCGATACGTCGATCCGACAACGAGATACGGCAGTACGCTCCTCGTTCGTACCGGGACCTCGCGGGAACCCGGGCGGCGTCGCGGGGTGTTCAACACATCGAGCGCAGGGGACGCGTCCCTGCGCAACGGAGCAAGTCCCCCCGCATGCAGGAGCGCCGAGCGTCGATGGCCGAATCCGAGACCTACTTCCGCCGCGGCCTGGGGCTGAAGCAGGAAGTCCAGCCCGTTCTGGATGCCGAGTACCACAGCGCAATGGTCGCCCAGATCAAGGCGGCAGAAGGGCACTCGGCGCGGTACGGCGACGTGACAGTGAAGCTCGCGGAGGAGTTCGGGTTCTGCTACGGCGTGGATCGCGCGGTGGAGTATGCGTATCAGGCGGCCGCGAAGTTCCCGGATCGTCGCCTCTTCCTCGTGGGAGAGATCATCCACAATCCGCACGTGAATGAGCGGCTGCGCGAAATGGGCATCGCCTTCCTCTATCCGGACGTGGAGGGAGTCTTCGACTTCTCGGGCGTGACCACCGACGACGTGGTGATCCTTCCGGCGTTCGGCGTGACGATGCACGACCTCGAGACGCTGAAGGCCAGCGAGGCGATCCTGGTGGACACCACGTGCGGCTCGGTCCTGAACGTGTGGAAGCGGGTGGATTCGTACGCCCGCGATGGCTTCACGGCCGTGATCCATGGCAAGCATCGTCACGAGGAGACGCGCGCCACTGCCTCACAGGTGAACCGCCATGGAGGCCGCTACGTGATCGTCCGGAACATGGAGGAAGCCCAGCTTCTCATGGACTACATCGAGGCGAGCGACCACGCCCCGGGCCGCGCGGCCCTGGTGGAGCATTTCCGCGACAAGGCGTCGCCGGGTTTCGACCCGGACCGGGACCTGATCCGGATCGGCGCGGCCAACCAGACCACGATGCTCGCCAACGAGTCCCTGGCCATTGCCCGCGCCATTGGAGAGAGCCTGGCTCGGCGCTATGGCGAGGACGCCCTCGACCAGCATTTCAGGAGCTTCGACACGATCTGCTCGGCAACGCAGGAGCGGCAGGACGCGGTACGGGAGATGATGCAGGATCCGCCGGACATCATGATCGTCGTAGGCGGCTACAACTCGTCGAACACCAATCATCTCGCACATCTCTGTCGCGAGTATACCACGACGTACCACATCAGCGACGCGCGCTGCATCGATCCGGGCACGGGCACGCTCCGTCACAAGCCCGCCCTGGATCCGGAGACGCCGGAGGTGGAGGCGCCGGGATGGCTTCCGCCCGGTCCCGTGACCATTGGATTCACGGCGGGTGCCTCGACTCCGAACAACAAGGTCGGCGAGACGCTCGAGCGGGTTCTGGCCACGCGGGGGATCCCGATTCCGGAGCTGGCTTGATCTGGCCATGTCGGGACAGCCGGGAGTCGACCCCCACGCGGTCGCGACCGGAGCCGAGAACTTCCCATCGCGCAAGGAGATGGACGCTTCCGCCGGGCTGTTCCGTGGTCCGTGTTGTGCAGTATTTTGGTTGAGATCGGCGGATCAGCACCGGGGTGGAAGGGATGAAATCCGGATCGATGAACAAGCTTCAGCGCACGGCGCGGATGAAAGCGGTCCTTGCGGGCTTGCCGACTTTTGCGATGGTGGTGCTCGCGGCGGCCAGCCCGACGGCTGCGCGAGCGAGCCAGCAGCGAACTGGCGTGGACAGCGCCGTGGTGCGCGTAGCGAGCGCGGATCCGGGGAGAAAGATCCTGGTGTCGCTGGAGCAGCGTCGCCTCTGGCTGGTGGTGGACGGAGACACCGTCCTGTCCGCCCCCGTGGCGGTCGGGAAGGGAACGGTGTTCCGGTTCGCGGATCGCACGTACCGCTTTGACACGCCGAAGGGGGAGCGGCACGTGCTGGCCAAGCGCGAGGACCCGAGCTGGGTGCCGCCCGACTGGCATTATTATGAAAAGGCAGTGGCGCGTGACCTGGAGCCGGTTCACCTGAAGGATGGGGACCGCATCGAGCTCTCGGACGGGACCAGCATCGAGGTCCGCGACGAACAGGTGGGGCGCACCAACCGCTGGGGCAACTGGTGGCCGTTCACGCCGGGAAGCGAAATCATCTTCGACGGCAAGATCTTCATCCCCCCCCTGGGCAGTCCGCAGCGTGTCATCCCGAATGCGCTCGGACCCGTCAAGCTGTCGCTCGGCGACGGATACCTCATCCATGGCACGCACTACTACGACAAGAACACGGTCGGCGATGCGGCCAGCCACGGGTGCATCCGGATGCACAACGAAGACGTGATCAAGCTGGCGAAGCTCGTGGGGGTAGGGACGCCGGTCTACATCTTCTGACCTGACCGGCGCAGCGCCCCGGTGGGAGGCGACGCGGTGCGGGTGCGCTTGTGAATACCAGCGCGACGCCCTCATATTCCGAAAACTGACACCCGCGTGATCGTCCCACTGACCCGGCATATGGCGTCACCCAACCGCGACGAGATCGGTCGACTCGAGCTACTTCACGCGGCTCATCCCAGGGGGCTCATATTCCCCCACCTGGCCGACGCGTATCGCCGCGCGGGCCGCTTGGTGCAGGCCGAAGCCGTCCTGCAGGCGGGGCTGCGGCAGCACACCGACTACGCCAGCGCCTACGTGGTCCTGGCACGAGTGCACATGGACCAGGGCCGGGTGGACGACGCCGAACAGGCGTTCCGGCGGGTGCTGGAGCTGGATCCCGAGAACCAGGTGGCCCTGGAGCAGCTTGCCCACATGGCCGTGACCAAGGGCGGCCCCGATCCCGAGGCCCGCATCGGTGAGCCCGAACGGCGAGCTGTGCCAGCGAACGGCGGGAATGGCACGTTCCGCATGGAAGCGGAACGGAACGGCCACTCTCCGGAGGCGCGATCGACCGGCACTCCCGAAGTCGAGACCGAGACGGTGGCGGAGCTCTATGCCCGGCAGGGTCTCTACGCTTCCGCCGCGGGGATCTACAGGAAACTGCTTGAGCGTTCGCCCGAAGACCCGCGTCTGCGGGCGAGGCTGGCCGCCGTGGAGCGGGAGGCCTGGGATGGGCCGGACACCACAGCCGCGGCGGCGCCGGGGAGTGCGAGCCCGTCGGCGACGCCGGAGCGTGCCATTCCCCCGGCGACCCCCGAGAGGCCGAGCCCGTCGGTGACGCCGGATCCGCCGCCCGCTCCGGTCTCCGGACCCGACCAGGCCTTCGCGATCCGCGAGCATCTCGAGACGCTGCTCGGGTGGCGGCCAAAGGCGCCGGTCGCGGGAGTGCCGCCAGCGGATGACGCTGGTGGAGGCGTTCCGCCGTTCGCGAAGCGCCGCCTGCGAGCAGTGGCGGAATCCGGCGACTCCGCCCCACCGCCCCCGCGCGCGTCTCAGACGACGCTCGCGGACCTTCTGGTGGGGCTTCTGGAATACCGGGACCCGTTTTTCCGCGGTGGCAGCAGCCTAACCCGGATCCTGGCCACGGCCGTGGCCGAAGAGCTGGGGCTTCCCGAAGCGGCGCAGCACGACCTGGCGCTCTCGGCCCCGCTGCGCGACCTGGCCCGACTGGCCGTGGGTGGCCGACTGATTCCCGCCGTCCACCGTGGTCCGACACAGGAAGAGCAACGGCGGATCGAGCAGCACGTGGATCTCACGCTGCATCTCCTCGATGGCGTGGAACTGCCGGGGGCCGTGCGACAGGCCATCCGGCACCATCACGAGCGCTGGGACGGAGACGGGTACCCCGATGGTCTCGCTGGTGAGGAGATTCCCGTCCTCGCGCGCGTGCTCGCGGCCACGGATTCCTTCGTGGCCATGATATCGCCCCGGCCGTATCGCCTGCCGCTCGAGCTTGATGAGGCGCAAGAGGAGCTTCGGGCGGGTGCGAGCCTTCAATACGACCCTGCCGTCGTTGAAGCGCTGCTGACCGTGCTGGGGCGCCGGGATCCTCCACGCCTGGATTCTCCCGGCCATCACCAGATCCTCCTGGTCAGCCCGTTCCGGGCGGAAGCCGTGGCCACCGCGGTCAAGCTCTGTTCCGCCGGTTACCTGGCCGAGGTGGCGGCGGACCTGGATCGCGCCCGCGAGCGCCTCCGCCGCGGTCAGGTCGCCGGAGTGCTTCTGTGGGCCACCGAGGGCGGAGATTGGGCGCTCTCGTTGATCCAGGAGTTGCGCCGCGAGCGCGAGCTCGAGACACTCCCGATCCTGGTGCTGAACGCCGCAGCGGCGGAGCTCCGTGTCCGTTTGCTGGAGAGCGGAGCCGACGTCTGCTTCCCGCCCGGTGTGCGCCACGCGGAGCTGCAGGGTACGCTGGCGGCTCTGACTCGGCGGCTGGCGCGACCGCGCTGAGCCGGGCGCGCGGTAGGAAGCCATTTCCCCGCGCCGCCCATGTTCACGGGGATCGGCTGAGGATCAGCGGTTCTTCGACATTTTCGCCTTGGCCTTCCCCACACCGCTCCTGGCCGCGACCGCAACCTTCTTCGCGGACGCTTTCTTCGCGGCCGGCTTCCCGGCGGGAGTCTTCTTCGCAGTGGCCTTCTTGGCCGCGGGCTTGACCGCCTTCCTGGCCGTCGCCTTCTTCGGCGCCGCTGCTTTCTTGGCCGCTGCCTTCTTCGGCGCCGCTGCTTTCTTGCCCGTCGCCTTCTTCGGCGTCGCCGCCTTCTTGACCGCGGGCTTCTTGGCGGTGGACTTCGACTTCGTCGTCTCGGTCTTCTTCGTGGCCATGCGATTCTCCTTGCGGAGGGGCGGTGCTGCCAGGGTCGCCCGAAGATAGGGTGGCGCGCTGCCGGGATTCAAGGAGGTCATCTCCTACGGCGCCAGCGTGATCTCCATTTCCAGCTCGGGTGCCCACACCGAGACCGGCCGCTGCTTGAACCCCACTTTCTCATACGACCGGATGGCGCGCCGGTTCGAATGCTCGACGGATAGCCAGACTCGATGGAAAGCGTCGCGCCGCGCAGCGTCCAGGAGTGCGCGATTAAGGGCCGTTCCGATCCCCCGATCGCGGCAGGACTGGTGCAGGAAATTCGCCAGTTCGGCGGCGGTGTGGTCGAGCGGAATCAGCATCCCGTGCCCGGTCACGCTGCCGTCCACCTCCACCAGCAGGTGCACCCCCATGGCGAGGACGTCGTTCAGCCAGCGGGTGCGCTGCCCCGGATCCACGGCGGGGAGGCCCTGGGCGCAGCGCTTGGGCTCGAACTCGGCGTACATCGCGTCGAGACCCGGCCTGTCCGCAGACTCGAACGGGCGGATCGTGAACGGCCTCCCCTCCTTGTCGCGGAGGTTCCGTACCAATGGCGGGTCGGTGGATGCGCTCAAAACGCGAGCCCCCATCCGGTCAGGAGCGGCATGATCCGCCGCCGCAGCGCCTGAGTTGTGAGCTGATTGGATCTCTCCACTTCATCGCGCCGCTGGGACACGGGGATCAGCGATGGCGGATCCCGGAGAGTCGAGGGGATCGGGCGATTCGCTTCCGCGCGCACCACGGCGAGCCATTCCTCGGGCACTTCTTCCGGCGCAGGCGTCCCGCACAGCGCCCCCCAGGTCAGGGTCCATGCCCGGGGCACCACTTCGTGGATCGCGTACCCCCCGCCACCGGTGGCCACCAGGCGCCCGCCGCAGTACAGGTCCGCGAGGCGGGAGACCCGACCCGCGAGCTCCTCGAAGACGCCCGTGCTGCAGCGGAGATGAGTGAGTGGGTCCAGGGCGTGGGCGTCGCATCCGCCCTGCATGACGATGATGTCCGGCCGAAACGCGGCCGCCAGGTCCGGGACCACGGCGTCGAACGCGGCCAGAAACGACGAGTCCTCGGTCTGCGCTTCCAACGGAATGTTCGCCGCGAAGCCGTGACCGTCGCCATCGCCCACCTCGTCCACGAAGCCGGAGGCGGGGAAAAGATAGAGGCCGCTCTCGTGGATGGAGACCGTCAGGACGTCGGGATCGTCGTAGAACACCGACTGGACGCCGTCGCCGTGGTGGCCGTCGTAGTCGATGTACATCACCCGCATGCCCTTCTGACGCTCCAGCCAGCGGATCGCCACGGCAAGGTCGTTGTAGACGCAGAAGCCGGACGCCGCCGCGGCGTGGGCGTGGTGGAGCCCTCCGGCGGGGGCGAACGCCCGGGTGGCCTGTCCGGAGGCCACGAGCTCGGCCGCCGTCAGGGTGGCGCCCACCACGGCGCGGGACATCTCGTGCATCCGTGCCATCACGGGCACGTCCTCCGTTCCCAGTCCGAAGCGGCGATCGACCCTCGCCCACGGATCGCTGGAGACCACGCGCACCGCTTCGATGTAGTCGGGGTCGTGGACCGTTGCGAGCTCTTCGTCCGTTGCATCCCTGGGAGCGACGATGGGGCGGTCCGCGTCGCCCGCCATTCCCAGTGCGCGGATCAGGCTGACGGTGAGCTCGAGGCGACGGGGATCCATCGGGTGCCCGGGACGGAAGCGATACCCCGCCAGCCTGTTCTCCCAGACCAGGGCGCAGCGCATGAGCGGTCGGCTACGCTGGCCTCGCCACGATCAACGTGGCGAGGATCACCGGAGGACAGGCCATCCGTCCACGTATGAACATGGGCGCACAGTTCGGGGAAGCTCGGGGCCAGACGCGGGTGCGGGATGCTCGATCATACCCGCAGGGTGGGCCGGCTGCAACCGGAGGCCGTGCTCGCAGGCGAGCCCGGCCAGTGGCGGCAATCAGGGCCCCGAACAGCCGACCCCGGCGTTCTGCGCCAGCCGACAACACCGCCCGATGGCAGATGGCAGAATTCCCAAATCTCCTTGCGTGAGCGCGGGATACATGCGGGCTCGGGCGCCGTTCCCCGGCTCGACCAGCGACATTGCCGCCCCGCGCGCGCGCGCTCATCTTGACGCGACGAGGCAATCATATTCCCGTGCGCCGCCGGCAACGGCGGGCGCCACGCGGGCTGGAGGAATAGATGAACGTTCTGGTGCTGAACGTGGGATCGTCCACCGTGAAGTTCCAGCTGATCCGGACCGACAAGGAACGGATCGAGGGAGACCGGGACGAGCGGCTGGCCAGAGGGGTGGTCGAGCGGATCGGTGGAGAAGCCGTGCTGTCACTGTGGACGGAGGCGAAGGGGGACACGCGCACCACCGCCTCGATCCGCGATATCCGGGCTTCCATCGACTGGATCCTCAAGTGGCTCACCTCGGACGCGAGCGGTGCGGATATCGCCAGTCTCGCCGAGATCCAGGCCGTGGGACACCGGGTCGTGCACGGCGGCGAGTCGTTCTCCCATTCCGTGGCCATCGATGAGCGCGTCCTGAAGCAGCTCGAGGAGCACCTCGACCTGGCCCCGCTCCACATGCCGTACAATCTCGCCGGCGTGAGAGCCGTGCGCGACTCGCTCGGGGCCGTGCCGCAGGTGGCCGTGTTCGATACGGCGTTCCACCATACGCTGCCCGAGACTTCCTATCTCTACGCGATCCCGTATTCCCTCTACCGCCGCCACAAGATCCGGCGGTACGGGTTTCATGGCACGTCCCACCGCTATGTGGCCTACCGGTACCGGCAGCTGACCGGGAAGAGCCGCGATGATGTCAACATCATCACGCTGCACCTGGGGAACGGCTGCTCCGCCTGCGCCATCCGCGGGGGCAACAGCGTGGACACTTCCATGGGCTTCACTCCCCTGGAAGGGCTGGTCATGGGCACCCGGTCCGGCGACGTCGACCCCGCGGTTCTCGACTACATCTCGGTGAAGGAAGGGCTCGATCTCCGCGGCGTCGAGAACCTCCTGAACAAGCAGTCCGGGCTGCTCGGGATCTCTGGACTGACCAACGACATGCGTGAGCTGCTGGAAGAGGCGGATGAGCACTATGATCGCCGCGCGCGCCTCGCCATCGAAATCTTCTGCTATCGCACCCGCAAGTACGTCGGCGCCTATCTGGCCGCGATGGGTGGCGCGGATGCCATCGTGTTCACGGGGGGGATCGGCCAGAATGCGCCGTTGATCCGGGCATGCATCATGGAAGGGCTGGAATGGCTCGGGCTCGAGATGGACGACGCCGCGAACAGCACCACGCGCGGAGACGCCTCCGGGCGCATCTCACGCGACGGCTCCCGCCTCGAGGCGTGGGTGATCCCCACGGACGAGGAGCTCCTCATCGCGCGGGACACGGTGCGGATCGTGATGGGGCTGGAGAGCCGGTACTGACCTGTCGGGCAACTCCCCACACCTTGCGTCCGCCAATTTCCGCCGTTGCCCTACTGCGGGGCACGGGGGGCGGGCGCCATGTTCCGTATACCGACAATACGACGGCCTCCCGAACCAGTGCGGCGGAGTCGCACACGGGACGCGCCCGGAGGGCGCACTGAACAAAGGGACCGGAGGTCCGCGGGGGGCCGACGACCGCAGAGGACAAGGTGACATGCCGTCCGCTGCGTGAATTACATAGATCGCGGGGTAACGCCGGCGGGCTTTTTCGGCCCGCCGGCGTTGTTTTCTCAGTCGGTCCCGAGCGGGGTGGGTCGGGTGAAGGCCTTCCATGCCTTCACTGCGATCCAGCCGAGGAGCAGGATGGGGCCGACGGTGAAGAGCAGGAATAGGATGGACCCGAAGACGAACCCCACGAGTCCCATGATGAACGCGAGGAGCCGGAGCGCGAGCCTGAGGGCGATCACCGCGACGATCCCGATGATCGTCCAGGTGAGGATCTTGTTGAGCAGTGACTTGTTCTCCGACATGCTGCCTCCTCCTGGTTTCGTGTCCTGGCCATCCATACGGGCGTGGAGCGTCCGTGTTTCATGGTTGCCCCGGGCGGCGTGCATCGCCGCCGCGGGCAGGCGAGGCCGGCCTGCGCCCTGTCGGCGGAGGCACGCCGTGTGCGCCTTGTAGGAGGGTGGGTTTCCTTCGATACTGGTGACATGCGTACTCCACTCCTGAGAATGTTCGAGCGGCACTTCGGCGTCGAGCCGGCCTCGGTGGTGGAGCTCGGAGCCGACGGATCGACCCGGGTCTACTACCGCATGGTTGGACCGGCCATGGAGACGGCGGTGGGCGCGTATGGCCCCGAGCGGGACGAGAACCGGGCGTTCGTATCGTTCGCGCACACGTTCCGCGCGGCGGGGCTCCCCGTGCCGGACGTGTACGAGTATGACGAAGAGTCGTCGATGTGGCTCGAGGAAGACCTGGGAGACACCACGCTGTTCGACGCGCTGGTCCAGGCGCGGAGCCGCGAGCCCGGTGACTTTCCAGACTCGATGCGGCCGGTATACGAGCGCGTTCTGACGGAGCTGCCGCGCTTTCAGCTCGAGGGTGGACGACGCATCGATTTCGGAGCGGCCTATCCCCGCGGCGCATTCGATGAGCAGTCGATCCGGTGGGACCTGAACTATTTCAAATACCATTTTCTCAAGCTCGCGCACGTGCCTTTCAGCGAGCAGCAGCTCGAGCATGATTTCGACGCGCTGACCGCGTTCCTCCTGCGGGCGGATGCACGGCACTTTCTCTACCGGGACTTCCAGTCCCGCAACATCATGCTCAGGGACGGGGAGCCGTGGTTCATCGACTTCCAGGGAGGGCGACGCGGAGCGCTCCAGTACGATGTGGCGTCGCTGCTGTATGACGCGAAGGCGGCGATCCCCGCGCCGGTGCGAGCGGACCTGCTGGAGCATTACCTCGAGGCGCTGGGTCACCACCTCCCGGTGGATGTGGCGGCGTTCCGGGAGCTGTATCGCGGGTTCGTGATGGTCCGGGTCCTCCAGGCCCTCGGGGCTTACGGATATCGCGGCTTCTACGAGCGGAAGCCCCGGTTCCTGCAGAGCGTCCCGTATGCGGCGCGAAACCTGGCCGAGCTCCTGGTGGAGGGGCTGCCGGTGGATGCGCCGGAGCTGGAGTCCGTGTTCCGGCGGATCGCGGACCGATTCGCCGGGGACTCGGAAGAGGAGCAGCAACCCGGGCTCACGGTGCGGCTGGTGAGCTTCAGCTACAAGCGCGGCTATCCACAGGATGCCAGCGGGCATGGGGGCGGCTTCGTATTCGATTGCCGTGCCCTCCCCAACCCCGGACGGCATCTCGAGTACAGCGACCAGTGCGGGATGGACGAGCCGGTGATCGAGTACCTGGAAGCCCGCGACGAGCTGCACGCGTTCTGGACAGGGGTGCAGCAGATGGTGGACGCCCAGGTGGAGGAGTACCTGCGCCGGGGCTTCTCGAGCCTCGCCGTCTCCTTCGGGTGCACGGGCGGGCAGCACCGGTCCGTTTACATGACCGAGCGGCTCGCACGTCACCTCCGCTCGCGCTACCCGCACATCCACGTGCGCGTGATGCACCGGGAGCGCGAGTCCTGGCCGCGGCCACGGCGAACGGCCGGGGCGGGCTCGGAGCGCCAGCCGGGGGAGTAGGCCGTGGACGCCATGATCCTGGCCGCCGGTATGGGCACGCGGCTGCGGCCACTGACGGAAACAACACCGAAGGCGCTGGTGACCGTGGCTGGCGTGCCGATGCTGGAGCGGATCGCGCGTCGCCTGATCGACGCGGGCGCCGACCGCCTCATCGTCAACATCCACCACCACGCAGACCAGGTCCGGAAGTTCATCGATGAGCGGGACGGATTCGGCGTCGACACGCGGATTTCCGAGGAAGCCACGGCCCCGCTCGAAACGGGGGGCGGCCTGCTCCGGGCGCGCGATCTGTTCCGGGGAGACGCCCCGTTCTTCCTCCACAACGTCGACGTTGTCACCGACGCCCCCCTGGCCGCCATGTACAGGGCACACCTGGCGTTGAACGCGCTGGCGACCCTGGCGGTGAGCGATCGAGCCTCCAACCGCCGTTTGCGTTTCGACGATGCCGGGCTGCAGGCGCGGGTTGACCGCGGCACGGGGCGGGAGGAAGTGGCGCGCCCGCTGACCGGACGGGGTCAGGAGTGGGCGTTCGCCGGCATCCACGTCATCTCTTCACGGCTTTTCGACCTGATCGAGGAGACCGGCGCGTTTTCCATCCTCGAGCCGTACCTGCGGCTGGCGGGCGCCGGCCACAGGATCGCGCACTTCGACATCGGGAGCTCGCTCTGGCTGGAGGTGGGCGACCCCGATCGGCTGAAACGGGCGCGTCGCATCATGGACGAACGGGAGCGGCCGCACGAAGGTGGGGGCTGACGGCCGCTA
Organism: uncultured Gemmatimonadales bacterium; assembly: GCA_963741945.1. GTDB lineage: Bacteria > Gemmatimonadota > Gemmatimonadetes > Longimicrobiales > RSA9 > CAVUKA01. Next base: position 206,455 of record CAVUKA010000004.1, on the reverse strand, counting down.
CCGTCAGCGGTCAGCCGGCCATGCGGTTCATGAACGCCCGCTCGTCCGGAGTAAGGCTGCCCGTTCCGCTATCCTGGATCTTCTTCCGAATCCGGTCGACTTCGAGCCGGTTGATCTCGTGGAGGCTCGAGGTATCGATGCTGTCCCACCGCTTCTCGTCACGAGCGGCCTTGCCCGAGAGCCGGTCGATGGCCGATGAATCCGCCCCGGGCGTGGCCTTCCGGCGAAACGCACCCGACCGCCGCTCGCGCAGCTTCAGGTAAAGGAAGCCACCGGCGAAGCCGCCGAGGTGGGCGAAGTGCGCGACTCCCCCACCGCTCCCCGTGAAGCCGCTGAAGAGCGAGATGGCGACGAGCCCGACGATCAGGAGGCGGGCGGGAACGGGCAGGACGAACCAGAGGTAGATGCGTTCGTCCGGCCAGTAGTGGGCGTAGCCGTAGAGGACGCCGAAGACGGCGGCCGAGGCCCCGATGATGGCGGCGTTGAAGGCAAAGACGTACGAGAGGGCCGCACCGGAGAGCCCGGAAACGAAGTAGAGGATGAGGAAGTCGCGAGACCCGATGCGCTGCTCCAGGCGCGGTCCGAAGAAATACAGCCCGAGCATGTTGAAGAGGATGTGCATCAGGTTGGCGTGGAGGAACATGTACGTCAGTGGTGTCCACGGCCGTTGCAGCACCAACATGGGGACGAACATGAGGGCGTGGTACTGCGGGGACCCGGGTGGGGCGAGCAGAAACGCCGCAATATTCGCGATCAGGAGCCGGAGCACCCAGGGCGTCATCGATTTCCTTCCACGTTGTGGCCAGAGCGCGATGCAGGGTTCAGCGTAATCGGCCGGGGGAGCACCGGCAACCTGGGTGAGCAGGAGGTGGCCGCCGTCGGTCGGCTCCGGCTATCTTGTGGCCATGATGTCCGATGACCCCCGGGAGCCCGTGCTCCGAGCCCTCAACGCTGCCGGGTCGAAGATCGAGGCGGTGCGCTATCGGGAGAACCGCACCGTGCTCCTCTCCATCTCCCGCGACGGACGGACGCTGAACAGCCACGCCTGCTTCCGCGAAGCGCCGCCAGGAGTGGTCCAGGCCATCGCGTCGTTCGTCTCGGCGTCCCGGGGCTCGGCAGAATACGGACGGGCGCTGGACGTGATCCGGAACTGGGAAGGCGCGCGAGAGGGGCTGCGACGGTCGCAGCGATCCCGCCCCAGGCGTCAGCCGCGCCGGGACGCGGAAGAGAACACGCCGGTGCGGGCGCTGTTCGCGCAACTCAATCGGACGCGCTTCGGCGGTTCGCTTCCGGACATACCCCTCCGGCTCAGTCGTCGCATGAAGCGGACCCTGGGAACCATCGCGTACGACGGTGTGGACGGAAGCCGCCGTGTACGGGAGATCGCGCTCGCAGAGGACCTGCTGCTGCCGGGGAACCGCGCGGCGCTCGAAGACACATTGCTGCACGAGATGGCGCACGCGGAGGCGTGGCTGAAGCACGGGCATCGCGGCCACGGCGGCCTGTGGCGGCGGGTGGCCAGGCGGGTCGGCTGCACGCCGCGGGCGCGCACGGTGACGCGGATCCAGAGGCGGCGATGAGTGAGCGAGAGTTCGGCGGGACACGACTGCGTCTGGTCCAGGGCGACATCACCGAACAGGACGCGGACGCCATCGTGAACGCCGCGAACTCGTCGCTCATGGGCGGCGGCGGCGTCGATGGGGCCATCCATCTTCGGGGTGGCCCCACGATTCTGGAGGCGTGCAAACGGGTGCGACACGATCAGTATCCCGACGGGCTGCCCACCGGGGGCGCCGTGGCGACCACCGCCGGACAGCTTCCGGCGCAGTACGTGGTTCATACGGTGGGCCCGCGATGGCGGGGTGGCAGCTACGGTGAGGCGGACCTGCTCGCCTCCGCGTATCGGAGGTCTCTGGAGGAAGCGGCTCGGACGGGCTCCCGGACCGTGGCGTTTCCGTCCGTGAGCACGGGCATATACGGCTACCCGGTGAATGACGCGGCGGACGTGGCGCTCCGCGCGATTCGAAGTGTACTTGAGGCCGATCCCGGGCAGTTCGACGAGATCCGCTTCGTGCTGTTCTCGGAGAACGATCTCGAAGTCTACCGGGCGGCACTGCTGGCACTCCGCTGATGGCGCAGCCGGGGGGCGGCTTCAGGTGGAGGGGAGCGGCCAGTCGTCGAGGAGGCGCTCGATCACCGCGGGCCAGCGTCCGCGCTCTTCCAGCTCCTTCCGGTGGAACCCGTGGAGGGCGGCGGCGATGGCGAGCGTTGTCAGGGCATCGATCCGCATCATGGCCAGGAAGACCGTGGTATCTTCACCGTGCATCCGACGGAGCCGGTCGGCAAGCGCCCGCCGGAGGAGGTGATACTCGCGGTGAAGCAGCGTTTCCTCGTACCCTTCACCGCGGCGGCGGTCGCCATGATCGGCGGCCGTGCGAATCACGTCCTGACAGAGCGCGCGGTCGAAGTCGGTGCAGAGCGAGGCGGCGGCGAGCTGCCGGACCAGCTGGGGGATATGATCGAGGTCCAGCCGGTCCGGAAGAACGAGCCATGGCTCGGCTCCACTGATGTGGCCCCAGTCGCTGATGACGTTGGCGCCGATCTCGCCGGCATTCGCCTTGATGGTCTCGCAAAGTGAGAGCAGGTCCATGATCCCGCGGTTCAGGTCTCGCTTTTCCGCACAGCCAGCCGCTCTTCCATGCAAGAGCCGTGGCAGCGCAGACGAAACCAGTGGTGGATCGGGCCGTAGGGAGTGAGGGGTGGAACGCGGACGTGGAGCACGAGAGGGAGGCTGAGGTGGAAGAACAGGGCAAGAACCGGACGAAGAAGGATGCGCTCGCGGACCTGGAGTCGAGGATCGAAGCCGCGATCGAGGAAGCGCGCCCGAGGATCAAGCGGGCGTTCGATCAGCTGGATGCCCGCGTGGATGCCGCAATGGCCGAGATCCGGCCGAAAGTGGAAGGTGCGGTTGACGACGTGAAGCCGAAGATGGCGCGGCTCCTGGCGGACGCACAGCCGAGGCTGGACGCCGCGCTCGAGCGGATCCAGGCGAAGATAACCGAGCTGCGCAAGGAGCTGGAAGAGCGTGCGGCGCGCCAGAACCGGAGCGAAATCACCGCGGCGCTGCCCAGGTCGGCCGGCTCGGACGCCGCCGCCGCAGGTGAAGAGCCGGAGGACCGAGCGGGCGCCGGTGAGGACAAGGGTCTCTGAGCCCCTGACTGCTCGACGGCGAGGCTAGGAGAACGGGGAGCGGGGCCGCGCTGGTTCCGCTCCCCCGTGTTCCGCTACTGCCTCGAGCCACCGTCGCATCCGTCGCGTATGGCTACCTTCCCAGTATACGCGCCCACACCGGGGGCAGGCCTGATCGGCGACGGTCCCGGGTGAGAAGGAGCGTCCGTTCATCCCGCGCGAGGCGGGCCAGATCCTCATCGGAACGGCTCTCGTCGTAGATGACGTCGTACCCCAGCGCCCTGAGCCATCGGCCGAGTCGCCTGGGCATTGCGTCCGCGATTCATCTCACGCGCTCGTCCCCTCCGCTTCGGAGTGGATGATCGTGCCAGCCCCGTGATGCACGCGAAGTTCCGGCCGTGCCCGGCAGACAGGGCAGCGGAGGGGCGGCGCGCAGCCGCCGCGGCACTGGTCCGGCCGCGTGCGGCCCTCTACGTTGGGCACCGCGTCTGTGGAGGCAGGAGAGAGAGAATGTGGCACCCGAACGAAGCCGGCCCGGGGCTGGTGCGGAGCGGACTCCAGGAGCGGACCGCATGAGCCGGCTGGCCATGCCGCGCTGGGCGGCGGTGCTGCACAGGGTCACGGAGTCCGTGGTGCGGCCGTCTCCCGGAGGCCGCATCCCCCTCAATGTGGGCGTCGACCTGCACAAGGCCGCCACCGGTCCGTTCGTGCTCGCGCTGATGGTGATGTACGGGAACTTCACGATCCCCGCCTGGGTCTACCTGGCTCTCCATGGATCGTATGGCATCGTCTGGGTGGTGAAGGACGTGGTGGTGCCCGATCGCCGGTGGCGACGGGCGGTTACGGTGCCTTCCGCCATGGCCGCACTGGCCTTCCTGTCGCTCTACTGGGTGGCCCCCGTGATCCTGATCGCGGGCCCCCCCGCCCGTGGCTGGACCCCTGCGCCGCCATGGGGGCTCGCGCTGGCGGTGGCCGTGCACACGGTGGGCGTCCTGATGATGGTGGGTGCGGACGCACAGAAGTACGCGGCGCTCCGCGTGCGGAGGCGGCGGGATGCGAATGATCCGGGGCTCATCACGGACGGCTTCTACCGCCGGATCCGGCATCCGAACTACCTCGGGGAGATGCTGATCTACGGGAGCTATGCCCTGATCGTGGACCACTGGCTGCCGTGGGTGATCCTGGCGGCTGTGTGGGTGCTGTACTTCCTGCCGAACATGCTCGCGATCGAGGCGAGCCTCAGCCGCTACCCGGGCTACGAGGCGTGGCGGGGCCGAACGGGGTTCCTGCTGCCGCGGCTGGGGAAGGCGGGAGTGGCGCCGGAATGATCACTGCCGGATGCTACGCCTTTGTGTCCAGGCGATCCCACGCCGCCTCGTCGAGGGCGCCGGGCAGGTCGTGCTTGCGCACGGCCACCCAGAACGCGCGGCCGGGGTGGTCGAGCCGCCGTACGAACCGGGCGGCGTGATACACGTATGCCGTGCGGGCCCCATCATCGGTCACGACATGGGTCTGATCGACGCACGGCTCTCGACGCGCTTCCCCGCCGAATCCGCAGGACCAGTCCGGCCATTCCTGCGGCCAGGAGAACAATTGGACCTCACCCGGGCGGGGCGGGTCCATGCCTCGCTGCTCGCGGTCCGCGTCCATCCGACGATAGGCGTCGTAGAGAACCGTCTCAATGCGGAGGCTGAAGCGCCGGACGCGCTCACCGTAGATCCTGTCTGAGTAGACCATGGCGAGAAGGTAGCGACAGGGCAGGGAGCGGGGAACACCGGCGGGCGGCACCGCCCCATCCACTGGCCGGTGTGCACCCGGTGGCCCATCTTACCCGACCCTTCCCGGGCACAGACCCAAACCAATGGATCATGAAGAGCATACTGGTCCCCACGTCCCGCTCCCTGATGGGCCTCGCGGCCGGCCTCACGTTCGCGGCACTCGGCGCATGTGCTTCGTCACCCGTGCGTCCCACTGCCGCCCGGGCCGCGCCCCCACCGACGGCTGGGGCGGCCATGCGGCCGTCCACGCCGCTGGCGGAGCGGCGGGCGCCCGCAGCGGAGAACCTGACTCGCGACCCGTCGCTCTTTGCCGGCCTCGGCTGGGACTGGGTCGGTCCTGCCCGTGGGGGGCGGGTCACGGCCGTGACGGGGGTGGAGGGGCATCCCGGCACATACTACTTCGGCGGGTCTGGAAGCGGTGTGTGGCGGACGAGGGATTACGGACAGAACTGGGAGAACCTCAGCGACGGCTGGCTCGAGACGCCCTCCATCGGAGCGCTCCGTGTGGCGCCGTCGAATCCCGATGTGATCTGGGTGGCGACCGGGAGTGATGGGCTCAGGAGCAACGTGATCACGGGGCTCGGCGTGTATCGCTCGACGGACGCGGGACAGACGTGGCGCTTCCTGGGGCTGCGGGACGCGGGGAACACGGGCGCCGTGGAGATAGATCCCGGAGATCCCGACGTGGCCTATGTCGCCGTGATCGGACACCCGTTCGGCCCGAACCCCGGGCGCGGACTCTATCGCACTCGGAACGGCGGCGAGAGCTGGAAGAAGGTGCTGTTCGTCAGCGACAGCACCGGGATCGTGGACGTCGAGATCGACCCGTCGAATCCGGATGTGGTCTATGCCGCGAGCTGGCGTGCGGAGCGGAAGCCGTGGACGATCATCAGCGGGGGCAGGGAGGGCGGCGTATTCAGGACATCGGATGGGGGCGAGAGCTGGACGAAGCTCGCCGGCGGCCTGCCCACGGACAGTGGTGGGCTGTTCGGGAAGATCGATCTCGCCGTGGCCCGCTCGGACCCCCGCGTGGTCTACGCGCTTATCGAGGCGCCGGAACCGGACGACGGTCTCTACCGGAGCGAGGATGGCGGCGAGAGGTGGACGCACGTGTCATCGGACAATCGTCTGCTGGCGCGGCCGTTCTACTACACGAACGTGGATGTGGATCCCACCGACCCGAACGTGGTGTGGGTCAACGACGAGGGGCTGTACCGCTCGCGTGATGGTGGCCGGAGCTGGACGCGGATGAGCACTCCCCACGGGGACAACCACGACATCTGGCTCGACCCGGATGATCCCCGTGTGATCGTCCAGGGGAACGACGGCGGCGCGAACGTGAGTCGGGATGGTGGACGGACGTGGTCGTCGCAGATGAACCAGCCCACGGCCGAGATGTACCAGGTGGCCGTGGAAGACCGGTTCCCGTACTGGGTCTGGGGCGGGCAGCAGGACCGCGAGATCGTCGGTGTCCCGACACGCCCCACGGCCTCGGGGCTGGCGGAAGTCAGCTTCGGCGGTGGCACGTGTGAAACCGGCCCCGCCGAGCCCAAGCCTGACGATCCGGACGCGGTCTATGCCGCGTGCAAGGGCCGGTTCATGGTCTGGGACTGGCGGACGGGGGAGGCGAGGGAGCACGCCGTGGGAGGCGTGAACATGTACGGCACGGCGCCGCGCGACCTGCCCTATCGATTCCAGCGGGTCACGCCGGTGGAAGTGAGCCCGCATGATCCGAACACGGTCTATCACGGGTCGCAGTATGTTCACCGGACACGTGATGGTGGCATCAACTGGGAGCGCATCAGCCCGGACCTTACCGCCGTCCCCGCGGGCACGCAGGGCGTCTCCGGTGAGCCGATCACGCGCGATGTCACGGGCGAAGAGGTCTATTCCACACTATATGCCATCGAGGAGAGCCCGGCGCAGCCGGGGGTGATCTGGACCGGCTCCTATGACGGCGCGTTCCACGTCACGCGCGATGACGGCGCGACGTGGACGGACGTCACGCCCGACAGGCTGGCGCCGGGCGGCCGGGTCCAGTCGATCGACGCTTCGAGCCGGGAGCCGGGCACGGCCATCTTCTCGGTCATGCGCTTCATGCAGGACGACTGGCGGCCGCTGGTCTATCGCACCAGGGACTACGGCCGGAGCTGGACCCTGCTCACGACCGGCGCCAACGGGATTCCGGCGGACTATCCCGTCCGGGTGGTGAGGGAGGACCCGGTGCGGAGTGGGTTGCTGTACGCGGGAAGCGACTTCGGCTTCTACGTCTCGTTCGACGACGGCGGGCACTGGCAACCGCTTCAGCTCGACCTTCCCGTGGTCCCGGTCACGGACATCGCCTTCAAGGACGAAGACCTCATCGTCAGCACGATGGGGCGCGGCTTCTGGGTGCTGCGCGACCTGACGCCGCTTCGTCAGCTGACCGGCGATGGACCCGGCCACAGGGGATTCCTGTACCAGCCAGTCGATGCCGTGCTCTCGAGCTGGCGGGCATCGCGCCCAGGCGACGCGGCCATGCCGGAGTACGGCCGCCCCGGCGCCGTGGTCGACTGGGTCCTGCCAGCCGAGCCCGCGGGTGGCGTGTCGCTGGAGCTGGTGGACAGCGCCGGCACCACCATAAACGCGTGGACGAGCGATCGTGACGCTCGGTCCGGGATGGAACGTGGCCGGGAGATGGAGGGGCCGCGGCCACCAGTCCGCTCACCGATCGTCTCCGCGCGGGCCGGCCACACGCGCTTCGTGGTCCCGCTCGAGCATCCCGGACCGTGGCAGAATCCGGATGCGGGGGGCCGCGGCCGCGGCGGCGATTCCGGGCCCGCGGTTTCCCCCGGCAGCTATGCGGTACGGGTCCGTGCCGGCGACTGGTCGGACACCCGGCCGCTCGAAGTCCGGATGGATCCAAGAACGGCGGCTGCGGGCGTGACCGCCGAAGCGCTCCGGCGCCAGGAAGCCCTCGGGCTGCGCGTGCGGGACCTGCTCAGCCGGGCCCGTCAGGCGCTCGCCGCCGTGGACTCGGCTCTCGAGGACTCGGACGCGCCGTCGACGATGGAAGAGGCGCCCGCGAACAGCGCCCCGGACGTGGGGCGGCTGCGGGAGATCCGGGCCCGCCTGACCGAGGAAGAAGGCATCGCGTACCCCCAGCCCATGCTGCTGGAGCAGATCGCCTACCTCTACGGCATGATCACGGGCGCGCCGCAGGACCCGGGTCGGGACGCAGCGGAGCGTTGCCAGGCCCTCGAAGACGAACTCGGGGAGGTGCAGGCGCAGCTCTCCACAATCCTCGACCGCTGACCCGCTCGGCCGTGACCCCGCGCCGCCGCGAATGACGGCGACGCGGGGGCGCGGGCCGCCACCTCCTCAGACGTCTCGTTCGAGCGCCCTGTCAGCCAGCCGTAGCAGGTGATTGGCCAGGATCTCCGGTGAGCCGGCGTCGACTCCGTCAATCTCCCAGCACTCCGACAGGCGAAGTGGAACCTCCGATGCGCCGCCCGGCCCGTCCACCGTTACACGATCGCCGCGCACGGCCAGTTCGACGCTGACCACGCCCCCGGGGCAGTACTCCAGCACGAATCCCACCCGCGAAACGTCGTCCACACCCGATGTCGGCGTCCACCACGGCCGGACCACCATGTCCGGTCGCCGCCTCTGCCGACGCAGGAGCTCCTCGATGAGGTCCAACAGCCGCTGCTCTCGCGGGGCCAGATCCAGCCCCCGCCTATCGCCATTGAGGGGGATCCCATGCCCCCCGACCTCCGTCCCGCTCGAGCCACCCATCGTACCTCCGCCATACGTTTCGCCCGGGGAAATGGATGTGGAAAGATCCGTTCCACTCCATTGACTGCGAGCGGTGTGAAGGCGGTGTGACGGAGGCGTTCGGGCGCGCGGCTGCTGGCCTTTGACGCTGTGATGATACCGGCGGGCGAGGTTGCTTACAGCACCCGGACCCCATTCAGGAGGATTCCATGCCCGTCCAGCCGAAGCTCCCGACAGGTTTGCACCTCTTCCGGCCGCCCTACTTCACCTACGAGCGGGTCGAGCCCACGTTCGGGCCTGCGGCGGGGCCCCAGCCAGGCGCCGCGGTGGTATGGTTCATGGCTGCGGTCGGGGCCGTGTGGTCGGAGCTGGACTGGGTGATGGAGAAGCCGCGCGAGCTTCCCCTGTTCGTGGTCCTGCCAGAGCCCGAGGACATTGCGCCGGTGGTGCCCGTCCTGCGGCACGTTCCCGAGCTTCGACCGCGAGGCGTGCTGCCGACGGCCGGACGCGGAACAATGACGGCGCTCCGCACGCTCCTGGCCACGCCTCCCCAATCGCTGGCGCTCGCAGTGGCCGATTACCTGGACCTGGTGGGACTGCTCGCGGCGGCCGACGTCCGCGCCCGCGTCTACACCATCTTCTCCCGTGCGCCGCAGGTGCACAGCATCGAGCAGATGGCGGATGAGCTCTGTCAGTCACGTCGGACACTCGGCCGGTTCTTCCGTGACCGCGAACTGCCCGTCCCGTCGCACTGGCTCCAGTTCGCGCGCCTGCTGCACGCGTCCATGCACCTCCAGAACACGCGCTCCAACATCAACCGCGTAGCGGGTCGCTTCGGGTATCCGGATGGCTTCACCATGAGCAATTCCATGAACCGCCTCATTGGCTATCGGCCATTGTTCGTCCGGGATCATCTCGGATGGGAGTGGATCGTCGAGGAGTGGCTCCGGCGAGAGGGGCTGGTCTAGACGCGGGTGAGCGCCCGATGGACCAGGCTCTCGGCCATCTCGATGAGCGGGACGGCGCCCGAGCCAGCCAGCCGCGCGAGCACCGCTTCCGCCCGCTCGCCCGCGGCCGCGGGATCCTCACGGAGCTCGATGCGCGCCAGCTCGAGCTCCATCCGCGCGGACGCGAGCTCCTCGCGCGGCGCATAGGCGCGGATGGCCGTGGCCAGACGCGCCTTCGCCCGATCCGCCTGTCCCTCCAGCATCAACATGCGCGCCAAAAATATCTCGATGTAAGAGATATCGCTCCCCTGATATTCCTGGTTTGTCAATGTCAGCGCAATTTCCCGTCGGGCTGCCTGTGCCGCAGAAACCCGCCCTATCTCGAGCGAACATAGACCAATGATGGAATGCTGGGACAATAGACTGCGAACGGAGGTGATCTGTTCGGTTGCGAGCGCGGATCTGCAATATTTGATTGCTCCTTCTCGGTCTCCAACCTCGTAAAGGAAACCGGCATAGTTATCTACCGCGATGCCCGCATGGCTCGCAACCATTCCGTCTCTGGCCAACGCCAAGGCGCGATCAAAATGACCACGGGCATGCGAGTACATCCCGCGTTCTAGGTAGCAAACCCCGATGTTGTTGTGTACAGAAAAAAGAAGATCGTACAGTCCGAACTGCTCCACGAATTCCATCGCTTCGGCAAATGCTTCGACCGCCTCTGTCAATCGCCCAGCGCCCATGAGAATGGATCCTCTAGCAATCAGAAGCGCTGCCTTGTTTTCGGGTGCGTCTTCAGCGTGCCGCATCCATTCACTAATCGCTTCGAGCCCTGCTTCATATCCAACGTACGTGCCCAGAATTGTGGCTGCTCGCGCGGCGATTCTCGAAAGCACAGCCGAACCGGGATGCATCCGACACACGCCCAAAGTGGCTTGTGCGGCCGCAACGGCCATACCGGTGCGGGAGTAATCGTGAGCTACCGCTCCCACTTCTACGTACAACTCAGCAAGTCGTGTGGGCGTTACTCGGCCCTGCAGCTCTTCGATTAAGGGCAGAGACTGGTCCAGAATAGATTCATCGCGAGCGGCCGAAAGCGCCAGCAAGAGCTTCAGAGACTCCGACTTCGCGGCAGTTTTGTCTGAAATGTCGGCAGTTGTGATGCCGTCGAGAAGGTCGTGAGCTTCTCGCCTTCTATCCGAACGAACCATGAGTTCTGCTAAGTCCACCTTGACCTGGGCAGCTTCTTCTTGGCTTGGCGCGCTGTCCAAGGCAAGCTTCAGAAAGAACTCGTGTTCACGGTACGCATGTAGCTCAGAGCTCGCCGCTGCCGCCCTCAATGCGGCAGAGAATGCCGAGCCGCGATCGCCGGCGATATCATGGCGGACTGCCAACACTGCGGGGGACAACTGCAACCGTGAGTAGATGCTTGCGGCACGCCCGTATAGAGAGCGTCGGTCAAAAGAGGAAAGCTCCTCCAACGCCGCGTCTGCGACCAGCCCGTGGCGAGGGCGGACACCTCTTTGGTCCCGTAGCAACAGCCCAGATGATTCAAGCTCCAACGCCGCCTCACCCATCTCGTTCTCGGGAATGCCGGCAATCAGCGCAGCGTTGGCCATTGAGATAGGTTCTCCGGCGACTGAGGCTGCCGCCAGCAGCTTCTCAGCGTTACCGCTTAATGAGTGGATTTGCTCTGTGAAGAAGCCGTACCCGCGTGAAGGATGAGTTGGGAGAGTTTCGTTTCCCCGATCTCTCATTAGCGATGTCAGCAACAGAGGGTTTCCACCTGTCTTCGAAAACACCTGCGAAGGGTCGAAACGTTGCCGGTCTCGGGCGTCAGCGAGACGCCCGATAAATTCTGCAACTTCGTCGAGCGAGAAGGGGAGGAGATCAAGCCGCTGTAGCGGCAACGTGTCGGAAAACGGGACGTTAGAAGCCCCCAATTGAGTCCTAACGGTTGCAACAAAAAGGATGCGAGCGTCAGTGCCAATGCGTGCTACGTACCGGAGGAAACCGATCGACGCTGCATCCGCGAACTGCATGTCATCTACGCTGAGGATAAGGAGGCGATCCCGAGATGTCTGGAGAAAGAGCCTTCGGAGTGCCTCAAGAAACCGGAACTGGTCCCAGTCCTCAACCGGAGAAGAACCGCCCACCTCGCCGCTCAGCAATGAAACAAGGTAGTCTTCGTGATCCGCGCAGCGAGAGGCGCTGCTAGCTTCGCGACGCGGATCGCGATCAATGGCATCGCGGGCCCATTGCGTTACAACGCCGAATGGCAAGTTGTTTTCTACATCACTCGCTCGCGCAGTCAGAACCTTTGAGCCTCGCACGGCCTGAAGCCGAAGGAATCGAGTCAGCAACGCGGTCTTTCCAACACCGGCTTCCCCCGTGATGGCTACACCTCTTACAGATCCCCCTGCGCACGCATTTGCAGCTCGCTCGAGAAACTCAAGTTCTGAACTCCTGCCGACGAACCGAACGAAGAGCTTCGGCGGGAAGTCAGAGCCAAGGCTGGTAGTGAGGTTCGGCCTAGGGTCGGAGTGAACCTGGCTGGCCGCTATGGCGACGGGATCGGCCGGATCATAGTCCAGGAGAACTGAGGCCAAACGTGAAGCCTCTTCCGCTTCACCCCCTGCTAGGAGGTGGTCCAAAACCTCACGCGCACGTCGGCGATAAGTCTCCCGCGCAATGGCCAACCAATCAAGGAAGGCATCCGGAAGGGCAGGATCGAGCCCGAAGGCAAGATCGCCACGATACAGGCGTGCCGCCGAAACCCAGTCGCCTCTTTCGATCATTTCATCGAACATCTCAATGTCTGACCTGATACCCCCACGCCCGACGACGTTGAAATCTCCGATCAGAACTTCGGGTCCTAGCTTTCTCCGGATCTGATATAGGGCTTGGCTTAGGCTATGGCGGGCCGATGTCGGCGAGGCGGTCCATAATGTATCGGCGGCTGCCTGCCGGTGCTGAGGCCCATCTACAATAATGAGGACGAGCAGGGCCCACTCCTTCGCGGCCAAATCGCGCTGCGGTTCAACTTGAACGGAGGAAATGGGGCCCAGAAGATAGGCGCATGGAAGCGACCGTGGCATAGGCGACTCCCCGATCATCGGCAGGCGTATTCGAAAACTGCGTGTGTAAGCGAACCGGCTCAATCGCGAGAATGCGGGAGACTAAAGTCGGTGCCGCATCCTTCCGCCTTCTCGCAAGAAGGCGTTTTGTACAAAGTAGCTGTTCAAATCTGCTGAACCGTGCAGGTAACACAATGGCACGTTGGGACGGACCGGCTGGACAAAGTAGAAAGCCGCTTCGGAGTCCAGCAATGAACGGCGGCGTGGAGGCTATCCGACCACGGCTCGCATCGGGCTCCGGGCTCCAGAGCGATCGACCAACAACTCCGCACGTTCAAGTGTGTTGCGCTCCAGGATCGTGCGTACAAGATCTGGATCGAACTGAGTGCCACCGCAACGCTGCAGTTCCGCTCGCACCTCAGGTAATGGTAGCGCATTCCGGTAAGGCCGATCAGACAACATTGCATCCAACGAGTCGCAAATCATGATAATGCGTGCAGGAAGGGGAATTTCCTTCCCCGCCAAACCATCGGGATAACCAGTACCATCGAATCGCTCATGATGGTGGCGGACGCCAACTATGATGTCCTTTTCAAGGGACGTGAGACTCGCGAGGAGATCCGCGCCTTTAGTGGCGTGTGTACGAATAATATTTCGCTCTTGCTCTGTCAGAGATCCCTCTTTAGAGATGATCTGAGCAAAAAGAGCGTCTATCTTGCCGATGTCGTGCAGCAATGCGGCCGTCTCAATCCTAGCGACGACATTTGAGCGAAGCCCAAAGTCCTCGGCAATCATTCGCGCCAAAGTGGACACACGCAGGGAGTGACCCGACGTGTAAGGGTCACGTGTCTCGATGGCCTTTATAAGCACATTCAATAAATCGCGGTTTGCTTTCTGTAATTGGCTATTCGAGAGATAGGTGTTCCGAATGAGAAGGAGAGGCAAGACAACGGCAACTAATCCTGCGGCCTGCAGATTTGCATAGAGGTAGGCGGCCACCAAGGCCATGGGACTGGCCAGGATATCATAAAAAAGATTTCCCCCGCCACGTCCGCTGAACTCGTGCATCACACCCCAAAGGGGCTTCTGTTCCCGGATAGATATTGCTACGCTTACGAACGACATGTTCAAAACAAATAAGACAAGAACCAAAGAATAGAAGGGGAAGAATGTTACGGCGAGCCCCGCGGAAAGGCCGCGTGCTTCCGGACCGGCCAGTGCCGTCAACACGATCCTGAACACGACAGCACCGAGTCCGTATGAAAGTACGGCCTGCGATATGTTGAAGACACCTGTGTGCCAGCGCCGAGCTTCCCCCTTGAAAAGCTCTGTAATCGCGGCCATTGCCCCGGCGGCGCATGCCACCGCCGGCGATGGGAAAATTATTGCCATCGCCAATAGCGGCAGATACGAAACCGATACCGTTGCTGACCGGGATCCACCCACGGCCGCATCCACAGCGAGGGCTTGTGACAGCACGGCGAGGGCGACAAAAATGAGAATGCCAGCCACATCTGCGCGTTGCAAAGCCCATATAGCATCCCATGGGAGCAATGCAATCAGCACAGCGCCGCCTGCAGCGAGAGCTGCAATGTACAGGTACCAAGCCTTAGGCTGACGCATAAAAGAAAGCGGAGCCCCCACCACTTACTAGAGGCTAACCCATCCCGCGGTAAACAGCGCGACAATAGCCCCGATCATCCGAAACATCATCTCGGTCATAAGCGTCACCTCCTTTCGCGTGGCGTCGGCCGTATTCCGCTAATTGGCCGCGAACGCTCCGCTGGTACTGCAGGCTCCGCTGAGACCTTGACTGGTTTTCGCCGGCGGGGGGCTCCGTTAGTCCTGATTATCTCCTTGCCATGTTCTCTCAGGCCCGTGGGCCGTGTGTACCGAGGTCCGGTTTTCGTTCAGCGCCATCGTGGCGGCGGTTACAGGATATCGTTGGCCGCGGCCACGGTGGCGCGGGCGGCGGCGCGCTCGGGGGCGTCGAGGACGGGAGCGCTCCCGGAGCGGTGTCGGATGCATGTGTCCGTGCGTCGCAGGGCGACGAGGACGTAGTCGCGTCCGGCGATCTCGACTTCCCGGAGGCCGCCGAGCTCGAGGCCGGTGAGGCCGGCATCGACGAGAGCGCCGACGGTGGCCTGGGCGGCAGCGTGAGCGGCGGCCCCGGGGAGGTCGATGGCGGCGGCCTCGGCGCGGTGGACGTGTGCGTCGAAGGCGACAGAGACGCGACAGAGCACGCGTCCGTCGCCGGGGCGATCGAGGTCCACGGCGACGAGGTGAGGGGTGCCGGTGTAGGTCGGTTCCCTGCGCTGGTCTTCCTGAGCGACCTTGCCGGGATCGGCATCCCGCTGGTGGATCGGCTCGTGGGCGTGCTCCGCCGGGGGCGAACCGAGCAGGCGCAGCGGTCGGCCGGTGTGAGGGGTCGCCCGGGGCTGTGGGGTGGGTGCGCCGAGGGTGGTGTCCACGGGGTCGCCAGCTTCGGCCGTCCGGACGTGGATCCGGGCGGGGAGGACGGGGGTCGCGAGGCCGGCGAGGAGAGCGGAGCGAATGCGGGCGGGCATGCCGCGGGCGTCCTCGGCGTCCATTGCGGTGACGTGGATCGCGTCGATCCCGCCGAGGCCCGCGTGGACGGAAGCGTGCAGGACGCCCGAAAGGCAGCGGATAAGGGCCTCCGCCTCGCGGGCCACGTCGTAGGTGCCGATCGGCCTCGTGGTCGTGCCGTCCACGCTCGTGTCCGTACTCCGTAAAGGAACACCACCGGACGGGTGCAAGCCGGCGGGCAGCCGCCGCTTCACCCGGCCAGCGGGCGATGAGTGGCTGTCTGGGAGGTCGCGAGCAAAAGTGGACTATGGAGAGCGGAGTGTCAAGAGGATTCAATCATCATTGACTGACCGGGCGTCGGCGGAAACAGGAACTTGCGGGCGGGCAATGCGTTAGCAACAATTGACGGAGGCAGGCTCTGATCGTGTCGCCTCCATCCATCCCGGAAGTGAAATGGGCCGATGATTCTGGCCGAAATTGTGTTCTCCCTGGTCATGATATTCGCGCAGCTTGCCGGTACGCCGTCGCGGTCGATACCGGCGGCGTACCACCGGGGGACCGTGATCGGGGAGTCCCTGTCGCCGGAAGACGATGCGTGGGTCGATTCGATCGCCTCGGCGCTGACGCTGCGAGAGAAGGCGGCACAGGTGGTGGTGGCGTGGCTCGAAGGCGGCCGGCCTGCCGAAGGCAGTGCGGAAAGGGAGCGGGCGCTGCGGCTGGTCCGCGAAGAGGGTGTGGGGGCGATGATCGTGGGGAACGGGGCCGCGGCCGAGACGGCCGCGTGGCTGAACGAGCTTCAGCAGGCGTCTCGCATTCCACTCCTGGTCGCAGCGGACCTGGAATGGGGGGCGGGGACGAGACTGAAGGGAGCGACGGTCCTTCCGATCAACATGGCGCTGGCCGCGGCCGGGCCGGCCGCGTACGCGCGGGAGGCGGGGTTCATCACAGGAGTGGAGGCCCGGGCTGCGGGCGTGCACGTGGCGTTCGCGCCGGTGGCGGACGTGAACGTGAATCCCGACAATCCGGTAATC
The DNA here is from genome assembly GCA_963741945.1 of uncultured Gemmatimonadales bacterium. Classification (GTDB taxonomy): domain Bacteria; phylum Gemmatimonadota; class Gemmatimonadetes; order Longimicrobiales; family RSA9; genus CAVUKA01. Next base: position 190,130 of record CAVUKA010000004.1, on the reverse strand, counting down.
AACACGCGCTCGTACGGGAGCGACCCGGCGGCGGTGTCGGAGCGCGTGGCTGCGTTCATCGAGGGTGCGCGGGCGGCCGGGCTCCTGACCGTGGCGAAGCACTTCCCGGGACACGGGGACACGGAGCTTGACTCCCACATCGCGCTTCCGGTGCTGCGGGCGGACCGAGCGCGGCTGGACCGTGTGGAGCTTGCGCCGTTCCGTGCGGCGATCGCGGCGGGCGTCGCCGGTGTAATGACGGCACACCTGGCGGTGCCAGCGCTCGATCCGGCGGGTGGGCTGAGGCCGGCCACGCTCTCACGGCCGATCATCACCGGGGTGCTGCGTGGGGAACTGGGGTTCGGCGGACTGGTGGTCACGGATGCGCTGTACATGGACGCGGTGACGCGCCAGGGCTCGACGGGCGCAGTGGCGGTCGCAGCAATTCAGGCAGGGGCGGACCTGCTGCTCATGCCGCGGGGCGAGGCCAGGGCCATCGACGCGGTGGTACGAGCGGTGCGAAGGGGGCGGCTGTCGGAGGAGAGGCTCGATGAGTCCGTGCGGCGCGTCCTGCGCGCGAAAGCGGCCGCGGGACTCAGGGAGCGACGACTGGTGGATCCGGACGCGCTCCTGCCCGACGAGGGGAGCGCAGCTCGCCAGGCGTGGAGCCGGCATGTGACGGAGCGCTCGATGACGCTGGTGCGTGGGGAGGCCGGCTCCCTGCCGTTGTCCCTGAAAGGCCGGGCCGTCCTGCTCGTTGTCTACGACGACCGCGTGCGCAGGGACACCGGGCTGGAGCTGGAGCGGGCGCTCGCCGGCCGCGGTGCCCGTGTGCTGACGATGCGCCTCTCGCGAACCTCCGACGCGGGAGATCTGACCAGGGTGCGCCGTCTGTCGGGCGGTGCGGACGTGGTCCTTTTCACCAGCTTCGTCCGTGCGGTGCCGGGGAAGGGCGGACTGGGACTACCGGATCCGGTCGGAGCACTGGCCGACGAGCTTGCCGGCGCGGGCGCCGTGGTGGTCTCGTTCGGGGACCCGTACCTGCTGCGCCAGCTCCCGCACGCCGGGACGTACCTGCTGGCGTGGGACAGGGAAGCGGCGAGCCAGGAGGCCGCGGCGGCGGCGCTGTCGGGAGCGGCGCCCATAACGGGGCGACTTCCGATCGACCTCCCGGGCGGCTACGGTGTGGGCACGGGGCTGGTGCTCCCGGGCCTGCCGGGGATCACGACGGTGAGGCAGGACCACTAGGAACGGCCGCGCTCGCGGGGGTGTGGCGGGCGGAGGCGCTCGAGGCCATGGAGGCGAAGAAGCGGATGGCGAGTCACTACATCTTCGGGGCGCACACGATCGACAATGGCGGCATCGAGATGGCAGTCCGCCGTGCGAAGGCGGCCGGTTTCGAGGCCCTTCAGCTGTTCACGACCATCCCGCGGTTCTACGGGGACCGTTCCGGCATCCGGGAAGAGCGGGTGGAGCGCTTTCGCGCCGCTCTGGATGAGACCGGTCTCGCTGCCGGGAACGTGGTGGTGCACGCGGCGTACGTGCTGAACACGGCGAACCTGGACGCGGAGAAGCGGGGCCGGGCGCACGCGGGGCTCCGCAAGGAGCTGGAGCGATCGAGCGCCATCGGTGCCCGGGGCGTGTGTTTCCACCCGGGGAGCGCGGGAAAGGGAGACGTGGAGCAGGCGCTGGAGTGGGTGAGTGAAGCGATCACGGCGGCGCTGGAGAGCGTGGACTCCGAGACCCGCGTGTGGGTGGAGAACACGGCGGGGGCCGGAAACACCATAGGCCGGACGGCGGAGGAAATCGGGACGATCCTCGACGGCGTGCCGTCGTCGCTCCGGGGGCGGACGGGATACGGGCTGGATACGTGCCACCTGTTCAGCGCGGGCCATGACATCGCCAGCTCGGAGGCGGCGTTGCGGGAGACGCTGGACGCGTTCGAGACGGCCACGGGGAAGCCGCCGGCTTTCTTCCACCTGAACGACAGTCAGTACGGACCGGGGACGAACCGGGACCGCCACGCGCTGATCGGGGAAGGGGAGATCGGCGAGGAGCCGTTCCGGTGGCTGCTGGCGGACCCGCGGAGCAAGGGCATCCCGCTGATCCTCGAAACGCCCCAGCGAAGGGGCGATATCGCGGATGACGATCCGTCGCCGGACCCGAACGATGTGGCGATGCGGGAGCTGCTCGAGCGCCTCGCCCCCTGAGGCCGGCGATCGGTCGCGCGACCCGGGGCGCCGACCGGGTAGGTGATCGCCCGGCCTGAACTCAGTCCACCGTGAACCCGATCTTCACGGTGACCTGCCAGTGAGCCACCCGTCCATTCTCGATGTGCCCGCGGATCTCGTCCACCTCGAACCAGCGCAGGTTGTGGATGGTCTCGCTGGCCTTGGCCACCGCGCTGCGGACAGCGTCGTCGATGCCATTGGAGGAGGATCCGGTGAGCTCGACCTTCTTGTACACGTGGTCCGGCATGGGTTCGCCTCCCTGCGGTTGCGTCGTGAACGGGGCGACAATGTAGGGCCGACGGTGGCGGGGACCAAGGCGTGGCGGGTCAGAGGATCAGGAAGACGGCGGCCACGAGGCCGAGGCCGACGGCGAGCTTCTTCCAGGAGAAGTGTCCGCCCGGATCCATCTCGCCGCGCTTCGTCCAGATGAGCACGAGCCCGCACCCATTCGGGTCGACGAAGCGACCCACCTGGTAGCCGGCGCCGCGGTAGACCTCGATCCCCTCGATGGAGAACACGGGGAGGTAGTCGTCGATGGATTCGTTGGCGCGAAAACGGTTGATCTGCATCCCGTCGATGAAGACGGCGGGGATGCAGCCGGCGGTCATGCGCAGGCTGCGGCCGGCGCCGGTCGCACCGGAAACGACGCGCACGCCAGGGATGGCGTAGAAGAGGTCCGTAGCCTCCATGGGCCGGCGTTCATCGATATCGGCGGCCGTCAAATAGCGTCCGAAGCCCGAGCGCTCGCCCTTCTTCCGTCGCTCGTAGAATTCCCGGATGTCGGGGCTCAGGTTCGCACGCCCCTTGACGACGATCGGCTCGAGGGGGACGGCGGCGACGGCCATGCGGACCTCGACCGAGATCCGTTCGCCGAGTCCCAGGCCGAGAGGCTCGGAGTGGACCGGTGCGTGGCCAATGATGTCCGCGGAGAGCGTCCAATCCCCCGGCGCCGGTGCAGTGAGGGCGAACGCGCCGGCGGAATCGGAGAGGGTTTCGGAGCGCTGGACGCCGTCACGGTCCAGGAGCACCAGGTGGACGCCGTCGAGAGGCTCCTCGGAAGTGTCGTCGATCACCAGGCCGGTGATGAACTGGCCCTGAGCCCGAGCCGCGCCCGGGAGGAGGGCGAGGGTCGAGACGACGACGAATGCGAGAGACAGCCTGGTGGTCCTCATTGATGGCTCCAGCCGTTGAACGCGCGAGCGCCGGGAATTCGGACAGTCCATGCTACACCGGGGGCCCGCTCGAGTGCGCCGTCCGGGCCGCTTCGATGTACGCGGCGCGGGAAGCGGCAAGGTCCACGATGGGTTTCAGCCGTGCGTCAGCGCCAGCAGAATCGGGCGCCCAGCGGCGGACCCACTCGCCGTCGGGATCGTGCGTTCGCGCCTGGCTATTCGGGTTCATGACGCGGAAATAGGGAGCGTTGTCGATTCCCAGTCCAGCGGCCCACTGCCAGTTGCCGGTGTTGGAAGCGGTGTCTGCGTCGACCAAGCGGCGCTCGAACAGTGCGGCACCCCGGCGCCAGTCCACGCGCAGGTTCTTCGCCAGGAACTGGGCGGCGACCATGCGTGCACGGTTCGAGATCCAGCCGGTGCGGGCCAGCTGTCGCATGGCCGCGTCCACCGCCGCCACGCCGGTCCGGCCGTCGCGCCACGCGGCGAAACGCTCCTCACCGCCCGGCCATTCGAGGGCATGCCAACGCGGATCGAACGGCGATTCCAGAAGGTGGGGGCGGTGATAGAGCAGGTCGGCGAGGAAGTCCCGCCAGGCGAGCTCGGAAAGCCACTTCTCGGCGGCCGGGCCACGCTCCGGACCGTCTTCCGCCCGGGCGGCCGCCGTGCGGGCAGAGAGAGCGCCGACCGCGAGCCAGGGGGAGAGATGGGAGGTGCCCCTCCCATCGAGGCGGTCGCGCTGACGCGGGTAGTCGGCGAGGCGTTCCGAAACGAACATTTCGAGGGCATGGAGGGCGGCCGTCTCCCCGGCCGCTGGCAGCTGAACGCCGGTGCGCGGGGCAGGCACGGCTCCGGGCTCCACGTGCTCGAGGTTCCCGGGGGTGGGGATCCGACCCGGTGGCGTGAGAGGCGTGGCCGCGCCGACCGCGCGCCAGCGGCGGAAATAGGGCGCAAAGACGGTGTAGAACGTGTCCGCGGCGGTGCGGACCACGCCGGGGGGGTGCACGTAGGCGCCCGGGTACAGCCTGAGAGGAACGCCGACCGACGTGAGGGTGCGGCCGGCCACGTCCTCATCCCGCCTGTCGGACGGGGCGACGGCGGCGAGAATGTGCACGGCTTCCACGTCACCGAGCTCCCGGACCACGGCCGGGAGCACGTCCTGCACCTTCCCGGAACGCACGAGGACCGTGCTCCCGCGGTCGCGGTACTGGTCGCGGAGCGCCGAGACGCACTGAAGAAAGAAGGCATCGCGGGGGCGCACGCTACTCGCCTGTGCCCCCGCGTCCAGGATCACCAGCCCGACCGTCGGCCCCTCCGATACGGCGGCGGCGAGCCCCGGGTGATCGTGGATCCGCAGGTCATCCCTGTGCCAGACGAGTTGCACGGCGCTCCAGGTGCGGGGCAGGGGTGAAGATGGTGCACCAGGCGGGGCGTCGGCGTCAATGGTCAGCCGGAGAGAGACCGGATGGCATCGGGCATGGGTCCGCGGATCGGTGCCGCCAGGGATCAGTCTTCGTTGGCAGCGGCCGTGGCAGTCGGGTCGTAGTCCTTCTCCGCTGTCTGTCCGCTGAACACCGCCAGGTTCTTGTCACCGGAGACGGAAAGGATCCCCAGGGCGCCCTTGTTGAAGGCGCGGAAGATCGCGTGGTCCACGAGGATGTAGTCGCCCGGGACCTCCACGCGGAACTCGACCATGCTGGCGGAGCCGGCGGGGATCAGCGTGGTCTGGACGTTGTGGTCCGGCGTGATTCCGCCCTCGCGGTATACGTTGTCGAAAATCTCGCCGATGACGTGGAACGAGCTCACCAGGTTGGGCCCCGCATCCCCGACGAAGAGGCGGACGGTCTCACCCGTGCTGGCCTTGAGGGCATTCTCGCCCGTAAGCGCGCCGACGGCGCCGTTGAAGACCACGTAGTCGGGGGTCTCGGAGAGCGCCTTGTCCATGTCGAAGGACTGCAGGCCCTTCTCGCCATACTTCCCCTTCGTGTAGAACTCGCCCTGCATCACATAGTATTCCCGGTCCACCTTCGGCAGCCCCTCCTTCGGCTCCACCAGGATCAGGCCGTACATCCCGTTGGCCATGTGGATCCCGACCGGCGCCGTGGCGCAGTGATAGACGTACAGGCCGGGCTTCAGCGCGCGGAACTCGAACGACGTCTCCTTGCCGGGCATCGTCATGCTCGCCTTCGCGCCCCCGCCCGGCCCCGTCACCGCATGCAGATCGATGTTGTGAGGCATCATGTTGTCCGGCGCGTTCTGGAGATGGAACTGGACCAGGTCACCCTCCCGCACCCGGATGAAGCGCCCGGGGACGGTACCACCGAACGTCCACATGGTGTATTCGACGCCGTCCGCCAGCTTCATCGGCTTCTCGATCACTTCCAGGTTCACGATCACCTTCGTCGCGTAATCCCGGGTGATCGGCGCCGGAACGAATGGCGGCTCCGTCAGCTGCGCGTGCTCCTCGCCCCTGATCGCAGGCAGGGGCGGCGTCACGGGCACCGCCGCGCTCATGGGCGCGGCCTGCTCCGACGTACCCAGGCTGAACGCCACTGCACTGATCGCCAGGAGCGCGCCTACCCCGCCCATGACCATCCACCGGACCTTTCCCGAGCTCTCGATCTCACTCATCGCTCCTCCTCCTCCGCTATACGTTTCGGGGCCGCAGGGCCCGGCTCCGGACTCCCGGCACCGGCCGTGGAATCCAGAAGATCCGCAATCGTCGTCTGCTCCATCGGTGCGCGCGTGGCCGCCCGCACCGACGTCCATCGCCCGTGCGCCACGCACGGGGTCCTGCTGTCGCACTGCCGCCCGCCCACAAGACACATCCGGGACGACGACGGCTCATCGAACGCCAGTACCACCCGCGCCAGCGTCAACTCCGAAGCGGCCACGCGCAGCCGGTAGCCACCCGTGGGCCCCCGCATCCCGTCGATCACCCCCGCCTTCGCCAGGATCCCCAGTGTCTTGGCGAGGTAGTTCCTCGGCGCGTCCAACGCCTCGGCGATGGCTTCGGCGGGAACGCGGCTCCCTTCCGGCTGCCGGGCCAGGAAGAGGGTGGCGCGCAGGGCGTGTTCAGCGGTCTGAGACAGGGGCATGGGGTGCTCGCTATTCAATATTTGTGCATAAGGATATGTTGTTTTAAGGCGGGTGTAAGTGGGGAAAGGGATGAAATGGGGGAGGTGGATTGTGGGGGATTGCCCTACGGAGAGGGCCGGCGGGGGGCGTTCCCAAGGGGCCCGGGGGTGGACGACGGGAGGGAGGTGCGGGTAGGTTGGCGGCCATGGAGGCAGCGAAGCGAGCGGGGTGGGTGGAAGTCGTCAGCGGGGTCATGTTCTCGGGGAAATCCGAGGAGGTGATCCGGCGTGTCCGGCGTGCGACACTGGCGCGGAAGCGGGTGCAGGTATTCAAGTCTCAGCTGGATGATCGGTACGGTATCCGTGAAGTGATCTCGCACGATCGGGGGCGGGTGGAAGCGGAGCCGATCTCGACATCGGCGGAGCTGATGGCGCGGGTGCGGGCGGACACGGAAGTAGTGGTCGTGGACGAGGTGCAGTTCCTGGATGACGGGGTGGTGGGGGTAGTGAACGCGCTGGCGAATCGGGGCGTGCGGGTGATCGTAGCGGGGACGGACATGGACTTCCGGGGCCGCCCCTTCGGCCCGATCGGGGCGTTGCTGGCCATTGCGGAGAAGGTGGACAAGCTGAACGCGATCTGCGTGCGCTGTGGAGATCTCGCGACGCGGAACCAGCGTCTGATCGACGGGCGTCCGGCGCCAGCGGAGGGGCCGACGATCCAGGTAGGCGGACTGGAGTCGTACGAGGCGCGATGCCGGTCATGCCACGAGGTTCCCCCGGTGGGTGGGCAGGGGAGCCTTCTGGAGTAGAGGGCGCTACTCGGGAGCGCGCACGCGGTGAATGCGGAGGTCCTCACCGGGAATGGAGGCGCCGATCAATCGTCTATCGGCGGTGAGGGCGAGCTCGATCCGACCGTCGGGGAACGCGAGGGTGGCGCGGCCATCCCGAGCGAGGAGCACGTCCACCGGCACCACGCGCCCGCCCCCTACACCCGGGATCCAAACGTCTACGCTGGTGCTGTCGTCGCCGAGCGTGCGTGCCCTGCGGACGATCTGCTCCATGAACGACGGGCTGGGGTTCAGGTAGGGCAGCGTTCCGGCGGGTACCGTGATGGGATCGCCAACGGGCGTGCCAATGGGCTGCTCGAGGCGGATGGTGCGCCCGTCCAGGACTGCGGCTGAAGACTGGATCAGCGTCGTGTCGGCGGCGTCCGGGGGAAAGACGCGGAGCTCGATCCGGGTGATGCTGGCGTCGGGGCCGATCGTCGCTCGCACCTTCAGCCGTGGCTGGTCGGCGAAGACCAGCTCGGCATCGAGCAGGGTGTCGCTACGCGCGTACCGCTCCCGGGCGATCACAACCTCGCCGCGGAGCAGGTAATAGGTGCCGGTGTCGGGCTCTGTCGGCACCGGGGCGGCGGCTATCGTACCCTGCTGGAGCCCCATTGAGGCGAATAGGACAAGGGCGGCGGAGATCATCGCCTCCCGCCTCCCCGCCTATCGGGTCGAGTCCTACCACTCATCCAGGATCTCGTCGAACTCCTCGGCCATGGAGGGGTGATGATGGCGACGGGCGGCCTCGGCCCCCGTCCGGTAGGCCTCCCTGGCTTCCTCGTCCCTGCCGAGGCGCCGCAGTGCGGCCCCGAGCCGGCCCCACGCATTCCCCTCGTCCTCGGTCAGCTCCAGATAGCGGCGGAGCTGAACCGCGGCCTCCTCCCACTGCTCGAGCTTTTCGTGTTCGAGGGCGAGGCCGAAGTGGAGGCGCGCGTCGGACGGGTGCTTCTCCAGCATGTGCCGGAGGCTCTGGATTCGCGGGTTGTTCATGGGGGAAAGGTAGGGGAAAAGCCGGGGAAGGGGAAACCCGGAATCGAGCTTCGGGGCCGGTGAACGGCGAACCGGGAACCGTTCGCGGCTGGGGTCAGTGATCAGGAGGGCATGCGGTCTTCGGAGCCGGGGAGGGGGAAGGTGGAGTGGAGGTCGAGGCGTTCCATGAGGCGTCGCGCGTCGAAAGGTGCGCGGGCCTTCTGGTCGTTGTCGAAGTAGACGAAGACACCGCGGGTCCCGTTCGCAGCGCATGCTTGGTCGTGTCCGTGTCCTGTGCCGGGGCGGTGCCAGCGGCGGATGCGGCGGGCCCAGTGGTCGAGGTCATGGTCCGAATAGCTGCCGGCGTACATGGCCTCGGTGCCGTGGAGGCGGAGGTACATGAAGTCGGTCGTGGGCTGTTCGAGGATGGGGTACAGGCCGGGGTTGTCGGAGACGACCGCGGCGGCCCGGTACTCGCGCAGGAGGTCGAGGAACGGAGGCGTGAGAAAACTCTCGTGTCGGACTTCGAGCGCGTGGCGGATCGGCGTGCTGGCCAGCCCCTCTTCCAGCGGGTCGGTGGCGGGGTCCCTGACGCGATGGTCGTGGCTGCGGGCGAGGCGGGCGGCGGCGGCGTGGTCGTGGGGGAGGAGGGCAAGAAAGGGGCGGAGCTTCTCCTCCCGGAAGCGAAAGCGCTGAGAGAACTGCCAGAGCACGGGTCCGAGCTTCGGCCCGAGGCGGAGCAGGCCCTGGGCGAAGAAGTTGGCGAGCGCGCCTTCCGGCTCGTTCAGCTGGAGCATGTGGGTGATGAACCGGCTTCCCTTGATCGCGAAGACGAAGTCATCGGCGGTGGCACCCCGCCACCTGTCGAAATAGGCCGACCGCTGAAGCGAGTAGAAGGTCCCGTTGAGCTCGATCGTGGAGAAGCGGCTGCATGCGTACTCCATCTCCGCGCGCTGCGGGAGGGAATCCGGATAGAAATCTCCGCGCCAGCCGGCGTAGCGCCATCCCGAGATCCCGATCCGGATCGCGGAAGCCGATGGGCGAGAGGCGCGGGGCGGGTTCATGGCTCTCCTTTCCCTCATGAGCGGTGAATGGTGGCCCGCCGCCGTTCGGCGGGCGCGGCGGCCAGAACGGCGACAGCCGCGGCGGTGCCGGCGACGGCGAAGGCGGCGAAGGCGGTGACCCGTTCTCCGGGGGCAGCGTCACCCCCCGTCGAGGGCGGGCGGGGAGGTCGGCTCGGCGGCGGTTCGAGGCGCCGCGCCGCCGGGCACCGTCCAGCTGAGCGCCATTCCCACGGTCACGACCGCCACGGCGCCGACCACGTTGAGCCACAGGAACGCGATGCCGGTGAGACGGTCGACGAGTGCAACGCTGACCATTCCGGCGATGAGGCCGAAGAACGCGCCGCGTGGCCGAGCGCGCGGAATGAGTGCGAGGACGAAGACGCCGAGGATGGACCCGTAGAAGAACGAGCCGAAGCGGTTGACCACCTCGATGAGTGAGCCGAGCGCCACGGCGTAGACCGCCACGACACATGCGAAGATCCCCCAGATGCCGGTGGCCAGCTTGGAGACGGAGAGATAGTGGGCGTCAGAGGCGGACGTCCGGATGTGTCGCCGGTAGAAATCGATGATGGTGGCGGTGGAGAGGGAGTTGAGCTCCGCCGCGATGGACGACATTGCGGCTGCGAGCACGGCGGCGATGAAGAGACCCGGGATGATCGGGGGGAGCTCACCGAGGACGAACGAGGGGATGATGTAGTTGACGTCCCGCGGGTTCTCGCCCGTGGTGCGCTCGGCGAGGCTCAGGGCGTCCGCGCGGACGGCCTGGAGGCGGGTATTGTCGTCGGTGAATTCGGCGGCAGCGGCGCGGGCGAGATCCAGGCGACCGGCCTCACGGGCCTGAGCATACTCGAGGGCGGCGCCACGTCGCTGCTGGAAGGAGGCGGTGTAGCGGTCCTGGAGCTGGCGATACTCGGTGCTCGCGGCCTCACGGACGCGCTGGTCATGGTCGGTATTGAAGAGCAGCGGCGGCTGGTTGAACAGGTAGAAGACGAAGACCATGACGCCGACCATGAGGACGAGGGCCTGGAGGGGGATCTTCCAGTACGCGCTCATGAGCAGTGAGCTGCGGGCCTCGTCGACCGAGCGGGCGGTCAGATACCGCTGGACCTGGCTCTGGTCGGTCCCGAAATACGAGAGCATGAGGAAGGTCCCGCCGATGAGCCCGGACCAGAACGTGTAGGTCTCGTGCAGGTCGAAGCTGAAGTCGAACGTGCGAAGCCGGCCGGTGGTGCCGGCGAGCCGCAGGGCGCTGCCGACGCCCACGTCGCCGGGAAGGCCGAGGAAGAGAACGACCAGGAGCGCTCCAAGCCCGGTGATGATCAGCACCATCTGCTTGACGTCGATCCAGGTCACGGCCTGGACGCCGCCGAACATGGTGTAGAGAACGGCGGGGGCGCCGATGATCACGACGGAGAGAGGGAGGCCGAGGCCGAGCGTAGCGGACAGGATCACGGCCGGCGCGGAGATGATGACCCCCACGGACATGCCGCGGGAGACGAGAAACAGTGCGCTGGTGAGGCTCCGTGTACGGCTGTCGAAGCGCTTCTCCAGGTACTCGTAGGCCGTGTATACCTTCGCCCGGTGGAAGAACGGGACCAGGGTGACGGAGAGGATGAGCATCGCCAGGGGGAGCCCGAAATAGAACTGGACGAAGCGCATCCCGTCCGTGGCGCCCTGGCCGGTGGTGCCCACGAGCGTGATCGCGGAGAGCTGGGTGGCCATGACAGAGAGTCCGACGGCCCACCAGGGGAGGCTGCGGTTGGCGAGGAAGTAGCCCTCGATGCGGTCCATGCCGCGAGCGCGGCGGAGCCCGTCCCACAGCACGTAGCCGAGGTATCCGGCGACGATCAGCCAGTCGATCCAGTGCATCGGCTAGCGGCGGCTCATCCGGCGAAGCGGGCCTGGAGCGCCCAGAGGGCGAGGAGTGCCAGGACCTGGACGAGGAGGACCCGGATGTAGAGGGTTCGCATGGAGCGCGGGGCGCGGCGGGGCGCGGGCCCCGGACCCTCGGCGGCGGTCCGTTCCGAACCCGCCTCAGAGGAGTCGTCCGGCCGGCTCACCGGGGGGCGCCGAGGGAGAGCAAGTTAGCGAAAAGCCGGTACGCCCCGGGGACGCCGGCGGGGAGCTGGCGGAAGAAGGCGAGAGCCGCGTAGACGTACGTCCCGTCGCCGAGGGGCGCTACGAGCAGCGAGCCCTCGAGCGGTGCCTCGCCGGGGTCGCTCATGGCGAGCAGGGGCGTGAACGGGCCCTGCCAGGTATCCCAGAAATAGAGTCCGCGCTCCTGCACCCACCCGGCCCAATCGGCGGGGCCGATGCGGTTGGGGGTGGTGAAGATCGGGTTGTCCGGCTGGAGCACCGTCACGGGAGCGGCGGGGTCCGTGACGCGTCCGTGCGGGCGTGCGATCGTGACCGGCCATGGCGTGTAATCGCGCTCGAGGGCCGGGTACTTGTTGTACTGGACGATGAGCGTGCCACCGTGGCGCACCCAGTCCAGCAGCCGCTGGTTGTGGGCGACGAGGCCGTCGTTCACCTCGTAGGCGCGGATCCCGGTGACGATGACGTCGAAGCGCCCGAGGTCTCCGCTGGCGAGGTCCGGGGCATCGATGCGGCCCCAGGACAGCCCGAGCTGGTCGAGGGCCGCGGGGATATCGTCGCCGGCGCCGGGGACGTAGCCCACGCGGACGTCGGCCACGCGCACGTCGAGCGCGCGGACCCGTGCAGTGGCCGGCCGGTAGAGGTGGTGCGGACGGATGTGCGGATAATCGATGACCTGGTAGCCCAGGTCGAACGTATCACCGGCGGTCGCGAGAGAGACGCCCACATCGTACTCGCCCGGGGCGACCCCGTCGGGTGGGGTCAGATCGAACGTCGTGGACAACTCGGGCCCACCAGCGGCCATGGAGACGGCCACGCTGTCCGGGTCCGCGCGCCATCCCGGTGGAATCGTGGCATGGAGCCAGCCAGTGATGGGCGAGCTGGCATTGGACCGGAGCGTCGCCGTGAAATGGAGGGTCCGGGGGGCGTCGAGGGAGAAGACCGCCAGCTCCGGGGCAATGGCGACGGAGACCTCCGGCACCACCTTGACGGGTCGGCGGAACTCACCGCTTCGCCTGTCCACGCCCACCATGGCTGCGCTGCGCTGGAAGGTCAGGTCGGCGTCACCGCGGAGATCCAGGGCGAAGGAGGCGCGCACCGGCGCCGGTGCGAACGGCAGCCCCCAGGTCTGCGGGTCAGGCGGCCAGTGGTAGAAGTCGCCCGTGGCGGGGTGCGCCGGATCGAGGTAGTACGGCGTGGTGAGCTGGGCGTCTTCCGGGACGGTGACCTGGAACGTGGCCGTGGCCCGCTCCCCCGGCGCGACCGAGAGGATGGCCTCCCGGGCCGCGGGCATGCGCGTAGCCTGGAGCGGTGTGCCGGAACCATCGTTCGTCGCACCATCCGGCCGGGCCGACACCTGACCTGCGCTCCCCGTGGTGGCGATCCAGCCAGCGGGGAGGAGCGGTGCGACGCGGGCGCGGACCGTGTCGGCTCCGCCATTCCAGACTGACAGCTCGAGCGCGAAGCTCTGGCCCCGGACGACATCCTCATGATCCGCGATGGCGTCGAGCTGGACGTTCGCCACGTCGAGAATGGCCGCTCGCAGGTCCTTCGCTTCGGCGGCGAAATTGAACCGCAGGTCCGCCAGCGCGTCGGCGGCGGGCGAGGCGGCGGTGGTCGTCGGGGGCGGAAGCGCGGCGGCGGCTGCGCGGAGCCGCTCGTCGGCACGCACGAGGATGCCGAGGATCCGGCCAGGGCGCAGCGGGTCGAAGCTGGCGCGGGCCGAATCCACGAGCGCCTCGTACCGGGCAAGCAGGGCCGCGGACGTCGCGAGCCCGTGCACCGCATCGGGCCGGGCGCGGGCGGCGGCGCTGCGAGCTCGCTGCGACAGGAGCGTGTCGACGCCACTGAAGATCGAGACGTCCCGGGCCGGGGCGCCCTCCATGGCCCAACCGAAGCGGCGGTCCGGCGCCACGGTCACGGGCGCTGCCGGGTCGATCCGCTGGATGGCCGTGCGCCGGGGGCCGGGCGGCTGCCGGGTCCCCTGGTCCTGGCTGCGGTGGCGGCTGCGGCTGGCCATGGCCACCTGTTGATAGGAGCGGCCGAGGAGCGGGTCGAGCCGGCCGGTGTTCACTTCGACGATTTCCCCCGGGCCGCCGAATCCGGCGGAGCGGTAGAAGAGACTCGGGGTGAACGGGCGCAGCCCGGCGGCGATCTGCTCCGGGAACCGGGACGGGTCGCCGGCGGCGAGCACGGCCTCGCGGGCGACGATTCCGGAAGCCTGGTGCTGTCCGTGACCATCCAGCGGCGTCCCGCTCCACACCGAGACCACCACATCGGGGCGATAGCGACGAATGGCCGCGACGACATCCGCCACCAGCGAGTCCCGGGGCCAGTGGCTGAACGCTTCGTCGGCGCTCTTGGAGAACCCGTAATCGATGGCGCGGCTGAAGAGCTGAGTGCCGCCGTCCAGCCTTCGGGCGGCGAGGAGCTCTTCGGAGCGAAGGATTCCGAGCGCGGTGCCCAGCTCCGGACCGATGCCGTTCTGGCCTCCCTCTCCCCGGGTCAGCGAGAGGTAGGCGACGTCCGCACCCTCGCCGAGCGCGAGCGGGGCAACCAGGGCCGTGTTCTCATCGTCGGGGTGCGCGCCGATCATGAGCAGGCGCGCCGTGGTGCCGAGTCGGCGCAGGTCGAGGCCGGTGGCCGCGGCGCCGGCGTACCCGGTGACGCGAGCCTGCGCCTGCAGCTGCCCCGCGAAGAGCAGGAGCGCAGTCACGACAATGAATCTGTGGAAGGTCCAACGGGATGGCATCCGCAGAAGGTAGAAGGGAGCGGGCCCTTTTTCCACCCCATGCATGCGTTTCACCGTGGTCGGAGGCCGGGCGCCGGAGCGGGCCGCATCAGCTGGCGGGCACGGCGTCTCCGAGGACGAGGCTCTGCCGACTGACCTGGCAGCGGCGGCCGAGGACGCGCACGCCAGCCTCCTCCGCTTCGGCAAGGGCGTCGGCGAAGGCGGGGTCGATGGAGCGTGCGGCCTCGATGCGGTGGGCGTCGTCTCGCTGGAGCACGAAGAGGATGGCGGCTTCCCAGCCGGGCCGTCGGGCGACAGCTGCCAGTTCGCGGACGTGACGGGCCCCGCGCGCAGTCACGGCGTCCGGGAAGCGGGCGACGCCGTCGTCGCCGACGAGCGTGACGCTCTTGACCTCGAGGGCGAGCTGGCGGTGGTCGCAGGCGAGGAGGAAATCAATGCGTGAGCGGCCGAGCGTGAATTCCGGGCGCAGGAGCGACCACCCGGCGAGCTCCTCGAGGGCGTGGGCCTCGAGGGCGCGGCGCACGAGGCGATTCGGGAGCGTGGTATCGACGGATACGAGGCCGTTGCCGTGCGGTGCTTCCACGAGAACGGCGGACCAGTCGGTGCGGCGCGTGGGTGAGGCGGCATATCGGATCCAGACGCGTCGGCCCGGGAGGAGGAGCTCATTCAAGCGTCCGGGATCGGCCATGTGGACATCGACGACGCGCGGCCCGGACCCGTGCGGTGGCTCCCGCAGACCGGGTGGAGTGGGTGCCGGCTGTCCGTTCTCCTGGTGCGCGGCCAGCTCGCAACGCAGGAGGAACCGGTTGGGTCGTTCCACGAACCGGGCCTCGCGCAGCCCGGCGGGCAGCTCCACGCGGATGCGGCTCACGCCCGGATCACTGCGCTGCGGCGTCGCCCTGGACCTCGGCCAGCAGCTGAGACTCGATCAGCCAGGTGTCACCCCACTGCTGCCGCAGCACCATGAAGCTGCGGAGCGCCCGCGGCTGCGCAGCTTCATCTTCGGTGCGCGAGGTCTGCAGCTCGAGGCTGTAGGCCAGGATGCCGCTCGCATTGAAATGGAGCGGGAAGCTCTGGAGCTCCGAGCGGGATGGGAGCAGCCGGCGGAAGAAGGCGGCAATGGCGTCGCGCCCCTGGACGGTCCCCTCTGGCGTGAACAGCGTCGCGTCCTCGAGGTAGAGGGCGGCGAGGCGGTCGGCGGCGTCGCGATCCCAGGCGTCATGCCAGGCGGCGAGCGTGGCGTTGACGCCCTTCCGGACGGTCATCTCGTAGATCTGCTCCTGCTGGCTGCGGCTGTCACGGTCCCGGCTGAAGAGGTGCGCCTGCGCACGGGCGGGAGCGGGTGCGGCGAGCGGGAGGAGCGCCGCTACGAAAGCAGCGACAGCCGTTGCTGGCGAACTGGGCCAAGGAAGCACGGTGATCTCCGGGTGAGTGGGCGCTCATGAAGGCCTCGCCCCTCCCGGATGGTAGCGTGGCAGGAGCGGCTCGCCAACACGAGCGCTGCTCGCGCCCGGGTTCCGCTCGCCGCCGCGCATGCGGCTGCCGCGCTCAGCCGCGGACGGGCTCCAGCTGCCGGATCGGCATCCCGGGCTCCCACGCAGTCACGCAGCCCGCGATCGCGGACGCGGCCACGGCGATAGGGCGAAGCGAGGTAGAGCTGCCCTGGACCAGACCGGCCGGGGAAATTCCGGTTCTGGCTGGAGATCGTGACCTCGTCCGGAGACGCGCTGGTGCCCGGGCCAGCGGCGATGCACGCGCCGCAGCCTGGCTCGATGAAGCTGGCGCCGATCTCGTCGAAGAGCTCGAGATACCCCTGCTGTCGGCAGTACTCCTTCACTTCCTGCGAACCGCACTGGATGTACATGCGCACACCGGGGGCGACTTTCAGGCCCTGGTCCCGGGCTTCGCGGAGGACGCGGGCGTACATGTCCATGTCCTCCTTCTTGCCCGCGGTGCAGGAGCCGGCGTACGCGGCGTCGATGCGGATGGGCTCATCGGCGAGCTCGTCCATGTGGAGGCCGTTCCCCGGGTCGCCCGGGAGCGCCACCATGGGGCGGATCTCCGACGCGTCCAGCTCGATCACCTTCACGTACTCGGCTTCCGCGTCCGAGCGCAGGCCGTCAACGAGCTGCTCCGCGCGGGTCGGGTCCATACCCCGTTCGGCGACGAGGTATTGAGCCGCCTTCCCGTCCGGGGCGACGATCCCGGTGAATGCGCCCACTTCCGCGGCCATGTTCGTCATGGTGGCCCGCTCGTCGATGCTGAGCGCTTCCACGGCCTCTCCCGCGTACTCGACGATCTGGCCGATGGCGTGGCCGTCCCGGATATACGGGTGGCGCAGGATCTCCAGCATGAAATCCTTGGCCGTGACGTTGTCCGGCTTCCTGCCGTTGATCACCACCTTGAACGACGGCGGCACGCTGACGCGCACGTCTTTCGTGATCCAGGAGTTGAAGATGGCGGTGGTGCCGACGCCGAACGCGATCGCCCCGATGGCGCCGGAATGGGGGGTATGGGAATCGGTTCCGACGATGAGCTGACCTGGCTCCGCGTACTCCTCCAGCATCTTGGAATGGCAGATCGCCTCCGAGCCCAGTCGAGCGCCGATGCGCTCACCGTACAGCCTGATGCCCTGTTTCTCCGAGAACTGCTGCTGCTTGTCCTTCAGCTGACGCGCGACATCGAGGAGCCCGAGCTGGACGCGCTCCTGCGGCATGACCTCGTGGAGGTAGGTCAGGTGGTCGCGGAACATGATGATGCTGGATGGGTCCGTGACCTTCGCGTCGGGGCCGAGCTTCTCCTCGAAGAAGATAGCCGCCATGGGGGTGACGTACTCGTGGCTGAAGCGGTAATCGGTGCGGACGAACCCGCTGTCGCCCGGCCGGACCCAGGGGACGCCGTAGTCGCCGGCCGCCGCGTCCACCACCCAGTTGCGGGCGAAGATCTTCTCGGCCACGGTCATGGGCCGGGCAGGCGCGTTCGGCTGCTGCGACTCTAGCTCCGGGATCTCCACCTTCCCCTGGAGGCGCGCCACATTGAACTCGAACAGGCCGCCGTACTCGATGATCTGACGCGTGATCGCGTCCTTGCCGTCCGTGAACTCGCGCAGAGCGATCTCCTCGCCGCCGCGGATCCGGTCAATGAGCGAGAAGTCCGTCGAGGTCAGGATGCCCAGGTTCTGACAGTTCTCGTTGTAGATCCGCTCGATGTTCTCCGCGATGACGACGCGGATCCCCGCCATCATCTCCGCGTAGGGCGACTGCTCCCGGGAGCTTCCCTTGCCGCGTCGCTTCCCGGCGACCGAGCAGACGAACCCGCCCTTCCTGACGCTGCCGCGCGTGACCGGCGCTTCCCCACCCGCGCGCAGCCCCAGGTACGGGAACTCACCCAGCGTCTCGTCGAAGTAGTAGCAGATGTAGGCGGGCGTGATCTCGTCCGTGGAGATCTGATCCCGGAGCATCTCGCGCAGCTGCGGCGTGAGCTCCAGGTCCTCGCCGTTCAGCTGCCGTCGGATCAGGTCGGCATCGTCCACGAGGAAGAGCACCCGCCCGTCGAAGCGGAGGGTGTCGGGTCTCTTTTCGACCCGGATGCTGCGGATGTCTGAGTCCATTGCGGTGTCCTCGCGGAAGGGCGTCCTGCATTTGATACCGAAAGGTGAGCAATGTGTGCCGATGGGCGCGGGGGGCGCAACCGACCCCCGGTGGTCCATGCCGCGGCGGGCGACGATTTCACCGCGAGCGCGCGTCGCTGTTGCCGGCCTGCGCGGGCGCTGGCATCATGCAGGGAGCCCCGGCCCGCACGACCCATGTCGTGGAGGCCCATCATGCCGGACCGGATCGACCGCCGCAGATTTCTGCGCACCGCGGGGCTGGGGCTGGCCGCCCTTCCCACCCTCCCCGCCCTTGGGGCGGGCGCTTTCCCGATTGCGGGCGCCTCCGCACGGCCATGGACGGGGACTGCCGATGGGGCGCTGCGGCCCCCGGCGCAGGCGCGGGTGGCGCTGGTCCGGACGTCGGACCGGAAGGACGGGGTGACACGGGCGTTGAAGCTGCTGGACCTGGGCGGCGTCAGCGGTCGGCGTGTCGTGGTGAAGCCGAACTTCAACACGGCGGACCCGTCTCCCGGGTCGACGCACCCGGACACGCTGTCACAGCTGGTGCAGGAGCTGCACGAGCGAGGGGCGCGCTCGGTGACGCTGGGCGAGTCGAGCGGGCCGCCGGACACGCGCCGCGTGATGGAGCAGAAGGGCGTGTTCGACATGGCCCGGGACCTTCGCTTCGACGTGGTGAACTATGAGGAGATCGCCGACGCCGACTGGGTCCAGTTCGGCCCATCGGGCACGCACTGGCCGGCGGGCTTCTGGCTCCCGCGCCACGTGGTGGATGCGGATTACAACGTTTCGACCGCGTGTCTGAAGACCCATGCGTACGGCGGCGTGTTCACCATGTCGCTGAAGCTGTCGGTGGGCCTGACGCCGAAGCGGATCCGGCGGGAGATGCACCGCTCGCCGGACATGCGGCGCATGATCGCCGAGCTGAACACCGGGTACCGGCCGCAGCTGATCGTGCTGGACGGCGTGGACGCGTTCACCGACGGCGGTCCATCCCAGGGCGAGCTGAAGCAGGGGAACGTGGTCCTGGCCGGGAGCGACCGGGTGGCCATCGACGCAGTGGGGCTGGCCGTGCTGAAGGAGCTGGGCGCGAACGAGGCCATCATGGGCCGGGGCATCTTCGAGCAGGAGCAGGTGGCGCGGGCGGTGGAGCTGGGCGTTGGTGTGCGCGGCCCCGAGGGAATCGAGATCGTGGCTGCCGATGGGCCCAGCCGGGCGTTCGCGGACCGGCTGCGGAAACAGCTGGACGCGTGAGCGAGACCGGGCGCTCGGCGGGCGTAGCGGAATCCCCGTGCTGATCACGCTCACGCCCAACCCATCGCTCGACCTGCTCTTCACTGCCGATCGGCTGGTGTGGGATGATGCCAACCGCGTCCCGCCGCCCCGCCGTCGCGCGGGCGGCCAGGGGGTGAACGTGGTGCGGGCGGCGCGGGCGCTGGACCCGACCGCGTCGGCGCGGGCGCTGGCCCTGCTGGGAGGAGCGGTGGGGCGCGAGCTGGAGGAGATGCTGGAGGCCGAGGGGACGCCGCTCACGGCGATCCCATCGGCGGGGGAGACGCGGGTGTTCGTCGGTGCGCGCCAGGCGGATGGCCGGTCCCTGCTGCTCAACCCGCGGGGGGCGGCCGTGGGTGCGGCCGAGGAGCGGGCCGTGCTGGCGGCGGTGGACGCGGCGCTGGGCGACGCCGAGGCCGCGGGCGATCGGGCCTGGCTGGCGTGCTGTGGCAGCCTGCCCCCGGGGCTTCCGTCCGGCCTGTACGCCGCGCTGGGTCGCATGGCTCGCGGGCGCGGGCATCGCTTCGTCCCGGACTGCGATGGCGAAGCGCTCCGCGTGGCCGAATCGGCCGGGTGCGACATCCTGGTCCCCAACGCCCACGAGGCGGAGCGGCTGCTCAACCGATCGATCCGAACCCCCCGGGAAGCGGCCGCGGCGGCTCGCGCGCTCGTGGCCCGCGGCACCGACCAGGTGGTCGTGACGCTCGGGGCCGACGGCGCCGTGGCGGCGGATGGGGCCGGCGCGGTCTGGGCGGTCGCGCGACCGGATGACGCGCTCGCGAGCGAGATCGCAGCGGGAAGCGCCGTCGGGGCCGGCGACGCGTTCCTCGCGGCGTTCCTCCTGTCGGCGGGCGCAGGTGCCGACATGGCGAAGGCGCTGGCGAATGCCGTAGCCGCGGGCACGGCGGCGCTGCTCGGGCGCGGCGTCGATCTGGTGACTGCGGCCGACGCGGCAAGGGTGCGAGAGACGGTTGCGGTGTCCTCGCTGGAGTAGGGCGCCCGTGGAGTCAGCGGAGGAAGAAGACCGTAACGCCGGAATCGCCTCGCTGCACGGCGCGCTCGAAGCGTCGTCGGAGCGAGCGCTTGATGGCCGTTCGTGAGAGCGGAACGAGGAGCGAGAGGCCGAAGAGGTCGGTGAGCACGCCGGGCGTCAGCAGGAGGATCCCACCGATCAGGATGAGCAGCCCATCGACGAGGGCGGTGCCCGGGACGCGTCCATCGCGGAGCTCGTGCTGGATGGCGAGCCAGGCGCGGAGGCCCTGTCGTCTGGCCAGCAGGCCGCCGAGGACGCCCGTGGCAACGACGAGGAGGAGAGTGGGGCCGAGTCCCATCCAGTCACCGATCTGGATGAGGAGGGCCAACTCCACGATGGGGAGGAGCACGAAGATCGCGATCAACCTGGCAAGCATGAGGGAAATATAGCAGAAACGGGGAACGCCGCTTGCACGGTGGGGAGCCAATGACCCATGAAGCGAATGGAGCGGGAGCAATCCCGCGGGGAACGCGGCGCCTCAGCGTGAATGAGCGCAAGTCGCTCACGCACGGGGAGTTCTGGATTCCGGAAGCGGAGCGCGAGGTATACCGCGAGGCGCTGGAGACGCTGAACCGTGCCGGGGTGCCGTACGTGGTCAGCGGCCTTTACGCGATCCATTCCTACACGGGCATCTATCGGGAGACCAAGGACCTGGACCTGCTGCTGGAGCCGGAGCAGGTGGTGGCTGCCGCAGAGGCGCTGAGCGCGGCCGGCTTCCGGACGCGGCTGGAGGAGCTCCACTGGCTGGCGAAAGCGCTGAAAGGGGCGCAGGTCGACCTGATCTTCGGGATGGCGAACGGCGTGGGGTTCATCGATCGGGCGTGGTACGACAACTCCCGTCCGGCGATCCTGGCCGGGACGCCGGTTCGTGTGGCCCCTCCTGAAGAGCTGATCTGGCACCGGCTCTTCATCGGCGAGCGTCACCGGTTCGACATGGCGGACGTGGTGCATCTCATCCTGCACCGCGGGAGCGAGCTGGACTGGGACCGGCTGCTCGAGCGGGCGGGGCGGCACTGGCGACTTCTTGCCTTGCAGCTGCACTTCTTCGACTACGTGTATCCGGGCCATGGCGCGGCGATTCCGGCCAGGGTGCGGCAGCGATTGCGTCGGATGGAGGAAGAAGCCTTCGGCGACAGCGGGGGTGGTGGCGCGCCCGCCGGCGATCGCGGAAGTGAAGAGCGCCCCGTCTGCCGGGGAACCATGCTCTCCCTCTTCTCCTTCGCCATCGACGTGAACGAGTGGGGCTTCGCGGACGAGCGTCTGCGCCATGTCGCGGCCAGACAGGCATCGCCCGTGGTGGAGGAGATCCGCAGCGCGGGGGTGTGGGATGGGTGAGCGGACCGTGCGGATCGCGGCAGTGGGGGACGTCCATTTCGACGAGCGTGCCCGGGGATCACTGACGGAGCATTTCGAGGAGGCGCGTCGCGAAGCGGACATTCTGGCGCTGCTGGGCGACCTGACCACGCACGGGCGCCCAGAGCAGATGGAGGCGCTGCTCGAGGAGATGCGGGGGCTCGACATGCCCATTGTGGCGGTGCTCGGGAACCACGAATTCGAATCGGACGCCCAGGATGCGATCTGCGGCATGCTGAGCGACGCCGGCGTGGTGGTTCTCGATGGGAACGCGGTCGAGATCGAGGGGATCGGGTTCACGGGCGTGAAAGGGTTCGCGGGCGGCTTCGGCCGCTCCGCGCTCGGTCCTTTCGGGGAGCGGCTCATCAAGGACTTCGTCCAGGCGGCGGTGGACGAAGCGCTGAAGCTGGAGCGGGGGCTGCGGGAGCTGCGGTCGCAGCACCGGGTGGTGCTGGTCCACTATGCTCCGATCTCCGAGACGCTGCGGGGAGAGCCAGAGCAGATCTTTCCCTATCTCGGCTCGTCCAGGCTGCTGGACCCGATCGAGACGATGGGTGCCGACGTGGTCCTGCACGGGCACGCGCACCACGGGCGCTATCGGGGCCAGACCCCTTCGGGGATCCCGGTGTACAACGTGGCCATGCAGGTACTCCAGGCCGAGGGGCTCAAGCTCCACATCGAGGAAGTCGCTGCGCCGGACCGGCGCGACAGGGAGGCGTCCCCTGCCGCACGCTGATGGCCGGTGCGGAACGGGGTGCGGGGTGAGGCGCGCGGGTTGGCCGGCGCTCGCGCCGCTGCTGGCCGTGCCAGTACTCGTGGTGGTGGCACTCGTCGCCGGGGCCGCTCGAAGCCATGCACCGATCCCCACCGAAACGGCCGCACCGGACAGTGGCGCGGTGGCGCCTACGCCTGCGGGGGAGGCTTCCGCATCGGGGGCGCGTCCCGCGCCGCGGGCGCCTTGACCTGAAGCCCGGGATCGGCGGCGGCGGGCGCTGTCAGGGGGCGGAGCGGCTCGTAGAGCCGCGGGGTGCGCAGGCGTGCGGCACCGAGCGGATACCGCCAGTATATCCATGGCTCCGCCAGGATGCGCTCCTCCGCTCGCTGGCTGATGATCTCGGGAATGTCCCCGAGCACGTCCACGCCCTCCTCCATTCGGATCCGCTGCAGGGCGCGCATCGGGGCGGCGACGTCGTCATCGCGCACCCGTTTCCAGAGCGAGCGCAGGACGTGGATGAACCCGCGCACGGGAACGCCGCCGCGGTCCGTCAGGAAGGAAACGGCACGGAAGACCGGTGAGTGGAAGATCAGGTCGGCATCCACCTCGACCAGCCAGATTCCCGCCCCGTCTCCGGCAGCAGCGGCGGCCGCCTTTTCGCGCTGGCGCTCGAGCGTGGCCGGGTCGCCGAGCCGGTGGTACGGCACCCAGAGCTCGCGATAGTGCAGGTCCGTGACCACCCATTCGAGCCGCCCGGCGTCGGGGCCGTCGGCCCGGATCCAGAGGTCGACGCGCTCCCAGTCCCGCTCCCAGAACTTGTTGACTTCGGCGGGCGAAAGGAGGAGGTAGCGCCAGACCCAGTAGGCCTCCCCCTCCAGCCACCATGGCTCGTCCTGGTCCCTGGCGTATGGGCGGCCGGGTCCGCTGCGGGTGTAGAGGAGCAGGACGGGCGGCACGGGCCGGGGGAGAAAGAACGCGTCCGCCAGGAGGTACAGGACGTAAATGCCGACCAGAACGGTGAAGAACACGGACCAGTCCACGGGCGTGGACGGGTTCAACACGCCCACGAGCAACGTGCCGAGGAGGATGGGCAGGCCTCCGAGGATAGCGGTGGCCCACTCGCGAAACACGGCGTGTAGCACCAGGACCAGGAGCGGGAATCCCACCGGGATCCAGTAATGGGCCGTGATGCCCAGGAGGTGCGTGGCCGCGAGCAGTGGCGCAGACACGCCCACCACCAGGAGACCCGCGAACGAGGCCACCGGAAGCTTGTTGGTGGCCCAGAACAGGGAGCTGAACCCCGCGACGCGGTAGGGATCGAGGAGGTCGCGGGCGAGCAGGGTGTCACCGATGAAGACGTCGCAGCGTGGTCCGAGGCCGGGGTCGCCCTCCGGATCCGGCGGGTGGCCGGCGGGATCCAGTCGGAGCCGGTAGGCGCCGAGGGCCTCCTGGACCTCTGTGGCGTGCCGGTTGGCGAAGCGCAGGCGGTAGCGTCCCAGTCGGCGGAACGACCGGAACGCGAAGAGGAACGGCCCGAGCAGGAACAGGAGGAAGTATGACCAGAGCCGGGGCGTTTCGAGGTCCGGCCGGTCGATCCCGAGCCTGAAGAGCGGGAGATCGATGAACCGGCGCTCGGTGTGCTCGTCCGGGATCACGCCGTCGAGGCTGAGGACGTTGGCCCAGTAGTCGACGAAAAGGAATGGCCCCCGGAGCAGCTCCTGCTCACGGAACCACTGGACGAGAGAGCCGCCGCGAAGCGTCACTGGCGGGCACTCTGGCAGCGGATGTCCATGATCTCGGGGGCGCGGTCGAGCTCGCCCGGCCGGCCCCGGCCCGCGCGGCGGGGGCGCGGATCAGGGGCGCGGTCGGGCCAGAGCTCAGGTGCGGGCGTAATACGGGTTCGAGCCGGCCGCGTGATCGGTTGCGTCGATCACCTGTCCGAGGTCGGGGATGGCCTCCCGGAGCATCCGCTCCACGCCCTGCTTCAGCGTGACACGGGCCATGCCGCACCCCTGGCACCCGCCGCCGAGCTCGAGGTAGACGTCGTTGCCGTCGACGTCGACCAGCTCGATGCGGCCGCCATGGGATGCGACGCCGGGGTTCACCTGCGTCTCGAGCACGTGGCGCACCCGCTCCGCCATCTCGCCTTGCGGTGCGACCTCTCCCAGGTTGCGCACGTTCGGGTTCCGGATCTCGAAGCCGGTGCGGTGCTCCTCTTCCACCCACTCCACGACGGAGCCCCTGATCCGCTCCAGGCTTTCCGGATCCAGGAGGACGCGAAAGCCCTCGAGCTGGATCACTTCATCGGCAGAACGAGCGCCGTCCTCGACGAGAGCGAACTCGTACTGCGGGGCGAAAGGGCTGCCGTGGACCGAGATCCTCAGCGCGGGCTTCTCCATGGCGTCTGCGTAATGGAGGACCATCTCGCGCGCCTTATCGGTAAACTCCAACATCTCGTCTTCCCCATTGCTCGGTGTTTCCGACCCGCTCGTGTACACCGGTACGTGGCCGGGGTTCGGGCGGGGATGGTGAAATGCCGGCTGAGACGTCGGAGGGCAAGGTGCGCGTGCACCGCGGGCGCCGGAGCCGCTCCGCGTGGGAGCGACGGGGGTCCGCTTGACACCGTCGTGACCCGCCGGCCACTCTACCCACCTCGCCCCACCCGAAAACACCCCGACCGAAAGGAAGAGAAGGATGCGCCGAAGCCGCCGTATCCGACTGCGAGCCGCCGGACTCCTCGCGCTCGCCACCGCCGGCTGTGCCCCGGCCGCGACGTCCGCGCAGGGACCGGAGGCGCCAAGGCCCGTCTACGCGGAGGAGCTGCTCCAGCCGTTCCGCTGGCGGAACCTGGGCCCGGCGCGGGGCGGGCGCTCGATCGCGGTGGCCGGGAGTGATGCGCGGCCGAACGAGTACTACTTCGGCGCCACGGGCGGCGGGCTGTGGAAGACCACGGATGGTGGCACGACGTGGCGCCCCGTGACGGACGGCCAGATCGGCAGCTCGAGCGTGGGGGCGGTGGACGTGTGCGCGGCGGATCCGGACGTCGTCTACATCGGCATGGGGGAGTCCGACCTGCGGGGGAACGTGATGCCGGGGGATGGCGTCTACCGCAGCGCGGACGCGGGCGAGAGCTGGCAGCACATCGGCCTGGAAGCGGCGAGGAACATCGCCAAGGTGCGGTCCAACCCGAAGGACTGCGACGACGTGTGGGTCGCGGCGCTGGGCCACTACGGCGATGCGAACCCGGAGCGCGGCGTGTACCGTAGCAGGGACGGCGGCAAGACGTGGCAGCAGCTCCTGAGCGTCAACGACACGACGGGCGCGGTGGAGCTGAGCCTGGACCCCCGCGACCCGAACACCGTCTATGCCGCGATGTGGCAGGTCTGGCGGAAGCCGTGGGGGATGTCGAGCGGCGGGGCGGGCAGCGGGCTGTACAGGACCACTGATGGCGGAGAGACGTGGGACCTCCTGAGCGACAACCCCGGGATGCCGGCGGGGCCTCTCGGCAAGATCGGCGTCAGCGTATCGCCGGTGGACCCGCAGCGGGTCTATGCCATCGTGGAGGCGGCGGAAGGCGGTGTCTTCCGGAGCGATGATGGCGGGGCGACATGGACCAAGACGAACGAGGAGCGAAAGCTGCGCCAGCGGGCGTTCTACTACACGCGCATCTATGCCGACCCGCAGGAGAAGGACGTGGTGTACGTCCTGAACACGGCCTTCTACAAGTCGACGGACGGGGGCGAGACGTTCCCGACGCGCTTCCGTGTGCCGCACGGTGACAATCACGACCTGTGGGTCGCGCCCGGGAACGACCGGCGGATGGTCAACGGGAACGACGGTGGCGGGAACGTGAGCGTGAACGGCGGGGAGACATGGACGGACCAGGACTTCTCCACGGCGCAGATCTATCACGTCACCACGACGAGCGACATCCCGTATCACGTGTGCGGGGCGCAGCAGGACAACAGCACGCTGTGCATGCCGAGCGATGGCGGCCCGGCGAGCTTCTATCGCGTGGCGGGGGGTGAGAGCGGCTACATCGCGGTGGACCCGGAGGACCCGGACGTCACGTACGGCGGCAGCTACGGCGGGTATCTGGAGCGCTATGACCGTGACACGGGGATCAGCACGATGGTGAACCCCTGGCCGGACAACCCGATGGGCTACTCGGCCGAAGACATCGCGGAACGATTCCAGTGGACGTTCCCGATCGTATTCTCGCCGCAGAACCCGAACGTCCTGTTCGCCACGTCGCAGCACGTGTGGAAGACGAGCACGGAAGGCCGGAGCTGGGAGAAGATAAGCCCGGACCTGACGCTGGCCGACACGGCCACGCTCGGTCCCAGC
The DNA here is from genome assembly GCA_963741945.1 of uncultured Gemmatimonadales bacterium. GTDB lineage: Bacteria > Gemmatimonadota > Gemmatimonadetes > Longimicrobiales > RSA9 > CAVUKA01. The sequence continues at coordinate 163,635 of CAVUKA010000004.1, read as the reverse complement.
GGCGGACCCATCACCAAGGACCAGACGGGCGTGGAGACGTTCGCCACGGTGTTCACGCTGGCGCCGTCGCTCCAGGACTCGCTCACGCTCTGGGCGGGGTCCGATGACGGGCTCGTGCACATCACCCGGGACGGCGGCGCCCACTGGACGGACATCACGCCGCCGCAGCTGCCGCGTCTGAGCCGGATCAGCCTCATCGATGCGTCGCCCCACGACGCGTGCCGGGCCTATGTCGCCGCGAACCGCTACCTGCTCGGCGATCAGAAGCCGTATGCCTTCCGGACCAGCGACTGCGGGAAGACGTGGACGGACATCTCCGCCGGGATGCCGGAGGGCGCCTTCACCCGCGCAGTTCGGGAGGACCCGGTGCGCCCCGGGCTGCTGTACGCGGGCACGGAGACGGGCGTGTACGTGAGCTGGGATGACGGGGCGCGCTGGCAATCGCTGTCGCGGAACCTGCCGGTGACGCAGGTGGCGGACCTCGTGGTCCAGGGGAACGATCTCGTGATCGCCACGCATGGTCGCGGCTTCTGGATCATGGACGACATCTCGCCGCTGCGGCAGCTCACGCCCCGGGTCGCGGCCGAGGATGTCCACCTGTTCCAGCCGGACGACGCGGTGCTCGGCGTGAGCGGGCCGCTCCGCATCGCCTACCACCTGGCCGCCCCGGCCAAGTCTCTGGAGCTGGCGATCCTCGGGCCGGACGGGACGGTGATCCAGTCGTGGCAGGGGGAGCCGCCGGCGGACTCCACGAAGAAGGAAGCGGCGGCCGGGGAGGAGGAGGACGAAGGGCCGCGCCGTCCGGCCGGGCCGTCGTCGCCCCCGATGACGGAGGGGATGAACACGTTCACGTGGCCGCTCCGCTACCCCGGCCCCACGACGTTCCCGGGCATCATCCTGTGGGCCGGCTCCGTGCGTTACGGCCCCACCGCCCCTCCCGGCGAATACAGCGTGCGGCTGACGTCGGGCGGGAAAACGCAGACTCGCACGTTCCGGATCCTCGCCGACCCGCGGCTGCCGAACGTCACGGGTGAAGATCTGACGGAGCAGTTCCGGCTCGGGATGCAGATCCGCGACCGGGTCAGCGCGGCGAACGACGCCGTCCGGCTGATCCGCGGGATCCGGGAGCAGGTGGAGTCCAGGCTGGAAGCGAAGCCGGACGATGCGGAGCTGAAGGCGGCGGGGAACGGGCTGCTGGCGTCCATGGCGGACGTGGAGGGCGAGCTCTACCAGGTCAGGAACCGGAGCGGCCAGGACCCGCTGAACTTCCCGATCAAGCTGAACAACAAGCTGGCCGCGCTCATGGGCGTGGTGGAGGGTGCGGAAGGCCGTCCGACACGGCAGAGCTATGATGTTTACGAGCAGCTCTCGGGGGAGCTGGGGCGGCAGCTGGATCGGTTGGACGCCATCCTGGCGCAGGACCTGGTGGCGTTCAACCAGCAGCTCGAGGCCCGCGACATGAAACCGGTGGATCGCACCATGATCCCGGAGACGGCAGCGGAAGAGGAGGCGGAAGGCTGAACACCCGCTGGCCGAACCGGAGCGTCGCCGCCGACGGCGCTCCGGCGGGGCCCGGTCGCGCGCTGCTCCTGTTCGTGGACGGCGTGGGGCTGGGCCCCGCCACATCAGACAACCCGTTCATGGCGGCCCGTCTTCCCACGCTCGATGCGCTCCTCGGCGGGCGCAGGCCCACGCTCCAGGCCGCTCCGTACCATGGCGCCGACGCCAGCCTCGTGGGGGTGGACGCCACTCTCGGAGTGCCCGGCCTGCCCCAGAGCGGTACGGGCCAGGCAACGCTTCTCACGGGCGACGACGCCGTTCGCCGCTTCGGGCGCCATCAGGGTCCCTGGGTGCCGACGGCGCTGCGGCCGCTCGTCGCGGGGCGGAGCGTGCTGGCGCTGGCGAAGGCGGCGGGACGCCGGGTCGCATTCGCGAACGCGTACCCGGAAGAGCTGGTGAGGCGAGCCCTCCGCCCGGAGCGCGAGGTCGGCCACGGGATGGAGGCCCCGGGTGCCCTAGCCGGGCAGGGGGGAAGCCGGGACCGGGCCGACCAGGTGGAACGGCCCATGGACCGGCTCCTGTCGAGCCGCCGGCTCGGTCCGCTGCGCGCGGGTCCGCCCCTGGCCGCCATCGGTGCGGGCGCGCTCACGCGCCACACGGCCGAGCTCGCCGCGGGCGATGCGGTGGCCAGCGAGATCACCAACGGCGGCTGGATCCGTCACCTGGGGCGCTCCCTGCCCGAGCCGACGCCCGCCGAGGCCGGCGCCGTGCTGGCGCGGATCGTGGGCCGTACCGACCTGACGCTGTTCGCCCACTACAGCACGGACCTGGTAGGGCACCGTGGAACGATGCAAGAGGCGGTGGCCGCGCTGGAGCGCGTGGACGCGTTTCTGGGCGGTGTTCTGGACGCCCTGTCGGCGGATGCCACGGTGCTCGTGGTGAGCGACCACGGCAACATCGAGGACACGGGCCGTGCGCACACGCGCAATCCGGCGCTCGGCCTGGTCGTCGGACGCGGGCATGGAGAACTGGCGGCGTCGCTCGGCGATCTGCGGGACGTGGCCGGCGCGGCGCTCCGGGCCGCGGGGGTGTAGCGCCGTTCAGATCTCCCGGTGGCGGACGAGGACGGCCGCCAGAAGCAGCGTCACGCCGCCGTATCCGGCCGCGAACCAGAAAGCGGGCCACGGGATGCCCTGCACGTCGACGAACGCCCCCTCGAGAGCGAACAGCTGCGCTTGCGGCGGCAGCACGAAGGCCACGGCCCGCGCCACGGGCGGCGCCAGCGGGAGGAGTCCGGCGCTCCCCAGGGAAGCCCAGACCATGGAAAAGAGAGCGAGGAGCAGGGTCAGCCAGGCATCCAGGCGCGTGGCCACGGAAAGGAGGGCGGTCAGGCCTCCCCAGACCAGCACGTGCGCCGCAATGAGGACGAGCGTGGCGGGCCCCGCCCACTGGCCGAGGATGATGATGTCGAACAGGGGCATCAGGACCGCGCTGATGGCGAACGCCAGAGCCGAGAGGACGAGAAAGCGGGTCCCGTAGAGCAGCCCCGGCGACACCGGCCGTGTGCCGAGGAGCCGGGCGAGCCCGGTTTCACGGTCGCCGGAGAACACGCCGCTCATGAGGACGAGGGTCGCGGCCAGGGGGAATCGCCCGAGGAGCCAGCCGAGGACGAGAAGCCCGGACAGCAGCGGGTAGCCGCCGAGCTGATACAGCGTGCCGAGATCGACGCGGCCTGTCCCCGCGGCCAGCGTGTGGGCGGCGGCCGCCGCGGCGAGGAAGATGGCCGCAAAGGCCAGGAGTGCCAGGATCCGGCGACGACGGGCCTGGAGATCGAGCAGCGCCAGCCGGACCGCGGCGGCGATCCCTCTCATCCGTCCCCCAGCGTGCGACGCACGCGCGCTTCGAGTCCCTCGGTCAGGGGTGTGACTCCCGACACGACCGCGCCACCCTGGAGGAGCGCGGCCATGCGCTGCGACAGGTCCGCGGCGTCGGCGACCTCCACCACCAGCGGGCGCGCGGACGGGTCGGCGTCCGGGAAGGCCGCAGCCACCGCGCTGCCCGGCATCACCAGCTCGATGGCGTAGCGGAGGGGTCCCTCGCCTGCGGCGGGCCGGGCCTCCATCACCTCGCGGACGCGCCCGTTCTCCAGGAGGATGACGTGATCGGAGAGGCGCTCCACTTCCACCAGCTCATGGCTGGCGAGGAGGACGGTCGCGCCGCTGCGTCGGATCTCGTGGACGGCGTCGCGGAAGCGGACGCGCCATATGGGGTCGAGACCCTCCGTCGGCTCGTCCAGTACCACCAGGTCGTGCGGAGAGGCGAGGGCCTGGGCGAGGCCGAGGCGCTGATTGAGCCCGCGGGAAAGGGCGCCGACAGGCTTGTCGGCGTGCTCCGCGAGCCCGAATCTCGCCAGCGCGCGTTCCGCCCGGGCATCGCTGTCCGAATGCCCATCGAGGGCGGACAGGGCCCGGAGCGCCGTACGAGTCGACCACTGGGGCGGAAGGTGGAAGCGCTCGGGGAGGTAGCCGGCCCCGTGTCGCCTCAAATAGCGGCGGGGCAGCCTGTCCCGGATGCGGACCGAGCCGGTGGAAGGGTGGAGGAAGCCGAGGACGAGGCCCAGAAGGGTGGTCTTCCCTGCCCCGTTCGGCCCCACCACCGCCCAGACACCGGGGCCGATGGAAAGCGAGACGTCCTCCAGCGCCACGACAGGCGCCGCGCGGGTGCCGAAGTGCTTCGAGAGAGTCCGGATCTCGATCATGGAAGTGATTCTACGGTCTCGGCCGCGCGCCGTCACTCCGCAGGGCGTCCCCATGAGCCATTCCCCTGCCCCGGCCGTGGCTGCACCGTGGCGCATGGAGACCATGCTCGGGCGCGTCCTCGTGGAGGACGGTGAAGCGAGCGCCGCCGGCGTCGAGGCGGCGCTCGCGGAGCAGCGGGAAACGCGGGAGCGGATCGGCGCGATCCTGGTCCGGCGCGGCCTGGACCCGGAAGCACTGGCGCGGGCGCTCGCACGGCAGCTGAGGCTGACCTACGCTCCGGCGCCGCTGAGGCCGGACCCCGCCGCGCTGACGCTGGTTCCGCACGCCCTCGCGCTCCGTCATCGGGTGCTTCCGCTGAGCGCGACGGCGCGGGCGATGCGTGTGGCCATGGCGGACCCGCTGGACGCGGCCGCGGTGGACGATCTGCAGTTCCGGACGGGGCGGCGAACGGAGCCCGTGGTGGCCACGGAAGCGGCCGTGGAGCGGGGGCTGGCGGAGGCGTACGGCGACGAGGCCGTGCGGAACGCCCTCCGCCGGCTCGGGACGGGCGCGGGCGCCGCCGCGGCCCCCGGCGACACGACCGGCGCCCGGGCCGGGGCGCAGACCGGCACGGAGCCGCGGGATGAGGGCGCGGACATGCTGCGGCAGGCGGAGGCCCCGCCGGTGGTCGCGCTGGTCGACGTGCTGCTGGAGCGGGCGGTCTCGGCAGGCGCCAGCGACATCCATATCGAGCCGGAGGGTGGGAAGATCCGCGTGCGGGCGCGCATCGACGGGGTGCTCAGACCATTGCTCGAGCTGCCCGCGTCTTCGGCGTCGGCCGTGACGTCGCGGATAAAGATCATGGCGGGGCTGGACATCGCCGTGAAGAGAAGGCCGCAGGACGGTCGCAGCGCGGTCGTGGTGGAAGGGCAGCGCGTGGGGGTGCGCGTGAGCACGCTCCCGGCGGCGGACGGGGAGAAGGTGGTGCTGCGGCTGCTGGATCCCCGCAGCGCCCGGCGGTCCCTGGACCACCTGGGCATGGAGCCGCCATTGCGGAGCGCGCTCTCCCGGGCGCTGGACCGCGAGCACGGGCTCTTCCTGGTCACCGGCCCCACCGGGAGCGGCAAGACCACCACGCTGTACGCCGTGCTGGAGTCGCGGGACCGGGACGGCCGCAACCTGGTCACGCTCGAAGACCCCGTGGAGTACCGCGTGGACCGGACCACGCAGGTACAGGTTCAGCCGAAGGCGGGACTCACGTTCGCGGCCGCGCTGCGGAGCGTTCTGCGGCAGGACCCGGACGCCATCCTGGTGGGGGAGATGCGGGACCGCGAGACGGCCGAGGTGGGGCTGGCGGCGGCGCTGACCGGGCACCTGGTCCTTTCCACACTCCACACCATCGATGCGCCGGGCGCCGTCAGCCGCCTCATGGAGATGGGCGCGCCACGCTACCTCGTGGCCGGCGGGCTGGTGGGAGTACTGGCGCAGCGGCTCGTGCGGCGGCTCTGCCCGGACTGCCGCACCGTTACGCCCGCGACGGGGGACCTGCTGCACGAGCTCGGGCTGCCCACGCCGTCGCACCTGCCACAACCAGTGGGGTGTCACCGCTGCGGTGGCACCGGATACCGGGGCCGGGTGGGCGTATTCGAGCTCCTGCGCGTGGACGCGCGGGTGCGGGAGCTGATCCTGGAGGCCGCGCCCACGGACGCCGTACGGGAGGCCGCCATGGCGGCAGGCATGGTGCCGCTTGCAGTGCATGCCTGGGCGAAAGTGGAGGCCGGCGTGACAACGCTGGACGAGATCCGGCCGCTGCTGGCGCTGCTGGCCGATGACGCCCGGCTCTGCCGCTCCTGCGGGGCGCGCGTGGCCAAGGACCACGCCTTCTGTCCGTTGTGCGGCGGTGAGCTGGTGGCCCGGTGCGCATGCGGGGCGCGAGCGAGGCCCCACTGGCGCTTCTGCGGCGCGTGCGGCGAGTGGCTGGATGCAGCCGCCGCGGCGCCGCGTTGAGAAACCGTCAGCGATTCCCGGCGACCGTCATCCGCCGTCGGACACCTGTCGCAGCAGGCGCTCGATGGAGCCCGGGTTGGGGAAGAGGTAGCGGTCGGAGATCCGGTTGAGGGCGACGCGCAGCTCCGGGAAGGCGTCGGCGGCGGTGCGGAGCAGGTCGTCGAGGCCGTGCCGGACGGCCAGGTCGGTGTCGGCGGCGAGGCGGTAGCCGCTGGCCCCCAGGGCCTCGAAATAGTCGATGCCGGGGGCGCCCCGCCGCTGCACGCGGGCAGTGACATGGTCCGGGAAGATCCCGCTGAGCCAGAGGGCGTAGTTGCCGAGGTGCGCACGGACGAGGAACCGTTGGCGCCCGTCGGGCGAGTCGGCCGCCGCGACGAGGTCCACGAGATAGAGGAACCGGTCCGGATGGTCATCCGCGATGCGGAGCGCCCGGTCGGCGTGCCCGAACGCGATCAGCACGGCGGCGATGTAGTCGGCCAGGGTCCGGTCGTCGATCCCGGCCTCGAGCATCGCGTGGCGCACGAGGAGGTAGAAGAGGAGGGGCTGGCCGAGGTCCGTGCGGCCGGTGAGGGCGGCGTTGAGCGTGCGGGGATCATCGAGCAGTCCATCGAAGCCCTCGTCACGGAGGCGATCCAGGAGACGCTCCCTCGTCTTGCCGTCTCCGGCGGAAAGCAGCCCGATGACCGCGCCGGCCTCGGCGCGCCCGAACGATGCGCGTACATTCGGCAGGATCACGATTCCCTCCTTCCCTGCGCGACTTGTTCCGTCCCGAACGGCTGTCTACGTTGCAGTCCATGGCCGGAATTGTGCCAGCTTCTCCGCGCGACGCACCCACCCCGGGCGGCGATCTGGCCGGGGCGCCCGGTCTGCGGCCCCGTCGTCGCGAGCCCACCCTGGAGCGTCGCATCTTCACGAGGGTCCTCCTGCTGACCCTGCTGCCGGCTCTGGCACTGCTCGCCATCGGCGGCTACGCGCTGGCGGCCTCCCTCGGCATTACCGGCGTCCTCGGCCCATGGGAGGCGGTCGCCAGGAGCGGTCGGTCCGTCGTCGACCTCGCCGCCGCCTCCGGCGACTCCGCGCTCGCGGCCGCGGCCGCATCCCACCGCGCGGCGCTCTCCGAGTCCCTTACACAGGCGCGTCGCTGGGCGTTCCTCGGCGAACGGTTCCAGCACGCCCTGCCGTGGCTGACGCTGGCGCTGGCGCTCGTGCTCACGGCCCTCGCGGCGTGGGTCAGCCGTCTCCTGGCACGGGAGCTGGCGCGCCCGATCCACGAGCTGGTGGCCCTGGCGGAGCACCTCGGACGTGAGGAGCCGCTGCCGCCGCCCTCACACGACTCCGTGCGTGAGGTGAGGGTGCTGGACCGGGCGCTGCGGGACGCGGGCGCGCGGCTGGCAGCGGCAAGGGAGCGGGCGCTGGCGACGGAGCGGGTGCGGGTGTGGGGCGAGATGGCCCGGCGCGTGGCCCACGAAATGAAGAACCCACTGACGCCGCTGCGGCTGGCCGCGCATCGGCTTCGACGCGCCGCGTCATCGGAGGGGTCGCTGGGCGAGGTCGTGGACGTGATCGGCGAGGAAGTGGGCCGTCTCGAAGAGCTGGCGGGTCAGTTCAGTGCCCTGGGTCGGCCGCCGGAGGGGCCGCGCACGGACGTGGCGGTGGACGAGCTGCTGGCGGGGCTGCTGGCGACGGACGTACCGGAGCGAGTTGCGGTCCACCTGGAGACGAGTGGTCCACTTCCCGCCGTGCGGGCGCACTACGACGCGCTTCTGCGAGCGTTCCGGAACGTGATCCGGAACGCGGTGGACGCCATGGAGTCGGTGCGGGATGCGCGCCTGACGGTGGTCATCCGGACAACGGAGGAGGGACGATGGCTCGAGGTTCGCATCGCGGACACGGGACCAGGGTTGCCGCCCGGTGAGGCGGACCGGATCTTCGAGCCGGATTTCACGACCAAGAAGCGGGGGACAGGGCTGGGCCTGGCACTGGTCAGGCAGGCCGTGCGTGCGGACGGAGGGGACGTGAGCGCGCGCAACCTGGAGCGAGGGGCGGAGCTGGTGGTGCGGCTCCCGACCCGGAGCTCCGCCGCCGCGGACACAGAGAAAGGACAGTATGAGACGCCTGCTTCCTAGCCTCGTCGCGCTGTCGCTCGCCGGTTGCGCCGCGAACTTCGGGGCGCCGAAAGACATTGCTGTCCCCACGGTAGCGGTTCGCGCGGCCGCGGGGGCATCGTCTGCGGACGTGGCCGCCGTGCTCAGGGATGGATCGCCGAAAGCGGCGTTCCTGCTCGGGCCCACGGACAGCACGTGGCTCGCCTCGGTGGCGGAATCGACTGGCCTGACGCTGAGCGGGCCTGCGAACGCGGGCGGTACGGGGCTGTCGTTCCTGGCGATGAAGCCCGTGGGGGACACCATCATCGATCTCGAGTACACGGGCGGGACGTACACGGTGCTGGACGCGCTCTACGAGATCGGAGACAAGCGGTACCTGGATCTCCTCTCGTTCCGTGTGGACGATGGGGCGCATGCGCGGGCGATCATCGCGTCGCTCCTGCAGTACGTCGGGACGGATGTGGATCCGACGGCGGCCGTGGTCATGACCGTGGCGGTGCCCACGCCGGCGGTCGGGGACAGCGTCGCCCGCATGCTGACGCCGGGCTTCTACGACGTGCTCGGGTGTGGCGACCGGGAGGTGCCGTCCTCGGCCTCGGACGGCATGCGCGTGTTCTACGGGCCGGAAGCGCGCGTCTACTGTCGGAGCGCCAGCGCGGAGCAGACGGGGATCGGGACCGTGGTGCACGCGCGGCTGATTGCCGGGCGGCGCGAGTGAGCTGACAGAGGGGCCATGCCCTCCATCCTCATTGTCGACGACGAATCCAACATCCGGAGGATGCTGCGCGGCCTCCTGGAGGAGGAAGGCTATGAGGTCACGGAAGCGGAGGATGGGGCGGCGGGCGTCGAGCGGGCCGCGACGGAGGATCCGGACGTGGTCCTCATCGACCTGTCCATGCCGAGGCTGGACGGGATGGAGGCGCTCCGTCAGCTGACCGAGCGCCGGCCTGTCATCCCGGTGGTCATGATGAGCGGGCGGGCCACGCTGCAGGATGCCGTAGAAGCGACGCGGCTCGGAGCCTTCCATTTCATCGAGAAGCCGCTAACCCCCGAATCGGTGCTGGCCACCGTGAGCGGGGCGGTCGAGCTGCGCCGGGCCCGGGAGCGGTCGATGGCTCCCGTTTCCGTAGCCGACATCGTCGGTGACTCGGACGCCATGGAGCGGGTGCGGGAGCGGATCCGACAGGCGGCCCCGACGGATGCCCGCGTGCTGGTCACGGGGGAGAGCGGAACGGGGAAGGAGCTGGTGGCGGCGGCGATCCACTACCTCTCGCCACGACGGCGGAAGCCATTCATCCGCGTGAACAGCGCGGCCATCCCGCGAGACCTGATCGAGTCCGAGATGTTCGGCCACGAGCGAGGCGCGTTCACGGGAGCCACGCGCCGACGCAGGGGGCGGTTCGAGCAGGCCGACGGCGGCACGCTCTTCCTGGACGAAGTGGCCGATCTGAGCCTGGACGCCCAGGCCAAGCTGCTCCGGGCGCTGGAGACGGGCGAGATGCAGCGCGTGGGCGGGAGCCGGAGCCTGGCCGTGGATGTCCGCGTCGTGGCCGCCACCAACCGAGACCTCGCGGAAGCGCTGGATACGGGCGCGTTCCGGGACGACCTCTTCTACCGCCTCAATGTGGTCCCCATCCACATCCCGCCGCTGCGCGAGCGGCCGGGGGACCTGAACGCCCTCGTGGAGCACATCGATCGCCAGCTGCGGCAGCGGGAAGGACTCGAACCCCCATCTCTGAATGCGGCGGCCATGGCCGTGCTGGCGCGCTACACGTGGCCGGGGAACGTGCGCGAGCTGGCCAACGTGCTCGAGCGGCTGACCATTCTCCATGGAGGCGCGCGCGTGGGCGAGGAGGAAGTGAAGGCGCTGCTCCCGGCCATGGCTCCGGGCCCCGGCGGTCTGAGTGACCGCCTGGAGGCGTTCGAGCGACGGGAGATCGCGGCCGCGCTGGAGGCGGCCGGGACAGTTGCAGAAGCCGCGCGACTGCTGAAAACGGATCGCGCGAACCTGTATCGACGGATGAAGAGACTGGGGATCGAATGGTGAAACACATGGCCTGGTGCGTGGCCTCGCTGCTCGCGCTGGTGCCGCCGCTGGTGGCGCAGGAGGCGACGCCGGAGCCCGAGCCCCTGACCGAAGCAGCCGCCCACGCGGTGGCAGCTTTCTATAACCGGCCGTCGACGACCCGCGTGGAAGGCCCGGCCCGGCTGGCGAGCGGCGCCACGCTCCGTGGGGATGTGGCCGCGGTGGGCGGCCCGTTCACGGTGGCCGGCCTGGTGACCGGCGACGTCGTCGTGATCAATGGGGACGTCGTCCTGCTCTCCGGCGGACGGATCGAGGGATCCCTGACCGTGGTGGGCGGCCAGATGAACGGTCCGCGCGACGGCGTGGCGGGCCACGTGGTCCGCTATGACGACCTGCTTCGGTTCCGGCGGGAGCGCGGCCGGCTGGTGGCGCTCGGCCCCGCCCGCGCGTCATGGCTGCGGGGGTGGTCGACCGAGTTCGGCCGCACCGACCTGATCCTCGCGGTGCAGGAGTCGTACAACCGCGTCGAAGGCCTGCCGATCGCGTTCGGGCCGCGGCTGGAGTTCGGACGGTCCAATCCCACCGTGCTGCAGGCGGTGGTCATCTACAGGACGAGGAACGGCTTCCGCATCCATCCGGACGACTTCGGCCACCGGATCATCCTGGAGCAGTACCTTGGCGGGCACAGGAGCGTGGCGGCCGGGGTCGGCCTGTACAACCTCATCGAGCCGATCGAGAAGCGCGGACTGTCGGACCTGGAGAACTCACTGTCCACGTTCATCGCGCACGAGGACTACCGGGACCACTACGGGCGGCGCGGGTGGAGCGGCTATCTGCGCTTCATAGGGCGCACGCGCCCGTACGAAGCCGGGGTGGAATACCGTGACGAGGAGCAGGGGACGACGGAAGCGGGAACGCCGTGGGCGCTACTCGGCAACGACGAGGACTGGCGGCCCGAGCCGGAAGTCGCCGAAGGCTCGCTGCGCAGTGTCCGGGGGTGGTTCCAGTGGGACACGCGCAACGACCGCATCGACCCGGCCACCGGTTGGCTGATCCGGGCCGAAGTGGAGCAGGGGCTGGAAGGCCAACTGACGTCCGTGGCCCTGGATGAGACGCCGGGGGTCCCCGGCGGCACGCTGGAAGAGGTGCCGGTCGGCGCCGAGTTCACGAGCGTGACGCTCGATGCGCGGCGCTACTACCGGCTCGGCCCGAAGACCCGGCTGGCGCTGCACGCCCTGGCCACGGGCTCTCCCGATGACGGTGCGCTCCCGGCGCAGCGGCAGCATGCGCTCGGCGGCGAGGGAACGCTGCCCGGCTATCGACAGATGCAGCTCGACTGCGGCGCCCGCTCTCGCGCCCCGCTGGTCGAGGGGCATTACTCGTACTACGGCTGCGATCGCGCCGTGCTCGTGCAGGCGGAGCTTCGTTACGCGCTGTTCACCGGCGTGGCGCTGGGGCGGAAGCTGGGGCTCGACTTCGACCTCTTCACCACACCCGAACTTGTGCTTTTCGCCGATGCAGGCCGGGCGTGGATCGAGGAGCAGTCCCTGGGACGCCGCTTCAATACCGGCCCATCCGATCTGCGCTATGACGCGGGCTTCGGGATCCGGGCGGGCCCGATCGGCTTGTATCTGGCCGTCCCCCTCTCGAGTGGTACTGATGGCGCCAATTTCTTCGTGAGACTCGGTCCCCGGCTCTGATGATCCGGCGGGCCGTACTCGCGGCCGCTGCGGCCACTCTCTGCCTGGCCGCCACCGCCACCGCCCAGCGCCCCCTGGCGGTGACCGTGGACGACGGTGTGGCCCACGTGATCACCGGCGGCGTGCTCAACGACGCTGCGCTCGAGCAGGCCGTGCGCTCGGGGCTCCCCCTCCGCCTGCGGTTCCGCGTCGAGCTGTGGCGCGATCGCCTGTTCGATCGCCTCGTGGGCGACGCCACGTGGGAGACGGTGCTGGCGTTCGAGCCCCTCGGCCGACGCTTTCTGGCCGGCGAGATCGGCGCCGACTCCCTCGCCAGCTACGCGACCTACGACGAGGCCCGCCGGGCGCTGGAATCGCCGTACAGGGCGCCCCTCGTCCCGCACCAGTCCGGGCACTACTACTACATGGTATTCCTGGACGTGGAGACGCTCTCGCTCTCAGACCTGGACGAGCTGGAGCGCTGGCTGCGCGGACAGCTCGGCCCCGCGGTACAGGGTCGTGGCTCCGTGCCCGGGGCGGTGGGGACCGGCCTCAAACGGCTGCTGATCCGGGTGCTGGACCTGCCTGCGCGTCGGTACGAAGCCCGCAGCGACCGTTTCGCTGTGCCCTGATCTCTGGCCCGCCGTCACGTTTTCCTTTATGGTGCATGGCACCATGGCAGAACCATTCCGCTTCTCACCGAGAGAGAACCGCGCCGGGGACATCCGGTGGCGTCACTGGACTCCCGAAGCTTTCGAGGAGGCCGCCGAGCGCGAGCGTCCGCTTCTCCTGGTCCTGACCACGACCTGGTGTCGGGCGTGCCAGGAGCTGGATGAGACCACGCTCTCGGATGCCGGGGTCATCCGGCTGCTGAACGAAGAGCTGATCCCCGTGCGCGTGGACGCCGACCGGAGCCCCCAGATCCAGGAGCGCTATATCTCCGAGGGCTGGCCGACGTGCGCGTTCCTGGCGCCGACGGGCGAAGTCTTCTGGGCGGGGACAGCAGTGACCGCGCAGGAGATGCGGCGCGTCGCCCGCGGGGTGCTGGACGGCTGGCGCGACCGGCGGGAGGAGCTGGAAGAAGAGATCGCCCGGCGCCGGAAGGCAATGGAGGCCGCTCGCTCGCGGCGCCCGGCGATCGGGATCATCCGCCGGGAGCCTGCCGATGATGTGCTGCTGGGCGCGGAGCAGCAATTCGATCCCCGGAACGGCGGCTTCGGCGAGGCGCCGAAGTTCATACATGCCGAAGCGATCGAGCTGCTGTTCACGCAGGCGGAGCGGTCCGGGAATCCCGGCTGGGCGCTGATGGCGGAGCGAACCCTGGACGGAATGATCGCCGGCGACATCGAGGACCATCACGCCGGCGGCTTCTTCCATTACGCCCTGGAAGCGGACTGGACGCGGCCGCAGACGGAGAAGCTGCTCGCCGTGAATGCCCGGGCGCTGTCGGCGTTCGCGTTCGGTGCGGCCGTGCGGGAACGTCAGGACTGGCTGGGCGCAGCGGAGCGCACGGTGTCGTGGGTGGACGAGATGCTCACGCGCGGCGGCCTGTGGGCGGGTAGCCAGGGCGCCGACGGCGACTACTACGCCGCGGACAGCGCGGCCCGCTCCGGGATGGAGCCACCACCGGTGGATGACACCGTGTACGCGGACTCGTGCGGGATGTGGATCACCGCGCTGGCGGACGCGGGACGTGGACTGGGGCGCAGCGACTGGGTGGACAGGGCCGACGAAGCGTTGCAGGTCCTGTTCGACACGCTCGGGGAGGAGCCGGATGGCGAGCAGTCGCTCCGCCATTACGCGGCGGACGGGGCCGAGCCGCCGGCGGGGCTCCTGCTCGACCTCCTGCATGGGGCACGGGCGTGCGTCGCCGTGGCCGCGGCCACGGAGGACGACGCGCCGCTCGAACGCGCGCGGCGGCTCGTCGCCCACATGGAGCGGACGCTGTGGGAGGAGAGCGGCGGCTTCGCCGACCACCCGCGGAGCATCCCGCCGATCGGCGCGCTCCGGTTCCGCGATCGCCCGTTCGAGGAGAACTCCCTCGCCGCCCGGCTGCTCGTCGACCTGTACCGGCGCACGGGCGAGCGGAGCTATCGGGCCATGGCCGAGCGGACGCTGGCCCTCCTGTCCCCGCTGGCGGGACGGTACGCAGTGGAAGGGGCCACGTTCGCCACGGCCGTGGAGGAGTTCTTCGAGATACGGTACCAGTGAGGCCGGATGCCCAGCGACGAATCCGCGCTGGCCGATGAGCTGATCGCGCTGTTCGCGCGGGGAGTGGACGTCCCCCTCACCGACGAGAAGTTCGAGGTCCTGGCCCTCCGCGTGTTCCGCGCGTGCTTCGAAGCCGTGCCCCCGTATGCCGCCTATTGCCGGGCCAGGGACCGGACCCCGTCAGCAGTGGAGCACTGGACCGAGATCCCGGCCGTTCCGACCGCCGCGTTCAAGGCGCTCCGCCTGAGCGCGCCGGGGAAGCCCGCCGAGCGGGTGTTCCGGACCAGCGGCACCACGCGCGGCCCGGAGCGGCGGGGAGAGCACCACGTGCCGGATCTCGCGCTCTACCGCGCCTCCCTGCGGCCCACGTTCGAAGCTTTCCTCCTCCCGGATGGGGCGCGGCCGCGGATGCTCTCTCTCATGCCCGCGCCGGACGTGCTCCCGGACTCCTCGCTGGCGTTCATGATCGCCGACGTGATGGCGACGTTCGGCGCGCCGGGAAGCGCCACCATGGCCAGCGCCGGGGGCGTGGACTTCGAAGCACTGGAGCGCGCGATCGTGGGCGGCGGGGCGACGGGGGATGTCGCTGAGGCGGACGAACGGCCGGTGCTCCTGCTCGGGACGACCGCGGCGTACATCCACTGGCTGGACGCCCTGGCGCGGGACGGCCGTAAGGTGCGCCTGCCCGAGGGGTCCCGGCTCATGGATACGGGCGGGTACAAGGGCGCGGGCCGGCGGGTGACGCCCGATGCCTTGCGGCAGGCCTACGCGGACCGCCTGGGCCTCCCGGCTCACGCGTGTGTCAACGAATACGGGATGACCGAGCTGCTGTCCCAGTACTACGACAGCGGTTTGAGGGATGCGACGCGGGGCGTGGAGGCTGCTCCGCGCAAGCAGGGGCCACCGTGGCTGCGCACGGTGGCGGTGGAGCCGGAGACGCTGGCGCCGCTCCCGGCGGGGCAGACCGGGCTGCTGCGACACCTTGACCTGGCCAATCTGGGGAGCGTGCTGGCCGTGCAGACGGAGGATCTGGGGCGCGTGGACCAGCGAGGCGTCGCCCTGGAAGGCCGGGTCCCGGGAGCTACGCCGAGGGGGTGCTCCCTGGCCATGGACCTCCTCATGGGAGGCGGCGGGTGAGCGAGCGCTTCATGGCCTTCCGACTGCCGCGCGGGGTGGAGCCTGGCACGCTCGATACCCTCGACGTGGGCACGCTGAGCTGCGCGTACCCGGCTCCCGCGCCGGACATGCTGGAGGCCACCGTGCGCGCCACTCGGCAGGCGGCGCGCGACCTCGCGCGCCGCCCCGTGCGCGAGATCGTCGAGGCGATCGACAGCGCCGCCGCGCGTCTCGCGGACCCGTCCGATCCCCTCCACGAAGAGGCCGTCCGCCTCATCCCCCGGGCCACCGGGTACTCGGCTCCCATGGCGGCGCTCGTCCTGGACCGCATGACCGCCGGCTGGCGGTCCGGAGCCCTCCTCCGGCTGCTGCAGACCGAGCTCGGCGACCCGGCCGTCCTGGATGGGTTCGCACCCGCCGGTCACGGCCGGAGCACACGCGCGTACGGCCCCGGTCTGTCGTTCCACGTCTTTGCCGGGAACGTGCCGGGCGTGGCCGTCACGTCCATGGTGCGCTCGCTCCTGGTGAAGTCCCCCATGGTCGGGAAGCTGGCGTCCGGAGAGCCAGTGCTGCCCGTCCTCTTCGCCCGTGCCCTCGCCACCGTGGACCCACGCCTCGCCGACGCGCTGGCCGTGACCTACTGGCCGGGTGGCGCCGAGGATGCCGAATGGCGCATGCTCGAAGCGGCCGATGTCGTCGTGATCTATGGTGGCGACGAGGTCGTGGACTCCTTCCGCGCGCGAGCGCCCGCCCATGACCGCCTGGTAGTCCACGGGCCCCGCCTCTCGGTCGGTCTGATCGCGGCGCCCGCCCTGACACGGGACCGCGGCGCCCTCGCCCGCAGCGTCGCCCGCGCGGTGGCCACGTTCGACCAGCACGGGTGTGTTTCTCTCCACGCCCTCTGGGTCGAGGGTCCGCTCGATGACGAGGCTCGCGCCTTCGCGCGGGACCTTGCCGGCGCACTCGGCGCCCTCGAACGGGAGCTGCCCCGGGGAGCCATCTCGGCCGGAGAGGCGTCGATCATCCACCAGTCCCGGGGCATCGCCGAGATGCGGGGCCACGCGGGAGAAGGGGTCCAGGTGTTCGCCGGGGAGGGGACGAGCTGGACGGTGGTCTACGACCCGGAGCCCGTCTTCCGGGCCTCCTGCCTGAACCGCTTCATCTACGTGCACCCGATCGAGCAGCTGGAGGATGCGGTGGACCTCCTGGCACCGATGGCCACCCGGCTGCAGTCCGTGGCCCTCGCCTGCACCGATGAGCGGCACCCGGGCATTGCCCACGCCCTGGCTCGCGTCGGCGCCACCCGCATCACCACGTTCGATCGCCTCCCCTGGCCGCCGATGGAATGGCACCACGACGGGCGGGGACCGCTGCGCGAGCTCCTGCGCTGGGTCGACCTCGAGTATTGAGCTTCTCCCGCCCCGCGCCGAGCCGGGCGAGTGCTCCGGGACAGGACAATGAAAAACGCCCCGGGGCCTCGCGCAGGGTCCCGGGGCGCTTCCAGCAGATACGGCCCGATTACTCGTCCGTGTCGTCCGGCTGGGCCTTGGCACGCCACATCACCATCTGACGCGTGCCATCCGGGCTCTCCTCCACCCGCACGGTCATGAGGTCGCCGTCATCGATCCCGAGATCGTCCCGGATCTCCTGCGGGATCGTCACCCGGCCTCCCACACCGACCGTCATGTCCCCGTAGTACAGCGTCCGATAGAGCGCCATTCGAGGTGTCCCTCCCACGCCGAACAAAATTGGAGCGGCCTTTCCGAAACGGCCGCGTTTCCCCACCAAAATATAGGCGTTCGCCCTCCTGGCGCAAAGCTCGCCCCCTACAAGCGGCTCCCGAGGTATGCGGCTTGCACCCGTCCGCGTCCGTAGGGGCCGCCCGGCGGCCCCTACTTTCTGCAAAGCGGACGCGGGAGGTGGTGGAGATGTACATAGATCTGGCCAAATCCATATTCACCCGTCCTGCGCGGCGGCGGCGTTTGCCGTCAGTCGTGCTGGTGGGGATCGGCCTGGTGGTCGGGGCGTTCCATGCGCAAGCGCCGGCCGGCGCTTCGGTGCGGGACGGCGGACGGTCACCGGAGGCGGCGGCGCCGGAGGTGTCGCCGGGGCTGCAGGAGATGTCCGCGCGCGTAGCGCGCGTGCGGGAGGCGTGGGCACAGGCGGGACGGTACTACAACGCGGAAGTGGCGCCGATCGAGCGTGTGCTGCTTCGGTACCGGAACCAGCGCGCGCTCGCGACGCGGGTGGCGGTGTCCCTGGTGCGCGAGTCGAACCGTGTGGGTATGGATCCGCGGCTTCTGCTTGCGGTCCTGCTGGTGGAGAACCCGTGGCTGGATCCGACGGCGCGCAGCCCGGTGGGGGCTGTGGGCCTCATGCAGGTGATGCCGGTGCATCGGCAGAGCTATCCCGAGTGCGGGCGCGACCTGGAAGACGTTGAAACGAACATCTGTCAGGGTGCGCGGATCTTCGCGCGCTACTTCCGGGAATCCGGGGGGCAGGTGGAGCGGGCGCTGTTGCGATACAACGGGTGCGTCAACGGGACCAACACGCCAACCTGCCACCAGTACCCGATGCACGTATTCGCGCGTGCCGGCCGGGCGTCGGTGCTGGCGTGGACGGGCACGGCGCCGGCCGCCGGCTCGCGGTAGTCGGCCCCGCGGGTTCAGGGTGCCGAAGAGCGGAGCAGCGCGATGAGCTGGTGGGTCTTGAAGTCGCGCGCGCGGGCGAGGACCTCCTGTGCCGAGTCCTCGAGGAAGATGGTGGCGGTGCGTACGGGCTCGGCGTCCGGGTCATCGGCGGCCGAGAAGGCGATGCGACCGCGGACGGGGTGGCCACGGTCCGGGGACTCGTCGACTTCGAGGTAGGCATCCCAGAAGCGTCCGTCGTGACTGACCGTGGCCAGGTGGTGGCCTCGAGGATCACGTTTCATGGGACGAAAGTAGGCCCGAGGGGCGGCGGCCCGCCAGCGGGGGCCGGGCCTCAGAGGTCGAACTCGGGGGGGAGAAGGGATCGGTGGATGGCGAGGGCCGCGCGGACGCCCTCGGCGGCGGCGCTGATGGCGAGATACGGGCGGCCGATGATGTCGCCGGCGCCATAGACGCCGGGGACGGAAGTCTCGAGGGTCCGGCCGTTGACCCGGATGTCGCCGGAGGAGTAGCAGTCGCAGCCCAGCGTCGCCGCGATGGTGGTAGAGGGCTGACTGCCCCAGTGGAAGAAGAGGGCGTCCACGGGGAGGCTGCCCCGGTCCGTGTCGAGGTGCTCGAGACCTCCCGCGCGACCGACAGCCCGGTGAATCGTGGCGTTCTCGATGGCGATACCGTTGTCATCCAGGAGCCGGAGGATGCGGGGCTCGAGGTCCGGCTCGCGTCCATGAGTGAAGAGCCGTACATCGGGCGTCCAGGTCAGGAGGAAGAGAGCGAGCTCGGCCGCGTTCCGGTCGTGGCCGAGCACGCCGACGCGCAGGTCGGTGACACTGGGCCCGTCGCAGTCAGGGCAGTGGAACACGGAGCTTCCCAGGAGTGAGCGGAGCCCGGGGATGTCGGGGACGCGATCCGTTCGGCCGTAGGCGAGGAGGAGCCGGCGGGCGCTGGTCTGGTCTCCGTCGTGCTGACGGACGGTGAAGTCGTCGCGGGCGCCCACCACTCCGACGGCGCGGCACCGCTCGATGATGGCGCCCGCGGCGCGAGCCTGCTCGTCCATCCGCTGTCGCAGCACTTCCGGTCGAGGATCCCGGATCCCCGGGTATCCGTGAACGGCCCAGGCTGCGCGGTTCCTGGGCTGTTCGTCATCCATGACCAGCGTGCGACGCCGGTAGCGGGCCAGCCACAGCGCGGCCGACAGGCCGGCCGGGCCCGCGCCGATGACCACGGCGTCCCAGACGCGGTTCATTCGCCGCCACCTTCCGGGAGCGTAACGTGAAAGGTGGTCCCCTGGTCGACCGTGCTGGAGACCGTGATTCGACCGTGGTGCCCGTCGACCACCTGCTTGGCAATGGCGAGGCCGAGACCACTCCCCTGGGCTTTGGCTTCCGCTCCCACCTGGTAGTACTTGTCGAAGACGTGCTCCAGCTGGTCCTGCGGGATGCCGGCCCCGGTGTCGTTCACCGTGATGTGGACGGCGCCATCGTCTCCCCACGCCCGCACGCGGACGGTGCCGCCCGTGTCCGTGAACTTGAACGCATTGGCGAGGAGGTTGCCGAGGACTTCGTGACGGATCCGGTCCCTGTCCATCACCACCATGTCGGGCGCGGAATCCTGCAGCTCGATCTCGAAGCGGACCCGCTTCTGTGTGGCCAGCGCGCGGAACGCCGCCTCGACGTCGGTGAGGAGGCCGGCCAGCTCGACGGGAGCGGGCTCGATCCTGAGCCCGCCGGCCTCGAAGCGGGAGAGGTCCAGGAGCTGATTGACGAGCCTGCTGAGGGAGCCGGCCTGGTCGCGGATCAGCCCCGTGATCTCCTTCTGCCTGGGGGCGAGGTCGCCGTAGAGGCCCTCTTCCATGAGCTCGGTGTAGCCCATGATGACGTTGATCGGGGTCTTCAGCTCGTGCGTGGCCAGGCTGACGAACTCGGCCTTGAGGCGGTCGAGCTCGGTGAGCTGCTCGGTCATGAGCGCGAAGGAGCGGGAGAGGTGCCCGATCTCGTCGGCGCGGTCATAGTCGAGATGGGGGGGCGCCTTGAAGTCTCCTCCGGCCACCGCCCCGGTGGCCTCCGAGAGGCGGCGGAGCGGACGGGACAATGCGTCCGTGGTCCAGAGGCCGAGGATGATGGTCAGGAGGAGCGCGATGACGACCACGAGCATGGTGGTGCGGGTGGCGGCGGCGCTGACCACCTGGGCTTCCCGCACGGCCTGCTTGCCGCGTTCGTCGAGCGCGGTGGCCACGGACCCGAGGGATGCCCGCATCCCTTCGATGAGCGGCCGGACGTGGTTGAGGAGGAAGCTGGTGGCTTCGTCACGCCGGCCCGATTCCATCATCTGCTCCAGGCGACGGACGCCGTTATCGAGCGAGTCGAGCCGGGCACGCGCCGCGGACACCTCACCGTCCAGCCCGGAGCTCGCGAGCCTGTCGAGATTGTGGTGGGCGCCCCGGATTTCCGAGCTCGCGCCCTGCCGGTACTCGGCGGCGGGTTCCACGACGTAGCTGCGGACCATGCGATCGAGCTCCGCCAGCTCGGCGCGCAGATTCCCGAGAGTGAGGACGTCGCCGGCGTGGACTTCCTCGAGTCCCTCGGCGATGGCGCGGACCCGCCGCAGCTGGGTGATGCCGTAGAGCGAGGGGAGCACCAGCAGGAGGATGATCCCACCGATGGTCACGAGGAGCCGGGCCCGGACCGTCATCCGACTACGGCTTCAGAGTCTTGCGGATGCGCTCCAGCTCGGTCTGCACCGAGTCCAGCTGGCTCTGCGCGGCCCGGAGCTGTTGCGCGAGGGAGTCTCGCCGTTCTTCCGCGAGCGCCAGGATCGCGGCCATGGAAGGGCCTGGCAGCGCGGGCAGCGGGGGCGCTACCCAGGCGACGTCCGACGCGACCGTCGTCTCCTGGCCGCAGCCAGGCAGCGCCTGCCCGGCCGCCGAGGGCGCCGCCGCAGGGAGCGGGCGGGGAGCGGCAGTGTCCGGGCTGACTGGCACGGTGTCACCGGGGAGGGGGGTGCCAGAGGCCACCTGGCCCGTGGCTGTCTCGCCCGCCGCGGTGGAATCCCCGGGGACGCGGCTCGCGTCGGCGGGGGGCGCTCCGAGGGCCACGGCCAGAAGGTATCCGGTCTCGATGGCAGGCCGTGTCCAGGGAGGGGTGCCAGGTGACTGGATGAGCCAGCCGAGCAGGCGGGTCCCGAAGGCGGGGCGGCCCTCGGGGTTGCGCGGGTCCAGCTCGACCGCAGCCAGGCCGGCGGCGGCGCGATAGCCGGCCACGTGACCGGTACAATTCAGGTAGACCCAGGTGAGGTCGCGCCGTGCGTCGGAGTACCGACCTGCCTCGGACGCGGCGAGGCCCCGATCGAGACGCGCGACAGGCTCGGGCTGCTCCGGCACGCGGGTGCGCACGGGGGTGCAGGATGCAGCCGGCAGCATCAGCGCGAGAATGAAAGCGTACGTGCGCGGCATGGATCTCTGGTTTCGTGTGCAGGGGTGCCGGCGCGATCCGGTGCCTCCGGCTCCGGCACCGCAAAGGGCGCGCCGATTCTCCGGGGGGCTCCGCCGGACACGCGTGGCCGGCACTTCGGCCGGAGACGGAATGCACGGCACGAAGCTGGCATCTGCGCGGCGCGAGCCCGACTCGTACGGCGGCCGGCATGCTCGCCATCGTTGACTGCGGCCGCCGCCCTCGATCAAGTTTGCAGCGCAAGAGGTGCCGCAGCAATGGCAGAAGAGCGAGACCCTGTCGCAGGAGCACCCGTGCGCGGATGAACCCAATCTATCTGTACGGCTTCGTCCCGGCAGACGCGCGGCTTCCACGCGGCGGCCTGCGCGGCGTCGGGCGCGGGAGCGTGGAGCTCGCCGGCGCCGACGACCTTTCCTTCCTGGCGGTGGTCTCGTCGGTGGACCGGGGCGAGTTCATGGGCCGCGGGCTGGAGCGGAACTGCGCCGACATGGCGTGGATCTCGGAGCTCGGACTGCATCACGAAGAGGCCATCCGCTGGTTCGTCGAGCACACGACCATCCTCCCCTCCCGCCTGCTGAACGTGTTCAGCACGCGAAGGACGCTGCTCGAATCGGCCGCGCACGATGCGGATCGGATCGGGCGGGAGCTGAATCGGTTCCGGGGGCTCCGCGAGTGGGACCTGACCGTGGGATACGACATGGCGGAGCTGGACGAGAACCTCGCGGAAATATCGGAGGAAGTCGCTGCGGTCGAGCGTGCGATCGCGGCGGCGAAGCCCGGAGACAGGTTCCCCCTGCACAAGCGGCGCTCGAGCGTCGCCCGGAACGAGGGTCGGGCGGCGGCGCATCGGCTGGCGCGGGACCTGATGGCCGGGATCGAAGCGGTGGCGGAATCGGTGCGCCCGCTCACCCCGCCCGCAGGGGTGCCGGTGCTCGCCAGCACGGCGCTGCTGGTGGCGCGCGGCACGGAGCCGACGCTCCGAACCCGGGTGGTCGCGGCCAGGGAGCGAGCCCGGCTTCTCGGCCTGACGGTCGAGCTGGACGGCCCATCGGCTCCCTATCGCTTCCTCGAGGCACCGGGTGCCTGAGCGGCGCCGGCGGCCGGAGCTATCGTCGCGCTCGACGGCGGCACCGACCCCCGCATCGGCTCCGTCGCCAGCTGGAGGAGCCGACTGAGCGGCCGGATGCCGCCGCGTGCATGGGCGAGGTCGCTGATGACGAGCGCCCTGGTCTTCCTGTTTCTGGCGGAGGCGCAGCGAGCGTTCTTCCCGGCCGCCCTGGGGCTGGCCCGTGACACCGCCGGGCCCGCCCTCTCACCCGGGCGGGCGGCGTTGCTCGGAGCTTCGCTGCTCGCCCTCCTCCTGCCGCTCCTGCCGCTGCCGCGGTGGCTCGAGCGCGGCGGTGCGGTGGCGGTGGCCGCGGCGGGCGTGGCCATCTTCCGCGTGCCGATGATCCATCCCGCGCTCCCGACCCGGCTCGCGGGCGCCGCCCTGGTACTGGCTTTTGCCGGTCTCTTCCTGGCCTGGGGAAGCGGCTGGCTGGATCGAGGCGCGGTCATGGCGGGCGCAGTGTCGGGACTCGTGGTGGACCAGCTGCTGCGCCTCCCCGGCGGAGGCCGCGATCCATCCCTCGCCGGCGCCTGGCTGCCCGTTCAACTCGCGCTTTCGATCGCGCTGCTGGCCAGCGCCGGGGTGTTCGAGCGCGCAACTGACGCGGGCGAGCCGCCGCGCGGCCTGGAACGCAGGTCCGGAGGTCTGCGACGACGGGGCGCCCTCGCCCTCGGGCTCCTCCTGTTCCTCGACCTGCAATTCCTCGGGAACGCCGCGGCCGTCGCCGCATGGGCGGGGGCGCCGTTCGCGATGGCGGCGCTGGCCGGCGCATGCGGCGCTGGCGCGGCCATGGCCGTGCTGCTCGGGCACAGCGACCTGACACGAACACGCGCGGCCGCCGTGGCACTGGCGGCGCTGATGGCCGCTGGCTTCCTTGCGCGAGGAGCCGGAACGGCCGGAGTGGTCGCCCTCGCCGTGGGGCACGGCGCCGCCCTGCTCCTGATCGCACGGGTGCTGGAGCCCGCGGCAGGGCGGAGGACCGGGGTCGCCGTGACGCTCGGTCTGGTCGTGTTCGTGGCGGTGACCGGTGCGCATCTTCTCCTGTTGCACCCGGGGGCTGGGACGCAGGCGCGGGGCGGCGGCGGGAGCTGGCTGATCGCGGCCGCATCCACGGTGGTGGTGGCGCTGATGGTCCTGCTGCCGCACGCACTGGAGACGTCCGCGCGGGCGGGGAAACGGACGGCGTGGCTGACCGGGGCCGCCGTCGTGGCGGTGGCGGTGGCGATCCTCCTGATTTCCCGTACGCCGGGAACGGTGGGGCGGTGAGCTGCCGCGGGTCGACAAGGGTTGACTTCGGGGCGCCCGCGGCTTAAGTCCCCTATCGGCTGGAAAGCTCGCGCGACCGGCACCGCGAACAGCGGAGGCCGCGCAGCTTTCACATCCACTACTGCAAGGAGGTCTCCGACGCCGTAGAGTTACTGCACCCTGTACCATCGGCCCGGTGTTGACCGGGTCCCCCCAAAGAATCGCGTCGGCCCCGCTCCATGGGGCAGCTGCCACTGCCGGAGCGCTGGAATGCCGGGTGTCCTACCGAACACCTGCACCCGGATCCCCGGACCGTCGCATTCGGATTCGAATCACGGCCGCCCGGGGCGGCGTGTGCCGCGCATTCGATTACCGGGAGATGGGGTCTCCCGTACCGGGAGATGGGGTCTCCCGCAGCGGTATGAAGTGGCCGCCTCTCCGAACCAGTTTCCTTTCCCTGGAGGATGTATGTATTCCAACCTGCGGCGGGCTCTCGCCATCGCGGCGCTGCTTTCAGTGCCGACGTGGCTGAGCGCCCAGGAAAACCGAGTAACCGGCCAGGTGACGGCCGAGGACTCGGGACAGCCGCTGGCGGGCGTGCAGATCGTGGTGAAGGGCACCACGGTAGGCACGCTGTCGGACGGCAACGGTAATTTCGCCATTCGCGTCCCCGCCGGCTCCGGCGAGCTGGTCTTCAGCTATCTCGGCTATCGAACGATGGAGCGCGAGATCACCGGTCCCGTGGTCAACGTGACGATGACCCGGGAGGCGATCGGCCTCGAGGGCCTCACCGTGACGGCGCTCGGGATCCAGCGTGAGAAGCGCAGCCTCGGCTACTCCGTGCAGGACGTCAGCGCGGAGCAGATCTCCGAAGTGCCGAAGCTGAACGTGGTGGACGCGCTGCACGGCAACGTTGCGGGCGTGCACATCACGAACACGGCCGGCCCGGGCGGCGCGTCCCGCATCGTGATCCGCGGCGCGAGCTCGATCAACGGCAACAACCAGCCGCTGTTCGTGGTCGATGGCATCCCGATCGACAACAGCTCGCGGTCGAACAACGGCACCAGCAACGCGACGGGTGGCGGCTACAACTACGCCAACAGTGCGGGCGACCTCGATCCGAACAACATCGAGTCGATCTCGGTGCTGAAGGGCCCGAACGCCGCTGCGCTCTATGGCTCGCGGGCCGCGAACGGCGCCGTGGTCATCACGACGAAGAAGGGCTATCACGGTGCCGGTCTCGGGATCAGCGCCACCGTGTCGACCATGTTCGACACGCCGCTGCGCCTGCCGGACTACCAGAACAAGTACGGCCAGGGCTCGAGCGGCGAGTTCCAGTGGGCCGACGGCAACTGGGGCGGCGTGGCGGACGGCATGGACGAGAGCTGGGGCCCGGCGCTGAGCTGTGACACGCTGGTGGACCAGTTCAGCGGGAAGAACCAGCCGTGGTGCCCGCACCCGAACAACGTCCGTGACTTCTTCGAGACGGGTGTGACGGTGAACACGAACGTGGCGATCGCGCGCAGCGACGAGCGGAGCAACGTGCGTCTATCCGTGACCAACATGCAGCAGAATGGCATGTACCCGAACAACGAGATCAATCGGCTCGGCGCCTCACTGGCCGGCGGGCTGGATGTCACCGACCGGATGCGGGCCGAGGGTGCCATCGACTACATGAAGAACAACGTCGACAACCTGCCCGCGACGGGGTACACCGGCATCAACGTGATGCAGCAGTTCATCTGGTTCGGCCGGCAGGTGGACGTCGCATCGCTGAAGAACTACAAGTGCGTGGCGGGCGATACGCGCCCCGGCTGCGTGCTGGGCAACGACTACTACAACTGGAACTACTCGTACCACGACAATCCGTATGTCGAGGCGTACGAGAACACGAACAGCGCCGTGACGGACCACGTGCTCGGGCACGCGCTGCTGAGCTACGACTTCACGGACTGGCTCACCGCAACGGTGCGCTCCGGCACGGACTGGTACCAGAAATCACGTCAGCGCAACTACGCGTGGGGCACGTACGGCGGCGGCAATCCGCGCGGCGCCTTCGCGCACGACGAGATCTTCAACCGTGAGACCAACACGGACTTCCTGATCACGGGCACGCGGAACCTGACCTCGGACCTGACGCTGACGGTGAACGCCGGCGGCAACCGCCGGGACCAGGAGTACCACCTCTCGAATTACGGCGCGTCCGAGCTGGTGGTCCCCGGCATCTACACGCTGGACAACGCCGGCGTGACGCCGACCACGAACGACGACATCCAGAAGAAGCGGGTCAACAGCCTCTACGGCGCGGCCACGCTGAACTTCCGGAACTACCTGAACCTGGACGTGACCGGCCGGAACGACTGGTCGAGCACGCTCCCTGAAGCGAACAACTCGTACTTCTACCCCTCCGTTTCCGGCGCATTCGTCTTCACGGACGCCTTCGGGATCCAGAGCAACCTGCTCTCCTCCGGGAAGCTGCGTGCCAGCTGGACGCGCGTGGGTAACGACGCCGATCCGTACCAGCTGCTGGCCACGTTCAACTCGAACGACCCGTTCGGGGGCCTGCCGCTCTTCTCGGTGCCGAACACGCTGCCGAACGCCAACCTCAAGCCCGAGGAGACCACCGCGTGGGAGGTGGGGACGGATCTCGGGTTCCTGAACGAGCGCGTGGGCTTCGTCGTGACGTACTACGACAACACCACCGTCAACCAGATCATGCCGGTCCAGATCTCGGCCACGAGCGGTTACCGCAACCAGGTGCTGAACGCCGGTGAGGTCCGGAACTGGGGCTACGAGCTGCTGGCCAACCTCACGCCGGTGAAGCAGCCGAACGGGCTCCGCTGGGACATGACGGTGAACTGGGCCAAGAACAATTCCGAGGTCGTCAAGCTGTACGGCGACCTGCAGACGCTGGTCCTCGGGACGTACTGGGGGCTGAACGTCGAGGCACGGAAAGGCGAGCCGTACGGTGCGCTGTTCGGGACTCCGCTGCTGCGCGAGGACCTGGATGGTGACGGCGTGGGCGACCCCGAGGGCCGTGTGATCGTCAGCGCGGGGAGCGGCGTGCCGCGGCAGGATGCGGCGCACCGGCGGGTGCTGGGCAACTACAATCCGGACTGGACGGGTGGGCTGCTCAACCGGTTCACCTACAAGGCCTTCGACCTCAGCGTCCTGTTCGACATGCAGCACGGCGGTGACGTGTACAGCGTGACGAACATGTTCGGCGAGTACGCGGGTGTGCTCGAGGGCTCGCTCCTGGGACGTGAGAACGGCCCGTGCGATCCGGGCATCGTCGTACCCCACTCGGCGTACTACGACGCCAATGGGAACCTGGTGGACAACTCGGGTGCAAACGCGGTGGCCGCGTGCCCGCAGGATTATTTCGAGGGTTCGTACCCGGGCCACGAGCCGTACATCCACGACGCCAGCTACGTCAAGCTGCGCGAGCTGAAGCTGGGCGTCCGGCTGCCGAATTCGTGGGTGACCAAGCTGGGCTTCGGCTCGGCGGACATCGCCCTGATCGGCCGGAACCTGGCGCTGTGGACGGACATGCCGAACATCGACCCGGAGACCGCGTTCAGCGCGGGCAACGTCCAGGGCCTGGAGTTCGGACAGTTCCCGACGGCCAGGAGCATCGGCTTCACCGTGACCGTGCGGCCGTAACGGCACCCGATGACGAGGATGAACATGAAACGCTATACGCTAACGGCCGCACTGCTTGTCGGCGTCGCGCTCAGCAGCGCGGCCTGCGACAAGGGCCTGGCCGATGTGAACGACAACCCGAATGCACCGACGGACGTGCCGGCGCAGTACCTGCTGCCGAACGCGATCCAGCAGACGGTGGAGTTCGGGGGCCAGAACACCTGGATCACGCTGGAGATGACGGGGATCTTCGTGCAGCACTGGGCGAAGATCCAGTACACGGAGGAGGACCAGTACGAGCTCCGTGACGCCACCATCAACAATCTCTGGAACGCCATGTACTCCGGCCCGATGAAGGACTGGGCCGTGATCATCAAGAAGGGGCAGCAGGTTGCCGAAGAGGGTGACCCGGCCAAGGGCGACAACCAGTCCGCCATCGGCATGGTCGGCAAGGCGTACACCGCTACGATCCTGACCGACCTGTACGGGGACATCCCCTACACGCAGGCGCTCCAGGCCGACGCGGCTGAGCCGATCACGGCCCCGGTCTACGACTCGCAGCAGGAGCTGTACGGCACGCTGCTGAGCGAGCTGCAGACGGCGGTCGGGATGATGAGCCCCGGCGCCGGCTCCTTCTCGGACGCGGACCTGATCTACGGCGGCGACATGAGCCAGTGGATCAAGTTCACCAACTCCCTCCGGCTCCGGCTCGCCATGCGGATGTCGGACGTGGACCCGGCGGGCGCGCGCAGCCTCGTCGAGGCACTGGCCACGCAGCCACTGATCCTCACGAACGACGATAATGCCGGGCTGGTTTACCAGCCATCGCCGCCGTACCAGAACCCGTACTACGAGAACGCCGCGGGCGCGCTGGGTGGGGGCGGCTCCCGGGATGACCATACGGTGAGCAACACGCTGGTGGGCGTCCTGAACAAGTTCAACGATCCGCGGATCATGGTCTACGCGAATCCGTCGCTGGACCAGACCACGGACTTCACCGCCAGCTGGTGTGGCCACGCGGGGCAGGTGCCCTGCCAGGTGACGTACAACGGGATGATCTACCGTGGCGAGCGGAACGGAATCGCCAGCGGGAGCGTGCCTCAGCCGGTGCTGATCTCCCGCATCGGCCGGCACTTCCGCGCCGACCCGGCCACGCCGCAGTACCTCCTGACCGCGGCGGAGGTCAACTTCCTGCTGGCCGAGGCCGCCCTCAACGGGTGGAGCGTCGGCGGCAGCGCGCAGCAGTACTACGAGGCGGGGATCCGCCAGGCGTTCGAGCTGTGGAACGGCGTCAACGTCTCGGTCAGCGCCTCGAACACGGCCAACGATGGACCGGTGGACCTGGGCACGGCGGTCCAGGACGCCTACCTCGCGCAGCCGTCCGTGCAACTGACGGGAAACGCCACCACGGACCTGGAGAAGATCATCGACCAGAAGTGGCTGGCGCTCTACACAATGCCGTGGGAGGCCTACTCCGAGTATCGGAGGACCGGTTACCCGAACGAGATCGTGCCTTCAGAGGATGCAACCATCCAGTTCATCCCCGGAAGGATTCCCTATCCCAGCCTGGAACAGTCGCTCAACAACGACAACCTCCAGGCGGCGATCGCGAACCAGAGCACGGACGGGAACTATTGCGGGACCGTCTGGTGGGATCCGGCGCCCTACCCGGGCGGCGGCTGCTGAGCAGTCGGCAGCAGCGCTCCTGAAGTACCGCCCCCCGGCCTCGGCCGGGGGGCGGTTTCTTTTGTGCCCACTTCCGATCGGGCAAGGGAGGAACGGCGGGTACGGCGCGCCCC
Organism: uncultured Gemmatimonadales bacterium; assembly: GCA_963741945.1. Taxonomy (GTDB): domain Bacteria; phylum Gemmatimonadota; class Gemmatimonadetes; order Longimicrobiales; family RSA9; genus CAVUKA01. The sequence continues at coordinate 134,365 of CAVUKA010000004.1, read as the reverse complement.
AGGCGGGCAGCGCGCCGTCAGGCGGTCCGGCTGAAGAGGAGGATCAGGCCGTGGGAGCTGGTGCTGTAGCCCGGGCGGGTGGTGAAGCCTTGCGGATATATCTCCACGCGGTCGAGCTCCGCGGCGGGGAGGGTCTCGAGGATGCACGTGCTGTTGGAGCGCGTGCCGTCCAGGTACACCAGCGGGAAGTTGTAGCCGTTGATGTCCCTGGCCCTGCGGAGCGCGATGGACGGACACCGCTCCCCACCCACGAACCGCACGTTCATGTTCGGCACCTTGCCCACGAGCGCTCGCAGCACGGACCCCGTGGCCGCGTGCAGCTCTTCGGCCGTCAGCACGGTGGCGCCGGCGCTGCTCTCGATCCCGTTGCCTTCGAGCTCGGGCGGCGAGACGCCGTGCCATGACCCACCACAGCCCGCGGCGCCGAAGGCGAGGATCGTGGCCAGCGCGGCCGCCATGAGGCGGGAGGTGGCACGATCCGGCATGGCGCCGTACGGGTTTCCTGTCATGATGCCTCCGCTACCAATGGGCGTTTCCCTTCCGCTCAGGGCGCGCATGGTCACCCACCAATCTAACGCCTGGTGCGGTCCGGGTGTGACAGTCACGGCGTGCACGAAGGCGGCAATGCGGGAGAGCTCCGGGGTTGCGTGGGGGAAAACGCAGTGACAATATTGCCGCCTCTAGAGCCGGTGGGGAAAATGCCGGCACGGATGTAATCGGGCCTACCACAACAGGCCGTCTCACGGGGATCGTGGATGGGACGAGGGACCCTCATTGCTGTCGGGATCGTTGTCCTGCTCGCGGCGGGCGCCGCTGCGGCAGTGACCTTCACGGGTGGCGGAGAAATCGCCCAGCCGATCCCGTTCCCGCACGACATCCATGTCGGTCAGAACGACATTCCCTGCCTGTACTGCCACTTCTCGGCCGACCGGTCGGTGGATGCGGGGATTCCGCCGGTGTCGGTGTGCGCGGGATGCCATATCCCGGGCGGCGTGCCGATGGTGGCGGCGGACAGTCCCGGTGTGCGGACACTGACGGCGTACTGGAACGCGAAGAAGCCGATCCCGTGGGTCCGGATCCACGACCTGCCGGATCACGTCCATTTCCCGCATTACGTGCACGTGAACGCGGACAGCCTGGAATGCCAGGACTGCCACGGTCAGGTGCAGGCGATGGTGACGGTGGTGAAGCAGCAGGATCTGCGGATGGGCTGGTGCCTGCAGTGCCACCGCGAGCGCGGAGTGCGCACGGACTGTTTCGTGTGCCACTACTGACGCGCCCATGGCTTCCAACGACACACCCAGCAGACAGGGTCCCGTGACGAATGGCAGTGCGGGCGAGACGCCTTCCGTGAGGGTCCCCGGGGCGAGCGACGAGGCGCGGGGGAGCGGGATCGAGCGGCGGGACTTCCTGAAGGTGCTCGGCGTCGCGGGCGCAGGCGCCGCGCTCACTGGCTGCTCGGATGCGCCGGACCGCCTGCTCCCGTACGTGATCCAGCAGGAGGACGTGGTCCCCGGCATGTCGACGTATTACCGCACCACCTGCCGGGAGTGTCCCGCCGGGTGCGGAATGACGGTGCGGACGCGGGAGGGGCGGGCGCTCAAGGCGGAGGGCAGCGCAGCGTCACCGATCTCGCACGGCAAGCTGTGCGCGCGCGGGCAGGCGTCGCTGCACGGGGTGTACGACCCGGACCGTGTGCCGCAGGCGCTGGTGCGCGATGCGGGGCGGTGGACGCGAGTGAGCTGGGACCGCGCGGAGCAGTCGCTGGCGGACGCGCTTGGTTCGGCGGCGGGCGAAGCGGTGTTCCTGACGCGTCCGGAGGCGGGCAGCATGGACGCGCTGCTCGACGAGTGGTGCGGGGCGATGGGTGTGCGGCGGGTGAAGTTCGAGTCGTTCTCGCACGGCCCGATCCGGGCGGCGTATGGCGCGCTCTACGGGCGGGAGGCGATCCCGATCCACGACTTCTCGCAGGCCGAGGTAGTCGTCACGTTCGGCGCGGACTTCATGGAGACGTGGCTGTCGCCGGTGGACTATGCGCACGGCTGGGTCGAGAGCCACGCGTACGCGAACGGTCGGCGCGGGCGACTGATCTCGGTGACGCCGCACCAGTCGCTCACGGACCTGAACGCGGACGAGTGGCTGCCGGCACGGGCGGGAACGGAGCACCTGGTGGCGCTTGCGATGGCGCGGCTCGTGGGCGAGCGGACCGGCCTCGGCGGCGCCGCCCTGGGCATGCTCCCGCCCGTGGACCCGGCGCGCGCCGCGGAAGCGGCCGGGGTGCCGTTGGAGCGGATCGTGGCGGCGGCGGAAGTGTTCGCGAACGGCGGTCGATCGCTGGCGGTCGGCCCGGGCGTGGGTACCACGGGCGAGGCGGCGACCACGCTGGCCCTTGCAGTGGCCGTGCTGAACGAAGCGGCCGGGAACGTGGGCCGCGCCGTGCGCCCGGGGCCGGCGCCGGAAGGACTGACGTCGTACCGCGAGATGGCGGCGCTGGTGGAGGACATGGCGGCCGGTCGGGTTTCGATCCTCCTGGTGCACGGTCCGAATCCGCTCTACGACCTTCCCGACCGTGCGCGGGTGGAGGCGGCGCTGAGCCAGGTACCGCTGCTCGCCTCGTTCTCTCCCTGGCTGGATGACACGGCTGCCCGCGCGCACGTGGTTCTCCCGGACCATCATTTCCTGGAAGCGTGGGGTGATTACGAGCCGCGGCCGGGTGTTCATTCGCTGATCCAGCCCGTGATGACGCCGGTGTTCGACACCAAGCAGACCGGCGACGTGCTGCTGTCGGTGGCGCGACGTGCCGGCGCCCCGCTGACCACCCGGGCCACGACGTTCTACGACTACCTGCGGGAGCGCTGGCACGGCGTGCAGGCGCGCGCGGGAGATGGCGGCAGCTTCGACGTGTGGTGGACGCAGGCGCTGTCGGAGGGGGTGGTCGTTCTTCCGGAGAACGCTTCCGGGGCCACGGCGGCGGCGCCCGGCGCGGGCGGGATCGCCAGACTGACGGCGGAGCCGGCGCCGCTGGCGGGAGATGGGGAGTTCGCCCTCGTCGTCTACCCCTCGTATCGCTTCTACGACGGCCGGCTGGCCAACCGGCCGTGGCTGCAGGAGCTGCCGGACCCGATCAGCAAGCATACGTGGGGCACCGTGCTGGAGATCCATCCTCGTGCGGCGGACGACCTGGGACTGGACGACGGGCACATCGTCACGGTGACGACGCCGAATGGCAGCCTGGAGCTGCCGGTCTGGCGGCATCCCGGGATGCGCGAAGACACCATTGCCATTCAGCTGGGGCAGGGGCACGAGCATTTCGGCCGCTACGCGCGGGATCGCGGAGTGAATCCCACGCAGCTGCTGGCGCCGGCGTACGACGCCCCGTCCGGCACGCTGGCCTGGATCCAGGTCCGGGCCGCGGTCACGCCCACCGGGCGGTGGGAGCGGCAGCCGTTCTCGTCCACCCAGGAAACGGAGAGCGGACGGGACATCATCGAGAAGATGACGTTGCAGGAAGCCATCGCCGCGGATGGTGCCCGGGGCGCCGGCGTGGCCGGAGCGGTGGCGCACGGTGGTGCGGCTGGCGTGGCTCCGGCGGAGGGCACCGAAGCGGGCGCGGGCACCGGGGTGGCGGCGGCGGAGGAAAGCGAGGGCGTCGCGCGAACACACGCCCATCGAGAAGCTCACCCCATGGAAGAGACAGTCTGGCAGCTGCAGGGCTCGGGCGGTTTCGCGCCGGTGCCCATGGGCGCCGCGCCGCAGGATTATCCGCCCCCGGGCACGCACTACGGTGAGTACACGGAGGCCGTACCGCGCTGGGGGATGGCGATCGACCTGGAGCGGTGCATCGGCTGCAGCGCCTGCCAGACGGCGTGCCAGGCCGAGAACAACATCGGCATGGTCGGCCCCGAGCTGGTGGCGCAGGGTCGTCTGATCCAGTGGATGCGCATCGAGCGGTATTTCGAGCTCGAGGAGGACGGTACGCCCCGGGGGACGAACTTTCTCCCCATGCTCTGCCAGCAATGCGGCAATGCGCCATGCGAGCCGGTGTGCCCCGTCTATGCGTCCTATCACACCCCGGACGGCCTGAACGGACAGGTCTACAACCGTTGCGTGGGCACGCGCTACTGCGCGAACAACTGCCCGTACAAGGTCCGCTATTTCAACTTCTTCAGCTACGAGTGGCCGGAGCCGCTCAACTGGCAGCTGAACCCGGACGTGACCGTACGGGAGAAGGGGATCATGGAGAAGTGCACGTTCTGCGTGCAGCGCATCCGTGAGACCGAGCGGCGGGCCAGGGTGGACGGGCGCGTGGTGCGCGATGGCGAGATCGTGCCCGCCTGCGCGCAGACCTGCCCAGGCAACGCCATTGTCTTCGGCGACATGAAGAACCCGGAATCGCGCGTGGTCCAGGTGGCGCTGTCCGGACGCGGCTTCCGCGTGTTCGACGAGCTGAACACCCAGTCGGCGATCGTCTACCTGCAGCCGGTGGTGACGCACGCGACGGAAGGAGCGGAGGACTGATGCCCAAAGTCGTTCGCTCCGAGACGCACCCGGAGGTCGAGCGGTACACCGACGTCAATCGGGACGTCCTCAAGATCCTGAGCCGTCCCGGGCGCACCTACTTCATCCTGCTTGCGTTCGCCGTCGCCGCCGTCGGGCTGCTGGCGTTCAGCTTCTTCACCCAGCTCTATCTCGGCATCGGGATGAGCGGGCTGATGAACCCTATCGGGTGGGGCGTCTACATCACGACGTTCGTCTTCTGGGTCGGGATCGCCCACTCGGGGACGCTCATCTCCGCCATCCTGTTCCTGTTCCGGGCGCGGTGGCGGCAGTCGATCTATCGCGCGGCCGAAGCCATGACGGTGTTCGCGGTGATGACTGCGGGGCTGTTCCCGATCATCCACCTGGGGCGACCGTTCGTCTTCTACTGGCTGATCCCGTACCCGAACCAGCGGACCATCTGGCCGAACTTCCGCAGCCCGCTTGTCTGGGACGTATTCGCGATCAGCACGTACCTGACGGTGAGCGCCACATTCTTCCTGATCGGGATGATCCCGGATATCGCGGCGGCGAGGGACTCCACGACGGTGCCGTGGCGGAAGAAGCTGTACACGGCTCTGAGCTTCGGCTGGCGCGGGAGCGGGCGGCAGTGGCTGCATTTCAACCGCGCCTACCTGTACCTGGCCGCGCTGGCCACACCACTGGTGCTGTCGGTGCACAGCGTAGTGTCCTGGGACTTCGCCATGAGCATCGTCCCGGGCTGGCACTCCACGATCTTCGCCCCCTACTTCGTGGCCGGCGCCATCTTCAGCGGGATCGCCATGGTGATCACGCTGCTGATCCCGATCCGGAAGATCTTCGGCCTGGAGGCCTACTTCACGGAAAAGCACTTCGACGCCATGTCGAAGCTGATCCTGCTGACGGGGCTGATCGTCACCTACGCCTATGCGGCGGAAGTGTTCATGGTCTGGTACAGCGGGGAGCCGCCGCACCAGGAGGGTCAGTACATCATCGCCGGGCTGATCACCAACTACTGGTGGGCGGCGTCCATCATGGTGCTGTGCAACTCGGTGATTCCGCAGGTACTCTGGTTCAGGAAAGTGCGGACGAGCATCCCGGCTCTGTTCACGGTGACCATCTTCGTGAACATTGGCATGTGGTTCGAGCGGTTCGTGATCATCGTGACCAGCCTGGGTCACGAATACGAGCCGTGGCAGTGGAACGTGTACAAGCCGAGCTGGGTCGAGATGGGGATCATGGTGGGGAGCTTCGGCTGGTTCTTCATGTGGTTCCTGCTCTTCATGCGCGTGCTGCCGCCCGTGTCCGTGGCCGAGCTCAAGGAAGTGCTGCCGGCGCCCCGGCGCCGCGGCCGGGACCCGGCCCGGCGCAGCACGGGCGAGCTGCTGGCGCCCGGCGCGCGCACCGAGGAGGACGAGTAATGGCGGGCGGACGGTACCTGGGCGTGTTCCCGGAAGTGGACACTGCGACGGCGGCCATTGGCAAGCTGCGCGCGGCGGGGCTCACGGACGTGGAGACCTACTCTCCGCTGCCCCAGCACGATCTGGAGCACGCGCTGCATCGGCCGCAGAGCCCGGTGCGGCTGTACACGCTGGTGGGCGGGCTCACGGGCGCGGCATTGGGATTCGCGCTGGCGATCTGGACTTCACTGGACTGGCCGCTCGTCACCGGTGGCAAGGCGATCATCGCGCTGCCTGCGTTCGTGGTGATCGGCTTCGAGCTGACGATCCTGTTCGGCGCCCTGGCAACGGTGGTCGGCCTGTTCATCAATGCGAGGCTGGGGGCGCCAGGTCGGGGGATCGCGTATGACCCCACGTTCTCGGCCGGCCAGTTCGGCGTGCTCGTGGACGCGCCGGAAGGGCGGGGCGAGGACGCGAGCCGGATCCTGAAGGAGAACGGGGCGGTGGAAGTGCAGCCGTGGGATGAGGAGGGGGACCATGCGGCGTGAGCTTCGGGCGGCGCTGCTGGGGGTGGTGGCGGCGAGCACGCTGGTGCTGGGCGGGTGCACACGCATCGAGAACGCCATGGCCTCGGTGCCGTTCCTGGACTTCATGCACGAGGCGCCATTCTTCGATCCGTACGAGGCGCCGCGTCCTGCGCCGGCGAACTCGGTTCCAGTGGCCGGACCGGGGGGGAAGTGGGAGCCGGCGGTGGAGTCCACGGACGCGGGGATCCGGGCGTGGGCGGACACGATGACCAACCCGCTGCCGATGAGCGATGCGGTACTCGAGGTGGGCGCGGAAACGTTCATGACGAACTGCGCGGTCTGCCACGGCGCGACGGGCGTGGGGAACGGACCGATCGTCGCGCCGGGGAAGTTCCCGCTGGCGACGAACCTGATGCTGCCGACCACCGTGAACCGGAGTGACGGCTACATCTATGGCATGATCCGGCTGGGACGAGGCCTCATGCCGAGCTACGACCGGATCCCGCCGTCGCACCGCTGGGCCGTGGTCAACTACGTCCGGTACCTCCAGCAGGGGAACGAGCCGATCCCGGTGCAGCTGCCGGGCCTCGTGATGCCGCCGGAGCCCGGGGCCGCCGGCGCCGCGGCGGCGGACACGACAATGCAGGGGCAGGAGTAGCATGGCGCACGACATCGGGGAGCTGAAGGAGTACCCGCTCCGGCGGCTGGAGCGACCGATGCCGCTGTTCGCGGCGGCGGGAGTGCTGTTCGCGGCGGGCGCCATTGCATGGGCCATCGCCCTGACCGGCGACGCGAACCGCGCGTGGCGCGCCTACACGTACAACTGGATCTTCTTCGCCGGCATCGCCCAGGGCGCCGTGATTCTGGCCGCCGTGGTCGCCATGACCCGCGGCGTGTGGTCCCGCCCGATCCGGCGCATTGCTGCGTCGTTCAGCGCGTTCCTCCCCATCGCCTACATCCTGCTGCTCCCACCGCTCCTGATCTGGGGCGCGCCGCACCTGTTCCCCTGGCTGCACGAGGACGTGGGAGCGAAAGCGGCCTACCTGAACATGCCGTTCCTGTGGGGGCGGCACGTGGTTTCGCTGGCGGCGCTTCTCGCGCTCTCGCTGATCTTCGTGTACTGGCAGCTGCGGCCGGACGCGGGACTCGCGCGCGATGCCGGCTGGGGCACTTTCGACCGCCTGACTCGCGGGTGGAGTGGGCAGGAGCTGGAGGAAGAGCGGGCGCAGCGGCGATTGAGCCGGCTGGCGCCGGCGATGGCGCTGGTCTACGCGTTCGCGTTCAGCTTCATCGCCATCGATTTCGTCATGTCGCTGGACCCCGAATGGCTGAGCACGCTCATTGGGCCGTACGTCTTCATGGCGGCGTTCCTGGGCGGGATCGCAGCGACGGCCGTGGTGGCCGTGCTGTACCGGTGGCGGCTCGGGCTCGAGGAATACGTGGAAGGCGCGAACCTCCACGACCTGGGGAAGCTCTTCTTCGCGTTCTCCATCTTCTGGGCCTATCTGTTCTGGTCCCAGTACATCGTGATCTGGTACGGCAAGCTGCCGAACGAGCAGAGCTTCCTGGTGCACCGGCTCGGCGCGCCGTACCGGCCGCTCTCCATCGTCATCGGCCTGTTCCTGTTCGTCCTCCCCTTCTTCAGCCTGCTCGGTGTGCGGGCGAAGAAGACGCCCGTGGTGCTCGCCCTCGTGGCGTTCGTCAGCCTCTTCGGCCTGTGGCTGGAGCGATACATCCTGGTGTACCCGACGCTCTACCCCGACGCGCCCGAGCTCCTGTTCGGTCTCCCGGAGGTGGGCGCCGCCGTGGCCATGCTGGGCCTCCTCATCGGCGCTCTCGCCTGGTTCGGCGCCCGGTTCCCCATCCTCCAGGTGTGGCAGCCGGCCACCGAGATCGAGCTGCTTGGCGTGGAGGTGGAAGCGACGACCGCTCCGCCGGCGAGGTAGGACGCAGCAGGGACGGGCGACGGGGGCCGGCCTGCCGCCGCCCGCCCGCAACCTGCTACCTTACCCGCCATGGAGAACCGAGAGCTGCTGCAGGAAAACGTCGTCGTCGTCCTGAACGAGCCACAGGACCGGGTCAACATCGCCGGTACCATCCGCGCCATGATGAACACCGGCCTGCGCCGGCTCCGACTGGTCAATCCCGCGGAATGGGACGAGTACCGGATCGAAGGCATCGCCCACGGGTCCGAGATCGTGCGCGACAGGGCGGAGTTCTTCGACACGCTGGAAGAGGCCACGGCCGATGCGGTTGAAGTGGTGGGCACCACGGCGCGGCGCAGGGCCATGCGACACGCCTGGGAGCACCCGCGCGACGGTGTCGACCACATCCTGCGCCTCGCCGGGACGGGCCGCGGCCCCGTGGCCATTGTCTTCGGCCGCGAGGACATCGGGCTGACGAACGAGCAGCTCGATCGCTGCGACCGCATCTGGACCGTGCCCACCGACCCCGAGCGGCCATCGCTGAACCTGGCACAGGCGGCGCTGCTGGTCTGCTACGAGCTCTGGCTGGCCGGACCGGGCAGCGAGAAACCGCTGCCCCGGCCGCGCCGTGATGCGGCACCCGCCACCACCGCGCACCTGGCCGACGTCTTCGAGCACGTCGACCGGCACCTCCAGGCCATCAACTTCTATCGCGGTGGCAAGAACCCGGACGCGGTGCTGCGGACGCTCCGTGCCATCGTGCGCCGCGCCAGCGTGGACGAACGCGAGGCCGAGCTGATCCGCGCCATCGCCGCGCGGACCTGGAAAGCCCTCGAGCGGGCGGAGCCCCGCCCGCCTTCGGACGTCCGCGCCGGGAACGGCCCGGGTGAGGAGGGCGGGTCGGCAGGGGGCGACCAGGACGGTTGACGCGCGGCCCGGCGACGGAGCGGCGGGATCCAGCCGGGTCCGAGGGTCATGAGCCTTCGGCGTCCACACGCCCGGTTCTCCCCGCCCGACGGACCGCAGCGGGGAGGAGGAGCGCCGCCAGGATCGCGAGCGCCGCGCCAAGCAGGAACGCCACGGCGGGACTCCAGATTTCCCAGACGGCGCCGAAGAGGACGCTTGCGGGGAGCGCGGCGATGCCAATGGCGAAGTGGTAGGCGCCGAACGCCCTGGCGCGGGCGGCCGAGGGAGCCAGTCCGGCAACGAGCGCCTTCTCCGTCGGCTCGGTGAGGCCATAGAAGAGGCCGTAGATGCCGAACAGCGCCCACGCGTGCCAGGGTCGCGTCGCCATGGCGAAGCCGGCATAGCTGGCCGCGTAGACGACCCACCCGGCGACGATGCCCGGAACCGGCCCGATGCGATCCGCAACGCCACCACCCACGAGGTTCCATCCCATCTTGCTCACGTGGAACGCGCCCCAAAGGATCGGGATCAGGGCGAGGCTCACGCCGAGCGACTGCGCGCGGAGGAGCAGGAAGGCGTCGGAAGCGTTGCCGAGCGTGAACAGCACCAGCACCGCCAGGTATGCGACGAAGCCGCGTCCCAGCCTCGCCGGGGCGAAATCGGCATCAGGGGCGGTGGCGGGTGCGGCGGATTCGCCGACCGCGTCCGCTCCGCCACCGGTCAGGCCGGCCCTTCGCGCTGATGCGGCTGCTGTCCCTGGCGGCAGGATCTCGCGGACGCGCAGCGCGATGATGGCCACCGCCAGGGCGGCGGGAATGGCGGCCAGGAGGAACACGAGGCGGAGCCGCCCGGGCCAGACCAGGAGGAGGCCGGCGGCGAGGAGTGGTCCGACCACCGCGCCTGCGTGGTCGGCGGCGCGATGGATCCCGAACGCGCGGCCGCGGCGGTCGCCGGGAACGGAATCGGCCAGGAGCGCGTCGCGGGGCGCGGTGCGGACACCTTTCCCGACGCGGTCGGCGAAGCGGATCGACAGCACGTGCCAGGGGCGGACAGCGGCGGCGATGAGGGGCCGGGTGGCCGCGGCGATGGCGTAGCCCCAGGCGACGAGGGCGCGTCGTCGCCGCAGGCGGTCGGACGCCCAGCCGCCCGCGAGCTTGACGAACGACGCGGTGGTCTCCGCCACGCCTTCCACGAGGCCGAGGAAGACGGCGCTCGCGCCGAGCGTGCCGACGAGGAACGCGGGGAGGAGCGGGAAGATCATCTCGCTGGACGCGTCGTTGAGGAACGATGCGACGCTCAGCCAGAGCACGTTCCCGGAGAGCAGTCCGCGCCAGCGGTTCCGCGCAGCGGTCGGGTCGGGCGGGGATGGGTTCATTCCGGGTGAGCATGCGACGAGGGACGTGCGCGCGCCAGACCGGCTGTTACTTTGCCGGAATGCACGACACCCTGTCATCAAACCCGCTCTTCCGCGCACTCCCCGGTCTGGAGGCGCAGATCCCGTGGCTTCCGCTGGGGGACTGGCCCACAGCGGTGGAGCGCGTGGCCGGTGTCGCAGGCGGCTTCACGGGCGAGCTGTGGGTGAAGCGCGACGATCGGTCCAGCCCGCTTTACGGCGGCAACAAGGTGCGGAAGCTGGAGTACCTGGTGGCGGCGGCCAGGGCGGAAGGGCACCGGCGGCTCATCACCTCCGGGGTGGAGGCGTCGCACCACTGCCTGGCGACGGCCGTCCACGGCCGCCTCGCCGGGCTTCCCACCACGCTCGTGGTCTTCCCGCAGCCGGACACTCCGCACGCGCGGGAGATCGCGGCGCTCAACCGGGCGTGGGCGGACGAGGTCCGGCGCTGCTCCAGCTGGGCCACCCTGCCGTTCGCCGAAATCGCGGCGCGCCTGCGACGGCGGCGAGACCACCCGTACGTGATCCCCGGCGGCGGCTCGAGCCCGCTGGGGGTGCTCGGCCACGTGGGCGGCGCGCTGGAGCTGGCCGAGCAGGTCGCGGGCGGCGTCGCCCCGCAGGCCGACCGGATCACCGTGGCCGCGGGGACACTGGGCACGATCTCGGGGCTGGCGATCGGCTGCGCGCTGGCGCCGGCCGTCGGGCTCCCCGCGCCGGCGGGTGTCATCACCGGTGTCCGCATCGTCCCGGGCACCGTGGCCAACGCGCGCCGGTTGCGGGCCCTGGTGGATGGAGGTCTTCGGCTCCTCGAGGGTGGGGGCGTGGATCTCCCGAGCGCCGACGAAGTGCTGGCGCGCGTCGAGCTGGTGGACGACTGGTTCGGAGCGGGATACGGCCACCCCACGGAGGCGGGGGACCGGGCCACGGCGTGGTTCGCCGAGCGCAGCATCGAGCTCGACCCCACGTACACGGCCAAGACGGCGGCCGCGCTGCTGTCGCTCATGGAGCGGGAGCCGACGGCCGTCCACCTCTACTGGCACACCCTGAGCTCCACGCTCCCGCCGGCGTCGGTCGCGGTCTAGCGACGCCGGCCGGCTGCCGGGACGGAGAGGGGGCCCGGCCACGCTTGCCGAGGGGGTCCGTTCGCGCTACATCCGCGGCAGGTCACGACCCGAACCGGAGGCACAACCATGGCGGACGTCCACGAGTACATCGACCAGAACATGTCCCGCTTCCGCGAGGAGCTGGACGCCTTCCTCCGGATCCCGAGCATCAGCGCCAAGTCTGAGAACGTCGGCGACATGCAGAATGCCGCCGAGTGGCTCGCCGACCGGATGCGCGATGCGGGGCTGGAGACCTCCATCGAGCCCACGGACGGCTTCCCCATTGTCGTGGGCGAGTACCGGGGCGCGGCTGGCGGCGCGCCCACCGTGCTGATCTACGGGCACTATGACGTCCAGCCGCCCGAGCCGCTGGACGAGTGGACGTCGCCGCCGTTCGAGCCCGAGGAGCGCGACGGTCGGATCTACGCCCGCGGAGCGGTGGACGACAAGGGCCAGCTCTTCCTCCATGTGAAGGCCATAGAGGCGCACATGAAGGCGAACGGCTCCCTCCCCGTCAACGTGGTGGTGGTGGCGGAAGGAGAGGAGGAGGTCGGGAGCGAGAACCTCATGCCCTTCATACAGGCCCATAAGGACCGCCTCGCCTGCGATTACGTGGTCATCAGCGACACCACCATGGTGGCGGAGGACGTCCCCACCATCGGCACGTCGCTGCGCGGGCTGACGTACCTGGAAGTGCACGTGCGCGGCCCGAAGACCGACCTCCACAGCGGGAGCTACGGCGGCGCAGTGCTGAATCCGGCCACGGCGCTGGCACGGATCATCGCCACCATGCATGACGACAACTGGCACGCCACCATTCCCGGCTTCTACGACGATGTCCAGCCGATGGAGGAATACCGGGCCAGGCTGGCCAACGTGCCGTTCGACGTGGAAGGCTTTCGCGCCGACACGGGGGCGGAGGAGGTGGGCGAGGTGGGCTACAGCACCCCGGAGCGGCTGTGGATCCGGCCCACCGTGGAAGTGAACGGTCTGCTGAGCGGGTACACCGGGGAGGGTGCGAAGACGGTGCTCCCCTCCCGTGCCATGGCGAAGATCAGCTTCCGGCTGGTCCCGGACCAGGATCCGAAGCGCATCGAGGAACTGGCACGGCGGCACATCGAGGCCGTCGCGCCACAGGGCGTCATGGTCGAGGTGCGGGCGCTGCACGGGGGGCATCCGTGGCGCGCCACGCTGGGGAGCGAGCTGTACTCCGCCGCGGAGCGGGCGATGGAGAAAGCGTGGGGCGCCGATGTCGCCTACGCCGGTGAAGGGGGGTCGATCCCGATCGTGCCCGAATTCGAGCAGGTGCTGGACGCGCCGGTGCTGCTCATGGGCTTCGGGATGCCCGGCGAGAACGCGCACGCGCCGGACGAGTGGCTCGCGGTGCGCGCGTTCGAGAAGGGCACGCACTCGGCCGCCTACCTGTGGGAGGAGCTCGGCCGCCGCTAAGGATTCACCTGTCGGACGGGGTCCGGCCGGCCGGGGTCATGCCGGCGGCCCCGCCCGCCGCCGCTCAGCGCGACGCGGCCACCCCGATGCCGACGGGGAGGTCGGGCGAAGCCGGGGTCCACTCACGGCGGAGCCGGTCGCGCTCGCGGCGCACCTTGGACGGGTACGTGCCGCAATCGGGCGTGTTGGTGCCACGGACGCAGCCGTTGTACGCCAGGAGCGCGCGCTTCTCGTCGCCGCCGTAACGACGCAGCAGCCAGGACAGGATGCTCGTGCCGTAACAGAGGTTGGTGTCGATGTCGTACAGGTCGTCCCCGCAGCCGCGCCACTGGCCCTCGTGCATCGGCATGACCTGCATGAGCCCCCGGGCGCCAACGAAGCTGGTGGCGCGGGGCTTACCGCGGGATTCCACGAGGACCACCGCCGCCACGGTGGCGGGGTCGAGTCCCCGCTCGTACGCGTTCTGGACGAGGGGCCAGGCGACCTGGCGCGCGAGCGTGGAGGGGACGCCCCGGCGCACCAGCGACTTCTCCACGGGCCGGACGTGGGTGCGGTAGAGGAGCACGTATTCCTCGGTGTCGTGCCCGTCGTCGCGAACGGCGCTCATGTGTTCGCTGAGCGCTTCCAGCTGCGCGCGCGGCGTGTGGGATGCGGCCGCGATCTGCACGGGCACCTCCGCCGGGAGCATGATCTCCCGGACCGTGATCTTCCCCAGTCCCCACCCGCCGAACAGGAGCACGGGTGCGAGGAGCGGCAGCGCGAGCACGCGCTTGACGAGTCGTTCCAGGTCCTCGATGAGTCCCCGAGGCCGACAGATCTCTGCCCTGCGTCGTCGCTTCAGATGCATTTTGATCCTGCGGGAACGGCGGGGAGGTCCAGTAATGTGAACCCGGCCGCGGCCCCCGGGCAAGGGCTCAATTCTTCAACGCGGCCAGCTGGGCCAGCGTGAACCGGTAGTTGGCGCCACAGAACTCGCAGGTCACGTCCGCGTGTCCACGCTCCGCCTGTTGCTCGGCAATGGCATCGATCTCCGCCGGTCCCAGGAGGATCAGCGCGCGCGCGGCGCGATCGCGACTGCACGGACAGTGGAACCGGACGGGTGTGCGGTCGAGCACATTGAAGTCATCGCCGAAGACGCGGGCGAGCATGTCTTCGGGGGTGTCGCCCGCCCGGATCATGGACGTGGGGTGCGGCAGTGAGGCGACTTCCCGCTCGATCGCCATGGCGTCGTCCTCCGGCAGCCCGCCCAGGATCTGGATGATGTACCCGCCCGCCGCCACCACCCCGCCCGCCCGGTCGACGAACACGCCCAGCCCGACGGCCGACGGCAGCTGCTCCGAGCGGGCGAAGTAGTAGGCGAAGTCCTTCCCGATCTCACCCGAGACCAGCTCGACCGTGCTGTTGTACGGCTCCCGGAGCCCCAGGTCCTTGATCACCGTCAGGCGCCCCTCGGTACCCACCACGCCAGCCACGTTGAGCTTGCCATTCACCGTCTGGGTGACACCCGTGCGCGGATTGCTCACCAGGCCCCGGACCTCGCCGCGCCCGTTCGCGGAAGCGAGCAGCACGCCCACCGGGCCGCCGCCGCTCACACGGACCGTCACCAGGTGGCTGGCCTTCTTGAGCGTGGAGCCCAGGAGCAGGGTGCCGGTGGCGACCCGCCCGAGAGCCGCCGTCGTGGCAGGCTCCGTTCCCTGCAGTCGCGCCAGCTCGCGGACCGCTTCCGTGGAATTGACGGCCAGCGCTCGCACCGTGCCGTTGAAGGCCGTGGCGCGGACCAGGTAGTTCTCGGTGTTCGGCAGCATGCATCATCCAAAAAAAACGGCCCCGTGGCGGGGCCGCGCATCCATGCGGTTCCGACGCATTACCAACCCTCGTCGGGTTCCGAAGTTCCGCGCAGCAGGACCAGGATCGCGGCCTGGGGCACCACCAGGTACTTCCGCCCCTCGAACGTGATCTCCACGGCCGCGCGTCGGAAGAAGATGGCGTAGTCTCCCTTCCGGGCCTGAACAGGGAGGAACTTCCCCTCGCCGCTCGCGATCCGCCACGGCTCGTCGCCCAGGTCGGTGGGCGCGGAAATGGGTGTGCCCGGGCCCGTGGCGACGATCGTGCCCGCCTGCACCGCTTGGTTGTCGACCGCGGTGGCCGGGAGATAGAGGCCCACGTGGGACCGCTCCTCTCCCTCCTCCGGCTCGATCAGGACGCGGTCGCCGACGACGATCAGCTGCCTTGGCTCGGTCATGATGGAAAGGTAGGCACGGTTGGTGAAAACGGGAAGGACGCGCCCGCCCGAAACCCGGAGCCGCCCGCCGCCGTCATGATGGGCAAGGAGGAAACCATGATCGAGCTTCTCGTTCTGGGCGCCGCCGCCGGGGGGATCGGCGCCGGCTATGTGAAAGTCCGTCAGTTCGTGCGAAAGCGGCTGCGCTTCGTGGATACGATCCAGTGGCGGGCCGCGCCCGTGGCCGTGGGCGTGGTCGCGACGCTGGCCGCGGGCCCGGTGGTCTGGCTGCTACCCGTGGTGGGAGGCGGCACGGCCCTGGCCTTCGGCGCGGGGATGGGGCTGGCCGTCCGGCACGGCGCGAAGGATGTCCGGCGGGAGAACGGCCAGCTTCCGCCCCTCTGATGCTCATGGGCGCAGCGGTGGTCCGTCCCTGATCGCCATGGCAATGCCCCGCTCCGGGCCTCAGAGTCGGTGCGGACCTGAACGAAGGGGCGGGCATGGCGACGCAAGAGCGGGCAGCGCGGCGGCCGCACACGTTCGTGCTGGATGAGGCGCTGGTGGAGCGTGCGCGGCAGGAAGTGGGGGAGCGGGACGTAGTGCGGAGCATCGAGGCGGCGCTGGCGGCCGCCATCGACTACAGCTACTGGGTGCGCGAAGTACGGGAAGGGAGGCGCGACGTCCTGTCGTGACCGCCGCCAGCGGCTGTGCCCGTCGCTCCGGCGTCAGATGGTGGGGACCAGCTCGCGGGAGAGCTCTTCCACGCGGCGGGCGATATTCCGGCTTCCATCCGACGGTGTTGCCGGAGCGACCATGGTCTCGGCCTCCACGTCCCGTTCCAGGGCCGACAGGAGCTCCTCGGCGCGGGTGAGGACCGAGGCGTCGTCGGCGTCACGCGCGACAGCAATGGCGTGGCGCAGGTGGTCGCGGGCGGGTCCGGTCTCTCCCATCACCATGGCGGCACGACCGAGGCCGAGGGCTGCGAGTCCCGCGGTCCCCGGATCGGCGCGATCGAGGGAGGCGACGACGGCTGCCTCATTGCGCCGGAACGCTTCCGTATCTCCCATCTCGGCGGCCACGGCGGCGCTCTCCACCTGCGCCTCGATGCGGTGCTCCGGCCACGCGGACCAGCGCTCGATGATTCGATAGCAGGAGACGGCGGCCGGGAACAGGCGGAGCCGGCGGAACCCGGCGCCCATGTTCAGCAGGACACCATTCCGGTCCTCGTCGTCCGGCCCGAGGCGGTCGATGGCCTGCCAGCCGGCTTCCACAGCGGCCTCCGGGCTACCCACCGCGATCTCTAGGGCGCACCTGCCCGCCGCGGCCACGGCGCGGACACGCTCGTGCCGGGCGGAGCGGCCACGCTCGTCGATGCGGTCGAGCGCCTCACGGGCGCGCTCGACATCGCCGAGGCGGAGTGCCACCGCCGCCACGCCATCGAGAGCGCGAGCCCACTCGACGAGATCACCCACCCGCTCCGCCAGCGCGGCCGCGCGGCCGAGCGTGGCGAGAGCCGAGTCGGCGTCACCGCGCCTGCGCTGGATCGTGGCAATGCGGCGGAGCGCCTGCAGCCGTGCATCATCCAGCCCGTACTCCTCGGCGATCCGGAGACCGGCCTGGTAGAACTCCTCCGCGGCGAACGGGTGACCGCTCGCCTCGGCTGCCCTGCCAACGTCCAGCGTGGCGCCGGCGATGCCTTCGGGCGTCCGACCTCCGACGGCCTTGAGGTAATCCGCGATGCATGCCCGCTCCGGGTCACGGGCAGGGAGATGGCCGAGCTCCTCACGGACCGAGTCGAGCTGCCGCTGGAAGGAAGCGGTGTCCATGGCCTCGAGCCCCCGCGCCAGGAGCCGGAGCACCGGTCGGATGGCGAGGAAGCGGAGGCGGGCGCGGCGGCCGAGCTCCGGCTCCCGTTCCCGTCCCTCGAGGTCCCGCAGCGTATGCCATCCCGGGAAGGCGTTCTCCCGGGGGGGCGGCTCGAGCCGGGCAATGCGATCGTAGCGCGCCATCATTTCTCCTCCCGGTCCCCGGCCGTCTCCCCGGGACAGGCCTCGGCGAACGCTTCGAGCGCGGTCATCAGGCCGGCGCCGTCGCGCAGGGGCGTGGGCCTGCCGCCCACGGTCACCTTGATCGCGCGACGGAACGCGGCGCCCGACGAATAGCCGAGCTGCCCGGCGACGGACTCGACGCTGCGCCCCGGCTCCTGCAGCCAGTTGAGGCCGTAAATGATCCGGAGCCAGAGGAGCAGGCGGCCGGGCGTGGTGATCCCCCACTGCTCGCAACGACGCTCGAGTGTGGAGACCGAAAGGCCGTGGGCCGCTGCCAGGTCCGGCACCTGGATTCCTTCCGGGATCTTCGCGGCCGCGGACTGCACGAGGGCCCGGCCTTCCCTGCCCACGCGCCCGCGGAGGTGCTCGTCCACCAGACGGGCAACGCGGTCGGCCATGGCGTCATCGAGGATCTCGGCGACGAACGGAGCGTTGCCCGCGTCCGGTGCGGGCACCACGTCGGATGCGCCCGCTTTTGCGAGGCGGAAGAGATCGCGGCCGTCCAGGTCGCCCCAGGCCAGGATGGGGGTCAGGGGGTAGCGCTGCGCGAGTCGATAGACCCGCAGGACGCCGTCCTTCCCGGGCTCGGCGTGCAGGTCCGCCACAACGGCTGCGGCCGGCTCCCGCTTCACCACACGTCCGAGATCGCGCCAGCTGCGGGCCCATGTGACCTGATGCCTGAAGACGGCAGCGCCGAGTGCGCTTCGGTCTGCCTCGTGGGGCAGGAGAGCCGCGATTAGTGCCATTGCCGGCCAGGGGGTTTGGGGAGGCGTGGCTCCACGCAGTGTAGTGGGCGGAATGCCCCTGCGGCAAGGGGATTCGCGCCCCGCCGGCGGGGCGTCAGTCCAGGTGCAGCCGCGGCGGGGTGGCCACGCCCTTCTCCATCCATGCGTGCCTGCCGTCGAGCACTTCCTGCGCGAGGGCGTAGGTGACGTCGTCGTCATTGTCGAAGATGCGCTCGAACAGCAGGTCCACCTTCCGCCGGGAATGACGGCAGAACACGTCGGCCATCCTGACCGGTCCGTTTCCGGAGCCATTCTCACCGTGGCGCTTCAGCGCGTAGCTGCACGTGGCGCCGATGGCGAAGAGCTCCGCGCCGACCTCCACCATCCGGAAGAGCACGGACTGCTTCTTCTCCAGGCTGGCGCCATAGCGGCCCATGGCGTATGCCAGGGTGCGGGCGAGCTTCCTGGCCCTGCGCTCGGCGAAGCGGATGTGCGTGGCGAGCGGGCCGAAGTCGCCGTGACGCGGCCAGCGGCCCCAGCCCGCCACGTTCCCGGAATACCAGTTGGCCATGTGCGCGCCGAGTCCCACCGCGTCGCGGGCCTTCTCCCCCACCGATGCATCCGGCTCGACGAACCTGCCGGCCGCCTGCAGGTGCGGATCCACGGCCTCACGTGCGATGAAGAGGCGCATGATCTCGCTCGACCCCTCGAAGATCATGTTGATGCGGAGATCGCGGAGCATCTGCTCCACCGGCACGGGCGCTTCGCCCCGCGTGGCCAGCGAGTGCGCCGTCTCGTATCCGCGGCCGCCGCGGATCTGCATGGTGAGGTCGCCAACCCTCCAGGCGGTCTCGGAGTTCCACATCTTGGCCATTGCGGCCTCGAGGCGGATGTCCGTGTTCGCGTCATCCGCGAGGGCGGACGATGCTTCGGCCACGGCTTCCATGGCGAACGTGTGCGTGGCGATGTAGCCCAGCATCTGGGCGACGGCGTCGTGCTTCCCGACAGGGGCGCCCCACTGGACGCGCTCCGCCGCGAATTCCCGTGCCACCTGCGTGCACCACTTCCCGGCGGCCGCGCAGGTCATGGGGACGGTCAGGCGGCCCGTGTTCAGCGTGGTCAGCGCCAGCTTCAGGCCCTTCCCTTCACCCAGGATGATGTTCTCCCGCGGGACCCGGACGTCCTGGAAGGCGATCAGGCCGTTCTCGATCCCGCGCAGCCCCATGAACTCCAGCCGGTGCTGGTTGTGCACCCCTTCCCAGCTGTTCTCGACGATGAAGGCGGTGATGGGACGCCGCTTCTCCCCCGGCGCTGGCGGCGTGGTGGCCATAACCACCATCACGTCGGCGACGGGCGCGTTGGTGCACCAGAGCTTCTGGCCGTTCAGGATGAACGCTTCCCCATCCTCGGTGGGCTCGGCCGTGGCTTTCACGCGAGCCGGGTCGGACCCGACGTCCGGCTCGGTGAGGGCGAACGCCGAGATCTCGCCGGCGGCGAAGCGAGGCAGGTACTTCTCCTTCTGCTCCGGTGTTCCGAACAGCTTCAGCGGCTGTGGCACGCCGATGGACTGGTGCGCCGAGAGCAGCACACCGATGGCCGAGGAGTAGGTGCTGATCATGGCAATGGCCCGGCCGTACATCACCTGGGATAGCCCCAGCCCGCCGTACTCCTGCGGGATCTTCATGCCGAACGCTTTCAGGCGACGCAGCCCCTCCATGACCTCGTCGGGGATCTTCCCCTCGCGCTCGATGGCGAGACCGTCGACCTCCCGCTTCAGGAAGTCCTCCATCTGCGCAATGAACTCCTCGCCACGGGCCAGCGCCTCGGGGTCCGGCTCCGGGAGTGGATGGATCAGGTCCATCCGCAGATTGCCCAGGAACAGCTCGCGGACGAAGCTCGGCTTGACCCACTCCTTCTCACGGGCGGCCTCCGCCACTTCCCGCGCGTCGCGCTCCGTGACCACCTGAGAAGAGGCTTCGTGGCCGGACGCTTCGGTTGTGCTCATGCTGTCCCCTCGCTGCAACGACGATCGACAAGAACCCTGCGGGGGTATCGATGGCAAGTTACCGGCCAGCCGCGTCGGGCCCGCGCGGGAGGTGTGGGGTTGCGGTGGGCGGTGGGCGGTCCGCAGCTTGGCGGATCATCCCTCATCCAAGAGCACAGCCATGGCGACACTCGACCGACGCAGCTTCATGGTCCATCTCTCCGCCCTCGGGGTAGGCGGGATTTTCGCGGACCGCCTCTGGGCGCAGGCGCAGGAGCAGGGCCGGGTGACCCCGGAGGTGATCAAGGACGCCGAAGTGGTGGCGGGGCTGGAGTTCACGGATGCAGAGCGGGAGATGATGGCCCGGGGGCTGAACCAGAACCTCCAGGCCTACGACGCGCTCCACAGGATGGAGATCCCGAATGCCGTGGCGCCGGCCGTGCAGTTCGACCCGCGGCTGCCGTGGGTGCACCTGCCGGACGCCATGGAAGGGGACCAGGACGACGGGCCCACGATGGTGGCCCGGCGATTCGACCAGATCCGGATGGAACGCCCGGGTAAGGTCCGTCGCCCGGACAGGCTCGAGGACGTGGCGTTCTGGCCGGTGACGCGGCTTGCGGAGCTGGTCCGGACCCGACAGGTGAGCGCGGTGGAGCTGACGCAGATGTACCTCGACCGCCTGCAGCGGTACGGCGGCGAGCTGGAGGCGGTGATCACGCTGACGGACGAGCGTGCGATGGCGCAGGCGAAGAGGCTGGACGAGGAGCTCGCCCGCGGCATCTACCGGGGTCCGCTGCACGGGATCCCGTGGGGCGCCAAGGACCTGCTGGCGACGGAAGGGTATCCCACGACCTGGGGGGCGAAGCCGTACGAGCACCAGGTCATCGACCAGGACGCCACCGTGGTGCAGCGCCTGGACCAGGCCGGAGCGGTGCTCGTGGCGAAGCTGACGCTGGGCGCGCTGGCCATGGGCGACGTCTGGTTCGGTGGGAAGACGCGGAATCCGTGGGACCTGGAGCAGGGGTCCAGCGGATCGTCGGCCGGGCCGGCCGCGGCCACGGTGGCGGGGCTGGTGGGATTCGGCATCGGCACCGAGACGCTCGGCTCGATCGTGTCACCGTCCACGCGCACGGGCGCGACCGGGCTGCGGCCCACGTTCGGAAGGGTGAGCCGGGCGGGGGCGATGGCGCTGTCGTGGAGCATGGACAAGATCGGCCCGATCTGCCGGAGCGCCGGTGACTGCGCGCTGGTGTTCACGGCGATCCATGGTGCCGACGGGCTGGATCCGACCGCGCGGACCGTCCCGTTCGCGTGGGACGCGCGCCGGCCGCTGAAGGAGCTGCGGGTGGCCTATCTCGAGAGCGCGTTCCAGCGTGAGCCGCGCGGTCGCGACGACGAGGCGAGAAAGCGGGATGCGGCGCAGATCGAGCTGGAGAAGAAGGCGCTGGAGGTCGTCCGGAGCCTGGGGGTGGACCCGGTCCCGATCGAGATGCCCGACCACCTGCCAGTGAACGCGCTGCGCATCATCCTGGATGCCGAGGCGGCAGCCGCATTCGACGAGCTGACGCGGAGCGGTCGCGACGACCTGCTGGTGGCCCAGGAGGCGAACTCGTGGCCGAACTCCTTCCGCGAGAGCCGGCTGATCCCCGCCGTCGAGTACATCCAGGCGAACCGCGTCCGCACGATGCTGATGGGGGAAATGGAGAAGCGGATGGAAGGGATCGACGCCTTCATCACACCGAGCTTCGCCGGCAACGTCCTCCTGATCACCAACCTGACCGGGCATCCCACCGCAGTGGTGCCGGCCGGCTTCGTGGATGGCCACCCAATGAGCATCTCGTTCATCGGGGGCCTCTGGAAGGAGAGTGCTGCGCTGCGCCTGGCTGCGGCGTACCAGGGCGCCACCGACTGGCATACGAAGGTGCCGGCGCGCTTCGCGGTCCAGGGCCCCGCAGCACCTGGGCGGTAGCGGTCAAGCGAGCGTTCGCGGGGGGCCTCACCGGTCCCCCGCGGATCGAACGATGCGGCCAACGGAACAACGACAACGACCAGGTGGTCGGCACGTCCGGTCAATGCTCCAACACCACGTTCGGCGGCACCGGGACGGGTGCGCACGCGGTGCTCTGGGACCATGGCACGCCCGTGGACCTGGGCAATCTCGGCGACCCCAACAGCGGTTTCGCTGCCGCCGTCAACAACAGGGGTGAAGTGTTCGGGGCCGCCGCAGTCCCCGACGGATCCCTCCACCCGTTCCGATGGACGAAGGCCACCGGTATCCAGGACCTAGGCCTGATGAGCCCGGACCCCGCGGACCGTCAGAACACCCCGTTCAACGCCAACGACCGGGGGCAGATGGTCGGCGCCTCCTGCGACGTCGCGTTCGGGATCTGCCGGGGGTATCTCTGGCAGGACCATGTCTATACCGATCTCAACTCGCTCCTGCCGCCGGACGCGCATCTCTACATCATCGCTCCGCTGGCCATCAACCAGGCGGGGCAGATCGCGGGGCTCGCGCTGGACCTGAGCACCTTCGAAGCCCACGCGTTCCTGGCCACTCCGAGGCCGGGCATGCCACGCGCGGACAGCCGGCGCGCCGGCAGCGGAGTGAGCTCGCCCAGCATCCCGGAGGGCGTACGGAATCTGCTGCGACGCCATGGAGTCGGCGACCAGCGATAGGGCCGAGCGTCGAGGCGGACGGGCCAGCGGTGGGATCTCTTCCACCGCCGGCTCTCGCCTGTGGCCCCCGGCGGGTTGCTACCTGAGCAGCAGCTTCGCGATGGTCTGCCGCTGCATGTTCGAGGTACCCTCGTAGATCGTGCCGATCTTGGCATCACGGTAGAGCTTCTCCACGGGATATTCCTTGGTGAAGCCGTAGCCTCCGTGGAGGTCCACGCACTCCGAGGCAATGCGCTGGGCGGCCTCGGACGCGTACAGCTTGGCCATGGCCGCCTGGAACAGGAACGGCTTGTTGGCCTCGCGCAGCCGCGCCGCGTTGTAGACCATGAGCCGGGCGGCCTCGAGCCGCGTGCGCATGTCGGCGAGCTGGAACTGCACGCCCTGGAAGCCGGCAATGGGGTGGCCGAACTGCTCGCGTTCCCGGACGTAGCGGACCGTGTGGTCCAGCGCGCCCTGGGCGAGGCCCACCATCTGGGCACCAATGCCGATGCGCCCTTCGTTGAGCTGCTCGATGGCGATCTTGTACCCCTTCCCCACCTCCCCCATCACGTTGGCGCCCGGAACACGGCAGCCGTCGAAGCCAAGCTCCACCGTGGAGGACGCCCGGATGCCGAGCTTGTCCTCCTTCTTCCCCACCGTGAAGCCCTCCATTCCGCGCTCCACGATGAAGGCCGTGATGCCGCGGTACCCCTTCTCGAAATCGACGTTGGCGAACACGATGAAGATGTCCGCTTCGCCGCCGTTGGTGATCCACAGCTTCGAGCCGTCCAGAATCCAGTCGTCGCCGTCCCGCGTGGCGCGGCACTTCAGCGCGAAGGCATCGGAGCCGGAGCCGGCCTCCGAGAGGGCGTAGGCCCCCACCGCGTCGGTGGCCAGCCGCGGAAGATATCGTTCTCGCTGCTCATCGTTGCCGTAGCGGATGATGCAGGTGTCCACCAGCGTGTTCTGCACGTCCACGAGGACGCCCACGGAGGGGTCGACCCGCGAAAGCTCTTCGACGACCAGCACGGAGGTGAAGAAGGAAGCGCCGGCGCCGCCCAGCCGGTCCGGGATCTCGATGCCCATGACGCCGAGCTCGAAGAGGGTCCGGATCAGGGCGGGATCCATCCGCGCGTCCCGATCCATGTCGTGGCTCAGCGGCGCGATCTGCTCCTCCGCGAACTGACGCACCATGTCGCGGAACATCTGCTCTTCCTCGCTCAGCTCCGTGAGTGCGGGTCGTTCGATATCCATGCTCTCTTCCGATGATGGGATGCGGCTGTGGCGGCGTGCCCGGTCGTGAGCGGCGCGCGATGTTCCGCGCGTGAAAAACCGCGAGTGGAAAGCTATACTACCCCCGACCGCGAATCATCGAAAGCCGATGGAGGTACGCGATGGACGATGCCCGATACCGCGAGATCGTGGACCTCGTCAGGAAGATCCGACACGATGCGAACAGCCCGATCACGGCCGCGCTCGGGCACGTCCAGCTCCTGCTCGAGGAGCCGGCGGCGCAGGACGCCGAGGTGCAGGAGTCGCTGAAGCTGGTGGAGAGCGAGATGAAGCGGCTGATCGGGATTCTGGCGCGCCTGCAGGCGGTCCGCTACGAAGATTAGCGGCGGTCGGTGGCAGATGAGGGGTCGCGCCGCCAGGCCGGGCCCGGCGGCGAGCGACGATCCGCGGGCCGCCCGGGCGGGAGTGGCCACGGCGTAGGGATTTCTCCTCCTTGACGGCCACCGTGGCGGCGCCCATCGTCACGCGCCGACACACGTCAGACCATTGGGAGGAACCATGTCCGATCTGCCTTCGGATTTCCTGTATACTGAAGACCACGAGTACCTGGGCAAGGGTGCCCAGCCGGATGTCTACACGGTCGGGATCACCGACTACGCCCAGGGCGAGCTCGGGGATATCGTGTACCTCGAGCTCCCGGAGCCCGGCGAAAGCTTTGCCAGGGGAGACACGTTCGGCACCGTCGAGGCCGTGAAGGCGGTGAGCGACCTGTACATGCCGGCCACCGGCGAAGTGGTGGCGGTGAACGAGGCGCTGGGGGATGACCCGTCGCTGGTCAACTCCGATCCGTATGGCGAAGGCTGGATGATCAAGGTGCGTGTGAGCGACCCGGACGAGCTGGAGCGCCTGATGGACGCTGCCGCATACGCAAAGCACATCGAATAAGCACGGGAGGTGCCATGGCTCGCCTGACCTGGCACGGCCATTCGACGTTCACGCTGGAAACCGACCAGGGTCACCGGATCATGTTCGATCCGTATCTCGATGAGAACCCGAAGTCGGACATCCGGGTCGCGGACGTGGAGGCGCTCGACTTCATCCTGGTCAGTCATGGTCATTTCGACCATTTCCAGGACGCCATTCCGCTCGCGAAGAAGACGGGGGCCACAGTGCTCTCGACGTTCGAGATCATCGGCTTCTGTCAGGAGCAGGGGCTCGAGAACGTCCACGCGCTGCACATCGGTGGCGGCAATCATTTCGCCTTCGGGTACGCCAAGATGACGCCGGCACTGCACGGTGGGCAGGTGGATGGCGACGAGGAGGGGGCGTTCACGACGGTCCCCGGCGGCTGGTGGCTCAACCTGAACGGTGGCAAGCGGCTGTACCATGCCGGCGACACCGCGCTGATCATGGACATGCAGCTGTTGAAGGGGCAGGTGGACGTGGCGCTGCTCCCGATCGGCGACAACTTCACCATGGGGCCGGATGATGCGGCGAGGGCCGTGGAGATGATCGAGCCCAGGGTGGTGATTCCCATGCATTACTCCACCTGGGAGCCGATCGAGCAGGACCCGAACGATTTCCGGGAGAAGGTGGGCGGCCGCGCCGAAGTGGTGATACTGGACCCGGGCGACAGCTACAATTTCTAGATAGGGCATGGGGCGCCGCGGCGCGGCGCCCCATGCAGAGGGGCTCGGCCTCACGACCTCGCCGGCGGCGCGTGCTGCGCCGCGGCATTCCCGCCGCAGGAGGAGTCGCATGGATCCCAACGCGCTCGCCGGAATGATCTTCTCGCTCGTGATGGTGCTGATGATCGGCGGGTTCATCCTGACGTTTCCGCTCGCGAAGCGGCTCGGCCGGCTGCTGGAGATGCGGCTGGAGGAGCGTCGTGCGGGGACGATGCCTGCGGAGGAGGCGGAGGAACTGCGTCGGCTGGTGTCGGATCTCCAGGGCCAGGTGGCGCGGCTGGCCGAGCGACAGGAGTGGTCCGAGCGGCTGTTGGAGCGGGGGGAGGCCTCGCGTCCGGTGCCGCACACATGAACCGCGAGACGGCCACGCTGGGCGGCGGCTGCTTCTGGTGCGTGGAGGCGGTGTTGCAGCGGCTGGAGGGGGTGGAGTCCGTCTCGCCCGGGTACGCCGGGGGGAGCGTGTCGTCGCCGACGTACGAGCAGGTGTGCGGTGGCGGGACGGGGCACGCGGAGGTGGCGCGGGTGGTGTTCGATCCTGACCGGGTCTCGTACCGGGAGCTGCTGGAAGTGTTTTTCGCCACGCATGATCCGACGACGCCGGATCGTCAGGGCAACGACGTGGGGCCGCAGTACCGATCGATCATCCTGTACGAGTCGGACGCGCAGCGGGAGACCGCGGAACGGGTGATCTCGGCGCTGGAAGACGAGGGAGTGTTCGGTGCCCCGATCGTGACGGAAGTGGTGCCGCTGGAGCGATTCTGGCCGGCGGAGGACTACCACCGCGACTACTTCGATCGGAACCCGGACCAGCCGTACTGCCGGGCGGTGATCGCGCCGAAGGTGGCGAAGCTGCGCCGGAAGTACGCGGACCGGCTGAAGTCGTGAGCGCGGGCGAGCGGACCGGCCCGGCGCCGGTCACGGACCTGGACTGGGGTGCGGACGGGGCGCGCTGGCTCGGCGGCGAGATGGTGGAGCTCTGGGCCGAGCTGATCGAGCGGCTGCGCGACCTGCCGGTGGGGCGGCGGGAGGGGGCGGCGGAAGTGCGTCGCTCCGTCCTCCGGGCGATCCCGGACGAGGGGCTGTCGCGCGCCGAGCTGGTCTCCTACCTGCGTGACCTGGCCCTCGAGCATTCCACCTATACGGGTCACCCCGGGTTCGTGGCCTACATAAGTGGCGCGGGCACGATCCCGGGCACGGCCGCGGACCTGCTCATGGCCGCGCTCAACCAGAACGTGGGTGGTTGGCGGCTCTCGCCCGCGGCGACCGAGATCGAGCAGCGCCTGACGGCGTGGTTCGGTGAGCGGCTGGGGCTGCCGCCGACGGCGGCGGGGATGATCACGTCGGGCGGGGCGATGGCCGCGTTCATCGGGCTGAAGACGGCGCGCGACGCCATGGCGCAGTGGGACATCCGGCGCGAGGGGGTGGCCGCGGGGCCGCCCCTGACGCTGTATGCCTCCGCGGAGGTGCACGATGTGAACACGCGCGCCGCCGACATGCTGGGGCTGGGCGCTGAAGCGGTCCGGATGATCCCGACGGACACCGCGCTCCGGATGCGGGTGGATGCGCTGGAGGAGGCGATCGCGCGGGATGTGCGGGACGGGCGTCGCCCGTTCGCGGTGGTGGCAACGGCCGGCACGGTGAGCACGGGCGCCATCGACCCGCTGGACCGGATCGCGGACGTGGCCGCGGCGCACGGGCTGTGGCTGCACGTGGACGGGGCGTACGGGGGCGTGGCGGCGCTGACCGAGGCGCTGAGGCCGCAGTTCAAGGGGATCGAGCGCGCCGACAGCGTGGCGATGGACCCGCACAAGTGGCTCTACACCCCGCATTCCGGCGGCGCCATCGTGGTGCGCGACTTCGCGCGACTGGCCCAGGCGTTCTCGCTGGAGCCGACGTACACGCACGAGGACAAGGCGCTCACGGGCAGGGGGATCGACTACTTCTCGTACGGGCCCCAGTTCTCGCGCGGGTTCCACGCGCTCAAGGTGTGGGTCTCGCTGCTGGCGCACGGGTGGGGTCCGTACCAGCGCCGGATCGTCCACGACTGCGAGCTGGCGCAGTACCTGTACACCCGCGCGGAGGCGCACCCGGAGCTGGAGGCCATGGGGCCGCAGTCGCTCTCCATCGCCTGCTTCCGGTACGTGCCGCCGGAGCTCGCGGCCGGAGCTCGCGCCGGCGGTCCCGACGCGGAATCCCCCGGCGGGGGTGGGCCGGCGAACCGTGACGAGTACCTGAATACGCTCAACGAGCGGCTGATGGCCGAGCTGCAGTGGAGTGGTCGCGTGTTCCCGTCCAACGCCGTCCTGGACGGGCGCTTCGCCATCCGCGCGTGCATTGTCAACTTCCGGACCGAGACCCTGGAGATGGACACGCTGGTGGAGGAGGCCGTGGCGCGGGGGCGGGCGCTGCACGAATCGATGTCGCGGTCCACCAGCGGGTGAGCGCCGCCCTTCGGTCGGGCGCGGACGGCCGCGAAACGGAGCGGTGGGTCCGACGCGCGTACTGGCTCCTGACCGGCACCGCCGCGTACAACGTGGTCGAGGCGGGGCTGGCGGTGTGGGCGGGCATGAGCGCGCGCAGCATCGCGCTGGTGGGCTTCGGGCTCGACAGCGTCATCGAGCTGGCCGCCGCCATGGTGGTTCTGTGGCGCTTCCGGGTCCAGTGGCGGGGGGGTGCGGAGGAAGCCGTTGCGGAGGCGGAATCGCGCGTGCGAAAGGTGGTTGGCGCCACCTTCTTCCTTCTCGCGGCCTATGTCCTGGTGGAGGCCGGTCTGCACCTGACCGGCCAGCAACGAGCATCCGAGAGCCTCCTCGGGATCGGCATCGCGGCCGCCTCCCTCGTGATCATGCCCGGGCTGGCCGTGGCCAAGCTGCGGACCGCAGCGGCGCTCGGGAGCGGGGCGCTGCGTGCCGAGGCGAAGGAAACGCTGGCCTGCTCGTACCTGTCGTTCACGCTCCTCCTCGGCCTCGTGGCCAATGCCGTTGCCGGCTGGTGGTGGGCGGATCCGCTGGCGGCGCTGCTCATGGTGCCGTGGCTGGTTCGGGAAGGGGTGGAAGGCTTCGAAGCGGACGACGACGACTGAGCTGCCCTGCCGGCACGTCCCGGGGCGCCG
Source organism: uncultured Gemmatimonadales bacterium (assembly GCA_963741945.1). Taxonomy (GTDB): domain Bacteria; phylum Gemmatimonadota; class Gemmatimonadetes; order Longimicrobiales; family RSA9; genus CAVUKA01. The sequence continues at coordinate 105,481 of CAVUKA010000004.1, read as the reverse complement.
CGCTCGTCGCGGGGCAGGTCCGCCGAGCCGCTCCCGGGATGGGATCCCGTCGGCTGGCGGGCGGAAGCGAAAGCGGCTACCGTCGCATGCACACCCACAAGCCAGTTGAGACGCGGCCGCGAGGCGGGTAGTTCGAGCCGTGTGCGGGCAAATACGGGCGGGGCGAGCGTGCCCCGCCGGCAAGCTTGTCTCGAGACGGAGGGATGCAATGAAGCGGATCTGGAGTGGCGGACTGGCCCTGGCGCTGGTCCTGGCCGGGAGTGCAGCGGCACAGGAGGCGCCGGGCAGGCTCGAGATCGACGATGCGTTCCGTATCCAGCGGGTGGGGAGCCCGCGGGTGAGCCCGGACGGCCGCTGGGTGGCCTACACGGTGGGGACCACGGAGCTGGACGAAGGGAAGATCCAGAGCCGGATCTGGATGGCGCCGATGTCGGGCGGCGAGCCCATGCCCATGACCATGGAGGGCATGTCCGCCGGGTCGCCGCGCTTCAGCCCGGACGGCCGCTGGCTCTCCTTCACGGCGTCGCGCAACGAGGGGAAGACGCAGGTATGGGCGCTGGACCGGCGGGGCGGCGAGGCGCAGCCGCTGACGGAGGTGAAGCAGGGCGTGAACGGGTACCAGTGGTCGCCGGCTGGGAAGCGGGTGCTGCTCTCGATCACGGATCCCGAACCTTCACCCGAGGACTCGGCCGCCGCGAAGAAGGATGCGGAGGAGATGAAGAAGCCATTCGTCATCGACCGCCTCCAGTTCAAGCAGGACTATGCCGGCTACCTGAATCGGCGTCGGGATCACCTGTACGTCTACGACCTGGAAGCGAAGGTGCTCCAGCAGATCACGGACGGCGACTACGACGATGCGGGGGCCGCCTGGAGCCCGGACGGGCGGCACGTGGCGTTCGTGAGCAAGCGCATGCCGGAGGCCGATTCCAGCGAAAACACGGATGTATGGATCGTGGATGTTCCGGTCACGCTGAGCGCTGATGGCCCCGTTCCGGCGCCGCGGCAGCTGACCACGAACCCCGGCCCGGACGGGTCACCGGCATGGAGCCCCGACGGCCGGTCGATCGCGTACGTGACGGACACGGAGCCGGATCTGATCTGGTACGCCGTGAACCAGCTGGCACTGATCCCGGCGGAGGGGGGTGAGCCGCGGCTGCTGACGCCGGCGCTGGACCGGAACGTGTCGGATCCCGCGTTCGATCCGAAAGGGCGGATCTGGTTCAATCTGGAGGACAGCGGTGCGCAGCAGCTGGCGCGGATCGGTGCCGATGGCCGCGGCTTCGAGCGCGTGGTGGCCGGGGACGAGGTAGTGTCCAGCGAGCACGTGGGGCCGACGGGGGACGTCGTCATGCTGATCAGCTCTCCCCGGCAGCCGTTCGAGGTGTACAAGCTGGGCCGGCGGGGTCCCGAGCGGCTCACGCACGTGAACGACGCGTTCCTGGCGCAACACCGCCTGGCCGAGGTGCGGAACATCCACTCCAGCTCGGCGGACGGGACGGAGATCGAGGGGTGGGTGACGCTCCCGCCGGACTACCGGGAGGGGCAGCGCTATCCCGTCCTGCTCCGCCTGCACGGCGGCCCGGTGGCCCAGTTCGACTGGTCGTTCGATTTCGACTCGCAGCTGTTCGCGGCCCATGACTACGTGGTGGTGCGGGCCAACCCGCGCGGCTCCTCGGGGTATGGTCAGGCGTTCAGCGCCGCGATCTTCGCGGACTGGGGGGAGAAGCCGGTGGCGGACGTGCTGTCCGCACTGGACAAGGCGATCGCGGACGGATACGCCGATCCGGACCACATGGGCGTGGGCGGGTGGTCGTACGGCGGGATCCTGACGAACTACGTCATCACTTCCACCGACCGGTTCGAGGCGGCGATCAGTGGCGCGAGCGAAGTGCTCTACCGGTCCAACTACGGGCACGACCACTACCAGCACGTGTGGGAAGCGGAGCTGGGGCTGCCGTGGGGCCCGACGGCGGAGAACTGGGAACGGATCTCCCCGTTCAACAAGGTGGAGAACGTCACCACGCCCACGCTCGTCATGGGCGGCTCCATCGACTGGAACGTGCCAATCCTGAACTCGGAGCAGCTGTACCAGGCGCTGAAGCGACTCGGTCGGCCGACGCTCCTCGTGGTGTACCCGGGCGAGCACCACGGCTTCCGGAGCCCGGCATTCATCAAGGACCGCTACCAGCGGTACCTGGACTGGTACGACCTGTACGTGAAGGGGGAGCTGGCCGAGCCGCGGGCGGACTGGGAGGGCTCGCTGGCGCGGCTGCGCGCGGAGCACCCGGTGCAGGCGGCGATCCGGTAACAGCGCGGCGCCGCGCGGGCGGGGGGTGGAGAAGGCGGGCCGGCGTGCGGGGCTCGCACATAGCCACGACGGGGTGGCCGCCGGCCGCTCCCCGCCTCAGGCCGACTTCGCCGCCTCCGCCAGTTCCCGGACCACCTCTCCCGCGGGGCTGACGTCCTGGATGCCGGCCACGCTCCGGCCGGCCTGCCAGAAGTCGTGGCGCCCGGTCTCGTCATAGGACGAGCGCTTCAGCCGCCAGCCGGACCAGAGCGCGTAGATCGCCCGCATGAGCTTCTTGCGACGACGCCCGCGCAGCATCCAGCGGGCGAGGGGCCCCGCGCGCGTTCCCAGGCGCTCGATGTACGGCGTGCGGATCACGGCCACCGGCACCCCGGTGATGCGCTCCGTGAGAACGATGTCGTCCTCGTCCGATTCGAGAATGGCCTGCTTGTACGGCTGCGCTGCCGTGCACTCGGTGGTGGCGATGAAGCGCGTGCCCATCTGCACGCCGGCATAGCCGAGACGGAGGGCGGCGACGAATTCCTCGGGCGTGGCCACGCCACCGGCGCAGACCAGCGGGACGCCCAGGTCACCGAGCTCGTCCATGAGCTCCGCGGGCGATTTCGGCCCCGCGTGGCCGCCCGCGCGCCGGTTCACGGCGATGAGTCCGTGGACTCCGCTCTCCAGCCCCTTCAGCGCCCATTTGCGCTCGGTGACGTCGTGGTACACCACGCCGCCCGCCGCCGCCACGCGCGTCACCACCCACGTCGGCTTGCCGAGAGACGTGACGAAGAAGCGGATCCCCTCTTCCAGGGCGATGTCCACCCACTGCTCCATCCGCTTCTCGTATGCCCGCGACGACGACTCTATGAGGGCGTTCATCCCGATGGGCTTCGCGGTGAGGCGGCGGATGTAGCGGAGCCCTTCCCGGAAGTCGTGGCCGTGGACGTAGGTGAGGGATACCGGCTGGACCACGCCGATCCCGCCCGCCTCGCTGACGGCCGCCACCAGCTCCGGGTTCGAGCAGGGGTACATGGCGCCCCCGATGACCGGGATGGCGATGCCCGCGTGGGCGGTGAGGCGGGTATCCAGGTTCATCGGTCCGTCCCTGATGGGGGTTCCGGCGACAGCCTCCAGTGCACCCGGATCCGCGCCACCACGTCGCCGCCCTCGTCCCTCATTTCCGCCGTAGCCGCGTCCTCGGTGTCCGCGACCACGCGGGCCGGCGGTGAGGCGCGACCCACGGCGGTGATGGTGCCACGCGCCTTCTTCAGGTAGGCGATCTGGAGGCGGATCGGGATGCCTCGCACGTCGCGCGGGAGGGCCATGGTCATGGCCAGGCCACTCGCGAGCTCGCCGAGGTTGGCGAGGGCGATGGCGTGGATCGAGTCCAGGTGGTTGTGGAGCCCGCGTCGCTCGTGGATCCGGACCACGGCGCGCCCGGGCTCGAGCGCGAGGACGCGGGGGCGGATGCTGCCGGAGTACGGGACCAGGCGGCCGAGGAGGCGGTCGAACAGCCGGTGCCCGCCGGGGAGGCGGGAGAGGCGTCGCCAGGCGGACTCGAGGCGTCGGGCGGTGCTGGGCATCGGAGGAAGATATCGCCGGTTGGTGCGGGGGGCACCCGCGGGATGCCGGGGGGAAGGGGGAAGGCGCGGTGTGCGGCGGCGGCGGGTGACCGGTTCTTCGTGCGCTTCGGGATCTTCGCGCACATCGTGTCGTGGCTGTGGGGGAGGGGTTGAGGGTGCCCGCCACGAAGCGATGGCCGCGCGCCTACCCCGCCGGGGCGGCCGCAGGCTTTCTCACGTCTTCCGTCGGCTGTATCATTCAATGCTTTGCCGCCCGTGGGCGGGCGGCGATCTCACGCGATCAAAGCGGAACGATGTCCGTCCAAGATAGACGCCATTCGCTGGCTTACACCGACCTGTTCATCCGCCGTCATCTGGGACCCCGCGAGAGCGACATCGCGGAGATGCTGGAGACGGTGGGCTACGACACCCTCGACGCGCTGGTGGGGACCGCGGTGCCGGAGGCGATCCGGCTCGACCGTCCGCTCCAGCTCGACCCGCCTCTCTCGGAGTACGAGGCTCTGAAGGAGCTCCGCTCGATCGCGGTGAAGAACCGCGTGGCCCGCTCCTACATTGGGATGGGCTATTACGGCACGATCACGCCGCCGGTGATCCAGCGGAACATCCTCGAGAACCCGGGCTGGTACACGGCGTACACGCCATACCAGGCGGAGATCTCGCAGGGGCGCCTGGAGGCGCTGCTGGTCTATCAGACCATGATCAGCGACCTGACCGGCCTCGCGGTGGCGAACGCATCGTTGCTGGACGAGGCCACGGCGGCCGCCGAGGCAATGGCGCTCTGCCACGCCGCGGCAAAGGGGAATCGCACCCGCTTTCTCGTTTCCGACGACGTTTTCCCGCAGACCGTGGACGTGGTCCGGACGCGGGCTCGGGCGCGGGGCTGGACCGTGGAAGTGGGGAGCCCGGCCGAGTGGGAGATCGGCGACGATGTCTTCGGCGTACTCGTCCAGTACCCCGCCGGCGATGGCGCCGTCACGGACCACCGGCCGCTGGTGGAGAAGGCTCACGCGGCCGGTGCGCTGGTGGTGGCCGCATCGGATCTGCTGGCGCTGACGCTGCTCACGCCGCCCGGCGAGTGGGGTGCGGACGTGGCGGTGGGGAGCACGCAGCGCTTCGGTGTCCCCATGGGATTCGGTGGTCCGCACGCGGCGTTCTTCGCGACCAGAGACGAGCTCAAGCGCCAGATGCCAGGTCGGATCATCGGCATCTCGAAGGACAGCCGTGGAAAGGACGCCTACTACATGGCGCTCCAGACGCGTGAGCAGCACATCCGTCGCGAGAAGGCCACGAGCAACGTGTGCACGGCGCAGGTGCTGCTGGCGGTGATCGCGGCCATGTACGCGGTCTATCACGGCCCGGACGGGCTGCGCGCCATTGCGGTCCGGGTGCATCGCCTGACCGCCGCGGCGGCAGACATGCTGGAGAAGCTGGGGCACACCATCGTGCACCGTCCGTTCTTCGACACGCTGCGTGTGGAAGTGGGGCAGGGCCGGGTGGACGCCATCCTGAGGTCGGCGAAGGAGAAGGGGATCAACCTGCGGGTCGTGGACGAGTTCACGCTCGGCGTGTCGCTGGACGAGACGGTGTCGCGCGATGACCTGCTCGACCTGGTGGAGGTGTTCGGCGCCGGGGGTGAAGGCGACGCCGTCGCCCGCAGCACCGCGCGGGGGTGGATGGACGGGCTGGCGGGCGAGCTCGAGCCGCACTTCCCCGAGCCGTTCCAGCGCACGAGCGCGTACCTCACGCACCCGGTCTTCCACGGCTTCCATGCCGAGCACGAGATGCTGCGGTACCTGAAGCGGCTGGAGAACAGGGATGTCTCGCTGACGGGGTCCATGATCCCGCTCGGCTCCTGCACGCTCAAGCTGAACGCCACGGCGGAGATGTATCCGATCACGTGGCCGGAGTTCGCGGCGCTGCATCCGTTCGTGCCGGCGGACCAGGCGGCGGGATACCACGAGATGATCGATCAGCTTGGGGCGTGGCTGGCGGAGATCACGGGCTTCCACGCGGTCAGCTTCATGCCGAACGCCGGTAGCCAGGGGGAGCTGACGGGGCTGCTGACGATCCGGGGCTATCACGAGGGGCGCGGCGAGGGGCACCGGAACGTGTGCCTGATCCCGCAGTCGGCGCACGGGACGAACCCGGCGAGCTCGGTGATGGCCGGATTCGAAGTCGTCGTCGTGAAGACGGACGAGGCCGGCAACATCGACGTGGAAGACCTGCGGTCGAAAGCCGAGGCGAACCGGGACACGCTGGCCGCGATCATGGTCACGTACCCGTCCACGCACGGGATCTTCGAGGAAGCGATTCGCGAGATCTGCCAGATCGTGCACGAGAACGGCGGACAGGTCTACATCGATGGCGCCAACATGAACGCCATGGTGGGCGTGAGCCGGCCGGGCGACTGGGGCGGCGACGTGGCGCACCTGAACCTGCACAAGACGTTCGCCATCCCGCATGGCGGCGGCGGCCCGGGCATGGGCCCCATCGGGGTGGCGGAGCACCTCGCGCCCTTCCTCCCCGGCCACGCGGTGGTGAAGACGGGCGGGGAGCACGGGATCGGGGCGGTGAGCGCGGCGCCGTTCGGCAGCCCGAGCATCCTGCCCATCTCCTGGATGTACATCCGGATGCTGGGGGCGGAGGGCGTCACGCTGGCCACGAAGACGGCGATCCTGAACGCGAACTACGTGGCCAAGCGGCTGGAGGGGCATTTCGACGTGCTGTACACGGGGCGGAACGGGACGGTGGCGCACGAATGCATCATCGACCCACGTCCGCTGAAGCCGGCCACGGGCGTGGACGCCATCGACATCGCCAAGCGGCTCATGGACTACGGCTTCCACGCCCCCACGGTCAGCTTCCCGGTGGCGGGGACGCTCATGGTGGAGCCCACCGAGAGCGAGTCGAAGGAGGAGCTCGATCGCTTCTGCGACGCGATGATCGCGATCCGGGACGAGATCCGGAAGATCGAGAGCGGGGAGTGGGACCAGGAGAACAACCCGCTCCATGGCGCGCCGCACACCGTGGACATGGTGGTGAGCAGCGACTGGGACCGGCCGTACTCTCGCGAGCTTGCGGCGTTCCCGGAGCCGGGCCGCGAGCAGAAGATCTGGCCCACGGTCGGGCGGATCCAGTCTGCGTTCGGGGACCGCAACCTGGTGTGCACGTGCCCGCCCGTGGAGGAATACGAGCCGGCTGCCGTGTAGCGGTCGAGGCCGGGAGAGGTGGGGGCCGGGCCCATCGGCGGGTCCGGCCTTTGCCATCTCCCTTTGCCTGTCTCTGGGGATCTCGCGCACACCCGCGCGCGCTGATTTCCGGGTCGTGGAGGGATGGCAATGAGCATACGAGTGGTGCGGCTGGGAACGCCGCGGGTGCCGGGAGAGGGGGTGCGCGTCGGGACGGTCCGCCGCCCGCCTCGCGGCGTGCCGAAGGACCAGTTCGCGGCGCAGGACTGGTACGACGTGTGGTTCCCCAACCTGGCCCCGAGCGCGGAAACGGTGAAGATGGCGCAAGCCGCGGACACGCCGGCGCAATGGGCTGCGTTCAAGCGGAAGTACCGCTCGGAGATGAAGGAGCCGGCCGCCAGGCACGACCTGGACCTGCTGGCCGCCCTCTCGCATGCCACTGACTTCTCGGTGGGCTGCTACTGTGAGGACGAGGGCCGGTGTCACCGGTCCGTCCTGCGGGAGCTGCTGGCCGAGCACGGCGCCCGGATGGCATAGCCCTCCCGGATGGGCGGCCGACCGATAGCCCGCGACCCGCGCCGCCCTTAGCTTCCGGCCACCGACCGGGGCCCCGTGCCCCGGCACACCGGGGCATCATGAGTCAGCCGAGCGCGGGAGGACGGTTGGGGCAGGCGCACGAGCAAGAGGGGGAGGGCGCGGTGGAGGCGGCTCGCGCTCCGGATGGGCCGCGCGCGGCTGCGGAGTGGCGTCTGGTCGGGTTGGGAGCGGACGAGAGCCCGCGCGCGGAAACGGGCGCGGCGAACATGGGACTGGACGCGGCCCTCCTCGAGGCCGTACGGGGCGGCGCGCCGCCCGTGCTCCGCCTCTACCGCTGGGATCCGGCCACGCTGTCGTTCGGCCGCAACCAGCCGGCGGCGGGCCTGTATGACGAGGCGGCCGCGGCCGAGCGCGGGATCGCGTTCGTGCGTCGGCCCACGGGCGGGCAGGCCGTGCTTCACGATGATGAGCTGACGTACGCGGTGATCGCCGGTGTAGGCGTGATCGGCAAGCCGCGCGCGGCGTACCGGCTGATCAATGGCGCGCTGGTGGCCGGGCTGCGGCGACTCGGCCTGGCGGCGTCGCTGGCCGGAGCTCCGCGACCGGGCGGCGCCGGCGCGGAAGGCCACGACTGGCTGTCGGCGTGCTTCCGGACGCCGGCACAGGGGGAGGTGGTGTCACGGGGGCGGAAGCTGATCGGGAGCGCCCAGCGTACCGAGGGTCGAACCATTCTCCAGCACGGGAGCATCCTGGTGGGGGGGAGCCAGGCGGCCGCGGAAGAGCTGCTGCTGTCGGGTCAGCGCGGGAGCATCGCGTGGACCACGGTGTCGGCGGAGCTCGGTCGTCGCCCGACGTGGGGAGAGCTGGCGGCGGCGGTGGTCGGCGGCTTCGAAGAGGCGCTCGGCATTGGACTTGCCCCTGCGGCGCTGACCGTGCAGGAGCAGCGCCGTGCCCGTGACCTGGACGCGCGATTCGGATCCAGGGAATGGACGTGGCGTCGGTGAGCGCGTAGCCGAGCAGGGGAGGAGCGGATGAGCGGGAACTGCAGCACCGGGACCACGGCGCGGCTGGCCTTCGTGGCGACAATCGCCGTCGCGAGCGCAGCGCTGTCAGGCTGTGGCGGAGACCGCAGCGCCGGGCACGGCGGCACGGTGGCGGTGGGGGTGCGCAGCGACTTCAGCGGCCTGAATCCCGTGACGAACACGAGCATCGACACGGACCAGATCCTGAAGTACGGGCTGTTCACACCACTCATCCAGTACAATGACCAGCTCGAGCCGGAGCCGTACCTGGCGGCCGGGTGGACCCTGGAAGGCGACACCGCCATCGTCTTCGCGCTCCGCGATGACGTGCGGTGGCACGATGGCGCACCCGTGACCGCGGAAGATGTGAAGTTCACGTTCGACCTGGCGAAGGCGCCGGAGACCGGCTCACTCGTCGGCGCAGCGTACCTGGGATCGGTGAAGTCGGCGGACGTCGTCGATGCGCACACCATCCGCTTCACGTTCACCCGGCCACACGCCCAGGCGGTGGAGGACTTCTGGTGGGCGCCGGTGCCGAAGCACATCCTGGAGGGAGTCTCGCCGGCGCAGCTGAAGAACTCCGAATTCAACCGTCACCCGGTGGGCAGCGGTCCGTTCCGTTTCGGCGAGTGGCGGGCGAACGACCGGCTCGTGATCGTGGCGAACGACTCGTTCCCGGAGGGGCTCGGTGGGGCGCCGGCGGCGGACCGGATCGTCTTCCGCGTGATCCCGGAGCCGGCCACGCTCCTGACGGAGCTGATCACGCATGGGATCCAGGTGGACATCCCCGTGCAGCCCGACCAGGTGAAGCGGATCCAGGAAACGGGGAGCACGAGCCTGCGCTCGTACCCGGGCAACACGGTCTTCTACATCGGCTGGAACAACCAGCGCTCCCCGTTCAATGACGCGACGGTTCGGCGTGCCATGACGCTGGGGATCAATCGCCAGGAGATCATCGACGCCCTCCTGCACGGGTACGGGAAGCCTGCCACGAGCACAATCCCGCCGTGGCACCGGTTCAATCCCGGGATGGAGCCGCTCCCGTACGATCCTGACCGGTCCAGGCAGCTGCTGGAGCAGGCCGGATGGGTGGACCGGAACGGCGACGGCGTGCGCGAGAATGCGGCCGGTACGCCGCTGCGGTTCCAGCTGCTGACCAGCGAGCGGCCGCTGAACCGGGCCATCGTGGAAGTGGTGCAGAACCAGCTCGCGGAGATCGGGGTGGCGGCCGTGCCCCAGGTGCTGGAGTTCCAGACCATGCTGGCGCAGCACAAGAGCCGCGACTTCGACGCCGTCCTGACCAACTGGGTGCTCGACAACTTCCAGGTGGCCTCCGCCCCGTACGCGCTCTTCTCCTCCGGCCAGGCGGATGTCCCGGGGAGCGCGAACCGGAGCGGCGTCCGGAGCGCGCGGCTGGACAGCCTCATCGAGGCGGGGGCGGCGGCAACGGAGGATGCGGAGGCGAAGCGGACCTGGGCCGACTTCACGCGCACGCTGCAGGAGGTGCAGCCGTTCACGTTCATGTTCTGGCTCGACGAGCTGGCCGGTACCACCGACGACATGAGGGGCGTGATGATGGACCAGAGAGGCGAGTTCCAGAGCATGCCCCGGTGGTCCACGTTCTGAGCGGGGGCTGAGCGGACCATGGCGCGATACGTCGCTCGCCGGCTGCTCGGGGCCATCCCTCTCGTGCTCGGGATCGCCACCATCATCTTCTTCGTGGTGAACCTCGCCCCGGGCGACCCCACGGCCATGTACGTCAACCAGAACGTGCCGCCGGAGGTGATCGAGCAGATCCGGCGGAACTTCGGACTGGACCAGCCGCTGGCGGTTCGCTACTGGAAGTGGCTGACCGCGTTCTTCACGGGCGACTTCGGCTACTCCTACGCACGCAGCCGCCCCGTCCTGAACATCGTGCAGGAGACGCTCCCGGCCACGCTCATCCTGGCGGGGAGCACTCTGGTCCTGATCTTCGTGCTGGGCGTGACGACGGGCGTGTGGCAGGCGGTGCGGCAGCACCGTGCGGCGGACCGGATCCTGAGCGTCACGTCGCTGTTCTTCTACTCCATGCCGTCGTTCTGGCTCGGGCTCATGCTCATGCTGCTCCTGTCGCTCAAGGCGCACGAGTGGGGGCTGCCGATCGCGCTGCCGCCCACGGGGATGACGAGCGTGGATTACGACTACCTGGGCGTGTGGGGGAAAGTCGGCGACCGCCTCGTCCACCTGGTGCTCCCGGTGCTCACGCTGTCGCTGGTCATGGCCGCCGGGATCGCCCGCTACACGCGCGGCCAGATGCTCGAGGTCATCCGCCAGGACTACATCCGGACCGCGCGGGCGAAGGGGTTGCCCGAGCGCATCGTGACGTTCAAGCACGCGCTCCGGAACTCGCTCCTGCCCGTGATCACGCTGCTCGGCCTGTATCTCCCCCTGCTGTTCAGCGGCAGCGTGTTCGTGGAGGTGATCTTCTCCTGGCCCGGCATGGGGCGCGTGATCGTGGATTCCATCTTCCAGCGGGATTACCCGGTGATCATGGCCACCAGCTTCATCTTCGCCATGGTCGTGGTGCTCGGCTCCCTCGTGGCCGACATCCTCTACGCCGCGGCCGACCCCCGCATCCGTTATGACTGACGACGGGCGCAGGGCGCGAGGTCCACGAGGGGGCGGAGAGCCCCCGGCCGATGCCGGGGAGCACGGACCCGGCCGGGCTGCGGATCCGGAGAGCGGTCTGCCGGAGCCGGTGGAGGAGCTGGCGGGCGGGATGCGGACGGCGAACGCGGCCGCACCCGCGGAGGAGGCGCCGGCCGGCGGAGCGTCCGTGGCCGCCGTCGTCCTCTCCGTAATCCTGCCAGGGGCCGGGCACGTCCTGATCGGCTCTGCGGTGCGCGGCCTCGGCTTCATGCTGGCGTGGGGGGCGCTGGTCGGCATCGGCTGGTTCGGCCGGGCGGGAATCGCCTCGGCCCCGGCCACGGGCTCGCTGGACGACTGGGTGGCGGTGGCCACGCTCGCCGCGGCGCTGCTGGCGGTGTGGCTCGGCGCGCTGCGCGACCTGCGGCATGCGGCCGCGGCCGACGCCCGGGCGAGAGCCGCCGCCGCGGCCGCGGCACCCGGCGAGGGGTCGCGCGAAGCGGCGGTGCGCGCCGCCCTGGCGGACGGCGGCGGGGCCGGCGCTTCACAGTGGGCGATCGCGGCGCGACATTTCCGACGCAATCGCCTGGCGCTGGCGGGGTTCGTGATCATCGTGGTCCTGTACCTGGTGGCCTTCCTCGCGCCTCTGGTCTCGCCCTACGACCCGCTGGCGCAGGGCGATCTCACCACCACCAGCTACCTGGCGCCCGGCGTGTCGCACCTTCTCGGCACCGACCAGTTCGGGCGCGACATCCTGAGCCGGATCATCTACGGCGCACGGATCTCCCTGGCCGTGGGATTCATCGCCGTGGCGATTGCCGTTGTGCTGGGGACGCTCCTCGGCGCAGTGGCGGGATACCTGGGCGGGAAGGTGGACGCGCTGATCATGCGCTTCACGGACATGGTCATGGCGTTCCCGCGCCTGGTGCTCCTGATCATGATCATCGCGCTGTTCAAGCCCAGCCTGCTCCTGATCATCCTGGTTCTGGGCCTCACGCAGTGGCCGGGCACTGCCCGGCTGGTGCGCGGGGAGGTGCTGAGCCTAAGGGAGCAGGAGTACATCCAGGCCGCCCGGGCACTCGGTTTCGGTCGCGCGCGCATCATCCTCCGGCACCTGATCCCCAACGTGCTGGCGCCCGTGATCGTGGCCGCCACGCTCGGGATTGGGAACACCATCGTCCTGGAAGCGGGGCTGAGCTTCCTGGGGATGGGCGTGCAGCCGCCCACGCCCAGCTGGGGCACGCTGGTCGCCGACGGACGCCAGAACCTCATTGGCGCCTGGTGGGTGGCCACGTTCCCCGGGCTGGCGGTGGTGGTCACCGTGCTCGCGTTCAATCTGGTGGGCGATGGTCTGCGCGACGCCCTCGATCCGCGGCTGAGGTCGTGATGGCGCTGCTCGAAGTGCGGGACCTGCGGACCTACTTCCACACCGAGGAGGGGGAGGCGCGCGCCGTGGACGGGGTGTCCTTCGAGGTGGGCGAGGGCGAGATCCTGGGCATCGTGGGCGAGAGCGGGTGCGGAAAGAGCGTGACATCGCTCTCCATCATGGGCCTGGTGCCGGAGCCCGGGCGGATCGAGGAAGGGAGCAGCGTCTCGTTCGATGGTCGCGAGCTGACGCGGCTGTCGGCAAGGGAGATGCGCGGGATCCGCGGGAACGACATCGCAATGATCTTCCAGGAGCCAATGACCTCGCTCAATCCGGTCTTCCCCGTGGGCGAGCAGATCGGTGAAGCGCTGCGCCTGCACCGGGGGGTGGGGCGCAGGGAGGCGAGGGCGCGGGCGATAGAGCTGCTGGAGCTGGTGGGCATACCGGTGCCGGGGCGGCGGGTCGACGAGTACCCGCACCAGCTGTCGGGCGGGATGCGGCAGCGGGTGATGATCGCCATGGCGCTGGCCAACGAGCCCGACCTCCTCATCGCCGACGAGCCGACCACGGCGCTCGACGTGACGATCCAGGCCCAGATCCTCGAGCTGCTGCTGGGGCTGCGGGACCGGCTCGGCATGGCCGTCATGCTCATCACGCACGACCTGGGGGTGGTGGCGGAGACCTGCGAGCGCGTGGTGGTCATGTATGCCGGCGAAGTGGTGGAGGAGGGGCGCGTGGCCGACATCTTCGCCCACCCGGCCCACCCGTACACCGAGGGGCTGCTGGCCGCGATCCCGCGCCCCGACCGCCGCGGCGGAGAGCTGGCCATGATCCGCGGCACCGTGCCGCCGCCGACGGCGTGGCCCCGAGGCTGCCGTTTCCACGACCGCTGCCCGTACGCCTGGGAGCGGTGTCTGGAGCACCCGCCGCTCCTCGGCGCCGGCGCATCCCAGGAAGCGCGCTGCTGGCTGGTGGACGAGCCGGAGCGGCGGGAAGAGGTGCGACGGGCGGGTGGCGGGTTCGGGGGCTCCCCGGCGACGCCCGGGGTGGCGGAATCACCGGGCGCGGAGGGGGACCGGTGAGCGAGAGCTGGCTGGGGGGGCATCGCCTGGAGGAGGAGCGGCCCGCGGGGGCGCTGCTGGAAGTGCGCGGGTTGAAGAAGTATTTCCCGATCCGGAGCGGCTTCTTCTCCCGGGTCAGCGCGCACGTGAAGGCGGTGGACGGCGTGACGTTCTGGGTGGGACCGGGGGAGACGCTGGGACTGGTGGGGGAATCGGGGTCCGGGAAGTCCACGACGGGCAGGGCCATCCTCCGGCTGCTGGAGCCCACGGCGGGCGAGGTGCGCTTCCATGGTCGCGATGTTCTGGGCATGGACGAAGACGGGCTGCGATCGCTGCGGAGGGAGGCGCAGATCATCTTCCAGGACCCGTTCGCATCGCTGAACCCGCGGCTGACCGTGGGCGGTGCGATCCGGGAGGTGCTGAAGGTACATGGCCTCGCGACGGGCGAGGCCGCGGATCGACGGGTGCAGGAGCTTCTGGAGTTGGTGGGGCTGCGGCCATCCTACGCCACCCGCTACCCGCACGAGTTCAGCGGCGGGCAGCGGCAGCGCGTGGGGATCGCGCGGGCGCTCAGCGTCGAACCGGACTTCATCGTGTGCGACGAGCCGGTCTCGGCGCTCGATGTCTCCGTCCAGGCGCAGGTGCTGAACCTGCTGCAGGACCTGCAGCGGAGACTGGGACTGGCGTTCTTGTTCATCGCGCACGACCTGAGCGTGGTGGAGCACGTGAGTGACCGGGTGGCGGTGATGTACCTGGGCAGGATCGTGGAGATGGGGGATGCCCGCGTGCTGACATCCGAGCCCAGGCACCCCTACACGCGCGCGCTTCTCTCGGCCGTTCCGGTGCCGGAGCCGGGGCGGAAGCGGGAGCGAATCGTGCTGCCGGGCGATGTGCCGAGCCCGATCGACCCGCCGTCCGGGTGCCCGTTCCATCCGCGCTGTCCGCATCCAGGGAAGGACGCCGAATGCGCGCGCATCACGCCGCCGCTGGCGGAAAAGGGGCCTGGCCACTACGCGGCGTGCATCAAGGAACCGTCGTACGAGCGGGGAGCGGCGTCTGCGTCTTGACACCTCGAGAGGTGCTCTCTACCTTGCTCGTTCCCTTACCGTAACGTAGGATACGGCGCTGGTCGCCCGAGGGACGGGTGACTCGAGCTGTGTGAATGGAGGCGAACTTGAGCGGAGTCACGTTCCTGAACCTCGCGATGCTGCAGATTCCGGGAATGGAAGGTCCAGACCTGTCCTTCTCGGAGTGGGCGGTTTCCATCTGGCAGGATGGCGGCTGGATGATGTGGCCGCTGGGCGCGGCCGCCGTGCTGGGGCTCGGGGTCATTATCTGGAAGCTGATCGACCTCGGCATCACGGGGGCGCGCACGCGCAAAGTGCTGCGTGAGGTGGATGAGCGGCTGGCGAAGCGGGATGTCCCGGGCGCGCTGAAAGCCGCGCGGGAGTCCAATACGCCGGCGGGGCGGATCCTTCTGGCCGGGCTGGAGCGGCACGGTGAGGGCACCGAGCGTGTCATGAAGGCGATCGAGAACGTCGGCCTGATCCAGATGGCCGGGCTCGAGAGCGGGCTGGTGTGGCTCGCGACGATCGCGAACGTGGCGCCGCTTCTCGGGTTCCTCGGAACCGTGATCGGGATGATCCAGGCGTTCCAGAACATCGAGGCGGCGGGCGAGGTGGAGGCCACGCTGGTGGCGGGCGGCATCAAGGTCGCCCTGATCACGACCGCGGCCGGGCTGACGATCGCGATCCCGATGAACATCATGCACAACTACTTCGTGACGAAGGTTGACCGGCTGGTCATCGACATGGAGGAGTCGGCGCAGAAGATGATCGATACGCTGCAGGAGATCGAGGCGGGCGCGAGGGCGTGACGTAACAGGACGCGACACGGCCACGTTCTTCCAGGAGGCCACCCCGCGGGGTGGCCTCCTTTCGTTCCCCCCCCGTCGGCTGCTCTGCCCCCGGGCGGTGGCGCTTCCGCGGCGCAACGGTGTACCCTCCCATGAGGGTGGCCTGGCGCCGTCGCGGCGCGGCCGCAACGAGCTACCGGGCCCGACAGTTGCACTCCCTGGAAGACATGAGCCGAAATCCCGCGCTGGTCGTCCTGTTCGTCCTTGCAGCCGCGCTCCCCTCGCGGCTGGCGCACGGCGGTGCCCATGCCCGGACACCGGGGACCCCGGTGGCGGATACGTCGGCGCCCGAGATCCCGGGCCCCGTCCGGGAGGCCGCGAAGCGTGGGCGCTTCTGGCGGGCGAGCCGGCTGCTGGCGGAGCACCTTCGGGCGGCGGCGGACACCGCGCCGACGACCATTCTGTTCGCCTCACGGCTCAGCGCTGGCTGGGGCGACTGGGCGTCGGTCTCACGGCTGCTGGAGGGGCGGGACTGGCTGGACACGGTGGAGAACGGCGCCGGCTGGAGCCTGCTCGGCCGATCCCGCGTGCGGGAGGGTCGCTTCGCGGCCGCGGGCGAGGCGCTGTCCCGCTACCTGAGCGTGGCGCCGGGAGATTCCGTGGCAGGTGTGGCGGAGCTCCGTCGGGGGCTGGCGCTGACGCGCGCGGGCGAAACGGACGCCGCGCTCAGCGCGTTCGACAGTGCCCGGGCGCTCGTCCCGTGGTTCGGTGACTGGGCATCCCTCTTCGCGGCGCGCGCGGCCGCGGGCGCGGGCGACACCGCGCAGGTCGAGCATCGCCTTCGGGACGTCTCCTCCTGGCTGGCGCGGGACCGGGGCTGGCGGATCCGGCTGGATGCGGCCACCCGTGCGGACGACAACATGCTGGCGCGCAGGGTGGCGCTGGACGCGGCGAGGGCCGCGGACGCGAGCGGGGACCGAGCGGAAGCGTGGTCCGCGCTGGGCAAGCTGCGGCTGGAGGGGGGCGACACGGCCCGCGCCAGGGAAGCGTTCCTCAATGCCATGGCGGGGGCGCCGGGCACAACGGGAGCCGTGGACGCGGCGTGGGGGCTGAGCGGGCTGAATCCATCGAGCGGAGAGTGGCGACGGATCGGTGAGATCTACCTGCGACACGGCAATGCGTCGCGGGCGGCGGAAGCGTTCGGCCACTTCCTCGACTCGGGTGAAAGTGCGGGCGCGGACCGGCTGGGCGTCCGACTCCAGCTCGGACGTGCCCTGTTCAATGGTGGGCACTACCCGGAAGCGGAGCGGCTGCTGCTGGCGCTGGCCGGCACGGCGGCCGAGAATGCGCCAGTGGCGGCCGAGGCGCTGTACCTGGCGGGGCGCGCGCAGTACCGTCAGGGGCGCTCGACGACGGGGCAGAAGACGTTCCTCCGGCTGGCCGAGCGCTATCCGGACCAGGAAGCGACGGCCCGGGGGCTGTTCCTGCTGGCCGACCTGAAACACGATGCCCTCGAGCTGGACGAGGCGAAGGAATACTACCGCCGAGCGGCCGCGGCGGCGCCGGATCTGTACGAGGCGGGGCTCGCCCGCATGCGGCTGGCCGACCTGGAGATCATGGACGGGTCGTACGCCAAGGCGGCCACCATCTTCGAGAACTATCTCCGCTCGTTCCCGAATGGCCGCCGGGCCGATCAGGCCACGTACTGGGCGGCCCGGATGTACGAGAGGCTGGGACGAGACTCGCTGGCCGAGGAGCGGCTGCGAGCGCTGCGTCGCCAGGACCCGCTATCGTTCTACGGCGCGCGCGCCGCGGAGCTGCTCGGGGAGAGTGTGCTCGGGATCCCCATGTCGCCAGAGCCGCCGCAGAGCGAGCGGGCCGACTCCCTCGTTCGGCTGGCGCTGCGGCGAGTGGACCTGCTTGCGGCGCTCGATCTGCGTGATGATCTGGTCCGCGAAGTGTCGCAGCTGAGGCGCCATTTCTCCGGCGAGATCTCGGGGGAGTACGCCCTGGCGGAAGCGCTGAACCGCCGCGGCTACACCCTCACGGGCATCGCCATGGGCTGGGACCTCCGGCAGCGTGAGGGGCAGTGGAACCCCCGCTTGCTCCGGATCGTCTACCCGTTCCCGTTCCGGAACATCGTGGTCCCCGAAGCGCGAGAGCAGGACCTGGACCCCTCTCTGGTAGCCGGCCTCATCCGGCAGGAATCTGCATTCAACCCCGAGATCTCCAGCGGCGCGGGGGCCATCGGGCTGATGCAGATCATGCCGTCGACGGGGCGGGGGCTCGCCCGCGCCGCCGGGCTGAAAGACTTCGAGACCTCGCTCCTGAAGGAGCCGGAAGTCAACGTTCACCTCGGGGTCCGGTTCGTGAAGGAGCTCATGGGGCGGTTCAACGGTCAGCTCCCGCTCGTCCTCTCGGCGTACAACGCGGGGCCGAACCGGGCAGTGGCGTGGCAGAAGCTCCCCGAGCACGTCGACCTGGAGCTCCTTTCCGAGCGGATCCCGTACTCCGAGACGCGGGACTACATCCGTCGCGTGCTCCTCCACCGGGCCCTCTACCGGGCGCTCTACCCGGATATCGAGGGGGGACCGGGCGAGCCCGTGGAGGCCAGCGCCGACTGACGGGGCCCATGCTCGACGCGCGTGGCGAAGCTCTCCGGAAGCTCATTCATGCCGCCTCGTCGCTGGCCGCCGCAGCGTGCGTGTGGGGATTGCCGCGGCCCATTGGCGCCATCACCCTGGCCGTGGCCGCGGGCGTGGCGGTCGGCGTCGAGCTCACCCGGCAGCTGCACGCTCCCTTCAACGCCTGGTTCGAGCGACGCCTGGGTGTGCTCCTTCGGCCCGCCGAGCATCGCCGCATCACCGGCGCCGCTACGCTGGCTCTCGGCTACGCGCTGACCGCTGCGTTCTTCCCAGCCGTCGTGGCGGTCACCGCCATTCTCGTCACGGGAATCGCCGACGCCCTGGCCGCGGTCGTGGGCAAGCGCTTCGGGCGGATGCGCTATCCCGGCGGGAAGAGCCTGGAGGGGAGCGTGGTGTTCTTCGTGGTGGCGTGGGCCCTGGTGATGGGAGTGGCGGGCGTGGGACCGGGGACGGCCGCGATGGCGGCCTTCATCGCCACACTCCTCGAGGCGCCCACCTTTCCGGTGGACGACAACCTCTTCCTCCCACTCGTTTCCGCGGCGGGCATTCTGGGGGCGATCTGGCTTTCCGCGATGGGAGGTTTTTCTTGACGGTGCTGTCCGAGCGCGCATATTTTGGCGATGCTGGCGCATCAGGCGAGAGGTACCCTTGTTAGGAGGTCAGTTTCATGCTCAAGGGCAGGGTGAAATGGTTCAATGACTCGAAGGGCTACGGGTTCATTGAGCAATCGGATGGAGAGGACGTCTTCGTCCATTTCTCGGCGATCACCATGGAAGGCTTCAAGACGCTGACTGAGGGCGAGGAAGTCGATTTCGAGGTCCGTCAGACCGACAAGGGGCTTCAAGCCACAAACGTGCAGCGACAGCTGGCCACCTGAGCTGAAGTCTCCGAACCCCAACGACATGATCGCCGCCCCGCCACCAGCTGGCGGGGCGGCTTCTTTGTGCGCGGGAATCGGCGTGGAGACCGCGGAATGACGCGACGATCGGGGTTCATTGCACCCGAGCGGGCGTGGGGGGTAACATGCCGTATCTGACCCCGAACCGAGCACGCGATGGTTGATACGCCGGAAAAGACCCGCCCGCGACTGTTCCTCATTGATGGCTATGCCCTGATCTATCGGGCGTTTTTCGCCATGATCAGCCGGCCCCTGACCACTTCCAGGGGGGAGAACACGTCGGCGGCGTTCGGGCTCACACGATTCCTGCTTAAGCTCCGTTCCGACCACGAGCCGGACTATCTGGGCGTGGTGCTGGACGCCGGCACCAGCGCGCGCACGGAGCTCTACCCGGAGTACAAGGCCACGCGCGAGAAGATGCCGGACGAGCTGCGCGCATCGCTGCCGCGGATCGAGGCGCTGCTGGAAGCGTTCCGTATCCCGGTGCTCCGGCTTGCCGACCACGAGGCGGACGATGTCATCGGCACGCTGTGCCGGCTGGCCGATGCCGCGGGCGTGGACAGCGTCATCGTGTCCGGCGACAAGGACTTCTACCAGTTGATCCGTCCCGGCGTGTCGCTCCTGAACCCGGGCCGTGGGGGGCAGGCCGCCGTGGACGAGGAGTGGGTGGACACGCGCAACGCGGCAGAGCGGCTGGGGGTGCCGCCGGAGCGCGTGCGGGACTACCTGGCACTCATCGGCGACAGCTCCGACAACGTGCCGGGCGCGCGCGGGATCGGGCCGAAGACGGCGTTGAAGCTCATCGCGGAGCACGGCAGCGTGGAGGCGATCCTGGATGCCGCGGAGGGGATCAGCGGGAAGCGGGCGAGGGAAGCGCTGCTGGAGCACGCGGACGCGGTGCGGCTGTCGAAGGAGCTGGTGACCATCAAGGAGGAGCTCCCGGTGGAGCTGGACCTGGAGGCGCTCAAGGTCACGGAGCCGGACCGCGAGCGGCTGAAGGAGCTGTTCGTGGAGCTGGAGTTCCACGGCCTGGTGCGGGAGATCGCCGCGCCCGAGCCGGAGACGGCGAAGCTGGAAGGGCGGTATCGGCTGGTGCGCTCGCCGGACGAAGCGGCGCGTCTCGCGGCGGCTGCGCGTCAGGCGGACACGGTCGCGGTGTGGGCGGTGTCCACGTCCGCGACCAGCGCGCTGCGGGGCGAGCTGGTGGGACTGGCGCTGGCGACGAAGGCCGGGGAGGCGGCCTACCTGCCGCTGTCCCATCGTCGCCCCGGCGAGCTGGACCTGGGCGACCACGGCGGGCTCAACCTCCCCGGGCTCAACGCGCCCGCCATGCGGTCGGTGGTGGAGCTGCTCGAGGACCCGGGCGTGGAGAAGACGGGCCATGATCTGAAGTACACGCTGCTGGCGCTCCGGCGGGCGGGCGTGCCGCTCCGGGGGCTGAGCTTCGACGTCATGCTCGCGAGCTACCTGCTGGAGCCCGGGCGACGGGACCAGGAGCTGGATTCGCTGGCGCTCCAGCACCTGGGCCACAGCCCGACCACGTACGAAGACCTGTGCGGCAAGGGGCGGAGCGCGTCACCGGTGGCGGAGTGCGGGGTGGACGCGGTACGGGACTTCGCGTGCGAGAAGGCGGACATGGCGTTGCGGCTGCGGGCGCGGCTGGAGCCGCAGCTCGACCAGTACCGCCTGGAGCGGCTGTACCGTGACGTCGAGATGCCGCTGGAACGCGTGCTGGCGGACATGGAGACGGCCGGTATCCGCATCGACGTGGACTTCTTCCGCACCGTATCGAAGAAGCTGGACCGGGACCTGGCGCTGATCCAGGAAGAGATCTTCAAGGAAGCGGGGCAGGAGTTCAACATCAACTCCACGCCACAGCTCCGGGAGGTGCTGTTCGAGAAGCTGCAGCTGCCGGTCATCAAGAAGACCAAGACGGGGCCGTCCACGGACGCGTCGGTGCTCGAGGAGCTCGCGGAATCGGGGCACCGTATCCCGTCGCTCATCATCGAGTACCGGCAGCTGGACAAGCTGAAGAACACGTACGTCGACGCGCTGCCGCCGCTCGTCTCTCCCGAGACGGGTCGGATCCACACCAGCTTCAAGCAGGCCGTGGCGGCCACCGGTCGGCTCTCGTCCGCCGACCCCAACCTCCAGAACATCCCGATCCGGACCGAGGTCGGCGCGGAGCTTCGCAAGGGGTTCGTGCCGGAGGACGGGTTCGTGTTCGTGTCGGCCGACTACTCGCAGATCGAGCTGCGCGTTCTCGCCCACCTCTCCGGTGATGAAACGTTCGTCCGGTCGTTCCGCGCCGGCGAGGACATCCACCGGCAGACCGCGGCGCTCGTGTTCGACGTCCCCGTGGAGCAGGTGACGCCGCGGATGAGGGACGCGGCC
Source organism: uncultured Gemmatimonadales bacterium (assembly GCA_963741945.1). Lineage (GTDB taxonomy): Bacteria > Gemmatimonadota > Gemmatimonadetes > Longimicrobiales > RSA9 > CAVUKA01. The sequence continues at coordinate 84,017 of CAVUKA010000004.1, read as the reverse complement.
AAGACCATCAACTTCGCCACCATCTACGGCATCGGCCCGTACGCCCTGTCCAAGCAGCTGGGCACCAGCGTGCAGGAGGCGAAGACCTTCATCGAGAACTATTTCGAGCGGCTCCCCGACGTGCGCAGCTACCTGGATCGCCAGATCGAGCGCGCGTACGAGGAAGGATTCGTCGAGACGCTGACCGGGCGCAGGCGCTACATCCCGGAAGTGAAGAGCAAGAACTACAACATCCGCCAGTTCGGTGAGCGTGCGGCCACGAACGCCCCCGTGCAGGGGAGCGCCGCGGACATCATCAAGATCGCCATGATCGACATCCACCGCGCACTCGAGGAGGAGCGGGACGGGACGCGCATGCTGCTCCAGGTCCATGACGAGCTGCTGTTCGAGGTCCCTGAGGCGCGCTCCGCGGCCGTGGCCGAGCTGGTCCGTACGAAGATGGAAGGGGCGTTCGAGCTGGACGTGCCATTGAAGGTGGAAATGGGGCGGGGAACGAGCTGGTTCGAGTGCAAGTAGGGCGCGCGGCCGTGCAGTCGTGCGACGGACCACAACGTCCGGGATGGCTCGGGCGTCATCCTTCACGTGGGTGGTCTGCCGGGATTCCCGATCAGAATAGAAGCATGAAGCAAAGCATGGCATCGCACAGCCGCGGGCGTGCGGGACGCGTGTGGCTGGCGGTGGTCGCGCTGCTGGCCGCGAGTCCCGGGGTGGCGCGGGCGCAGGACGCGGGTGAGGCGGCCGGGCAGGCCGCCGGGCACCGTACAGTGACGCTGGATGAGGCGCTGCAGCTCGCGGCGGCAGTGGATCCGCTGGTGGTGTCGGCGGCATCGAATGCCTCGATGGCGCGTGCGGACCGGCTCCAGGCGCGAGGGGCGCTACTGCCGTCGCTCAGCGCGAACGGCGTTTACGGCAACTCGAGCAACCAGCGTTTCGATCAGGCTTCGGGGCGACTGGTGTCGCAGAGCTACACGAACCAGCTGCAGGCGTCGTACGAGGTCTTCTCGGGGGGTCGCAAGCTGGCGCAGCTGAGGTCGGCTGGCGCGGGGGTGGCGGCGGCGGAAGCGCGTGAACGGGAGCAGGCGTTCGGGTCGGCGTACCGGACCAAGCTGACATTCTACGCGGCGGCAGCGGCGCGGGACCTGGCGCGGGTGGCGGAGCAGCGCCTCGCTCGAGCGAAGCACCAGCAGGAGTTCGCAGCGCAGCGGTTCGACGTGGGGACAGCCACGCGCTCGGACGTTCTTCGTGCGGAGATCGAGGTCCAGAACGCGGACCTCGCCGTTTTCGAAGCGCGCTCCGCACTCGAGAACGCGGCGCTGGAGCTGGGCCGCGCCATTGGCGTGGCGGAGAAAGTATGGGCGGCGGAATCGGCGCTGCCGGAGAAGGCGCCCGAGCTTCCGTCCGTCGAGGAGCTCGTGCACGCTGCGGCGCAGTCGTCGCCATCGGTGGTCGCGGCGGAAGCGGCGCGGGCGAGTCGCCACGCGGACCGGCTGGCGTCGTACACGCCCTATCTCCCCGTGGTGCGGCTGAGCGGCGGCTATGACTGGTTCTCCTATGACTTCCCGCCGGCCCAGCAGAGCTGGAGCCTCCGGGTGACCGCGTCGCTGCCGCTGTTCAACGGGCTGCAGCGGGAAGCGGGCGTGCAGAGGGCGGCAGCGCAGGAGCGTGCGGCCGAGGCCGCGGCCAGGGATGCCAGGCTGGCCGCGCGGGTGGATGTGGAAGGTGCGGTGCGGGATCTCGAAGTGGCGGAGCGGCAGATCCAGGTCGCCGATCGTACGGTCGAGCTGGCGGAGGAAGACCTGCGCGTGCAGGAGGAGCGGTACACGATGGGTGCGGCCACGATCCTGGAGCTTCAGGCGTCGCAGGTGGCACTGGCGGAAGCGCAGGTGGCGGGGGTACGGGCGAGGCAGGGACTCGGCGGCGCGATGGCGCGGCTGGAGTCCATCCTCGGGGAACGACTCGGCGAGGAGCAGTAGTGATGCGATCGGTACGTTGGCCGGCGATGACCCGGCTCGTGGTCCTGGTGCTGATGACCGCGGTGGCAGGGTGCGGTGGGAGCGAAGCGGCGGAGCCCGGCACCGGGCGGCCGGGTGGCCCCGGTCGACCGGGAGCGGGCGGGCCTGGTGGAGCGGGTGGCGGGGACCGGGTGGTGGCGGTGTCGGCGTCGCCCGTGGTCAAGGGCACGATCTCGCGCTCGGTCACGGTTTCCGGCGTGATCGAGCCGATCCGGACGGTGGGAGTCAACAGTCAGCTCTCGGGCGTCCTTCGGGTGGTCGCGGCGCAGGAGGGCGACGTGGTCCGGCCGGGGCAGCTGCTGGCCCGGGTGGATGACACCGAGCTTCGTGCCCAGCTCGCCGCGGCGGACGCGTCGTTCCAGGTGGCGGAGGCGTCCTACGGTCGTGCCCAGCAGCTGTGGGAGCGGCGAGTCATCACGCTGCCGGAGTTCGAGAGGGAGCGCACGGCGCGGGCAGCGGCGAAAGCGCAGCTGGAGCAGCTCCAGACCCGGGTGGACTACGCCCGGATCGCGTCGCCGATTGCAGGGGTGGTGACGGAGAAGCGGCTGGAGGCGGGCGACCTCGTCTCGCCCCAGACGCGGCTGTTCACCGTGGCCGACGTGTCCACCCTGGTGGTGCGGGTGGGCGTGTCCGAGCTGGACGTGGTGGACCTGGGCCCCGGAGACCTGGTGGTGCTGGCGCTGGACGCGTTCCCCGACCGCGCTTTCCACGGCCGGATCCGCCGGGTGTTCCCGAGTGGCGATCCCACCACCCGTCTGGTCCCGGTGGAGGTGGCGCTCACGGGCGAGGACGCCCGGCTGGCGAGGCCAGGATTCCTGGCCCGGGCCACGTTCGCTCTGGGCGCGCGCGCTGACGTCCTCCTGATCCCTGGCTCGGCGCTCGTGGGTGGTGTCGGGTCGGAGTCCGTGTTCGTAGTGGAGGACGGGACGGCCGTGCGCCGCACGGTCACCACCGGGCTCACTTCGGAGGGCAAGGTACAGGTGGTGGCCGGACTGGAGGCCGGCGACCTGGTGGTGACGCGGGGCGCCAACATGCTGCGCGACGGCGTGAAGGTGCGGGTAGTGTCGGACGAGGCGGGAAGGGCTGAGACGTGATGAAGGAGCACAGGCGCTTCCGCGGTCTGCCCAGCCTGGCCATCCGGCGGCCGGTGGGCACGCTCATGATCACATTGGTGGTGGTCGTGCTCGGTCTGTTCTTTCTCGGCGGGCTGCCACTCGACCTGCTGCCGACCATCGTCTACCCGCAGATCCGGGCCGGCGTGTCGAATCCGGGCGTGGAGCCCACGGTGCTGGAAGAGACCGTGGCCAAGCCGCTCGAGGCGGCGCTCGCCACCACTGAGAACGTCACCAGCATGGAGACGGAGATCCAGGAGGGGCGCGTGGGCGTCAACCTCCATTTCGCCTATGGCACCGACATCGATTTCGCGCTCCAGGACGCGGCGAAGAACCTGGAGCGGGCCCGGGGCGCGCTGCCGGAAGAAGCGAATCCGCCGACGGTGTACAAGTTCGACCCATCGCAGATGCCGGTCTATGAAGCGGGCTTCTCCTCGCCGGCGAGAGACCTGATCTCGCTGCGGGACTGGGTGGAGTACCGGCTCCGGCCGCAGCTGCTGACCATTCCGGGCGTGGCATCCGTCGATGTCGCCGGTGGGCTGGTCCGGGAGATCGAGGTGGTGCTGGACCAGGAGCGGCTGCGGCATTACGGGCTCACGGTGTCGCAGGTCATCGATGCCATCCGCGCGGCCAACCAGGACGTGGCGGCCGGCTACGTGGCATCGTCCACGCGCGAGGTGGTGGGCAAGACGGCGGGGAAATTCCAGACCGTGGCGGATGTGCGATCGGTGCTGCTGTCTCCCGCGAGGGGGGGGCGGATCCCGTTGTCGGAAGTGGCGAGCGTCAGCGACACACACCAGGAGCAGCGGCTCTGGTCACGCATGAACGGTGTCCCGGCCGTGCAGCTGTCGGTGCGGAAGCAGCCGAACGCCAACACGGTGAAAGTGGCCGAGCAGGTGCAGCAGCGGCTGGAATCGCTCACGGCGACGGGCTTCGTTCCGGGCGACATCCAGTACCGCACGATCCAGAACCAGGCCACCTTCATCCGCAGCTCGGTCCGGTCCGTGCAGAGCGCGGCGCTGACAGGCGCGTTCCTCGCCATGCTGGTGGTCTTCCTGTTCCTCGGGTCACTGCGGAAGACCTTCATCATCGGGCTGGCCATCCCCATCGCCATCCTGGCCACGTTCATCATGATGGGACTGGGGCACCTGACGCTCAACATCATGACCCTGGGCGGGCTGGCCCTGGGCGTGGGCCTGCTGATCGACAACTCCATTGTGATGCTGGAGAACATATTCCGGCACAAGGAGGAGGGGAGCGAGGACCCGGAGCTGGCGGCGCATGCGGGCGCGGCGGAGGTCACCAGCGCGGTCACGGCGTCGACGGCCACCAACCTGGCGGCCGTGGTCCCGTTCCTCCTCATCAGCGGACTGGCGGCGCTGATCTTCCGGGAGCTGATCCTCACCATCTCCTTCGCCATCCTCGGCTCCCTCACGGTGGCCCTGACAGTGGTGCCCATGCTGTCCGCGCAGCTGGGCAAGATCCGGTTCGAGAGCGGACTGGAGCACTGGCGGCCGCTGGTGGCGTTCGACAACGGCATGGGGCGGCTGCGAAGCTTCTACCGGCGCATTGCGCCGGTGGCCGTGCGGTGGCGCTGGGCCGTGCTCGGTGGCGCGGTGCTGGCCCTGGTCGGGGCGTTCCTGATGACGCGCAACCTGGGGAACGAGTTCCTCCCCCAGGTCGATGACGGCAACGTGGGCGTGTACGTGGCCATGCAGGCGGGCGTGTCCGCGCAGGAGACGAACCGCGTGACGCTGGAGGTGGAGGACATGGTCCGGCAGATGCCGGACGTGCGCACCATGTTCGCCACTGCCGGCGGCTTCCTGTTCGGCGGCTCCACCGCCCAGCGCAGCGGGCGGGGGAGCATCACGGTGGTGCTGGCGCCGGTGACGGAGCGGAAGATCAGCGCGGACGAGTGGGTGAGGGAGCTGCAGCAGAAAGTGGACGCGCGCGGGTTCCCGGGCGCCCGCATCTTCGTACGGCCACCTCGCATCCGCGGCCTGCGCACGTCCATGTCCGGATCACCCGTGGAGCTGAGCATCCAGGGCGACGACCTGAACGAGCTGCGCCACGTGGCCGACGAGATCGTGGCCATGGTGCGCGGCGTGCCCGGGCTGGCGAACCTGGAGCCGTCCGAGGAAGAGGCCACGCCGCAGCTGTCCGTGCAGCTGGACCGGGAGCGCGCGGCGTACCTGGGGCTGAGCGTGGCGACTGTCGGCCAGACGCTGCGCACCGCCCTGGACGGGACCATCGCCAGCAAGTTCACGGCGGGGAACCACGAGTACGACATGCGGGTCATGTTCCCGCGCGACCGGTTCAAGAGCCCGGAGGACCTGGGCGGTGTGGCGCTCTTCCCCGGGGCCGCGGGCGGGGCGCCCATCTACCTGCGCGACGTGGCCACGGTCAACAATACGCTGGGCCCCACCACGATCCTGCGGGTGAACCAGAACCGGACATTCCGGCTCACGGGCGACGTGATCAATGAAGTGGCGAGCGTGGGCGCGGTGAACGACTCGATCCGCGCACGGCTGGCGGGGCTGGACCTGCCCGAGGGGTACGGGATCATCTACGGCGGTGAAGCCGAGGCGATGCGTGAGAACAACCGCCAGCTCGCCATCGTGGTGATGCTCGCCATCTTCCTCGTCTTCGTGGTCATGGCCGTGCAGTACGAGAGCGTGGTCAACCCGTTCGTCATCCTGCTGGCCATCCCGCTCTCCCTCATCGGCGTGGGACTCCTCCTCGGCATCACGGGGACGCCACTCAGCGCGCCCGTGCTCCTCGGCGTGATCCTCCTTGCGGGGATCGTGGTGAACAACGCCATTCTGCTGGTGGAGTACACGGAGCAGGGCCGGGCCCGTGGCCTCAGCCGGGCGGAAGCAGTGGTAGAGGCGGGCGCGGTGCGGCTGCGACCCATCCTCATGACCACACTGACGACGGCCTTCGGTATGCTCCCGCTGGCGCTGGGGATCGGACAGGGGTCGGAGCTGATGCAGCCCCTGGCCCTTGCGGTGGTGGGCGGCCTCAGCGTGTCCACCCTGCTGACGCTGTTCGTGGTGCCGAGCGCCTACATGATCTTCAACACCGGCGCGGAGCGGCTCGGACTCTGGCTCACCGGCAACCGGCGCGACACGGCGGCCGCTCTGAGCCTGAGTGCCACCGCGGAAGCCGACGCGTCGTAGCGGTTCCGGCAGGTCGTCCTGTTGCGCCATGGGAGTGCCCCGGATCGCGCCCCATGATGGCGGTCGATGGCCCCGGTGGTCGGGGCCGGGACCCTCTCGTGGAGGCAGCCATGGCGCGCTCGGTCAACAAGCTCATCCTGGTGGGGAACGTGGGGCGGGATCCGGAGATCCAGTCCACGTCCAACGGACACAAGGTGGCCCATTTCTCCCTGGCCACCAGCCGCCGCATCCCGCGCGACAACGGCTTCGATGAACGGACGGACTGGCACCGGCTGACCGTGTGGGACCGGCTGGCCGAGCTGGCCGGCGAGTACGTCCGCAAGGGTGACCGCCTCTACATCGAGGGCCGGATGCAGTACGACTCCTACGAGCGGGATGGCGTGACCATCCCCACGGCGGAAGTGGTGGTCCGGGAGCTCGTGATGCTCGGCTCCGCCTCCGGGCGCAACCTCAACAGCACGGCCCTGGATCACACCGAGGCCGAGGAGGAGCAGACGGAGCTGGTCGAGGCCTGAGGACGGAGGACGCGGAGGCGGCGGAGGGCGCGGAGAAACCCGTCTCACGCGGAGGCGGCGGAGGGCGCGGAGAAACCCCGTCTCACGCGGAGACGCGGAGGGCGCGGAGAAACCCGTCTCACGCGGAGACGCGGAGGGCGCGGAGAGAACGGGGCGGATACGCGTACGGCCGTTCGGTTGGGGGCGGCGTCGTATGCCTGCTGCGTCCGCCGCGGCCTTCGCGGCTTCGCGTGGAAAGAAGAGGGCCCGCCAGAGAGTGAAGGTCTGGCGGGCCCGGAAACGCTGGGAGCGGGACGGCTACTCGGCGGCCCAGAAGGTGAACAGGGCGTCACCGTCGGCGCTTTCGCGCAGCTTCTCGAACGCGCGGTTCCGGATCTGCCGGATCCGCTCGCGCGTGACGCCGAGAAGGGAGCCGATCTCCTCCAGGGTCCGTTCCTCGCCATCATCGAGGCCGTAGTACAGGTAGAGGATCTTGCGCTCGCGCTCGGTCAGGTACTTGTCGAACATCCGGTCGAGAAACTCGCGCCGGGCCTGAGACTCGACGCTCTCCTCGATGTCCTCGCTCTCCGCGCCCGCGAACCGCTCCCCGAACGAGGCGCTGTCGCGATCGCCCCGATCGATGGGGGCGTCCAGGGAAAGCTCGGAGGCTGCGACGCGGCGCAGTGCCCGCACCGTCTCGATCGGCTCCTCCATGTGCTCGGCGATCTCCTGGTCCGAGGGGGAGCGACCGAGCAGCTGCGTGAGCGCCGTTTCCGTGCGGGACAGCTTGACCAGATTCGAGTTCTGGTTCAGCGGGATCCGCACGGACCGGGTCTGCTCCGCCAGCGCCTGGAGCACGGTCTGACGGATCCACCAGACGGCGTAGGAGATGAACTTCACGCCCTTGTCGGGATCGAACTTCTTCACGGCCTTGAGCAGGCCCTCGTTCCCGATACACACCAGCTCCGCCAGTCCGAGGCCGCGGCCCTGGTACTTCTTCACGTATGAAATGACGAACCGCAGGTTGGCCGTGACAAGCCGCTCGGCGGCTTCCTTGTCCCCTTCACGGGCCCGGGCGGCCAGATGGCGCTCCTCCATCGGATCTTCGATGAGCGGGTACTTCTCCACGTCGAAGAGGTACTGGTCGAAGGAGTCCAGCGCGCGAGAGTTCACGAACATAGAAGGCTCAGGGTGGTGGAGACAAAAAATGCAGCGATACCGGCCGGCACCCGGAACCCGCTGCACCAAGAAGTGGACCGTTGAATGTCGGACTGCTTACGAGGGATCCGCACTCGGCAAGCCCTTGGAGGATGATCAGTCCATAGAATGAACAAGTATAGGTCAAACCCGGAATTGTGTAAACCCTGGCAGCACCGGAAAATGGCGGAACGGCGGGGAGAACCGGCCGTTGGCCGGCCATGGATTCCGTGTAAACCACTGTTTCCCGGGAACTTGGGGGCGGCGCCGGCTCAGGCGGGCACGACGACGAGTTCCGCGGCGGCGGCCTCCGGAGCAGGTCCGTCCTTGAGGAGGTAGAGGGAAAACTCGTCATCGCCGGCGGAGACGCGGACGATGTTCGCCCACGTGCCCCTCTGCACCTCCACCGCCCGGATCGGCGGGAGGTCGACACGGCGGGTACGGAACAGGGCGCGGTAGAGGAAGACGGGCCCGTCGAAGGTGAGCACGAGCCAGCCGGCGCGGTACGACCCGATGCCGCGGAGTCCGTGGAGGGCCACCCGCATGCCGCGATTCGGGGGGCTGCCGAGCGGCCGCTCGTCCAGCAGGCGACGGAGCTTCCGCGGGATCTCGGCCTCCTCGTGCCACCGTGGCGGAGCGAAGAGCGCGCGGATCCAGGCGATGACGCAGCGCAGCCCGAAGAGGAAAGCCCGCCAGAACCGGGGTCCGAAAATGGCCACGAGCAGGAGCACGACGGTGCCGGTGGCCAGCGCGGTGGAGGGATACTGCAAGGCCGCCACGGCGAAGAGGATGGCGGCGAGGTCCTCCATGACGCTGATCCACGCGTTGCCGCGTGGCTGTGCTGCGGCGTTGAGGGCGAGCCGCACGCCGGCCTTGGTGCCGTGGGCGGCGAGGGTGACGAGAAAGGCGAGGGTGGCGCCGGCGGTCACGGCGACGGCGGAATGCCCCCACAGGGCGCCCACGGCCAGGAGAGCGGCGGCGGGCGGACGGATGAAAGTGTGTACGGCGTCCCAGAGGGAGTCGGCGTGGCGGACCTTGTCGACCACGGCCTCGACCACGTAGAGCGCCAGGGCGCTCCCGATCACGATCATCGACTCCAGGCCGCGCAGCCCCGGGGGGAGCGGCTGGATCAGCCCGGTGCGGGAGAGGATGCCTAGGGCGGCCACGGTGATGTACAGGTTGAGGCCGCACGCGAACGACAGCCCCAGGAGCCGGCCTAAGAGGACAGGGATCATGCCGGAAGGTGGCCCGACCCGGGGAGAGGGGAAAGGGGGATGCGGCCGCGACCGGGGGGGCGGGAGTGGGGGGAGAAGAGGGTCGCGTGACGTCCGCAGCGGCGCTGTCGCCTACCGCCTCCTAAGGACGAGGGACGCGTTGATGCCGCCGAAGCCGAAAGAATTGGAGAGGCAGACGCTGCCGTGGAACGGTCGGCCGGTCCCGGTCACGTAGTCGAGGTCGCAGTCGTCGCCGCCATCGGTGAAATTGAGGGTCGGCGGGAGCCAGTCGTTCTCGAAGGCGAGGCAGGCGACGCCGATCTCGATGGCGCCGGAAGCGCCGAGGGCGTGGGCGTGGAACGGCTTGGTGCCGGTCACCGGGACACGGTATGCGTGCTCACCGAGCACCTTCTTGATCGCGAGCGTCTCCGTGGAATCGTTCAGCGGGGTGGACGAGGCATGGGGGTTCACGTAATCCACGTCGTCGGGCGAGAGCCGGGCGGAGCGGAGGGCCAGGCGCATGGCGCGTGCGGCCTGCTGGCCGTCCGGGCGGGGCGCCGTCATGTGGTGGGCGTCGTTCGTGGTCCCGTAGCCCGCGATCTCGGCATAGATGCGGGCGCCACGAGCGATGGCGTGATCCCATCGCTCCAGCACCAGCGCGCAGGCGCCTTCCCCCATGATGAACCCATCGCGATCGCGGTCGAAGGGGCGGCACGCCAGCTCGGGCTCCTCGTTGCGGGTGCTCATGGCCCGGATCAGGGCGAAAGCGCCGAACGAGAGCGGGGCGAGCGGAGCTTCGGCGCCGCCGGCCACGGCCAGATCGCTCGTGCCCTCACGGATCAGCCGGAAGGCCTCACCGACGGCGATGGTGCCGGAGGCGCAGGACATGGCGTTCGTGGCGTTCGGGCCGGTGAAGCCGAACTCGATGGCGACGCCGCAGCTTGCCGCGCCGCAGAACGTGGTCAGCGCCACGCGGGGATCCACGGCCCGGGTGCCGCCGTCGCGGAGGTTGCGCACCTGCTCTTCGGCGTAGGCGATGCCGCCGAGGGCGGAGCCGAACTGTACGGCCACGGCATCGGGGTCGGGCTCGGTGGGATCGAGGTCGGCGTCGCGGAGCGCCAGGCGAGTGGCGCCGATGGCGAAGTGCATGAAGCGGTCGAGGCGGCGGACCTGGCGCGGGTCGATGTAGTCGGCCGGGTCGAAGTCGTCCACTTCGGCCGCCAGCTTCGACCGCCAGGGCGACGGGTCGAAGCGCGTGGCCAGGCGGATCGGAGAGCGCCCCTCCCGCAGGCCATGCAGGAACGCGTCGCGTCCGGTCCCCACGGCCGTTATCGGACCGATCCCCGTGATGGCCACGCGATAGGGCGGTCCTTCGCTCGACTCACGCATCGACTCACGCATGGTGACCCGCCCCCTCCCGGCGTGTGCGCGGCGGGCCGGACTGTGGTGCGGACGTCCCCACGCCGTGCTCGGCTTCGGCACAGACTCCTGCCAGCGTGCGCCGTGCGATGGAGCTGACGAAGAAGGGGCCGATCACGACGGAGGCGGCGATGGAGCCGACAACGGGCCACGGAGGGCCGTCCCACTCATGCACGATGCGTACGCGCGTACCGCCGGCGATGGGGAGGAACTCCCAGCGCACGTCCATGCCGGCAGTCACGCCATCGATGTGGCGGTACCGGATGATCGGAGTTCCGGCATCGGCCTCCATCTGCGAGACCCACCACGTGGGGTAGCGGAGCGGCCCGGCGAAATCCCGCCATGCGGCCATCTCGACCACACCATGGCCGAACCCGTCCATGCGGAGGAATCGCACCCGTCGATAGTGCGGCAGGATGTCGGGCCAGCGCTCGACATCGGCGGCGGCGAGAAAGACACGTTCCGGCGGGGCGGCAGTGCTGTGCTCGTCGATGCGTATCATGGTGTTCCGGAAGTGGAGGGGAAGGCGAAGCGCCACAGCATGGCCGGCGTCAGCAGCGACCGGGGCGTCCGCAGATCCCCGGTCACCTGCAGGAGTCGGTCCATGACGTCCGGCGCGCGGGCGAGCCGGGCCAGCACCGGCTCGGCAATGGCGGGCCGGGAGAGCACGGCCTCGATCACCCGCTGCAGCCGGACCATGGGCGCGGTGAGACGGCCGTGCGCCCGGGCGTAGCGCCGGAGGGCCCGGGGGAGCTCCGGTCCTTCGGGGCTTCCGAGGGCCGGCGCGACGCAGCGGGCGAGGAGCATGGCACCCGCCATGGCGCGGAAGATCCCCTGCCCGGTGAACGGGTCGTAATACCCTGCCGCATCGCCGACCAGGGCGAGCCCGGGAGCGGTCACGGCCGTGGTCGGGACATCGAAGGGGCCGGAAGCCAGCAGCTCGCCCGGGTCCGCTTCGGCCAGTGCCCCGTCGATCCCCGGGGCACGCTGCAGCCACGACCTGAAGAACGCTGGCGCGTCCGCTCCCCTCAGACCGCCGGCGTGCCGCTGCTCCAGTACGAGCGTGAGGTTCGTCCGGTCGCGGCCCACGGGGGCGACACCCACGCAGCCGCCCGGCAGCAGGTGCATGGTCCCGACCGGGGGGACCGCAGTGGAGGACACGTGCGCTGTCAGGGAGAGCTTCCTGAGGCGGGGACGACGCCGGACCAGTCCGGCTCGCCGCGCCACCACGGACCGGAGCCCGTCCGCGCCCACCACCAGCCTCGCCCGCGCGTGGATCCGTTCGCCGTCGGCGGTCCGAGCGCGGATCCCGGCAGGGACACGTGCACCGCCGGCGGGCGCCAGGTCCTCGACGCGCGCAGTGACGAATGCGGCGCCGGCGGAGCGGGCCGCGCGGAGGAGGGCCGCATCGAAGCGGCGCCGGTCGATGGCCAGGGCGCTGTCGCCGTGGAAGCGGCCTGATACGGTCCGGCCGGAATGAGACACGATGTCCCAGCCCGAGATGCGCGCCGGCTGCTCAGCGAGGACATCCTGGAGCAGACCCAGGCGCGCGAGCAGGCTCGTGGCGCCGGCGCTCAGGCAATCGCCACACGGCTTCGACCTGGGGAACGGGGCCCGGTCGATGAGCAGGACGCGGAAGCCGGACCGGGCGAGGAGGAGCGCGGTGACGGAGCCGGCGGGGCCCGCTCCGACGACGATGACGTCCATGACGGTGCCATCGGACAGCGCTTCAGGCTCCGTGTGGACTCCGTCTCTGGGCAGCGCGACCTCCTGTTCCGGGGCGGGCGTCCGGGGCCGGCGTCCCGACCCGTCACTCCCGAACACGGGAGAGATGCACCGTTCGTTCCCGGCTCCCGGCGCACGAGGCGCGGGACCCGGATGTCAGCCGCGGGCGCGGAGGACGAGGCGGAAGAGCGGGTGCGAGAAGACGCGTGGATCGCGGAGCCCCGCACGGTCGGCCAGGGTGACGAGCTCGGAGGGCGTGAACGCGCGGCGGACCGACAGAGGCCCGTCGTGACGGGTGATGCGGTTCGTTCGCCAGACGGTGGCGGCCAGGAGCTTCGCCCCGAGGTACGCGGGGACCGAGCGACGGAGCTCGCCCACGAGGATCCGGCCGCCGCGGGCCACGCGCCCGGCCTCGCGCAACAGCCCCGGCAGGCTGTCACCATCCATGTGGTGCAGCGTCATGGACAGGAGCACCAGATGGAAGGCACCGTCCGCAAAGGGGAGGCGCAGACCGTCACCCCGGACGGTCCGGATCTCCGGCCAGACCCGGGTGCGGAGCTGAGCGCTCTCGATGGTCGCAGGGTGGCGGTCCACGGCCGTGATCTCCACGCGACGGCCGCGGGCGCGCGCCCAACGGGCCACTGCGGCGGGAAGATCCGCGGAGCCGGTCCCGATATCCACCACGCGCGCGGTGGCTCCGGAGGGGGGAAGCGCCCACGGGAGGTGCCGGAGGAGGGCCCGCCGGCCGCCCAGCCAACGGTTCACGGCGGCGACATCATCGAGGGCACGGTCGAGCGTGCCAGCGTCGACGTCATCGGCATCCATCCGCTCCGGCGCGTCATGGGCGCGGGGCAGGAGGCTCACGACAGTCAGTTCGGGAAGCTGAGGAGATTACCCCTGATGGGCGGAACGCGGGAGCGGCTGAGCTGCGGGTCCTCGAAGCGCGAGCTGATGCCGAGATACTCGGTGACGCCGATCAGGAGCTGGAGCTTGCCCAACCCACCGTTGGAGCCCACGGGGAACGCGGCATCGACACGGAACGTGTTCGTCCCGCCAGCGGGGAAGTTCGCGCGGATCCCGCCGCCGACCGACGTTCTCCACCCGGAGCTCTGGCCGTACGGGGCATCGCCGGGCCAGATCCGGCCCACATCGACGAAGAGGGAAGTGCCGAAATCGGCCACGTCCGTCAGTGGCCAGCCGACATAGAACCGGTCTTCGGCCGTGAAGACTACCCTGCGGCCTCCGGGGAATGCCGTCCGGGGCAGCCCACGGAGGGAGTGCTGGCCGCCGAGCGTGATCTGGAACGGCGTGGCAGTGTGCCAGCCGCCCGCCGCGGCCGCGCGGAGGACGAGCGTGTGGCGGCTCGCCTGTGACGGGCGCACGTAAAGGAAGGTCTCGCTCTCCGCGATCAGGTCCTTCACCTCGCGGGTGCCCGGCGTCGCGGCGTAGTCGCGACGCGCGTCAGCGCGGATGCGGGTGGCCATAAAGGCGGTGGGCGGACCCGCGGCTGCGTAGAAGTCGAGGGATCCATAGAGGTCGTTGTCCGACTCGAGGCCGGGGAGGGAACGCGCGAACGCGATCTCGACGTCGGCGCCGATCCGCACATCCTCCTCGCCGCGGAAGCTGTCCAGCCCCCTTCGCTGCCGCCATACGATGTTGCGCTTCCCGAGCAGGATCATCGCCCGGATGTTGCGCAGGTGCTCCATGGCGCCGAGGGCGGGCGCGGCCACCGTCCCGGGCGCCGGAGAGGCGTGGCGATAGTCGCCGTTGCGGACGAGGGACAGCGTGCTGTCGCTTCCGGGATAGGAGATCTCCTGGAACCCCATTCCTGCGCCCAGGATGGTCAGATTGCCCACCCGGCCGAAGCGGCGGAGCAGGGCCAGCTGGAACTCCTTCTCGCGCAGCGGCACCAGCAGGCGAAGCTCATCCCCGGCCTGCGACGGGAGCAGGTAGTCGAAATAGCGATCGTGCCGGTACAGGCGCTGCTGCGCCGCCCATCGGCCGATCTCGCCGACAAATGGATAGCTCACGATCTCGTCCAGGAACGTCCCAGCGCGCGTCTTCCCGCCGGCCAGGTCGAGGTTCCACCGGGTCCGAAACAGCTGGGGCGCGAAGTAGCGGACGCCGTACGTCTGCGTCGCGTCCAGGTTGCTGTAGAAGACGCCCAGTTCGCGTCCGGTCCCGAGCAGGTTCTGCTCGCGGACATCCACGCCCTGGAAGTCGAAGCCCTGGCTCAGGTCGAGGCGGGTCTCGACCTGCGTGGACCATTCATCCTCCGTGTCGACCACCACGTGAAGGGCGCCGCCCGGCTGCCGGACGCCATAGATGTCGGCCCGGGCGATGAACGGGTACCCGCGCAGGAGCCGCTCGGACTCCTCCATGAGCACGGGGTCGTAGCAGTCGCCCACGTCGAACAGGAGCTCCCGCCGGATCACCGCTTCATCCGTCCGGACGTGGAGCTCGTTCGCCAGCGAGTACGCCCACCGGAAGCGAGGATCGAGCTCCGGATCCGACGTATCGAAGATGGAATGGTTATCGACGAAGATGTGCTCGATCCGCCCCGTCTTGCATGCGGCCGCGCCACCTCCCTGGGCGCGGACGGACACGGCGCCAATGGCCAGGAGGAGCGCGGCCACGATGAGAGATCGGGAGTTTCGAAGCATGATGTCGGTTCGAGGCATGATCGGGCCGCGCCGGACCGGTGCGAGAATCGCGCCATGGAGCCGCGGGCGCAACGGGCGAATCAGCTCGCCACTGCTTGCTTTCGACCCCCGGGATCGGTAGCCTTTGCCTGCTCGGACCCAGACGCTGAGGAGCAAATACATGGTGGATAGAAAGCAGGCGGCACTCGACTATCACGAGCAGGGCCGCCCGGGCAAGATCGCGGTGGTACCCACGAAGCCGGTGGGGACGCAATGGGACCTTTCGCTGGCCTACACACCGGGCGTAGCGGAGCCGTGTCGGATCATCAAGGATGATCCGGACGCGGCGTTCAAATACACGGCGCGGGGGAACCTCGTGGGCGTGGTGTCGAACGGCACGGCCGTGCTGGGCCTCGGGAATCTCGGGGCGCTGGCCGGCAAGCCGGTGATGGAGGGGAAGGCCGTGCTGTTCAAGCGGTTCGCCGACATTGACGTGTTCGACATTGAGGTGGATTCGGAGGACGCGCAGGAGATCATCCATTTCTGCGAGCTGCTGGAGCCCACGCTGGGCGGGATCAACCTGGAAGACATCAAGGCGCCGGAGTGCTTCGAGATCGAGGAAGCGCTCAAGGAGAAGCTGGACATCCCGGTCTTCCACGATGACCAGCACGGCACGGCCATCATCTCGGGTGCGGCGCTGGTGAACGCACTGGAAGTGGTGGGGAAGGACGTGGCGGACGTGAAGATCGTGTTCAGCGGCGCGGGCGCGTCGGCGATCGCCACCGCCAACCATTACATCCGGCTGGGCGCGAAGCGTGAGAACATCTTCCTGTGCGACAGCAAGGGGCTGATCACGCAGGACCGTACGGCGGGAATGAACAAGTACAAGGCGAAGTTCGCGCAGGCATCGCCGACCATGGACCTGGCCGGCGCCATGGAGGGCGCCGACGTGTTCGTGGGACTGTCGGTGGCGGGGGCGGCAACACCGGAGATGGTGAAGACCATGGCGGAGCGCCCCGTGATCTTCGCGCTGGCCAACCCGGACCCGGAGATCCTGCCGGATGAGGTGTTCGGGGTTCGCGATGACGCGATCATGGCCACGGGCCGGAGCGATTTCGACAACCAGGTGAACAACGTCCTGGGCTTCCCGTTCATCTTCCGTGGCGCGCTGGACGTGCGGGCGCGGGCGATCACGGACAACATGAAGCTCGCGGCCACGCGCGCGCTGGCAGCACTGGCGAAGGAGGACGTGCCGGAGTCGGTGGCGCACGCGTACGGGAAGGAGACATTCCGCTTCGGCGCACGGTACCTGATCCCGAAGCCGTTCGACTATCGCGTCCTCCTGTGGGTGGCGCCCGCGGTGGCGCAGGCGGCCATGGAGGATGGGGTGGCGCGACAGGAGATCGACCTCGAGGAGTACCGGACGCAGCTGGAGGCGCGGCTGGGTCGGCGACGCGAGGTGATGCGCGACATCATGCTCCGGGCGGAGCGCGACCCGCGTCGCATCGTGTATCCGGAGGGTGAGGACGACCGGATCATCCGCGCAGTCGGGCAGGCGATGCAGGAAGGGATCGTCCACCCGGTCCTGCTGGGGCGTGAAGACCGGATCCGGGAGCGGGCGAAGGAGCTCCACGTGGACCTGAGCGAGGTCGACATCATCGACCCGGCGATCAGCGACGAGCTGCGGGACCGCTACGCCCGGAAGTTCTTCGAGCGGCGCCAGCGCAAGGGGATCACGCTGCCCGAGGCCCAGGAGCGGCTGCGGGAGACCGCCTACTTCGGTCACATGATGGTGGCCGAGGGAGACGCGGACGGCGCCATCGCGGGAATCGAGACACACTACCCGGAGACGATCCGGCCGGCGCTGGAAGCGGTGGGGACGGACGCTTCCGTGAAGCACGTGGCCGGTCTCTACATGATGGTGCTGCAGCACGAGATCATGTTCTTCGCGGACACCACGGTGAACATCGATCCGGATGCCGAGACGCTGGCCGAGATCGCGCTGCTCTCCGCCGACTTCGTGCAGCGGCTGGGGATCGAGCCGCGCATGGCCATGCTTTCCTTCTCCAACTTCGGCTCGACCCGGCACCCCCAGGCGCTGAAGGTCCGTGAGGCCACGGAGCGCGTGCGGCAGTTCCGGCCGGACCTGAAAGTGGATGGCGAGATGCAGGCGGACACGGCCGTCGTGGCAGAAATCCTGCAGAGCCGATACCCGTTCAGCAGGCTGGACGGTCCGGCAAACGTCCTGATCTTCCCGGACCTCAACGCGGCGAACATCGCGTACAAGCTCATGGGTCGGATCGGCGGGGCGGAAGCCATCGGCCCGATCCTGATGGGGATGGCGAAACCGGTCCACGTCCTGCAGCGCGGGAGCGAAGCGGCGGACGTGGTGAACCTGACGGCGATCGCGGTGGTGGATGCCCAGCGTCGCCGGACCACGATCAACAACCCGTAATAGGAACCAGAAGGCGGGAAGAGTGGCGACGACGAAGGAACGAACGCAGCTGAGCGAGCACGGACTGAGGCCGGTCGGCCGTATCCACTGGAACCTGCCGCCCGCGGAGCTGGTGGAGCACGCGGTGTGGCGGGGTGAAGGGAAGCTGTCGGCCGATGGCTCGTTCGTGGCGGTGACAGCGCCCCACACAGGGCGGTCCCCCGGCGACAAGTTCACGGTGCGCGAGCCCGGCACCGAGAACGAGATCTGGTGGGGCAGCGTGAACGTGGCGATCGAGCCGGAGCATTTCGATCGGCTGCGTGCGGACTTGGTCGCTCACCTGGACGGGCAGGACGACCTGTACATCCGCGATGTCTGGGCCGGGGCCGACCCGCAGTACCGGCTGAACGTGCGCGTGGTCACGCCGAGCGCGTGGCACTCGCTGTTCGTGAACAACATGTTCCTGGAGCCGCATGGTGATCACCGGGATCACTTCGAGGTCGGCTTCACGGTGCTGCACAGTCCCGAGTTCCAGGCGGATCCCAAGAAGCACGGGACACGGTCGGGCGCCTTCGTCGTCGTCAACTTCGCCGAAAAGCAGGTCCTCATCGGCGGCACACGCTACGCCGGTGAGATCAAGAAGTCGATCTTCAGCGTGATGAACTACCTCCTCCCGCGGCAGGACGTGCTGAGCATGCACTGCTCGGCGAACATGGGGGAGGACGGGGACGTGGCGCTCTTCTTCGGTCTCTCGGGCACCGGAAAGACCACGCTCTCCACCGACCCGGATCGCTATCTGATCGGCGATGACGAGCACGGCTGGTCCGAGGACGGCGTCTTCAACTTCGAGGGCGGAAACTACGCCAAGGTGATCCGGCTCTCCCGGTCGGGTGAGCCGCTGATCTGGTCGGCCAGCAAACGGTTCGGCGCCATCCTCGAGAACGTGGTGATGGACCAGAACCGCTGCCCGAAATGGGACGACGACAGCATCACGGAGAACACGCGTTCCTCCTATCCGCTGCGCTTCATCGATGGGGCGGTCCGCGACAAGCGGGGGGGGCACCCGCGCAACGTGATCTTCCTGACCGCCGACGCGTTCGGAGTGTTGCCGCCCATCGCCCGGCTGGACCGGCACCAGGCCGCGTACCACTTCCTCTCCGGTTACACGGCCAAGGTGGCCGGGACGGAGAAAGGGGTGACCGAGCCGAAGGCCACGTTCAGCGCGTGCTTCGGCGCGCCTTTCCTGCCTCTGCCGCCCGCCCACTATGCCGACCTGCTCGCGCGCCTCGTCGCCGAGCACGATGCCACCACGTGGCTGGTGAACACGGGGTGGACGGGAGGCGCGTTCGGGGAAGGGCACCGGGTGGAGCTGTCGCACACCCGGCGCATGGTGACCGCGGCGCTGACGGGCGAGCTGGACGGGGTGAAGACGCACACCGATCCCGTCTTCGGGCTGGAAGTCCCCGACCACGTGCGCGGCGTCCCGGATGAGGTGCTGCGCCCACGCCAGACGTGGGAGCACCCCTGGGAATACGACGCCCAGGCCGAAAAGCTCGTCCAGATGTTCCGGGAGAACTTCGAGAAGTTCGCCGACGGTGTGAGCGAGGACGTCCGGAACGCCGGGCCGTGAGCTTCGCCTGACCAGGCGACACGCGCACGGGCGCGGGCTCCGGCTCCCGCGCGAGGGTCGTATGCCGCCGCTCCATCGCTAACCGCCACGCTTCGTCCGGATCAGGATGACGCCATTGCTCCCGCGCACGCCGTAGAACGACGTCGAGCCCGCGTCCTTCGGTATTCCACCACCCTCGGACCCGTGTAGCCGAGCGCTCCGGGGCCGTCCAGCGCTACGGCGGAAGCAGCGTCGTGGCCCCCGGCGCCAGGGTCCGATGGCGGTGTCGGTGTCCCGGGGCCGGCGCCGGAGCCGGCACACCCGGCCAGCGCGGCCGCGGTCAGCGCGCTGGCGATGAGGGCGGTACGATATATCATGGTCTCAGCTCACAATCCAGAAAACCGAAGCGAGGCCGTAGCTGGCCCCGCGTCGGCGTCACGCGTCGATACTTCAACCCCTGTTGAATTGCATGGATCGGACCAATGCTGGAAGGGAGATGAGGTCATGGCGGAGGGTGAGAGGGGGGGCGGCGGGGCAGTGGTGATTCGTGAGCCGGTCTGGGGGACGATCGAGGTGGATGACGCGGCGCGACGGGTGGTGGATTCGGGCGCGTTCCAGCGGTTGCGCTACATCCGCCAGTTGGGTCTGGCGCACCTGGTGTATCCGGGGGCGAGCCACACGCGGTTCGATCACGCGCTGGGGGTATATCACCTGATCCGACGGGCGATGGGCAGCCTGGGGGCGCGGGGTTGGCTGGACGGGGTGGAGGCGGAGGAGGAGCGGCTGGTCGCGCTTGCGGGGCTGCTGCACGACGTTGGGCATTATCCGTTCTCGCACGCGCTGGAGGAGCTGGAGGAGGAGCTGATCCCGGGGCACCACGAGGCTCTGACGGGGCGGTTCCTCGAGGACGTGGAAGTCCGCTCGGCGCTGGAAGCGGTGGCGGCGGATGGCGTTTCGCGGGTGGAGTCGCTGATCCGGGGCCGGTCGTCGTCGCCGCTGCAGGGGCTGGTGAGCGGGAGTCTGGACCTGGACAAGGTGGAGTACCTGAAGCGGGACGCCCGTTTCTGCGGTGTCCCGTATGGCGAAGTGGACGTGGACCGGCTGCTCGGGGCGCTGACGGTGCTGGAGCCGCCGGAGGGTGGGGGTGCGGAGGTGGGGGTGCACGAGAAGGGGGTGGCGGCGCTTGAGTCGCTGCTCTTCTCGAAGTACCAGATGTTCCGGAACGTGTACTGGCACCATGCCGTGCGGTCGGCGACGGTGCTGTACAAGCGGATCGTGTACGACGCGCTTTCAACGGGGCTGATCGCGCCGGAGGAGCTGGTGGGGAAGACGGACGAAGCGCTCCTTTTCCTCCTGTCCAGCAGAGCGGAGTCGCACGGGGAGCCGCATGGCAGGGAGGGATCCCGTTCGATCGCGCGGATGGTGGACGCGCTGCAGCGGCGAAGGCTGCCCAAGCGACTGGTGGAGGTGGTGGCGGCCGAGCTTCCGGGAGAGACATCGGAGTGGGCAACGAGCGACTCGCCGCTGAAGCGGCGGGTGGAGGACGCGCTGGCGCGGGAGCTGGGGCTGGATCCGGGATCCCTGTTCCTGGACTTCCCGGAGAAGCCGGGGATGTTCCGGCTGGACCTGCTGGTGCAGCGGGGCACGGGCGAGGTGATCCGGCTCGGTCCGGGGGGACAGGCGGGGCTGATCGGGCTGCCGAGGGTCGCGGACGAGCTGTACCGTACGGCGCGTGTGCTGCGTCTGTTCGCGCTGGGGGGTCGGCCGTCAGTGACCGCGCGGGCGATCGGCTCACTGGTTGCGCTGCCGGACGGGGAAGTGCGGGGGCGGCTGGAACGGGGGGAGGCGCTGCTCGGGTGACGCGCCCGGTAGCCCGGGGCCGGAGCGCTGCCCGGCGCGCGGCTTCAGCCGGCGGAGTCGATGCGGACCAGTGCGACGGTGATGTTGTCCGGTCCACCGGCTTCGTTGGCCGCACGCACCAGCGCGGCCGCGGCGTCCTCGAGGTCCGGATGGCCGGCCAGGACAGCGCGGATGTCATCGTCGTCCAGGGCGGCGGTGAGTCCATCGCTGCAGAGCAGGAAAAGGTCACCGGGCTCGCAGTCCGGGCGTACGATCTGGGTATCGAGATCCGCACCACCCACGCCGAGGGCGGAAGTCAGCATGGCCGAGAACGGGTGGGCGCGAGCCTGCGCCGGAGACAGGGCCCCGGCGTCCACCTGGTCCTGGACCCAGGTCTGGTCGCGGGTCACCTGCTCGAGGGTGCCCCGGTGCCAGCGGTAGGCGCGGGAGTCTCCGACGTGGACCACCGCACATCCGGCGGGCTCCAGGAGGCGCAGGGCGGTAAGCGTCGTCCCCATCCCGTCCAGCGCCCGATTCGCACTCGCGGCCTTGAGAATCGCCGCGTGGGCCGCCCGGGCCGCGTCCGCCAGCTGCGCCACGGGGTCGTCCGTGGCTTCAGCGGTCCGGTCGTCCACTACGTCCACGGCCATGCGGCTCGCGATGTCCCCGGCGACGTGGCCCCCCATGCCGTCCGCCACCACGAAGAGACCACGCTCCGGGCGCTGAAGCAGAGCGTCCTCGTTGCGGGCGCGAACGCGTCCCGTATCGGTGCGACCGGCGAATGCGATGTCCATCCGCGAAGCGTAGGCACCCGTGGGGACACGGGCAAGACGGCACGTGGATTGCCCGAATCGTCCGTCATGAGACGCGTTCTGCTGAGCTGTGCGCTGGCCCTGCTGTCGGGCGGGTGCAACATGAGTCGGGATCACCCGTTCACGGAGGAAGCCCCCCCGCCCGCCGCGGCGCTGGCGGCGAACCGGAGCGCTGGCACACTGAGTCAGCAGCTCGCCAACTTCACGGCGGTGCTGGACACGGCCATGGCGGGCCGACCGGAGCTGGTCTTCACGGCCGAAGCGATGACCGACCAGATGGTCATGGCGCGGCGGAACGTGGACTGGCTGGCATCGGGATACGACGTGGAGGCCAGGGTCCGGCAGCTGGAGGCAATGGCGGACGGGATCGTGGCCCGCCTGCGCCGGGGCGCCTCGCTCACGCAGGTGGAGCCCGAGCTGCGGACACTCCGGGCCGCGGCCGCGGACCTGCGGCAGCAGCTGGCGCAGCCCGGGGGCGGGAGCGCGCCGCCACCGCTGGATTCGCTCCTGTCGCAGGATCCGCTGCGGGACGTCTCTTCCTCGGCCATCCCGGGGCGCGCCACGGAAAACGCGGACAGCGCCGGGGACGGGGAAGCGAGCGGTCCGCTGGGCCGGCCCGCGCGACCGGGGGGCGGGTGACGTCGCCGTCCGGATCGGGGCGGCCGAGCAGGCCGGAATCGCGGGAACACCGGCGAGCGAGCGGGGTTACTAGAGGCCGCGATGCAGTGGGTGGGAGCGTTGGATGGCGCACCGGACCGCATCGGACCGCGGCAAAGACCTTGCGAGGCATACAGTTGTCAGGGGCCTGGCCGATACTTCTCGGCGGGAGCCCCGGATAGCGAGCGATACACGGTGGGCGAAATGGCAGCGACCGAATCCAAGAAGCGTCGGCGGCGCAAGAGCGCGTTCCGTCCGACGTACGAAGACACCAGCGCACTCGACCAGTACCTGGGCGATGTCAGCCGGCACGAGCTGATCACGCCGCAGGAGGAGATCGAGCTGGGGAGGCTTGCGCAGGCGGGCGACGAGGATGCGGTCATGGCGCTGGCGCGGGCGAACCTTCGGTTCGTGATCAGCGTGGCGAAGAAGTACCAGAACCGCGGTGTCTCGCTTGCCGACCTGATCCAGGAAGGGAACGTGGGTCTGGTGACCGCGGCGAGGAAGTTCGATCCGGAACAGGGCGTGAAGTTCATTTCGTACGCCGTGTGGTGGATCCGGCAGGCGATCCTGGCCGCGCTGGCGAACCAGGGGCGCTCGGTGCGGGTGCCGCTGAACCGGGCGAGTGACCTCGCGCGGATCTTCCGGGAGCGGGAGCGGCTGAAGCAGGAGCTGGGGCGCGATCCGAACCTGGAGGAAGTGGCGAAGGCGGCCAAGCTGACGCCGGAGGTGGTGCGGCATCTCCAGACGCTGAACGCGGCGGAGATCCGCCTGGACGCGCCGATCGGCGATTCCGATGACAGCTATCTGGTGGAGCGCTTCGTCCTGGACGAGGCGACGGAGCCCGAGGAGGACGTCGAGGATCGCATGCTGGCCGAGCATATCGACGCCGCGCTGGACACGCTGAACCCGCGGGACGCGAAAGTGCTGCGGCTGTACTTCGGGCTCGATGGCGGAGAGACGCACACTCTGGAAGAGATCGGGAACATGCTCGGCGTGACGCGCGAGCGGGTGCGCCAGCTCCGGGACCGGGCGCTGAAGCGGCTGCGGGAAGGGGACATGGGGACGGCGCTGGAGAGCTTCGCCGCCTAGCCCGCAGCCCATGCCGACAGGCCCCGGCTCAGACCACGGCCTCGTGCGCTCCGCTTCGGGCGGAGTGTACGAGGTCGAGTTGCGTCCGGGGAAGGTGGTGGAGGCCGCGCTCCGGGGCCGCCTGAAGCAGGAAGCCCGAACCGGGGATGCGGTCGTGGTCGGGGACAGGGTCACCGTCGTCCGGCAGCCGGACGGCCTCCATACCATCGAAGCGGTGGAACCCCGTCGGACCGAGCTCATCCGTACCGCGCCCGGGCGCGGGGATCGAGCCAAGGCGATTGCCGCCAACCTGGACCAGCTGGTGGCCGTCTTCTCCGCCGCCCACCCGGCTCCGCACCTCCGGATGCTCGATCGCTTCCTCGTGCTGGCGGAGTCCAGCGGTCTCGACGCCGTGGTCGTCGCCAACAAGATGGACCGGGCCACGGCGGCCGACCGGGCCGCGTTCGAGCCCTACGAGCGCATCGGCTATCCGGTGCTGTACACGAGCGCCGTCACCGGGGAGGGCGTCGAGGCGCTGCGAGGCCGGCTGTGCGGGCGCGCGAGCGTGCTGTCGGGGCCTTCCGGCGTGGGCAAGTCGAGCCTGTTGAACGCCATCCAACCCGGGCTCGGACTCCGGGTCGGCCAGGTGAGCGAAGTCCAGCGGAAAGGCCGCCACACCACCGTGTCATCACGGTTGATCCCGCTGGACTGCGGTGGCCACGTCGCCGACACACCGGGGCTCCGGGAGCTGGGGCTGTGGCGCCTGGCGCCGGCGGATCTCGATCTCTGCTTCCCCGAGCTGCGCGGCGCCGCGCAGCACTGCCGCTTCGGGCGGTCGTGCTCGCATACCCACGAGCCCGGATGCGGCGTTCTGGCCGCGCTGGAAGGAGAGGCCATCAGCAGGGAGCGGTACGAGAGCTATGCCGCCATACTGGAGGACGCGACGGGCGGCTAGGGCGGCGGTGGGTGTGACGCGGACGGGCCCCCACTCGTCTGATGAGGGAAGCGGCCACCGGGTGCGCCCGGGCGGACCTCCGCATCATTCAACCAGGAGTGAGCCCACATGTTCCGAACCAGCGAAATCGCAACGCTGGCGCTGGCAATGTCTCTCCCGATTGCAGCCTGCGAAGGAAACACGACGGCGACCGAGTACGGAACCGTCTCCCTGAAGCTGACGGACGGGAACGGCCCAGAGATCACGGAGGCCCGGGTCACGTTCACGGACATCTATCTCCAGGGCGACAACGGGGAGGCGGATCCCCCGGGCACCCGCACGTACCTGATGGAGGACGGCAACGAGGAGTACGAGCTCACCAATCTCCAGGGTGCGGTGGCGGACCTCGTGACGGGGGCCGAGGTCCCCGAGGGCGACTACGGTCAGCTGCGGATCGTCCTGGGCGACGCGTGCATCGTGACCAGCGACGGCGTGTACTCGTCCTCGCCCGAATACACGGCGTGCGGTGAGCCGAGCGGGACCATCAACATGACCAGCACGCAGAACTCGGGGCTGAAGGTGCTGCTGCACGGGCTCCACGTGGTGGGCGGCTCACAGGAGGTCCTGCTGCTGGACTTCGTGGTGAACGAATCCTTCATCCGGCAGGCCGGCAACTCGAACCACTACAACTTCCACGGCGTGGTCCACGGGGCGGACATCTCGCTGACCGGTGGGCTCACCGCCGCCCTGGTGCTGGCGGACACCGTAGAGCTGCCGGGAGAAATGGGGCTCGGAGACTTCAGCGCCACGATGATCCCGGCCGAAGGCGACTCGGCACGAGTGTTGTTCGCGGACAACGGCAGCGGCGTCTACGAGGTGAACTTCGGCTATGAACAGCCGGACATGTCGTACACGCTGCGGCTGAACGGACCCGACGGACTCGTGTTCACGTCCGATCCCGCAGCCGAGCAGACGCTGACGCTGTCCAGCGGCGAGACCGGGACGGTGTCCTGGACCGTCACCTCAGCCACCGCCGCGGAGACGCCTTGAAGGAGGGCGCCTGAGCTTCGTGGCCTGATGGCCCGAGCTCGAGCTCCGCGGCGGCTCGCCCCCGTCGGCTGCGAGGCCGGCGGGGGCGAAGCGCATCCGGGCGCGCCGCATCCGTGGGGTCGGGCGCGGCACGCCGGCGGTCGGGCTCGCCATGCCCGGCCATCGATAGCGGCGGGGGTGGCCGTCGCTGGAGGCGGGGGTGGCCGTCGCTGGAGGTGGGGTTGGCCGTCGATAGCGGCGGGGGTGGCCGTCGATGCTGGCGGGGGTGGCCGTCGATGGCGGCGGGGGTGAATGCGGTGGCTGGCGCCGGGAGCTGAAATTTCCCCACCCGTCGCACCAGCTGCGACGTGCGGGGAGTTGACGGCGCATATCCCCGAAGATCTTCATTGCGAGGTCCATGTCCCGACGCGGCGGTGATGTTCCGCGAATACCGCTGTCGGGTTCCACCGCGCCGGGAAATGCGCGACGCGCGGGGAATTTTCCGGCCGGACCCAGGCACGGCCGCAGCGTTCGCTTGAGGCCGGATCCCACACCCGCCTCGAAGCTGGCGGGGGCCCGTGCGTCCGGAGCCGGCGAGGCGAAGTGGCTTCGAAGCTGGCGGGGGCCCGTGCGTCCGGAGCCGGCGAGGCGAAGTGGCTTCGGGGCGGTCGGGGGCCCGTGCGTCCGGAGCCGGCGGGGCGAAGTGGCTTCGGGGCGGTCGGGGGCCCCGTGCATCCGGAGCCGGCGGGGGCCGACGACGAAGTGTATCCGGGCCGCCGGGCGTGGAGGGTGTGCCTAGGGGGCGCGGAGCTCGACGATGAGGCGGACCAGGCGTCCGGGCGCGGGAAAGCCGCGGACGGTCTCGTACGTGGTGTCGAGGACGTTGTCGACGGCCAGGGCGAGGGTGGTGGCGGGGCCGGCCAGCGGGAGCCGCCGCTCGAGAGCGAGGTGGAGGGTGGCGTAGGCGGGGAGGGAGACGCGGGGGGCCGGGTAGCCGGCGGCGAAGTCGAGGTCCTCGCGGGTGCCCACGGCGGTGATGGTGGCCAGGAGCGCGCCGCCCGCGGCGGAGAGGCGTCCGTGGAGCGACCCGCTCTGCCGGGGCCGGCGGAGCAGCCGGCGGCCAGCGCTGAAGGCTGCGTCGGAGGCGAGGCCGGGGTCGAGGACCTCGGTGAAGAGGCGGGTGTAGCCGGCGGCGAGGTCGAGGGGGCCGAAGCGGGCGGAAGCTTCGATCTCCAGGCCTCGCGCGGAGGCGGCGCCCACGTTGAAATAGCTTGGCGCGTCGGGCTCGGGCGATGCGAAGGTGAACTGGATGAGGTCTTCGAAGCGCTGCTGGAACCAGGTGGCGGCGATCCAGGCGGTGCTGCCGAGGTCGTGCTCGAGTCCCATTTCCCAGCTGTGGGACTGCTCGGGTGCGAGGTCGGGGTTGCCGCGGTCGCCGAAGCCGCTGCCGAAGCTCTCATCGAACGCGGGCTCGCGGAAGCCGCGGCCGACGGCACCCCGGAAACGGAAGCCGGGTGCCACGCGGAGGGTGGCGCCGAGGCGATACGTCTGGAAGTCGCCGTAGGTGGCGCTGCGGTCGAGGCGGGCGCCCGCGGTGACATGGACCGCGTCGCCCGGTTGGGCGAGGACCTGGGCATAATAGCCGGCGCTGGTGCGGTGGTAGTCGGCGGAGGCGGCGGCCGGGCCCCACTCGCTGTCCGAGGTGTACCGGGTGTCGGCGCGGGCGTCATCGAGCGAAGCGCCGGCGGTGAGGACGCCCCAGGGGAGCCGGGCATTCAGGTGGGCGTCCGCGGACAGGCGCGCCACGTTCCATTGCAGCTCCGACGCGAAGATACCGAGCGTGTCGGCGGGGCCATCCCGATCGTCGAGGGAGAGCCGGCGGCGGTGGGCGAGGCCGATGCGGACGGCGGCATCGATGCGGCGCGACAGCCGGAAACCGCCGTCCAGGGCGCTGGTGATCCGGGTCCGATCGATGCGGGCGTTGCGGTCCACGACGGCGCCGGTTCCGTCGGTGGGGAAGCCGGATCGGCTGTCGCTCAGCCTGGCGGTGAGGGCGAGCTCGGTGCCGGGCGCCGCCGTCCAGGCCACGCGTGCGCTCCCGGTGGAGAGGTCGCGACCGTTGTTGATGCGGTAGAGCCCATTGGTCCAGGAGCGGCTGCCTCCGAAAGCGTAGGAGACCGCCCCCGTGGACCCGGCCACCGACGCGGCGGCCTCCGCGTCGCCGTACGTGTCGCCACCACGGGCGAAGCCGGGGTCGATGGCGGCCGATGCCGCTTCGCCGGTCCCGGTGCCGTCGCCGCCATCGTCGCCTGCCACGGTGGTCGGCGGGTCCGGGCGACCGCCGAGGCCGCCGGAGAGCCTGGCGGTGACGGAGGGTGCGCCGCGGCCACGGCGGGTGAAGAGCTGGACGACGCCGCTGATGGCGTCGCTGCCGTACAGCACGCTCACCGGGCCACGCACCACCTCGATCCGCTCGATCTGCTCGGTGGTGAGGTCGGCGAGGTCGAACGCGCCGCCGGGATCGTTCACCGGGACGCCATCCACGAGGATCTTCACGTAGTCGCTCTCGCCACCGCGTAGGAACAACGATGTCTGGGCGCCGGCCGCACCGGCGCGCACCACCGCCGCGCTGGTGACCTCCCGGAGCGCGTCCGCCACGGTCCGGACGCCGGCCTCGCGCAGCCGGGCACCCGAGAGGGTGGTGACGGGCGTGGGCAGCGCCTCCCTGGGGAGGGGGACGCGCGTGGCGGTGACCACGAGGTCGGAGAGCCGGACGGTGTCGGGAAGGGTGTCGCCCAGGTCCTGTGCGGCGAGCCCGCAAAGGGGTGCCAGCGCGAGGGCGGCGGTCAGCGACAGCCACCGGATGGGGCGCCGGGTGCTCGCGGGGAGGAAGGCGCGGGAGCGAGGGGTGCGGATCATGGTGTCCATGAGCGTCTGAGGGGCACGATCTGCGGGGTGCCACTGTCGGGGCCGGGTCCGGGGTGATGGGAAAGGGCGAGCGGCCAGTGGTAGACGGATTCGAGGATGTCGGGGCGGAGAACGTCGTCGGCGGTGCCGCGCGCGGCCGCGCGTCCGCGATCGAGGAGCAGCAGCCGGTCGGCGAAGCGAGCGGCCACGTTCAGGTTGTGGGTGACCATGAGCACGGTCACGCCGTCGTCCGCCAGGCGACGAACGAGCTCGAAGATCCCCATCTCGTGGCTGACATCGAGTGATGCCGTCGGCTCGTCCAGCACCAGCACCTCCGGCTCCTGGGCCAGCGCCCTGGCGACGCGGGCGCGCTGCCGCTCGCCCCCGGACAGCGTGCCCACCGCACGGGCGGCCAGCCCCGTGATGTCGCACGTGTCGAGCGCACGATCCACGGCGGCCCTGTCCGCTCCACCTTCCGTGCGCCAGGGGCCGAGGTGCGGGTACCGGCCCATGGCCACGAGCTCCCGGACGGTGAGCGGGAAGACCAGCTCCTCGCTCTGCGGCACCACGCCCACCCGTCGCGCCAGCTCGCGGCGCGACCATTCCGCCAGAGGCCGCCCATCGTAGCGAACCTGGCCCCGGTCCGGAGCGAGCGCGCCCAGGAGCAGCCGCAGCAGGGTGGTCTTGCCGCAGCCGTTCGGGCCGATGACGCCGTAGAACGCCCCCCGCGGCACCTCGAGATCCACCCCGGCCAGGGCATCGCGAGCGGCACCGGGATACCGGTAGGCGAGCGCCGCGGCCCGATAGATCACGCCGACCGCCGCGTGAGCAGGGCGACGAACACCGGCACACCCACCAGCGCCGTGACGACGCCCACCGGCAGCTCGACGGGCGCCGCCACGGTCCGGGCGGCGGTGTCGGCGAGGAGGAGGAATGCGGCGCCGGCCAGAGCGCTGCCCGGGAGCAGGAAGCGGTGGTCGCCGCCCCAGACGAGCCGGAGCGCGTGGGGCACGATGAGGCCCACGAACCCGATCACGCCTGCGGCCGCCACGCCAGCGGCCACGAGGAGGGAAGCGACCAGGTAGGCGGCGCGCTTGACGTGCTCGACGCGGGTGCCGAGATAGAGCGCGGTCTCCTCGCCCACGGCCATGAGGTTGAGCGCGCGGGCGAGGGCGAGGAGGACGGCGAGGGCGGGAAGCGTGAACGCCGTCAGGCCCAGGACCGTGCCCCACGTCGCCGATGCCAGGCTGCCCATCATCCAGAAGATCGCGGAGCGGAACGTCTCCACATCGGCCAGCGTGAGAAGCAGCAGGATGACCGCGTTGAAGAAGGCGCCCACCACCACCCCCGCCAGCAGGAGCACGCGCGTGTCCAGCGCACGTCCGACCGACGCGGCGATGCGGAAAACCAGCAGGATCGCCCCGACACCGCCGGCGAACGCGGCGGCCGGGACGAGCCACGCCGCGACCGTGGCCCCGGCAAACCCGATGACCGCCACAGCGGCCACGGCCGCCCCGCCCGACACGCCCAGGATGTACGGCTCGGCCAGCGGGTTGCGGAGGAGCGCCTGGAACACCGCGCCGGACACGGCGAGCGCGCCGCCAATGAGGATGGCGGCAACGGCGCGGGGAAGCCGGAGCTCCACGACGATGGTGCGGATGGTAGGGTCGCCGGTGCCGGCAAGGGCCCGGACCACGGCCGCGGGCGGCACGGGAACGGCACCCACCCCCACGGCCAGGAGCAGCGCAGCCAGGAGCATCGCGGCCAGGATCGCGAGCCGGACCGGGATCGATGGAGCCGTCACAGCGCGCCTCCGTGGACGAGACGCGCCAGCTGCGCTGCCGACTCCGCCATGTGCGGACCCGGCCGATTGACGACGTACGGGTCGACGGCGTAGACGCGCCCGGCGCGCACGGCCGGGACGTCGGCCCACCCGGGGCGGTCGCGGAGGAGCCCGACGGCGTGGGGTTCGCCCGGGGTGGCTGCGCCCCCCGCCCTCGCCAGGATGATGACCTGCGGGCGCCGGGCGACGACCTCTTCGAGGGACAGCTGGGGCCAGAGCGCGTTCACGCCGGCCAGGGCATTGGCAGCCCCGGCCTGCCCGAGCAGCTCGTCGATGAACGTGCCGGGGCCGGCGGCCATGAGCGGGTCGAGGCCGATGACGAAAAGGGTGGACGGGCGTGGCGCATGGGCCGTGGCGGCGCGGACGGAGTCGAGCCCGGCCACGACATGCGCCACCACAGCGTCGGCGGCCGAGTCCATCGCCAGGAGTCGACCGAGGTCGCGAGCGGCCCCGAGCGCTTCCTCAATGGTCTGGATCGGCGCCGTGTAGACGGGGATGCCGAGGCTCTCGAGACGCGTGACCAGGGACCGGCTCGGCGCGTCCGGCCATGCGATGACCAGGTCCGGGTGGCGCGCGGCCAGCCACTCCACGCTCGGGTCCAGGCCGCCGCCGACGGACGGGAGGCTGTCGAGCTGTGGCTCGGTGTCGAAGTCGGTACGGGCGACGAGCCGGTCGGCTCCCCCCATCGCCACCAGCCACTCCGTCATGGCAGGGACCATGGAGACCACGCGGCGGGCGGGCGCTTCGAGTGTGACGGCCCGACCTGCCGGGTCCGTCACGCGAACGCGCGAAGGAGCATTGCCAGCAGCACCGCCGGCTTGGCCGGCCTCGCCGGCATCGCCGCCGCCGCAGGCCGCAAGGGCCACCAGGAGCGCGGCGACCAGCGCGCCGCTGGTGACCGGGACTTCACGTATCGAAATAGGCCCGCCTCCCTCATGGGGGAGCGGGCCACTGGATCACGATCGATCGCTGGCGCCCGCACCCCTCCCTCGAAGGGTATGCTCGGGCACGAACGGGATCGGTCTCCTGGCTCGAGGCGGCGTCGCTCGCCTTCCCGGGCTCACCCTCGGTGATCCCCAGTGGCGCGTGAGCGGGCCATCCGGACGCCTGTCCGGACCTCTTACAGTGGCGGGGCCGCGCCGGATTCTCACCGGCTTCCGGGTGACCCCGTGCGTGTCATGTGGAGGGAAAGGTACCGGTCCCCGGGACCCGCATCAAGGCGTGGTGGTGGTGGCGGGCGCAGCGGCGGTGTCGACGGCGGCCCCGGCCGCGGTGTCCGCGGTGGCTCCGGCGGCAGTATCCATCCCGGCCGGCGCGGCAGTCCCGGTGGGCGCGGGCGCGGTGGAAGGTGGGCAGCGCGCGTTCATGATCTCCCGCCAGCCGTCGTCCGTCTTGCCGACGGCGGCGAACCAGCTGTTGCGGGTGCCGTAGACCTCGAGCAGGATCTCCGGGCCGCCGTCGCGGTTCCAGTCGAGGAAGTCGACGGCGCGGGGCGCGGCCTTGCCCGAGGCGGTGTAGCTCGTGTAGTCGACGTAGGCGGTGTCGTAGCTCTGGGCCTGGGGCGTGTAGACGACGAAAAGGGAGTACCCTTCGTCGTCGTCGCCGACTTCGAGGGCATCATCGACGAGGAACGTGGCGGTGAAGCCCAGGTCCTGGGACCCTTCGACGGGGAAGGGGAAGAGCTGACGTCGGGCGCGCGACCAGTTGGGCAGCTGGGCCTGGCGGTCGCGCAGGATCCGCTCGGCCAGGATATTGCCCACGACCTGCATCCTCGGCTCCACGCGCAGGGAGTCCCCTGCGAGGACGCGCCCCTGGGGGGCCTGGGTCCTGGCCATGGCCAGGAACTCGCGCGCGTCGGTGGCCCGGCCGGAGAGCTCTGCGTGGCCGATCCCGGTGGGCGTGAGCCCGCAGCCGGAGGGTTCCAGGGTGGCGGAATCGATGACGAGCGTACCCGCGCGCCGGCCGCGGTGGAAGAGGGTGAGCTCTCCACCCTCACGCAGGAAGGCGGCGATGAACCGCTCGCCATACGTGCTGTCGCTGCCCGCGCTCAACGGGCGAGTCTCCCCGTCCTGGATCTCGGCCACGGGACGAGCAACGGTCCGCAGGCTGTCCCGGGTCACATAGTACAGGAGCGGGCCCCGGGGGAGCTGCTGCGCCTCGCCCAGCCGGGTCTCGACCGGCCCGACCCTGGGCGGTGGCGGCACGATGGCCACATCCGCGCCGCCCCAATCCACGTTGTCGCAGCCGGAAAGAGCGATTACCATCAGGACGGCCGCCAGGCGCCAGACCCGTGCGGCGAGTGGAAGGAAGCCGGTTTCCATCGTTTGTGTTCCCACCCGCGGAAGGTACGGACTCGTCGATCACCCACGCAATGAGCGGAGAGGCGCGAGAAGGCTGATGGCAATGGAGTCCCCGGAGTTCCGCCGCATTCTCGGACACCTGCCCACGGGGGTCACCGTGGTCACGGCCAGTGATGGCGAGCCGTGCGGCCTCACGGCGAGCGCCGTGGTCTCGGTGTCGCTGGAGCCGCCACTCGTGCTGGTGTGCGTGGACCTCACGGCCGACACGCACGCGTGCATCGAGCAGTCCGGCGCATTCGCAGTGAACGTCCTGGATGAGCGGGGCGAAGGGCTGGCCCGGCGCTTCGCGGAGAACGACCGCAACCGGAAGTTCCAGGGGGTGGCGTACCGGACGGAGACGACCGGAGCGCCCGTGCTGGAGCGGGCGCTGGCGTGGGTGGACTGTCGGGTCCGGGAACGCTACGACGGTGGTGATCATTCCATCTTCCTGGGCGAAGTGGTGGCGGGCGACGCGGACGAGGGCGCCCCGCTCCTGTACTTCCGGGGCGGCTACGGCCGGCTGTCTCCCTGATGGCGGCCGGACGGAAGTGGCCCGGCACACTGGCGTCGCTGATCGCCGGCCTTGCGCTGGGGATCTCGTCGCTCTCGGCCGGGGCGCTCCTCCTCTACACGGGGGAGGGGCTGCTGTCGTCCGTGGGGTTCCTCCTTTCGCTGGCACTCCTCAGCCTGGGCGCCGGTGCGTGGGTAGCCGGCGCGCCGCCCGGGCGCGCGCAGACTTCGGGGTCTGGAGCGCAGCGGCGGGTGGGGTGGTGGATGAGTGCCATCCTGGCGCTGGTGGTGGCGTCGTTCGCCGCCATGGCGTGGCTCCGATTCCCGGCGCTGCAGACGCGCGGCTGGGGGCAGCCCGTAGGGGTGGTCCTGCTGGTGGTGGGGCCGAGCTATGCGCTGGCGGGACTGCTGAGCCGGCTGGGGTCGGGAGTGCGGGGTGGCGTGGTGGTGCCCGCGCTGGTGGGTGTGGCGGCGGGCGTGGCACTGGCGGCCGGGTGGCTGGTACCATCCTTCCCGCCGGGTCCCGTGTTCGTGGGCGTCGCACTGGTGCTGACGGCCGCGGGATGGATCGAGCTCGGGCTCTCGGGTGCACGGAAGGAGGCCGGAATGGGGGAACGCGTGGTGCTGGTCACGGGCGTCGGAGACCGGGGACAGGTGGGCTACGCGGTGGCGGAGGCGCTGGTCGTGGAAGGCGCACGGGTGGTGGTGACGTCGCGGAGCGAGGCCGTGATGGAGCTGGCCCGTAGCCTGGGCGGCGAAGTGATCGCCGTGGCCGCGGACCTGTCCGAGGAAGAGGGCGCGGCGGCCGTCGTGGCGGCGGCGCAGGACCGCTGGGGCCGGCTGGACGGCGTGGTCAACGTGGCCGGCGGGCTGCGGGCGATGGGCGCGGTGGCGGAGACATTGCCGGACGCGTGGCAGCGGGAGCTGGATGCGAACGCTCGCACGGCATTTCTGGTGAGTCGCGCTGCGCTGCCGCTGCTGCGGGCGACGCGCGGCGTCATCGTCAACTTCGCCTCGCCGGCGGGAGAGCGCGCGGTGAAGGGGATGGCGGCGTACAGCGCGGCGAAGGCGGCGGTGATCGCACTGACGCGGGCGCTCGCGCTGGAAGAGCGTGACACGGGCGTGCGGGTGAACGCCGTGGCGCCGGGGATGGTGGACACGGCGCAGAACCGTGCGGAGGCGTCGGACCCGGAAAGCGTGAAGTGGGTGACCCGCGAACAGATCGCGTCCGTGGTCCTGTTCCTCCTGGGGGACGCGGGCTCGGGCGTGAACGGGCAGGTGGTGGGCGTGCCCGGGGAAGGACTGCGGTGAGTTGAGGATCGCCCACCTGGCGGACCTGCACCTCGGCTATCGCGCCTACCACCGCATGGCGCCCGGTGGCGTGAACCAGCGCGAACGGGACGTGGCGGATGCAGCGGCGCGGGCCGTGGACGCGGTGGTCGCATCGTCGCCCGACCTCGTGCTCTTCGCCGGCGACGTCTTCCATACGGTCCGCCCATCGAACGCCGCGATCATGGACGGGTTCAGGCTCTTCATGCGACTGCGACAGGGGCTGGACGACGCGCCCATCGTCGTGATCGCGGGCAACCACGACTCCCCGCGCGCTGCCGACGCCGGCAGCATCCTGAGACTGCTGGCGGAGATCCCGGGCGTCCACGTGGTGGACGACCAGGCGCGCACCGTGGCACTGCCGGAGCTCGGCGCGT
The DNA here is from genome assembly GCA_963741945.1 of uncultured Gemmatimonadales bacterium. Classification (GTDB taxonomy): domain Bacteria; phylum Gemmatimonadota; class Gemmatimonadetes; order Longimicrobiales; family RSA9; genus CAVUKA01. Next base: position 49,333 of record CAVUKA010000004.1, on the reverse strand, counting down.
CCGTGCTCTGCGTCCCTCACCCGGCGCTGGCGGGGGCGCGCGATCCGGAGCCGCAGCCGGATCCCGCCGCGGCCACGAACATCCTGATGCTGCACGGCACGGTCACGGGGACCGGTGCGGACGATCGGCTGCTGCGCCGGGTCGAGCATGGCGGCGGCCACATGGAATGGAACGCGATCCGGGGGGGTGCGTGGGATTACGTGGCGCTGGGCCACTTCCACGAGGCCACGGCGCTCGCGCCGAACGCGTGGTACGCTGGCGCCACGGAGCGCACGTCCACGAACATCTGGGCGGAGGCCGGGAGCCGGAAGGGGTGGGTCCTCTTCGACACGGAGCGGGGCCGGGGCGAATTCCAGGAGGTGCCGGTCCGGGAAGTGGTGGATCTGCCCCGGTTCAGCGCGCGCACGGCCGAGGCGGGGCGGCTGGAACCGGCAGCGGTCGATGCGCGGATCGCCGCAGCGGTTGCGTCGCTCCCGGACGGGGTCCGTGGGAAGATCGTCCGGCAGGTGATCACGGACGTGCCGCGTGAGCTCCTCCGTCGCATGGACCACCGTCGGATCCGGGCGCTGAAGGCGGAAGCGATGCATTTCCACCTGGACGCGCGTCGGCCGGAAGCGCAGAGCGGAGCCGGTGATGATGGCGCCGGGCGACGTCGCCTGACCCTGGAGCAGGAGCTGGAGCGGTTCCTCTCGGACTGGCGCATCACCATGCCGGGCATCGAGCTCGAGCGACTGCTGGTGCTCGGCTCCGAGTACGTGGCCGCGGCCGAGGACTGGCGGGAGCGGTCGGGCGGAGACCCGGAGGGTGCCGAGCGGGAGGGCTCCGGGTGAGACTGGACCGGCTCCACCTCCTGAACTTCCGGCAGCACGCGGACACCCGCATCGAGTTCCGGTCGGGCGTGACCGGGATCATCGGCCCGAACGGGGCCGGCAAGAGCACGCTGCTCGAGGCCATCGCGTGGGCCATCTACGGCGCGCCGGCGGCGCGGGGGACGAACGAGACCATCCGCTTCGCCCGGGCCGAGCCGCGCAGCCCGGTGCGCGTGGAGCTGGAGTTCGGGCTGGGCGGGCACGCCTACCGCGTGGTCCGGACACTCACCACGGCCGAGGTGTTCCTCGATGGTGGCGACGATCCCGTGGCCACCACGCTCCGCGGCGCATCCGACTACCTGCAGCGCGGTCTCCGGATGACCCGCGACGAGTTCTTCAACACCTACTTCACCGGCCAGAAGGAGCTGCAGTTCCTGGCGCAGATGGGGCCCGCCGACCGCGGCCGGTTCTTCGCCCAGGTGCTGGGCTACGAACGGCTCCGGCTGGCGCAGGAGCGAGCGCGGACACGGCGCAATGACCTGCGCCACGAGATCGAGGGGCTGCGCGCCGGGATGGCGGATCCCTCGGCGCTGCGGTCGGAGATGGAAAGCGCGCGCGGCCGGCGCGAGGAGGCGCGGTCGGCAGTGGAGGCGGCGCGCCGCGAGCTCGGGCGGGCGCGGCAGGCACTGGAGACCGTGGCGCCGAGATGGGAGCGGGTCGGGGCGTCCCGACAGGAGGCCGCGGAGCTGGAGCACGAGCGGGAAATGGCCGCCCAGGAATACCGCGACGCCGCGCGAGCCGTTTCACGGGCGGAGGAGGAGCTGGAGGCGGTCGTCGCCGCGGAGCGGACGCGGGCGGGGCTGGCCACGGACCTGGCTGTGCTGCCCGACGTGGCCCGCGAGTGCGAGCGGCTGTCGGAGCTGGCGCGGCTCGAGGAGCGGCGTCGCGTACTGGACGAGGCGGTACGGCATCTCGGTGGCGAGATCGAGGAGGGGGAGCTTCGGCTGGCGACGCTGTCCCGCGCGCCGGAGTTCGTCGAGCGGTTCCTGGCCGAGCTGGAGGCGCTGCGCGGCGAGCTGGCGGAAGTGGAGCCGCGCGCGGAGCGGGAGCGGGACGCGTGGCAGCAGGACCGGCAGGAGGCCCGGACGCGCCTGCAGACGTACAAGGACCGCACCGCGGAGCTGCAGCAGCAGCTGGACCAGCTCCGGGAGGCGGGGGCGGAGGGGACGTGCCCCACGTGTGGTCGTCCGCTGCACGACCACTACGACCAGGTGCTGCGGTCACTCGAGGACGAGTGGGAGTCGCTGGTGCAGGATGGCAAGTGGCTCAAGAAACGCGAAGCGCAGCTGGAGCAGAAGCCCACAGCGCTGGAGGAGGCGGAAAGCCGACGGGCGGAGCTCCAGGCCGCGATCGAGTCCAGGGCCGAGAAGCTGAGCCGGTCCCAACAGGCGGCCGAGGAGGCGGAAAAGCTGCGGGTGGATCTCGCGCGCAAGCGGGAGCGGCTGGAGCGGCAGAGGGTGGACCTGGCGGCGATCCCCGCCGGCTACGACGTCGCAGCGCACCGCGCGGCCGAGCAGCGGCTGGAGAGCCTGCGGGAAGTGGAGCGGAAGGCCACGGGCCTGGAAGCCGTCGTGTTCCGTCGGGAGCCGGTGGAGCGGGAGCGGCGCGAGGCCGCTGACCGGCGCTCGGCGGCGGAGGCACGGGGCCGTGCCGCCCGCGAAGCGCTGACGGCCCTGGAGTTCGACCCGGCAGCGCACGAGGCGGTGCGGCGCGAGCACGAGCGGGCGGTCGAGGACGTGCGGCGCGGAGAGCTCCGGCTCACGGAGGCGAACGGTCGGCTGGATGCCGCAGATGAGGCCGTGCGGGCGGCCGAGCACGCCGAGGCGGACTACGCGCGGAAGAAGGCGGTCCTGGATGCCCTGGAGCTGGAGCGACTGCACAACAGTGAGCTGGACACCGCGTTCAGCCAGCTCCGGGTCGAGCTCAACACCCGGGTCCGCCCGGAGCTGAGTGAGCTGGCCAGCGCGTTCCTGTCCGAAATCACGGCCGGACGCTACGCGGCGCTGGAGATCGACGACGCGTACAACGTCCTGGTGCTGGATGAGGGCGAGGAGAAGCCGGTGATCAGTGGTGGCGAGGAGGACATCGCCAACCTGGTGCTGCGGCTGGCCATCAGCCAGATGATCGCGGAGCGAGCGGGCCACCCGGTTGGCGTGCTGATCCTGGATGAAGTGTTCGGTTCGCTGGACGTGGAGCGCCGCGACAATGTCATCCAGCTGCTGCACACCCTCACCGGCCGCTTCGAGCAGGTCATCCTCATCACGCACATCGAGGGGATCCGCGACGGCATGGACCAGGTCATCCGGTGCGTGTTCGACGAGCGCACGGGCGCCAGTCGGGTGGACGCCGCCGACCCCCACGAGCTGATGCAGGTGGCCGGGATCGGTTGACCACTCCATACCGGGGGCACCCCCTGACGTCGACGCCCGGCTGTCGGTTCCGGCTACGTCGGCTTCGCCGCCGGGCGCGTCCCGGGGCGCAGCATCACTGCCGCCGCCACCACCAGCGCCGTGCCGGCCGCCGTGGTCCAGGGCAGTGCTTCTCCCAGCCACGCCAGCCCGAGGAGGGCGGCCACCACGGGCTCGATGGTGGCCAGCATGCTGGCGGCGCTCGCGTCGATGTGGCGGAGCCCCCCGTAGAACAGGAGCGCGGCGAGCAGCGTCGGGCCGAGCCCCATGAGGAGCAGCACGCCGGTGGCGTCGGGGTGCTCGACCAGGACGGTCCAGGGCGGCGAAGCGAATGCGAGCACGAGCGCGCCCACGCCGTAGGCGTAGACGATGGTGGTGAGGACGCTGTACCGCGCCCGGATGCGCTTCCCCACCACCGTGTAGAGCGCGTACGCCACCCCGCTGGCCAGCCCGGCCGCCACGCCGACCGCGCTCACGCCGCCCAGCGCCCGGAAGGCGCCCGTCGCCAGGAACGCTCCGAGGATCACCATTGCGAGCGGGAGCAGGCGCCGCGGTCGGACGGGCTCCCAGCGGAGCGTCCACGCCAGCGCCACGACAAAGGCGGGCGCGGTGTAGAGGAGCGCCGCGGCCACGGCCAGCGGCAGGCGGGCCACGGCTTCGAGATAGACGTAGTAGAAGAATCCCACGCCAACGGCGCCGTACCCCAGGAGCAGGGGGATGTCGGCGGGGCGGACGCGGAGGCGCCCGGGTCGGGCGAGGGCGAGGGGGAGGACGCCGAGGAAGGCGAGGGCGGCGCGGATGGATCCGACTTCGAGTGGCGCTGCGCCGTGCTGGAATGCGAGGCGGCCGAAAAGACCGAGGCTGCCCCAGAGCGAGGCAGCCCCGATGACCATGGCCGCGCCCAGCGCCGGCCGGGCTACTGGGCCAGTCTGGTCCACGCTTCCATCCGGTCGTAGTGCCGCTGCGCTTTCTCCTCCTCCCCCTGCTGCACGTGGGCGGTGTAGGCCGCGTAGTGGGCGTAGACGTAATACCACGGGATGTTCTTCGTGGACGGCTCGGGCCAGAAGTCCCACCTGTCCGGGATGCCGCCGCGGTGCACGAACACGTTCCAGAGGAGCGTGTCGGTGGCCGGGAGGTCTACGAAGCTGCCCGGGATCTGGGCGCTGGCAGGGATTGCGAAGATGCCCGCGGCGGTGTCGGCCTTCAGGTCGCCGTCGAACAGCTTGAGGGCCAGCCCCTGACGCAGAAGGTGGCCCGTGAGCCCGACCCGGTCGTACGCCTGGGTGGTGGTGGCGAAGTAGATCGGCCGGTCCCCGAGCGAGCTCTGAATGATGTTCAGCATGAACACGTCCGCCGGGAGGAGGACGCGGTTGCCGGGGATGGTGAAGCGGAGGCTGTCCGCCCTGAGCTGGACCGGGTCCTGGATCAGGAAGTTGTACGGGTTGGCCGCATAGACATCGGGGATCGAGTCGATGCGCGCGTTCGACATGGACAGGATCGAACGCCCGGGGCGGGTCCACACCGCGCGGGCCATCCCCTTCACTGGCGCGCCGGCGCTGTCCAGCGGCGAGCCGGCGTGAGCCGCGTAGACTTCCGCTTCCTTCTCCGGCTGGAAGGGGCGCTGGCAGATGATCCGGGTGGGATCCGCAAGCGGGTTCACGCCTTCGGCGCACGGCTCGGTCAGGGCCTTCACCTGCTTGGCGTACCACGGCGTGTTCAGGTAGCTCATGACGATCACGGTCACGTCGCGCCGGATCCCTTCCACTTCCTGCACGTACCAGAGCGGGAACGTGTCGTTGTCGCCGTTGGTGAAGAGAACGCCGTACGGCTCCACGCTCATGAGCATGTTGTAGGCCCAGTCGCGGGCCATGTACTGGTTGCTGCGGTCGGCGTACTTCCAGTTGAGGAGCAGCGGGAGGAAGGCGAGCACCAGCACGGGCGACGCGGCCGCGGCGCGTTGCGTGGCGGTGGCCAGGGAACGCGCGCGCTCCCCGAGCACTTCGGCCAGGCGTCGCCAGAACGTGAAGATCCCGAGCCCCGCCCACAGTCCCCAGACGCTGAAGCTGACAATGAAGAAGTAGTCCCGCTCGCGGACTTCGTGCATCTCGATGTTGTAGCCCGGCCCCGGCTGCGGGAATGTGTAGCCGTACTTGAAGTTCAGGTATCCGACGAGGCCGATGGAGACCGTGGCGAAGAGGATCACCATGTACCACCAGCTGATCCGGTCGCGCACGAAGTGCTCGTAGGCGCCGTAGACGCCCAGCATCACGAAGAGCAGTGTCACGAGCGGCCGGACCGGCGCGCCGCCCGGCGGATTCTGACCGATGCCGCCGAACAGCGACTGGGCGAAGTTGAGACCCCGGGCCCACTGCCAGTCGAAGTACTGGAGGTAGTTGCCGATCTGCGCGAGGATCAGCGGCACACTGCGCGGCATGGCCAGGTCGGTGGGATTGGTGAACACCGATGGCTTGTCGTACTGCTTGCGTGCGAGCGACTCGAGGAGGGCGTGCCAGGTGCTCGGGTCGGCCTCGTTGATCACCGGGTGGAGCGAAGCGCGGATCGGCAGGAACAGATGGATCGAGAGCCCGAGGATCGCCACGGCGGCGCCGAACGCGTACAGCTTCCAGTTCAGGAGCGTGCGGGGCTCGACGAGCAGGATGAAGACCAGGATGGCCGGGGCCGCGAGAAAGGCCATGAGGTGGTTCCCCACCGAGAGGGCGAGGATGAAGACCATGAGGAGGATGAGGTTGTCATCCTTGCCTTTCCCCAGGTTGTCGCGCCACAGGAACGCGAGCCAGCTCAGCAGCGCGATGGTGAAGAGCGAGACCGTGTACACCTTCTCGTTCACGTTCGACTGCGCCCATACCGTGAATGCGGTGGCGCTGACCAGGACGGCCAGCGCGGCGCCGAGGAGGCGGAGCTTCCGATCGCGCGTGAACGACGACACGATCCGGTGCGCCACGAGGAACCAGCACCCATGGGCCAGCGCGCCCATGGTGGCGCTGAACAGGTTGATCCGGACGGCCACGGACAGGCCGAACGGCGCGAGCAGCAGCTCCCAGGCGCGGGCGAGCACGACGAAGGTCGGGTTCCCCGGCGGGTGCGGGATGCCGAGGATGTGGGCGGTGGCGATGTACTCGCTGGTGTCCCAGAACGCCGTGCTGGGCGCCAGCGTGACCGCGTACAGGATCCACACCGCGAGCGCGGCGAGCGCCGCGCCCAGGTACGGGGGGCGGTACTCCAGGTGGTCACGGAGCGCCGCGGTGGAGGACTGCTCCGCCATTGTCGTGTCGTTCATCCGTATGAGCCGGGACAGAGTCGGGTCGTGCGACGAGGCCCCAAGCTAACGGCGGGGGCCGCGACCGCTCAACAGGCGGCGGCCGCGGCCCGGCCGCCGATCAGAGCATGCCGATGGCGAGGCCGATCGTGACGAAGAGGTCGTGCTGCGTCTTCTTGTCCGTCTCGCCCGCAGTCGACCGGAAGTCGGACCAGCTGACATAGTCCCCCACTTCCGCATTCAGGGCGAAGGGCCCCAGGCCCAGATCGAGCCCGCCGCCGAGGTGGACGGTCAGATCGCTCTCGTTCTTGAACGACTCGTACGTTACGCTGCTCGCCGTCACATCATACTGCTTCAGGCCGCCACCGGCGAAGAGGTACGGCTTGACCACCGGGAGCCGGGGGAGCGGACGGAGCACGACGTCGCCCACCACCGCGAGCAGTGTGGCGTCCGGCGAGTCGCCCAGTGTCACGCCGCCCGAGCTGGTTTCCACACTGGAGCTCGTGGCGTAGTCCATGTTGGCGCGTATGCCGAACGGCGATGCGCCGAACCGGAGCTCGAGGCCCAGCCCCACGGCCAGACTCCCCTTCATCTCCGTCACCGCGTTCGGCGCGTCCGTGAGCTTCGTCAGAGGCTCGTACAGGCCGATCCGCGGGTTCAGCTTCACCTCGAGTCCGGGCGCCTGGGCGGCTGCCGGCGAGGCAAGCATGACCAGAGCTGCGGCGGTCGCCACCGTCGTGTTCACCGTTCTCATCCTCCACCTCCGTCCAGTTCACTGATTGTGGATGTCCCTGGCCCTCGAACGTCATCCCGCGTCCCTGCGCACCGAAAGGCTTCCCGCTGGCAGAGCCTCGGCGCCCCAGGCAGGCGGGAGCCAGAACGTGGCGCTGTACTCGTGGATGATCGCCGGACCCTCCACGGTCGCACCCGGCTCCAGCGCCGAACGGGGCACTGCTTCGGCGTCCACCTCTTCGCCGCGGAACCGGACCGGCACCCGCCGGCCCCTGGCCGCGCCGGGCGGGGGTGCCGGGGGGCGGGCGGGCGTGGGACGGGAGGGTCCTGTCGCTTCCACCCGCACCGTCACCAGCTCCACCCCCGCTCCCGCCCGCCTGAAGCCGTAGCGCGCTTCGTGGGCCCGCTCGAAGTTCTCCGACCAGCCGTCGGCCGGCACCCTGAGCTCGAAGCTCTGCCCCACGTAGCGGACGTCGGCCAGACGCTGGACCGTGACCTCTGCAGCATTGATGCCTTCCGCTTCCATCGCCGCGAGCGCGGCGGCCTGCAGCGCATCGAACGCTTCCGCCACCAATGCCGCAGAGGCCTCTCCATCACGGAGGAGAACCGTGCGAGATGCGTCCTTCCGCACGGGCGAGACCAGCATCCCGAGCGCCGAGAGGACTCCGGGGTCCGGTGGCACGAGCAGGTGCGGAATGCCCAGCCGTTCCGCCAGCTCCACCGCGTGGAGGCCGGCCGCGCCGCCGAACGGAACCAGGGCGAAGTCAGCGGGGTCGTAGCCCCGCTCCACGCTGATCACCCGGAGGGCTCCCTCCATGGCCGTGTTCACCACCGCCACCACCCCCTCCGCCGCGTCCATGGGCGACACCCCGAGCTGCGCAGACAGCCCCTCCAGTGGCTTGCCCACTGCCGCGCGGTCCAGCGCGGCCTTGCCGCCGAGAAACGCATCGGCGGGGAGACGGCCGAGCCAGACGTTCGCGTCCGTCACCGTGACCTTGCGACCGCCGCGGCCGTAGCAGATCGGGCCGGGATCGGCGCCCGCGCTGCGCGGCCCCACCCGGAGCGCACCGCCCGCATCCACGCCCGCGATCGAGCCTCCGCCGGCACCCACCGTGTGGATGTCGATCACCGGGACCGCCACGGGGACACCGGCAATGGTGAACTCCCGCGTGTGCAGGGGAGCGCCCGGGCAGAGGGACACGTCCGTGGATGTGCCTCCCATGTCGAACGTCAGAATGGCGGAAACGCCGGCGTCCCGGGCCACCCGGAGCGCGCCCACGACCCCGCCCGCGGGCCCGCTGAGCACCGTGTGCACCGGCTCGCGCCGCGCCCGCGCGACCGGGATGGCGCCGCCGCTCGAGCCCATCACCCGCACCCGCTCGGCGCCGGACTCCGCTTCCAGGCGACCCAGGTAGCGCTCCATTCGCGGCGCGACGTACGCGTTCACCACTGTCGTGGCAGCGCGCTCGTATTCCCGGTACTCGGGGAGCAGGCGGGAGGACACGGAAACGGGAATCCCGGCGCCCGCCAGTGCCGCGGCGACCCGCTCCTCGTGCGCGGGTTCCGCGTAGCTGTGGAGCAGGCAAACCGCCACGGAGTCCACGCCGGAAAGCTGCTCCGGCAGTGTCGCCAGCTCGCCCTCGTCGAGTGGCTCCTCCTCGTCGCCCGCGGGGCCCAGCCGGCCCGCCAACCCGTGACGGTCGCGCCGGTCCACCAGCGGAGGCGGCCTGTGGCCCACCAGGGCGTAGAGCTGGGGACGATTCTGGCGACCGATCTCGATCACGTCCTCGAACCCACGGTTCGTGACCAGCGCCACCCGCGCGCCCGTCCGCTCGAGCAACGTGTTCGTCGCCACCGTGGAGCCGTGAACCAGCACCCAGCGCGCGCCCGGGCCCACCTCCGCGACTCCCTCCAGGACCGCGCGCGCGGGATCGGACGGGGTCGAGGGCACTTTCACCACCACCAGGCGGTCGCCCAGCAGCGCCACCACGTCCGTGAACGTGCCCCCCGTGTCCACGGCCACGAGGGCGACCTTCGCGCTTTCCGCCATCCGTTTCTCCCGCTCCGGCTGGTTCGTGCCTGCCCCGGGCCACGCCGGCGCTCGCCACCCCGAACCCCGCGGCGCCTCGCGGCCTCGTCCCAAACGTCGGCAATGTGTGGCAGCGGGCACGGCCGCACCATGGACGCTGGCGGCGGGCCGTACCCGCAGATTGACACTCCGTCCACGTTCCCCGACATTCGCCCGACCCATGATCCGACCCGACTTCGACACCTTCTGCGCTCTGGCGCGACGCGGCTCCCTCGTGGCCGTGGCCCGCGAAGTCCCGTTCGACACGGACACCGCCGTCACCGCGTACGCGCGCCTGGCCCGCCCGCCCTTCTCCTTCCTGCTGGAGTCCGTCACGGGTGGCGAGCAGTGGGGCCGCTGGACGTTCCTGGGCACCCGGCCGCGTGAGGCGTGGAAGCTGGAGCGCGACCGGGTCGAGCGCTGGACGCCCGACGGCGGCTGGGCCGCGCCCGGAGGCGACACCCCTGCTCCCCTCGACGACCTGGTGGCGCGCCTACGCGGCCAGGTCCTCGTCGCCCCGGAGGGGCTGCCCCCCTTCGTGGGAGGAGCCGTGGGCTTCCTGGGCTATGACGTGGTCCGTCACATCGAGCGGCTCGGCGAGAGCCCGCCGGACGACCTCGAGCTGCCGGATGCGCTCCTGGTGTTCACCGATGTGGTGCTCGCGATCGACAACGCGTACAGCTGCGCCCACGTCATCACCACTGCGGAGACTGGCGACGACGCCTCCCGCGCCGACCTCCAGCGCAGCTACTCCGCAGCCATTGAGCGCATCGACGCCGCCCTGGCAGACCTCCGGCGCGGCCACGCGCCCGAGCCGCTGTCATGGGGCGCCCTCGAAAGCGGCGGGGCACGCGCGCCGGCGTTCCGCAGCACGTTCCCACGGGAGGAGTTCGAAGCCTCCGTCGCACGCATCAAGGAGTACATCGCCGCCGGCGACGCATTCCAGGTGGTGCTCAGTCAGCGCCTCGACTTCGACCTCCCCGCTCCGCCCTTCGAGATCTACCGCCGGCTGCGGCGCCTCAATCCCTCGCCCTACATGTACTTCCTCGAGCTGGATGGCCTCTTCCTGGCCGGTGCGTCTCCGGAGGTCCTCGTCCGCGTCCGGGATGGCCGCGCCACCGTCCGGCCGATCGCCGGCACCCGCCGCCGCGGACGGGGCCAGGCGGACGGTGCCGCGCTCGAGGCCGACCTCCTCGCCGACCCGAAAGAGCGAGCCGAGCACCTCATGCTCGTCGATCTGGGGCGGAACGATCTCGGCCGGGTTTGCCGCTATGGGTCCATCCAGGTGTCGGAGCTCATGGCCGTAGAACGGTACAGCCACGTGCTCCACATGGTCAGTCAGGTCGATGGGCAGCTGCGCGACGGGCTCGACGGCTTCGACGCCCTCCGCGCCACGTTCCCCGCCGGGACGGTCTCGGGTGCGCCCAAAGTGCGCGCCATGCAGATCATCGACGAGCTGGAGCGCACCCGTCGGGGGCCGTATGCCGGCGCGGTCGGCTGGATCGCCTATGGTGGAGGCGCGCTCGACACCGCCATCGCCATCCGGACGATCGTCGGAACGGGCGGCCGCGGGCACGTCCAGGCGGGCGCCGGCGTGGTGGCGGATTCCGACCCGTCGCGCGAATACGCCGAAACGCTCGCGAAGGCGGCGGCTCTGGAAATGGCGGCGGTCGTCATCGATCAGGAAGGTTGATCGCGGCCGGCCCCGGCCCGTTCCATCCCTTCATGCGGCTCAATGCGTGCCGGACCACCAGGCGGCGGTGTCCGGAACGTGACACAGGCGCAGTTCCTGAGGAGGTGACCCTCGCCGGCTGCGCACCGCGGCCGCATTTCAGGCGCTCCGCGAACTTTCGCCGCTGACCGCGGACCGATTTCGGCGTGCGGCTCCGCCCGCTGCAGGCCGACACACGGCGCCCCAGTCCACCGTCCATTGGCGCCCGTCCGGCGCCTTCTTTGCATGGCCGGGGAAGCCATTACCCGTTCACCTCCGTGACGACCGGCCGACCGGCCGAAGGCGGGGGGCCAGGCCGCGGCGTGAGCGGGGGCGATGACGCCCGCCCGAAGTACCCGAAGTCCCGAGATCCGACCGGCCGACCGTGTGGCCGCTGGCTTCCGAGCCACTGCCACGCAGCCATGTCTTCATGAAGCGCGGGCGCGGGAGCCCGTGCCATCGGCAACGTCGAGACGGGAGTACCCGAGAAAGGAGGCACGCCGACAAACCAGCGCTACTACCCCCTCTGACAATTCCATCGCGGGAACGAGCAGAGACCCGAGCGGGTCGATGCTGTTGTACGCCTGTGCGCGGGAGGTGAAACGAGGGAGCGAACGAGTCCCGGTTCCGACCGGGGACAAGGCGAAGACAGCCGGTCGCACGAGCGCGGCCGGCCAGAGTGGAGACGAGGTCGAGGAGTGAACATGTCCAGATACAAGTGGGCGGTCATGGCCCTGCTGGCGCTGGTCGGCGCATCGCCGATCGCGGCACAGACGGGAACCATTTTGGGCCGCGTCGTGGACCAGACGTCGAACGCGCCATTGCCGGGGGCCCAGATCTCGGTGGCGGGAACGACGCTGGGCGCGCTGGCCAACCAGAATGGTGAGTACATCATCCGGCAAGTGCCGCCAGGGCAGCAGGAGATCCGGGCGACGCTGATCGGCTACAGCACGCAGACCCAGACGGTCACGGTGACCGCCGGTGGTACCACGACGCAGAATTTCCAGATGAGCCAGTCGGCCATCGAGCTGGGCGCCGTGGTGGTGTCCGCGACAGGGCGGAAGCAGACGCTGCGGGAGATCGGCAGCTCGGTGGGCGTGGTGGACGTCAGCAAGGTGGATCTCGCACCGGTGACGTCCTTCGACCAGCTGATCCAGGGCCGCACGGCCGGGGCGACGGTGCTGCAGAGCAGCGGCGTGACGGGCTCGGGGTCGCGCATCCGGATCCGGGGGTCGAATTCCATGTCGCTGAGCAATGCGCCGCTGCTCGTGGTGGATGGCGTGCGGGTGGACAACAACCCGAGTGAGAACCCGATCGGCGGCCTGGATCAGGCGCCGTCGGCGCTGAACGACCTGAACCCGAACAACATCCAGAGCATCGAGATCCTGAAAGGTCCGGCGGCCTCCGCCCTGTACGGTACGGCGGCGGCGAATGGCGTGATCCAGGTCACGACGAAGCAGGGAAGTGCCGGAGCGCCGTCGGTGCACGTGTGGACCGAACAGGCGGCGCTGCGCGTGGGTGCGAAGTTCCCCACGAACGTGGCCGGTCTGGACGCGAACGGGGACCTCTGCCCGCTCCTCAGCCAGGTGACGTACACGGCGGGCGGGCAGCCGCTGTGCACGGGCGTGGTGGAGTACAAGACCTTCAATCCGCTGGAGAACGACTCCACGACGGTGTTCGACGGCGGCAGCCGGCAGGTCTACGGCGCCAGCATCTCGGGTGGTGCCGAGAACACGACATTCTTCGTTTCGGCCGAGCGCTCGAAAGAAGAGTCCGTGTACAACTCCGAGAACTACATGCACAAGTGGAACCTGCAGGCCAACCTGTCGGGGAACGTCGGCGACGATTTCCGCATCCGTGGGTCGGTAGGGTACGTGGACTACAATGCGCAGTTCCCGCTGAGCGACAACTCGCTGTTCGGCGCCACGGGACTGGGGCTCTACGGCCCGGGCACGGGCGGGTACCTGTATCCCATCGACTTCTTCTACGACTGGAAGACGTACCAGGACCAGAGCCGGTTCATCGGCAGCTCGAGCATCGACTGGACGCCCCTGAACTGGCTGAGCTTCAACGGGTCGGCCGGTCTGGACCGGATCTCGCGCGAGGACCGCGGCCGGATTCCGCGGACCAGCGCCTATCAGGTGTACGGCGGCGTGTACTCGCACGGCTGGATCCAGACGGACACCTGGGCCATCTACAACATCAACACCAACCTGAGCGGGTCGGCGGTCTACAACCTGACGCCGAGCCTGATGTCCACCACCACGGCGGGGACGCAGTACATCCGCGAGAACTCGCACGACGTGTACGCCTTCGGCGCGGGGCTGACGCCGGGTGTGGAGACCTCGCTGGCGGGCGCCACGAGCGACTTCGAGGCCGGTGAAGGCAACCTGCGCAATGCGACGCTGTCGGCCTATGCGCAGGAGCAGCTGGCGTGGCGCGACCGCCTGTTCCTGAACGCTGCACTGCGCGGCGACAAGAACACGGCGTTCGGGACCGACATCGGCTGGATCTGGTACCCGTCCTTCAGCGGCTCGTGGGTGGTCAGCGAAGAGAAGTTCTTCCCGCAGATCGACGCGCTGAGCGACCTGCGGCTGCGCGCGGCGTACGGTCAGGCGGGCCTGCGCCCGGGCGCCACGGACGCGCTGCTCTCCTTCGTGCCCCAGGTCACGGCGTTCAATCAGGCGGATGTGCCCGGGATCACGATCAACGAGATCGGGAACCCCGACCTGAAGCCGGAGCGGACGTCGGAGTGGGAGCTGGGCTTCGAGAGCGGCTGGTTCGGTGGTCGCCTCGGTCTGGAAGCCAACTGGTATTACAAGAAGTCGACCGACGCGCTGGTGAACCGCCCACTTCCGCCCTCGCCCGGCGGCAGCACGAGCCGGTGGGAGAATCTCGGCTCCGTGCGCAACACCGGGCTGGAGCTGACGCTGAACGGGGATGCGGTGCGGACGGACAACTTCATGTGGGGCTTCAACGCGACGGCCAGCTGGCTGTCGAACCAGCTGCTGAACCTGGGTACGGACGCGGAGGGGAATCCGCTGCCGCCCATCGAGTTCGCGGCCAGTCGCCAGCGGCACCAGGAGGGATACCCGCTGGGCTCCTACTGGCAGCGCCCGATCCTGTCCTACAGTGATGAGAACGGGGACGGGATCCTGGCCCCGGACGAAATGGTGGTTGGAGACACCGCGGTGTATCTGGGCAGCTCCTTCCCGACGCGCGAAGCGTCGCTGAGCACCGACATGACGTTCTGGAAGCTGTTCCGGGTCTCGGGGATGCTCGACTACAAGGGCGGCTACAAGCTCTTCAACCAGACGGAAGACGTCCGGTGCCGCAGCTACGCGAACTGCCAGGCGGCCTATACGGGCTCGCTGGCGGACCAGGCGAAGGTGGTTGGCTACGCCGCATACGGGACGTGGGCGGGCTACATCGAGGATGCGGACTTCGTGAAGCTCCGTGAGGTGTCGCTGACGTTCATGGTGCCGAGCGGCTGGACGCGGACGTTCAAGGCGAGCGATCTGCGGCTGACCCTGGCCGGCCGGAACCTGGCGACGTGGACCAGCTACCCCGGGCTCGACCCCGAGGTGAACAGCTACGGGCAGGCGAATTTCTCGTCCCGCGACATCTCGCCGCTGCCGCCGAACCGTGTGTTCACGCTCCGCGTCGACGCGAACTTCTAGGAGGTATAGATGAGAACGACGACTACAGGCGGCACGCGACTCGGGAGCCGGATCCGGCTCGCCGGGGCTGCGCTGCTCGCCACCACCCTGGGACTGGCCGGGTGCAACACGAACGACCTGGTCGACCTGCAGGATCCAGATCTGATCACGCTGCCTACCGTGGAGGACACGGCGAACGCGCCGGCCGTGAAGAACGGCGCGCTGTTCGAGTTCGCGCGGGCGATCGCGGGCCCGGCGGCGAACAACGAGACGCCGGGCGTAGTGGGGATCGGCGGTTTGCTGGCGGACGAGCTGTGGTATGCCAGCACCTTCGACACGATGAAGGAGATCGACAGTCGAAGCATGCAGGACACCAATGGTTCCATCTACACCGTCTACTACCGCTTGCATCGGGCCAGGAACCTGGCCGACCAGGCGGAGGAGCTGCTGACGGCCGAGAACGCCAACTCGCCATACCGGGCGCAGATGAAGGCGTACTCGGGGTACACGTTCGTGTTCTTCGCCGAGAACTGGTGCAGCAACGTGCCGTTCAGCCATGCACCGCTCGGTCAGGGCATCACGTTCGAGCCGGCCATCGACAAGGCCGCCATGCTGGATACGGCAGCCGTGCGGTTCCAGACTGCCATCGACATGGCGAACGCGGCGGGCGCCAGTGACTTCGGCTACCTCGCCACGCTCGGCCTGGCGCGCGTGCGGCAGGACCAGGGCGACCTGGCCGCCGCCGCGTCACTGGCTCAGCAGATCCCGGCGGACTTCGCGTATGACGTGGAGTTCAGCCCGAACTCCTCGAGCCAGAACAACGGTATCTGGTACAACATCAATTCCGAGCGGCGCTCATCCGCAGCCAGCGGAGATGGGGTGAACGGGCTCCGCTTCTTCAACCGCGCAGTGGGAACCCCCACGGCGGACAACCCGCAGCCCGATCCGGCGAACATCATCGATCCGCGTGTTCCGGTGGACTCCGCCGGTGTGGGCAGCGGGACCGCGATTCCGGAGTACGCCCAGTTCAAGTATCCGTCCCGCGGCGCAGGCGTGCCGCTGGCCACGTACACGGAAGCGCAGCTGATCATCGCCGAGGCGAACCTGGATGCGGGCGCCACGGCGGGGAGCAGTGCGAGCGGGAACTGGCTGCAGATCCTGAACACGCTGCGGTCGGGGGCGGGGCTGCCGGCGCTCACGGATCCCGGCAACGCGCACGACCGCGTGCTCCTGCTGTACAAGGAGCGTGCGTTCTGGCTGTGGCTGACGGGTCATCGGTTGGGCGATCTGCGCCGCCTGCTCACGATCCAGCCATACCAGGGAATGTTCACCGAGAACGAGCTGTTCCCCATCGGGACGACCATCTTCAATGCCGCCATCGGCAACGACGTGGCGTTCCCGGTGCCGTACCAGGAGCGGAACAACCCGGAATACGACGCGACGGGGTGTGTGACGACCGCGCCGTGACGCGCTGATCCGCGCCGGCCGGGCCCTGCCCGCCGGCGAAGATGCGGAAGCCCCCGGCGGTCAGACACCGCCGGGGGCTTTCGTTCGGCCGTGACGGCAGGAGAGCCGGCGCCGCAGCCATCAGCCTTCCGCCGCGAGCCGCCGGTCGATGGCCTCGAACAGCCGGTCAAAGTGCGCGGGCTCGTGACCGGCTGTGGCGCAGAGGCGGAGGCGGGCCGCGCCGCGGGCCACGGCGGGAAAGACCACGGCGGAGACGAGCAGCCCGTCGTCGAGCATGGCCCGCGCCCAGGAGTACGCACGCCATTCATCGCCCAGGATCAGCGGGACCACGGGAGATTCCGTTGCGCCGGTGTCGAGCCCGCGCGCGGCAACGCCGTCGCGGAGGCGCTCCGTGCTGGCGCGGAGGCGCTCCATGCGGCCGGGCTGGTCGCGGAGGATCCGGATGCCCTCCAGCGCGGCGGCCGCGTTTGGCGGCGTGAGCGCGGCGCTGAACATGTAGGGCGCCGAGCCGTGCTGCACGTAGATCTTCAGGGCGTTGCTCCCGGCCACGAAGCCGCCGGACGAGGGAATGCCCTTGGAGAGGGAGCCCGTGAGGATGTCGACACGCCGTGGATCCACTCCGCGCGCCTCGCACGTGCCGCGTCCGGTGGCGCCCACGGCACCCAGCGCGTGGGCCTCGTCCACCAGCAGGAACGCCCCGTGGCGATCCTTCAACTCCAGGATCTCCTCGAGTCTGGCCTGATCCCCATCCATGCTGAAGACGCCGTCCACGGCGATGAGGACGCGCTCGACGCCCCGGTTCCTGGCCTGACGGAGCCTGCGCTCCAGGTCGTTCATGTCGTTGTGCCGGAACCGGCGCACCTCGCACCCCGCCATGCGGCAGCCGTCCTGGAGGCTCTGATGGGCGTACTGGTCCAGGATCGCCCAGTCACGGGGGCCGAAGAGCGACGTGATCGCCGCAACGTTGGCGTCGTACCCGGAGCTGAACGCCGCCGCAGCGTCCACGCCCAGGAAGGCCGCCAGCTCGCGCTCGAGCTCGTGGTGAAGGGCCAGCGTTCCCGTGAGAAGGCGAACGCCACCGGTCGACGTGCCATACCGCTCCACCGCTTCCATCACGGCCGCGCGGATTCGCGGGTCGCCAATGAGGCCGAGATAGCTGTACGAGGAGAACATGATGAGCTCCCGGCCGAAGACGGCCGACTCCGCCCGGGCCGCGCGCTGGAGTGGGAGCTGATAGGTGTACAGCGATTGCGGCAGGCCGCGGTGGAACAGCTGGAACCACTGGTGGGCGGGCTCCGTGTCGAGCAGACCGCCGGGCTCGATCAGATCGTCGACCGCACGCCCGTCGAAGAACCCGTCGAAGGGATCGTGCGTGTAGGCGCCGAGCTCGTCAGTGCGGCCGGAAGGCGACCTTGATGCTGTCGTGACCGCCTTTGCCGAGAGCGACCGAGATCCCGTCACGATACTCCTCCAGTTCGAACACGTGGGTAAGAAGCTCCAGCCGCTCCAGCCCCCCGCGACGCAGGAGCGCGAGCGCGGCCTCGAACACATCGACTCGCTGTCCCTCGAAATCCACCGGCCCGTAGACCATCACGCCCGTCATGCGGAGCTGCCGGTGCCAGAGGCGAGTGAGGTCCACGCGGGAGCGGGCGGCCGCTCCCGTGAGCACCACCCGACCGGCTTCCCGGGTGAGCGCCAGCGCGTCCCGGACCGTGGACGCCGAGCCAACCGTGTCGTAAACCAGCGACGGTCCGCCTTCCACGAAGCGCGGGGCCAGCGTGGGCTTGAACGCCGCCGCCCCCGGCAGGGAGCCCGCCCAGTCGTACAGCGCGGCTGTAGACCCCAGCACCACGTCCGCACCGGCTCGCCGCGCCCGCTCCCCCTGGAACGGATGGCGTGCCGAGACCGCCACCGTGCCCGCCCACCCCGTGGCGCGGAGGGCGTGGACAGTCAGCAGACCGATGGTGCCCGCGCCGATCACGAGGACGACATCATCCCACGCGGGCGGCTCGAGGAATACGCCCTTCGCCGCCGACGCGAACGGGTCGGCGAAAACGGCCACTTCGTCCGGGAGCTGCTCCTGCGCCCAGAGCTGGGTCTCGTGCGCCACCAGTGAGTCCGCCCAGCCGCCGCCCGTGAGAGGGCTGAAACCGGTGATGGAGCCGGCGCCGTCCGTCGCGCGGCGGCAAACACCATAGTCGCCGCGGGCACAGGCAGGGCACGGCTCCAACCCTTTCTGGCGGCACGCCAGCATCGGGTTGAGGATCACGCGATCGCCCTCGCTCCAGCGGCTCACGCCCCGCCCCACTTCCGTCACCGTCCCCACCACCTCGTGTCCCAGCGTGAACGGGTAGGCGGCGTACGGCTCGAGCGTGAAGGAGTCGTGCGCGGTGATGGCGCCGAGGTCGCTGCCGCAAATGCCCGAAAGCCGCGGCTCCACCCGCACCC
This sequence comes from uncultured Gemmatimonadales bacterium, assembly GCA_963741945.1. Classification (GTDB taxonomy): domain Bacteria; phylum Gemmatimonadota; class Gemmatimonadetes; order Longimicrobiales; family RSA9; genus CAVUKA01. Next base: position 30,694 of record CAVUKA010000004.1, on the reverse strand, counting down.
ATTCCGGACCGGGGAGCGGCGGTGGCGGGATCTCGTCCATGCGCACGAACCCGAATGGTCCGGCTCCACCCGCCCGCAGCCGCCGGGAGGCGGCGCGCGTCAGCAGATAGCGTATGGGCCGGTAATGGAAGCGGATGGCTCGCAAGGCGGTCTGGTCGGGAGCACGCGCGTGTCTGGGCCGGAAGCACGAACTTGGGCGAAAGGCGCGGTCACCGCCAGACAGATGGCGTGTCCCGGTGACGTGCTGGTCCGCCGCCGCCGGCGCGGATGGCGCCGCCGGCAGCGGCATCCGGGTGGTCCGGTCGCGGGGAGCGGGGTTTCCGCTTTCTCGACCGTCAATTCCGGAACAGACCTTGCCCTGACCGGTGATCGACATGACACCAATCGGGCAGGACCGCAGAACGGGGCCGGACGATCGGCGTGGCAAGGATCGTGGTCGCGAGCGGGGGCCGGATCGACGGAAGGGGCGGGACGACCGGCGTGGCGGCCCCATGCGCAATCGACGCACGCGGTTCTCCATGCTGTATTTCCTGCTGGCGCTTGCGCTTCTGCTCGGTCTCAATGTGCTGCTGAGCGGGAAGGACACGTCGAAGATCGCGTACAGCGACCTGAAGGCGCGGATCGCGAAGGGGCAGGTGCACGAGGTCCATTTCCAGGGGGCGACGATCCGGGCGATCCCGGACAGCTCTCTGATCGCGCAGGGGCGGGCGCCGGAAGTATGGACGTCGGTGCGGGTCCAGGGTGACGACGAGCTCATCCCGCTCCTGGAATCCCATGACGTGGAGTACTCGGCGGCCACGCAGGGCTGGCTCGGACAGGCGCTCGTGTGGCTGCTCCCGCTCGGCCTGATGGTGGTCTTCTGGGTCTGGATGCTGCGCCGCATGAACCCGGCGTCGGGCGTGATGACGGTGGGGAAGAACAAGGCCCGGATCGTGGGTGAAGACGGGACGGGCGTCACGTTCGATGATGTGGCGGGGGCGGAGGAGGCGAAGCAGGAGCTGGTGGAGATCGTCGAGTTCCTGAAGGAGCCGGGGAAGTTCCACCGTGTGGGCGCCCGCATCCCGAAGGGCGTGCTGCTGGCGGGCGCGCCGGGTACCGGTAAGACGCTGCTGGCGCGGGCCGTGGCCGGCGAGGCGGGTGTGACGTTCTTCTCGATGAACGGATCCGAGTTCGTGGAGATGTTCGTGGGCGTGGGCGCGTCGCGAGTGCGGGACCTGTTCGAGCAGGCGAAGAGCAATTCGCCATGCATCGTTTTCATCGACGAGCTGGACGCGCTGGGGAAGGCGCGGGGCGCGGGCGGCCCCATGGGCGGTCACGACGAGCGGGAGCAGACGCTCAACCAGCTGCTGGTGGAGATGGACGGGTTCGATCCACAGGTCGGCGTCATCATCATGGCGGCGACGAACCGGCCGGAGATCCTGGACCCGGCGCTTCTCCGGCCCGGGCGCTTCGACCGCCAGGTGGTGGTGGACCGCCCCGACCGTGCGGGTCGCGAAGCGATCCTGCGGGTGCACGCGAAGCAGATCAAGCTGGCCCCCGATGTGGACCTGAACGTGCTCGCCCGTCGCACCCCGGGGTTCGTGGGCGCGGACCTGGCCAACCTGCTCAACGAGGGCGCGCTGCTGGCCGCGCGCAACGACAAGACCGAAGTGGGCATGGCGGAGCTGGATGCCGCCATCGACCGGATCATCGCGGGGCTGGAGAAGAAGAACCGGCTGGTGAACGAGAAGGAGCGGAAGATCGTGGCGTTCCACGAGGCCGGCCACGCCATCGTCGCCGAGCGGGTGGACAACGCCGATCCCGTCCACAAGATCAGCATCATCCCACGAGGCGTGGGGGCGCTGGGATACACGCAGCAGCTGCCCGAGGACGAGCGCTTCCTGCTCCAGAAGCAGGAGCTGCTGGACCGCATGGCCGTGCTGCTGGGTGGGCGTGTGGCGGAGGAGATCGTGTTCAACGAGATCTCCACGGGCGCGTCGAACGACCTGGAGCGTGTGGGCGACATGGCTCGGCGGATGGTCCAGCAGTACGGGATGTCGGACCGGCTGGGGGCGGTGGGCTACGAGAAGCAGCGCCAGACGTTCCTCGGCAGCGACGGCGCGTGGCCGCCGCAGCAGCGCAACTACAGCGAGGACACGGCTCGCACGATGGACGAAGAGGTCCGTACCATCGTGGAGTCCGTCCACAAGCGAACGCGCGAGCTCCTCACCGGCGACCGCGAGATCCTGGGCCGGCTCGCACGGGAACTGCTCGAGCACGAAGTGGTGACGCGCGAGGAGCTGCGCGAGCTCATGGGGAAGCCGCCCGTCCAGCAGGGAGACGAGGAGCGTCCGGACGTGGGGCACGCCGCCGCCGCCGCCGTCTCCCCACGTCCGGCTGACAGGTAGCGGATGTCAGGCCGGCCGTTCCATGGCATGGCCTTCGCAACTCACCAGGTCACACCGTGTACCAGGGGCCATGATACCTGCAACCGAGACACCCGCGAAGAGGGCCGCGGCCGCGCTCGATGTAGCACCGCACTTCGGAGACGAAGGGCGGGCGCGCGCGTTCTCGGAATTCCTGGAGAAGCATCGGGGCGAGGTCCACATTGTCGCGGTCCAGGACTTTCCCGACCCGGACGCCATATCGTCGGCCATGGCGTACCGCACGCTGGCGGCGGAGCACGACATCGAGGTGGACATCGTGTACGAGGGGCGGATCAGCCACCAGGAGAACCTGGCGCTGGTGCACATCCTGTCCATTGACCTGATCCGCTTCACGGAAGCGCTTCCGCTGGACCGCTATGATGGCGCGGTCTTCATCGACAACCAGGGGACGACCACCCGGTTGACGGACCGGCTCGCCGAGCTGGGCGTGCCTGCGGCGGCGGTGATCGACCACCACGCGCCCCAGGGGGTGCTGCATCCGGAGTTCACGGACATCCGCCCGGTGGGTGCCGCGGCGACGATCATGACGGACTACCTGCGCAGCGGGGAGACGCTGCGTCTGGATCCTGACAACCAGAAGCACGTCAACCTGGCCACCGCGCTGGTGCACGGGCTGCGCACGGAAAGCAATGGCCTGGTGCGGGCGGGGGCGGACGAGCTGCTCGCGGCGGCCTATCTGACCCGTCTCATGGATCCGGAGCTGCTGGAGACGATCATGCGCGTCCAGCGGTCACACGGGACCATGGACGTGATCGTGACGGCGCTGTCCGACCGGCTCGTGCGCGGCGGCTACTCCCTCGCGGGTGTGGGCTACCTGCGCCACGCCGACCGGGACGCCATTCCGCAGGCGGCCGACTTCCTGCTGACGGAGGAGAACGTCCACACGGCCATCGTCTACGGGATCGTGCAGGGGGAGGGGGAGCGGGAGCTGGTGGTGGGGAGCGTGCGCACCGGCAAGGTCACGATGGACGTGGACCAGTTCCTGAAGACCGCGCTGGGCAGCGACTTCCGCGGCCGCCATTACGGGGGCGGTCGGGAACGCGCGGGGGGGTTCGAGATCCCCGTCGGCTTCCTCGAGGGCACGCATGACCCGGAGCACATGCGGCTGAAGTGGGACACGTTCAACCGCCAGATCCGGGCGAAGCTGCTCAAAGCCGCCGGTCTCGAGAACGGCGACGACGATTAGGCGATCTCCCAGACGCACTGCTTTCCGTCGCGGGCGGCGCAGCCCAGGTGGCGGAGATCCGGATTCCGGCCCGTGGCCCGGGCATAGACCGCCTCGATGGCCGCGGCGTAGAGGGTACACGCGACCCCGAAGCGGTCCCCTCCCGTCACGGGGTCGCTCAGCTCGACGCGGAGCGGATCGCGCGTGACGCGGACGCGAGAGCCGCCACCGAGCCTCCGCATGAGCCCGCGGATCAGGCGCTTGGCCACGCGATCACCCAGCGCGCGCGGCAGCACGCGCCCCAGACGGGCCGCGCGCCGTCCGTGCTCGGCGGCCAGCGCCCGACCCGCCTCGCGGAGGATCGGCTCGGCGTCAGGCCTGCGGAGGACGAGGCGGAGGAGGTTGGCCACGTCGTCACGGGGAATGCGCTCACCGCGGCGGCGAGCCACTTCGTAGCGTCGGATCTGGCTGTCCACCACGCCGGTGAGGCCGAGGCGGCGGGGCAGGCTGGCGGTCAGGTCCTCATCCTCCAGGACTTCCGCTGGCCGGTCGTGCTTGCGCACGGATTCGAGAATGGCGAGGGGCACATCGGCCCGGAAGCCGTTGCCCGATTCTTGCGCTGGTTCAGTGGTCCCCGTTTCTTTGCGCGGGGCGGAAGACGAGTCATGCATGCCGTTGAATGTAGAACCCACCGGGCCGGGTCGCCATGAATGAGAGCTGTGTTTTCTGTCGCATCCTGGCCGGAGAAGAAACGGTCAGCCTCGTGCACGAGGACGACCGCGCCGTGGCATTCATGGACATCCAGCCGGCGAGCCCCGGCCACGTGCTCGTGGTATCGCGGGAACATCACGACGACCTCTTCTCCACGCCGGACGATGTCGCCGCCCACTGCCTGACAGTGGCGCGCCGCCTGGCGCCCGGTGTGCGCGCGGCCGCGGGCGCGGCGGCGGTGAACCTGTTCAGCGCGAATGGTCGCGCGGGGGGGCAGGACGTCCTCCACTTTCACCTGCACCTGATCCCCGTACGGGAAGGGGAGCGCTTCGAGCTCCAGCTGCCGAAGCCGGGCACGCCCGTCCCTTCCCGGTCCGAGCTCGACGTCATGGCGGCCAGGATCGGACGCGCGCTGCAGGACACGGGCACGCCGGACCTGACCGGGCGGGAAGGCGGGGACTCGCCGGGCACCCCGCCCGTGTCGCGCCAGCCGTAGTGGCCGGGGCCACGGACCCACGCACCCAGGACGCGGAGCCATGAAGCGCTATCCCCTGTTCGACCCGCCGGAGTATACGGCGTGGGCGCCCGACTCCGAGCAGGTGCGGGAGTACCGCGTGCGGCTGGCGTCAGACCCGGAACGCCAGGTCCTGGTGGATGGCCTCGGCGAGGACGCGCTGCTGGACCTCTATGCGGGGATGCTGCGCACCCGGCTCCACGACATCATGCTGAAGCGCTGGGTCCGGCAGGGCGTGATCTCGAAAGCGTGGCTGGGCACGGGCGAGGAGGCGGTGACCGTGGGGTGCGTGCACGCGCTCCGGCGGGACCGGGACCTGGTGGCCCCGATGATCCGGAATGCCGGCGCGCTGGCGGAGATGGGCGTGCCCCTGGCGGAGATCTTCCATGGCGTGCTGGCCACGCGCAACAGCCCCACCGGCGGGCGCGACCTCCACTTCGGCGACCTGGAGCGCGGCGTTCTGCAGCCGGTCTCCCACGTGGGCGACATGGTCCCCGTCGTGGCCGGGGTGGCTCTGGCCTTCCAGCAGCGGGGTGAGGACCGGGTGGCGCTCACGTGGGTGGGGGACGGGGCCACGAAGACCTCGGCGTTCCACGAGGGGATGAACCTCGCGGCCGTGCGAGGCGTCCCCGCCATCTTCGTGCTCCAGAACAACCAGGTGGCGCTCGGCACGCGCGCGGACCAGCACGGACGCGGCGACTTCCGGCACTGGCCGAAGATGTACGGTGTGCACGGCAGCTTCGCAGACGGGAACAACGTCCTGGACGTGTGGGCCGCCACGCGCCTCGCGGCCGATCGGGCCCGGGCCGGCCACGGGCCGACGCTGCTGGTCGCCGATACGTTCCGCATGGGCGGGCATGCCACGCACGACGAGACGGAGGCGCGTCGCACGTTTCCGGCCGAGCTGTTCGCGCAGTGGGGGCGGCGGGACCCGGTGGGCCTGTTCGAGGAGTATCTGTCGGGGCGGGGCGTCGCCCGGGCCAGGATGGAAGCGATCGAGGTGGAGGTCACCGCGGCCATCGACGAGGCGGCGGAGCGCGTCCGAGCCGCCATGGACGACCTGAGCCCCGACCCTGCCGGCGCCGAGCTGGACGGGATCAGTGCCGGCGTGCGGCAGCCCGGGGTGACGCACAGGGTGGCGCCCGGCGCAGACTAGATCAGCCCGGCGTCCCGGGCCGTTTCCACGAAGCCGGACAGGATCCGGTGTGTCAGCCCCCAGATGACGTGCTCGCGGTAGGTCAGCGCGGGAAAGGCCCGCGACCCTTCCTCGAGCTCGATCAGCACTTCGTCCACCGCTTCCCCGCTCGCCAGGTGCGGCAGCGGGATCCATAGCGCGCTCTCCACTTCCGCGGGGGCGGGAACCGCCCGCGTCTCCTGCGGGACCGCGGCCACGAACGCCGACACCGCAATGGAGAACCGCCGCCGCGACGACGGGCGGACTTCATCCAGCTCGCCGAGCACCGCCTCCCTCGGCACCACGATTCCGGTCTCTTCCGCCGTCTCTCGCAGCGCCGTGGCCGTCAGGTCCTCGTCCTCACCGGAGCGCCGCCCGCCCGGGAGCGCCATGTGCCCCGACCAGGGATCGCCCTCCTGCTCCGCACGCTGGATCAGGAGCAGCTCGAGAGGGCGCGAAGGGCGAACGGCCAGGAGAACCGCGGCCCGCGCCAGCGACGGATCCGCCGGGCCCCGCACCACATCGCGCCGATGCAGCGCCGCGCGGAGCGCCCGGAATCGCGGGTCGGAAAGCATGGCGAAAGCTCGCGAGAACGGCCGCGGCCGACAACCCGCGGACCGCTGGCACCCGGTCCGTGGAGCATTCCGGCGGCCGCGCGGTATCAAAGGGTGAGCACGGCGGCCAGGAGGGGAGCGCATGGGCACGGCAGATCGCAGAGAGAGCATCTTCGCGAGGGACGGCAACCGCTGTGTCTACTGCGGCCAGGTGTTCGAGGTGGACGACCTCACGGTGGACCACGTGGAGCCCCGCGTGAAGGGTGGCGACCACTCGGAAGGCAACCTGGTCACCTGCTGTCGCCGCTGCAACGCCGAAAAGGGGGGCGCCGCCGCCTGGGCATTCCTGGCCCGCCGCCCCGAGCTACGCGAGAACTTCCTCCGCCACGCCCGCTGGGTCTGGCCACGGCTGCGACGCGCCGTGGAGGAGGCGGAGTGATGGGCGACTGCCGCGTCGTACGACATCTGTTTATGATGGGATGAGCCCGCGCGTGCCGCGGGATCACCGCACAACCGCATTCTACGGGGGCACCCGATGAAGGGACTCCGCCACGCAGCCCGTGCTTTGCTGATCGCCGCGGTCACGCTGACGGCGTGCGGACGGGTGCAGTCTGCGCCGTTCGGGCGCGATGCGGGGGCGGAGCTGGAGGCGGGCCGCCGTTACGCGGCGGCGCTGGTGGTGCAGACGCGTGCATCGGCCACGGAGTCGCAGGCCATCGAGGTGGGATACCTGGAGCGTGCGCGGCTGGGTCTGGGCAGTCCGTTCCGCCTGACGGAGTACGCGCTGCAGGACCCGCGGCTGGCGAAGGCGGAGCGGGAGCCGCTGGCGTGGGCGCTCCTGGCGGCGACGCTGGACGGTGCGGGGTACCGTGTGGATCCCGCGGTGCTGTCGGTGGGAGGGGACGTGGTCGCGGGAGCGCGGCACCTGGAGCTGATCGAGGGCGCGATCGGGAGCGCGTCCGATCCGGTGGCGGGCGAGCTGGCGCTGCGGCTGGCGTACGGGATGGCAGCGGCGGAGGGGACGGTGCCGAAGGCGCTGGCTCTGCGAGCGGCCCACGCGGCCGCGCTGGTCCGGGATCGCGCGGAGGCGCGCGCGGACGCCCGTCGTCTGCTGGAAGTGGCCGAAACCGATTCCGCCCCGGAGCCGCTGGCCCTGCTGACGGTCTGGCGGGTGAACCGCCGTTTCCGCGTGGAGGAGCCGAAAGTGCTGCCGGCATCCGCGGACGAGGAGCGGGAGGCGATCGGGCTCTCGACGCGTCTGCTGGACGGGATCCGGTCGATCCAGGCCCGGCCGCGGGTGGGACCGCTCAACCCTCAGCCGGCACCTCGACGTTCGTCGCTGCTGTCGCCCGTGGCGGCGGCCAGGCTGGCCGAGGCGTCCGCTCGCTACGACGCACCGGCGGAGACCCCGGTGGTGGTCGCCATCTCGCCGTTCGACCCGTCCGCCCTGGGTGCGCCGGCGGCGCAGCGGGAGGCGCGCTTCTTCGCCCGCTCCCGGAACGAGGAAGAGCTGGCGGCCGAATACGCGCTCCTGGGCCACGGGGCGCAGCCGCGGCCTGCGGAGCGACTGGCGGTGCTTTCCGCAGCCATCGCGCTGCGGGCGTACGGGCAGGAGCGTCCGTGGTTCCCGGGGTTTGGCGGTCCCACGGACCGGGACCTGGAAGACCGGTTCGGGGTGGCGTCGGTGGTGTTCCCGGACGACGTTCCGGCGGAGTGGCGGCCGTACTACCGTCGCATGCTCGAGAGCGCCCTCTCGGATCTCCAGCGCGTGATGCCATCCCTGGATGTGCGAGGGCTGCGCGTGCGGTTCGGGCCGCGGTCAGGGAGCCCCGGCACGCTGGCGGTCCACGATCCTCGCACGCGCACGGTCTATCTGCCCACCACCACGGCGGCGGGCACCATCGCCCACGAAGTGGCGCACGACCTGGACTGGCAGACGGCGCTGCGTCGCTACCGGGTCCGTGGCGACTACGCCACCGATCTCGCGGTTCGCCTGGCCGATGGCCACTTCGCGCGGGTGCTGAATGGACTGACCACGGCGTCGCTGGCCCCGGGGGTGGGGCCGGATTCCCTGAAGACCCACGACACGCGCCCGGCCGAGGTGTTCGCCCGGAGCGTGGACTGGTTCGTGGCCGTGGCGCTGGCGCGGGAAGGGCGGATCAACGGCTATCTCTCGTCCGTGCAGGACGACTATCTCACCGGCTATGGCACGGTCCGCCCGCCGGATGTCACGGGCCGCGCCGGACAGGCGCTGATCACGGTGCTGGACAACGTGGCGCCCGTGTATTCGGAGACACGCCGCTGGTTCCTGCAGAGCTATGGCCGCATGCGCGCGCCCACGGCCTACGATCTGGCCCGGCGCGTTCTCGAGGCCCCGCTCGCGGGCGCCGATGAGGGGCCGTCCGACGCGGGCTCCGCCAGCGCCAGTGTCCTGCTGGAGGAGGAGCTGCTCCCATCCGGGAACGGGAGCAGCGGGGGGTCGCTGGGGGCTCCGCCACTGCCCGTGCTGCGCCGGCTGGCGTCAACGGCGTCGGCCCTGGACAGGCTGGCAGCCGTCCGGGACTCCGTGCTCGAGATGGTGGCCGGGCAATGCGCGGTCACGGACTACGGCAATGGAGCCATGGAAGCACGGCGACGTCTCGTGGCGACCGTGGCGCGCGCGCGAGCTGAAGGAATCCTGCTGGCGTCGGCGGGGGATCTGCTGGGACCGGCCGGCTGGCAGTGGGTCGAGGCGCGGCTCGAGCGCCGGCCGACGGACGGCGACCCTGCCCCCGCCGTCGTGTCCGCGCTGACACCACTGCTGCAGAGGGTGGACGAGATCGGCAAGGCTCCCGTGAGCGCGTCTCACCTCGGTGGGCCGGCGTCCTCGCCATCCAGTGGAACGTGCTCGACGGGCTCCCCCTTCGGGGCGGCGGCCGGACTGTAGGCCGGTTGTGTGGGGGGGACCAGGGCGGCCGCGGCCGCCTGGCCACGGCTGCGGGCGGTCAGACGCCGGGGGTAGTGGCCCCCCAGATCACCTTGTGCAGCTGCACCTGGTAGCGGACGGGGAGGCGGTCCTCGAGGATCCAGCGGGCGGGCTCGTCGAGCTCGAGCTCGTTCCACACGGGTGAAAAGAGGATGGCGCGGAGCGACCCGGCGGTGACGCGGGCATCGAGCCCCTGCTCCCGGACGACGGAGCGCGCCCACTCGTAGTCGGCACGGTCCCGGATCACGAACTTCACCTCGTCGCCGGCCGAGAGGTGGTCCAGGTTGGACCACCTGTTCTTCGACGCCTCGCCCGAGCCGGGGCACTTCAGGTCCATGATCTTGTGCGCCCTCGGGTCCAGCGGTGCCACGTCCACTGCTCCGGAAGTCTCCACCAGGACCGTGAATCCCCGGTCGATGAGGCGCGCCACGAGGATGAATGCGTTGCGGTGGACGAGAGGCTCGCCGCCCGTGACCTCGACCAGCGGGGTCCCGATCTCCTCCACGCGGGCCACAATGTGGTCCAGGGCCATCTTCTCGCCCCCGTGGAACGCGTATTCGGTGTCGCACCAGGCGCAGCGGAGCGGACAGCCAGTGAGGCGAACGAACGTGCACGGAAGGCCGATCCAGGTGCTTTCGCCCTGGACGGAATGGAAGATCTCCGTGACGCGCAGCGTGTCCGACATCCCTGCTCCCGTGGCCGACGCTCCTCCGGCCTCCCGGCCGCCGGATCCGGTACCCGTCAGCCCCGGAAGATGTTCTTGGCGATGAACAGGACGTTGGCCGGTCGCTCCGCCAGGCGCCGCATGAAGTACGGGTACCACGCCCTGCCGAAGCCGACGTAGACGCGCAGCCGCCAGCCCTCGGCGATGAGCTGCCGCTGGAGGTCGCGGCGAATGCCATAGAGCATCTGGAACTCGAAGCGCTCCGGCCCGATTTCGTGTGAGCGGGCGAAGTCCCGTGTGGCCGAGATGATCCCTTCGTCGTGCGTGGCGATGCCGGGGTAGTTGCCATGCTCCAGGAGGAGCTGCATGCAACGCACATAGCTGGCGTCCACGTCCTTCTTGTCCTGGAACGCCACGCTCTCCGGCTCCATGTACGCACCCTTGCACAGACGGACGCGCATGCCACGCTGGTTCGCCCAGTGGACGTCCGATTCCGTGCGCTTGAGCATGGACTGGAGCACGATCCCGAGGTTGCGCCGGCCGTCCGCACCCCAGAGGCGGTCCGCGAAGTCCAGCGTGCGCTGCGTGTACGCGCTCGACTCCATGTCGAAGCGGACGAACATGTCCTGACTCTGCGCCAGGTCGAGAACGCGCCCCACGTTGTCGCGCAGGAAGTTCTCGTCGATGTCCTGACCCATCTGGGTCAGCTTCAGCGAGACGTTCGCGTCCAGCTTCTCCCGCTCGATCCGCTCGATGATCCGCAGGTAGGTGTCCGCGGCGGCCGTGGCTTCGGCCCGGTCCTGCACGGACTCGCCGAGGTAATCCATGGTCACGGAGTTGCCGCCGGCGTTCAGCTCCCTGCCCGCGGCGACGGCGTCGTCCAGCGTCTCTCCCGCCACGAACCGCCGGGCGGCGGAACGGGCGAACGGCGCGTGGGTGACGAAGCTGCGCGCCAGCGAGCTCTCGCTCAGGAAGAGCAGCGTCTCTCTAAGCATCTATTCCTCCAGTAGCTCTCGCCGCCGCTCAATGGCGCGGTCGAGCTCCTTCTTGAGTTGGTACAGCGTGAGCCCGAGCACCGCCGCCCGGGCGTCTGCCTCGGTCTTCCCGTACGCCACGTCCTCGGACGTGACGTGGCCCATGATACCTGCCCCGGTCGCCGCCCAGCGGACGAAGACCAGGAACCCGGCCCACGGCCTGGCCGGGTCGCCCGTCTCACCGGCGTCGACATCCACCGTGTACGGCTGCCCATCCGAGCCCTCGAACGCGGGGACGCGCTCGTGCGTCTCCACGTATCCCGCGAACGTCAGGTCCGGCGCCGGTCCGCCGTTCCCTTCCCCACCCAGCTCACGCACCAGGTCGGGGACCGCTTCCGCCTCTGCGGCGGAACGCTCCGCCGCGTCGCGGGCGGCCGCCTGCTCGAGGCGCCGCAGGATCTCGCTCGGGTCCGGTCCGATCATGGCCGGAAAGTTATGGGAACTGCGGGGTTGCGGCCATGGGTGGTCGCCGCCCATGGGTGCACCGGTATCGAGGACCCACAACGTGCCGGAGACCGCAGACAGGGCCGGGCACCGGCTCGCTCTGGCCTGTGGCTTGCCCCCGTCCTACGATCATTCCCGTCAGAGAACCGAAAGGAGGAGGAGGCCATATGCGAGCGGCGATCTTCGATGACCACGGCGGCCCGGCCGTCGTGCAGGTGCGGGAGGTGGAGAGTCCGGTCCCCGGACCGGGCGAGGTGCGGATCCGGGTCGGTGCCAGCGGGATGAACCACCTGGACCTGTGGGTTCGCCGCGGCCTTCCCGTGGAGACCACCATGCCGCACATCGGAGGATCGGATGTGGCCGGTACGGTGGACGCGGTGGGCGCGGGCGTGAGCGATTGGCGGGGCGGCGAGCGCGTGGTGGTCAACCCTACGCTCTCATGCGGGAGCTGCGCGTGGTGCCTGGAGGGCGAGGAGCCGCTCTGCGACGAGTTCAGGATCCTGGGCGAGCACACGCAGGGCGGCTTCGCCGAGTACGTGGTCGTCCCCGCTGGCAACCTGTACCGGATCCCGGATCACGTCCCGTTCGAGCGGGCCGCCGCAGCGCCACTCGTGTTCCTCACGGCCTGGCGAGGACTGGTCACGCGGGGGCGCCTGACGGCGAACGAGAGCGTGCTCATCACGGCAGCGTCGGGCGGCGTGGGAACTGCCGCGATCCAGATCGCGAAGCTGCTGGGCGCCACGGTGTTCGCGGTCACGTCGTCGCCATGGGTGGAGCGTGTCGCTCAGCTCGGCGCCGACCGCGTGTTCGACCGCCTCGACGGCGACTACGGCCGGGACCTCTGGGCCGCCACGGGCAAGCGCGGCGTGGACGTCATCTTCGACTCCGTAGGCGCAGCGACGTTCAAGCAGAACGCGCGCGCGCTGGCGAAGCGCGGCCGGATGGTGGTGTACGGGGCGACCACGGGGGCCGAGGGTACGCTCGACATCCGCACGCTCTTCTGGCGTCAGCTGGAGATCCTGGGCACCACCATGTCCACTCCCGCCGAGTTCCGCACCGTCATGGACCACCTCTTCTCCGGCGAGCTGAGTCCGGTCGTCGATGTGGCCTGGCCCCTGGACCGGGCTGCGGACGCTCATGCCCGTCTGGAGGCAGGGAAGGCGTTCGGCAACATCGTGCTGGTCCCGTAGTCCGCTCGGCGCACGCTCGGGAGCGGGCGCGTGGTACGGAACGTGCCCCGGAGTGCCCTAAACCTTCACTTGGGGGTCACATGAATCTGCTGCTCATCATCGCCATCATCGTCATCCTGGTGGCACTGCTCGGGTTTTCCGGCCTGTTCGCGGCACTGCGCTCGGCCGCGTGGCTGATCCTGGTGATCGGGATCGTCATCCTGGTGCTCTCGTTCCTGTTCTGACGTGGCCGATGGACGCGAGGAAGAGGACGAAGCGCTGGCCTGGCCACTGGAGCGGTCGGATCCCGCCGGCGACTTCCGAATCTTCCGCGTCCGGCGGGACTGGTGTCGATCGCCGGGGGACGGGAGTCTGCAGGACTTCTATGTCCTGGACATGCCGGACTGGGTCCAGATCATCCCGCTCACGCCCGAGGGTCGCCTGGTCATGGTGGAGCAGTTCCGTCCGGGCACGCGCGCCGTGACGCTGGAGTTCCCCGCGGGGGTCGTCGAACCGGGGGAGAGCGCGGTGGCTGCGGCAGTGCGGGAGCTGGAGGAGGAGACCGGGCATTGCGGTGACGGCGCCGAGGTGATCGGCGACATGGCGCCGAACGCGGCACTCCAGAACAACGCGCTGAGCATCGTAGTGGTGCGGGGGAGCCGGCCCAGGGGTACGAAGAACGAAGATCGCCGGGAGCACCTGCGGCATCGGATCGTGGCGGAGGAGGAGATCGACCGGATGCTGGACCGGGGTGACTTCCGCGACGCGTACGGGATCGCCGCATGGTACTGCTTCAGGCGCTGGCGTGACGACTGAGTGGTGGGGGAGCGTTGGGACCCGGGCCGGCCTCAGCCAGGGTGCGGCCCGGGCGCCCGTTGCGTCCAGCGTCCGGCGTCGCGCACTTCATACTTCTCGAGAACGCGTGCGAAGGCCTGCTCGAGGTCGATCCCCTGCTCGTTGGCGATGGCCACCAGGACGAACAGTACGTCCGCGATCTCCAGCGCGAGGTCCGCTTCGGGCTCGTCGCGCTTTTTCGGCTTGCTCCCGTAGCGGTGGTTGATCTCCCGCGCCAGCTCCCCCACTTCCTCGATGAGACGTGCCAGGTTGGCCAGCGGCGGCCAGTAGCCTTCCTCGAAACGGGAGATCCAGGCGTCCACGGCCTGCTGCGCGTCCCGGAGCGTCAGCGGCGCGCCGGTATCGGAGGTGTCCGGCGTCGGCGCCGTCATTGGCGCGTCCCGCCGCGGCCCCGTTCCCGCTGCAGCGACAGCGCCTCCACCACACGGTCCACCTCGTCCTCCGTGTTGTAGAAGTGGGGAGACACGCGGACATGCCCGGGCCGGGCGTCCACGATGATGTCCTGGGCGGACAGCTCCTCCACAGCGGCGTGCGGGTGGTCGTGGGCGATCATGACGATGGCCGATCGTGCCGCAGGATCCGGTGCCATGCGCAGCTCGAAGCCGGCGCCCCGGGCGTTCGTGATCAGCCGCTCCGTGAGCGCAGCGTTCCGCTCGCGGATCTGCGGAACCCCGATCGCGTCCACGATCTCCTGACCACCCAGCGCCGTGTGCACGGTGTGCAGCGCGGGCGTCCCCATCTCGAATCGGCGGGCGTCCGGCCTGAAAGCGAAGTGGTGGATGTCGAAATCGAACTGTTCGGCGGCGCCCCACCACCCGGCGGTGGTGGGGACGAGGTCGGGCAGGAGCCCCTCGCGCACGAACATGTACGCCAGCCCGGGGCCGCCCAGGAGCCACTTGAGAGGGCCGGTGATGAGGACGTCCACGTCCGCGGCCCGGACGTCGACGGGCAGTTGGCCAACGCTCTGATACGCGTCCACCAGGAACAGTGCACCGTGGCGGTGGGCGATGTCGGCGATGGCTTTCAGGTCCTGGATGGCGCCGGTGGTGAAGAAGACGTGGCTGGTGGCGACGACGGCCGTGTCATCATCGACGGCCTCCTCCCAGCGCTGGAGGTCGATGGTGGCGCCATCGTCCGAGCGCACGCGTATCACCTGCAGCTCCGGCCGGGCCATCCACTGGTAGGCGAGCGTCGGGAAATCCAGCTCGGAGCAGACCACGCGACGGCGGCGGCCGAAGTCGACGGCGGATGCCACCACCGAGAGTGCGGCGGAAACCGAAGCGGAAAGCGCGATCTCGTGGTCGGCGGCGCCCAGCGTGGCCGCCACCCGCCCGCGGAGCTCCGCCAGGCGGCCCATCCAGATCTCGTACCAGGCGGAAGCTCCGAGCTGGTGCCACTCGTGGAGGAACGTGGTGAGGCGCCGCTCGGCAGCCCGGGACAGGGCGCCGAGTGAGCAGGAGTTCAGATAGGTCGTGCGGTCGAGGATCGGGAACTCGCCGCGCCAGCTCGTCCAGTCCATGGCGGCGAGAAGCTAGGCCGCGGAAGGCCGCGCGTCAAAGCCAGCAGCCCGCCGGCGCCGCGGGCAGCGGCACCCCGGTGACGGGTGGTGCGCACGGCCGTAGCTTGGGGCGCGGTGGACTGTGGATGCCAATCGCAGCGCGGAGGTGGCGATGGACACGATTTTCGGGAAGATCGTGCGGGGCGAGATCGAAGCGGACGTGCTTTACCGGGACGATCTGGTGACCGCGTTCCGGGACGTCAACCCGCAGGCGCCGGTACACGTCCTGGTCGTGCCGAACGAGCCCGTCCCGTCGGTGGCGGAAGTGGGCCCGGACCACGAGGCCGCGCTCGGCCGGATGTTCACCGTGGCCCGGCGGATCGCCGAGGAAGCGGGGGTGGCGGAGGATGGCTTCCGGCTGATCGTGAACACGCACGGCGACGCTGGTCAGGAAGTGATGCACCTGCACATGCACATCCTGGGCGGTAAGCCGCTCGGCCCGATGCTGGCCCGCCGAGGCGGATGACCACGGCGGGATAGGGACGCGAAAACGGACCCGGCCTCGATGGCTCGGGTCCGCTCCCGTGTGGTCGTCGCGCCAGCCGGACGCGCCGGCGTCCGGCCGCCGCCGCGGCTACTGGTCGATGGGCGGGTGCGACTGGGGCATCCCCATCCCCTGGTGGATCGGCGTGGTGTCCGTGGCGGCCTCGTGGGTCGTGGCCAGCCCCGGGCTCAGCTCGTTGGAGCGCGCCAGGGCGGAATCCGCCGCGGCCTTGTTCCCAAGCTTGTTCTCGGCCATGTAGAGGCCGAACCAGACCGTCCCGATCTCCGGATGGTCCTGCGTCAGCTGCCGGTACTGCGCGGCCGCGACCTGGTAGTCCCCGGCGCGGTAGGCGGCGTTCGCCGCGTCCACTGCGTCTCCCAGCCCCTCCGGCCAGCCGGCACGGGCAGTCTGCTGCTCCGCCTGCGGTTGTTCCTCACTCAGCGGCCGCTTCTCGCCCGCCTCTTCGCCCCCGCACGCCACCAGTGTGACCACGGTCGCGGCGACGATCCAGCGCTTGTACTTCACGATTCCTGCTCCTTTTGAATTGGTTCCCGGTCAGCCGACCGGCTCCTTGACGTGACACGCGAGACAGATGGCCGGGTTCTTCGCCTTCGCCCGCTTCGGGTCGAAGTCCCTGCCGTGCGGGCTGACACTGAACGAGCCCGTTTCCGAGTGGCATTGCAGGCAGTCCGACTGCTCGTGGCACGCGGCGCACGATTCCAGTCCCTGCCTCGCCGGCTGTCCGTGTCGGAGCAGCCAGTTCGGCTCCGCGTCGTGGAAGGACGCGTCCAGGCGGCCGCTCGTGCCGAGGCCCGCCTGCTCGTGGCAATCCCGGCAGAACGCAGCCACGTTGTGGCAGCTGGCGCACTCCAGCTCACGACCATAGGCCATGGCCGAGTGCTGTGCCATGAAGTTGTCAGGGTGGAAGCGCGGTCCCGCCAGGTCCTGCGGCAGCACCACCTTGACCGCGGCGGCCTCGTGGCAGTCCGAGCACATGGTGCGGGTATGGCACGAGCTGCACGATGACGGATCCGCCGCGGCCAGCGCTCCGTGCTTCGTGGTGAACGAAGCGACGCGATGGCTCGATGGCGGCTGCGGCTGGAGGAGCACTCCCGGCGCCCGCACGTCCTCGGCCCTGGGCATGGCGGCCACCTCTGCCGGCGGCTGCGCCGCGTGGCAGGCCACGCAGTCGTTCTGCGTGTGACACGTCGAGCACGCCTCCACAGACGCGATCCCGCCGTGCGTGTCCAGGAAGTCCGTGGCCGAGTGCGACGGCGGGATGAAATAATGGGCCGCGTAGCGGGGCAGCTTCACCGATGGCGGCGTTGCCGGCATGGCCGCGATCGCGGGCACGCTCTCCGCGTTGACGTGGCAGCTCGTGCACCGCTCCTGCGTGTGGCACGTGGCGCACCGTTCGGGGCGCGCCTGCGCCAGACGGCCGTGCTCGCCGCGGAGGAACTCGCTGGTGACGTGGTCCGCCGGATAGGGCAGCGTCGCCAGCCACTCGCCCACGTCCGGGTGCTCCACGGATTCCACGTGGCAGGTCCGGCACTCCGCGTCGACGAAGTGCTGGGCGGCCGGGTGCCCGTGGCAGGAGAAGCACGCCGTGAGCACCGGCTCCGGGGCCACGGCCATGCGGCCGGCGCCCTCGGGGACGTGGCAGGTCGAGCACTCGAGTGCCGTGTCGCCCGCGGCGCTCAGCGCGCCCATGTGGGTCGGGTGGGCGAACTTCAGCGGGACCGTGGGGCGCACGACGGGCGGTGACCAGTTCACGCTGTCACGGTGCACGCCATCATGACAGCGCGCGCACAGGGTCGCAGGGGGGTAGAAGGCGGCGGTGTCGCCGTCCGGGACTCCCTGATGACAGCCGGTGCAGAGCGGGAACAGGCGCGCGTGGCGCTCGTGCGGGAACGCGGGCTGCTCGCCCGCGCGGGCGGACACCGCCACGATCAGGAGGACCACGGCGACGAGTGCCGCACCCCAGAGCCCCCACTTCCCCCTCATCGCCGCCCCCTCAGACCCGGGTCACTGCCGAACGGGATCGATAGGATCGAGTAGGCCCGGATCTGGTTCCAGTCGGCCTGGCTCGGACGGTTGTCCCAGGTCTGCCGGTAGACGTCCGCGCCCGCGCTCAGCCGCGCGTCGCCCGGCAGAGCGACCTCGGCGCCGAGTCCGCCGCCGAGCACGACGTTGTCTCCCACCCGGAACTCTTCGATCTGCTGGAACGCCGTGCCGCGCACCGTGAATGCGACGCCGGGCGCCGCCGTCCACCGGACCATGGCGTCGCCCGAGTTCAGCACGGCTCCGAATCCCGTCTCCAGCCGGTACTCGCCCGACGCGGTCAGCGTCCCCGCCCGCAGCCTCGCGCCGAGGGTGTAGCGCTGGGAACGGTCCGCGATGGGCGGTCCGATGACGGAGATCTCGGGATCGCCGTATTCCCGGACACCCGCGGTCACCCATGCCGTGAGCGGCTGCCAGTGGCGCACCGTCAGGCCCACCTCCCCCTCGTGGTACGGGGTCGGCGAGAAGAACCCCCAGATGGTCGACAGGTCGAAGTAGGGCAGGTACCGGCGCCCGGTGAGCTCCACCCAGCCCCAGTCGTCCGGTAGCGGGGAGCGGAGGCTGAGCCGCGCCTTGCCGACGCGCGCGAACGCGAAGTCGTAGTCGACGGAGCCGACCATGTGGACGCGGGAGAGGGGCCGCGGGAGAGTGGAGCGGAAATCCAGCGATGCCCGCTCCGAGAGAAGGCCGGCGCGGTCCGCCCAGATCTCGCGCTGGTAGCGCAGCCCGAGCGACGTGCCGACGGCGGGAGAGGCCTCGATGGCTCCGCCCACCAGGTACGCCTGCTGGTCCCGAACGAAGTCCTCGATCCCCTGGAGCGCCTCGCTGGCCGGGTCGTTCAGCCCGCGGGCCAGGCTCCGGCCGCCGTAGGCCTCGAGGCGCAGCGCGCGCACTGGCTGGACGAGCACATCGAGCCCGTCGTAGCCGGAGAAGCCCAGTCCGGAGAGCGTCCGCTGCCGGCCGGCGCGCACGCGATAGCCGGACTTCTGGAGCTCGGCGTAGGCGAGAATGGCATCGAACGGGTCGTCGGACGTGGGCCAGGTGAGCTCGCCACCCAGGTCCGCCCGGCCGCGCAGCAGGAAGGTGGCGCTCAGCCCCCGCATCCCCAGTCCCCACGCCGTGGCGGAGATGTCCTGCGTGCCCACCATGGCGTGCGCCACGTCCCGCGGCGTGTAGTAGACGCACTGCTGACCGCCCGGTAGGCAGATCACGGGCTGGTCGCCGAACATCAGCCGACCGTCCTGGGCGGTGATGTCCAGCACGTCCACGGTGTCCGACTGGATCGGCCGGAGCGTCAGGTATCGCAACGTGGTGGTGGCGGTCCCGCGCACGCCCTGCGCTGCGGCGGGCCACGCCACGAGCAGGGCCAGTGCGGCGCCGAGCAGGACGCCGGCCCGGTCGCCTCGCCGGCGCCGATCCCGGTGGGTCGATCGCATGAGCTCGCGCCTCACCGGTCGCTTGCGGACGTGGGCCGCGCGGCCGCGCCGCCGGCGGCGCCGTACTTCGCGTCCAGGGCGTCCAGGCTGGCCTGCAGCAGCGCTTCGATCAGCGGCGCGTTGTGCGTGACCGCCGGAGCCAGATACCGACGGATCGTCGCCGTCGACGTGGTCGGCCCGATGCTTCCCGGATAGAGCGCGAGCGCGAGGTTGAAGTACGCGCCGTCCGCCACCGTGAGCACGCCGTCCGTGGGATCGATGGCGCCCCCGGGCGCTTCCATGTTGGGATCGATCTGACTCAGCCGGCTGTTGAGCGCCGTGACCAGCGGGAGCACCCGTTCAATGGCCGCAACGAGCGTGGCCTGCGCATCGGCCTCGCTGGCGTGGCACTCGCCCGTGGCGCACCCCTTGAAGCTGCGGGCGGTGGTCGTGAGCGGGCAGTCGGTCTCCCCGGAGGGGAGTCCGTTGGGCCCTACGCAGGGAGCAGCCCGGAACCCGTGGCCGGTGGACGTGAACGTCTGCCCCGAGCTCGGGTCCTCCACCGTGTATGGGACCACGTGGCAGGCGGCGCAGAGCTTCTCGTTGTTCGAGATCCCGTGAGGGCCCGTGATGGTGCCGGGCGTGATCGACGTGGTCGCCGGGAAGTAGCCCGCGGTACCCTTCAGCTCCGCCGTTTCCGGCGAGTGCGGGCGGAACTCGAAGAAGTTCGTCGCGGCCGGGCTCGGCTGCGCCTGGCGGTCATGGCACTGGGCGCACAGGTGGTCGTCCACGGTGGCGGACCGGATCGGGAAGCGGAGCTGCTTCTCGTTCGTGGTCTCGTGCGGATCGTGACACACCGCGCACGTGATCTGGGCGTAGGCCTCATCACTCGCGAGCAGCGAGTCCTTCTCCAGGTAGTTCGCCGTGACGCCCAGGCGCAGCAGCGCACCCTCGCCCGTGTGGCACGACGCGCACCCGTCCTCCTGATCCGTGGCCGCCGCCGGGTTGACGCGGGCGTGCGGCGACTGCTCCCACTCTTCCACGAAGGGGTGGTGCTCGCCGTTGTGGCATTCGCCGCACCCGCGGGTCAGGTCGCTCTCGATCTGGATCGGCGCCAGCGGCCGGTTCGCCTTGCTCGGATCCGTCGCGTGATTGATCCCGGGGCCGTGGCAGCTCTCGCATTGCACATCGAGGTACCGGCCGTTCGACGTCTCCGCCGTGGCGTGACCGCCAACGGGCTCTCCGCCCGGCCCCTCCGGGACGATGTTGCCCAGCGAGTTGACCGTGTGGCAGCCCTCACAGAACGCCTGGACGTGGTCGCTCGTCTGCAGCCCCGCCCACGCCGACGCGTGCGCCGTTCCCTCCCACTCCGACTGCACGGTCCCGTGACAGTACCCGCAGACCGTCAGCTTGTCGTCGTTCGACGGGTCGGCGTACCCGATGAAGCCCCCCGCGGCCTCCACCCCGGGACCGTAGATGTCGCGGTCCGCGTACGTGACGCTCTCATCCACGCACGACGCCAGCGCCAGCCCTCCCGCAACCACGAGCAGGGACAGCCACGCGCGGTTCCCCGTCGCTCTCATTCGACCCCCGTTCGGCTCACAGTAACCACCCGGCCGCGCGTCCCGGACGCGCACCCCGAAAAGGTCCACCGGGGAGTGGGAAAGTCAAGTCGGGTCCATCACGTCAGGAACGTGGGGTTTTGCCCCACGGGATGCGAACTTTCGGCGTCCGGCAAGGGAAGCGTCGACCTGGCCGCACGGACGCGGGCGCGGACG
Source organism: uncultured Gemmatimonadales bacterium (assembly GCA_963741945.1). Taxonomy (GTDB): domain Bacteria; phylum Gemmatimonadota; class Gemmatimonadetes; order Longimicrobiales; family RSA9; genus CAVUKA01. Next base: position 9,723 of record CAVUKA010000004.1, on the reverse strand, counting down.
TCAGACGGCGCCGGGGCCGAGCGGTGTGCGGGAACCGATTACGAGCACCGGCACGGGCGACATCCGGACCAGCTCCTCGGCCACATTGCCGAGCACGAGACGGGAGAGGCCGCTACGGTAGCGCGAGGCCATGATGACGATGCCCGGGCCGGCTTGCGCGGCGGCGTGCGCAATCCCCTCCGCCACGTCCGCATGCTCCGTTGACCGGCATTCGGCCGGGATCCCCCGCTCACGCAGCCGGTCGGCCACGCAGCGCAGGTAGTCGTCCGCGGCACTCCGCTGCCCGACGTCGCTGCGCCGCCCCGGTCGCACCACGCGGACGAGCAGGACCTCCGCGCCGAAAAGCTGCGCGAGCTCAGCGGCGTGGTCGAGCGCGCGCTCCGAGCGAGGGGCCCCGTCGAGCGGGACCACCACTCGCTGGATCCGTGGATCCAGATCGCGACCCGCTAGCGCGTGGTCCTCGCCGCGGATGATGAGGACCGGGATCTGGCAGCGTCGGACGATGTCGTCCGTGATACTTCCGAGGCGCACCCGGTCGAGTGGCGGCCGGCCGTGGGTCGCGATGACGATCAGGGTCGCGCCTTCCGTGGCCGCGTGATCCGTCACCGACGAAGCGATCGGACCCCGCAACACCGCCGTGGAGACCACACCGGAATCCGTGTCCAGCCCGCTCCCGGCCACTTGCAGGTATTCGTGCTCCTGGCGCTCCGCGTCCGCCGCCATCTGCCGGAGCCGCTCTCCCACCCGGGGGCCGATGACCTCGGAACACGTTGGAATGCGCAACGGGACGTGGACGTGCACCAGGCGCAGGGAGCCGCCGGATCGGCGGATGATGGTTCGAGCCCAGGGCAGCGCGCGCTCGGCGAACTCCGAGCCGTCCAGCGGGACGACGACATTCGAGTACATGGCTTCCTCGCCTCGCTCGGGGCCCGCAGCGCCGACCCCCCGGGAGTCGCGGCGTCGATGGGCCCACTGGCGGATGGCCGAAATCTATGGGGCTCGCCTTCCTATCGAAGCTACCGTGCCGTTCATCACAATGAAAGGACGGTGTCGCTGTTCCGTGCTTTCTCCCTCGCGGCTGTGGGGAGATCGGCCGCGAGTGTGGGGGATACTCCTATTGCAGGTGTGCGCGGCCGCTGAGAGATTCGAGGAGGAAGCCCCGGTCCCCCGAACCCCCAACAGAGGACCGCGAGCGTGCCACCGGCGGTTCGCTCGCGAGGCGATGCGATGACGCGATCCGACAGGCCGACGGACGATGCGGCGGGTTCCGAGGCGGTGCCCGGGACGGACGGGGCGGGCCTCACGCTGGAGACGTTCGTCGCCCATCTCCACAGTGAAGGCGTGGAAGTGGGCCGTCGGGAGGCCGAGCGACTCGCGCGGGAGGCGCGCGAGGAAGCGGCGGAGATCATCCGCCGCGCGAAGGCGGAAGCGGAGGCGCTGCTGGCCGAGGCCCGTGAGGCCGCCACGCGGGAGCGGGAGCGTGGGGAAGCGGAGCTGTCACTCGCGGCCCGGGATGCGGTGATCGAGCTGCGCGCGGAGCTGGACCGGGTGCTGGAGACCCTGCTGTCTCGCGCGGTGCACGCGCGCTTGCGGGATCCGGAGTTCCTGGGGTCGCTGCTGCGCGAGATGGCCGGGGCGTACGCCCGGTCGGACGCGGAAGGCGGCCCGACGGACGTGCGGGTTCCGCGGGATCTGGCGGAGCAGCTCGAAGCGTGGTGGCTGAAGGAAGTGGGCGCCGGGCTGAGCGGGGAGAGCGGGCTCCGGATCGCGGGCGCGCTACGAGATGCCGGCTTCGCGTACCGGGTCCGCGGCGGCACCGTGGAAGTGAGCGTGGAGTCCACGGTCGAGAAGCTGATGGAGCTGGTGCGGCCGCGTCTCCGCGAGATCCTCGACCGGGGCCGGATGACCGCGGACGCCGTTGCGGTTGCAGCGGAGCGCGGCGAGCCGGCCGGCCTCGGCGGCTGAGTCCCGGCATCGCACGGTCCATGGGGACGCCGCAGTACTTCCGCCTCACCGCGCTTCCGGTGCTGGATCCGCCACCCGCGGATCCGCCGCTTTCACTGGAAGACTTCTACCGTGACGTGCCGGCCGGCCGGCCCGGCCGCCTCGCCCGCATGATCCTGCTTTCTCACGACCTCCTGCTGCGCGAAGCGCTGCGATCGGGGGAGATCGAGAGCGCGAGCCCGGTGGTCCTGAGCCAGGAGCAGCTACGCGGTGATGCGCCGGTTCCCGCCGAGCTGGAGCCGTCGTCGGAGACCCCGGAGGCGCCCGCGTTCCCGCAGGACGCGCTCTGGTCGGCCTATTATCGTCACGCGGTCGCGCTGGCGGACGCGGAGCGGAGCGGGTTCCTGCGGGAGTGGGTGGGGTGGGAGGTAGGCCTTCGGAACGCGCTGGCGATCGCCCGGGCGAGGGCGCTGGGGATGGACCCCGGCCGGTACGCGGTGGCGCTGGACCTCCAGCAGTTCGAAGGAGAGGCGGAGGCGGCGGAAGCGTCGTGGTCCGCTGCCACGGACCCGCTGACCGGACTTCAGGCGCTCCTGATGGCGAGCTGGCGCTGGATCGACCATCGCGAGCCCTGGTTCACTTTCGAGGACGACGAGTTCGCCGCGTATGCCGCGAAGCTCGTCCTGCTGCACCGCTGGCATCGCAGCGTCGAGCCGGAGGTCCGGCCCGCGGGCGTCGAGGCGGGGGAGGCGGGTGTATGAAGGGTCGGATCACCGCCGTGTACGGCAACATGGTGGCCGTGGAGAGCGACGGCGCCATCGTCCAGAACTCCGTGGCCCGCTGCATCCGTGGCGATGGCGCCCGGCTCATGAGCGAGGTGATCCGGGTGCGGGGGCGCCGCGCGGAGCTGCAGGTGTTCGAGGAGACGCGGGGGTTGCGCGTGGGCGACCCGGTGGAGCTTGGCGACCAGATGCTGTCGGTGACGCTGGGACCCGGACTGCTGGGGCAGATCTACGACGGGCTGCAGAACCCGCTTCCGGAGCTGGCGCGCGAGACGGGGTTCTTTCTCCAGGCTGGCGAGGCGCTGCCGGGGCTCCCGCAGGAGCGGCGCTGGCGCTTCACGCCCCGGGTGAAGGCGGGGCAGGCGGTGCGGGCCGGAGACATGCTGGGCACCGTGCCCGAGAGCATCATCGAGCATCCGATCATGGTCCCGTTCCCGTGGCGCGGCCGCTTCACGGTGACGTCCGTGGCCGCGCCCGGGCACTACACCGTGGCGGAGGCGGTCGCGCTGCTTCGCGATGCCCAGGGCAATGAGCACGAAGTGACGATGCAGCAGCACTGGCCGGTGAAGGTGCCGCTCTCCGTCGCCCGCCGGCGCCTCATGCCGGCCGAGCCGCTGGTCACGGGCGTGCGCATCATCGACACCCTGTTCCCGGTGGTGCGCGGCGGGACGTACTGCATCCCCGGGCCGTTCGGGGCCGGCAAGACCGTGCTGCAGCAGATCACGTCGCGGCATGCGGAAGTGGACGTGGTGATCGTCGCGGCGTGCGGCGAGCGGGCGGGTGAGGTGGTGGAGACGATCCGCGAGTTCCCATCACTGCAGGACCCGCGCACCGGCCGCACGCTCATGGAGCGGACCATCATCATCTGCAACACGTCGGCGATGCCGGTGGCGGCGCGGGAGGCGTCGGTCTACACGGCCGTGACGCTGGGCGAGTACTACCGGCAGATGGGCGCCCACGTCCTGTTGCTGGCCGATTCCACGTCGCGCTGGGCCCAGGCGATGCGCGAGCTGAGCGGCCGGCTCGAGGAGATCCCGGGAGAAGAAGCGTTCCCGGCGTACCTGGAGAGCCGGATCGCGGCGTTCTACGAGCGCGCGGGGGCGCTGGAGCTGAACAACGGACGGACGGGCACGCTCACCGTGGGCGGGACCGTGAGCCCGGCGGGCGGGAACTTCGAGGAGCCGGTGACGCAGGCCACACTGAAGGTGGTGGGCGCGTTCCACGGTCTGTCGAGCGCCCGGGCGAGCGCGCGCCGTTACCCGGCCATCGATCCGCTGGAGTCCTGGAGCAAGTACCAGGGAGTGGTGGCCCCGGAGAAGGTGGCCACGGCCCGAGCGCTGCTGCGGCGGGGCGACGAGATCCGGCAGATGATGACGGTGGTTGGGGAGGAAGGGGTATCGGTCCAGGACTTCACGGCCATGCTCAAGGCAGAGCTTCTGGACACGTGCTACCTGCAGCAGAACGCGTTCGACGCGGTGGACTCGGCCACGCCCGCGGACCGGCAGCGGTTCGTGTTCGACAAGCTGCTCACACTGCTGGAGCGCGATCTCGAGTTCGAGACGAAAGCGGAAGCGAGGAAGGCCATGCTCCGGGCCGGTGACCTCTTCCGGAACTGGAACTACGCCGCGGCCGAAAGTGACGAGTACGACCGGATCCTGGCCCGGATCGACCGCTACATCCAGCGCGTGGGCCGATCGCGCGCCGAGCGCCTCGAGGTCAAATGAGGAAGTACTACGACGGCATCACGAGCATCGCCGGGAGCGTGGTCACGGTCCGCGCCCCGAACGTGGCCTATGACGAGCTGGCCCTGATCACGGGGGCGCGGGGCAGCTCTCTCGCCCAGGTGATCAGGCTCGATGGCGACCTGGTCAGCCTGCAGGTCTTCGCGGGCACGCAGGGCGTGTCCACGGCAGACCGCGCCCGGTTCCTCGGCAAGCCCATGCGTGTCCCGTTCTCCGACGACATTCTCGGCCGCGTCTTCGACGGGGCCGGTCGCCCCCGCGACGGGCGCCCGGCGCCGGAGGGGGAGGAAGTGGAGCTGGGGTCCCCCGTGGTGAACCCGATCCTGCGTCGGCTGCCCTGGCGAATGATCCGGACGGGGATCCCCATGATCGACGTGTTCAACACGCTGGTGGAGTCCCAGAAGCTGCCGATCTTCTCGGTGCCCGGCGAGCCGTACAACGAGCTCCTGGCGCGCGTGGGGCTGCAGGCCAACGCGGACGTGGTGGTCTTCGGGGGCATGGGGCTGCGCCACGACGACTACCTGACGTTCCGCAACGCGTTCGAGGAGGGTGGCGTGTCTGCCCGTACGGTGATGTTCGTCCACACCGCTTCCGACCCCGTGGTCGAATGCATGATGGTGCCCGACCTCTGCCTGGCGGTGGGCGAGCAGTACGCGCTGAAGGGGAAGCGGGTCCTGGTGCTGCTCACCGACATGACCGCGTTCTCCGACGCGCTGAAGGAGATCGCCATCACCATGGAGCGGATCCCGTCCAACCGCGGCTATCCGGGCGACCTCTACACGCAGCTCGCGCGGCGCTACGAGAAGGCGGTGGACTTCGAGGGCGCGGGGTCGCTCACGGTCCTGGCGTGCACGACCATGCCCGGCGACGACATCACTCACCCGGTCCCGGACAACACGGGCTACATCACGGAGGGTCAGTTCTATCTCCGCAACGGACGCATCGACCCGTTCGGCTCGCTGTCCCGCCTGAAGCAGCTGGTGAACGGGAACACGCGCGACGACCATCGGGCGATCATGGACGCGTGCATCCAGCTGTATGCGGGGACGCGCGAGAGCCGGGAGAAACGGGAGATGGGGTTCGAGCTGGCGCCATGGGACGAGAAGCTGCTCCGCTACGGCGAGCTGTTCGAGGCGCGCGTCATGGACCTGGCCGTGGACATCCCGCTGGAAGCGGCGCTGGATCGCTGCTGGGAGATCCTCGCCGAATGCTTCGACCCGATGGAGACCGGGATCCGGCGCAGCATCCTGGAAACCCACTGGCCCCGGCCGCTGGCCGAGGCGGACGCCGCCTGAGACATGCCCAGCGTCTCCCTCACCCGCCTCGAGCTCAAGCGCAACCGGGAGCGGCTGGTGCGCTACGAGCGTTTCCTGCCGGCGCTCAAGCTCCGGCAGCAGCAGCTCCAGGTGACGCTCCAGAAGACGGAGTCGGCGCTCCGCGACGGCGGGGTGAAGCTGGCGGAAGCGGCCACGAAGCTGGATCGGTACGCCGCCGTGCTGGGCGACGTCGCCGGGCTGGACGTCCGGCGCATGGCGGAGCCTGCGGAAGTGCGCGCGCGCACGGTGAACGTGGCGGGCGTGCAGGTGCCGGAGCTGGACGAGGTGGTGTTCAACCCCGTGGAGTACAGCCTCTTCGCCACGCCGCCGTGGGTGGAGCCGGCGCTGGACGATCTCCGGGCGCTCAACCGACGGCGCGCGGAAGTGGAGCTCCTCGAGCAGCGCCGTGACCTGCTGCGGAAAGAGCTGACGCGCGTGGTGCAGCGGGTGAACCTGTTCGAGAAAGTGAAGATCCCGGAGACGCAGCAGATCATCCAGCGGATCCGGATCCACCTGGGCGACCAGATGGCGGCGGCGGTGGGGCGCTCGAAGATCGCCAAGGCCGCGCTCTCTGCGGCGGCCGAGCGGTCGGACGGAGGTGTCGCGTGATCGTTCCCATGGTCAAAGCGTTCGCCGTCTGCCGGCGCGAGGACCGGGATGCCATGCTCCGCCGCCTCCGGAAGCTGGGGCTGCTGCACGTGGTGCCCGCGCGGCCGCAGGAGTCGATCGTGGGAGAGGAGCGGCTGGAGGCGCTCCGCCGGGTCGATGCGGCGCTCCAGGTGCTGCGGGCCTTCGAACCTCACGGGCCGAACCCGCAGAGCACGGCGAAGCAGACGGCGGCGGAAGTGATGGCGATCGGTCAGGAAGGCGACCAGGCCCGCGTCCAGCTCGACGCGCTCTACCGTGAGGCCGAGCAGCACCGGCTGTGGGGGAAGGTGCGGGTCCGGCAGCTGCGGGAAATGAGGGAGTCCGGCCTGGACTTCCGGGTCTTCATCGTTCCCGAGCGCTCGGTCGCCGATCTGCGCGGGCGCTTCGTCCAGAGGCTCCAGCACGCCCCCAACCGGAGGCAGGTGGTGGCCGTGGTGGACGTCGACCCGGCGTCCGTGCCGGAGCGCGCGGAGGAAGTGCCGCCGCCCGCCCGTGACCGGGAGACGATCCGCCAGGAGGCGGGGCGGCTGGAGGCCAGGCTGCAAGCCAATCGCGAGCGCCTGACCGCGCTGGCATGGCTGATCCCCGACCTCGAGCTCGAGCGGGAGAGGCTGGAGCGCGAGCAGAGCTGGGAGCAGGTTACGCGCAGCGGGCTCGACGGGGACCGGTTGTTCGCGGTGCAGGGGTGGCTGCCGGAGGAAGAGGTGGACGTGTTCACCGAAGCGCTCGCCAGCGGCGACCCTCCCGTGGCGCTCCGCGTGGAGCAGCCAGGCCCCGACGAGCGGCCGCCCACACTGGTCCGCTACCGCCGATGGGCCAGGCCGGTGGATGGACTCTTCCGCATCCTCAGCATGGTGCCCGGCTACGACGAGATGGATGCCAGCGCCGTCTTCATGGTGGCGCTTCCGGTCTTCGCCGGGATGATCATCGGTGACGCGGCCTACGGCCTCATCTTCCTCCTGACCGCGCTCCTGGGCGGAAAGAAGCTGCGCGAGACCCTCGGACAGGACATGCGGATCATGGTGGGGCTGTTCGGCGTCGCCGGGCTCGCCTGGGGCGCAATGACCGGCGTGTGGCTGGGATTCACACCCGCCGGAATGATCGATGCGGGCGGCGCCACAGCCCTGCTCGGCCGCGGCCTGGACGCGCTCCAGGTGATCCGGGGGAGCGAGGCGGAAACGCGCATGCTGCTCATCAAGATCTGCTTCTTCATCGGCGCTGCCCACCTGGTGGCGGCCCACGTCCGCCGGCTCATCGAGCTGGCACCCGGCCCCACTGCGGTCGCGGAAGCCGGCTGGTCCATCGTCCTCGTGTCCATGCTCGGTGTGATCTGGCTGCTCTTCTTCGGCAGGGAAGGGCTGCCGCCGCTGGTGCTGCGCGCCGCCCTGGTCGGGCTGGTGCTCGGGATGGTGCTCGTGATCGGGTTCACGCGCCCGGAGAAGCCGTTCGCCGCCCGCATCGGACTCGGCGTGGCAGGCAGCCTGCTCCCGTTCCTCGGCACGTTCAGCGACACCCTCAGCTACATCCGACTCATGGCCGTCGGGCTCGCCAGCTACTACCTGGGCTCAACGTTCAACGTGCTGGCCGTCATGCTCGCCCATTCCGCTTCCTGGGTCGCGGGCGGGCTGGTCCTGGTGGTGGGGCACGGGCTCAACATCGCCCTCATCCTCATCGCCATCTTCGCGCACGGCGTGCGCCTCAACGTGCTGGAGTTCTCCAGCAACGCGGGCATCCACTGGACCGGGTACCATTACCGGCCCTTCTCCGAACGACTCGTCAAGGAACGCCCATGACTGCTTTCTGGGGTCAGCTCTCGCTGGGACTCGTGCTCGCCCTCAGCGCCATCGGCAGCGCCATCGGCATCGGCACCGCCGGCCAGGCCGCCGCCGGCGCGTGGGCCAAGGAAGCGCGGGCCGGCCGCCCGCTCAGCTTCACGTACGTCATCCTGGTCGGCCTGCCGCTCTCGCAGACCATCTATGGCGCCATCCTCATGCTCATCGGCCTGCGCGACCGCGTCTTCGTGCCCGAGATGGTGGCCGCCAATGCCGGCGCACTCCTCGGCATCGGCCTCGCCGGCGGCCTCGCCGAGCTGTTCAGCGCCTGGTTCCAGGGGAAGATCGGCGCCGCCGCGTGCCGGGCACTCTCCGAAGGCGGCGGCCAGGGCCTCGCCTTCATGATCATCGCCATGGGCATCGTGGAGACCGTGGGTCTGTTCTCGTTCGTGTTCCTGCTGATGGTGCTGCCGTAGCCGCGAAAGGCGTCGACTCCCGCGCACGCTCGGGCGGCTTCCAGGGCCCGGGCGGGTTCGGGCCCCAGTGCCGGGATGCGCGCTCCGGAGCGCGGGAGATCCGCCAAATCGCCTCACGGGCGGCCCAAGATGGCGAGTCGGCCGTGGCCGACCGGGCGCGCCGGAGGTAATCGACCGCAGCCGACCGGGCGTGCCCGCGGAAGGGACCGGCGTCGGACCGGCGTCGGGCCGGGAGGGTAGGACTGCTCCATGAAGCACCCAGACCAGCCGCCCACCGCGGGAGTCACGCGCGCGCTGAAGGCCGCGGCGAGGCAGGCCGGGTTCGAGGCCGTGGGCGCGGCGCGGATCGTCGCCAGTGACCATGGCGCCTTCTACCGCTGGTGGCTGGAGCGCGGCTATCACGGGACGATGGACTACCTCGCCCGCGAAGACGCCGTGGCCGCGCGCGTGGACCCCGGCACCCGCTGGCCGGAGATGCGCTCGGCGCTCGTCGTGGCGCACCACTACTTCCCGGGCGACCCGGGCGATGCTGGCGCGCGCGGCGACGAGGGCACCCCGCCCGACCGCGGCATCATCGCGCGCTACGCCCGCGGGCGCGACTACCACCGGGTCATGAAGAAGAAGCTGCTGTGGCTGGTGCGGTGGCTGGAGGAGGAGACGGGGCGCCCGCTCCCGGTGGCCCGGGCGTACGTGGACACGGGGCCGGTGCTGGAGCGGGAGCTGGCGCGGCGCGCCGGGCTGGGCTGGCAGGGCCGCAATACCATGCTCATCGACCCGAAGCGCGGGTCATGGTTCTTCCTCGGATCGCTCCTCCTTCCGTTCGAGCTGGAGTACGACGACCCGTTCGACGCCGACCGCTGCGGGAGCTGCACGGCCTGCCTGGACGCCTGTCCCACCGGCGCGCTGCTCGGGCGGAACGACGACGGTGCGCCGGTCATGGACGCCACCCGCTGCATCTCCCATCTGACCATCGAGAACCGCGGGCCGATCCCCGAAGCGCTGCGCCCGGCCATGGGGAGCCGGATCTACGGGTGCGACATTGC
>CAVUKA010000003.1:822500-892488 GCA_963741945.1 uncultured Gemmatimonadales bacterium | reverse complement strand
GTAGCAGCGGGTCCTACATTAGCGGCAACCCATGAACGGTTTTCCACCAAAGGAGCCCTGTGGATCTGACTGCAAGCGAAGCCCGACAAGCGTACGATCAACTTGCGGATGCCCTCCGCGTACAGGAGTTGGAGTGGGTCATCGCGGAAGTGGAGGAACAGATTGCCCTCGGCAAGGTTCAGACTAGACGTCTTCGGGCCAAGCAGCACCGCGAACTTCTGGATGCTGAGATCTATTACCAACGCCCACCTTCGACCAAGACGGAAACGTTCGCTGTTTCTGAGGAGTACTCCGCGACAGAACGCCTGGAGATACTCCTAGATGCCATAGTTCTAGCGATACCGAAGGCAAATGCGGTTGCAGAGGCAACCTTTGATAATCTGGAGGGCTTCGGCCTTCAAGAGCACTTGGTGTTCGAGCCAGAAGCCGAAGTAAAGAAGATGTTTGAGCTACGTCGTACTGAAGCGGCGGAGCGCCAGGATGCGGCAGCCTCGCTTGTCGCACTTATCGAGGAACTGCGCCGTGGAGGGAATGTTGCCAATTCGACCGAATCTGCTCGCTGAGATACAGGCAGCGCTAGGACAGGCGGTGCTCCCTTCGCTGACTAGTTCGTCAGCGGTACATGATCTATACGAAGCCTACCTCTTTTCCTTGGTGCTGAAGGCTGCCGAGACCGAAGGCGGAGCGATCGAACTGAGGTCTATTCAGGGCAGCCATCCAAGTCCCTTCGTTTTTCGCACCAGTCCAGGCTACATCAATTCAAACCACCGCAATTACGGCTACGCAGTGATCCGTTTCCCCGGGTGCCCGGATCTTGAGGCGCACCTCGGAATAAGAGTTTCGGGACGCTCCGCCGTGCTTCACGAGTTCGATGTTGCAGTCATATTTCATGATGAGGCGGAGGTGTGTCGTAATCAAGGCACAGCCGTGGCCCCTAGGAGTCATAAGGTAGTGATTGCCATCGAGGCAAAGTACTACACCACGGACATGCGGCTATACTTGGGCCGGGGTTTCCTCGGTTTAGTAAGTGACACCTCCGCACACAACGCCTATTTCGTCATCAATCGAGAGGCGCGGTCAATCGAACGCCTTCTCGCCCATAAGAAGGAGAACTGGGAACATAGGTATTGCCGGGAGAGGCTGTACCTCTCGGGAGATTTCTAAATTCAATACAAAAGGCATTTCATAACTTCGAAACTCGATATGGGGCGTAATTTTGGGAACTTCGATCGTAGCATGAGCGACGACCGGCGGAGGTGATCTCACGTGACGGAACGCCAAATGTTGGAGCGTCTGGGAGCGATCGTCCGCTGGAAGCGCGCTGGCGAAAGGGCTCCTCACAAACCGCTGCTCTTATTGTATGCGCTGCGTGAATGTAGGCTAAGGGGGCGCCGCTTCCTTCCCTATGCCGAAGTGCACGACGCGCTCACGACTTTGCTGGCTCAGTTCGACGCTGCGCGAACTCGGCTCCAACCGAACTATCCATTTTGGCGACTTCAGAACGACGGCATCTGGGTCGTGATCCCTTCGGAAGGGTTGAAGGTCTCTGCCCAGGGTGACGTTTCTCCCCGAGACTTGATTGCTGCGCGAGCTGTTGGCGGGCTGACAGACGAAGTGTGGGATCTGCTGGTCAGGTCGCCGGAACTAAGGTCGGAGGCAGGCCGGCTCCTCATCTCGGCTATTCCGATGGACGAGGCCGAACCCCTGCTCGCTACGCTGCTGTTTGAGTTGTGATCACGGAGGCCAACGTGCCGCATCCGCCTGGAAAACGTCGCCCATCCTTCGAACCTGAGGCACAAGTAGCCCTACGGGGAGAGAGGATAAGCGTTGGGCCATTTTGGCCAGTGGAGGAAAGTAGTTGTCGCTTGCCGCATCCATCGCTCGCTAACATCTTTGTTGCGAAAAATGAGTTCGGTCTCAGCTGCTGGTCCCACCCCCTGCCACCCGTCAGGTCCGTTGTTCGGGTCCTGACTCGCTCATCTGAGCCACAAATCGAACCGATGCGACGTAGCAAACCCCCACTACATATCCCCCCGCGACTCCGGACCACACCGGTCGAGGAGCTCGAGCTAAGCACGAGAATCTCGAACGCATTGCTGCGAAGCGGCTTTCAAAGGCTGGCTGACTTTGCGGGTTGGGGAGTTCAAGACTTCCGGCAGATCCCACTGTTGGGGCGTAAGGGGGCTGCGGAACTCGTGCGGGGACTGCGGAAGCTCGGTGTCGCCAGAGTTGTACCTGGAGCAACAGGCAGCGCAGGAGAAGATGATCGGTCCCAAAGCACCGCTGGGGGTCTTTCCTCAGACTCCATGGGCAGCACCACGCCAGCGCCCGCGTCTGACGGGCCGGAGTTCGGCACTGCTTCAGAGGAGTCATGTGCATCCGAGAGCAGCGAAGCCATCCCGCCTCACCCTACGTACAGCACGCCCGCTGAGTGGTGGGAGCAGCAGAGCGCCGCTCTGAAGGGCCGCGAAAGACGAATCGTGGCTGCTCGATTCCCAGACCGGAAAACGGAGCGCCTTACGCTGGACGAACTTGGGGCTGAGCTCGGCGTTACGCGGGAGCGAGTCCGCCAAATCCGCAATCGCACATTTGAGAAGCTCAATGACGGCCGGGGTATCCCGAAATCGGTCGACCAAATGCTGTGGCGGAAACTCGCGCTCTCAACGAATTTCGTTATCCGGGATCCGGATGCCTGGGATGCGGCACTTGAGGGGCTGGAACGTCTGTATCTCACCGTGCACGCCGGAGGGATCGAGGAGTGGCTAGACGCGACGAGTCAGTACCTCGGCAACGCCTTTTATCGAGGTCCCCTTCATAGAGAGGCGATTCTCCAGGCTTCTCTTGAGCTTGAGCGATCGTTCCAGGACTTGGTCGCGCGGCGGCTGGAGGACCTGAAGTTAGGGGAGGGAGTTCCGTGGGCGTTGGCCGCAGTAGTGTCCGAAAACCTCATCCCATACAGGCAATACGCATGTAGGCGGCCTCTCACCACTTATCGCCGCCGTGCGCTAGATCTCCACGACCTGCTCGTGGGGAGAGGACGGCCGATTCCGCTGCTCCGCCTCTGGGTCCTCGCGCGGGAAGCGGGCAGTTCCTTGACCGTGAACGACGTGCAACGAACGGTTAGCGATGAGGATTTTTCGCACTTGTTCCTCGACTGCGGCGACCTCGGAATCGGGGCGGTCGATTGGAAAATGGAGCCTGCTCCTCCTTTTATCCCCGTCACCGATTACCTCGCTGGCATTCCTGTGCAGGCGGCTGAGGCACTGAAGCGGTCCCCTCCAAACGAAGGCGATCAGACGATCGCTGGCCAGCTTGCGTCGGTGCTCGCAAGCGAGGGCCCGCTGCCGTCCCGCGAGCTGATCGCACGGTTCCGCGAACGGACAGAAGCGCGGTACCCCGACAGCTCTGCCGCTGCCGTGCTGACCATACACGGAGCCTTCGTGAGGTTGGCCCCCGGAGTCTACGGTTTGCCTCGGCATCTGTTGGCGTTGGATCCGGTCTCAACGAGCGCCGAGTTTCTTCTAAATGAGAATGATCTCTTCTGGTATGTCCTGGCACGTCAAGGAGGAGAGCCTCTGAATGCCTTCCCCCTGTGGACGTCGGGGATGGAGTTTGATTGGGTCCGCTGGGGGGAGGGTGCCGTGCCCTCCAGGCTTTACAATGGCTTACTCTCTGTCGCCGAACCCAGCAAGTGGCCGGTCTCTGAAGTCGCGCGCAATCGATTCCACGGCGATGGTCGTTGTAATAGTATGGGGCCCATTTCTGAACTGCCTGCCGACCTAGAAGTAAGCTCTGTCGATCTCGAGCGACTGTTCGCTGTCGCCAGAGTGGCGATTTCCACAGGCCAGATGAACTGGGTCCGGGCAAATCGAGTCTTGGGGAAGCGCTTGGACGCGTCTACCGGCGTCACCGCCGTCGCCCTCCTCACCCTCACCGAAATCCTCGCCACTTCTTCTGATTGGTGGAAATCACACGACGCTCGCCCCGACGCTAGGGCAAATCTGCAGCAGATTTTTCACCCGCTCGAGTCAAGGCCCGGAGAGTGGTCGAGGGAGCGCTTCTACGAGGAGGTTTCTCGACGCATCTCGGATTCGAACATTGGGTGGGCGCGAGACAGGCTCCGCCTCCAACCTCGGAGCCAGCCGGACTCAATAGAAGCGCCCCTGGACCTCGAGAGCCTGCTGGAACGCTATGAGAGCCTCAAACGACGGGAGGCTCAGGCAGAGCTTGTGCGGCAGCTCGGAGAGGATGTGCCGTGACGATGCATGAACTCCCGAGCGCTATTGCACACCTTAAGCCGCACTATAGGTCGGGAACGAGCGATCTTGCTACGGACTTCTTCGAGCCCTGTTTGAGCCATTGCTCCCGTTACAGCCGAGCAGCGGCGTATTTCACGACCGACGCCCTCGCGAGCTGGGTGGGGGCGCTCCCCCGCCTCTTGAACGCGAGTAGCGCGGGGATTCGGCTGCTCATTGCGCCGGTGCTCTCCGACGAGGACTTGAAGGCCCTACGGCGCGCTGTGGAGGGAGGTGAGGCTCGGGAGAAGCTGCGCCGAAAGGTCGTTGACGACCTTCTTAGTCAGTTGATGCAGAGTCTCCAGCCAACTGAATTGTCGGATGTGCGTCGGGAGGTATTTGCGTGGATGATTGCCAACGAACGGCTGGCTCTCCGCTTCGCTCTCCCTGAGCGTTTCGAGAGCGGGGCGATCTTCCACGAAAAGATCGGAGTGTTCGAATTCGACGGAGGATACTCTGTCGCTTTCACAGGCTCTGCCAACGAAACGCAAGGCGGCCACTCGCGCAACCATGAAACCCTAGATGTCTTCCGGAGTTGGGTCGCCGGGGACGAGACAAGAGTCAGGACCAAGGTGCAGCAGTTTGAGGAAGCGTGGGAGGGACGACTTAAGGGACTTGCCATTTCAGAGCCTTCCGAGGCGTTTCTGGAGCAAATCCGCACGTATTCTCCTGACACGCCTCCCTTCTCGGCTCCCAAGTCTCGCCCCGAACCCGAGAACCTCTGGCGTCACCAGGATGCTGCGATAGCCGCTTTCTTGGACAAGAAGCGCGGCGTCCTGGAGATGGCCACAGGAACTGGCAAGACCCGCACGGCACTCAGGATCTTCAGCACACTCTACGAACTGGGTGAGATCGACAGCCTGATTGTGGCGACGTTTGGGACCGACTTGCTGAATCAATGGGCTGGGGAACTGATTCGATGGATCGACGAGCCGCGTATCTCGATCTATCGGCACTTTGACCGGTACCACCAGCTCGGCCGGTATGTTGCTCACCCACGCAAATCCGTGCTCGTGGCCTCTCGGCAGCAACTTGCGAGCGTGATCAAAGGGCTCCCACCAGCCGCCCATCCGCGAACGATGATTGTACACGATGAGGTGCATCGGTTTGGAAGTCCCCAGAACCGCGCCGAATTGTCAGGTGCACACAGGCAGTTTCGGTATGTTCTAGGCCTGAGCGCGACTCCCGAACGCACATACGATGAAGAAGGCAACATATTCATAGAGGAGGAGGTCGGCGAAGTGATTTTTCGCTTCGGGCTCTCTGAGGCTATCGAGCGGGGCATCCTCTGCGAGTTCGACTATCATGAGCTCGTCTTTGAATTAACCGACTACGACCGCCAGCGATTGCAGGCAGTCTACGGACTCCAGGCAGCTCGGGCCAAAGAAGGGAAGCCGATGACGAAGGAAGAGGTGTGGAGGCGCCTCTCAGACGTCTACAAGACGGCCGAGAACAAGATACCTGCCTTTTCTGAGTACCTGAAAAGCAACTCGTCCGCTCTGGAGAGCTGCATCATCTTTGTCCACGACACCGCCTTCGGTGAGCAACTCTTGGACCTTGTACACGGCTATACGAGTCGGTACTCGACATACTACAGCGATGATCAGCAAGACCGGTTGGAGGCTTTTGCGAAGGGCGAACTTGATTGCCTCATAACATGCCACAGGATTTCTGAGGGTATCGACGTCCGCGGTCTGACCACGGTGGTTTTGTTCGCATCCGATCGGGCTAAACTGGAGACCATACAGCGTATGGGCCGGTGCCTCAGAACGGATCCTCTTAATCCGGAAAAGCGAGCCTTGATCGTTGATTTCGTACGGGCGGATGCGTTGGATGAAAATCTCGACGATGGGGAGCCCGTGAGCGCTGATGCTGAGAGAAGGAACTGGCTTACCCAACTCTCAAGAACGAGGAGGAAGGCTTGAGTACGGGAGATCAAATCTTCGACAGCCAGGTGGTTGGGGCAATAAGGGAGGCGGTGCGCGAAAACGGGCAGGATGACGTCGTCGCCGATCGTCTCCTGGCATGGTTGCGAGCGACTGCAAGAGGAGAATCCAACCTCGGGCGGGGAAGCGATGTGGAAGAGCACTACCGCGCGCTTGAGTCGGCCCTGAAAACCGATCTTGGGACTGAAACATGAACTTGGAACTATTGGGTTGGGAGGCGCATAACCTTCGCTGCCCAGACTTTTCCTTTGACTTCCGTAAAGGCGACAGGCAATCTCCCGCTCGAGTCGCACTGCTTCAGATGCCGAACGGAACGGGAAAGACAACCACCCTGCGCTGCCTCCGCGCCGCGCTCACTGGTGAAGCCCGAAATTGGGACCAAGAAAAGGTCCGGTCGTTCCGGCGAAGGGGTCTATCGGCGGACAGCGGTAGCTTTGAACTCCGTCTTCGATTCGACGGGAGTCCTCTCACGTTCCGCATGGATTTCGACTTCGAAGCCGGACTGATTCACTACGCGACGACATTCCATCGGGGGCAGAAGGCGAAGTACGACCCGCCGGTTGAACTGCTCCGCTTCCTAGAACCGCATTTCGTGAACCTGATCGTTTTCGATGGGGAGTTACCCCAGGCACTCCTGGATTCCGCGAATACACGCGCAGAGGAAGCCATCGAAGCATTTTTTCAGCTTTACCTCTTGGACGAGCTGGGCGCAGCGCTTAACGGGATCTGGGAGAAACGCGCGGATAAGGTGGGTGCCACGGCGCAGGCTGGCCTCACGGCGCGCAAGAATCGCCGCGATGAGTTGAGGAGCAAGGTTCGAG
Organism: uncultured Gemmatimonadales bacterium; assembly: GCA_963741945.1. Classification (GTDB taxonomy): domain Bacteria; phylum Gemmatimonadota; class Gemmatimonadetes; order Longimicrobiales; family RSA9; genus CAVUKA01. Next base: position 885,426 of record CAVUKA010000003.1, on the reverse strand, counting down.
AGTTGAAGGAAGCGTTGCGTGAGGCAAGTGCCCACACAGATATCCTAGAGCAAGACGTCGCTGAACTTCGCGGCCGAAGGGATCTCCATACCGGTCGGACGGAGGAGCTGCGGACGAAGCGGGAGGAACTGCAACGGCAGCTTGAATTCGCCGCAGAGGACGTCGCTACGGGTTCTGGTGCCCTCATGGACCGATTGCGCGAGCCTCACAAGTTCAACCGTCGGGTGGCCGATGCACTCGTGCAGCTAAGAGACCACCTGGACAGGTTGAAGCTCCCTGAGAGCACGTCTCGGCGCTTCTTCGAGGAACTCCTCGAGGAAGTCGAGTGCATTTGCGGCCGCCCGCTCGACGAGAGTTCGAAGGACAGCATTCGTCGAAAATCAGAGCAGTACCTCGCTGACGATGCCGCCGGAGTGATCAACGCACTCAAGACAGATGTGGCACGCATGGTGGAAGCCGTCGAGGCGCCCACCGCCTCACTTTCGGAGCTGGGGCAGCGGCTCGCGGCCGCAGCACACGACCGAGACGCTATCGATACACGGCTCACCGGAATCGCCCAGCAACTGGTCGAGCAGGGGGACGACGAGCTCGCTGTGATACTGTCAGATCTGGAGGCCAAAGAGTCGCGCCTCGGAAAGCTCGTAGGGGTGATTGAGGAGCTGACCCGGAAGCCGAAGCCGACGGACAGGAAGACGGACGATTCACTTCTCTGTATCGCTTTTTGGGACAGGGAGCTAGAAGACGCAGAGAATGCGTACGCCGAAGTCACGGAAACTCTGACCCTGCGTCAGAATACTCAGACCTTGAGAACCATTCTGTCTCGGGCTCGCCAGATAGCGTTGAGGCAGCTTAGCGACGCGATCGTGGAGGACATGAATCGAAATCTCAGCGACGTCTTGGAGGGGCATGAGATCACCGTCGAAGCGATCGATCGATCGCTGATCCTGAGCGGCCAAAAGGGAGCTAGTCAGGGACAGACTCTCGCTGTGGGCTACAGCTTTCTGTCGACGCTGTTCGGCAGGGGGCACAATTCGCTGCCGTTCGTAGTTGACGCGCCAGCGCTTGCATTGGACACGCGCGTGGCCTCAGAGGTGGGAGGGAAGCTCCCTCACATTTGCCCCCAGTTCGTCGGATTTATCATCGACCGAGAGCGCGCCGGCTTTGTGCCGGCACTGGAGCGCTCAGCCGGCAGTGACAACGTGATCTTCTTGACCGCGTTTGCCGATCGCCCTGAAAATCAAGAACTTCTTGATAAGCTCCCCCCGAACGGGGTTCAACGCGTGGAGGGGGGCGTGATCGTCCGCGATCGGGCGTTCTTCGACTCAGTCGAGTTCCGGGAGGAGGAGCGAGATGGCTGACTTCCGGCTGCGCGAGGACGCCGACGAATTCTTCCGTCATATTCAGGGCGCACAACCCATCAAGTCGAAATGGGATATTTATCACTTGTGCGCGATGCTCGGTCTGTTCGGGCAGCGGAGCAGCGATCCAGGGGAGGCCGGGATTCCGGCGCCGGTCTTTGTCCAGTACGTGATCGAGGATTATAAGCCCGTCGAGTTGATATTCGTGTCGCTCTTATTGCTGGCTCAAATGGCGCGCGTAGGCTACCGCGTCGAAGACCGGAAAGAGATTCAAGAATTGCTTTCACAGCTGGTCAACTCGAGAGCGCTGGCTCTCGGTGCTGAAGGTGTGGCTCTATTGAACCGCTACGCCAGCGGCGGGTTCGACCTGCTGGTCGAGCGCTACGGGGACGCACAGCCTCGAAGCCCAGAGGAGTTTCTTCCCCGATACGCCGAGATCCTGGACGAACTCATTGATACCGCCGACCACCTGTTCGTGTAGAATCCGCTCGCGAAGGTTCGGAGTTTGGGAGGACTCAGCCGTCAAGCAAAATCGGCAGTGCAGCCGTCCCGGGGGTCGCCTTCGCCTCCGTCTTCCAGCCAGCACTAGTATCCGGGGCGAGAAGTTGAGATTCTTGTCAACAGGAGGAAGATGTTTTACGATTGTCTAACTTCGTATCCCGCAGCACCTATGGCTGACTGGCAAACGATCAGCACGGACCAACTGCAGAAGCTCGCAGAGGAAGCTGCACAGGCCTCGCAGCTCTCCATCCGCGCGGTGATGCAGCGGGCCGGGCTACACCCTCAAACCCTACACTACTGGCGGACGGGGGAGCGCGTACCTCGGCCGGATAACCTGAAGGCGGTTGCTGCAATTCTGCAGATTCAGGGTGAGCGGATATTGGCGGTTTCTAAGCGCTTAGGGCAGGTTTTGGCTGAGGAAGCGGAGGCACGCAGACTCGACCAGAGCGAGGCCGAACGCGACGAACCAAATCTTTTCGACGGGGCGGGATCGCCCCATTGGGGGCAGCGTGGCTGAGCAGTTGGTTCGGGTGGTTTCCGAAGACGAGCCGCCTTCGGTGTTCGATCACAGGACAATCGACGATATCTATGACGAAATTCGCACAGTTTACGTGGGCGATGACCGCCCTTGGATCGTGGGTTATAGCGGCGGGAAGGACAGTACGGCCGCGCTACAGCTGATTTGGGAAGCAGTACGCAGCCTGCCAGCCGAGAAGCGTAAGAAGAAGATCTTCGTCATCGCCTCGGACACCCAGGTCGAGACGCCGGTTATCGTTGAGTACATTGACACGACGCTGGCACGCATCAACGAGGCCGCTGCCGCCCATGGGCTACCTTTTCACGCCGAAAAGGTTGAGCCAGCCCTCGCGGATAGTTTTTGGGTGAACCTCCTCGGTCATGGGTACGCGGCACCCTCTAGCCGCTTCCGCTGGTGCACCGACCGCCTCAAGATCAAGCCGGCGAACAAGTTCATCCTCGATCGCGTTGCAGAACACGGCGAGGTCGTCATGATCCTGGGTGTAAGAAGGGGTGAGAGTACCACCAGAGACCAGGTGCTCAGCCTCCACCGCATCCCGGGCAAACTGCTGAAGCGCCACTCCAGCCTCCCGAATGCCTTTGTCTACACGCCTGTGGAGGAGTTCTCGGTCCGGGACATTTGGTCGTTCCTCCTCGAGGTCGACTCGCCGTGGGGGAACGATAATCACGAACTCCTCGACTTGTATCGGAACGCGAACGCGGGCGAATGCCCCCTAGTCATTGACGAGACAACACCCTCCTGCGGCAATAGCCGCTTCGGATGCTGGGTTTGCACAGTGGTGGTAAAGGACCAGTCCATGGAGTCGCTCGTCCGTTCGGGGCAGGAGTGGCTCACACCCCTGCTCGATTTCAGAAACATGCTCGCGAAGACGCAGGACCCAGAGCGAAAGGTGGAGCTTCGCGAGTACAAGCGGAAGAACGGTAGGGTTTCGTTCAAACAAGACGGTTCCATCATTCCTGGCCCCTACTCGCTCGAGACCTGTCGCGCCTTTCTGAAACAGCTGCTCGAGGCCGAGGTGGCCGCACAGGAAATGTCCGGCGACACCGATTTCGCGCTGATCTCGGAATCGGAGCTTCACGAGATCCGGCGCATCTGGAGAGTTGAGCGCCAGGATTGGCAGGACTCCGTACCGGCCATCTATCGCCAAGTTAAAGGGGTGGACCTCGCGTGGCTGGTGGACGACAATGGGAGCTACGGAGTTCGGGAGACCGCCATTCTGGCCGAGATCTGCTCGGAGCATGAGGTCCCGGCTGAACTGGTCGCCAAGCTCCTGGACGTTGAACGTAGCTACATGGGGATGAACCGCCGGGCCGGGATCTATAGCCAGCTTGAGGCGGCATTCCGCGAGGAATGGCGCACCCCCGAGGAACTACTGGCCCTGCGAGCGGAGCGAAACTAATGATCATCACCCGCCTGCGCCTCAAGAACTACGGCGTGTTCTGCGGCGCGCATGCAATCGATCTGCGACCACAGCTCGCCAGCAGTCCCAAGAAGCCGATCGTGCTGATCGGCGGCCGAAACGGAAGCGGAAAAACATCAATCCTCGACGCGATTCGGGTCTGTCTGTACGGGCAGCGCGCGCTCGGCGCTCGCGTGCGTCGCGTTGATTACGAAACCTTTCTACGGGATCGAATTCACCGACCGCGGAATCCTACAGTGTCGCTGGAGGAGGCCGCAGTTGCCATTGAGTTTCAGCACGTTCACGCTGGCAAGGCCACGGATTATCTCGTCGAAAGAAGCTGGCGCATCCGGGGCGCTAGGGCCGTAGAGAGCCTCCTCGTAAAGCGCGATGGTAAGCCGCTCGGCGATCTGGACCAGGATCAGTGGGAGGATTTCGTCCGCGACCTCATTCCACCTGGCATTTCGCAGCTGTTTTTCTTCGACGGAGAGAAGATTCAGGCGCTTGCGGAAGATGGGGAGAACCTCGATTTCGCCCGCTCCGTCAAGAACTTGATCGGTTTAGATTACGCGGACCGGCTCCAAGCTGACCTCGATGTCCTCATCGGGAGAGCCTCGAGCGCCTCCGCCGGCCGGGCGGCTCGCGAGGCTTCGGCCGTAAGGGAGAAGGAACTAGCTGCACTCCGTGCGGAGCTTGCGGCTGCGGAGAGCGAGGCAGACAGGATCCGCTCCACGATCGCTGAGCAGCAGAAGGTAATCGCGCGGATCGAGGAGCGGATTCGCCGCGAGGGCGGCGCTTACGCTGAGAAGCGCGAGGAGTATATCGAGAAGCGCGGACGACTTGAAGCCGAGTTGGCCGAGATTAATACCCATGTGCGCAGTCTCTGCGAAACACTGCTGCCGTTTGCGCTTGCGCCGGAGCTCGGCGAGGGCGTTGAGCGAAGGCTTAGGAGTGAATCCGAAAGGCAGCAGGTGGTTGCTGCCCGCACCCTCCTGATGTCGAAGCTGACGAAGCTGAACAGCGCATTGGAAGAGGAGGTCAGCACGTTCGAGAAAATCCACCACCAGACCCGCGGGAAGATCTCTCGACTCCTGAAGGCCCGCGTACGCGAAATCCTCTCCTTGGACGCCGTTGAAGCACATACCGATCCGGTCTTCGACGTTTCGGAAGGCGACGCACGGCGGCTTCAGGCATGGATCCGAGAAGTGCAGACCAAAATCCCCGAACTCGTTCAGGATCTGGAGGCTCGACTCGAGCGCGCAACGCGGGCACGCGCCCGCGTTGAGCAGCGGTTGCGCGCTGCACCTGCCGATGACGTGCTCCGTCCGCTTCTTGAAGAGCTGAACGCCGCCCACGCGGACCTCGGACGGATGGAACAAGCGGCTCGCCAGCAGGAGGCTGCGATTGAGCGCTTCTGTACGCGGATCACCCAGAACGAGCGTGAGACCAGAAAGGCCCGAGAGGAAGCTATCGCCGCACAAGGGGAGGTTACCCGTGTGCGGCTTATGAAGTCCGTTCAGGAGGTGCTCTCGAGGTTTGAGGCCCGACTCACGGAGGAAAAGCTGTCTGACCTGAGTGACCGGTTCGTGAAGTGCTTCAATCGCCTCGCCCGGAAAGATGAACTTGTGGAGCAGGTAAGGATTGATCCCGTAACGTTCGAGGTTCTGCTCGTAGACAGTGGCGGCCGCGCCTTGCCGAAGCGAGACCTCTCGGCAGGTGAGAAGCAGATCTATGCGATTGCTATGCTTTGGGCACTTGCGCAGACATCCGGCAGGCCGTTGCCGCTGATCATTGACACACCGCTCGGGCGCTTGGACGCAGATCATCGACGGCGCCTAATCGAAGGATATTTCCCGGAAGCCGCGCACCAGGTGATCATTCTCTCGACGGACACCGAAATCGACCGCATTTACTTCGAGGGTCTCGCCGGCGCTACTGCTCGTAGCTACCGGTTGGAGTTCATAGAAGATTGGCAACACACCGTCATTGAACCCGGGTACTTCTGGGACGGAGGGACCTATGAGCGCGCAAGTGAAATGGAACCGGCTTCGGCTTAGCTCGGACGTCGGGTTTCGGCTCCGCAATCTAAAGGGAAAGCTAGGCGTCACACCAAACTTGCTATGCAGGCTCGGGTTCATCATGTCCCTCGCGGAGCCTGGAATCCCACAGGCGGAGTCCTTCGATGAAGAGGGACCGGAGCTGAACAGATCGACGCTCTTCGGGGAGTGGGAGCAACTGTTCGACGTTTACCTGAAGGAGCGGCTTCTGCAGGACGGCCTAGATCCCGACGGAGAGTACCTGTCCCAGCTCCGAGCTCACATGAATCGCGGCGCAAACATGGTCTGCAACCGCGTCCGCGATTACTCGGACCTCCTCGGCCTCGTGCCCTCGCAGGCGCGCACGGCTGCATGACAGGAGAAGAACGCCCGGTTTACCTCGATCATCATTCCACAACGCCTGTTGATCCGGGTGTGCTCGACGCAATGCTGCCGTTCTTTACCAGGGCGTTCGGGAATGCTTCCAGCCGTGACCATCGCCTGGGGCACGAGGCCACCGTCGCTGTGGATCGCGCGAGGGAACAACTAGCGTTACTCCTCGGCTGTTCCGCTGACGACATTGTATTCACTAGCGGGGCAACCGAGTCAAACAACCTGGCCCTTCTTGGAGCCGCCGAGCAGTATCGCGAGCGCGGGCGCCACATCATTTCTGTCCAGACGGAGCACCCTTCAGTTCTCGATCCGCTCCGGCACCTCGAGGATAGCGGATTCGAAATCACCTTTCTCGGCGTCGACAACGAGGGGCGCGTGGACCCTCATCGTGTGGCGGCGGCTCTGCGCCCGGATACGATTCTCGTCAGCGTAATGGCTGCGAATAACGAAATCGGGACACTTGCACCGCTCTCCGTTATCGCGGGCGCCACGCGAGAAGCCGGCGTTCTGTTTCACACTGACGCAACGCAGGCAGTTGGGCACATTCCCATAAGTATCGAGGGACTCGGTCTCGACCTCGTTTCCTTGAGTGCTCACAAATTTTATGGTCCCAAAGGCGTTGGAGCTTTGTACGTACGCTCACGGAACCCGCGCGTGAAGCTGCAGGCTCGGCAATTCGGAGGAGGGCAAGAAAGCGGGTGGCGTTCCGGGACGCTGAACGTCCCCGGAATCGTCGGACTGGGCGCAGCCGCTGAAATCGCCGCCAAGCGCTTGGAAGCCGAGGGGGAGCGGCTGAGAAGTCTTCGGGACCGCCTCCTCGACCGTCTACGATCGGATTTCGACGACCTGCGACTGCACGGCCACCCGCGGGAAAGGCTTCCGCACAACCTGGCGTTTGGCATTCCCGGCGTAAAGGCGAAGTCTCTCGTGGTCAACCTTCCGGACCTAGCCTTCTCCACCGGCGCAGCCTGCGCGAGTGCGAAAGCGCAGCCGTCGCATGTGCTCTCGGCGATTGGTCTCACCCCCGAACAGGTTCGTGAGGGAGTACGGATTGGACTGGGGAGAACGACGACGGAAGAAGACGTAGATTACGCGGCGACCCGTCTGATTGCTGCGGCTCGGAAGCTAAGACGCTTGCGCGGGTCTGCGGTCACCTGACTCTGCTGAGCCGCTCCGCGGACATCCATTCATAATGAGCGCCCTACTCGGACTTACCGGACCACAGCTGGAATCTGGCATGGCTGACCTACTCGCGAGGTTGGGGTTCGCCTGCGCGCGGGGGACGCACGCCAGAATGCGGGACATGTTCCCTCAGGGTCGCTTTAGCGCAAACGAGCACTGTGAGATTGACTTCCTCATAGCTGAAGGCAGGTTCGCTCTTTTGGGCGAGATCACGGCCCGCTCGGGAAAGCGTGATCTCGAGCGAAAGTATTCCAAGTTTCGCGGCCACATCCGGGCTTTGGAGACCACGAATCGGACCGACGCAGTCTGGACGGCACTCGGAGTCCCGGCGGACCAGCTTGCGGCATTCCGCCGTGTTCGCACTCTCATTGGGTTCTTCATCACGACGAAGGCCGAACAGTTCGATGTCGATGTCGACCTAACGATCCCTCGCATGGCCGTCTTCTTCCGGTCTAGTGTAGGGGTCCTCGAGAACTACGCCGACTGCATTGGTGAATTCGCAAAGTCCCACTTCTTGGATCGCTTGGAGGTAAACCTCGGCCAAGGCCGCCGGCCGATCGAAATCCGCAAGGACACACACGGGCTGCTACGGGTGAGCGACCGGACCATTGTTGGGAGCGCTGATGCAACCAGCCCCGAAGCAGACGTGTTCACGTTTGAGGTCTCGCCCTATGACCTTCTCGGCGTTTCGCGGGTGTTTCGGAAAGACGAGCTGCCGGCGATTGGGCCGACTTCGGCTCTGCCTTATCAGCGACCGCTCATTAAGAAGAAGCTCGACGAAATCCGGGCAGCACTGGTGCGGCAGCCGAACTTCCTCTTTCCGAACAGCATTCTGGCGGTGCTCGGTGCCAACTGCGCCTACACGGAAGATGACTGAGGTGACCCCCAAAGCTGATCCAGTCTTTACGGGAGGTGCGAGCTGGTTTGGTCCTGACCCCGAATTAGGTCCGGGAAACAGGTGAGTTTACGAGCTTCTCCGGGACGGGGGTGAAGGTTTCGCCGAGCCGGAATTGGCGCGGCGGGATCTGGCCCAAGCTGCTGTGGGGCCTGAACTTGTTATAATCATCCCTCCATTTCTCGAGGGTAAGTCGAGCGTCCTCGACATTGATGAACCAGTGTTGCGACAAGCACTCCCGTCTCAGTGTCCCGTTGAAGCTCTCGATATGGGCATTGTCGGTTGGCTTTCCGGGCCGGCTGAAGTCCAGTTGAATCTTGTTCCAGTAGGCCCAGTGATCCAAGGCTTTCGAGGTGAACTCCGTGCCATTGTCCACGGAGATCAGGCCAGGCAGAGCGCCACGCTGCCGGCCAGCCTCGGTCAGCATCGCCGCCACATCCTCACCCTTGAAGTTCGGCTTCGCGACCAGTGCCACGCACTCCCGGGTGAAGGCATTGATGGCCGTCAGGATCCGGATCGTGCGGCCGCCGGCCAGGACGTCGTGAACGAAATCCATGGCCCAGCGCTCATTCGGCGCCTGCGCTGCGGACCGAGCCTGTCGACGAACCGCGCTCTTCCGCCGCTTCGGGCGTTTTCGCTTCAGCGTCAGCCCCTCTTCGCGGTAGAGCCGGTAGATCCGCTTGTGGTTGACCTGAGGTGACCCCCAAAGCTGATCCAGTCTTTACGGGAGGTGCGAGCTGGTGATGGCGAGGTTCTCCTCGCTCTGTTGATGTAATCCCGCATATTCAGCGGGGGTGAGGCGGTCAAGGGAACTATGCGGCCGTACTTCGTTGTAGTCCACTCTCCACGCCTCGATGGTCGTTCGGGCGTCCCGGAGGGTGAGGAACCAGTGCAGGTTCAAGCACTCGTCCCGGAAGGTCCCGTTGAAGCTCTCCACAAACCCGTTCTGCATTGGCTTGCCCGGCTGGATGTAGTCGATCTTCACCCCCCGCGAATAGGCCCACGCATTGAAGGCACGGCTGGTGAATTCCGAGCCGTTGTCGGTCACGATCACGTCCGGCAGCCCGCGCTCTTCCCTCAGCTGCTCGAGGACCTCGATCACGCCCACCGACGGGATCGAGTGCGCCACGTGGATCGCCAGGCACTCCCGGTTGAACTCGTCGATGATGTTCAGGCAGCGGAAGCGCCGCCCGTTGCTGAGCGTGTCCGAGACGAAGTCCATGCTCCACCGCTCGTTCGGCCCCCCGAGCGGCTCCCGTGTGAGTTCCCGAAATTCTGTCGCTGATTCTCTCCAAACTATGTCGCAGTTGAGGGCATCCACAGCGTAGAATGCCGCCGTTCCGAGGGCTCAGGGCTCTGAGAATCGGAGGGCGGGGAGGATGCTCAGGATGATTGATCGACATGCAGTCCATGCTCTGCTGAAGGCGGGGGAAGAGAAGAAGCAGATTGCGGAGCAGTTCGGCGTCACCGTGCGGACGATCCAGCGGATCGCCAAAGAGCCGCTGGTAGAGGACGGGGATGACGTGGCGGAGCGGCGGCGCCGTGGTGTGGGCCGACCGCCAGTGAGGTCAGCGGTGAAGCAGCGGCTGGTGGATCTGATCGCGGAGGATCCGGAAGCTCCACCGCTGGAGTACCTTCGCTTGCTTCGTGACGAAGGAGTTCAGCTCGCCGAGAGCACCTTCTATCGGGTGTTTCGGCTGGAGAAGGGGAAGCTGCCGGCGGAGCTGATGGTGCGGTTCGAGGGGGTAGCGGGGGAGTTCGCCCAGTTCGACTTCGGGCAGGCCGACGTCCGGCTGCTGGACGGGCGGAAGAAGCGGGTCCACTTCGCGGCCTTCCGGCTAAAGTACTCGCGGTGGGTGTGGGTGGTGATCGTGCCGGACGAGCGGATCGAATCGCTGGTGCGCGCGCTGCTCGCGGCCTTCGAGCACTCGGGGGGCGTGCCGCTCCGGGTAGTTTTCGACAATCCGAAGACCGTGGTGGTGGGCCGGGACGGCGACCGGCCGATCTGGAACTCGACCCTGGCGCAGGTGGCCATCGACTACGGCTTCACCATCGAGCTGTGCGCGGTGCGGAGTCCCGAGCAGAAGGGTTCGGTGGAGAATCTTGTGGGCTGGGTGAAGCGGAGCTTCTTCCGAGCCCGCCGCTTCGCCGATCTCGATCACGACCTCCCCCGTCAGCTCCTTGAGTGGCTGCTGGGGGTGAATGAGGAGCGGCCGTCCCGCGCCACGAAGGAGATCCCAAAGCTCCGGCTCGTGACCGAACAGGCCCGCATGAAGCCGCTGGCCATTGCGCCCACAGAATACGGGCTGCGCTACGCCGTGCATGTGGGTCCCACGGCCCTCGTGGATTTCCAGGGAGTCCGCTACGCTATGCCGGCGGGGGCGTGCGGGATTCCGGCCACGCTGCACCTGTACCCGGACCGGGTCCGGATCGTCACGACCGGTGCCCGCTTCGAGGCCACCCACCCACGCTTTCCCAAAGTGGGGACTACCAGCTACCTGCCCGGCCAGAGGGCGGAGCAGCTGGCGGCCGTGGCCGGCGCCCGGAAGCGCCTCTACTTCATGCGGGAGCGGATCCTGGAGCTGGGGCCCATCGGTGAGGGCTACCTGACCGAACTCATCCACTCTCGTCCTTACACCTGGAAAGGAGACGTCGAGCGGCTCTTCGCCCTGCTGGAGGAGGTGGGCCAGGAGCGTTTCCTCCGGCTGCTCCAGCGAGCGCTCTTTCAGCGCCTGATCGGGGCGGAGTACGTGATGGGACTCGTGGCGAAGGAGGCGGCCTCATGATCAGCACTCCCGTGCCGCTGGACGATCTGGATGCGATGCTCCACCGTCTTCACCTGCCCACGGTCCGACGCCTCTATCCGGACCTGGTGATCCGGGCCGAGGACGAGGGCATGAGCTACCGCACGTTTCTCGAGCTACTCTGCGCCGAGGAGATCGCCCACCGGGCGCAGACTCGGATCACCCGATACGTCCGCAAAGCGAAGTTTCCCTTCCTCCGCACCATCGAGGAATTCGACTTCACCTTCCAGACCAGCGTCCGCCTTCAGATGCTCGGCACGCTGCTGGGGCCGGAGCTCGTGAGCGAGGGGCGGTCCGCGATCTTCACGGGGCCGCCCGGTCGGGGAAAGACGCATATGGGCGTGGCCATCGCCTATCGGGCCATCCAGAACGGCTTCGACGCCCGCTTCACCACCGCAGACGAGCTGATCGGCGCCCTCTCGAAGGCAGCCGCGGAGGGACGGCTGGAAGAAGCCCTCGAGCCCTACGTCCATCCGCACGTGCTGGTGATCGACGAACTCGGTTATCAGAGCTACGCTGCCGATGCCGCCAACGTACTCTACCGGGTGGTCAACGATCGCTACCTGAAGCACCGGCCCATGATCGTGACCACCAACAAACCCCTGGCCGCCCTCGGTCAGGTGCTGCATGATGCCGATCTCGCGGAAGCGATTCTGGATCGGCTCCTGGAGCGCGGTACCCACTTCGTGCTCCGCGGCCGCTCCTACCGCACCCGCCACCATAAGCAGGAGGAGGCCCCTGACTCTGAAGCCGCTTAGCTCACGCCCTTGCCGCGACAAAGTTTAGAGAGAAACCGCGACATAGTTTAGAGGACCCACATCCCGCACCGGCCGCGGCGCCTGGCTCCGCCGCTTCTTTCCTTTGCGCCTCACTGCCAGTCCTTCCTCCCGATAGAGCCGCTGGACGCGCTTCCGGTTCACCGTCCAGCCTTCCCGCTGGAGCAGCGTGTGGATCTGCCGGTAGCCCCAGCGGATTCGCTGCGCCGCCAGCTCCTTGATCCGTTGACGGAGCTCCTCCTGGGGATCGGTCAGGCTCTTATAGCGCATGGTGGAGCGCGGGAAGCCCGTGAACCGAATCGCCCGTCGCTCCGATACCCCTGCTGCGGCTTGGACCTGCTCGACGACCCTGCGCCGCTCCACGGCCGTCTTCACCCGTTTCCCAGGAGATCCTTCAGCACCTGGAGGTTCACCGCCTGGTCGGCCACGATCCGTTTCAATCGGCGGTTCTCTTCTTCCAACTGCTTCAACCGCCGCGCTTCGCTCACGTCCAGACCGCCGTACTTCTTCCGCCACCGATAGAACGTCGCTTCGGCAATCCCGTGGCGCCTGCAGACCTCCTGCACCTGCGCCCCGGCCTCCGCCTCCTTCAGGATTCCGATGATCTGCTCTTCCGTGAACCGGCTCTTCCGCATGGACTCCTCCTGCTCGGGAGTCCCATAATAGCTGGGTCAGGATCCGGGGGTCACCTCAGACCCGCCAGCCTTCGCGCCGCAGAAGAATGGTGAGCCGCGGATAGCCCCAGCTCACCCGGCTGGCCGCGATCTCCCGCAAACGCCGCCGGAGCGGCTCCTGGGCAGGCTTGACCGAGCGATACCGAACGAGGGACCGGCTGACCCCCACCGCTCGACAGGCGCGCCGCTCCGCGAGCCCGTACGCAGTTCGAGCCCACCCGACCACCTCCCGCCGCTGCGTCGGCGTCACCATTTTTTTCGCAGCGCCTCCTGAAGAATGCTCTTGTCCAGCGAGAGGTCCGCCACGAGCCCCTTCAGCTTACGATTCTCATCCCGCAACTGCCTGAGCTCGCGCAGCTCGGGAACCCCGAGGCCCCCGAACTTCTTCTTCCACCGGAAGAACGTGGTCTCCGAGATCTCCAGCTTCCGGCAGATCTCCGCGACCGACGTCCCGGCGTCCGCCTGCCGCAGCGCCATCGCGATCTGCTCTTCCGAAAACCGACTCCGCCTCATGGGTCGCTCCCCGCCTCTCCCGAGGCTCCAGGTCCGGCCCGAAGATTATGCTCCTAAACGGGAGTCCGCCCGGACTCGATTCCGGGGAGAAGACCACTACCGCGTCGACCCCGACGCGGTGATCATCGGCGATGTATTTGAGAAGACGACGACGCGGACGCCGAATCGCGTGCTGAAACGCTGCAGTCATTGCTTCCGGCGCTACGACGAAGCGGTGGGAGGATCATGAAAGACGCCACCAGGAAGAGATTGCGTGAGACGGGTTGGGCGGTCGGCTCCGCGGCGGAGCTTCTGGACCTATCCGCGGAAGAGGCCGCGTACGTCGACCTCAAGCTCGCGTTGAGTGACAGCCTGCGGCGCGAACGTGAGCGCGCAGGGCTGTCGCAGGCCGAGCTGGCGCGGCGTCTCGGATCCAGTCAGTCCCGGGTCTCCAGGATGGAAACCGCGGATGCCAGCGTGACCGTCGACCTCCTGATCCGCTCGCTGCTCTCACTGGGGGCGAGCCGCCGGGAACTGGGTCGAATCGTGGCTTCGGAGCGGCGCACGGCCTGATCCGGACCTCGCTGTCACACCCCGAGCCTGCCTTCAGCCGCAGAGATCTCGACCGCTTGAGCATCGCGCGGTCGCGGCCGACGATGCGATAGTCCCACTCGCCCGCGAAGGTGACGATCTGCTCGTCGGTTGCGCCCCTGCCAAGTTGAAATTCGGGGATCGACGACAATGGGAGAGGCGCGTCCAGCGGGATACCAGCGGCTCGCAATCTCGTCCAGGCCGAACTCGAGCTGCTCGAGGTACCGGTGCAACGCGGGCCACATCGCGATTTGACCGGCTCCCTTGAGCTCAACCAGCAGGTCGCCCCGGTCCTCGCGCTCCAACAGGGCGTAGATCCCAGGGGGAAGTGCCCCGATGCCCGCAGCCCATGGATGAACAGCAACTCGACCAGCTCCAGGAAGGTCAGGACCGGCTCACCGCCCAGCTCATCGAGGTCGGTATGAATCGCCGGGTCGTGCCAACGGCCACCGCGCTCGTAGCCAACGCCCAGCGTCGGATCGTGTCGGGCTTCGTGTCGATGAGCCGGGCGGCGGCCGGCACTGAATAGAGGCCGCGGGCGAGATAGGTGGTGTTCAGTGTGCCTCCCAGGTGTACCAGGTCCCGAAGATACACCGGGGGCAAAGGTCCGGCCAAGGCTCCTGCCGGTGGAAATTGGGTGCACCATGGCCGACCCGTCAGGCCGCCCGATCGCTGCCGCCGCTCACCGAGATCTCCACATGGTGCCCGGCCGCGGCGAGCATGTTGATCAACGCGTCGATGCTGAACAGCTCGATCTTGCCGCGGACCAGATCGCTGATCCGCGGCTGAGTGACGCCGAATCGCTCCGCGGCTTCCTTCTGCGTGATGCCTTCCGCCTCGATGATCCGCCGGATGCCCGCCATGAGCACGGACCGCACCTTCAGGTTCTCCGCTTCTTCCTTCGAGAAGCCGAGATCCTCGAAGACGTTCCCGCTCGAGTACGTGAACTCAGGCATTGGAACCTCCCGATTCAACAGCACGGCCGCTTCCGTCATCCGAGCCTATACTGGACTTTGTATATGCGCAACCTGTCGACCGAGCGTTGCGCGCGGGGTGGGGCACAGCCATGGTGGGTCGGGACATCATGAGCCATCCGACCGAGTGCCCGTTCTGCGGCCTGCCCGCCTCCCGCGTCCTGCACGCCTCCGCCCACGGCCGCGCCCTCCGCGACGCCTGGCCCGTCTCCGACGGCCACACCCTGGTCGTCCCGCACCGCCACGTCGCCAGCCTCTTCGACCTCGCGCCGGAGGAGCGGGCGGACCTGTGGGCGCTGGTGGGCGAGGTGAGGGAGGCGCTGGCGGCGTCGCATGGTCCGGACGGGTTCAACCTTGGGGTGAACGACGGCGAGGCGGCGGGGCAGACGGTGGCGCACGCGCACATCCACGTGATCCCGCGCTACGCGGGCGACGTGGCGGACCCCCGGGGCGGGATCCGCTGGGTGATCCCGGAGCGGGCGCGGTACTGGGGGGACGGGTGATCCCGGCCGTCCCCAGCGCGGAGGCGCAGCTCGAGTTCCTGGCCCGGCTCCAGCGGCTGCTGGACGAGGGCAGCTTCGTCGCCAGCTACAAGTACGCGCTGCTCCACGCCATTGCCGACCTGTGCGTGCTCCAGGGCGACGACTCCGGCGCCCCCCTCACCCTCGCCACGCGCGACCTCGCCGACCAGTTCGTCCGCCTGTACTGGCGCCAGGTCGCTCCCTTTCCCGGCACCGCGGGCACGGAGCCGCTCAAGCAGAACACCGGGCGCCAGGCCGCGGTGGTGCGGGAGGTTAGGGAAGCCCGGGCGCGGTACGACGCCCGGCTGGGCCGCGTCGAGGCGAGCGAGGCGTGGCCGCGGCTGCTCCGGACGGTGGAGGACACAGTCCGTCGCATGCCGCTCTGGAAGCTCCAGACCATCGGCGACGAGCGCGTCGAGTTCCTCTACGAGCACCGGGAACGGGAGAACCCGCGGGAGATCACGCTGAAGCCCGGCGTCGCCTGGTGCTTCCGGCGCTTCTACTCGATGATCGTCGAGATGGTGCAGGGGGCGTGGACCGGGTACATCCGCCGCACCAACGTGCACCTGCTCGGGCCGGAGGCGGAGCTTCGCTGGTTCCTGTTCGGCAGCGACCGCCGGGACCTCTCCACCTACCGGGACCTACTCGACGACATCCAGGACGGCCGGTGCTTCTACTGCGACGGGCGCATGCGGGGCGACGTCGCCGTGGACCACTTCGTCCCCTGGCGCCGCTACCCCTTCGACCTCGGCCACAACTTCGTCCTCGCGCACCCGACCTGTAACGGCCGCAAGGGCGACCGCCTGGCCGCCGTCGATCACCTGCGCCGCTGGGACGAACGCAATCGCAATCAGCTGTACGAGCTGCCCGAGGCGGTTCGCGGCGGCCGGCGTGGCGCACGACCGGGAGGCGTCGCTCAGGATCACGCGCTGGGCCTACGACCAGGTGGCGCGGGCGGGCGGGCAGGTGTGGGTGAGGGGGAAGGTGCTGGAGCCGCTGACGGCGGAGTGGCAGGAGGTGCTGCCGTGGACCGTCCGCGATGCCTCCGACACCCTCTGGGCCGAGCGCGACGCCGACCTCCGGGCCGACACCCAGCGCCTCGCCCGGGAGCTGCCCGTGCCGACCGGCACTCGACCCGTTACGCCATGGAAGCTTCCGGCCCAGCGCGTATCTTCTGAGGAGATTGAGCGGAAACCTGCAATCAGGAGGTCGAGATGGCACCAGGGACGCAAGCTTGTCCCGGGGGATCGGACGGCTTAGCGTCAGGTATGGACTACCGCGATATCATCACCATCGAGCCCGGTAAGAGGGGCGGCAAACCCTGTATCCGCGGAATGCGGATCACCGTTTACGACGTCCTCGACTACTTGGCGGGCGGTATGACCGAGGGGGAGATCCTTTCGGACTTTCCGGACCTCACCAGTGACGATATCCGGGCATGCCTCGCCTTCGCCGCCGACCGCGAGCGTAAACTGGCGTCCGATCCTCCTGCGGCGTGAAGCTCCTCCTCGATCAGAACCTCTCCCCGAGGCTGATCGCTTCGCTTGCTGAGCTGTACCCTGGATCCGCGCACGGCTTCACGATCGTTTCCAAGGACTCGGACTTCCACCAGCGAAGCTTCCTGCACGGACCACCGCCCAAGGTCATCTGGATTCGGCTTGGCAACTGCACCACAGGCGAGGGCACTGGTGCGGATCGCGAAGGCGAAGAGGGCGGGGGAGTGACCATGAGCTCGTCTGATTCTGCCATGGATCTGCCCCGATCCCAAGGACAGCGTGGCCCTGGAACCGAGCCACGGGCGTGTCGTGCCGAGAATCAGCGAGTTCTTCGGAATCACCATTGCGATGTATTACAATGATCATGCGCCGCCGCACTTCCACGCGAAGTACGGGGAGCACGAGGCCACGGTGCTGGAGCTGCGGAACAACTGGGAGGCGGCACGACACGGTGAGCCCCTCGAGCGGATCGCGGGGCTCGAATGAGACGGAGTGTGCTGATGGTACGCGTCGATAGAGTGACACCGGGCGAGGGATACCGGCTCCGCGTCGGGTTCAGCGACGGGACGGAGAAGGTGATCGACGTCGAGCCGTTCCTGCGGGGACCGATCTTTGAGCGCGTACGGAAGGATCGCGGCTTCTTCGAAGCGGTGGAGGTGGACCGGGAGCTGGGAACCATCGTGTGGCCTAATGGTGCCGACATCGATCCCGACGTTCTGTATGGGATCGCGCGGCCGGCGTGGATGGGGTGAAGGCGGCGGGCTCACTTCAGGCGGTCCAGTGCCTTGCGGAGGACCTGGTCGGCCGGGATCGTCTCGACGACACCCTTATCGATCTCTCGGGCCCGCCGCTCGACTTCCTCGATCCATTCAGCCTCGAACTCCAGCTTCGACTCGACACTCGAGAGCAGCAGGATCGCGAGCCGCTCGCGATCGTCGGCAGACAGCTTCAGCGCTTCTGCCTCCAGCTCATCGACGGACATGCGTTCCTCGTTCGTGGCCATGATTGAACGGTTCCGGGCGCCAGCAGGCCTTCCGCGACCGGATCGAGCGGCTCCGTCGCACCGAGATGGCGCCGTGGGAGGATTGATCGGCCGCACGTACGACCTCACCGCGGAGCCCGGCCGGAGCCTGTGGCTGGCCGTGGCCGAGCGCCCCCATGCGACGCCGTCGCCCGCCGCCGCCGGCCCGGGCGAGCTCGGCGGCGGGTGGAGCGATCCCGCGCCAGGGCGGCGTCGCCTGCGGCAGGGGACGGAGATCGTGCCGCCGGAGACGCGGACGGCCTGAACGGCTTCGGTGGGCGAGTTCTCGCCCCACCTTTCCCCGGTTCCTATTATCGAGGAGCGTGCAACCAGCGCGACCATACCCCCGATCCTGACAGGAGCCAGACCATGCGACGTCGCACCGCGCTTGCCCTCCTGCTCGCCACGAGCATTCCCGCCCTCGCGGCCTGCTCCGGGGGCGCGCCGGCGTCGTCATCGGCGCGCCCGGACTCGGTGACGCAGCGGCAGGTGGACAGCGCGATCGGCGAGTCGCGCCTCCCCGGCGCGCGGGGGGTGAAGGGGGCGCTGGAAGCGTCGGACGCCGCGGCGCGGCGAGCGGCGGTGCTGGACTCGCTGCAGCGGGAATACTGAAGGCTCCGCCCGTCGGACCCTGCCCCTTCTGCGACGTCGCCCCGGACCGCGTGGTCCTCCGCTCCACCCACGGCCTCGCCCTCCGCGACGCCTTCCCCCTTCGCCGACGGCCACACCCTCGTCGTACCGGGGCGCCACGTGGCCAGGCTCTGGGACCTCGACCCAGGGGAACGGGCGGAGCTGTGGGCGCTGGCGGGCGAGGTGCGGCGGGCGCTGGCGGCGTCGCATGCGCCGGATGGGTTCAACATCGGGGTCAACGACGGCGAGGCGGCGGGGCAGACGGTGGGACACGCGCCCATCCACGTGATCCCGCGCTACCGGGGCGACGTGGCGGACCCGCGGGGCGGGCGCCCGGATTCCGCCATGAGCCCCCCGCGCAGACTCACTGGCTGGGATCCACCAGGTACTTCTGCCCCGTGGCCTTCCGCTGGTAGGCGCGTGCGATGTCCGGGTCGATCATGTCCTCGAGGCTGATGGTGTCGGTGTAGTGGCTGGCGAAGATGCCGTTGCGCTCCGCCACGGCGAAGCGGCGCATCTCCAGCGCCCGCTCGGGGCCCACGGCCTCGAGGTGCGGCCCCAGGAGCCAGCCGCCCACGCCCCAGGTCATGCCCCAGGCGCCGGTCAGGACCGTCTCGCCCGTGTCGAGGCGGCCGTAGATGTAGACCTGCTTGGGCACGGTCGTGCCGTAGCTGCCGACTTCGGCGCCGCGCCTCACCTGCGCCCGCTCCATGGCGACGAGGATGCGGCTGGCCATCCGGCCACCGCCGATGGCGTCGAAGGCGAGCGTCGCTCCGGTCCCGGCGAGAGCGTCGACGAGGCGGTCCATGAAGCCGTCCTTCGAGCTGTCCAGGACGTGCGTCACGCCGATCCCGGTGAGGATCTCCTTCTGCGCGTCCGAGCGGACGATGGCGACCAGCGGGACGCCCTCCCGCAGGCACAGTTTCGCCAGCATCTGGCCCAGGTTGGACGCCGCCGCCGTGTGGATCAGCGACGCGTGCCCCTCCGCGCGCATGGTGTTCAGGAACCCCTGCACGGTCATGGGATTCACGAACAGCGACGCGCCCTCCACGGCTGGCGCGCCGTCGGGGAGCGGCACGACCCGACCGGCCGTGGCGCGCGCGTGGGTGCGGTAGAGGCCGCCGCCCACCAGGCTCACGGTCCGTCCCACCAACGCCCTCGCCGCGTCCGACGACCCCGCGGCCACCACGGTGCCGGCCCCCTCGTTGCCGGCGTTCAGCTTCTTCGCCGCGCGGTCGGCGAAGAAGCGCGCCATGCGGGGCTGGACGTCGGCGACGAGGGCGGGGTGCCCGTCCACGGTGTCGCGGCGCAGCGTCGCCATGTCGGCGGGGGCGAGGAGGAGGCCGAGGTCGCTGGGATTGATGGGGACCGCCTCGATCCGGACGATCACCTCGTCGTCCGAAGGAGGGTCCACCGGGTCGGGCTCGATGGAGAGGACCAGGGTGGCGTGGTCCGTGAGTGTGGTGAACAGCTGCTTCGCGTCGGGGAAATCGGGCATGCGGGTCCTCGTGCTCTGGGAGTACGTTCCGGCGTGAAGATCTGGATCGACGCAGATGCCGCTCCGAACGCGGTGAAAGAGAGGACTCGGTGGTGGTCCGTGTCGGCGGCGCAGGCGGGTCGCTCTCCTACCCCAGCAGCCGCAGGGCGAGCAGGCCGAGGAAGCCCAGGAAGAGGAAGGCTGTGGACGCCAGCGTCTCGGCCGCCTCGTGCCCCTCCACGAGCAGCTCCTCCGTGACGAGGTAGATGAGCGCGGCGGCGCCGAAGGAGAGTGACGCGGCGAGCGCACCCTCCGGCGCGCCTCCGAGCACGAGCACGCCGAGGAAGGCGCCCAGCAGCAGCGGCAGCGCCAGCGACGCGGCGGTGGCGCCGGCGCGCAGCGCGCCTACGCCCTTGCTCCGGAACTCCGAGCCGAGGGAGAGGGTGAGGAACAGGAGCTCGACGCCGAGGGCGACGGCGAGGATGAAGCCCATCCGCTGTCCGGCGACGAAGCTGCCCCCGATGGTGAGGCCATCGATCATGGTGTCGAACCCGGACGCCGCGGCCAGGCCGAACGCCTCCGCGGTCCCTTCGGCCCGGGATTCGATCCGGTGCGTCAGCCACTTCAGCCCGACCATGACGACACCGCCCGCGGCGAAGCTGCCGACGATGAGCCAGCCGTTCGCGTGGAGGCGCTCGATCTCCGGCAGCATCTCCACGGCCACGGCGGCGATGACGAGCCCCGCCGCGAAGTGCTGGATGTAGCTCTGCCATCGCCTCGGCGGCTGCCACAGCGCTGCGACGAGGCCGCCGACCAGCGCCGCGGCCGCCGCGCCGCCGGCGTACGGCAGGATGTCGAGGAACCGGTCCATGGTCACTCCCGTTCAGGATGGGGGCGCGTGCCACGGGATCCGGGGCGATGCAGCACTCGCGCCGACACCCCCGGCGACACCCCCCCGGTCCTCCCTGTATCCGGTGGCGCGCGTCCGCCGTACTTTGACGGTGCGCGGTCTGAAGGCGGGCGCGTTCTCGCACCCGCCGGCCTGCCCGCAGCGGCCGGGATCCGGCGGGTCTCCGAATCGATCTCCGGAAGGAGGGCCGTGGCATGTCGTTGAACGGCGGCAGGTGCAGAGCGGCAGTCTTCGCACCCTTCCTGGTCCTGGGCGTCTCCGGCTGTGGCGGCGACGCCACCGGCCCGGGCGGGATCCAGCCGGGTGACTACGTGGTGGTCGCCTGGAACGATCTCGGGATGCACTGCCTGAACCCCACGTACGACGAGCTGGTCATACTCCCGCCCTACAACAACCTCGTGGCGCAGGTGATCCGGCGAGGCGACCCGCCGGAGATCGTGACTACCGGCGTCACGGTCGAGTACCGGATCCAGGACAACACGTACTCGTACGGAAAGCGGGAGTACGGCGAGTTCTGGGACAACGCGGTGGTGCTGTTCGGCGACATGTTCGGCTTCAACAGCCTGCCCCACGACGTGGGTCTTCAGGGGTTCGGGCTCTCCGGTACCATGACCGCGGCGGGCGACCGGTTCGTCGCCGACGCCATCCCGGTCACGCCCGTGGAGGACGACGGCACGTGGAACCCCTACCAGGTGGGCGTGGTCACGGTGAAGGACGCGTCGAACAACGTTCTCGTGGAGACCCACGCCACCGTGCCGACCTCGGACGAGATCCGCTGCGACCACTGCCACGGCGACAACGCGTTCGCCGATGTCCTCGCGAAGCACGACGAGGAGAGCGGAACGAACCTCCTGGCCGCCACGCCCGTCCTGTGCGCCGACTGCCACGGCGACCCGGCGCTCGGCCAGACCTCGCCCGGCTCCTCGGGCGAGTACCTGTCGTACGCCATCCATTCCTTCCACGCCGACAAGGGAGCCGAGTGCTACGACTGCCACCCCGGGCCGAGCACGCAGTGCTCCCGGAGCATCGCCCACACCGGCTCAGACGGGAACTGCACCACCTGCCACGGGACCATGGCTGAAGTGGCCGCGTCCATCGCCCGGGGGCGGACGCCCTGGGCCGGTGAGCCCGCCTGCTCGGACTGCCATTCGGGCGTGGAAGGCGTGGCCACGGGCGCCACGCTCTACCGGAACTCCACGGGGCACGGCGGCGTCGCCTGCGCGGGGTGTCACGGGAGCCCGCACGCCATGGTCCCCACGAGCGTGGCCATCGACAACTACCAGGCGCTCCACTACCAGGGCGGCGCCAAGAGCATCGGGAGCTGTGGCGTGTGCCACGGGAACTCGCGCGGTGAGGGCGCGGGCGGCGATTTCGCCGAAGTGCACGGCGGCTCCCATCCCGAGCGGCAGAACGCGTGTCACGTCTGTCACACGGCCATCTCCACCCGGACCAGCGAATGGCCCCACGCGTACACGTGGACCAACAGCAACCGGTGACCGGGGCCGGCCCGGCGCGGGCCGCGGCCTACGCCCCTGCCTCCCGCGCGGCGCAGGGGCTATATTCCCGTTTGGGAATCCAGTGTGAAACGTCGGCCGATGCGGGCCGGCCGCAGCGCGGAGGCGCGGGGGATGAGCCAGCAGGCGGGTGAATCGTGCGGGACGGGTGGAGGGGCGTGCCCGTCGATCCGGGGGATCCCTCTCCCGTTCCTGATCATGCTGGTGCTGGTGATCTACACGGTGGGCCACGGGGCGTGGACGCGGGCTAGCGCGACGGACGGGGCCGCGCCCGCGGTACCGTCCGCCGTGACGGCCTACCACGCGCCCATGGAAGCGATCGTGCGCGCGTCGCAGTCCGGCGGCATGGCGGGGCCCGGGCCTGAAGCCGTGGCGGAGATCCGGGCGGCGCTCCCCGAGGCCATGGAGCGGTGGTCCGCGGTGGAGGCGGCGCCCCACGACGCCGTGTACGGCCTGACGCCGGCGCTGGTCGCGCGGCGCGCGGGGCTGCTGGCGGCGGAGCGGGCGGCGCTGGACGAGCTCGCCCGCGCCGTCGATGCCGGGGACGCGCCGGCGATCGGCCGGGCCGGCAGCGCGCTCGAGCCGGTCGTCGCCCGGCTGGTCCTCCTCTACGGGGAGCGCGACGGCTGACAGGCCGCCTCCCCGGCGGCCTTGCCTCCCCCGACCGCCGGTGCCAACCTGCACCCGGTCCGCGATCCACCCAGCCGCCCGCCCGGGCGCCAGCACCAGAGACAGCCATGCACACGCACCGACGCCGGTCCTTCCGCTTCCCCCTGCCAGCCCTGCTCCTCGCCCTGGCCGCGCCCGCGGTGCTGCCCGGCGCCGCCGCCGCGCAGCGCCCCCCGCGGCCCGCCGCCCCCGCCCCCTCGCCCTCGCCCGCCTCGCCGCAGGCGCACCCCATGCGGGACGGCAGGAAGGTGCTGACGCTGGCCGACTACGGGGAGTGGCGGCAGATCCGGAACGTGGAGCTCTCGCCGGACGGCGGCTGGCTGGCGTTCTCGTACGAGCCCAACGACGGGGACGGCGAGCTGCACGTGAAGGCGCTGCGAGGCGAGGAGGACTACACCGCCGCGAACGGCGCGTCGCCCGTGTTCGCCAGCGACGGGATGCACGTGGCGTTCATGACGTCGCCGGGGGAGACGGAGGCGAAGAAGCTGCGGAAGGAGAAGAAGCCGGTGCCACGCATGGCGCACTGGATCGACCTGCGGACGGGCGCGCGGGACTCCATCGCGGACGCGCGGGACGTGGCGTTCGCCGAGGGCGGGCGCTGGCTGGCGGTGCACAAGGCCAAGGCGGACCCGAAAGCCGAGCACGACGGCGCGGACCTGGTCCTCGTGGACCTGGGCGACCGCTCGCTGCGCAACATCGGCAACGTGTCCGCATTCGCGTTCGACTCCACCGGCGCGCGGCTGGCCTACCTGGTGGACGCCGGGGACCGCGCGGGCAACGGCGCCTACCTGCTGGACCCGGCGGCCGGCCGCACGGTGGCGCTCTCGACGGGGCCGTGGCTCTACGATGGCCTGGGCTGGAGCGAGGACGGGAAGAGCCTGGCCGTGCTGAAGGGGGACACGGTGAAGGGGATGGAAGAGCGGGCCAACGTGCTGCTGGCGTGGCCGGACGCGGGCGAGGCGCTGGCTCCCGGGGCGCCGGCGGGTGCGGCGCCGGCGGGCGACGCCGGGCCGTTCACGTACGACCCGTCGTCCGACGACGCTTTCCCCGCCGGCTTCGTCCTGAGCGAGAACGCCCGGCCCACGTGGACGAAGGACCATGCTCGCCTGGTGGTGGGCGTCAGGGAGCAGAAGGCGAAAGTCGAGCCGGAGGGCGACGACGACCGGGCCGACGTCACGGTCTGGCACTACGCGGACGAGCGCGTGCAGTCGGTGCAGGAGGTGCAGGCCCCCGCGGACCGCCGCTTCACGTACACGTCCGTGGTGTCCGTGCCCGGCGGCCGGTTCGTGCGCCTGGCCACGGAAGCCATGCCCCGCGTGGAAGTGGTGGGCCAGGGCAACTATGCCATTGGCCGCCGCGACGGCCCCTACCGCCTCGACCTGCTGGCGCAGCCGGGCAGGGCGGACATCGTGCGCATCGACACGCGCACGGGCGAGGCGATTGCGCTGGCGGACAGCGTGCGCAGCCCCATGGGCGCGTCGCCCGACGGGAAATGGTACGCCTGGGCCCGGGCGGGCGAGGCCATGGCCACGGAGATCGCCACGGGCCGCACGGTGAACCTTTCGGACGTCGCGGGCGCGGACTTCAGCGAGAACGACCGCCAGATCCCGGGCGAGGTCGGCACGTGGGGCGTGGCGGGTTGGTCGAAGGACGGGCGCCAGGTCCTGCTCAACACGCAATACGACGTCTGGGCGGTCCCGCTCCCGGCCGCCGCCGGCACCGAGGGCGTGGCCGGTGACCCGGCGGCCGGCGCGGCCCGGCGCGCGGACGGGCGGCGGCGGTTCGCCACCCGGCGGCGCGCGGGCAGGCCGACGCGGTCTGGAGCCTGACGGGCGGCATGGCGGACCGGGACAGCATCCGCTTCCGCATCGAGCCCGGCTTCTCCTTCGACACGCGGTCGGCGCCCCGGGCGGCGCGGCGCTCCGGGCGGTTCGGCGGCGGGCCGGCGGAGGCGGTGGACCTGTCGAAGCCGGTGCTGCTGTCGGCCTACGGCGACTGGACGAAGAAGTCCGGCTGGTGGCGGCTGGAGCCGGGGGCGTCGGCGCCGGAGCCGATGGTGTGGGGGGACGCCATGTACGGGGGGGTGACGAAGGCGGGCGACGCGGATGTCGTCGTCTACACGAAGCAGACGTTCGAGGCGTTCCCGGACTGGTGGGTCACGGACACCGGCTTCCGCCGCCCCGCCCGGGCGACCGACGGCAACCCGCAGCTCGACGATTACGCCTGGGGGACGCGGCGGCTCATCGACTACGTGGACGGCCGCGGCAACCACCTCCAGGCCACGCTGACGCTCCCGGCCGGGTACGAGAAGGGGAAGAAGTACCCGATGCTGGTGTACTTCTACGAGAAGATGTCGCAGATGCACCACGCTTTCTCGCAGCCCGTCTACGACGACCGGCCGCACATGTCCGAGTACGCCTCCGACGGCTACCTGGTGCTCATGCCGGACATCGTGTACACGGAGGGGCAGCCGGGGTCGTCCGCGCTGGACGACGTGAGCGCCGCCGTCCACCGGGCCATCGACCTCGGCTACGCGGACCCCGCCCACATCGGGCTCCAGGGGCACTCGTGGGGCGGGTACGAGTCGTCGTACATCGTGACGCAGACGGACCTGTTCGCCGCCGTGGTCACGGGCGCGCCGCTCACCGACCTGGTGAGCATGCACAACATCCTGTACAAGAGCACCGGCGGCCCCAACGCGGCGATCATCGAGTGGAGCCAGGGGCGCATGGGCGTGACGCCGTGGGACAGCCTGTCGCTGTACGAGGACCAGTCGCCCGTTACCCACGCGCCCGACATCACCACGCCCTTCCTCATCCTCCAGGGCACCGCCGATGGCGCCGTGGACTGGAACCAGGGGCTGGAGTTCTACATCGCCGCCCGCGAGCTGGGGAAGAAAGTCATCTTCCTGTCCTACGCCGACGAGCCGCACCACCTGGCGAAGGAGGCCAACCAGAAGGACTTCCAGCGCCGCATGAAGCAGTTCTTCGACCATTACCTGAAGGACGCGCCCGCGCCGGAATGGATGAAGGACGGCGTGCCGTGGCTCGACCGGGCGCGGGAGCCGACCGGCGGCGGCTCCTGAGCCGAGGGGGGGCAGGGGGCCAGGGGGCGCCCGGGGGGGTGGGCGGCGCCAGGTGGGCGGGCGCCAGGGGGGCAGCCGGCGCCAGGGGGCGGGGCGGGGGCGGGGCGTGATCCGCGGTCAATTCGACCCCTCGGTGTCTCGGCTCGGTGCTCTGGGCACATTGACCTCGCCGAAGCTGATAAACTCGACTCGCCGGGGCGAGCCCACATGGCGCCATGTCGAGAACCCCGCGAAAATCGACGTCAGATCGCCACGGCCGCACTCAACCGCAATCGAGGAGTCGCGTTCACCTCGCCTACCTCGCGGCCGCCGGCGGCGTCGGCGCGGCCCGCCATCTTCGACCGCGCGAGATCCCGAGCGCCAGCGCGACCTGGCCGATTACCGGTTTGGGCTCCTCCACCAGCCGCGTCCACGTGAACCTCAGGATCGTGAAGCCCGCGGCGGCGAGCGTGTCGTGGCGACGCCGGTCCCGCTCGAACGACGGCGGGGAATGGTGAAAAGCCAGTCCATCGATCTCGACGATCAGGCTTTCGTCAGGCCAGCAGAAATCGACTTCCATCCCGAGGACCCGGACGTTGCCCCGGGGGCGCGGCAGCCCGGCCTCGGTCACGAGGGCGAGGAATCGCTCCTCCGCTTCGGAGCGGGTGCGCAGCGGCAAGTCGGCTCCGAGCAGCGCCCGGATCGCCCGAACGCCTCTTGCCCCGGGATGCCGCGCGAGCTGTCTGCGGAGTCCCCGTTCGCCGGTCAGCCGGAGGGCGAACGCCTCGGCCACCGCCCGCTCCAGCGCCCTGGCACCGAGCGAGCCGCCCAGGTCCACGAGCGTACGCGCAGGCGCCGTCACGGGAATCCCGTCGCACCGCGTGACTTCGGCGGGCCCGAGCACGGCGACGCGGTGCACCCGCACCCCCGCCGGGCGACAATTCCGACCCGGCACGGCCACGTGCGGCGGCACCGGCCGCTCGCCGGCCGGCAGCACCTGCCACAGTGCGCCCGCGCTCCCGGCGCACAGTGCGGCGTTCTCCCCGCTCGCCAGGACTGCGGCCATCTCCTCGGCCCACGGCGGCGCCAGCGGGCCGACCCGATACACGCCGCGGTGCACTCGCGTCAGCCGGCCGCCGGCCACCCGGCGATCGATCACATGCGCCGCAACGCCGACCTGCAGCAGCTGGCGCCGCCCCACCACGCCGTGCTGTGCCACAGCCAGTTCGTCGATGGTCCGATCCACGTCCTGTCGCGTCATGGCTCCATGAGCTCCTCCGCACCCACCCGGTTCAGGCCGCGAACGTGCCACCTCTCCTGGGGCACATCCATGGTGGAACACGACACCCCGCTCCCGGGCACCTGTGCGGCCCTTCGTCCCACGGCTAACTCGACCACTCGACCGCCCGACTGAGCCTGTTGTCATGTTGTCCGCGCGGAACGGGCCGGAACCGACATCGTGAGGTTCGGCTTCGCGGCGTCAGGTCGAATTGACGGCGAAACCCGCCGCCAACCTGACAGCGGGGCCCTCTCGACCGTTCGAGGAGTCGACTTGACTCCCGGAGAGAGGGACATGACTGCCACGGGGCGGTGCCTGGAGAAGGCGCGCGACGGCCGAGGGCGCCGGGGCGACGGGGAGACGAGGGCGACGAGGGCGACGAGGACGACGAGGACGTCGAGGACGTCGAGGACGACGAGGACGACGAGGACGACGAGGACGACGAGGACGACGAGGACGACGAGGACGACGAGGACGACGAGGGCGACGAGGACGACGAGGGCGACGAGGGCGTCGAGGACGACGAGGGCGACGAGGGCGACGAGGGCGACGAGGGCGACGAGGGCGACGAGGGCGACGAGGGCGACGAGGGCGACGAGGGCGACGAGGGCGTCGAGGGCGTCGAGGACGACGAGGGCGTCGAGGACGACGAGGGCGACGAGGGCGACGAGGGCGACGAGGGCGACGAGGGCGACGAGGGCGACGAGGGCGACGAGGGCGTCGAGGACGACGAGGACGACGAGGACGACGAGGGCGACGAGGGCGACGAGGGCGACGAGGACGACGAGGGAGACGGGGAGACGAGGGCGACGAGGGCGACGAGGGCGACGAGGACGACGAGGACGACGAGGACGACGAGGACGACGAGGGCGTCGAGGGCGTCGAGGGCGTCGAGGGCGTTCGGCCCCGGGACATCCCGCCCCGTGTTATCTTCAGCGTGTTGCTCGTCGTGGCAGGCGTCGCGCCGGGAGTCGTGCCCGGGCTCGACGGAGGAGCTGGCGGCCTGACGCGAATCGTTGCGGGCCCGGGCGCCGGCGGCCATTTTCTCGCCGGCCGCGGCACCCCGCCTCGCCGGACGTTGTCCCCACAGGAGCGCTTAAATGCTGGAATGGCTCGGTCCGGAAGCCGACGCGATGCGCGTCGCGTTCAGCCGCGTGTTCGGAAGTCGTCTGGCCCCGTTCGGCAGCCCGGCCGCGAAGGTGGGCGGCCTCAGCGACGACGAGGAGGGCGTGCAGTGGACCGCGGGCTACGATCCCCGCGATGGTCGCCAGTGGGTGGGGGTGAACCTCGAGGGGATGCAGTACGACGACTGGCCCGTCGCCCGCCTGATCGGGCGTGAGCTGCGGGAGCCCCGGCTGTTCGTGCTGCTGCGCGAGCATCCGGGACTGGCTTCCGTGCGTCTGCTCTGGCGGCGCGACTACTGGCAGCCCATGGCCCGCCCGGAGATCGAGGAGGGCTTCATCGGGCCCACGCCCATCGCCCTCGGCGACCTCTCGCCGGAGGGGTGGAGGGCGTCTCTCGACGAGGCGTCCGGCTGCCTCAACGCCCGCCGGCGGCTCCGCGGCCGCGCCACGCAGGTGGTGACGCTGGATGGCGGCGAGCAGGTGGAAGGCGAAGTCTCGCCGCGCCTGACGTTCGAGTACGAGGCGGGTGGACGGATGGCGTGGGAGACTCTGTTCGCGGAGGCGAGGGCGCGCATGCAGCCGCTGCACGAGTGGACCGTCCGCCGCGCGCGGGAGCCCGCCCGGTTCTGATTCACGGCCCCGTCGCCCCCTGACACGGTCCGGCCGCCCCCCCCGGGCGTCGGGGCCGTGCGTGATCCCCCCCTCAGCGCCGCCCGGCCAGCCAGTCGACGAACGCGGCATCCGCGGGGGGCATGGGCAGCGCGGACAGCTCCTCCGTTCGGACCCACCGCAGCTCGTCGTGCTCGAGCGGCCGTGGCTCGCCGCGGATCTCCACGTCGGCGAAGACGATCTCGAAGCGGGAGCCGGGGTCCTGGTGCCGCCGAAGAGGGGTTCCGACGCGGGCGACTTCCACGCCCAGCTCCTCCCGCAGCTCCCTCGTCGCAGCCCCGGTCCACGACTCGCCGGGCTCCAGCTTGCCACCCGGGAACTCCCACAGCCCGGCATGGCGCGTTCCGGCGGGTCGGCGGCCGAGGAGGACGTGGTTGCCGCGCCGGATGACGGCGGCGAGGACGGGAATGGCGGGTGGCTCGGATGGCGACATGGCCCGGGTAGGCTGCCGGCCTCAGCCCTCGTCGCGGGCGGAGGAGAACACGTGCTCCATCCCGCGCAGCACGCCATCCCAGCTGTGGTAGTATCCGATTCCCCCGCGGCGCAGCAGCTCGGCCTTGTTCTCGTCGGCGTAATCGACGGAGGCGAAGACGATCAGGGGCACCTGCACGTCGCTGGCCCGGATGTGGGAGAGGATCTGCAGCGCGGTGGGGCAGCCCGGGGCGTAATGGCCCCAGTGGGTGATGACGAGGTCGTAGCCACTGTCGCGCCGGAGCCTGGAGACGGCGTCCACCACCGTGGGGGCGAAGTCGACGCGGCAGGGGGGCGCCTTGGCGGCGGCGGCCGCGGCGGGAAGCACCACGTCGGTGATGGGCTCCACGTTGCGGCGGTCCTGGTCCACCCAGAGGATGCGCTTGTCGGCGAGCATCCGTCCGAAGTGGGCCAGCGGGTTGGTGTGATCCTGGATCGCTTCCAGGATCCGGTCGAAATCGCTGAAGTCGGTCCCGGCCCGGCTGTCGTAGGAGAGGACCTCGATCCCTTCCACTTCCAGCAGGTGTTTGCGGGCGACATCGGGCACGTCGTTGATGACGGCGTAGGAACGGGGGCGGTCTTCCGGGCGGCGGCCCAGCATCTCCAGCGTCTCGGAGCGGAGCTGGTTGATGTAGGCGTCCGTGAAGGAGAAGCCGAGATAGAGGACCGTGTTGTACAGGAAGACGGAGCGCAGGAACCCGAGATAGGCGATATCGCTGTAGAGCCGCCGGCGGTAGTCGAGCCGCGACAGAACCGTGCTGCCCGGCCGGGTGATGTCGCCGTGCAGCTTGACCACGGGCGTGGGCCAGTGCGTGCTCCCCTCGTTCATGGCGCGGGCGAACAGAGACCGGACGCTCCGCTGGTGCTTCAGCACCTTCTGGTAGACGTCGCGTCCCGGGATCTCGCCGGGGAGCACGGTGTCGAAGTTCGTGGTCAGGACGGCCTGGAACGGGATGTTGTAGAGCAGGTTGAGCCGCTTCGTCATGGCGTCGGGATAGCGCTCCACGGCCAGCTCCCGCCGCAGCGCGCGCTCGAACCGCTCCCGGCCCAGCTCGCGCTCGAGGATCTGCGCCACCTCCTCGTTGCCATCCGACGACCCGCTGCCGAGCCTGTGCAACGCGTACGTCAGCACTCCCGGCGTGGCCACTTCCCCGGTGATCCGGAGCAGCAGGTCGCGCCAGGAGGGGAGCCCCGCCGGCGCGGAAAAGCCCGCCCCCACGAAGGCCACGCACCGCCCTTCCCGGATCTCCTCGAGGAGATCCGGTGGCAGAGGGTCGAGCGCGCGCTCGGGTTGCGCCGTCGTCGGCGTCATCGTGATCACGACAGGCTCCGTTCCGGAGCGCCACCGCCACGGCGGACGGCGACGCGGTTGCCCCTGCGGACCGGCCAACCGGTCCACCAGTCTGAAGATGGCGGCGCGGGCCCGGTCGGGACAGCCTCACGGGGGCACCCGCGCACCTTGTCCCCCGGCCGCCGACCCTTTACCGTCCGGGCCGCATGAATATCCTCATTGTCGAATCGGCCGCGAAATCGCGAACACTGCAGAACTACCTGGGTCCCGGGTGGAGCGTGTTCGCGACGGGCGGGCACGTGCAGACGCTGCCGGACAACCGGAAGCTGCACGGGAAGGACGCGTCGAAAGCGTACTGGGCGAACCGTCCGGGCGAGCTGCCGTCGCCGCCGTGGGTATGGACGGAGCGGGGGCAGGAGGCGGTGCGGAAGATCGTGGAGGAGGCGGAGGCCGCGGCCAGCGAGGCGGGCGATGAGGGGGCCGAGTTCTGGATCGCCACGGACCCGGACCGCGAGGGCGAGTTCATCGCCTGGTGTCTCGACCGCATCCTTTCCGAGCGCGGGCCCACGCACCGGGTGGCGTTCCAGGAAGTGACGCGGGAGGCGGTGGAGGCCGCCATCGCGAATCCGCGGCCGGTGGACGCGCGGATGGTGGAGAGCGCGCTGGTCCGCAAGTTCCTGGACCGGCTGATCGGGTATCGGTCGGCCAAGACGGCGAAGTCGCTGGTGGGCGGCTCCGCGTCGATGGGCCGCGTGCAGACGCCCACGCTCGGCTTCGTGGTGGAGCGGGAGCTGGAGCGCGAAGCGCACGTCCCGATCCCGTATTTCGAAGTGCACGGGCTGGCGCTGGGCGTGGACCTGGAAGTCCGCTTCCACGAGCGCGACGACGCCGATGCCTGGCATGACGAGGCGGGCAAGGTGCATCCGTCCCGCACGTTCGATGGCGACCTGGCGGGGCGCGCAGTGCGGGCGTTGAAGGCGGCCGGGCGCGTGACCGTGACATTGCTGGCGGAGCGGACGCGGCAGCGTCGCCCGGACTCGCCGCTGACCACGGACGCGCTGCTCCAGGCCGCGGGCTCGCGCTTCGGGTGGTCGCCCCGGAAGACGTCCGCGTTGGCGTCGATGCTCTACGAGGCCGGCCACATCACGTACATCCGCACCGACTCGACCCGCCTCGCGGCGTCGGCGGTGGCGCGTGCGCGCGACGTGGTGAAGGCGGCGTTCGGCGAGGACCACCTGGGCCCGGGCACGGCGAGCGGCGTGCTGAAGGGGCCGGTCCAGGACGCGCACGAGGCGATCCGCCCCACGCGTCTGGAAGTGGAGGAGCCCGCGCTGGACGACGCCGACGCGCGTCGCATGTACCGCCTCATCCGCGCCCATACGCTGGCGAGCCAGATGGCGCCGTCGCAGCGCACCATCGTGAGCATCGGGGCCGCGGCCGACGGGCTCGACCGGCCGCTCACGGGGAGCGTCTCGTGGCGCACGTTCGCCGGCTGGGAAGCCGCGTACGCCGAGTTCATGGGCGAGGTGGCCACGTCGCCGCCGGACGTCCCGCTGACCGAGGGCGCGGTCTGGGAGCTGGACCCGCCCGCCGACGACCGCGACAACCCGCTGCTCGTGGCGGACGAGACCAAGCCGCCGCCGCGCTACCGGCCGCACACGCTGATCAAGGCCATGAAGGACGCGGGGATCGGACGGCCGTCCACGTACAGCCGCACCGTGGAGAAGCTGGAAGAGCGCGACTACGTGGCGCTCGAGGATGGCGCCCTCGTCCCCACGGAGCGGGGCCGCATCATCTGGCTGCACGCCGCGCCGCTGTACGCGAAGGATGGCGCCGAGGAGAGCGTGGTGGAGGAGCTGTTCAGCCCCGAATTCACTGCCGTGATGGAGGAGCGGCTGGACCGGATCGCGGAGGGTGAGGAGGCGGCGCCGGCGAGCTGGGAGGAATGGCGCGACGAAGTCCGCGACCTGCACAACATCGCCCTCGAAAAGAAGAAGGCGGGCGGCATCGTCTCCAGCCAGAAGAAGACGCTCAACCGGCTGCTGGAGAATGCGCCCGAGGAGGTGCGCGCGGCACATCCCCACATTTCCGGTCTCTCCTACGATGAGGCCAGCGAGCTCATCCGCGAGCTCCGCGACGCCGGCGTCCACCCCGCCCCGACGGAGCGGCAGATGACCTACCTGCGCGAGCTCGTGGCCGACCTGGCCCTGGACGACGACGAGCTCGAGCAGCTCACCGGCCATCGCTCTCCCGACGAGATCCGGACCAGCGTCCAGGCCAGCGCGGCCATCGACGAGCTCCGCCGCGTCTACGACGAGCGCAAGCCCGCGAGCGCCAGGCAGCGCCGCTTCATCGATGACCTGGTCTCCGAGGCCGGGCTGTCGCCGACAGAGGCCGCCCGGCTGGTCGGCGCGGAGTCCC
The DNA here is from genome assembly GCA_963741945.1 of uncultured Gemmatimonadales bacterium. Lineage (GTDB taxonomy): Bacteria > Gemmatimonadota > Gemmatimonadetes > Longimicrobiales > RSA9 > CAVUKA01. The sequence continues at coordinate 852,256 of CAVUKA010000003.1, read as the reverse complement.
TCGACGAGCTCACCGGCGGCGCGGAGGGCACGGCTTCGGCGCTCATCGACGAGCTGCAGAAGAGAATCAAGGCCGCGGAGTAGGCGGAGCGGAGCGGCCGGACCGTTCCAGGGCGCGGCGCGGCGCCCGGTATCCCCGCAGGACGGCGCATCGGGCCATTCCCGTGCCCCACCACACCCGGAACATTCCCACGCGGAGAGCGCGGAGGGAACTGCGGTCACGCGGAGGGCGCGGAGAGCGCGGAGGAACTGCGGTCACGCGGAGGGCGCGGAGAGCGCGGAGGAACTGCGGTCACGCGGAGGCGCGGAGAGCGCGGAGGGAACTGCGTGAGGAGCCATGAAGGGGAGTGGTGAGGCGGGCGGGGGACACGACTGCGGAATCGTCGAAGTCGTGCCCGGAACGGATGTGATCACGGCGGAGATCGTAGATGCCGCCTACTGGCTGCACCGGGGGCTGGGGCCGGGGCTGCTGGAGTCGGTGTACGAGCGGCTGCTGGCGAAGGACCTGGCGCGGCGTGGACTGCGGGTGGAGCGCCAGCGGCCGGTCACGTTCGAATACGACGGCCTCCGTTTCGACGGCGCGCTCACGGTGGACCTGCTGATCAACGAGATCGTGGTGGTGGAGGTCAAGGCGGTGGAGCACCTGCTTCCGGTCCACCGCCGGCAGACCTTCACGTATCTCCGCCTGATGGACCTGCAGGTCGCCCTCCTCCTCAATTTCGGCGCGCCCACCATGAAGGAGGGCATCTCCCGCATCGTGAACGGCTACGTCCCCGACTCCGGTTCCCGACTCCGGGTCAATTCCTAGCGTCCGGGCGGCGCGAGCCTCCGCCGCCACCGATCGCTCCGATACACCATTCCACGCGGAGCCGCGAAGGACGCGGAGGACCCCCGGGCTGCTTCGAGCGGCCGGGGCATGCCGGGCGGTGCCAGCCTCCGCCGCCACCGAGCGCTCCGATACACCGTTCCACGCGGAGCCGCGGAGGACGCGGAGAACCCCCGGGTTGCCCCGAGTGGCCGGGGCATGCCGAGCGGTGCCAGCCTCCGCCGCCACCGAGCGCTCCGATACACCATTCCACGCGGAGCCGCGGAGCCGCGGAGGACGCGGAGGACCCCCGGGGTCCCCCGAGTGGCCGGGCGGTGTCAACGCGCCCGGCAGAAACAAGAGAGAATCCCCCGGAAGCCGCCCGGGCCAGTCCGTCTCCCGGCCCGCGCCGCCGGACCCTCCGCGTTCTCCGCGACTCCGCGTGAATCGCTGTTCCTCCGCTCCCTCCGACGCTCCACCGTGATCCCGGCATCCCCCGCGGGGCCCGCCATGCCGCCACCGTAGCCGCGCGCGGCACAAACAAAAGAGAATCCCCCGGAAGCCGCCCGGGCGAGTCCGTCTCCCGGCCCTCGCCGCCGGACCTCCGCGTTCTCCGCGGCTCCGCGTGAACCGCTGTTCCTCCGCGCTCTCCGCCGCTCTCCGCCTCTCCGCCTCTCCGCCTCTCCGCCTCTCCGCCTCTCCGCCTCTCCGCGCTCTCCGCCTCTCCGCCTCTCCGCCTCTCCGCCTCTCCGCCTCTCCGCCTCTCCGCCTCTCCGCCTCTCCGCCTCTCTCCGCCTCTCCGCCGTTCTCCGCGCGCGCGCGCGTGAACTTCGGAGGCCCGGAGGTGTACGACGAATGACTCGCAGAAACCCTGGAAACTGGCTAAATTACGGGGTTGCCGGTCAACCGGCCGGCCCCCCGACTCGACTCATTCAAGAAAACGGTTGCCGATGGACACTCCGGACATGCCCGGAACGCAGTCGAAAGTCCTTCCTCGCCTCATCGAGGAGGAGATGCGGGAGTCCTTCCTGGACTACTCGATGAGCGTGATCGTGCAGCGGGCGCTGCCGGACGTGCGGGACGGTCTGAAGCCGGTGCACCGGCGGATCCTGTACGCCATGAGCGAGCTGGGTCTGGGCCCCACGCGGCCGTACAAGAAGAGCGCGAACGTGGTGGGCGAAGTGCTGGGGAAGTACCACCCGCACGGCGACTCGGCGGTGTACGACGCCATGGTGCGGATGGTCCAGTCCTTCTCGCTGCGCTACCCGCTGGTGGACGGGCAGGGGAACTTCGGCTCCATCGATGGCGACAACGCCGCGGCGTACCGGTACACGGAGGCGAGGCTCCAGGCCATCGCGCAGGAGCTGCTGGCGGACATCGACAAGGACACCGTGGGCTTCACGCCCACGTTCGACGACCAGCGCGAGGAGCCGGTGGTCCTGCCGTCGAAGCTGCCGAACCTGCTGGTGAACGGGGCGTCCGGGATCGCGGTGGGGATGGCCACGAACATCCCGCCGCACAACCTGCGTGAAGTGGTGGCGGCGGCGCAGCACCTGGTGGACAACCCGGAGTGCACGGTGGCGGACCTGATGGAGCACGTGCGCGGCCCGGACCTGCCCACGGGCGGGTTCATCCATGGTCGCGACGGGATCCGTGAGGCGTACGAGACGGGGCGGGGCCGGATCATCATGCGGGCGAAAGCGCAGATCGAGGAGGACGACGACGGCAGCAGCCGGATCATCGTCCACGAGATCCCGTACATGGTGAACAAGGCGCGCATGATCGAGCAGATGGCGCAGCTGGTGCGCGACAAGCGGATCACGGACATCCGGGACCTGCGCGACGAGAGCGACCGGGACGGAATGCGCGTGGTGATCGAGCTCAAGCGCGACGCCATCCCCTACATCGTGCTGAACCAGCTGTTCAAGCACACGCAGATGCAGTCCACGTTCGGCGTGATCATGCTGGCGCTGGACAATGGCGTGCCGCGGGTCATGAGCCTGAAGGAGCTGCTCCGCCACTTCATCGATCATCGCCACACAGTGATCGTGCGCCGGAGCGAGCACGACCTGGCGCAGGCCCGGGCGCGCGAGCACATCCTCCAGGGGCTGAAGATCGCCGTCGACAACATCGACCGCGTGATCGAGATCGTCCGCGGCTCGAGCGACACGGAGGAAGCGCGCGGCTCCCTCATGTCGGAGTTCGAGCTGAGCGAGGCGCAGGCGCGGGCGATCCTGGACATGCGCCTGGCCCGCCTCACGGGGCTGGAGATCGAGAAGCTGGAAGAGGAGATCCGGCAGGTCCTGGCCACCATCGAGGACCTGGAGGACATCCTGTCCAACCAGGCTCGCCGCTTCCAGATCATCAAGGACGAGCTCCAGGAGCTGGCGGACAAGTACGGCGACGACCGGCGGACCCAGATCGTGGGCGACAGTGTCGACCTGTCCATCGAGGACCTGATCCCCGACGAGCCCATGGTCGTCACCATCTCCCACGCGGGGTATGTCAAGCGCCTCCCGCTGGACACGTACCGGACGCAGCGCCGGGGCGGGCGGGGGCTGATGGGGATGAACACGAAGGAGGAAGACTGGGTCGAGCACCTGTTCCTGGCGCAGACCCACGACTACCTCATGGTGTTCACCCGCCGCGGCCAGTGCTACTGGCTGAAAGTGCACCAGATCCCGCAGGTCGGCCGCGCCGCGAGGGGGAAGCCGATCATCAACCTGCTCCAGCTCGGGCCGGAGGCGGCCATCGCCGCGGTGGTCCCCGTGCGCGAGTTCAGCGACGAGCTGAACCTGCTGTTCACCACGCGTCGCGGCGTGGTGAAGAAGAGCGCGCTCAGCGCATACCAGCACATCCGCGTCACGGGCGTGAACGCCATCAACGTGCTGGAGGGCGATGAGCTGATCGATGTCCAGATCACGTCGGGCGACGACCAGGTGATCCTGGCCACGCACGAGGGCATGGCCATCCGCTTCCAGGAGGATGACGTCCGGCAGATGGGGCGGGCCACCACCGGCGTCCGGGGCATCCGCCTGATGAAGGACGACTACGTGGTCGGCATGGTCGTGGTCCGCCCGGGCGCCGCGGCGATCGGCGAGGCGGGCGGAGCCACGTCGGCGGCCGGCACGGCGGCGGACGAGGAAGCGGCCGCGCTGGCGGGTGACGGGGCGTCGCCGGCGGAGCCGCCGGCAGCGGGAGTCGAGGGGGAGCCCACGCTGCTGGTGGTGACGGAGCGGGGGCTCGGGAAGCGAAGCCGGATCGACGACTACCGTCTGCAGGGCCGGGGCGGGAAGGGCGTGATCAACATCCGGACGACGAGCAAGACGGGGAAGGTGGTGTCGATCAAGGGCGTCAACCCGGATGACGAGCTGGTCATGATCACGCGCAACGGCGTGGTGAATCGGCAGTCGGTGTCCGAGATCCGGGTCATCGGTCGCAACACGCAGGGCGTGCGCCTGATCGCGCTGGACGAGGCGGACGAAGTGATGGACGTGGCGCGGCTGGTCCCGGAGGACGACGAGGCGATCGACGGCGAGTTGATCGGCGACGAATTGATCGGCGACGAAGCGGCCGGCGAGGCGCTGTCGGCGGAGCCGAGCGCGGAGGGGCTGTCCGCGGACGCAGAGCCGGAGTCGTGAGTCCCGCGTCCGGGGGCCCGGCCGCTACGGCCGCGGAGCTGGTCACGCTCGACTCGATCCTCGCCGCCGCCCGCGGCCTGGAAGGTGTGGCGGTGCGCACTCCGCTGCTCCCGGCGCCGTGGGTCACGGAGGTGGTGGGGAGCGAAGTGCGGCTGAAGTGCGAGTCGTTCCAGCCGATCGGCGCGTTCAAGCTCCGGGGCGCGTACACCATGGTCTCCCGGCTTTCGGCGGAGGAGCGGGCCCGCGGCGTCATCACCTACTCCAGCGGGAACCACGCCCAGGCCGTGGCGTACGCGGCGCGTCGGTTCGGGGTCCCGGCGCTCATCGTCATGCCGGTGAACGCGCCGGCAGTGAAAGTGGAAGGGACGAAGCGTCTGGGGGCGGAAGTGGTGATGGAGGGGACCACGTCGGAGGAGCGGCGGGCGCGTGCGGAGCGGGAGCAGGAGCGGCGGGGCATGGTCATGATCCCGCCGTTCGACCATCCGGACATCATCGCGGGGCAGGGGACGGTCGGGCTGGAGATCGTGGAGGACTGGCCTGGCGTGGAGGCGATCCTGGTTCCGATCGGCGGGGGCGGGCTGCTGAGCGGCGTTGCTGCGGCGGTGAAGCGGCTCCGCCCCGGAGTGGCGGTGGTGGGGGTGGAGCCCACGGGCTCCGCGGCCATGCGTCGCTCTCTCGACGCCGGCGAGCTGGTGACGCTGGATGCCACGGACAGCATCGCCGACGGGCTGCTCCCGGTCCGCGTGGGCGCGCTCACGTTCGCCCACGCCCGCGCGCTGGTGGACGACGTGGTGCTCGTGGATGACGACGCGATCCGCGCCGCGGCCGGTCGCCTGCTGGCGCGGGGCAAGCTGCTGGTCGAGTATTCCGGCGCGGCCACCGTCGCCGCGCTGGAGTCGGGGGCGTGGTCCGGCGGGGCCGCGGCTGCCGTGATCTCCGGCGGGAACATCGACCCCTCGCGCGTGCCGGAGCTGCTGGCCGCGCGCTGAGCCACCAGGAACCGAACGGACCCGTGAAACTCCGGATACGCCGCAGCGCCGCCCTCCTCGCCCTCCTCACGGCCGCGGCGTGCGGCCCGCCCGCGCGGCCCGCCCCGCCCCCGACACCGGCGGCAGGGGGGCCGTTCAGCGTGGTGCTCTTCGTCGCCGACGGAGCAGGGCTGGCGTACTGGACGGCCGCGAAGCTGGCGACGTCGGATCTGGCGATCGACCGCTTCCCGACCATCGGGCTGATGACCACGCAGAGCGCGGACAGCCGGGTCACCGACAGCGCCGCGGGCGCGACCGCGTTCTCCACCGGGCAGCGGACGTACAACGGCGGGATCGCCGTGTCGACCGACACGACGCCGCTCCCGACCGTTCTGGAAGTGGCGCAGAAGAACGGGATGGGCACCGGCGTGGTGGTGACGGCCACCGTGACGCACGCCACGCCGGCCGCGTTCCTCGCCCACGTAGCCAGCCGGAACGAGCACTGGGAGATCGCGGCGCAGATCGCGAAGCTGGCGCCCACGGTGCTGCTGGGCGGTGGTCGCCAGTATTTCGACCCCACCCGGCGTGCGGACCAGCTGGACCTGCTGGCGGCCTTCCGCGGCCGGTCCGTGTTCGTGGACTCGCCGGAGACGTTCGCCGCGCTGGACCCCGACACGATCCGGTCGCTGGTGGGGCTGTTCTCCGAGAACAATCCCGGCACGGCCACGGAGCGGAAGCCCTCGCTGCCCGAGATGACGGGATCGGCGCTGCGGGTGCTGTCGCACCAGGACCGGGGCTTCTTCCTGCTGGTGGAGGGTTCGCAGATCGACTGGCGCGGACACGAGAACGCGCCGCTCCAGGAGGTCATCGCCGAAGTGCTGGACCTCGACCTGTCCATCCGCCGCGCGCTGGCGTACCAGGAGGAGCACCCGAACACGCTGATCGTGGTGCTGGCCGACCACAACACCGGCGGGCTGGCGCTCCACGCCGACCCGATGGGAACGTTCGGCGCGCACTACACCACCACCGGCCACACGGCGTCCCTGGTCCCGCTGTTCGCTCGCGGCCCCGGCGCGGCCGCGTTCGGCGGGGTGGTCGACAATGACCGGGTGGGACAGCTCTTGCTGGGGGTCGTCGCCCGGGGCGGAGCCGCACCGGTGGCTCCGGAATCGAGCACGAGAACAACGAGGCCATGGAACCGTTCGTCGCACTGACCACCACACTCAATCCGCAGGGCGGCCGCGATCGCCAGCCGCGGGTGGAGATCTACTCCAATTATCTCCGCCTCCTGGCGCGCGTGGGGCTCACTCCCGTCCTGGTCACGCCCGCCCACGACCCCGAGGCCATCGCCGAGCTGGTGGGCATCGCGTCCGGGCTGCTGCTCACGGGCGGCGAGGACATCGTGCCCGCGAGGTATGGCGAGAAGCCGGTGCCCGAGCTCGACGTGGTGAATCCCGCGCGCGATGCCGCCGAGTGGACGGCGCTGGATGCGGCCATGGCGGAGAACATCCCCGTGATGGGCATCTGCCGCGGGATGCAGGTCCTGAACGTCTATTTCGGCGGCACGCTGTACCAGGACCTGCCCACCCAGCGTGGCGAGCAGGTCACGCACTACCAGGAAGAGCCGTGGGGTCAGCACCACCACACCGTGGACTGCACGCCAGACAGCCGGCTGTATGAGATCCTGGGGGAGTGCGCGCCGCTGGAGATCAACTCGTTCCATCACCAGGCCGTGAAGGACCTGGGCGAAGGGCTGCGGTGCACCGCCCGCGCCGCGGACGGGCTGGTGGAAGGGATCGAGCACACCGGGCGCGACTGGGTGTTGGGCGTCCAGTGGCACCCGGAACGGCTGGAAGCGGAGGCGGAGAACACCGATCCCAACATCCGCCTCATGACCGCGTTCGCGGAAGCGGTGCGCGCCGCCCGCGCCGCCCGGTGAGTCGGGAGGCGACGCTGTTCCGGCCGGCTTGCGCCGGCGTTCCGACGGCCGGGGCATGAGCGGCCGGATCACCGATGTCCCGGGGATCCGCGTCGGGCACGCCACCGATCCCGACGCGCGCACCGGGTGCACCGTGGTCCTCGGGCCGTTCCGCGCGGGCTGCGACGTGCGCGGCACGGCCACGGGCACGCGCGAGCTGGAGGCCATCTCGCATCTGCACCTGGTGGAGCGCGCGGACGCCATCCTCCTCACCGGCGGCTCGGCGTTCGGGCTCGCGGCGGCGGACGGCGTGGCGGCGTGGCTGGAAGAAGCCGGGCAGGGGTTCGACACCGGGGTCGCCCGCGTCCCCATCGTTCCGGCGGCCGTGATCTTCGACCTGGCGGCCGGCCGCCCGGACCGGCGCCCGGACGCGGCCGCGGGCAGGGCGGCGTGCGAGGCCGCGGGGGCGGACGTGGCGGAAGGGCGCGTGGGCGCGGGGACGGGCGCAACGGTCGGCAAGCTCCTGGGCCCGGACCGGGTGTCGCCCGGGGGCGTGGGTACGGCATCGCTGCGGGCGCTCGGCTACACGGTGGGTGCGCTCGCGGTGGTGAACGCGCTGGGCGACGTGCGGGACGCCCGGGGCCGGATCCTGGCGGGGGCACGGGGCGACGATGGCGGCTTCGTCGATGCCGTCGCCCTCCTCCGCGGCGGGGAGGCCGGCGCGCCCCTGGGCGGGGCGGTGCCGGGGACGAACACCACGCTGTGCGTGATCGCCACGGACGCGCCGCTGACGCGGCCGGCGCTGCAGTCGCTGGCGCGGGCGGGGTCCGCGGCGCAGGCACGGCGCATCTTCCCCGCGCACACGCCGTTCGATGGCGACGTCACGTTCGCCGTGTCCACCGCCGAATCGGCGTCGCCCGTGGAGCCGGGACTTCTCCTCGCCCTTGGCGCACTCGCGGCCGATGCCATGGCCGAGGCCATCGAGCGGGCCGTGGACGGGAGCTGAGCGGTGCGGAAGCTGGTCCTGTTCGATATCGACGGCACGCTGGTCAACACGCACGGGGCCGGGTCGCGCTCCTTCCGACGAGCCATGCTCCAGGTCTATGGCGAGACGGGGCCCATGGACACGTACGACTTCCATGGCCGGACCGACCCGCAGATCGCCCGCGAGCTGCTCCACATGGCCGGCTTCGAGGACGCGCGTATCGACCCCGCCCTCCCGCTCCTCTGGGAGGCGTACCTGCGCGAGCTGAAAGTGGAGCTGGCGCGGCCGGACGCCGACACGCGCGTCCTGCCCGGCGTCTACACCGCACTCGACCGGCTGCACCAGACGGGCGACCACCTGGTGGCCCTCCTCACCGGGAACATCGCGCCCGGGGCCCGGCTGAAGCTGGGCGCCGTGGACCTCTGGAAGCGCTTCGACTTCGGCGCGTTCGGCTCCGACCACGAGCGCCGGGACCGGCTCCCCGCCGTGGCGGTCCGGCGAGCGAAGGAGCGCACGGGCATCGACTTTCGCGGTCGCGACATCGTCATCATCGGGGACACGCCGTTCGACGTGACGTGCGGCCGCGAGCTGGGTGTGTGGGCCGTGGCCGTGGCCACCGGGAAGCACAGCGTGGCCGAGCTCGAGGAGGCTGGCGCCGATGTGGTCCTGACCGACCTGCGGGATACGGACGCGCTTCTCGCCACGGTGGGCTGAGCGACCGGGCCGGGTGGTCCGCCGCCCTTGACCCACCCGGAAACCCCGTCATCTTCCGGCGTGTATCAGCGAGGGCGTAACGAGCCGCAACACAGCGAGGGGGTCGAGCGTGGCGCAGAGACAGCGGAAGGGGTCGCCCGCCCAGAAGGGTGGCGGGGGGAACGGGATTTTCTATGCCGTGCTGGCGGTGGTCGCCGTCATCGGCCTGGCCGCCCTGGGGTACGCGCTCACGGGTGGAGGCGGCACGGCCGCCACGGAGCCCGTGGAGCTGGACGCGTCCGATGCGCGTGCGCTGTACGAGCAGGCCACGCCGGTCCGCATTGGAAACGAGAACGCGCCGATCAAGATCGTCGAGTTCGCCGACTTCATGTGCCCCGCGTGCCGGGAGTTCTCGCTCGAGGTGCGGCCGAAGCTCATGCCGTACATCGATCGCGGTGAGGCCGAGCTGATCTTCTACGACTTCCCCCTCGGCGGCACCCACATCCACTCCTTCCTGGCCGCGCGCGCCGCGCGCTGCGCCGGCGCCCAGCAGCTGAACGGCGAGAGCGGGTACTGGCCCATGCACGAGAAGCTCTTCCAGGAGCAGCCCAACTGGAGCGCGCAGCGGGACGTGGAGGACACGTTCGTCGGCTACGCGAAGGCGATCGGGCTGGACGCGGGCGCGTTCGAGCGCTGCCTGAAGAGCGACCAGTACGCGCAGGTGGTCACGGCCAACCGCATGGTCGGCGAACAGCTGGGCGTCAACAGCACGCCCACCGTGCTCGTCAACAATCGACAGGTCGGCGGCCGGACCGTGGGCGACATGGAGCGCAACCTGCTCCGGGTCCTCGACTCCACTGCCGCGGAGGCAGCGACCCCGGGCCAATGAACCTCGTCAATCGCCAGGCCATCGCGGTGCTCGCCATGGCCGGGATCTTCATTGCCGGCTACCTCCTGCTGTACAAGCTCGGCCTGATCCCCACCGTGATCTGTGGCGTCGGCGGCGGCTGCGAGACCGTGCAGGCCTCCCGCTATGCCATGTTCGCCGGCATTCCCGTCGCCGCCCTGGGCCTCGCCGGCTACATCGCCATCCTGGTCGTGGCACTCGCCGGAACGCGGGCCGGTCTGGCCGAGCGCGCGTGGGTCTCCACCGCGCTCGTCACGCTCACCGGCGTGGCGTTCGTCTTCACGCTCTATCTGAGCGCCCTCGAGGAATGGGTGATCGGGGCCTGGTGCCGCTGGTGCATCGGCTCCGCCACCGTCTCGACCCTCGCTTTCATTGCCGCGCTCCCCGAAGTGGGGCGCCTGCGGCGGCGCCGGGAGAGCTGAGGGCGCGCGAAGCACATCGCCCCACGCGAAGGCGCGGCGAGCTGTCAGCCCGGCCCGCGCCCCCGTCGCTCGCCGCCCGGACCCGGTTCAGCCGCCCGGAGCCGGTTCAGCCCCCGGAGCCGGCTCAGCCCCCGGATCCAGCGGAGTCGGCGGCGGGGCGCTGGGCGGACTTCCCCTGGAGCGCGAGGTCGAGGACGTTCGTCCAGGTCTTGATCGTCTGGACGCCCACCATCTGGTCCAGCACCTGCTGCTTGTGGGTGATCACGAACGTGGGCGTGCCGTTGATCCCCGCGCTCACGGCCGAGCCGAAGTCCTGCAGGATGAGGGAGGCCACCTGGTCGCGTGCGACGCAGGTGGCGTAGGCGCCCGGTGACGCGCCAGCATCGGTGGCCATGCGGGCGAACTGATCCGACGGGTCGTCCAGGTTCGTCCAGGCGCGCTGCTGGCCGTAGAGCCGGTCGTGCATGGCCCAGAAATCGCCCCCGGCCGCGCCGGTGCAGAGCGCCGCTTCAGCCGCGCCCCAGGCCAGCGGATGGCTGTGCAGGGGCATGTTCACGAACACCCACTGCACGTTCCCGCTGCGGACGTACCGGTCCATCACCTGCGGGCCCACGGTGGTAGCGAACTGGGCGCAGTACGGACACTGGAAGTCGGCGATCTCGAACACCACCACGGCGGCGCTGTCGGGCCCCGCCGTGCGGCTGGCCAGCGCCCGCTCGATCAGCGCGCTCTCGGCACCCGCCGCCCCCGCCTCGGACTGCGCCACCAGGGTGGCCGGTACGAATAGGCCCAGTGCGGCGCCGAGCGCCAGCAGGCCGGTCAGCTTCCGTCCCATCATCGTCGTGTCGTCTCCACTCCGTCGGGTTCCTGATCGGCTTCGTTACACCGTGCGACGATGGCCGATCCCCTTTTCCGGACCGTGCTTGGCGTCTGCCCCTGGATCCGGAAGCCGCTCGGGCTCACTGCGCCGCCCGCCTCGCCCGCTCCAGCGTCCACTCCCGCGCCACGGCCGGCGGCCAGCTCCCCTCCCGGGCCGACCGCACCAGCGTCGCGGCTTCGCGCTCGGCGCGTCTCGCCGTTTCCGCGTCCACCCAGCCGGCGGCGATGGCCTCCTCCAGCTCGTCACGGTCCAGCACGAACGCCTCGCCGCCGGGGGTCAGGAAAACGTCGAGGAACAGGTCGGTGGTGCGCCATACGTCGCCGGCCGCCCGCCGCTCCACTGCGACCGGCGTGAGGATGTTGGCGTAGTAGCCGGTGAAGCGGCCGTCAGGGGTGTGGAACCGGCCGATGTCGTGGGCCCGACCGGGGAACGTGAGCCAGACCACGGGCGACGCCGCCTCCAGCACGGTCTGCCCGTTCACCACGGTGGGCCGGGACACGCCCGCGGCGGGGAGGTACGTGACCAGGGCGTCGCCTTCGTGGACGAGGGTCTGGGAGAACAGCTGCGCGCGGTCGGGCGGGCGCAGGTAGTGGATCTCGACCGGGCGGGGGAGCGGCAGATCGGTCAGACGACGAACCTCTCGCCGGCTTCGGCCTTCCGGACCAGGAGCGGCGCGGGCTCGTAGCGCGCGCCGAACCGGGCGGCCAGCTCCCTTAGCCGCGCGACGATCCCGTCCAGGCCCCGCTCGTCGGCATAGCGCAGCAGGCCGCCCCGGAACGGCGGGAAGCCGGTGCCCGTGATCATGGCGAGGTCCACGTCGTCGGCGGAGCGGGCGATCCCCTCGTCGAGGATGCGGGCGGCCTCGTTGATCATGGGGAGGATCGTGCGATCGACGATCGTGGCCGGTGGAGGGGCGGCCCGTCCGCCGGGGGGCACCGCGCCGAAAGCCTGGTACATGCCGGGATCCGGGTGCGTGGCCTTCCCATCCTCGTACGTGTAGAAGCCGCACGCGTTCTTGCGCCCGAGCCGGTCCGTCCCCTCGAGCGCCTGGAGCACCGGGGCCGGCGCGAACCGCTCGCCGAAGGCCTCGTGCATGGTGTCCCCTGCGTGGCTGGCGATGTCGAGGCCCACTTCGTCCAGCAGCCGGAGCGGGCCCATGGGCATGCCGAAGTCCACCAGCGCCTCATCGACCTGTGCGATGGACGCCCCCTCCCCGAGCAGGTACCCGGCCTCATTGAGGTAGGGCGTGAGGATCCGGTTCACCAGGAACCCCGGGCCGTCGCGCACCAGCACGGGCGTCTTGCCCAGGCGCAGCGCGAGCGCGAACACGGTGGCCGCGGCATCGTCAGAGGTCGCTTCGCCGCGAATGACTTCCACCAGCGGCATCTTCTCCACCGGATTGAAGAAGTGCATCCCGGCGAAGTCGCCGGGGCGCTCGAGGGCGGAAGCCATTTCCGTGATGGAGAGCGACGACGTGTTGCTCGCCAGCACCGTCCCGGGGCGGACCTTCCCCTCCGTCTCGCTCAGGACCGCCTTCTTCACGTCCATCCGCTCGACCACGGCCTCGATCACCAGGTTCACCGCACCGAAGCCGGTGTAGTCGAGCGACGGGGCGATGGTGCCCATCCGGTCCCGTGCCTCCCGCGTCCGGAGCTTCCGCCGCCTGGTCAGCTTGTCGAACATGCTGCGGGCGTGGCGCAGGCCCGTGGAAAGGGCCTCCCGATCGATGTCCTTGAGCCGGACGGGGATCTCGTGGTAGGCCAGGAGCTGCGCGATGCCGCCGCCCATCACGCCCGCGCCGAGCACTGCGGCCCGGTCCACGCTCCGGGGCCGCGCGTCGGGCGCGGCTCTCTTCGCGCCTTCCATGAGCCGGAAGACGCGGATCAGGTTCTTGCACTCCGGTGTGGCGACGAGCTCGCCCAGCGCCTGCGCTTCCAGCGCGAGCGCCTTGCCGATGGGAGCGCCGGCGGAGCGGCGCATCACGTCGATGGCCCGGAGCGGGGCGGGGTAGTGCCCCCGGGTCTGCTTCATGACCTGCTTGCGGGCCTGCCTCAGGATGAGCTCCCGGCCCGGCGCCGTGGCTTCCATGAGCCGCATCTGCAGCGGCGGCTTCGACCGGGAGGGCGCAGCACCACCATCGGCCATGCCCAGCGCCACTTCGCGGGCGCGGTCGTAGAGCACGCCCGCGTGCATGCGCTCCTCGATGAGCCCGATCTTCTGCGCCTTGCGCGCGTCCACGGACTTTCCCGCCAGGATGATGTCCGCGGCGGCCGCCAGCCCCACCAGGCGGGGGAGGCGCGTGGTGCCGCCGAAGCCGGGGAGGATCCCCAGGCGGGTCTCCGGCAGCCCGATCCTGGTTTCCGCTCGGTCGCTGGCGAGCCGGACGTCGCAGGCAAGGATCAGCTCCGTGCCGCCACCCACGCATGTGCCGTCCACGGCCGCCACCGTGGGGATGGAGAGGCTGGCGAGACGCTGGAACACGCCCTGCCCCTGCGCTGCCTTTGCCCGCCCTTCCACCGGGTCCGTGATGTCGACGATCTCGTCGATGTCCGCCCCGGCGATGAAGCTGCCGTCCTTCCCGCTCCGCACCACCAGCGCCCGGACTTCGCCTGCCGCCGCACCCCGCTTCACCTCGTCCAGCAGTGCGTCCAGCCGCTCCATGACGGGCGTGGAAAGGATGTTGACCTTCCTGCCAGGATCGTCGAAAACGAGCCAGGCGGTGCCGTCGCCGGGAATCTCCAGCGTCAGCACCGCCTGGGTCTTTGTGCGCGTGGCTTCAGGCACTCTACCTCACGGTTCAGGCCCGGTCAGAGCTTCTGTCGCACCTCGGCGTTCTCCTCGGTGAGACGGACCTGCGTCGGCTCCTTGCCGCCCTGGACGTCGACCGGGACGTTCCAGTAGAGCTCATCGAACTGCCGCTCGTAGCGCGCCGTGACCCACCACTTCCGCGTGGGAACGCCCTTGAAATAGGCCATCCCCTGGGCATTGGTCGTGTCCGCGCGCTCTTCCAACCCCATCGCCTCCAGCTTCGCCTGGATGATCGAATCGATGGGCGCGTACGCCTCGTCCGACCATGCCTGCTTCGCCAGCCGGATCTCGCGCGCCTGCTCGCTCAGCCGGTTCTGCGCGGTGGTGAACTCCTGGAACGCCTGGTTCGATCGCCGCTCCAACTGGTTGACCTGGTCGTCCAGGTCGTTGAAGTCGCGGAACATGGCAAAATACTGGCCGGAGCTCTTGTCCATTCGCGCCATCTTGTCCGACAGCGTCTTCAGACTGTCCCGCAGCGTCAGCCACCGGTTGTTGGCCTGCTGCCACTCCCGCTGCTGCGTGACCACCCGGTTCTGGAGATCGAGGATGCTGTCCGGCACTTCCGGCTCCGGCTCCGGGTACGCCGCCTTCAGTGAGTCGAAGATCGCGTCACGATCGTACGGCAGCAGGCGGACGGGGAGGCTCCCCAGTGCCACCGGCTCGGCCGTCTCGGCCCCGGTGGACGCGCCCTGGAGCTGCGCCAGCACGGTAACGTTCCCACCGCCACAGGCCGCAGTGCTCGCCGCGAATACCGCGGCCGCCAGGATCAGGACCACTCGTTTCATCTGTCTCTCTCGGAAAGATGGATCGCTGGAAGGACAACAAAGTACAGGCGCCCGCGGGGTCCATCAAGCCATGGCGCCCACGGTCTGGCCCCCCGCCTCCGGCAGGGCCGGCGCCGAGGCAGGCAGGGCTCGCGCGTCTGCCAGCGCCCCCGCGCGGATCGCGGTCAGAAGCGGAGTACGTCCCCGATGACGAACTTGTCGGGGTCCACGGGCCGCCCGCGTACGAGCACTTCATAGTGCGTGCTCGGCGCTGTCACCATGCCGGTGCTCCCCACTTCGGCCAGCTTCTGCCACCGCTCCACCAGCTGCCCGGGCTCCACCAGCACACTCCCCTTCGCCAGGTGAGCGTAGCGCGTGCTCATCCCGTTCCCGTGGTCGATCTCCACCATCCAGCCGTACTCGCCGTGCGTGTCCCCGGCGAACGCGACCGTCCCCTTCGCGGCAGCCACCACCGGGGTCCCGCGCTTGGCCACGATGTCGATCCCCTTGTGCGGCCTCCGCACGTTCAGGATCGGATGAAGCCGGCTGTAGCTGAAGCCGCTGGTCTCGTATCCGGTCGTGGGCATGATCGACGGGGTGCGCTCCCACGCGTCCACCTGCGTCTCCATCGACTCCGTCGCCTCGTCCCAGCTCGCCACCAGCACACGCGCGCGGCGGACCAGCGAGCGCACGTCCGCGCTCGCACCGAACGCTTCACGGGCCAGGATGCGGTCCACGTGCCAGAGCGGCATTTCCTCCACCGTGCGCGTGCCCGGGCCGCCGACACCGGCCTTCTTCACGTCCTCGTCCAGCGGGTCGAGGTTCGCCAGCAGCCGGTAGCGCTCGTCCTTCGCCGAAAGCTCCGCGAGCGAGTTCTGCAGCACCGACATGTCCGACCGGATCGTCTCCAGCTGGCTCTGCAGCAGCGCGTTCGTCCGCTCCAGCCGCTCCGCTTCGTTCCGCTGCCCTTCTTCGACGAAAAAGCCGGCCGCGAGACTCACGAGGAGGATCAGCGCGCCGGCCGTCACCAGCAGGGCGGTACGCAGCGACCGGCTCGACAGCCGGTACTGCCGCACACAGGACTGGTCGTCCGGAACGACCATGAGTGTCCAATGGCGCCGTGCCATGGAGATCCTGGGTTCGGGGAAGCGTTCTGGATGATTTCCTGAGTGGAACCGGGCAAGGATATCCCCACCCGCGGCGCGTCGTCAAGGCGCGCCGCGAGGTTTGGGGGATTTCCCCACAGCTACCGCTCGGTACGGGGGAACAGGATCTCGCCTCGCGCGACATTGTGCCCTTCGAGGTCGAGGCGGGCGATGTCGTCGAGGCCGGGGATCCGCTCGAGGCCGAGCGCGGCGGCGAGGACGCGCATGCGCTCGGGGAGGAAGGGCTCGAGCATGGTGGCGAGGGCGGCGAGGGCGCGGGCGAGGGCGGCGAGGGTGGCATCGAGCTCCGTCGCCTGCGACGGATCCTTCGCCTGGCTCCAGGGCGCGCGGGTCTCGACGAAGCCGTTGGCCGCGTCGGCGAGCTCCATGGCGGCGCCGATCCCCTGGTGGAGGAGGTTGCCATCCATGGCGGCGCGGTAGCGGACGAGCACGTCCGGGATGCGCTCGTCCAGGTCCGTCTTGCCGCCGTGCGGGACCACGCCGTCGCGGTAGCGCTCGATCATGGAGAGGCTGCGGCTGGCCAGGTTGCCGAGGTCGTTGGCGAGCTCGGCGGTGTAGACATCGTCGAAGCGGTCGAGGGAGAAGTCGCCATCGCCGGTCCAGGGGATGTCGTGGAGCAGGTAATAGCGGAGGGCGTCGGGGCCGTGGCGCTCGATGGCGGCGTCGAGGGTGATGCTCACGCCCTCCGACTTCGACATCTTGCCGCCGCCGTAATTGATGAAGCCGTGTGCCCAGACGGTGCGTGGGAGCGACAGGCCGGCGCTCATGAGGAACGCGGGCCAGTAGATGCAGTGGAAGCGGGTGATGTCCTTGCCGATGACGTGGAAGTCGGCGGGCCAGTAGCGGGTGTAGTCCTCGTCGGGGAAGCCGGTGGCGGACAGGTAGTTGCTGAGCGCCTCCAGCCAGACGTAGACCACGTGCTCCGGGTCGTCCGGCCACGGCACGCCCCAGCGGAGGCGGGCGCGGGAGACGGAGATGTCCTCGAGGCCGCCCTCGATGACGCGCCGGACCTCGTTGCGGCGGGTCTCCGGCTGGACGAACTCGGGACGCTCGTCCAGCAGGTCGAGCAGGCGGTCCTGGTAACGGGAGAGGCGGAAGAACCAGTTCTCCTCCTCCATCCACTCCAGCTCCCGGCGCGGGTGGAGCGGACAGCGCAGCGCGTGCGCCCGATCGGCGCGCGGCTCGCTCCTCGGCAGCGGCGACTCGGGGTCCCGCCACTCCAGCTCGTCCTCCGTCTTGTACGCTTCGCACCCCACGCAGTAGTAGCCGGCGTACGTGTCGGTGTAGAGGTCGCCGGCGGCCTCGATGCGGCGGACCATCTCCTGCGCGGCGCGGCGGTGTCGCGCCTGCGTGGTGCGGATGAAGTCGTCGTTGCTGATGTGCAGCCGCTCCCACGCGGCCTGGAACTGGGCGGCCAGCTCGTCCACCCACTCCTGTGGCGTGATCCCGCGCTCCTCGGCGCTCTGGAACACCTTGAGGCCGTGCTCGTCCATGCCGATGACGTAGTGCACGACCTCGCCCTTCAGCCGGCGGTACCGTGCCATGGCGTCAGCGCCGATCTTCTCCAGCGCGTGGCCCAGGTGCGGCGCGCCGTTGGCGTAGTCGATGGCCGTCGTTATGTACTTGTAGCGCTTCGGGTTCACCCCTCACCACCCTCGTTCCCGTTCGTCCCCGCCTCGCCGCGGCTGCGCTCCCGCTTCGCCGACAGACGCGAGCCCGCGTCCACCTCCGACTTCAGCGCCGCCAGCTCCAGCGTGCGGCGCTCCCCTTCCTCGTCCTTGAGCACGACCCGCTCTCTCCAGATGTCCACGGCGATGACACGCTCCCGGCCGCGGGCGGTGGAGAGCCATTTCCCTTCGCGCGGGAAGCGCTTCCTGGCCTCCACGTAGGCCGCGTGCTCGTAGGTGAGGCAGCACATGAGCCGACCGCAGCAGCCGGAGATCTGCGCCGGGTTGAGCGACAGGCGCTGGTCCTTGGCCAGCTGCAGGCTCACCGGCTTGAGCTCCCGCAGCCAGGTGGAGCAGCAGAGCTCGCGGCCGCAGCGCCCGACGCCGCCCAGGAGCGCCGCCTCGTCCCGCACCCCGATCTGCTTCAGCTCGATCCGCGTCCGGAACGTGCGCGCCAGGTCCTTCACCAGCTCGCGGAAATCGACCCGCCGATCGGCGGTGAAGTAGACCGTGAGCTTGTTGCGGTCGAACTGCCACTCGGCCTCGCTCACCTTCATCTTCAGCTGGTGCCGCTGCACTTTCTCGCGCACGGTGCGGCGAACCCGCGGCTCGTCAGCCCGCAGCGCGACGGAGCGCTCGATCTCCTCCGGGCGAGCGGGCCGGAGCACGCGCTTCGATGGCGTGGGCGCGGCGCACCCGGTGGAGCACCCGGTGCACTTCCGCTCGGCCACGGCGCCGGCCGCGGTCACGCGGCCCAGGTCCTCGCCCCGGTCCGCTTCCACGATGACGTGCGAATCCACGGAGGCCAGCTCGCCATCGGCGGCGAAATAGTCCCGGCGGTTTCCCTTGAAGCTGACTTCGACGATGTGCATGGGGCTTCGATGGCTAGGCGACGGCGGCTCAGCCGGCGCGGACGGATTCCTTCCACTCGCCGAGCGCGTCGTACTTCGCCCAGCGGCGCTCGCGGAGGTCGTCCGGATCGAGCTCGGCGAGCTCGCCCACGTGTCGCACGAGGGCGTCCCGCAGCGTATCCGCGGCCGCGTCCCAGTCGTTGTGGGCGCCGGCGCCGGGCTCCGGCAGGACCTCGTCCACCACGCTCAGGCGCTGGAGGTCCCCCGCCGTGATCTTGAGCGCGGCCGCTGCCTTCTCCTTCGCGTCGGACGTCTTCCACAGGATCGCCGCGCACCCCTCGGCCGTGATCACGCTGTAGATCGCGTTCTCGAACATGAGGATCCGGTCCGTGACGCCCAGCGCGAGCGCGCCGCCGCTCCCGCCCTCACCGATCACGACCGAGACGGACGGCACACGCAGCGCGGCCATCTCGCGCAGGTTCCGCGCGATGGCCTCTGCCTGCCCCCGCTCCTCCGCTCCCATCCCCGGGTAGGCGCCCGGAGTGTCGATGAGCGTGATCACCGGATGGCCGAACTTCTGCGCCTGGTGCATCAGCCGGAGCGCCTTGCGGTATCCCTCCGGGTGCGGCATGCCGAAGTTGCGCCGCAGGTTCTCCTTCATGTCCCGCCCGCGCTGGTGCCCGATCACCATCACGGTTCGCCCGTCCAGTCTCGCCCAACCCCCCACGATGGCCTCGTCGTCGCGGTAGGCGCGGTCGCCGTGCATCTCCATGAACTCGGTGAACACCCGCTCCACGTAGTCCAGCGTGAACGGGCGCTGCGGGTGGCGCGCGAGCTGGACCCGCTCGATGGGCGAGAGCCCACGGTACGCGTCCTTCTTCAGCTCCTCCACCTTCGCCTCCAGCGTGTCGAGCTCGTGCGACGCGTCCAGGCCCCGGTCCTGGGCCAGTCCCTGGAGCCGGTCGATCTGCTCTTCCAGCTCCCTGATGTCACGCTCGAAATCCAGCGGTTCACCGGCCATTCCTCACCCTTGCGCTCGTACGAGTCGGACCCGCTCCGGACCGAACAGCTCCTTCAGCTCCGCCACCAGCTCCGGCGATGCCGACACCCGAACCGACCGGGAGCGGAAGCGCTTCGGCCTCGCGGCGTCCCCGCCGCCACCGTTCCCGTCCAGGCGGACGTACAGCGGAGCGTCGCCCGGGCTGCGACGGAACGCAACGGTAGCCGCCTCGATGGCGTTCGCCGACGCGCCACGCCGCAGCCGCACTTCGATGCCGACGGAGCCGGCGTCGCGCACCGTGGCGAGCGGCAGCGCCTCATCGAGGAAGATGGGCGGGTCGTCCTCGTCGCGGTCGCGGCCCGAGACCTGTCCCCGGACAATGACGGCCGCGTCCTGCAGCAGCACGTCCCGGTACTTCTCCCACGCCTCACCGAACGCCAGCACGGAAGCCGTGCCGTGGAAGTCCTCCACGCTCACCCGCCCCCACTCCTGTCCGTTCCGCTTCGAGATCTGGCGCGCGATGGCCGTGACCACGCACGCCAGCTCCACCTTCCTGTCCCGGTACTCCGACAGGTTCGCCGTGTTCACGCTGCCGAACAGCTTCAGCTCGTCCCCGAACTTGTCCAGCGGATGCCCGCTGATGAAGAAGCCCAGGATCTCTTTCTCCCGCGCCAGCCGGTCCGATTCCGGCCACTTCGGCACGTCCGGAAGTTTCGGCGGCTCGCGCACGGGCGCCGCTTCCGCGCCCAGGTCGAAGAGCGATCCCTGCCCGCTCTCCCGCTCCGCCTGCCGCAGCTGCGCCTCGCCCACGGCCATTTCCAGCCCGGCCATGAGCTGCGCCCGGTGACCGAACGAGTCGCACGCCCCCGCGGCAATGAGCGCTTCCAGCGTGCGCTTCCCCGCGGTCCGCAGGTCGAGCCGGTCCACCAGCTCGAACAGGCTCTCGAACGCGCCGTCGGCCCTTGCCGTCAGGATCTCCCGCACCGCACCCTCGCCCACACCACGGCACGCGCCCATGCCGAAGCGGATGGCGGTATCGCTCACCGCCGTGAACTTCCAACCGCTCTCGTTGACGTCGGGGGGGAGGACCTCGATGGGGTCCTCGCGGCCGGGGATGTGGCGCGTCATCTCGCGACACTCCGCGATGTACTTTACCACGTCGTCCGTTTTGTCCACAACCGACGACAGCAGCGCCGCCATGAACTCGGCGGGGTAGTGCCGCTTCAGCCACGCGGTCTGGTAGCTCAGCAGCGCGTACGCCACCGAGTGGCTCCGGTTGAAGCCGTAGCGGCCGAACGTCTCGATCTGCTCGGCGATCTCTCTCGCCTTCGCGCGCGGCACCCCGAGCTCCTCGGCGCGCGACACGAACTTCTCCAGCTGCGCGGCGATCAGCTCCGCGTCCTTCTTCCCGACGGCCTTCCGCATCACGTCCGCCTCGGCCAGCGTGAAGCCGGCCAGGACCTGCGCGATGCGCATCAGCTGCTCCTGGTAGGTGATGACGCCGTACGTCGGCTCCAGCACCTCCTCCAGCTGCGGCAACGGGTACGTGACCGGCTCCCTGCCGAGCTTCCGACGGATGAACACGTCCGTCATCCCGCTGTCCAGCGGGCCCGGCCGGATGAGCGCGTTCGTGGCCACCAGGTCCTCGAAGCGGTCGCACTTCATGGCCCGCAGCTTGTCCGTGGCCAGGCTCGACTCGAACTGGAACACGCCGCTGGTGCCGCCATGGGCGAGCATCTCGTATACGGCCGCGTCGTCCAGCGGGACGTCCTCGATCCGCTCGTACGCTTCGCCCGTGACCGGGTGCTTCAGCTCCCCGTGGTTCTGCCGCACCGCGTCCGCGGCGTCGTAGATCACCGTGAGCGTCTTCAGGCCGAGGAAGTCCATCTTCAGCATCCCGGCCTGCTCCAGCGCGATCATGTCCCACTGGGTCACGATCGTGTCCTCATCCCCGTTCGAGCCGGCGCCGCGCCCGCCCGACTGCGTGCACACGGGGACGTACTCCTGGAGCGGCCCGGGCGCGATGACCACGCCCGCGGCGTGCACGCTGGCGTGGCGGGCCAGCCCCTCCAGCGTCTCCGCGTAGTCGAGCAGGCGCCGGACCCGGTCATCGGAGCGCGCCATCTCCCGCAGCTCGCCGATCTTCTCCCTCGCCTCCGATACCGTCATGCTGTTCCCGGGAGCGTTCGGGATCAGCTTCGCCAGCCGGTCCGTCTCCGCGGGCTCGAATCCGAGCACGCGTCCCACGTCCCGGATCACCGCCCGGGACTTCATGGTCCCGAACGTGATGATCTGTCCCACGCTGTCGCGCCCGTACTTCTCCCGCACGTACTCGATGACCTCGCCCCTGCGCTCGTAGCAGAAGTCGATGTCGATGTCGGGCATGGACACGCGGTCCGGGTTCAGGAACCGCTCGAACAGCAGGTCGAACTCGAGCGGGTCCACGCCCGTGATGCCCATGGCGTAGGCGACGATGGAGCCGGCCGCCGACCCGCGTCCCGGCCCCACCGGGATCCCGTGGTCCTTCGCCCAGTTGATGAAGTCCGCGGTGATCAGGAAATAGCCCGAGTAGTCCGCGGTCGGGTTCGTGATCACGCCCAGCTCGTAGTCCAGCCGCTCCCGGACGTGCGGCGGCAGCGGATCGCCATAGAGCTTCTTCGTCCCTTCTGTCGCCAGCGCCGTCAGCAGCTCGGACTCCAGGCTGATCCCGTCGGGGAGCGGGAACTTGGGGACGTGGTACTGCTTCGGCAGGTCCAGCGAGACCTGGTCGGCGATGGCCAGCGTGTTCTCCAGCACGTCCGGATGGCCGGGGAAGCGCTCCGCCATCTCGCGCCCGGACTTGAAATAGAGCCCGCGGTCGTAGCGCATCCGGTTCTGGTCCTCGCGGTCCTTGCCGAGGCCGATGCAGAGGAGCACGTCGTGCGCGTCGTGGTCCTCGGGCCGGAGGAAGTGGGCGTCGTTCGTGGCGACGACCGGGAGCGACAGCTCGTCGGCCAGCGCGAACACCTTTTCGTTCAGCCCCGCCTGTCCTTCCGTGTCGTGTGCCTGGACTTCCAGGTAGTAGCGGTCGCGGAAGACGTCCGCGTACCAGGAGGCCGCCTCCCGGGCCGCGTCCAGGCGGTCGGCCATCAGGTGGCGCGCCACTTCCCCCGCCATGCACGCGCTGCTGACCAGGAGACCCTCGGAATGGCGCTCCAGGAGTTCCCGGTCCACGCGCGGGCGGTGGTAGAAGCCCTCCAGGAAGCCGATGGAGGAGAGGCGCACCAGGTTGCGGTAGCCGGCCAGGTCACGGGCCAGGAGCACCAGGTGGTAGTACGGCCGCTCGCCCCGGGTCACGCTCCGCTCCTGCCGCGCGCCGGGGGCCACGTACGCTTCCATGCCGATGATCGGCTTGATCCCCGCCTTCGTCGCCTGCTGCCGGAACTGCCACGCCCCGTATAGTGTGCCGTGGTCCGTCAGCGCGACAGCGGGCATCTCGTACTCCTGCGCCCGTCGGATCAGGTCACTCAGCCGGTTCGCGCCATCGAGGAGCGAGAATTCGGAATGTGTATGGAGGTGGACGAACACGGGTTATGGGCTCACTTCGTTCGAAGAGTGGCTCGGCTCGGGTACGCTCGCGCTCGCGGCGAGGCGAGAGCTACCCGGACGGCGGGCGCTGTGCTGCGCGGCGCTCACGCGGATGGGGCCGGTGCGTTGGCGGCGGCCCCATCGCAGCGGAAGGAGTCGAGCAGGGTTTCGAGCTGGATGATGTACTGGTACTTGTCCTTCGCCGGGGCGTAGAGCCACGCGTCCAGGAGGTAGCGACGGTCCTGCGCAGGACAGTCCACCACGCGGGTGATGAACGGTCCGCCCGTGGGGAAGGACGCGTCGGTGCCGCTCCACACGCCCCGGATCTGCAGCATCTCGTCGATGCCCGACGCCTGCCCCTCGATGGTGACCTCCGTGGTCTGGATCGGGTGGCGCTCCGTGATCTGGCCCCAGTCGTAGAAGCGCGTGGCCACGGAATCCCGCCACGCCAGCGCCGGCTCCACCGCGGGCGGTCCTTCGGTTCCCGCGCGCCAGGTCACCAGGAGCGAGCGCACCAGCTGCGACGCGTCCGGCTCGTCGTTCAGGAACATGTAGGCGGAGTCGCCCACCTGTCGCCAGCGATACACGTCCGGCACGTCCACGCGGAACCCGGCCTGGCGCGCCAGCGTGTCCGCCAGCGCTTCATCGTGCCCGCTGAAGTACATGCGCCGGATCGACCACGCCCGGTAGCGCCGGTCCAGGAGCGACGAAAGGCTGTCCACGTACGACGCCACCGTGGCCGCTTCGTTCCCGCGCGGCAGCACCAGCGCGGTGACGTGCTGACTCCGGGCCCAGACGTCGTTCGCTTCCACAATGGCGGGTGGCGTGACGTTCTTCGCGCCCGCCTTCGCCAGCGTCGCAGCCACGGCCGGCTGGTCGGCGTGGCCGATGGCCAGGACCTGGCGGAAGCGACGCAGCTCGCCCCAGTGCGGACCTGTGGTCGCCGTCCGCGTGAGCAGGAACGTGGGCTCCTGCCGCACGGCGAAGATCGTGGGCTGGAGCGCGCTCAGCACCGTGTCCGACACCTGCGGCCAGAGCGTGTCGTTCACCGCCACGATCACGCTGTTCACGTCTCCCATGGCCATGCGGGACGAGTCCGAGCACGCGCCGGCGAGCAGCACGGCCAGCGGCGCCGCTATTCGGAACAATCTCATGTGAGACAATGGCTTACGCTCGGGATTCCGGGGATGTGATGAGAAAAAGTTAACCGCGACGGCGAACCGCCGCCACTCCGTCTAGAGCGGCCCTCACGCGCACCCTGCCGGCGCGATACCCGGGGGTGGTGCCGGGGTTTGCGTGCCGGCTCGACCGTGTGATACTCTCTGCCCCATGCCCCTCCCACACGCGCGAACGCCTATCCCGGAGCCGCTCCGCCTTCGCAAGGCGGCGCGGCGAATGGCGGTGGCGCTGGACTTCGGCGGCACGCTCTTCGATGCGCGTTAGCCCCCGCACGGCCGTGATGCGGCTGCTGACGCTCGCCGTGCTGGTGCCTTTCGCGTACCTGGTGCTGGCGCTGGAGGCGTCGCCCGAGCCGCGCACGCTGGTCTCCGTCCTCCTCGGCTTCACCCTTCTGGTGGCCTACCTGGCGGGCGCCGCGGCCGCCGGGTTCCGGCTGCCCCGCGTGACCGGCTACGTGCTGGTCGGCATCGTGGTGGGCCCGTTCGCGCTGAGCGTGATCACGGGCGAGATGGTCGATTCGCTGCGCACCATCGACGAGCTGGCGCTCGCGCTCATCGCCCTCACGGCGGGAGGTGAGCTGAAGCTCGTGCAGCTGCGCAAGTCGCTCCGGTCCATCCTCGGCGTCTCGCTCGGCATCCTGGTGGTGGTCATCGTCGGGATCACGGGCCTCGTGCTGGCGCTCAAGCCGGTCGCCCCCGTGGTGGCCGGGGAGTCGTGGACGTTCGCCGCGGCCGTGGGGCTCCTCCTTGCCATCTGGTGCGCCAACTCCTCGCCCGACGCCACCATTGCCGTGATCAACGAGTCGGGGGCGAGCGGCGAGCTCACGGAGACCATCCTGGGCGCCACCATCTTCAAGGACGTGATCGTCATCGTGCTGTTCGCCGTGGCACTGGCGCTCACGGGCCCGCTCACCAGTGGCGAGCCGTTCGACCCCGCGCTCGTCCGGGCCGTAGCGTGGGAAGTGGGCGGAGCCCTGGCCATTGGCGCTGCTCTCGGCTGGGCGTTCAGCGTCTACCTGGAGCGCCAGTCCAGGCGGACCGTCCTGGGCACGCTCGTGTTCGCGTACCTGGTCGTGCTCGTGGCCGATGCCGCGCACGTCGAGCTCCTCCTCACGGCGGTCGCGGCCGGGTTCGTCATCGAGAACTTCTCGGAGGCCGGGGACCGCCTGATCGAGGCCATTGAAGCCAATTCGCTGGTGGTGTTCGCCATCTTCTTCGCGCTGGCCGGCGCGTCCCTCGACCTCCACACCGTGGCCACGTTCTGGTCCGCCGCGCTGGTCGTGGTGGGCGCGCGCGCGCTGTTCACCTGGGCGGGCGCCCGCCTCGGCTCCCGCTATGCCGGCGCGCCCCAGCCGGTGAAGCAACTGGCCTGGATGGGGCTCATCTCCCAGGCCGGCGTGACGCTCGGGCTGTCGCTCCTCGTCGCCTCGGAGTTCCCGTCGTGGGGCCCCCAGTTCGTGGCCGTCACCACCGCAGTGATCATCGTCCACCTGCTGGTGGGACCCGTGCTTCTCAAAATCGCGCTCGCGCGCGCGGGCGAATCGAGCCACGATGTCGCCGCCGGCCCGTCGGCCGCGCGCCTTGCGCTGGAGCGATCGCAATGAGCCAACGGAGCAGCCGCGAATGGCGCATGGTGTCCTTCCCCCCGTCGCCCACGGCGCCGGGGGGGAATCCCGCGGGCGTCGTCCTCGATCCCACAGAAGCTTCAGCCGCGGAGATGACGCGCACGGCCGTGCGCCTGAACCCGCTCTCCGAGACGGCGTTCATCTGGCCGCCCGAGGACGAGGTCGGGCCGGGTGACGGCGGTGCGGCCGCCGACCACGACCACGGCCCGGTCCCCCCTCCATTCCGCCTCCGCTACTTCGCGCCGGGCGGCGAGGTCGACCTGTGCGGCCATGCGACGGCGGCGGCATTCGCCGTGCTCGCCCGCTCCGGCCGGCTCGGCGAGCTGCCCGCCGGTGTGCGGTCCGTGGCGCCCGGAGGGTCCGTGATCGGACGGGTGGTGCGGGAAGGGGACGGGCTCGTCGTCTGGATGGACATGCCCGTGGCCCGGCGCGTCGATGTGCCTCTGGATCTCGAGGCCATCGCGGAGGCGCTCGGCCTTCCGGTGGAAGTGATGGCGTCACGCCCGGCGGCGGCGGTGGAGGACGTCGGCATCCGCGTGGCGCTCCTCCCGCTTGCGGACCTGTCCGCGCTCGACGCCATGCGGCCTGACTTCGACCGACTGCGCGAGATCGGGCGGCCCGGACGCCTCATCGTGTTCTACCCCTTCGTCCTGGATGCCGATGCCGGACGCGTGCGCGCCCGCTCGTTCGCGCCCGCGGTGGAGATCGACGAGGACCCGGCCACGGGCACGGCAGCCGCCGCCCTCGGCGCGTACCTGGCGCGGGAAGGGCTGGTCGGGGGGGCCGCGGAGCTGCGCATCCGGCAGGGCGAGGTCATGGGTCATCCGAGCGAGCTCCGGCTGGTGGTCCGCCACGAGGAGCGCCGGCCCGTGTCCATCCGCGTGGGCGGCTGGGTGGCCGGGGCGCCCGTCGGCCCGTGAGCACCAGGAACGGATCGAGCGGAACGGGCGACGAGCACCGGGACGGGCCCACGGGCCACGACCACGCCGGCCATTCCCACGGGCCGGGCGCCGGTGTGGCGGCACACGCCCGGGCGGCGGGGCGGAAGAACCTGCTCATCGTGCTCGGCCTCACCGCCGCGTTCATGGTGGCGGAAGCCGCCGGCGGCGTGCTGTCCAACTCCCTCGCGCTCCTCGCCGACGCCGCCCACATGCTCACCGACGTCGGCGCCCTCGCCCTCTCCCTGTTCGCCCTGAAGTTCGCACAGCGCCCGGCCACGCCCGAAAAGACGTACGGCTATCTCCGCTTCGAGATCCTGGCCGCGCTGCTCAACGGCGTGGGCCTCATCGTCCTTTCCATCTTCATCTTCATCGAGGCCTGGAAGCGCTTCCGCCAGCCGGTGAGCATCGATGGCGGGCTCATGCTGGCCGTGGCCGCGGTCGGGCTGGTCGTCAACATCGTCGCCGCGCTGCTCCTCCACCGCTCCGCCGGCGAGAGCCTGAACGTGCGCGGCGCCTACCTGCACGTCCTCGGCGACCTGCTCGGCTCCATCGGCGCCATCGCCGCGGCCGCCATCATCCTCAGCACCGGGTGGACGCCCGCCGACCCGATCATCTCCGTGCTCGTGGGCGCGCTGATCGTGGTCAGCAGCTGGAACCTGATCCGGGAGTCCGTGGACATCCTGCTGGAGGCCGTCCCCTCCCACCTGGACCTCGAGGAGATCCGGACCGCCATCCGCGACATCGATGGCGTGGTGGCCGTGCACGACCTGCACGTCTGGACCGTGACCAGCGGCTTTTTCGCCATGAGCGGCCACGCCATTGTCGCGGACATCGAGCAGGCCCAGGCCGTGCTCACCGAGATCCACGAGCGGATGCACGATCGGTTCGGCATCACCCACGTGACCGTGCAGGTGGAGCAGCGGCGAATCTACCACATCGGAGGAGGCGAGAAATGACGGACCGTCTCGAGATCCGCACGTCCGAGCGCCAGGAGATGGTGGACATCACCGGGCAGTTGCGTGAGCGCGTGCGCCAGGCGGGCGCGCGCACAGGCGTGATCCACCTCTGGTCCATGCATACCACCTGCGCCCTCACCGTCAACGAGGGCGCCGACCCCGATGTCCAGCGCGACATCCTCACCACCCTGCGACGACTGGCCCCGCACCAGGGCGACTACCGCCACGCCGAGGGCAACTCCGATTCCCACATCAAGACCCTCCTCGCCGGGCCCGGCCTCACCCTCCTCATCCAGGACGACGACCTGGTCCTCGGGACGTGGCAGCGCGTGTTCCTCTGCGAGTACGATGGGCCGAGGACGCGGCACGTGGCGGTTCACATTGCCGCGGACGGCGGCTAGGCGATCCAACCCGGAACGAAACTCCCAGGCCGCTCGGTGGTATTATGCGGGCTGAACGACAACAGAAGAACTCGAGCGCCCGGGAACCTGAATGCTTCGGAACGTCGCCATCATCGCCCACGTGGACCACGGCAAGACCACGCTCGTGGACCACATGCTCCGGCAGGCGGGGACCTTCCGGCTGAATCAGCAGGTGGCCGAGCGGGTGATGGACTCGAACCCGCTGGAGCGGGAGCGGGGGATCACCATCCTGTCGAAGAACGCCTCCGTCCACTGGGCGAACCACAAGATCAACATCGTGGATACGCCCGGGCACGCCGACTTCGGCGGCGAAGTGGAGCGGATCCTCCGGATGGTGGACGGCGTCCTGCTGCTCGTGGACGCCTTCGAGGGACCGATGCCGCAGACGCGGTTCGTGACGCGGAAAGCGCTGGCGCTCGGGCTGCAGCCGGTCGTGGTCATCAACAAGGTGGACCGCACCGACTCGGACCCGCTGCGCGTCCATGACGAGGTGCTCGAGCTCTTCATGGAGCTCGAGGCCACCGACCGACAGCTGGACTCGCCCTTCCTGTATGCGTCGGCCCGCGAAGGATGGGCCGCGCGCGCGCCGGACGACGAGCGCATCGATCTCACACCGCTCTTCGAGACCATCCTGAGCGCCGTCCCCGCGCCGCCCGCCGATGAGGCCTCGCCGTTCCAGATGCTCATCTCCACCATCGACCATTCCCCCTACCTGGGTCGCCTGGGGATCGGGCGCATCGAGCGCGGCCGGCTGTCGCTGGGCGACGCCGTGGTCCTCCTCGACCCGAAGCACCCGGAAGCCGAGGGCGTCGAGCCCCGACGCGGCCGCATCGCGAAGCTCTACACCTTCGAAGGGCTCGAGCGCACCGAGTCCGAATCGGCGGGCGCGGGCGATATCGTGGCCATCGCAGGCCTCGAGGGCGTGGAGATCGGCGCCACCGTGGCCGACCCGGAGCACCCGGACCGGCTCGAGGGGATCGCCGTCGAGGAGCCCACGGTGTCGGTGGACTTCGTCGTCAACAACTCGCCGTTCGCGGGCCGGGAAGGGAAGTACGTCACCAGCCGCCAGATCCGGGACCGGCTTTACCGCGAGCTGGAACGCAACGTGGCGTTGCGCGTCGAAGACACCGCGTCGCCCGACACGTTCACCGTCTCGGGACGGGGCGAGCTGCACCTGGGCATCCTCATGGAGACCATGCGGCGCGAGGGGTACGAGTTCGCCGTGTCGCGCCCGCGCGTGATCACCCGCAAGGACGAGCAGGGGCACACGCTCGAGCCGTACGAGGAAGTCATGGTGGATGTCCCCGAGGCGTTCGTGGGCACCGTGATCGAAGGGCTCGGCAAGCGGAAGGGCGAGATGATCGAGATGCGCGGCGCCACGGGCGGCCTGAGCCGCCTGGTCTTCCGCATCCCCGCTCGCGGCCTGTTCGGCTATCGCGGTGAGTTCCTCACGGACACCCGCGGCGAGGGCGTGATCCACCACCGCTTCCTCGAATGGGGACCGTGGGCGGGCAACATCCGGAGCCGCGAGCGCGGTGTGCTGGTCAGCATGGTGGACGGCACCAGCGTCGGCTACGCCCTGTTCAATCTCCA